>JASGJO010000024.1:0-180147 GCA_049840715.1 Pseudorhodoferax sp.
GCCAGCCGCTGGCACAGCTGGCCGTGGGCCATGCGGATCAGGCCCTGCAGCAGCTTGAGTTCCTGCGCCAGCCCCAGCGTCCAGCCGCGCGCGAGCCGGGCGTTGTAAAGGTCCTCGGGCGCCATGCCCGTGCAGCGCTGGAACAGGCCCTGCGGATCGACCACGTCGACGAGGTTGACGGCCTGCACGTCCCAGGGCCGCTGCTGCTGCGCGCAGGCGGCCTGCAGCGCCTGCGCGGCGGCGCGGTGGCCGCCGCCCGCGTTGAAGTAGACCAGTTGGACCTTCACGGCAGGCCGGCCACCGCGCGCGCGGCCGTCGCCGCGCGGACGCCGGCCGCCCCCTGGTGCGACAGGGCCTCGAAGGCCGATTCGAGTTCGCCCACGATCTGCGGCCAGGCCAGCGCCACGGCCGCGGCGCGCGCCTGCAGCCGCAGCCGCTGCACGAGGGCGCGGTCGCGCGCCAGCCGCTCGGCCTGGGCGATGAACTGCGCCGGCTCTTCCAGCGGCGCCAGCAGGCCGCTCTCGCCGTCGGCGATGAGCTGGGCCGCGGCCGCGTAGCCGTAGGCCAGCACCGCCAGGCCGCTGGCCATGGCCTCGGGCGTCACGTTGCCGAAGGTCTCGGTCACGCTGGGGAACAGGAAGATGTCGCCCGAGGCGTAGTGCGCGGCCAGGTCGTCGCCGCGGCGCGCGCCGGCGAACACCACGCCCTGGCCGGCGCATTCGCGCTCGAGCCCGGCGCGCAGCGGGCCGTCGCCGACCATGACCAGGCGCACGCGCGGATCGATGCGGCGCATGGCCTCGACCGCCTGCAGCAGCAGGCCGAGGTTCTTCTCCGGCGCGAGCCGGCCCACGTGCAGCACCACGGGCGTGTCCGTGCCGGCGCCCCATTGCGCGCGCAGCGCGGCGCTGCGGCGCGCCGGGCCGAAGCGCTGGGCGTCCACGCCGCGCGCCACCACGCGCAGGCGCTCCAGGCCCTGGCCCGCGAGCTGCTGGCGCAGCGGCTCGGTCGGCACCATGGTCAGGTCGCAGCGGTTGTGGAACTTGCGCAGGTAGGCCATCAGCGGCTTGTGCAGCCAGCCCAGGCCGTAGTGCTGGCCGTAGGCGTGGAAGTTGGTGCGGAAGTCCGAGCTCACGGGCAGGCGCAGCTTGCGCGCGGCCTGCAGGGCCGACCAGCCCAGCGGGCCCTCGGTGACGATGTGCACCACGTCGGGCCGCGCCAGCGTCCACAGCCGCAGCAGCGCGCGCGTGGCGGGCAGGCCCATCTTGAGGTGCGGGTAGCGCGGGATCGGCAGGCCGCGCATCAGCACCTCGGCGCTGGGCGCATCGGCCGCTTGGGGCGCGTCGGCCGCATCCTGGCGCGGCCGCACCAGCTGCACCTGGTGGCCGCGCGCACGCAGCCCCTGCACCACGCAGGCGATGGTGGCCGCCACGCCGTTGACCTCGGGCGGGTAGGTTTCGGTGACGAAGGCCAGGCGCAGCACGCGCCGGGCCGGCGCGAACTCGTCCACGACGATGGGTGCGGGTTCGCCCTGCATCAACGCCGCCCGGCCGCCCGGAGGCGTTGATGCGCCCCCGCGGGGGGCTGCGGTACGCGGAGCGATGGGCGTGGCGGCGACATGCACGCATGCTGGGCCTGCCATGCGTCAGCGGCGTGACGTTTGCGTGGCGCGCGCGTGTCACGCCGGCAGGCGGCGCGTGCTGCGCAGCGCCACCGCGGCCAGCGCCAGCAGCACCAGCCCGTAGCCCAGCACCGCGGCCGGCAGGCCGAACAGGTTGGTGGCCAGGCCCGCCAGGATGGCCGGCACGCTGAAGCCCAGGTAGCTGCAGACATAGAAGCTGGCCATGAGGCCGGCGCGCTGCTCCGGCGGCGCCAGCGGCACCAGGCTGCGCAGCGTGCCGTTGAAGCCGCAGCCCATGCCCAGCCCGGCGACGACGGCGCCGGCGTACAGCACCCAGACCGAGCCGAGCCGGATGCCCGCGAGCGTGAGCACGAGGCCCGCGGTCAGGCCGATCGCCCCCTGCGCGAGCATGCGCGCCGGCGTGCGCGCCTGGGCGTAGACGCTGGCCACCGCGCCGGGCAGCACCAGCGCCGTGATCAGCGCGCCGCCGACCACGGGCGCCTGCAGCCCCGTGACCTGGCGCGCCAGCGTGGGCCCGAGCGAGAGGAACAAGCCGGTCAGCGCCCAGGCCGCGGTGTTGAGCGGCAGCACGCGCCACAGCGCGGCGCGCGCGGCCGGCGGCAACGCCAGCCGCGGCCGCAGCGAGGCCCAGGCGCCGCGGCGGCCCGGCACGGTGTCGGGCAGGCACAGCGCGGCCACGGCCTGCACGGCCAGCAGCACGAGCAGCACGTCGTACACCAGCTCGGTGGGCGCCGGCGCGAACTGCACGAGCGCGGCCGAGCCCAGCGCGCCGAGCGCCATGCCCAGCATGGGCGCCACGCCGTTGAGCATGGAGGCGCGCAGCGGGCTCAGGTCCAGCAGCAAGGCGCTCAGCGCGCTCGTGGCGATGCCCGTGGCCAGGCCCTGCAGGGTGCGCGCGGCGGCCAGCCAGGCCACCGACTCGGCCTCGCGGAACAGCCACACGGAGGCCAGTTCGGCCAGCAGCGCGAAGACGATGACGCGGCGCCGGCCCAGGTGGTCCGACAGCCGCCCGCCCACGAGCAGCGCGGCCAGCAGCGCGAAGGCGTAGACCGAGAACACCCAGGTCAGCGTCAGGGCCGAGAAGCCCCAGGACGCGCGGTACACGCCGTACAGGGGCGACGGAGCGCTGGAGGCGGCCAGGAAGGTGACCATGGTCGCCGCGGCCCACCACAGCGCCGGCACGCGACCCAGGTGGTGGCGCGGGGCGGACGGCACAGGGCAGCTGGGGCAGGACATGGTCGGCGCTTGTAGCAGATTCGCCGGCATCCTGCCGACGCCCCCCTGTCATCAGTGCTTCATGCGTGCTGGTCACGATCGCGCCACATGACAACCTGGAGCCCCTAGCGTGCACGACTTCTTCCAGACCCTGCAGATCCAGCGCGACGACGACCACCGCTACTACCACCACAGCCGCATCAACCAGAGCCTGCACCTGCTCTCGGCCTGCACCTTCGTGTGCAGCTACGTGCTGCTGTTCATCGACCCGGCGGCGGCGGCGCTGCTGGCCTGGACCGTGGCCATGGTCAGCCGCCAGGCCGGCCACTTCTTCTTCGAGCCCCGGGGCTACGACCACGTGAACCAGGCCACGCACGCGCACAAGGAAGCCATCAAGGTCGGCTACAACCTGCGCCGCAAGGTGGTGCTGATGCTGCTGTGGGTGGCGCTGCCGCTGCTGCTGTGGCTGCAGCCGGACCTGTTCGGCCTGGTCGAGCCGGCCGCCGGCATCGACGGCTGGCTGCGCCATGTCGGCCTGGCCTGGCTCGCGCTGGGCGTGGCCGCCGTGCTGATGCGCACCGTGCACCTGTTCTTCCTGCAGGGCGCGGTGGCCGGCCTGGCCTGGGCCGCCAAGATCCTGACCGACCCGTTCCACGACATCAAGCTGTACTGGAAGAGCCCGTTCGCGCTGGCGCGCGGCGAGTTGATCGACCCGATGCACGACGTGGCCCGTTGAACCGACGGGCCGCGCCGCTCACCGCCCGAACATCTCCCGCAGGATGCGGCGTTGGATCGACTTCTTCGTCAAGCCCGCGTCCCGCCACCACCAGCCGTCGGCCTGCATGGCCCGGCAGCCGGCCACGAAGCGGCGCGCCACCTCGGCGAACTCCGCCTCCCCGTAGTTCAGGCTGAAGATCAGCCGGCCGGTGCCGACCCAGCTCAATGCCAGGCCCTGCGCGCGCAGGTAGTAGGGCAGCATCCAGTGGTAGCGCGAGGCCTGCGTGAAGCCCACGGCCCAGACCGTGGACATGGCGCCCACGCGCACCGGCAAGCCGGCGCCTTCGAGCAGGCCGTTGAGCTGCGCGGCGCGGCCTTCCCAGGTGGCGTCCAGGTCCTCGTACATGGCCTGCACCGCGGGCGTTTGCAGCCGCTCCAGAAACACCTGCATGGCGCCCATCACATAGGGGTGGGCGTTGAAGGTGCCGCGCGCGAAGCAGATGTCGGCCGGCCTGTCCTCGCGCCAGCGTTGCATGAGCCGGTGCGGGCCGCAGACCACGCCGACCGGCAGGCCGCCGCCCAGGGTCTTGCCGTAGGTGACCATGTCGGCCTGCACGCCGAAGTATTCCTGGGCGCCGCCGGGCGCCAGGCGAAAGCCCAGGAACACCTCGTCGAACACCAGCACGATGCCGCGCGCCGTGCAGACCGCGCGCAGGCGCTGCAGCCAGGCGGTGTAGGCCGCGCGGTCGAAGGCCGGTGCTGCACGCGCGGCGACCAGCGCCGAATCCGAGGGCGCGTTGGCGTTCGGGTGCAGGGCCTGCAGCGGGTTGACCAGCACGCAGGCGATGTCGCACCGGCTTGCGAGCACGCGCAGCGTGCGCTCGTCCATGTCGCGCAGCGTGTAGGTTCGTTCGGCCGGGACCGGGTTGCCGATGCCGGGCTGCACGTCGTCCCACCAGCCGTGGTAGGCGCCGCAAAAGCGCACGATGTGCGTGCGCCGCGTGTGGTAGCGCGCCAGCCGCACGGCCTGCATCACGGCCTCGGTGCCCGACATGTGGAAGGACACCTCCTCCTTGCCCGAGATGCGGCGCAGCGCGCGCACGTTGTCGAGCACGGCCGGGTGGTAGCTGCCCAGCACCGGCCCCAGGTCCTGCACGCGCGTGCTGCCCTCGGCGATGCAGGACTTGTAGAAGTCCTGGCCGAACAGGTTCACGCCGTAGGAGCCGGCCAGGTCGTAGAAGACATTGCCGTCCAGGTCGGTGAGCTGCACGCCCTGGCTCGCCTGCACGAAGGCGCCCATCTTGAGGCTCTCGCGCAGCACGCGGCTGTACTGGAAGGGCACGCGGTAGCGGCTCGTGAACTGCAGGTCGGCGATGCCTTCGCGCGCGGCCTCGGTCATGGCCAGCGTCTTCGGGAAGCGCTGGGCGAACAGCGCCGCGAGCCGCGCCATGCCGGCCTCGCGCCGCGCCGCCACGTCCGCGGGCGCGCCGTCCGAGGCGAAGAAGCGCTCGGGCCCGAAGTCGTAGAACGGCAGCCGGCGCGCCACGCGGCGCGACAGCCTGGAATGGCCGGCCAGCGAACGGTGCTTGGCGCGCGACAGCGCCAGGCGCTGCCGGGCGGCAGGCAGCAGGGCCAGCACGGCCGCGGCTCCGAAGCCGCCGAGAAAAGTGAGTTCGTTCATGGGGTCGTGGAAATGGCGATCCCCCATTGGTAACCCCTTCATTTGTCAACACGATGACGCAGACCACCGCTCCGTCCCATCCATCCGCCCTCGCCCGCCTGCGCGACCGCCTGCTGCTGCAGGAAGACCTCAACTTCCTGCTGACCAACCGCGTGCCGCGGCTCGCGCTCACGCGCTTCATGGGCTGGTTCAGCCAGATCGAGAACCCTCTCGTGCGCGCGGCCTCCATCGCCGCCTGGCGCGCCTGCACCGAGATCGACCTGTCGGACGCGCAGGAGCAGCGCTTCAAGAGCCTGCATGCCATGTTCACGCGGGCCTTGAAGCCCGGCGCGCGCACGGTGGCCATGGACCCGGACGTGCTGGCCAGCCCCTGCGACGGCATCGTCGGCGCCTGCGGCGCGGTGGACGGCACGCGGCTGTTCCAGGCCAAGGGCTTTCCGTACGAGATCGGCGATCTGTTCGGCAACGCCGAAGCCGCCCGGCCCTGGCACGGCGGCCAGTACGCGACGCTGCGGTTGACCTCGGCCATGTACCACCGCTTCCACGCGCCGCACGACTGCACGGTGGAGCGGCTGACCTACCTGTCGGGCGACACCTGGAACGTGAACCCGATCGCGCTCAAGCGCGTCGAGCGGCTGTTCTGCCGCAACGAGCGCGCCGTGCTGCACGCGCGGCTGGCCGGCGGCCACGCGGTCGCGCTGGTGCCGGTGGCGGCCATCCTGGTGGCCAGCATCCGGCTGCACTTCATGGACACGCTGCTGCACCTGCGCACGCTGGGCAGCCGGCCGGTGGACTGCGCCGCACCCTTCGCCAAAGGGCAGGAGATGGGCTGGTTCGAGCACGGCTCGACCATCATCGTGTTCGCGCCCCAGGGCTTCGCGCTGGCCGATGGCATCGCCGAAGGCGCGCACGTCCGCATGGGGCAGCCCCTCATGCGCCTGCCCATGGGTTGAGCGGGCTCCGCTCGTCGGCGTATCCACGGCGTCCGTCGCACGCAGGCTGCGTGCGCATCCACGACCATGCGCCGATTTGCATACTCTGTTTCTTTCGTCGTCTGGAGCACACCATGCGCACCAATCTTCCGGTTACCCAGAAGGAGTACATCTTTCCGGACGACGCCACGCTGCTGTCCACGACCGACACGCAAAGCCACATCACCTACGCCAACGCGGCCTTCCTGCAGGCCAGCGGCTTCGGACAGGACGAGCTGATCGGCCAGCCGCACAACCTCGTGCGCCATCCGGACATGCCGCCGCAGGCCTTCGGCGACCTGTGGGCCACGCTCAAGGCGGGCCGGTCCTGGAGCGCCCTGGTCAAGAACCGGCGCAAGGACGGCGACCACTACTGGGTGCGCGCCAACGTGACACCGGTGGTGCGCAACGGCCAGACCGTGGGCTACATGTCGGTGCGCACCAAGCCGGCCAGCGCGGAGGTGGCGCGGGCCGAGGCGCTGTATGCACGCTTTCGCGAAGGCAAGGCGAGGGGCTGGGCCTTCCACCAGGGCCTGGTGCTGCGCACCGGCTGGCTGCGCTGGCTGTCGCTGCCGCAGACGATCCCGGTGCGCTGGCGGCTGCGCGCGGCCTTGCTGTTCGTGCTGCTGGTGTCGGTGGCGGGGGCCGAATGGCTGCCGCGCGCGGGGGCGGCGCCAGAAGCCGTCGCAGCGGCCGTGGCGCTGGCCTGCGCCGCCGCGGCGCTGTGGCTGGAGGCACGCATCGCCCGGCCGCTGCAGCGCGTGCTGCAGCAGGCCCAGTGCGTCGCCTCGGGCAGTCCGGGCGAGAACGTGCACCTCGACCGCGTGGACGAGATCGGCATGGTGCTGCGCGCCGTCAACCAGGCCGGGCTGAACCTGCGCTCGCTGGTGGACGACGTGGGCCAGCAGGTGGCGGGCGTGGAGCAGGCCTGCCAGGGCATCTCGCGCGGCAACCAGGACCTCAGCGCGCGCACCGAGCAGGCGGCCTCCAGCCTGCAGCAGACGGCCGCCTCGATGGAGCAGATGACGGCGACCGTCAAGGCCAGCGCCAGCGCGGCGGCGCAGGCCGTGGGCCTGGCCGGCACCGCCAGCGCGGCCGCGCGCCAGGGCGGCGCCGTGATCGGGCAGGTGGTGCAGACCATGGACGCCATCACGGCGGCCAGCGGCAGGATCCGCGACATCATCGGCGTGATCGACGGCATCGCGTTCCAGACCAACATCCTGGCCCTCAACGCCGCGGTCGAAGCCGCGCGTGCCGGCGAGCAGGGCCGCGGCTTCGCGGTGGTGGCGGCCGAGGTGCGGGCGCTGGCGCAGCGCAGCGCGCAGGCGGCCAAGGAGGTCGGCAAGCTCATCCACAACAGCAGCGAGCAGGTGGACAGCGGCAACCAGCAGGTGCGCGATGCCGGCGCGGCCATGCAGGACATCGTGCAGCAGGTGGGCAAGGTGGCCGATCTGATCCAGGAGATCGGCGCCTCGGCGCGCGAGCAGTCGCAGGGGATCGAGCAGGTCAACGTGGCGGTGACGGAGCTCGACCAGATGACGCAGCAGAACGCGGCCATGGTGGGCCACGCGCGCGAGGCCGCCGCCGGCCTGCGGGCGCAGGCGCGCCAGTTGCTCAACGCGATCGGCGTCTTCCAGGCCAGCACGAGCGCCCCGGCGGCATTGCAGGCGCCGCCGCCGTCCGCCCTGGCGCCGCAACGCCGGCCGGCGCCCTCCCTGCCGGCGGCCGTGGCTCTGCCAGCTTCCTAGAGCGACAGCGCGCGCACCATGTAGCAGGCCCCGGGACCGTAGGCTGCAAGCCGCGACGGCCCGGCCCCCAGGTCGCGCGCACGGTAGCCGAGCCGCTGCCAGTAGCCGGCGGCATCGCCCACGGCGACCAGGGCACCCCGGCGCAGGCCCCGTGCGCGGGCGCAGGCCAGCGCGGGGGCGTACAGGGCGGCGGCCATGCCCTGTCCATGGGCGCGCGAGGCCACCGCGCAGTCGTGCAGGTACCAGCAGTCGGCGTGCGCCGGCAGGGCGCCGAGCGTGCTGTCCAGTGCCGGCGGCGCGCCATCGCGCCAGGGGTGGGAGACCAGGTAGCCGAGCACGGCGCCGGCCGCGTCGCAGGCCACCAGGCACAGGTCGGGCGCCAGCCCCATGCGGTCACGGAACACGGCGGGTTGCTCGGGCGCGAAGTCGGCGGCGGCGTAGGCCTCGGCCTGGATGGCCATCACGCAGGGCAGATCGGCGGCCGACATGGGGCGCACATGCCAGCGCGAACGGACGGGAGCGGAACAGGTCAAAACGGACGGAGAACGCGGGCGCGCCGCTGAAGGACGGGGGCCGGCATTTTCGCCGAAACCGATGTCAGACCGTGGCCGACGCCGCCGCGGCGGCTGTCCTGCGCACCTTGTGCTCGTGCGCGCCGTGCCATTGCACGAGTTCGAGCCGGCCGTCGTGGTGCTCGACGAGCGCGGTCAGGCTCTCGACCCAGTCGCCGTCGTTGCAGTAGAGCGTGCCGTCGATCTCACGCATCTCGGCGCGGTGGATGTGGCCGCAGACCACGCCCTGGTAGCCGCGCTTGCGCGCTTCGGCGGCCACGGCCTGCTCGAAGGCCGTGACGTAGTTGAGCGCCTTCTTGACCTTGTGCTTGAGGTAGGCCGACAGCGACCAGTACGGCAGGCCCATGCGCGCGCGCAGGCTGTTCAGGTGCCGGTTCAGCCGCAGCGTGAGCTCGTAGGCGTTGTCGCCCAGGTAGGCCAGCCACTTGGCACACTGGATCACGGCGTCGAAGTGGTCGCCATGCACGACCCACAGGCGGCGGCCGTCGGCCGTGGTGTGCACGGCCTCCTCGCGCACCTCGATGCCGCCGAAATGGTGGCCGGCGAAGCCGCGCGCGAACTCGTCGTGGTTGCCCGGCACGAACACCACCTTGCAGCCCTTGCGCGCACGGCGCAGCAGCTTCTGCACCACGTCGTTGTGGGCCTGCGGCCAGAACCAGCGCCGGCGCAGCTGCCAGCCATCGACGATGTCGCCGACCAGGTACAGGGTCCGGCTCGGGTGGGCCTTGAGGAATTCGAGCAGCGGCCCGGCCTGGCAGCCGGGCGTGCCCAGGTGCAGGTCGGAGATGAAGACGGCGCGGTAGCTCGGCGGGCCGCCGTCCTCGGCGTCCAGGCTGGCGGCAGGCTCCGCGGCATCCGGCGTGCCCTGCCAGAAGCCGGTGGCGTCGAAGGCCGCCCGCATCAACGGCTCCCGCTGAAGTGGCGCCGGTAGCGCGCGGGCATGTCGTGCAGGCGCATCAGCAGCGGCAGGTCGGCGGTGTTGAAGTCCGGGTCCCAGGCCGGCGGGCCCAGCAGCCTGGCGCCCAGGCGCAGATAGCCCTTCACCAGCGGCGGTGCCTCGACCTGCAGGCTGTCGTCCAGGCGCTCCACCGGCAACGGCAGGCGCGGCAGCACATGCTCGGTGATGGGGGCGAGGTGGTCGGCCCGCAGCCGGCGCCACAGGCTGGCCGCCACGGCCGGGTTGAACACGCCCTGCTGCTGCAGCGGCACGCTGGCGCTGCCGATCACGAGGTCCAGGCCGTTGCGCTGCATGAAGCCGGTCAGCGCCGACCACAGGCTCATGATGACCCCGCCCTGGCGGTGATCCGGGTGCACGCAGCTGCGCCCCAGCTCCATCATGCGCGGGCGCAGCTGGCGCAGCCGGGTCAGGTCGAACTCGGTGTCGGCGTAGAAACTGCCGATGCGGCGTGCCTGCACGGGCGTCAGCACGCGGTAGGTGCCGACGACGCTGCCGCCAGCGGCCTCGCGCACCAGCAGGTGCTCGCAGTAGTCGTCGAACAGGTCGATGTCGTGGCCGGGCAGCGGTGTGGCCAGGCGCGCGCCCATCTCGCCGGAGAACACGGCGTGGCGCAGGCGTTGGGCGGCACGCACTTCGTCCTGGTGCCGGGCCCATTGCACCAGCAGGCCACCGGCGACGGGCAATGCCGGCGGCCCGGGCGCGGCCCCAGGGACAGCGGGTAGGCCGGGGACGGCAACTCTCTCATGGTCTGGCTCCTGCGACACGGGCGCTCCACCAGGGAGCGCACGGGAGCCAGTGTGCGAAGCCGCCGTGACCGGCGCATGTCGCGCCGATGGCAGCTTCGTGACGTTCAGCGCAGCGTGGCCGCGATGCGCTCGGCGCAGCGGCGGGCCTGGGCCGCGTCGCGCGCCTCGACCATCACGCGCAGCACGGGCTCGGTGCCGCTGGCGCGGATCAGCACGCGGCCCTCGTCGCCGAGTTCGCGCTCGACCTCGGCCTGGGCCTGGGCCATGGCCCGGTTCGACTTCCAGTCCTGGCCCACGGCCAGCCGCACGTTGACCATGGACTGCGGGAACAGCGTGAGCCCGCCCAGCGCCTGGGCCAGGCTCTGGCCGTTGCGCACGCAGATCTGCAGCACCTGCAGCGCGCTGATGAGGCCGTCGCCCGTGGTGTGCTTGTCCAGCGCCAGCAGGTGGCCCGAGCCCTCGCCGCCCAGCAGCCAGCCGCGCTTGTCGAGCTCCTCGAGCACGTAGCGGTCGCCGACCTTGGCGCGCACCAGTTCGACGCCCTTGGCGCGCAGTGCCACCTCGACGGCCTTGTTGGTCATCAAGGTGCCGACCACGCCCTCGACGGCCTCGCCGGCGCGCTTGCTGCGCTGCGCACCGCCACGCGACAGGCGCTCGTTGACCATGATGTAGAGCAGTTCGTCGCCGTTGAACATGCGGCCGTCGCGGTCGACCATCTGCAGGCGGTCGGCATCGCCGTCCAGCGCCACGCCGAAGTCGGCGCGGTGCTTCAGCACGGCCTCGACCATGGCCTCGGGATGGGTGGCGCCGACCTTCTCGTTGATGTTCAGGCCGTCGGGCGTGCAGCCGATGCGGATGACTTCCGCGCCGAGCTCATGGAACACCATGGGCGCGATCTGGTAAGCCGCACCGTGGGCGCCATCGACCACGAGGCGCAGGCCCTTGAGCGTGAACGCGGTCGGGAACGTGCTCTTGCAGAACTCGATGTAGCGGCCGGCCGCGTCCTCGAGCCGCGTGGCCTTGCCCAGGCTGGCGGAATCGACCCACTGGGGCGGCAGTTCGAGCGCGGCCTCGACCGCGATCTCCCAGTCGTCGGGCAGCTTGGTGCCCTGGGCGCTGAAGAACTTGATGCCGTTGTCGGCGAAAGGGTTGTGGCTGGCGCTGATCACCACCCCCAGGCTGGCACGCTGGGCGCGCGTGAGATAGGCCACGCCGGGCGTGGGCAGCGGGCCCAGCAGCACGACGTCGACACCGGCCGAGTTGAAGCCCGACTCCAGCGCGCTTTCCAGCATGTAGCCCGAAATCCGCGTGTCCTTGCCGATCAGCACCGTCGGCCTGGCTTCGGTCTTGCGCAGCACGCGGCCCACGGCATGGGCCAGGCGCAGCACGAAGTCGGGCGTGATGGGGGCCTGGCCCACGGTGCCGCGGATGCCATCGGTGCCGAAATAGCGACGGGTCATGGAGTGTGTCCTTCTTGTGGTGTGTCGGAAAAAGGGGCGGGTGCGGCGGCGCGCCACACCTGCAGGGCGGCCACAGTGTCGCGCACGTCGTGCACGCGCACGATGCGCGCGCCGCGCTCGACCGCCAGCAGGGCCGCCGCCACGCTGGGCACCAGCCGTTCGCTGGCAGGGCGTCCGGCGCCGCCGGCCACGGCCGCCAGCGAGGACTTGCGCGACCAGCCCACCAGCAGCGCGTGGCCCAGGTCGAGCAGCTCGGCCTGGCGCGCCAGCAGCGCGAAGTTCTGCGCGACGGTCTTGCCGAAGCCGACGCCGGGGTCGAGCACGATGCGCCCGGCCGCCACGCCGCGCGCGCGCAGCTGCCGCGCGGCCTCGGCCAGGAAGCTGCGCACCTGCGCCGGCGCATCGCCTTCCATGGGTGCGCGCTGCATGGTGGCGGGCTCGCCGTGCATGTGCATGAGGCACACGCCGCAGGCCGGGTGGGCCGCCACCACGGCCTGGGCAGCGTGGGGCGCCTCGCCGGCCGCGGCGTCGTGCCAGCGCAGTGCCCAGATGTCGTTGACGATGTCGGCGCCCAGATCCAGCGCGGCCTGCATCACACGCGGCTTGTAGGTGTCGATGGAGACCGGCACGCCCAGCCGCACCGCCTCGCGCAGCACCGGCAGCAGGCGCGCCAGCTCCTCCCCGGCCGGCAGCACGGCCGCGCCGGGGCGCGAGGACTCCGCGCCCAGGTCGAGGATGTCGGCACCCTCGGCCAGCAGTTGTTCGCAATGCCGCAAGGCCGCGGCCGGCCCGGCGTGGCGGCCGCCATCGGAAAACGAATCAGGCGTCAGGTTCACGATGCCCATGACGCGGGGCTGGCGCAGATCGATCAGGTGCCGGGAGGTCTGCCAGAACATGGTGGAAGCGGAAAAGCAAACGGGGCCGCGAGGGCCCCGTATTGTGGTTCATGCCGGTGGTGCGGTCATGCCGCGGACGGCGATGGCTCCGGATTGACGGCCGGCGCGCCGCCGCTGCCGCCGCCGTTGCCGCCCGTGGGCGTGCGCGGCGTGAAGTCCTTGGGCGGGCGCGGATCGCGGCCGGCCATGATGTCGTCGATCTGCTCGGTGTCGATGGTTTCCCATTCGAGCAGGGCCTTGGCCATGGCGTGCATCTTGTCGCTGTTCTCTTCGATCAGGCGACGGGCCAGGCCGTACTGCTCGTCGATGATGCGGCGCACCTCGCCGTCGACCTTCTGCATGGTCTGCTCGCTCATGTTGGTGGTCTTGGTGACCGAGCGGCCCAGGAACACCTCGCCCTCGTTCTCCGCGTAGACCATGGGGCCCAGCGCATCGGTCATGCCGTAGCGCGTGACCATGTCGCGGGCGATCGAGGTCGCGCGCTCGAAGTCGTTGCTGGCGCCGGTGGTCATCTGGTTCATGAAGACTTCTTCGGCGATGCGGCCGCCGAACAGCATGCTGATCTGGCTCAGCATGTATTCCTTGTCGTAGCTGTAGCGGTCCTGCGAGGGCAGGCTCATGGTCACGCCCAGCGCGCGGCCGCGCGGGATCACGGTGACCTTGTGGACCGGGTCGCACTTGGGCAGCAGCTTGCCGATCAGGGCGTGGCCGGCCTCGTGGTAGGCGGTGTTGCGCCGCTCTTCCTCGGGCATGACCATGCTCTTGCGCTCGGGGCCCATGATGATCTTGTCCTTGGCCTTCTCGAAGTCCTGCATCTCGACCACGCGCGCATTGCGGCGCGCGGCCATCAGCGCGGCCTCGTTGCACAGGTTGGCCAGGTCGGCGCCGGACATGCCGGGCGTGCCGCGCGCGATGATGCTGGGGCTCACGTCCTGGCCGATCGGCACCTTGCGCATGTGCACGTTGAGGATCTGCTCGCGGCCGCGGATGTCGGGCAGCGTGACGTAGACCTGGCGGTCGAAACGGCCCGGGCGCAGCAGTGCGGCGTCCAGGATGTCCGGACGGTTGGTCGCGGCGACCACGATCACGCCCAGGTTGGTCTCGAAGCCGTCCATCTCCACGAGCATCTGGTTCAGCGTCTGCTCGCGCTCGTCGTTGCCGCCGCCCAGGCCGGCGCCACGCTGGCGGCCCACCGCGTCGATTTCGTCGATGAAGATGATGCAGGGCGCGTTCTTCTTGGCGTTCTCGAACATGTCGCGCACGCGGGCCGCGCCCACGCCGACGAACATTTCCACGAAGTCGGAGCCCGAGATGCTGAAGAACGGCACCTTGGCCTCGCCCGCGATGGACTTGGCCAGCAGCGTCTTGCCGGTGCCCGGGGGGCCGACCAGCAGCAGGCCGCGCGGGATGCGTCCGCCCAGCTTCTGGAACTTCTGCGGGTCCTTCAGGAAGTCGACGACCTCCTTGACCTCCTCCTTGGCCTCGTCGCAGCCGGCGACGTCGGCGAAGGTGACGGTGTTGTTGTTCTCGTCCAGCATGCGCGCCTTGCTCTTGCCGAAGCTGAAGGCGCCGCCCTTGCCGCCGCCCTGCATCTGGCGCATGAAATAGACCCAGACGCCGATCAGCAGCAGCATCGGGCCCCAGCTGACCAGCAGGGTCATGAGCAGCGAGCCTTCCTCGCGCGGCTTGACGTCGAACTTGACGTTGTTGGCGATCAGGTCGCCGACCAGGCCGCGGTCCAGGTAGGTGGCGGTGGTGCGCACGCGGCGGTCGTCGGTCGTGATCGCCACGATCTCGGTGCCGCCCTGCCCTTCCTGGATGGTGGCAGTCTTGATGCGCTTGTTGCGGACTTCCTCGAGGAAGTCCGAATAGCCCACGAAGCCTGCGCCCGCCGTGGCACGGGTGTCGAACTGCTTGAACACCGTGAACAGCACCATGGCGATCACGAGCCAGACAGCAACTTTGGAAAACCAGGGATTCTTCAAGCGGGGACTCCGGTAAGCCGTACGACACGCAACGGCGTTGGGGCGTACTTGCGCGCCATTTTAGGCATTTCAAGTTCTTGACACGGCCGGAAAACCCGTGTCAGCCATAGCTGGAGCAAGGATTTAGGCCGGCTGTTCGGCCGTTTGCACCGTTTTGAGCCCGATGCCGACCAGAAAGGTCTCGGACGACTTGTCGCGCGAAGCCTTGGGTTTGAGCGCCTTGACGACACGGAACTCGCTCCTGAACAGCTTGACCAGTTGGTCGTAGCCGCTGCCGTGGAAAACCTTGGTCACCAGCGCGCCCTCGGGCTTGAGATGGCTCCTGGCGAAGTCCACCGCCAGTTCGACCAGGTGGGCGATGCGGGCGGCATCGGCCGATTCGATGCCCGACAGGTTGGGCGCCATGTCGGAAACCACGGCATCGGCCTTGCGCCCCCCCATGGCCGCCTGCAGCTGTTCCAGCACCTCGGCCTCGCGGAAATCGCCCTGCAGGAACTGCACGCCCTCGATCGGCTCCATCGGCAGGATGTCCAGCGCGATGATGGCGCCGTTGAGTTCGCCCACGGCCGCGCCCTGGGGCGACAGGCGCCGGCGCACGTACTGGCTCCAGGCCCCGGGCGTGGAGCCCAGGTCGACCACCAGATGGCCGGGCTGCAGCAGCTTGAGGCTTTCGTCGATCTCCTTGAGCTTGTAGGCCGCGCGCGCGCGGTAGCCCTCCTTGCCGGCGAGCTTGACGTAAGGATCGTTGACATGGTCGTTCAACCATGCCTTGTTGACCTTCTTCGATTTGGTCTTGACTTTCATTGCAACCGGGATAATACGGGGATGCCCCAAATTCAACTCACCCCCGCGCAACGCAAGGTCCACCGCGCCGAGGCCCACCATCTGGACCCCGTGGTCATGGTCGGCGGCGACGGTCTGACGCCCGCGGTGGTGCGCGAGACCGATCTCGCCCTCAACGCGCACGGCCTGATCAAGGTGCGCGTGCTCTCCGACGACCGCGCCGGGCGCGAAGCCATCTACCAGCAACTGGCCGACCAGCTCGGCGCCGCACCGATCCAGCACATCGGCAAGCTGCTGGTGCTGTGGCGCCCCAAGCCCGAGGTGGTGCGCGAGCGCGCCGAGGACGAGGACCGCAAACCCGGTCCGCGCGACGTCAAGGTCCTCAAGTTCAGCAAGCGCGGCGGCCAGCGGCCCGAGGTCAAGACCCTGCGCGTGCTCGGCAACCAGCGCCTGACGGCCGGCGGCAAGGTCAAGCGGGCCAAGCCCGTCAAGACCTCGGTCAAGAAGCGCAGCCAGACCTAGATCACAGCACCTTGTCCAGCGCCGTCGCCAGGTGGCCGACGGTGCGGTCCACGTTCTGCCACTTCTCCAGGCCGAACAGGCCGATGCGGAAGGTGCGGAAATCCGGGCCCTCGTCGCACTGCAGCGGCACGCCCGAGGCGGTCTGCAGGCCGGCGGCCAGGAACTTCCTGCCGCTCTGGATCTCCGGGTCCGTCGTGTAGCTCACCACCACGCCGGGCGCCTTGAAGCCCTCGGCCGCCACGCTGGGCAGGCCGCGCGATTCCAGCAGCGCGCGCACCTTGCTGCCGAGTTCGATCTGCGCCTGGCGCACCGCATCGAAGCCGATGGCACGCGTTTCCAGCATCACGTCGCGCAGGCGCACCAGTGCGTCCGTCGGCATGGTCGTGTGGTAGGCGTGCTGGCCCTTCTCGTAGCCCTCGGCGATCTGCATCCACTTCTTGAGGTCGCAGGAGAAGCTGCTGCTGGTCGTGCCCTCGATGGCCTCACGCGCCCGCGCGCTGAGCATCACCATGGCGCAGCAGGGCGAGCTGCTCCAGCCCTTCTGCGGCGCGGAGATCAGCACGTCCACGCCGGTGGCCTGCATGTCGACCCACATGGCGCCGGAGGCCACGCAGTCCAGCACGAACAGCGCGCCGACCTCGTGCGCGGCCGCGCTGATGCTGCGCAGGTAGTCGTCGGGCAGCAGGATGCCGCTGGCGGTTTCCACGTGCGGCGCGAACACGACCTTGGGCTTCTCGGCGCGGATCGCGGCCGCCACTTCTTCGGCCGGCGCCGGCTGCCAAGGCGCCTGCGCGCCCTCGCCCACGCGGCGCGCCTTGCAGACCACGGCGCCGCCGCCCAGGGCGCCCACGTCGAAGATCTGGCTCCAGCGGTAGCTGAACCAGCCGTTGCGCACGATCAGCACCTTCTCGCGGTTGGCGAACTGGCGGGCCACGGCCTCCATGCCGAAGGTGCCGCTGCCAGGCACCAGCACGGCGGTGTGCGCGTTGTAGACCTGCTTGAGGGTGGACAGGATGTCCTGCACCACGCCCGCGAAGCGCTTGGACATGTGGTTCAGCGCGCGGTCGGTGTAGACCACCGAGAATTCCAGCAGGCCGTCGGGGTCGACATCGGGCAAGAGTCCGGGCATGGTCAGTCTCCTTGTTGGGATGGGGGCGCAGGGCGCGCCAGTTGCCACAGCGTGATGCTGGCACACAGCCATTGCAGCAGCAGCATGCCGCTGCCCAGGTTGTGCCAGAGCTTGAGATTCTCACGCGCCACGATGCGCGGCGCGACCGCGAACTCCACCAGCAGCGCCAGCAGCAGCCCGCCCAGCACCCAGGGCAGGACCGGCCGGGCCCAGGCCGCCATGCGGTCGGCATCGCGCGGGCGCGACGCCATCAGCAGCAGGAGGCAGCAGCCCAGCGTGGCCCAGGTCTGGGCGCCGAACAGCCGGGCCGCGGCGCCACCAGCCAGGGCCGGGCTGGGCAGCTGCATGAACAGCAGCGGAACGATCCAGAACAGCGCCGTCAGGCTGCCCCACCACAGGGCAGCGGCCAGCAGCGGCACGCGCGCGCGCATCGCCGGCGCCTTCAGATGTAGCGGACGCCGACGACCTCGTAGTGCTTGATGCCGCCGGGCGTCTGCACCTCGGCGCTGTCGCCCTCGGCCTTGCCGATCAGGGCACGCGCGATCGGGCTGGAGATGTTGATGCGGCCGAGCTTGAGGTCGGCCTCGTCCTCGCCGACGATCTGGTAGGTCACGGCCTGGCCGCTGTCCTCGTCTTCGAGGTCGACCGTCGCGCCGAACACCACCTTGCCGCCGGCGTTGAGCTCGGCCGGATCGATGACCTGGGCCACCGAGAGCTTGCCCTCGATCTCCTGGATGCGGCCTTCGATGAAGCCCTGGCGGTCCTTGGCCGCGTCGTAGTCGGCGTTCTCGGACAGGTCGCCCTGGGCGCGCGCCTCGGCGATCGCGTTGATGATGAAGGGGCGGTCCACCGTCTTCAGGCGCTGCAGTTCGGTCTTCAAGGCCTCGGCGCCGCGCCGGGTCACCGGAAAGGTGGTCGTCATGTTTCAGGGTCTCCAAAAACAAACCGCCGAACGTCGCCGTTCGGCGGTATCAGGTGAGCGTCGTCAGACGAGGGGTCGTCCGGTCAGCCGGCTCAGAATCGCCAGCGGACTTGCGGCGGGATTGTATTGGCTCGCCACCGGCAGATGCAGGGTCTGCTCGGCCATGAACTGGCCCGACATCACGGCGTGCGAGGTCTGGTCGGAGAAGCACACCCACACCGATCCCGGCGGGAACGGCACGGTCTGCTGCGGCGCGCTCTGCTGGTAGTCCAGGTCGGACTTCATGGCGTCGTGCAGTTGCAGCATCAGGTGGTCGTACTCGCTGCGCAGCGACTTGGTCACGCGCAGGGTGCGCAGCGCCTTGGCTTGCCAGCGCACATAGGGCTTGAGCCGCGGCAGGAAGCGCGCGGCCACGGCCTCGAACGGCTCGCCCACGCGCCAGACACGCGGCGCGCCGTTCGGATTCAGGTTGGTGAAGACGCGCAGGATGCGCTCGCCGTAGTTGGGCCGCGACGGGAAGGCGTCGACATGCAGGCGCTTGTCGTCCGCGCGCCAGGACTGCGCGCGGGTCTCGACCTGGGCGGGCCGAAAGCTCGTGGGCGCCATGCGCAAGGCCTGGCCGTAGCCCGGCAGCAGGCCGTCCACGAGCTGGCGGGCCTGGCTGCGAAAACGCGCGACCATGGCGGCCGCGGCCTGCTGCTTCCCGGCATCGCCGGCCGCGCCCTTGAGCTGGCCGGCGGCGTCCAGGCTGATGTTGCGCGAGCCTTCGGCCAGCAGCGCGGGGTCCAGCAGGCGCTGCTCGTCCGCCAGCAACTCGAAGCGCAGGCGCGGGAAGTACAGCACCTTGCCCGCCTCCAGCGCGGCGATCCAGTCGTCGTTGGAACGGGCCCCGGCCCAATCGGCCAGGTCCAGTTCCACCAGTTGCGACGTCATCGGCCGGCCCTCACCGCATCACGCCAGCTGCGCGTGCATCTCCTGCACCGAGATGACGTCGAGCTGGTCCAGGTAGCGCATGCCCTCGACCGCGGCCTCGGCGCCGGCGATCGTCGTGAACGTGGTCACGCGCGCCAGCAGCGAGGAGGTGCGGATCGCACGGCTGTCGGTGATCGCGTTGCGGCGCTCCTCCACCGTGTTGACCACGAGCACGATCTCGTTGTTCTTGATCATGTCGACCACGTGCGGCCGGCCTTCGGTGACCTTGTTGACGGTCTTGACGGCGATGCCGGCGGCCGCGATGGCGGCGGCCGTGCCCTTGGTGGCGACCACGCTGAAGCCCAGCCCCACCAGCGCGCGCGCCACTTCCACGGCACGCGGCTTGTCGCTGTTCTTCACCGTCAGGAAGGCGGTGCCCGAGCGCGGCAGCTTGGTGCCGGCGCCGAGCTGGCTCTTCACGAAGGCCTCGCCGAAGGTCTTGCCGACGCCCATGACCTCGCCCGTGGACTTCATCTCGGGGCCGAGGATGGTGTCCACGCCCGGGAACTTCACGAACGGAAACACGGCTTCCTTGACGCTGAAGTACGGCGGCGTGACTTCGGCGCCAATGCCCTGGGCATCCAGCGACTGGCCCGCCATGCAGCGCGCCGCGACCTTGGCCAGCTGAATGCCTGTCGCCTTGGACACGAAGGGCACGGTGCGGCTGGCGCGCGGGTTGACCTCCAGCACGTAGATCACGTCCTGGCCGTCCTTCTCCTGGATCGCGAACTGCACGTTCATGAGGCCGACCACGTTCAGGCCCTCGGCCATGGCGGCGGTCTGGCGCTTGAGCTCGTCCACCGTCTCCTTGCGCAGGTAGTAGGGCGGCAGCGAGCAGGCGGAGTCGCCGCTGTGCACGCCGGCCTGCTCGATGTGCTCCATCACGCCGCCGATGAACACGCGGCCCGTGGCGTCGCGCACGGCGTCCACGTCGCACTCGATGGCGTCGTTCAGGAAGCGGTCCAGCAGCACCGGGGAGTCGTTGCTGACCTTGACGGCCTCGCGCATGTAGCGCTCCAGGTCACGCTGCTCGTGCACGATTTCCATCGCGCGGCCGCCCAGCACGTAGCTCGGGCGCACCACCAGCGGGTAGCCCAGCGCCTGCGCCTTCTCCAGCGCCTCGGGCTCGGCCCGGGCCGTGGCGTTCGGCGGCTGGCGCAGACCCAGGTCGTGCAGCAGCTTCTGGAAGCGCTCGCGGTCCTCGGCGGCGTCGATCATGTCGGGCGTGGTGCCGATGATGGGCACGCCGGCCGCTTCCAGGCCCAGCGCGAGCTTGAGCGGCGTCTGGCCGCCGTACTGCACGATGACGCCGACCGGCTTTTCCTTCTCGACGATCTCGAGCACGTCTTCCAGCGTCAGCGGCTCGAAGTACAGGCGGTCCGAGGTGTCGTAGTCGGTCGACACGGTCTCGGGGTTGCAGTTGACCATGATGGTCTCGTAGCCGTCCTCGCGCATCGCCAGCGCCGCGTGCACGCAGCAGTAGTCGAACTCGATGCCCTGGCCGATGCGGTTGGGGCCGCCGCCCAGCACCATGATCTTCTTCCTGCCGGTCGGCTCGGCCTCGCACTCTTCCTCGTAGGTCGAATACATGTAGGCCGTGTCGGTCGAGAACTCGGCCGCGCAGGTGTCCACGCGCTTGTAGACGGGGCGCACGCCCTGCGCATGGCGCGCGGCGCGCACGGCCTTCTCGTCTGTCTTGAGCAGCTTGGCCAGGCGGCGGTCGGAGAAGCCCTTCTTCTTGAGCAGGCGCAGTTCGTCGGCCGTCACCTTGGACAGCGCGGCCGCGCCGTGTTCCTCGGTGTGCCTGTCCAGGTCGAGCTCGATGCGGATGATCTCCTCGATCTGCACCAGGAACCACTTGTCGATCTTGGTCAGCGCGTGCACCTCGTCCAGCGTCCAGCCAGAGGCGAAGGCATCGCCCACGTACCAGATGCGCTCGGGGCCGGGCTCGCCGAGCTCCTCCTCGAGCACTTCGCGGTCCTGCGTCTTCTGGTTCATGCCGTCGACACCGACCTCCAGGCCGCGCAGCGCCTTCTGGAAGCTTTCCTGGAAGGTGCGGCCCATGGCCATGACCTCGCCCACGCTTCTTCATCTGCGTGGTCAGGTGGCTGTCGGCGGTCGGGAATTTCTCGAACGCGAAACGCGGGATCTTGGTCACCACGTAGTCGATGCTGGGCTCGAAGCTCGCGGGCGTGGCGCCGCCCGTGATCTCGTTGCGCAGCTCGTCCAGCGTGTAGCCGATGGCCAGCTTGGCGGCCACCTTGGCGATCGGGAAGCCCGTGGCCTTGGACGCCAGCGCCGAGGAACGCGACACGCGCGGGTTCATCTCGATCACGATCATGCGGCCGTCGGCCGGATTGACCGAGAACTGCACATTGGAGCCGCCCGTGTCCACGCCGATCTCGCGCAGCACCGCCAGGCTGGCGTTGCGCATGATCTGGTATTCCTTGTCGGTCAGCGTCTGCGCCGGCGCCACCGTGATGGAGTCGCCCGTGTGCACGCCCATCGGGTCCAGGTTCTCGATCGAGCAGACGATGATGCAGTTGTCGGCCTTGTCGCGCACGACCTCCATCTCGTACTCTTTCCAGCCCAGCAGCGATTCCTCGATCAGCAGCTCGCTGGTCGGCGAGGCCTCCAGGCCGCGCTTGCAGATGGTCTCGAACTCCTCGGCGTTGTAGGCGATGCCGCCGCCCGTGCCGCCCAGCGTGAAGCTGGGGCGGATCACGGTCGGGAAGCCCACGTTCTTCTGCACCGCCCAGGCCTCGTCCATGGAATGCGCGATGCCCGAGCGCGCCGAGCCCAGGCCGATCTTGGTCATCGCGTCCTTGAACTTCAGGCGGTCCTCGGCCTTGTCGATGGCCTCGGGCGTGGCGCCGATCAGCTCGACCTTGTACTTGTCCAGCACGCCGTTGCGCCACAGGTCCAGCGCGCAGTTCAGCGCGGTCTGGCCGCCCATGGTCGGCAGGATGGCGTCGGGGCGCTCCTTGGCGATGATCTTCTCGACCGTCTGCCAGGTGATGGGCTCGATGTAGGTGACGTCGGCCGTGGCCGGGTCGGTCATGATCGTCGCGGGGTTGCTGTTGATCAGGATGACCTTGTAGCCCTCCTCGCGCAGCGCCTTGCAGGCCTGCACGCCGGAGTAGTCGAATTCGCAGGCCTGGCCGATGACGATGGGGCCGGCGCCGATGATGAGGATGCTCTTGAGGTCTGTGCGCTTAGGCATTCTTCGCCTCCGCCTTGAATTTTTCCATCGACTGCGTGAAGCGGTCGAAGAGGTAGCCGATGTCGTGCGGGCCGGGCGAGGCTTCCGGGTGGCCCTGGAAGCAGAAGGCCGGCCTGTCGGTGCGGGCCAGGCCCTGCAGCGTGCCGTCGAACAGGCTCACGTGGGTGGCGCGCAGGTTGGCCGGCAGCGTCTTCTCGTCGACCGCGAAGCCGTGGTTCTGGCTCGTGATCGACACGCGGCCGTTGTCCAGGTCCTTGACCGGGTGGTTGGCGCCGTGGTGGCCGAACTTCATCTTGAAGGTCCTGGCGCCCGAGGCCAGGGCCATGATCTGGTGGCCCAGGCAGATGCCGAAGGTCGGGATGCCGGTGTCGATCAGCTGGCGCGTGGCCTCGATGGCGTAGTCGCAAGGCTCCGGGTCGCCGGGGCCGTTGGACAGGAAGATGCCGTCGGGCTTGAGCTTGAGCACGTCGGCCGCGGGCGTCTGCGCCGGCACCACGGTGATGCGCGCGCCGCGCTGGGCCAGCATGCGCAGGATGTTCTTCTTGACGCCGTAGTCGAAGGCGACGACGTGGAACCTGGGCGTGATCTGCACGCCATAGCCCGCGCCGAGCTGCCATTCGGTCTCGGTCCAGCTGTAGGTCTCGCGCACCGAGACGACCTTGGCCAGGTCCAGCCCGGCCATGGCTGGCGCGCCCTTGGCCTGGGCGATGGCGGCATCGATGTCCTTCTGCGTCACCGTGCTGCCGGCGGCCAGTGCCACGATGGCGCCGTTCTGTGCGCCCTTGGTGCGCAGGTGGCGCGTGAGCTTGCGCGTGTCGATGCCGGAAATGGCCACCGTCCTGCCCGCCGCCAGGTACTGGCTCAGGCTGGCGTTGCTGCGGAAGTTCGATTCCAGCAGCGGCAGATCCTTGATGATCAGGCCGGCGGCGTGGATCTTGTCGGCCTCGATGTCTTCGGCATTGGTGCCGTAGTTGCCGATGTGCGGATAGGTGAGCGTGACGATCTGCTGGCAGTAGCTCGGATCGGTCAGGATTTCCTGGTAGCCGGTAAGCGACGTGTTGAACACGACTTCGCCGACGGTCGCGCCGAGGGCGCCGATCGAGTTGCCGATAAAGACCGTGCCGTCAGCTAGCGCCAGGATCGCGGGCGGAAGGATCCCTGGAGGGATGAAAGCACTGGGTTCTCCGGATGGTGACGGTCGCCCGGCGCCCTCGACAAGCACCTGGAGTGCTTCCCTGGACTGCTGCTTTAAGGGGATGTGGCGGTGGATGCGGCCGGCGACGTGATTGCGAAAAAGCCCACGATTGTAGCGCGGGGCGCCGTCCCGCCCGCCGGGCCAGGGGCTGTATCGGAGTGCGGACCTGGGATTTACCCTAGGCTTGCGCGCGGCACCGTCGTTCAGGGCCGCGGCGCGCTCGCGTGCAGGCAGATGGCGGCGGCGGCGGCCACGTTCAGCGACTCCTCGCCGCCCGGCTGGGCGATGCGGATGTGCAGGCCGGCCCGCGCCTGCAGCGCCGGCGACACGCCCTGCCCTTCGTGGCCCATGAGCCAGGCGCAGGGATAGGGCGGAGCGGCCGCGTGCAGCCATTCGCCCTGGTGCGAACTGGTGGCGACCAGCGGCACCTGCAACGCGGCGACCGCGTCTTCGCCGGCCGCCTCGATCAGGCGCAGGCCGAAATGGGCGCCCATGCCGGCGCGCAGCACCTTGGGCGACCACAGTGCGGCCGTGCCGGACAGCGCCAGCACCTGGCGGAAACCGAAGGCGCCCGCGCTGCGCAGGATGGAGCCCACGTTGCCGGCGTCCTGCAGCCGGTCGAGCACCACGGTGGCGGCCCGCGGGTCCAGCGCCGGCGTGGCCGGCAGGGCCAGCACGCAAGCGAAACCGGCCGGCGAACCCAGCGCACTGATCTGGCCCCAGAGCGCATCGGCCAGCAGCAGGCGCGGCACGCCCGCGTCCAGGCCCAGGGCCGCGGCCATGGCCTCGCCCTGCGCCGACATCACCAGCTGCGCGGGCTGCCAGCCGCGCGCGAGTGCGGCACGGCACAGGTGCTCGCCCTCGATCCAGATGCGGCCCTGGCGCCGGTAGGCGCCGTTCTCCTGCGCCAGCCGGCGCAGCTCCTTGAACTGCGGGTTCTCGCGCGAGCGGATTTCCAAGAGGTTCACGGTGTGCCTTCGGGCGGCCGGGCGCCGCTCATGATCCCACCACCATCACGGCGCGCACGCCGGCCGCGCGCACGGGCGCGAAGGACTGGCGGTGCCAGGCGCAGGCGCCGTGCAGGCGCAGCGCCTCCAGGTGCGCCGCCGTGCCGTAGCCCTTGTGGGCATCGAAACCGTACTGCGGGAACTGCGCATGGATCTGGTTGCACCAGCGGTCGCGGTGCACCTTGGCCAGGATGGATGCGGCCGAGATGGACGGCACCAGCGCGTCGCCCTTGACCACGGCCTCGGCCAGCATGTCGAGCACGGGCAGCTGGTTGCCGTCCACGAGCACGCGCACGGGCTTGAGGCGCAGGCCCTGCACGGCGCGCTGCATGGCCAGCAAGGTGGCCTTGAGGATGTTGAGGCGGTCGATCTCCTCGACCGAGGCCTCGCCGATCGCGCAGCACAGCGCCTTGGCGCGGATCTCGTCGTACAGGCGCTCGCGGCGCAGCGCCGTCAGCGTCTTGGAGTCGGCCAGGCCCTCGATGGGCTGGCGCTCGTCCAGGATCACGGCCGCGGCCACCACGGGGCCGGCCAGCGGCCCGCGGCCCGCCTCGTCCACGCCCGCCATCAATCCAGGTGCGGCCCAGCCCAGCACCTGCTGTTCAGCCCGCAAGAAGTTTTTCGATCGCATCGCTCGCCAACCGTGCTGTATCACGCCGCAGTTCCAGATGCAGCGCCGTGAACCGTTGTTCCAAGGCTGCGATTGTCTCCGGCGCCCGGTCCCGCGCCTGCAGCCAATGTTCCAGCGCCGCGGCCAGCGCCTCGGGCGTGGCCGCATCCTGGATGAGCTCGGGCACCACGGTGTCGCGGCACAGGATGTTGGGCAGGCCGATCCAGGGCATCAGGTTGCGCCCACGCATGAGCCAGTACGACAGCCGGTTCATGTGGTACGCGATGACCATGGGCCGCTTGTACAAGGCCGTCTCCAGCGTGGCCGTGCCGCTGGCCACGAGCGCCACGTCGCAGGCCGCCAGCACCGTGTGCGACTGGCCGCGCACGACCTGCAGCCGCGCGCCCAGGCCGGCGGCATCGGCCAGGCGGCGGATCTCGGCCTCCTGCGAAGGCACGGCCGGCACCACGAACTGCAGGGCCGGCCGGCTGCGCAGCAGCGTGCGCGCCGCGGCGAAGAAGCGCGCGCCCATCTGCTGGATCTCCGAGCCCCGGCTGCCCGGCAGCACGGCGACCACGCAGGCATCCGCCGCCAGCCCGAGTTGCCGGCGCGCCGCCTGGCGGTCCGGCTCCAGCGGAATCACGCTGGCCAGCGGGTGGCCGACATAGGTGGCCGGCACGCCGTGCGCGGCCAGCAGTTCGGGTTCGAACGGGAAGATGCACAGCACATGGTCGGCGCTGCGCTTGAGCGTCTCGACCTTCTTCGCGCGCCAGGCCCAGAACGAGGGGCTCACGAAATGCACGGTGGGAATGCCGGCGGTCCGCAGCCGCGCCTCCAGGCCGAAGTTGAAATCGGGGGCGTCGATGCCGATGAAGATGTCGGGCCGCTCGCGCAGCAAGCGATCGCCCAGCGCGCGCCGGATCGCCAGCAGCCGGCGCAGGTGCGGCACCACTTCCAGGTAGCCGCGCACGGCCAGCGTCTCGCTGGGCCACCAGGCCTCGAAACCGCGCGCCTGCATCTGGTGGCCGCCGATGCCCATGGACTGCAGGGCCGGCGAGCGTGCGCGCAGGCCGTCGAGCAGCAGCCCCGCCAGCAGGTCGCCCGAGGCCTCGCCGGCCACCATCGCGCAACGCCGCGCCGCCGCCAGGGACATGGCTCAGCGCGCGATGCCGGCGGTCGAACTGCGCAGAAAGCCCAGCATGGCCGCCACCTCGCCCGCCGCCTCGGGGTGCGAGACGGTCAGCGCCTCGATGCCCGCGACGGCTTCGTCCAGGGTCTTGCCCTGGCGGTAGAGCAGCTTGTGCATCTCGCGCACAGCGGCCAGGCGTTCGGCCGAGAAATCGCGCCGGCGCAGGCCGACGAGGTTCACGCCGCGCACCTGCAGCGGGTTGCCGTCGACCACGAGAAAGGGCGGCACATCCTTGTTCACATGGCTCGCGAAGCCGATCATGGCGTGATCGCCGACGCGCATGCGCTGCAGGATGCCGGTCAAGCCGCCCACGGTCACGTGGTCGCCCAGCTGCACATGGCCGGCCAGCGTGGCGTTGTTCGCCATGGTCGCGTGGTTGCCGACCTGGCAGTCGTGCGCGATGTGCACGTAGGCCATGATCCAGTTGTCGCTGCCGATGCGCGTGACGCCGGCGTCCTGCACGGTGCCGAGGTTGAAGGTGCAGAACTCGCGGATGACGTTGCGGTCGCCGATGACCAGTTCGGTCGGCTCGCCCGCGTACTTCTTGTCCTGCGGCACGGCGCCCAGCGAGGCGAACTGGAAGATCCGGTTGTCGCGGCCGATGGTGGTGTGCCCTTCGATCACGCAATGCGGCCCGACCTCGGTGCCGGCGCCGATGCGCACATGCGGGCCGATCAGGCTGAACGCACCGATGCGGACCGCGTCGTCGAGTTCGGCCGCCGGATCGACGATGGCGCTGGGATGGACATGGGCCATGTGGCAGGCTTCCCGCTTATGCCACCTTGCGCATGGTGCACATCAGCTCGGCCTCGCAGGCCACGGTCTCGCCCACGCTGGCCGTGCCCTTGAACTTGTAGATGCCGGCCTTCTGGCGCAGCAGTTCCACGTCCAGGACCAGTTGGTCACCGGGCTCCACCGGGCGCTTGAAGCGCGCCGCGTCGATGCCGGCGAAGTAGTAGACGGTGTTGTCGTCCAGGTCCTGGCCGCTGCTGGCGAAGGACAGCAGCGCCGCGGCCTGGGCCATGGCTTCGAGCATCAGCACGCCCGGCATCACCGGGCGGTTCGGGAAATGGCCGACGAAATAGGGCTCGTTGATCGAGACGTTCTTGAGCGCCTTGATGCGCACGTCCTTCTCGATGGCCAGCACGCGGTCCACCAGCAGGATGGGGTAGCGGTGCGGCAGTTTCTTGAGGATCTCGTGGATGTCCATCATGTCTTGGTCTCTTGTGTTCCATCGCGGGCAGCCATCTGCCGCTCCAGCGCGCGCAGCCGTTCACGCAGTGCCGGCAACTGGCGCAGCGTGGCGGCGGACTTCTCCCATTTCCCGAACTCGTCCAGCGGATAAACCCCGCCGTAGGCACCCGCCTTGCGGATGCTGCCCGTGACCGAGGCGCCGCCGCCGATGTGCACGTGGTCGACGATGCTCGCATGCCCCGTGACCACGGCGGCGCCGCCGATGGTGCAATGCTCGCCGACGGTGGTGCTGCCGGCGATCGCCGAGCAGCCGGCCATGGCCGAATGCCTGCCGATGCGCACGTTGTGCGCGATCTGGATCAGGTTGTCGAGCTTGACGCCGTCCTCGATCACGGTGTCGCCCATCGCGCCACGGTCGATGCAGGTGTTGGCGCCGATGTCCACGTCGTTGCCGATGCGCACCGCGCCGAGCTGCTCGATCTTCTCCCAGCGGCCCGCGTTCGGCGCGAAGCCGAAGCCGTCGGCACCGATCACGGCACCGGGCTGGACGGTGCAGCGCTCGCCGATGCTGCAGCGTTCGCCCACGGTCACGCGCGAGGTCAGCACCGTGCCCGCGCCGATGCGCGCACCGCGCTCGACCACGCACAGCGGGCCGATCCAGGCGCTGGGATGCACCTCGGCCTCGGGATCGACCACGGCGCTCGCGTGCACGCCCGCCGGACGCGCCGGCATCTGCGTGCGCTTCCACAGCTGCGTCAGCCGCGCGTAGTACAGGTAGGGATCGTCGGCGACGATGCAGGCGCCGCGCGCCTGGGCCTGCTCGCGCAGGGCCGGGCCCACGATCACGCAGGCCGCCTGGCTGGGCGCCAGTTGCGCGACCAGCTTGGCGTTGCTCAGGAAGGTGATCTGACCCGCGCCGGCCGAGGCCAGCGGTGCCAGGCCATCGATGGCCACGGACCGCTCGCCGTGCAGCTCCCCACCCAGCGCATCGACGATCGCGCCAAGATCCAGAGCCACGTCAGGTCGGCACGTCCCGCTCACTTGACGGGGTTGGCCGCGTTCAAAGCCTTGATGACTTTGTCGGTGATGTCGTGCTTGGGATTGATGTACGCGGCCTCCTGCAGGATGGCGTCGTACTTCTCGGTCTCGGCGACCTGCTTGATGATGCGGTTGGCCTTGTCGATGACCTGCTGCAGCTCTTCGTTCTTGCGCAGGTTCAGGTCTTCCTGGAATTCGCGGCGCTTGCGCTGGAAGTCGCGGTCCTGATCGGTCAGCTGGCGCTGGCGTGCGGTGCGCTGGCTCTCGGCCAGCGTCGGCGCCTCGCGCTCGAACTTCTCCGAGGCGGCCTTGAGCACGTTGCCGGCCTCCATCAGGTCCTTCTCGCGCTTGGAGAACTCGGCCTCCAGCTTGCTCTGGCCGACCTTGGCCGGATTGGCTTCGCGCAGCAGGCGGTCGATGTTGACGAACCCGATCCGGAAGTCTTCAGCCTGCGCTTGGGCTGCCAGTGCCGCCAGCCCCAGCAACAGGGCGGCTCCGAACGGGCGCAAAAAAGTCTTCATCAAAACGACGTACCTATCTGGAATTGCAGTTTTTGGATTCTATCGCCCGCGAACTTGCGCACGGGATTGGCGATGGCCAAGCGCAGCGGGCCGACAGGGGAAATCCAGCTCACGCCGACGCCGACGGAGGCGCGCATGTCGCTGAGCTCGAACTTGTCGTCCTCGCCGTACACGTTGCCGACGTCGACGAAGCCGTACATGCGCAGCGTGCGGTCGTTGCCGGCGCCGGGGAACGGCGTCAGGATTTCGGCATTCAGCGTGACCTTCTTGCTGCCGCCGATGACGGAGCCCGTCACGTCGCGCGGGCCCAGCGTGCCCTGCTCGAAGCCGCGCACCGAGCCCAGGCCGCCCGAGTAGAAGTTCTTGAACACCGGGAACGGCCGGCCCGACAGGCCCTTGCCGTAGCCCAGCTCGCCGTTGAAGGCCAGCGTGTACTGCTTGTTCAAGGGGATGAACTGCTGGTACTGGTAGCTGCTGCGCAGGTAGCGCGTGTCGCCGAACAGGCCGATCTCGGCATTGACCTTGTTCAAGGTGCCGTTGGTCGGCACCAGCGTGCTGTCGCGGCTGTCGCGCTGCCAACCGACCGACAGCGGGAACGAGTAACTGGTGTAGCCGAATTTGTCGGCATAGGCCAGGTAGGCCGCCGGGATGTTGGTGCCGGGCTTGATCGTGGTGCGTTCCAGCGTGCCGCCGAAGTAGACCGTGTCGACCTCGCTGAACGGCACGCCGAAGCGCACGCCCGCACCCGTGGTCTCCAGCTGGTAGTTGCCGCCCTGGTCGTTGTAGGGCCGCGAGTTGCGGTGGAACAGGTCCAGTGACAAGGACACGCCGTCGGTCGTGAAGTACGGGTCGACCGTGTTCAGCACGATGGCGCGGTTGTACTTGCTGGTGTTGATGTCCAGGCCCAGGTAGTTGCCCGAGCCGAAGGCGTTCTCCTGCTTGATGCCGAAGGACAGCGCGAGCTTCTCGGCGCTGGAGAAGCCGGCGCCCATGGTCAGGCTGCCGGTGGGCTTTTCGGCCACGGTGACCTGCAGGTCGACCTGGTCCGGCACGCCCGGCACCTCCAGGGTTTCCATGTTGACTTCGGTGAAGTAGCCCAGGCGGTCGACGCGGTCGCGCGACAGGCGGATCTTGTTGCCGTCGTACCAGGACGATTCGAACTGGCGGAACTCGCGGCGGATGACTTCGTCGCGCGTGCGCGTGTTGCCCACCACGTTGACACGGCGCACGTAGGCGCGGCGCGAGGGCTCGGCCGTCAGCAGCAGCGCCACGCTGTTGTTGCTGCGGTCGATGTCGGGCCGCGCTTCCACGTTGGCGAAGGCGAAGCCGTAGTTGCCGAAGTTGTCGCGGAAGGCCTTGGTGGTCTCGGCCACGCGGTCGGCGTTGTAGGGCTCGCCGGGGCGGATCGTGATCAGCGACTTGAACTCGTCGTCGCGGCCCAGGTAGTTGCCCTCCAGCTTGACGCTGGACACCACGTAGCGCTCGCCCTCGGTGATGTTGAGCACGATGGCGATGTCTTCCTTGTCGGGCGAGATCGCGACCTGGGTCGACTCGACCTGGAACTCCAGGTAGCCGCGCGACAGGTAGTACGAGCGCAGCGTCTCGATGTCGGCATTGAGCTTGGCGCGCGAGTAGCGGTCGGACTTGGTGTACCAGCTGAGCCAGCCGCCCGTGTCGAGCTCGAACAGGTCGCGCAGCGTGCCTTCGCTGAAGGCCTTGTTGCCGACGATGCGGATTTCCTTGATCTTGGCCGGATCGCCCTCGGTCACCGTGAAGGTCAGGTTCACGCGGTTACGCTCGATCGGCGTGACCGTGGTGACGACCTGCGCGCCGTACAGGCTGCGGTTGATGTACTGGCGCTTGAGCTCCTGCTCGGCGCGGTCGGCCAGCGCCTTGTCGAAGGGGCGGCCTTCGGTCAGGCCGATGTCGCGCAGCGCCTTCTTCAGGGCGTCCTGCTCGAACTCCTTGGTGCCGGCGAAGCTGACCTCGGCCACCGTGGGACGCTCTTCGACCACCACCACGAGCACGTCGCCGCTGACCTCGATGCGCACATCGGTGAACAGGCCCAGGCCGAACAGCGCGCGGATCGCCGAGGCGCCCATCTCGTCGGAATAGGTGTCGCCCACGCGCAGCGGCAGGGAGGCGAACACGGTGCCGGGCTCCACGCGCTGCAGGCCTTCGATGCGGATGTCACGCACCTTGAACGGGTCGACCGCCCAGGCCTGGTGGGCCACCAACAACAGCCCCAGGGCCGTGGTCAGCGCGCGCGTGCGAAAGCGAAGCATGGAATGTTTCATGGATAAGAAAGAGGGCCGACGGCGTTGGCCGGGCTGGTGGGCTGACGCCGATGTCGGGTCAGCCGAAGATTCGTGTCACGTCGTTGAACAGGGCGATGGACATCATCACGAGGAGCAAGGCGACCCCGGTGCGCTGCATGCGTTCCATCCATGCATCCGACACGCCTTTGCCGGTCACGGCCTCCCAAAGATAATACATCAGGTGCCCCCCATCCAAGACCGGGAGCGGCAGCAGGTTCAGCACCCCCAGGCTCACGCTGATCAGGGCCAGGAACACCAGGTACTGCGTCAATCCCAGGCTGGCGGACTTGCCTGCGTAGTCGGCGATCGTGAGCGGCCCGCTGAGGTTCTTGAGCGAGGCTTCGCCGATCACCATGCGGCCCATCATGCGCAGCGTGAGCGCCGACACCTCCCAGGTCCGCACCACCCCGTTCCACAGCCCGTCCAGCGGGCCATGGCGCACCGTGACCATGGCCGGGGGCGCGCCGACCATGGCGCCGATGCGGCCGATCCAGGCATCGCCCTCGCGCAGCGCCTGCGGCGTGACCTCGATGTCCTGGCGCTGGCCAGCGCGTTCGATGCGCCAGCGCTGCGTGAGCGAGCTCTTCGCCGCGCACCGAGGCACGGATGGTCTCGCGCAGCTGCGGCCCGTCGACGATGGGCGTGCCGCCGATGGCCAGCACCACGTCGCCGCTGCGCAGGCCGGCCTGCGCGCCGGCGCCGTCGGCAATGACCTCGCCGATGACGGGCTGGGTCCAGGGAGAGACGATGCCGATGCGCCGGAACAGCTGGGCGTCGGCCTCGCGCACGCCCATCTGCGCCAGCGGCAGCACGAGCTCGCGCGTCGCGCCCTGGGCATCGAGTTCGAGCCGCACGTCGTGCCCGTCCAGCGCGCCGCGCGTCAGCAGCCAGCGCAGTTCCTCGAAGGAACGCAGCGGCTGCAGCGCGTCGCCGTCCCAGGCGCCGCGCAGCACGCGCTCGCCGCCGCGCACGCCGGCCTGCTCGGCAATGGAGGCCGGCACCGGGCTGGCCAGCACGGCCTGCGGCTCCTGCACGCCGCTCCAGTTGACGAGCGCATAGAGCAGCACGGCCAGCAGCAGGTTGGCGGCCGGGCCGGCGGCGACGATGGCCGCGCGCTTGCCGACGGTCTGGGTGTTGAAGGCGCGGTGGCGCTCGGCGGGATCGACGGGGCCTTCGCGCTCGTCCAGCATCTTGACGTAGCCACCCAGCGGAAAGGCGCCGATGACGAACTCGGTCGGCGAGCCCTTGGGCTGCCAGCGCCACAGCACCTTGCCGAAGCCGATGGAAAAGCGCTCGACCTTGACCCCGCAGGCCACGGCCACGCGGTAGTGGCCGTACTCGTGGACCGCGATCAACAGGCCCAGTGCAACGATGAAGGCCACGACGGTCAGCATGGGGATCCTTTCAAAGCCGGGCGATGTGCCCGTGCGCGTGTTCGCGCGCCAGCGCATCGAGCGCCAGCAGGTCTGCCAGCGACCCGGGCTTGGAGGGGGCCAGGCCCTCCAAAGTTGCATGGTTGAGCTGGTGGATCTGGTCGAAGCGGATGCGGCGGTCCAGGAAGGCGGCCACCGCCACCTCGTTGGCGGCGTTCAGCACCGCGCAGGTGCCCGAGGGCGCACGCAGGGCCTCCCAGGCCAGGGCCAGGCAGGGGAAGCGCGCGAGGTCGGGCACCTCGAAGCTCATGGCGGCGATGCGCGCGAAGTCCAGCCGCGGCGTGCCGCTCTCGATGCGCTCGGGCCAGGACAGGCCGTAGGCGATGGGCACGCGCATGTCGGGCGTGCCCAGCTGGGCCATGACCGAGGCGTCGTGGAACTGCACCATCGAGTGGATGATCTGCTGCGGGTGGATCACGACCTCGATCTGCTCGGGCGCCACGCCGAACAGGTACTTGGCCTCGATGACCTCCAGCCCCTTGTTCATCATGGTGGCCGAGTCAACCGAGATCTTGCGGCCCATGGCGAAGTTCGGGTGCGCGCAGGCCTGCTCGGGCGTCACGTCGCGCAGCGTGGCCGGGTCGCGCGTGCGGAACGGCCCGCCCGACGAGGTCAGCATGATCTTCTCGATGCGCCGGCTCCAGGTGGCGGGATCCTCGGGCAGCGACTGGAACACGGCCGAATGCTCGCTGTCGATGGGCAGCAGCAGCGCGCCGCCGGCCTGCACCGCATCCAGGAACACCTGGCCGCCGACCACCAGCGCCTCCTTGTTGGCCAGCAGCAGCCGCTTGCCCGCGCGCGCGGCCGCCAGGCAGGGCGCCAGGCCCGCCGCGCCGACGATGGCGGCCATCACGGCATCCACGTCGGGATGCGCGGCGACTTCGGCGATCGCCCCGGCGCCGGCCATGACCTCCACCGGCAGGCGCTCGGCGCGGACGCGCTCGCCCAGCCGGCGCGCCGCATCGGCATCGGCCATCACGGCGAAACGCGGCCGGAACTGCGCGCATTGCTGCAGCATGGTCTCGACCTGGGTCGCCGCCGTCAGCGCCAGCACCTCGAACCGCTCGGGATGCCGGGCGACCACGTCCAGCGTGTTGGCGCCCACGGAACCCGTGGAGCCCAGAATACTCAGCCGCTGCTTCATACCACCACGCAGTACAACATCATCGCCAGGGGAAGCGTCGGCAGCAGTGCATCGACACGGTCCAGCACACCGCCATGGCCCGGCAGCAGCCGGCTGCTGTCCTTGACGCCGGCACTGCGCTTGATCAGCGACTCGACCAGGTCGCCGACCACGCTCATCGCGCACAGGAACAGCACGGCCAGCGGCAGGAGCCAGGGCATGCCGGCCCACAGGCGGCTGAACAGGTTGTTGCCCGACGGGCCGTCGACCAGCACCCAGCCCGCCGCCAGCAGCAGCACGCCGACGACGCCGCCATAGACGCCCTCCCAGCTCTTGCCGGGGCTGATCGCGGGTGCCAGCTTGCGGCGGCCGAAGCTGCGGCCGGCGGCATAGGCGCCGATGTCGGCCATCCAGACCAGCGTCAGCACCGAGAGCAGGAAACCGATGCCGATCACGCGCGCCTGCACCACGGCCAGCCAGGCCAGGCACAGCGCCAGCAGGCCGCCAAGGATGCGCAGCAGGCGCGGAATCGGCGCCCAGCCCGGCACGCCGCCGCGGATCAGCAGCACCGCCGCGAGCACCCAGGCACCGCCGGCGAAGGTCCAGAGCGTGAGCGATGGCCGGACCAGCCAGCCGGCCTGCCACATCGCGGCGCACAGGACGGCGGCCACCAGCGCCAGCGCACAGGCACCGGCCTGGCCCATCTGGTTGAGGCGGCCCCATTCCCAGGTTGCGGCGGCGATCATCACGAGGGCGACGATGCCGAACGGCGTGGGGTCGGCGTAGAACAGTGCCGGCAGCAGAATGGCCAGCAGGACCAGGGCGGTGATGATGCGCGTGCGCAGCATGGCGCAGGGCTCAGGCGGCCCGGTCGGCGACGACTTGCTCGGAGGTCTTGCCGAAACGGCGCTCGCGCCGACCGTAGGCCGCGATGGCGTCGTCCAGCGCCGCGGGGTCGAACTCGGGCCACAGCTTGTCGCTGAACACGAACTCCGAGTAGGCCGATTGCCAGAGCAGGAAGTTGCTGATGCGGAACTCGCCGCCCGTGCGGATCACGAGGTCCGGGTCCGGCACATGGGCCAGCGCCATGGCCCGGCCCAGGCTGGCTTCGGTGATGGGTTCGCCGGCCGCCGCCAGGCGTTGCGCGGCCTGGGCGATGTCCCAGCGGCCGCCGTAGTTGAAGCAGATGTTCAGCACCAGGCGCTGGTTGCCGGCGGTCTCGCGTTCGGCCTGCTCCAGTCCGGCGCGCACCTTGTCCGACAGCGCATGCAGCGCGCCGACGAAGCGCAGCTGCACGCCGTTGGCCTTGAGCGGCTTCACTTCCTTGGCCAGCACGCTGACCATCAGCGACATGAGGCCGGAGACCTCGTCCTGCGGCCGGTCCCAGTTCTCCGACGAGAACGCGAACACGGTCAGCACGCGCACGTCGCGGTCCAGGCAAGCCTGCACGCAGCGGCGCAGCGATTCGACGCCCTGCCGGTGGCCGGCCACGCGGGGCAGGAAGCGGCGCGTCGCCCAACGGCCATTGCCGTCCATGACGATGGCGATGTGGTGCGGCACCACGCTCACGCGCCCATCTCCCGCCGACGGCCAGGCAGCTTGCGCATCAGACCGCCAGCAGGTCCTGTTCCTTGGCCGCCACGATGTGGTCGACCTCGGCGATGTGCTTGTCGGTGACCTTCTGGATGTCGGCCTCGGCACGCTTTTGCTCGTCTTCGGAAGCCAGCTTGTCCTTGACCAGCTTCTTGACCGCCTCGTTGGCGTCGCGGCGCAGGTTGCGGATCGCGACCTTGGCGTTCTCGCCTTCGCCACGCACGACCTTGGTCAACTCCTTGCGGCGTTCCTCGGTCATCATGGGCATGGGCACGCGGATCAACTCGCCCATGGAGGCGGGGTTCAGGCCCAGGTCGCTTTCGCGGATGGCCTTCTCGATCTTGGCGCCCATGCCCTTTTCCCAGGGCTGCACGCTGATGGTGCGCGCGTCCAGCAGCGACACGTTGGCCACCTGGCTGATCGGCACCATGGAGCCGTAGTAGTCGACCTGCACCACGTCCAGCAGCGCCGGGTTGGCGCGGCCCGTGCGCACGCGCGCCAGGGCATTCTTCAGCGAGGCCAGGGACTGGTCCATGCGGCTGTCTGCCGCGCTCTTGATGTCTGCAATCGTCATGCTCTCTCCGGCTTCTTGTGGGCTTGGCCGGCGGCGCAGCGCCGCCCTGCCAGCCTCAGGCGTAGACCAGGGTGCCCTCGTCCTCGCCCAGCACCACGCGCTTGAGTGCGCCGTGCTTGAAGATCGAGAACACCTTGATCGGCAGCTTCTGGTCGCGGCACAGCGCGAACGCGGTGGCATCCATGATGCCCAGATTCTGCGAGATCGCCTCGTCGAACGAAATCCTGCTGTAGCGCGTGGCCGAAGGGTCCTTCTTCGGATCCGCGGTGTACACGCCATCCACCTTGGTCGCCTTGAGTACCAGCTCGGCACCGATCTCGGCACCGCGCAGCGCAGCCGCGGTGTCGGTGGTGAAGAACGGGTTGCCGGTGCCGGCGGCGAAGATCACGACCTTGCCCTCTTCGAGGTACTGCAGGGCCTTGGGGCGCACGTAGGGCTCGACCACCTGCTCGATGGCGATGGCCGACATGACGCGGGCGATCAGGCCGGCCTTGTCCATGGTGTCGGCCAGGGCCAGCGAGTTCATCACCGTGGCCAGCATGCCCATGTAGTCGGCCGTGGCGCGGTCCATGCCGACCGAGCCGCCCGCCACGCCGCGGAAGATGTTGCCCCCGCCGATCACCACGGCCACCTGGACGCCCAGGCGCGTGATCTCGGCCACCTCCTCGACCATGCGCACGATGGTGGCGCGGTTGATGCCGAAGGCATCGTCACCCATGAGGGCCTCTCCCGACAGCTTCAACAAGATGCGCTTGTGGGCTGGCGCGAGATCGGGCATGGGCAATTCCTTCAGGTGGTGCAAATGGGGGGCAATGGTAGCGCGGGCCGACGACAGTTCAGGCGCCGGGCCCGCATGGCGCGATCAGGCGCCGGACTTGGCAGCAGCGACCTGGGCCGCCACTTCGGCCGCGAAGTCGTCGACCTTCTTCTCGATGCCTTCGCCGACCACGTACAGCGTGAACGACTTGACCTGCGTGTCGGCGGCCTTGAGCATCTGCTCGACGGTCTGCTTGTCGTTCTTCACGAAGGGCTGGTTGTACAGCGAGACTTCCTTGAGGAACTTCTGCACGCCGCCTTCGATGCGCTTGGCCACGATCTCGGCCGACTGCACGGGCTTGCCGGCGGCTTCGGCGGCCTTCTTGTCTTCCTCGGCCTTGGCCGCGGCGACGGAACGCTCCTTCTCGACCAGTTCGGCCGGCACTTCGGCCGACGACAGCGACACCGGCTTCATGGCCGCCACGTGCATGGCGACGTCCTTGGCGGCCGTTTCGTTGCCTTCGTACTCGACCAGCACGCCGATGCGCGTGCCGTGCAGGTAGCCGGCCAGCTTGCCGCCGTCGGCGTAGCGCTTGAAGCGGCGGAAGCTCATGTTCTCGCCGATCTTGCCGATCAGGCCCTTGCGCACGTCTTCCAGCGTGGGGCCGAAGCCGTCCTGCTCGTAGGCCAGCGCGCCCAGGGCCGCGATGTCGGCGGGGTTGTGCTGCACGATCAGGTTGGCGGCGGCCTGCGCCAGCGCCAGGAAGCTGTCGTTCTTGGTGACGAAGTCGGTTTCGCAGTTCACTTCGATCAGGGCACCGACATTGCCGTTGAGGGCGCTGGCGACCACGCCTTCGGCCGTGACGCGCGAAGCGGCCTTGCCGGCCTTGCTGCCCAGCTTGACGCGCAGCAGCTCTTCGGCCTTGACCATGTCGCCGCCGGCTTCGGTCAGCGCCTTCTTGCATTCCATCATCGGTGCGTCGGTCTTGCCGCGCAGTTCAGCAACCATGCTTGCGGTGATAGCAGCCATGTTCAGATCTCCATCTCGAATTCAAGAAACTAAAAAAAAGGGGGCCATGCAGCCCCACTTTGATCGCGCGGGATGTCGCGCGCGAGTCGGGCTCAGGCAGCCTCGTTGACCTCGACGAACTCGTCGTCGCTTTCGCCGGCCACGGCCTTGACGACTTCGGCGCCGGCAGCGTTGCGGCCTTCGATGATGGCATCGGCGATGCCGCGGGCGTACAGCGCCACGGCCTTGGCCGAGTCATCGTTGCCGGGGATCACGTAGTCGATGCCCTGGGGCGAGTGGTTGGAGTCGACCACGCCGATCAGCGGAATGCTCAGCTTGCGGGCTTCGGCGACGGCGATCTTGTGGAAGCCCACGTCGATCACGAAGATCGCGTCGGGCAGCGCACCCATTTCCTGGATGCCGCCGATGTCCTTCTCCAGCTTGGCCATTTCGCGGGAGAACATGAGCTGCTCTTTCTTGCTCATGTTGTCCAGGCCGGCTTCCTGCTGGACCTTCATGTCCTTCAGGCGCTTGAGCGAGGTCTTGACCGTCTTGAAGTTGGTCAGCATGCCGCCCAGCCAGCGCTGGTCGACGAAGGGCACGCCGGCGCGGCGGGCTTCCTCGGCCACGATTTCACGGGCCTGGCGCTTGGTGGCGACCATCAGGATGGTGCCGCCGTTGGCGGTCAGCTGCTTGGCGAACTTGGCCGCCTCCTGGAACATCGGCAGCGACTTTTCCAGGTTGATGATGTGGATCTTGTTGCGATGGCCGAAGATGAACGGGGCCATCTTGGGGTTCCAGAAGCGGGTTTGGTGGCCGAAATGGACACCGGCTTCCAGCATCTCGCGCATGGTGACGGACATTGAAGTAACTCCGAAGGTTGGGTCTAAAATCCTGCCCGTTTTGCGCCATGCCGGCCCGTGCTGAACGGGCGGTTGAACCAGGCGCAACACCTTGAGTGGGCAGGTTTGCGATTTGTCTTGCTATTTTTCAAGCGGGCGCCATGCCCACTTCGCAAAACCCAAAGAGTCTAGCACATCACGGGCCAGCCCGAGCGGCACCCCTTCCCCATGCACATCGCCATCATCGGTGCCGGCATCGTCGGCATCACCACGGCCTACGAGCTGGCCGCGGACGGCCACCAGGTCACGGTCTTCGAGCGCCACGCCGCCGCCGCGGCCGAAACCAGCTTCGCCAACGCCGGCGTCGTGGCCCCCGGATACGTGACGCCCTGGGCCGCGCCCGGCATGCCGGGCAAGGTGGCGCGCTACCTGTTCAAGCGCCACGCACCGATCACGCTGGGCTGGCCCCTGGGCGCACGCGACCTGGCCTGGATGGCGCGCTGGCTGCGGGCCTGCCGGCTCGACACCTACCTGGCCAACCGCGCCCGCATGCAGCGGCTGGCCTTCTACAGCCGCGACCGGCTGCACCAGCTGACCCAGGACCTGCGCCTGGCCTACGACCGCAGCGACGGCTACATGGTGCTGCTGCGCTCCGAACAGGATGCGCGCCTGGTCGAACCCGGACTGCAGGTGCTGCAGGACGCCGGCGTGCGCTTCGCGCGGCTGGACGCGGCGGCGGCGCGCCGGGTCGAGCCCGCGTTGAGCCCGGACATGGACTTCCACGGCGCGATCCAGCTGCCCGACGACGAGGTCGGCAACTGCCGGCAGTTCTGCATGCTGCTCAAGACCGAGGCCCAGAGCCTGGGCGTCGACTTCCAGTTCGGCAGCCGCATCGCGCGCGTCGAGGCCGGGCCGCCCGTCACGCTGCGCCTGGCCGATGGCACGGCGCGCAGCTTCGACGCGCTGGTCTGCTGCGCGGGCCTGGGCTCCGCGCAGCTGCTGCGCCCGCTGGGCCTGCGCCTGCCGCTGGCGGCGGTTCACGGCTACTCGATCACGGCCACCATCCGCGAAGCGCTGAACGCCCCGCGCAGCGCCGTCATGGACGAGCGCTACAAGGTCGCCATCTCCCGGCTCGGCCTGCGCGTGCGCGTGGCCGGCAGCGCCGAGATCGGCGGCAGCCCCGAGCGCCATCGCGAGGCCTCGGTGCAGACGCTCTACAAGGTGCTGCACGACTGGTTCCCGGGCGCAGCCAGCATGCAGGCCGGCGTGCAGGTCTGGAAGGGTGCGCGGCCCATGCTGCCGGACGGCCCGCCGGTGCTGGGCGCCAGCGGCATCCCGGGCGTCTGGCTGAACCTGGGCCACGGCTCCAGCGGCTGGGCGCTCGGCTGCGGCAGCGCGCGCGTGCTGGCCGACCAGATCGCCGGCCGCACGCCGGCCGTCGACACCGACGGCCTGGACATCGAGCGCCTGCGCCGCTGAACGCGCGGCGCACCGCACAATGGGCAGCATGCGCCCCATCACCTTCGACCGCGCCTGGCCGCTGCACGGCAGCGCCGCCACGCGCCAGTGCGAAGCCCGCGCGATCGCGGCGGCCGGCCCCCATGTGCTGATGCAGCGCGCCGGCCTCGCGGCGGCCCGGCTCGCGCTGGCATTGGCGCCGCATGCGCGGCAGGTCTGGATCGCCTGCGGCCCCGGCAACAACGGCGGCGACGGCCTGGAGGCGGCCATGCACCTGCAGCGCTGGGGCCGGCAGCCGCGCGTGCGCTGGCTCGGCGACGAGCGCCGGCTCGCGCCCGACGCCGCGGCGTCGCTGGCGCACGCACGCGCAGCCGGCGTGCCGTTCACCGACGCCTTGCCGGAACTGCAGCCCCAGGACCTCGCCATCGACGCACTGCTGGGCCTGGGCAACGCGCGCCCGGCGACTGGCGATCTGGCCGCCTGCATCGCAGCGCTCAACGCCAGCGCCGCCCCGGTGCTGGCCATCGACCTGCCGACCGGCCTGGCCGCGGACACGGGCCAGGCCGATGGCCCCGCCGTGCGGGCGCGACACACCTTGAGCCTGCTGACGCTCAAGCCGGGCCTGTTCACCGGCATGGGGCGCGACCTGGCAGGCCAGGTCTGGTTCGATCCCTTGCAGGACGGCGACGCCGCGCCGGCCGATGCGACGCTGGCCGGACCACCGCCCGCACGCACGCGCGCGCACGCCAGCCACAAGGGCAGCTACGGCGACGTGGCGGTGCTGGGCGGCGCGCCCGGCATGCGCGGCGCGGCCGTGCTGGCCGGTTCGGCCGCGCTGCATGCCGGCGCGGGGCGCGTCTACGTCGCCGCGCTGGACGCCAGCGCGACCGAGCTGGCACCCGACGCCCCGGAACTCATGTGGCGCGCGCCCGCCGAACTCGCACTGGCCCGGCTGGCCGTCGCCTGCGGTTGCGGCGGCGGGCCGCAGGTCGCGGCCTGGCTGCCGCAGGTGCTGGCCGAAGCAGCCCGGCTCGTGCTCGATGCCGACGCGCTCAATGCGCTGGCGGCCGACACCGGCCTGCAGGATGCGTTGTGCCGGCGCCGGCAGCCGACCGTGCTGACGCCTCACCCGCTCGAGGCCGCGCGGCTGCTGGGCAGCAGCACCGCCGCCGTGCAGGCCGACCGCCTGGCGGCCGCGCAGGCCCTGGCCGGGCGCTTCGGCGCCGTCGTGGTGCTCAAGGGCTCCGGCACGGTGGTTGCGGCGCCCGGCCGCACGCCGGCCATCAACCCCACGGGCAACGCCCGGCTCGCCACCGCAGGCACGGGCGACGTACTCGCGGGTTTCATCGCGGCGCATCTGGCCGCCGGCGGCACGGCCTGGGACGCCGCCTGCCACGCCGTGTACCGGCACGGCGCGCTGGCCGACGCCTGGCCCCGGGGCCAGGCCCTCACGGCCTCGGCGCTGGCCCGCGCCGCGGCCTGACGCTCAGCCGCGGCCGGCGAACGGCATCTTGGTGGCCATGACGGTGTGGAACATCACGTTGGCCTCCAGCGGCAGGTTGGCCATGTAGAGCACCGACTGGCCGACGATGCCGACGTCCATCAGCGGCTCGACCGCGATCTCGCCATTGGCCTGCGGCACGCCCTTGGCCATGCGCATGGCCATTTCGGTGCCGGCATTGCCCACGTCGATCTGCCCGACCGCGATGTCGTACTTGCGCCCGTCCAGCGAGGCCGACTTGGTCAGGCCCTGGACGGCATGCTTGGTCGAGGTGTAGGCGATCGAATTCGGCCGCGGCGTGGTCGCCGAGATCGAGCCGTTGTTGATGATGCGGCCGCCACGCGGCGTCTGCGACTTCATGACGCGAAAAGCCTGCTGGATGCACAGGAACATGCCGGTCAGGTTGATGTCGACCACGTTCTTCCACTGCTCCAGCGTGAGGTCTTCGAGCGGGATGCCGGGCGCGTTGACGCCGGCGTTGTTGAACAGCAGGTCGACGCGGCCATGGGTCTTCACCGCGGTGTCGAACAGCGCGGCCACCGAGGCCGCGTCGGCCACGTTCGTCGGCACGGCCAGGGCGCCCTGCCCCGCAGCGGCCTTGACCTCCTCCAGCGGCTCGGGCCGGCGACCGGCCAGCACCACGCGCCAGCCGCCCGCGGCCAGCGCCAGCGCCGCGGCCTTGCCGATGCCCGTGCCCGCGCCGGTCACGATGGCCACTTTGTCATTCGAACGCATGCGATCTCCTTCTTTTTGCATTGGTCGTTGCAGATGTCTGGCTCAGCGGCGGCTGCGCGCCTTGTTCTTGGCCGCGGCCTTCTTGCCCGCGGTCTTGAGCGTCTTCGCCAGGCCGCCGCTCTTGTCCTCGCGCCGCCTGGAACCATCCCTGCGGGCATCGCCGGCGGCCTCGCGCGCCGCCGCCTTGTCCTTGATGGTACGGGGACCGAACTCCTCGCCTTCGCGGATCAGCCGGAAGTCGATCTTGCGGCCGTCCAGGTCGACGCGGCTGACCTGCACCTGCACGCGCGTGCCCACGGCATAGCGGATGCCGGTGCGCTCGCCGCGCAGCTCCTGGCGCGCCTCGTCGAACTTGAAGTACTCCCCGCCGAGCTCGGTGATGTGCACCAGGCCCTCGACGTACATCGCGTCCAGCGTGACGAAGATGCCGAAGCTCGTGGCCGCCGTGACGACGCCGCTGTACTCCTCGCCCAGGTGCTCGCGCATGTACTTGCACTTGAGCCAGGCCTCGACATCGCGGCTGGCCTCGTCGGCGCGGCGCTCGTTGGCGCTGCAGTGCAGGCCGGCGGCCTCCCAGCCCTGCAGCTCGGCATTGGTCTTGCGCGGCCGCTGCTCGGGCTCGGCCACCTTGTCGCCCAGGCGCGCGGCCTGGTTCTTCTGCAGGCGCTTGGCCAGCTTGGCGTGGGCCTCGCCGGGCGTGGGCAGGGCCGGCAGCTGGTAGCGGCTGCGCGCCAGGATGGACTTGATCACGCGGTGGACCAGCAGGTCCGGGTAGCGCCGGATCGGGCTCGTGAAATGCGTGTAGGCCTCGTAGGCCAGGCCGAAGTGGCCGCTGTTGATCGGCGTGTAGATCGCCTGCTGCATGGAGCGCAGCAGCATGGTGTGGATCTGCTGCGCGTCCGGCCGCTCCTTGGTCGCCTCGGCGATGGCCTGGAACTCCGACGGCGTGGGGTCGTCGCTGATGGAGAGTCCGACGCCGGCGGCCTTGAGGTAGTTGCGCAGCGTCTCCTTCTTCTCGGGCGTGGGGCCCTCGTGCACGCGGTACAGGCCCGGGCGCTTGTTCTGCGCGATGAAGTCGGCGCTGCAGACGTTGGCCGCCAGCATGGCCTCCTCGATGAGCCGGTGCGCATCGTTGCGCACGCGCGGCACGATGCGCTCGATGCGGCCGTTCTCGTCGCAGACGATCTGCGTCTCCACGGTGTCGAAGTCGACCGCGCCGCGCTTGCCGCGCGCGCCCAGCAGCGCGCGGTAGACGTCGTGCAGGTGCTCCAGCTGCGGCACCAGCGCGCGCCGGCGCACTGCCTCGGGCCCGCGCGTGTTGGCCAGGATCGCCGCCACCTCGGTGTAGGTGAAGCGGGCATGGCTGAACATCACGGCCGGGTAGAACTGGTAGGCATGCACCTCGCCCTTGGAGGTGACCAGCATGTCGCAGACCATGCACAGCCGCTCGACCTCGGGATTGAGCGAGCACAGGCCGTTGGACAGCTTCTCGGGCAGCATGGGGATCACGCGGCGCGGAAAGTACACGCTGGTGGCGCGCTCGTAGGCATCGACGTCGATGGCCGAGCCGGTCTCCACGTAGTGGCTCACGTCGGCGATGGCGACCAGCAGGCGCCAGCCCTTGCTGCGGCCGACCTTGGTCGGCTCGCAGTAGACGGCGTCGTCGAAATCGCGCGCGTCCTCGCCGTCGATGGTCACCAGCGGAACGTCGGTCAGGTCGATGCGCTGGCGCTTGTCCTGCGGCCGCACCTTGTCGGGCAGCGTGCGCGCCAGCGCGATGCAGGCGTCCGAGAACACGTGCGGCACGTCGTACTTGCGCACCGCGATCTCGATCTCCATGCCGGGGTCGTCGACCTCGCCCAGCACCTCCTTCACGCGGCCGACCGGCTGGCCGTACAGCGCCGGCGGTTCGGTGAGCTCGACGACGACGACCTGGCCGGGCTTGGCCGTGCCGGTCGCGCCCTTGGGGATCAGGATGTCCTGGCCGTAGCGCTTGTCCTCGGGCGCGACGAGCCAGACGCCGCTCTCCTGCAGCAGGCGCCCGATGATGGGCTGCGGCGGCCGCTCCACGATCTCGACGACGCGCCCCTCGGGCCGCCCCTTGCGGTCGTAGCGCACCACGCGGGCCTTGACGCGGTCCTTGTGCAGCACCGCGCGCATCTCGTTGGAAGGCAGGTAGATGTCCGACTGGCCGTCGTCGCGCTGCACGAAACCGTGCCCGTCGCGGTGCCCCTGGACCGTGCCTTCCACTTCTTCGAGAAGGCTTGTTGTGTAGTTGGAATTTTTGATGATATGATCGCTTTCTTTCCTGAAATGCCCAGGTGGCGGAATTGGTAGACGCACTAGTTTCAGGTACTAGCGAGTAACATCGTGGGGGTTCGAGTCCCTTCCTGGGCACCAATCACCGATTGGAACACATCAGAAAGAACACAATGGAGCCGCTGAGTCATCAGCGGCTTTTTTGTTGCCCGTTCGAAAACAGGCGCTGCGCGCACCGGCCCCACGAACGACACGAGGAACGCACCCCTGGCGGCAGGCGCGACCTCATGCGCGACGGCATGCCCGCCCATACCCCGGTCGACATTTTTTTGATCTTCGACGTGCAAGCCGCAAAGTGGGCTGAAAAATATTGCTAGAATCGTAGGCTTCCTGAGATGCCCAGGTGGCGGAATTGGTAGACGCACTAGTTTCAGGTACTAGCGAGTAACATCGTGGGGGTTCGAGTCCCTTCCTGGGCACCAACCATCGGTTGGCACATGTCGGAAAGATCGCAACGAAGCCGCTGAGCCATCAGCGGCTTTTTTGTTTTCCGGCCGTCCGCAGACGAAAAGCCGCCTCCAGCGGAAGAGGCCTTCGCTGCCGCCAGGCTCAAACCGGCACCGCCACGAGATCGTGGCCCTGCGTGCCGACCACGCGGGCGCGCGTGAACTCGCCGACCTTGAGCGTCTTGCTGATCTTCTCGGGCGGCAGCAGGTGCACCACGCCGTCGATCTCGGGCGCATCCGCGTAGCTGCGGCCCTTGCCGCCCTTGCGTCCCAGGCCCGGCGCCGAATCCACGAGCACCTGCATGCTGGCGCCGATGCGCCGGCGCAGGCGCGCGGCCGAGACCTCCTCCGCCACCGCCATGAAGCGCGCGCGGCGCTCCTCGCGCAGTTCCATCGGCAGCATGGGCGCAATCGTGTTGGCCGTCGCGCCCTCGACCGGGCTGTAGGCGAAGCAGCCGGCGCGGTCGATCTGCGCCTCGCGCATGAAGTCGAGCAGGTGGGCGAACTCCTCTTCCGTCTCGCCCGGGAAACCGGCGATGAAGGTGCTGCGGATCACGAGCTCGGGGCAGACCTCGCGCCAGCGCTGGATGCGCTCCAGGTTCTTCTCGCCGCTGGCCGGCCGCTTCATGCGGCGCAGCACGTCGGGATGGCTGTGCTGCAGCGGCACGTCCAGATAGGGCAGCACGCGGCCCGAGGCCATCAGCGGCAGGATGTCGTCCACGCTGGGATAGGGGTAGACGTAGTGCAGGCGCACCCAGGCGCCGTGCGGCTCGGCCAGTTCGCCGAGCGCCTGCACGAGTTCGAGCATGCGCGTCTTGACCGGCTTGCCGTCCCAGAAGCCGGTGCGGTACTTGAGGTCCACGCCGTAGGCCGAAGTGTCCTGGCTGATGACCAGTAGCTCCTTGACCCCGCCTTCGAACAGCGCACGCGCCTCCTTGAGCACGTCGCCCACCGGCCGCGACACCAGGTCGCCGCGCATCGACGGAATGATGCAGAAGGTGCAGCGGTGGTTGCAGCCCTCGCTGATCTTGAGGTAGGCGTAGTGCTTGGGCGTGAGCTTGATGCCCTGCGCCGGCACCAGGTCGACGAAGGGGTCGTGCGGCTTGGGCAGGTTGGCATGGACGGCGTCCATGACCTCCTGCGTCGCGTGCGGCCCGGTCACGGCCAGCACGCTGGGGTGCATCTCGCGCACCATGTTGCCGCCGCCCTGCCCGGTCTTGGCGCCCAGGCAGCCGGTCACGATCACGCGGCCGTTGTCGGCCAGCGCCTCGCCGATGGTGTCCAGGCTTTCCTTGACCGCATCGTCGATGAAGCCGCAGGTGTTGACGATCACCAGGTCGGCGCCTTCGAAGGTCTTGCTGGTCTGGTAGCCCTCGGCGCTCAACTGCGTGAGGATGAGTTCGGAATCGGTCAAGGCCTTGGGGCATCCAAGGCTGACGAAGCCGATCTTCGGGGCTTTCGTGGGGGCTTCTGCAACTGTCATCGCGCTATTGTCGCCGCGATGCCGGCGGCGGGCGTCAGCGCTTGACGCGCAGCGAGCCGAGCAACTGCTCGGTCTGTTTCTGCATCTGCTCCTGCATCTGCACGAAGACGTTCTTGGACTGCTCGACGTAGTTGCCCAACATGCCCTGCATCATGGGCGACTGCATGCTCAGGAACTGCGACCACAGCTCGGGCGACATGCTCTTGGACTGCTCGGTCATCTTGGCCTGCATGTCGACGAAGGCCTGCATGTTCTTCTCGAGGTAGGGCCCGATGAAGCTCTGCATGGTGTTGCCGTAGAAGCGGATGATGTTGGCCAGCGCCTGCTCGGTGAACAGCGGGGCGCCGCCTGCCTCTTCTTCCAGGATGATCTGCAGCAGGATGGAGCGCGTGAGGTCTTCGCCGGTCTTGGCGTCCCGCACGACCAGCGGCTCGTTGCCCATCACCAGCTTCTTGACCTCCGCCAGCGTGATGTAGGTCGAAGTGTCCGTGTCGTAGAGCCGGCGGTTCGGATACTTCTTGATCACGCGCTGGGTGGGCTTCTCGGCGCTGGGCTTCTTGGTCTGCACTGCGTTCCTCGGGTTGGTGCTCGTTGCACTGCAGCAGATTCTAGAGAGCCGCCCCGCGGCGGGCGCCCAAGGATTACCCTGACGGTCGGCGCCCGGCTCGGCATGGGGGCCGACAGCGGCTTGTGCGTCCGCTCCTACACGGCCCGGCGGCAGATGTCCTTAGGCTGCATGGCCATGCCCCCTCCGAACCGATCAGACGTGGAACAGCTTCGCGCGCGCGGCGTGCGTGATGGCCGCCACGCTCGGATGGCTGATGCGCCGCTCCACGGAAATCGCGAAGAACTCCTCGACCAGTTCATCGCTGCGGCCCAGCACGCCGACCCGGTACTGCGCCGCGATCTGCGCCTCCAGCACGGTCGGCCCCATGAACACGCCGCGGCCCTCGCGGCCGAAAGCGTTCATGAGCGCCGTGTCGTCGAACTCGCCGACGATGCGCGGCCGCAGCCGGTGCCGCACCAGCCAGGGGTCCAGCTGGCGGCGCACCGAGGCCGTCGGCCCCTGCACCAGCATGGGCGCGTTGTCCAGGCATTGCGGAAAGCTGCCGCCCAGCCGCGCGCGCAGGCCGTCGGCGCAGAAGAAGCTCATCGGGCTGCGGCCCAGCAGGTGGTTGAAGGCACGCACGCTGACCTTGGGCGAGACGCGTTCGTCCGCGATCAGCAGGTCCAGCCGGTGCAGCGCCAGCTGGGCCAGCAGGTCGTCGTACTTGCCCTCGTGGCAGCTCAGGCGCACCGGCTCGGCCCCGTCCAGGGCCGGCTCCAGCAGCTGGTAGACCACCGACTTGGCCACCGCGTCGGCCACGCCCACGCGGAAGTCCAGCGAGCGGCGCTCGCCGCGCTTGTGCCGCACCGAGGTTTCCAGCTCCGCGCCCAGCGCAAAGATTTCCTCCGCATAGTCCAGCGCGATGCGGCCCTGCTCGGTCAGTTCGAGCCGGCGCCCGACCTTGCGGAACAGCTTGTGACCGATCCAGTCCTCGAACAGCTTGATCTGGCCCGACAGCGTCTGCGGCGTGGTGTGCAGTTGCTCGCCGGCGCGCATCACGCCGCCGGCCTTCGCCACCACCCAGAAATAACGCAAATGCTTGAAGTTCATGGAACCTCCAGCCGAAAGCTGGGTCAACCGTTCAGAAGGTTCCATCGCTTTTCTCGAAGTGTTTTTGTCTCAAATACGAATATACGCGAAGTGTCCGAACCTTTAGAGTTGCACCTTTCCGCCCACAGTCCGTTACAACAAGGAGCCCAGCCATGCGATTGACCACCAAGAGCCGTTTCGCCGTGAACGCGATGATCGACGTCGCACTGCGGGAACACCTGGGTCCCGTGACGCTGTCGGCCATCGGCGCCCGGCAGAAGATCTCGCTGTCGTACCTGGAGCAGATGTTCAGCCGCCTGCGCCGCTCCGGCCTGGTCGAGAGCGCGCGCGGCCCGGGCGGCGGCTACACGCTGGCCCGCAAGGCCAGCGCCATCAGCGTGGCCGACATCATCCTGGCCGTGGACGACCAGGCGGCGCAGGACGCCCAGGGCGCCGTGGCGCAGGGCGATCCGGACGCCAAGATGGCCGGCGACCTCTGGGACAGCCTGTCCGCCTGCATGCTCGACTACATGCAGGGCATCTCGCTGCGCCAGCTGGCCGACGAGCAGCGCGCCAAGGGCGTGGAGATCGAGGCCGCGCCCAGCCGCCGCCGCGCCGCCGTGCAGCCGCGGCCGCGCCAGGCCGCCGTGCGCGCACCGAACTCGGTGTTCGCCTACGGCCAGTACCTGCAACTCAAGGGCTGACGCCCGCAGGCTGCAAGGCCCTTGCCCCCGGACCTTGCAGTGGCTTGTCTCCCGGTGCATCCTGTGCGCATCGCCCCCAGCTTCGGGAGTTCGCCATGCGCAGCATCCGGTCCGCCTGCCTCGTCCTTGCCCTGGCGTTCGCCCAGGGCCCCGGCCAGGCGGCCACCTCCCCGCCCCCCGTCCAGCAGACCATCGACGCATTGAGCCGCGCGCACGCGGCCGTGGTCGGCGTGCAGGTCGTGGCCGGCGAGGATGCCGGCTCCGCCGAGACCCTGGGGCGCCAGCGCCAGGGCTCCGGCGTGGTGATCGGCCCGGACGGCCTGATCCTCACCATCGGCTACCTGATGCTGGAGGCCGAGCACATCCAGATCGTCACGCAGGACGGCCGGCGGCTGCCGGCCCAGGCCGTGGCCTACGACCTGGCCACCGGCTTCGGCCTGCTGCGCCCGCTGCTGCCGTTGCGCGGCATCGCCGCCGTGCCGCTGGGCAGCCACCCCGAACTGGAACCCGGCACGGTGCTGATGACCGCCACCGGCGGCGAGGGCGGCGACGTGGCCATGACCCAGCTGGTCGGCAAGCGCCCCTTCTCGGGCTACTGGGAATACTTCATCGACACCGCGCTGTTCACCAGCCCGCCGATCGCCAACCACTCCGGCGCGCCGCTGTTCAACCAGCGGGGCGAGCTGGTCGGCATCGGCAGCCTGTTCGTGACGGACGCGCTGGGCACCGGCCGGCAGCTGCCCGGCAACATGTTCGTGCCGGTGGACCTGCTCAAGCCCATCCTCGCGGAGATGCAGAGCACCGGCAGCACGCGGCTCAGCAAGCGGCCCTGGCTGGGCCTGAACTCGGTGGAGCAGTCCGGCCGCGTGCAGGTCGCGCGCGTCGGCAAGGCCAGCCCGGCGTCCGCGGCCGGCCTGCAGCCCGGCGACGTGGTGCTGGCCGTGGACGGCACCAAGGTCACCACGCTGGAAGGCTTCTACAAGAAGCTCTGGGACCGCGCCGATGCCCAGGCCGAGGTGCAGCTCACCGTGCTGCAGGGCGCGGACGTGAAGATCCTGACGGTCAAGCCCGTGGACCGCATGAGCACCATGCGCAAGCCCAAGGGCATCTGATCAGCGCAGCCCGGCCTGCACCGTCGGGTGGTGCAGCGCCAGCCGCAGTTCGCGCTTGAGGCGCTGGTTCCGCAGCCGGCGCGACTCGGACATGAAGCTCAGCACCATCAGCGGCAGCTGTCCGCGTGCCTGCTCGGCCGCCACGCGCGGCGGCCGCGCCATGCCGTACAGGTCGGCCGCCAGGTCGAAGTAGTCGCCCATCTTGAGCACGGTGTCGTCGTTGACGTTGACCACCCGCTGCGCCCGGCCGCGCCACAGCGCGGCGATGCAGGCGCGCGCCAGGTCGTCGGCATGGATGTGGTTGGTGTAGACGTCGTCCTCGGCCCGCAGCACCGGCGTGCCCCGGGCCAGCCGCTCGCGCGGCGTGCCGCCGGCGCGGTCCGGCGCGTAGATGCCCGGGATGCGCAGCACGCTGGCGCGCACGCCGCCGGCCCGGCCCAGGAAGCGCACGGCCGCCTCGGCGTCGAGCCGGCGCAGCGCGCGCTCGGTGCGCGGCGCCGGCCGGCGCGTCTCGGCCACCCAGTCGCCGCCGCAGTCGCCGTAGACGCCGCTGGTCGAGCCGTAGACCAGGGCCCGCGGCCGCGTGCGCCGCAGCAGGGCCTGGCCCAGCGCGCGCGTGCGCCCGTCGCGCGCGCCCGCGCCCGGCGGCGGCGCCAGGTGCAGCACGCGGTCGGCCAGGGCGGCCAGCCGGCGCAGCGAGCCCGCATCGTCCAGGTCGCCGCGCAGCGGCACCATGCCCTGCGCGCGCAGGGCGGCCACGCGGGCGGCCGACGAGGTCAGCGCCAGCACGCGCACACCGGCCGGCAGCCGGGCCGCCACGCGCTGGCCCACGTCGCCGCAGCCGACGATCAGCACGCGCGTGCGGCGAAAGCGCGCCGGCAGCGCACCGAGCGGAAACTGGTTTGAAGGCAAAATCCCGGGTTCACTGAAGCGGCGAGAAGCCCACGAGGATACCCAAAGATGACATCGACGCCGGCCGCCGCGCCCCCGTTCAAGATCACCGTGCAGCCCAGCGGCCGTTCCTTCGAAGCCGGCGGGGGCGAGGCCATCCTGGCCGCCGGCATCCGCCAGGGCGTCGGCCTGCCCTACGGCTGCAAGGACGGCGCCTGCGGCTCGTGCAAGTGCAAGATGCTGGAAGGCCGCGTCGAGCACGGGCCGCACCAGAGCAAGGCGCTGTCGGCCGAGGAAGAAGCCGCCGGCCTGATCCTGACCTGCTGCGGCGTGCCGCTCACCGACGTGGTGCTCGAGTCGCGCCAGGTCACCGACGAGAGCGCCTTCCCGATCAAGCGCATGCCCGCGCGCGTCGCCAGCCTGGCCAAGGTCTCGCACGACGTGATGGTCATCCGGCTGCAGCTGCCGGCCAACGACGCCATGCGCTACCACGCCGGCCAGTACGTGGAATTCCTGCTGCGCGACGGCGCGCGCCGCAGCTACTCCATGGCCAACGCCCCGCACACCGCGGGCGGCCAGAGCGGCGCCGTGCCGCCCGTGGGCCCCAGCGTGGAACTGCACATCCGCCACATGCCCGGCGGCAAGTTCACCGACCACGTGTTCGGCGCCATGAAGGAGAAGGAGATCCTGCGCATCGAAGGCCCCTACGGCAGCTTCTTCCTGCGCGAGGACTCCGACAAGCCCATCGTGCTGCTGGCCTCGGGCACGGGCTTCGCGCCGATCAAGGCCGTCATCGAGCAGCTGCAGTTCAAGGCCAGCACACGCCCGGCCACGCTCTACTGGGGCGGCCGCCGCCCGGCCGACCTGTACATGGACGCCTGGCTGCGCGAGAAGCTGGCCGAGATGCCCAACCTGCGCTACTTGCCGGTCGTCTCCAACGCCTTGCCCGAAGACAACTGGACCGGCCGCACCGGCTTCGTGCACCGCGCCGTGCTGGAGGACCTGCCCGACCTCTCGGGCCACCAGGTCTACGCCTGCGGCGCGCCCATCGTGGTCGATTCGGCCCGCGCCGACTACAGCGCCGAAGCCGGCCTGCCGCCCGAGGAATTCTTCGCCGACGCCTTCACCACCGAAGCCGACAAGGCCCAAGCATGACCCGCATCGACACCCTGCGCCGCGCCGCGCTGCTCACCGCCGTCCTGGCCTCGTCCCTCGCCGCACTGCCCGCGCTGGCCCAGAACAAGCCGATCCGGCTGATCGTGCCCTACGCCGCCGGCGGCCCCATCGACGTCACGGCCCGCGTGCTGGCCGAGCGCGTCAAGGACCAGCTCGGCACCGTCATCATCGAGAACAAGCCCGGCGCCGGCGGCAACATCGGCGCCGACGCCGTGGCCAAGGCGCCGCACGACGGCCTGACCATCGGCATCGCGGCCACCGCCACGCACGCGGTCAACCCCTGGCTGTACCGCAGGATGCCGTACGACGCCGCGCGCGACTTCGCGCCCATCACGCAGATGGTGCGCGTGCCCAACGTGCTGGTAATGAACGCCGACACCGCGCAGCGGCTCAAGATCGCCACCGTGGCCGACCTCATCGCGTATGCCAAGGCCAACCCGGCCAAACTCAACTACGCCTCGGGCGGCAACGGCAGCGCCGGCCACCTGGCCGGCGAGATGTTCAAGGCCCAGGCCGGCATCTTCGCGCTGCACATTCCGTACAACGGCGGCAACCCGGCCCAGCTGGCGCTGCTGTCGGGCCAGGTCGATTTCAACTTCGACAACCTGGCCACGGCCGCGCCCGGCATCCGCTCGGGCAAGCTCAAGGCCCTGGCCGTCACCACGCTGCAGCGCTCGCCGGCCCTGCCCGACGTGCCGCCCGTGGCCGACACGCTCAAGGGCTTCGCCATCGACACCTGGTGGGGCCTGGTGGCGCCGGCCGGCACGCCGGCCGACGTGGTGGAACGCCTGAACCACGCCTTCGTCGCGGCGCTGCAATCGGAGGAGACGCGCCAGCGCTTCGCCAACCTGCTGGCCGAGCCCGTGCCCAGCACCCCGGCGCAGTTCGCCACCTTCATGCAGGCCGAGCTGGCCAAGTACCAGCAGCTCGTGAAGGCTTCGGGCGCACAGGTCGACTGACGGCCGGCGGGCACGGCGTTCCGGCGCCGTCCGACAGCGCCGGGCCGTGCCGGCGGCCAATCTGGACCCAGGGGCCGCGCAGCCCGCGCGGCCGTCACCAGGAGGCACGCCATGATCGGCACACTGCTGGCCATTGCCATCGTCACTTGCGTCTGCTGCTTCTGCCACCGCGTGCCTTGAGCGCCGGGCAGAAAAGCGCCGGCAAGAAAAAGGGCTGCCCAAAGGCAGCCCAATCGATGCATCCGCTTCCCAGAAAGCACCTTGTCTGGATGCACCGAGAACCCATCATCGCCATGGCGCCTGGGGGCGCCTGTAGGAAAGCAGGCCCTCGGCGGGAGAGTCAAGCGCTCAGCGCCTCGCGCACGATGCCGGTGCCGGCCTCGAAGTCGTAGGCTTCCGTCGCGCGCCGCAGGGCTTCGAAGGCTTCGGTGCCCAGCGCGCCATTGAGCACCGCCGCCTCGCTGGCGATCAGTTCCTGCGCATCGGCGTCGTTGTCCTCCAGCAGCGCGGCCAGCTTCTGCAGCAGCGCCGTCGACTGGGCCGTCGACTGGGCCGGCGTCACCGCCGCCGCGCGCGATGGCAGCGCCTCGTTCGGCAACTGCTCCTCGATCGCCTGCACCAGGGCTTGCAGCGGCGCGGCCACGGCGTCCAGCAGCTGCTGCAGCCGCGCGGCCGGCGTCTCGCCGCGCAAGCCCTCCTCCAGTTCCGCGGCCAGGCCCTGCAGCTGCAGCGCGCCGATGTTCCCGGCCACCCCCTTGAGCGTGTGGGCCAGCCGCTCGGCCGTGGCCCGGTCGCCCGCGGCCACCGCCTGCTGCACCGCCGCCACCGCGTCGCGCTGGCCTTCCACGAACTTGCCCAGCAGCGTCAGGTACAGCGCACGCTTGCCCAGCACGCGGCGCAGGCCCTTGGCCACGTCCAGCCCCGGCACGGGCCGGGCCAGCACGGGCGCATCGTCCTGCGCCACCACGGCCTGCACCGCCACCGGCAGGCCGCCCAGGCCCTCGCGCGGGCGGATCCACTGGGCCAGCGCGCGCCACAGCGCGTCCGGCTCGATCGGCTTGGCGACGAAGTCCTGCATGCCCGCCTCCAGGCAGCGCTGGCGGTCGGCGGCCATGGCGTTGGCCGTCATGGCCAGGATCGGCAGGCCCGCGTGGCGCCCGTCCTGGCGCAGCAGGCGCGTGGCGGCCACCCCGTCCAGCACCGGCATCTGCATGTCCATCAGCACCAGGTCGTAGGGCGTGGCGCCGGGCACGGTGGTGGCGGCGATGCGGTCGATCGCCTGCTGCCCATCGACCGCCAGGTCGACGGCGAAGCCGGCGGCCTGCAGCAGTTCGCAGGCCACCTGCTGGTTCAGTTCGTTGTCTTCCACGAGCAGGATGCGCGCGCCGCGCAGCGGCTCCAGCGCATGCAGCGCCGGCGTGCGGCGCTCCTGCCCCAGCGCGGCCGCGGGCTCGCCGCCGGCGGGCTCGCCGAGCACGCGCATCATGGTGTCGAACAGCACGGAGGCGCTGACCGGCTTGAGCATCAGATGGTCGATGCCGGCCTCCTGCGCGCCGCGGATCACCTCCTCGCGGCCATAGGCCGTGACGACCACCATGCGCGGCAGCGGCGCCATGCCCAGCGCGCGGATGCGCGCCGCGGTCTGCAGCCCGTCCATGCCGGGCATCTGCCAGTCCAGCATCACGGTGTCGAAGGGCTTGCCGGCCTCGAAAGCCTCGCGCACCTGGGCCACGGCCTCGGCGCCGCTGTGCACCGTGCACACCTCGAAGGCCTGCGCGGCCAGCAGCTCGGACAGCACCTGCGCGGCGTGCGCGTTGTCGTCCACCACGAGCACGCGGCGCCCGCGCAGGTCGATCTGCGGCAGCACCGGCCGGCCGCGCCGCTCGCCCAAGCCCAGCCGCGCCGTGAACCAGAACGTGGAGCCGCGGCTCGGCACGCTCTCCACGCCCACGTCGCCGCCCATCAGCGCGGCCAGCCGCTTGCTGATGGCCAGGCCCAGGCCGGTGCCGCCGTACTGGCGCGTGATCGAGCTGTCGGCCTGCTCGAAGCTGCGGAACAGCCGCTGCTGCTGCTCCTCGGTCAGGCCGATGCCGGTGTCGCGCACCTCGAAGCGCAGCAGCACCTGCGGCCCGCCCTCGCCGCCGGCGCCGGGGCCGAACTCCAGCACCCGCACGCCGATGTTGACCTCGCCCGCCTCGGTGAACTTGATCGCGTTGCTGGCGTAGTTGATGAGGATCTGGCCCAGCCGCAACGGGTCGCCCTTGAGCTGCTGCGGCACGTCCGCCGCCACGTCGCAGACCAGCTCCAGCTGCTTGTCGTTGGCACGGTCGGAGATGACGCCGGCCACGGTGTCGATCACGCGGTCCAGCTCGAACGGGATGTGCTCCACCTCCAGCTTGCCGGCCTCCACCTTGGAGAAGTCCAGGATGTCGTTGAGGATGCCCATCAGGTGCTGGCCCGACTGCTGGATCTTGCTCAGGTAGTCGCGCTGCTGCGGCGTCAGCTGCGTGCGCAGCGCCAGGTGCGACATGCCGATCACCGCGTTCATCGGCGTGCGGATCTCGTGGCTCATGTTGGCCAGGAAGTCGCTCTTGGCCTTGTTCGCCGTGCCCGCGGCGTCGCGCGCCTGCGCCAGCGCCGTGATGTCGATGGCCACGCCGATCACGCGGCGCGCCCGGCCCGCCTCGTCGCGCAGCACGCGGCCCACGCTCTGCACCGAGCGGATGCGGCCGTCGGCCAGCGGCACGCGGAATTCGTGCTGGAAGCTGGAAACCTGCGGGTCCTCGATGGCCGCGCGGAACAGCTCGGCGGCGCGCTCGCGGTCCTCCGCGTGCACGTGCCGCTCCCAGAACTTCGGCGTGCCGTCGTAGCTGCCCGGCTCCATGCCGTACAGGCGTTCGAGCTGCGGCGCCCAGTAGCCGCGCCCGCTGCGCATGTCCAGGTCGTAGATGCCGATGCCGCCGGCATCCTGGGCCACCTGCAGGCGCTCGTTGGCATCCTGCAGCTGCTGCTGCGCGTCCTTGAGCGGCGTGATGTCCACGATCACGCCCACCAGGCCGGCGCTGCTGTCGTCCGCCATGCGGATGGCGCTCACCGAGAACAGCGTGGTGTGCACGCGGCCGTCCGCGAAGCCGAACTGCGCCTCCCGGCTCATCATGCCGCCGCTGCGCACCAGCGCCATCTGCTCGGCGTGCCCGGCCTCGCGGTTCGGCACGTAAGGCAGGTCCAGCACGGTCTTGCCGACCAGGTCGGCGGGCTGCAGGCCGAACGCCTGTCCATAGGCCTTGTTGCAGCCCAGGTAGCGGCCCTCGTCGTCCTTGTAGAAGATCGGGTTCGGGATGCGGTCCATCAGCGCCTGCAGGAAGGCCGAATGCTCGGCCGCCAGCCGCAGTTCCTCGCGGCGGTGCATCACCATCTGCCCGGCGACGCGGCTGCCCACCAGGATCAGCGCCAGGCCGAGCGCCGCCACCAGACCCGCGACGAGGAGGTGCCGCTGGCGCATCGGCGCCAGGTCGTCCAGCGCCGTCAGCGTGAGCAGCTGGTACTGCGGGTCGGACAGCGGCTGGCGCCGCAGCAGGTAGTGCCGGCCCTCGATGAGCCAGTGGTCGGCGTACAGCGGATCGGACGGCGCCCGCACGTCCATCGGCTCCCCCGGGCTCTCGCCCGCCTCGGGCGGCCGCACCGTGCCGGGGGGCATCAGCGCAGCCAGGTTGCGCAGCATGAAGCGCTCCGACGGCGTGGTGATGACCCGCCCCTGCGGGCTCATGATCAGCGCGATGTGCCGCCCCGACAGGTAGGGCACCATGTCGGGCGCGTCGAACTTGACCGTGACCGCGCCCTGCGGCGCGCCGCCCGGCCCGTCGATGCGGCTGGCCACGAAATAGGCCGGGATGTTGTTGAGCCGGCCGATGCCGAACTGCTTGCCCACGCCCTCGCGCAGCGCATCGATCAGGTAGGCGCGCCCGCCGTAGATCTGGCCCACGATGCTGTCGGGCTCGGCCCAGTTGCTGGCCGACACCGTGTCGTCCGACAGGTTGGTCATGTAGATGCGGCCATAGTGCAGGTCGCTCGCCACCGCGTTCATGTAGTCGCCCACCTCGCGCACCTGCGGGTCGCTCGTGAAGTGGGCGGCACGCTGCTGGCGCGTCAGCCGGGCCGCGCCCGGCGCATCGGTGCGGTGGCGCGTGGCGACCTGGATCACCAGGCCCTGGCGCGCCACCATGTTGGACACGCTGACCATCTCGGTGAACAGCCGGTTCACGATGCGCGCGGTGGACTCGGCGTCGTAGTCGGCGCCGGCGGCCAGGCTGTCCAGCTGGGCGACGAGGAGGCGCTGCGAGGCCCACCAGCCCAGGCCGGCCACGAGCGCCAGCCAGGCCAGCGCCAGCGCCGCGGCCGCATGGCGCACCACCGGCGGCACCACGGCCGGCGGCCGTCCGCGCACACCCAGGCGGGCGAAGCCCTGGGCGGGCGCGGACGGCGCCGTACCTTCGGCTTCGCCTGCGGAGCGAGCACCTTGAGGCGGCCCGGCCGTGCTCATGCCGCCTCCGGCAGCCAGGACGCCAGGGCCGGGCTGCCGCGCAGCAGCGCCAGCGCATCGTCCAGGTCGTAGTGCTGCACCATGCGCACCAGCCGCTGCAGCTGCGCAGGCGGCAGCTGCTGCTGCAGCCAGGGCCGCATGGCATGGAGTTGCGTGCCGGTGTCCCCGTCCATGGACTCCAGCATCGCACACAAGCGCGCCAGCCCGCTGCGCGCCTGGGTGTCGGTCATCGCGGCCACCGCGCCGGTCGTCCAGACGGCGGCGGCCGGAACCGGCGGGGCCTCGGCCGGGCACGGACCCAAGCCGGCGCGGCACGGCCATTCCAGGCGGATGCAGGTGCCCGCACCCGGCGCGCTCTGCGCCGCGATCGAGCCGCCGGCCGCGTCGGCCAGGCGCTTGGCCAGCGCCAGCCCCAGCCCGAGCCCGCCGAAGCGCCGCGTGCTCGATCCGTCCACCTGCCGGAACGGCTGGAACAGCTGGCCGAGCTGTTCCGGCGCGATGCCGATGCCGGTGTCGCGCACGGCGATCTCCAGCACCACGCCGCCGCCGTCCGCCACCCGGTGCCGGCACTGCAGCGCCACCTCGCCCTGCCCGGTGAACTTCAGCGCATTGCCCAGCAGCTGGTCCAGCACCTGCTCGAGCCGCTGCACGTCGCCGCACAGCAGCCGCGGCACGGTCTCGCCGGCATCGAAGCGCAGGGCCAACCCCTTGTCGGCCGCCAGCGGCCCGTGGCGCGCCGCCAGCCGCGCCAGCAGGGCATCCAGGTCGAAATCGGCCTCCTGCAGCACCAGCCGGCCCGACTCCGTGCGCGAGAAGTCCAGCACGTCGTTGGCGATCGCCAGCAGGGCCTGGGCCGCGCCGGTCACCTTCTGCACGTGCGCGCGCGGGGCCGCGCCCAGTTCGCCCTGCAGCGCCAGGTGCGCCTGGCCGATGATGGTGTTCAGCGGCGTGCGGATCTCGTGGCCCATCCTGGCCAGGAAATCCGACTTGGCCGCCGCCGTCGCCTCGGCCGCGTCCCTGGCCGCCTGCATGGCCTGGGCCGTGCGCTTGCGCTCGGTGATGTCCACGCACCAGCCGAAGGCCACGTCGGGCTGCCCGCCGAAGCTGCCGCGCGTGAACGACAGCTGGGCCCAGAAGCGGCTGCCGTCGCCGCGCACCATCTCCAGGTCGGAGGCGCGCACGAAGCCGTCGCGCCGCAGCCGCTCCATCAGCACGTCGCGCTGCGACGCATCGACGTAGCGGGCCCGCATGCCCTGCGCCGCCAGCGTCTGGGCATCGACGCCGAACATCTCCAGCGCGTTCTGGTTGTGGAACAGCACCCGGCCGACGCCGTCGGCCACCACCACCGTGCCGGGCGCGGACTCCAGCAGGTCGCGCAGCAGGCGCTCGCGGTCGCGCAGCGCCGCGCGCGCCTGCGCCTCCTCGCTGATGTCCAGCAGCACGCCGACCATGCCGGCGTTGCCGCCGTCCGGCGCACGCAGGCCCTGGGCCCAGAACAGCGTCTGGTGCATGCGCCCGTCGGCCCAGTGGTTCTCGAACGCACGCTGGATGCACCCGCCGCTGCGCACCACTTCCATGTCGCAGCGGTGCGTCTCCTCGCGCGCCCCGGCATCGAGCACCGGCAGCTCCAGCACCGTGCGGCCGATGAGGTCCTCGCGCCGCACGCCGTAGGCGGCCTCGTAGGCCCGGTTCACCGTGGTATAGCGGCCCTGGTCGTCCTTGAGGAACAGCGGGTTGGGCAGGGCATCGATGAGCCGCTGCTGGAAGGCCAGTTCGCGCGCCACGGCCGCCGCGGCCTGCCCGCGCTGCCAGGCGCGCCGCGCCTGCCGGGCCTGGCGGCGCAGCCAGGCGGCGACCAGCGCCAGGCTGGCCGCCAGCGCCGCCGCGGCGCCGGCCAGGGCGGTGCCGCCCTGCTCGGCCGCGGACAGCGGCCGCAGCACCACGAGCTGCCAATCGCGCCGCGCGGCAGGCCAGTCCAGCGTGGCGAAGGCGCGCTGGACGCGCACCCCGTCCAGCCGCTCGCCGCCGGCCGCCAGCACCAGCGGCAGCACCGGCGGCACGCCCTTGGCGAACAGGTCGCCGTAGCGCTCGTCACGCGCCAGCAGCGCCTGGTCCGCCGCCGAGATGGGCGCCAGCGTGTGCAGCAGCCACTGGCTGCGGTTGGTGCCGAACACCACGCCCTCCGGCGACACCAGCAGCACCGCGTGCGCATAGCGGCCCAGCTGCGTGTCGATGCGCGCCATGCCGATCTTGAGCACCGCCACGCCGACCGGCTCGGCCTGCGGGTCCAGCTGCCCGCGCACCGGCGCGGCCAGGTACAGGCCGCGCTCGCCGGTGTTCTTGCCCACCGCCGGGTACAGGTTGGCCGTGCCGACCATGGCGCGCCGGAAGTACGGCCGCACCGACAGGTCGCGCCCCAGGCCGCGGTCGCTGCCGTCCTGCGCGCGGTAGGCCACGGTGCGGCCGTGGCGGTTCAGCACCAGCACGTTGTCGGCGCCGTACTCGCCGACCACGGCCGCCAGCATGGCCTGCAGCGCCGGGTCCTGCGCCGTCGCCTCGCCGTCCAGCAGGCGCTTGATGTGCAGGTCCACCAGGCCCAGCAGCTGCACGCCGCCCATGGCCCGGCCGTCGTTGCTCAAGGCATGCACCCGGTCGACCAGCTGGTCCGCATCGCGCTGCAGCGCCTGCTGCAGCTGCCTGGACTGCCACTGCTGCACCGCCCAGCCCACCAGCACCGCCAGCGCCAGGCAGGCCGCCACGGCCGCCCAGGTGGCGCCCCGGCGCAGCGGTTGCCAGTGCGGGCCGTCGGTGGCTGGCGGGGATGCGGCAGGCATCGCGGGCGGAGCGGGCGGCACTGCCGGACACCGCCTTCAGGCCACTTGCGGCAGCGCCAATTCGGGCGGCGGCAGCACGTCGGCGATCAGGTCCTTGCCCTGCACGATGCGCTCGTAGATCGGCCCGTTGACCTTGAGCGTGTCCAGCGTCTTGAAGGCCCAGCCCCCGGACAGCACGAAGCCGATGGCAAAGATGGCGATCAGCACGGCCAACCGGGCCGACAGCTTCAACTTCCTCAACACATGCATGCGTCGACTCCCCTCTGCCACGGTTGATTTGTAAGTCGATGATTCATCAAGCGATGTGAAATGTCCACAACACACGCCATGAAAGTTGCTGAACACACGACAAACAGATACACAGAGGGTTGATCCACATCAATTACAAAAAAACTTGTGCACACGGCGCAACGAACCGATATAAGACATACCAACTGCTGCAGAATGCAGGACACATCTGACATGAATAAAACATTTCGTCACGTCAGCGTCGCCGGCGCGGCACCGTCCGACCGGGCGCCCACAGACTGAGGTGTCTGCCATGAGCCCGCGCCTGCCCGACCCGCAGATCCTGGCGCTTGCCCTGCAAGCGACGGTCCTGGCCCATGGGCAGCTGCGCGAGGCCGCCACCGCCTTCGCCAGCGAACTGGCCAACGGCAGGGGCTGCGCGCGGGTCGGGGTCGGCTTCGTGCGCGGCCAGCAGGTCGAGCTGGTGGCCATCTCGCACGGCAGCGGCGAGAACCTGCACCGCCAGGCCTTCAACCCGCTCACCGCGGCCATGGACGAGGCCGTGCAGCAAGGCACCAGCGTGCACTGGCCGGCCGAGGGCGCGCCAGCCATCCGCCATGCCCACCGGCTGCTGCTGGGCGAGCGCGGCGGCGCCGTGGCCACCGTGCCCATCGTGCATCAGGGCCGGGCCGTGGGCGCCGTCACCTGCGAATGGACCAGCGCCCCGCCCGACCTGCCCGCCCTGGTGGCCGAGCTGGAGAACAGCGTCAGCCTGGCCGGCCCGGTGCTCTACCTGATGGCCCAGCGCGAGCAGCCCTGGTACCGGCGGCTGCGCCAGGGCCAGGCACCCGCCGAGGGCAGCCGGCGCCGCACGGCCTGGCTGCTGGCCGGCGCCGCCGTCGTGCTGGCCGGGGCGCTGGCCCTGCCCGTGGAATACCGCGTGGGCGGCCGGGCCCGCGTGGAAGGCGAGCAGACCCGCGCCATCGTCGTGCCGGCCGACGGCTACCTGCAGGCCGTGCACGTGCGCCCGGGCGACCGCGTGGCAGCCGGCCAGCTGCTGCTGGAGATGTCCGACCAGGACCTGCAGCTGCAAAAGCGCAAGTGGAGCAGCGAGCTCGGCCAGTACGAGAACGCCTACGCCAGTGCGCTGGCCCGCGCCGACCGTGCCGCCATGGTCATCGCGCTGGCGCGCGTGGACGAAGCCCGCGCCCACCTGGGCCTGGTCGAGTCCGAACTGCAGCGCGCGCGCATCGCCGCCCCGTTCGCCGGCATCGTGGTCGATGGCGACCTGACGCAATCGCTGGGCGCGCCGCTGGAGCGCGGCAAGCCGCTGCTGCAGCTGGCGCCGCTGGACCGCTACCGCGTGATGCTGCAGGTCGACGAGCGCGACATCGTCCACGTCCGCGTCGGCCAGACCGGCCGGCTGTCGCTGTCGGCCCTGCCCTGGGACGCGCTGCCGATCCGCGCCGTGCGCATCACGCCCATGGCGCGGCCCGTCGAGGGACGCAACGTGTTCGAGGTGGAGACCGACGTGACGGCCGACGCCGAGCGCATCCGCCCGGGCCTGGAGGGCGTGGGCAAGCTCGACACCGGCCGGGCCGCGCTGGGCTGGGTCTGGTTCCACGGCGTGGCCGACTGGCTGCGCCTGGCGCTGTGGTCCTGGGTGGCATAGCCATGCGCTGGCTCCGCTCCGGCAACCCAGGCGCGCGGCAGGCGGATGCGCAGGCGGCGCAGGAATCGCTGTTCAACCCGCGCTGGCACCGCGTCGCCGGCCTGCGCCCGCAGCTGCGCCCCCATGCCGAACTGCGGCTGCAGGTGCAGCGCGGCAAGCCCTTCCATGTGCTGCGCGACCTCACCAACGACAACGCGCTGCGCCTGAACGACACCGCCTACGCCTTCGTGGGCCGCTGCGACGGCAGGTCCAGCGTGCAGCAGATCTGGAACGCCATGCTCGCGGCCCGGCCGCACGAGGCCGTCACGCAGAGCGAGATCATCGAGCTGCTGGTCGGCCTGCACGGGCGCAACCTGCTGCAGTTCGACGTCACGCCCGACGTGGAGAACCTGTTCCACGCGCAGGACCGGCGGCGGCGCCGGCGCCGCATCGGCGGCGTCAACCCGCTGGCCTTCCGGCTGCCGCTGGGCGACCCCTCGCGCCTGCTGGCGCCGCTGCGCCCCCTCTCCAGGCTGTTCTCGCCCGCCGGCCTGGTGCTGTGGCTGGCCGCCGTGCTGCCGGCGCTGCTGGCCGCGGCCATGCACTGGGACGAACTGGCCCGCGCCACCGGCAAGGTGCTCGCCTCGCCCGGCTACGTGCTGCTGGCCTGGCTGTGCTACCCCGTCATCAAGGGCCTGCACGAAGCCGCCCACGCGCTGGCGCTGCGGCGCTACGGCGGCGAAGTGCACCAGGCCGGCGTGACGCTGATCGCGCTGAGCCCCGTGCCCTTCGTCGACGCCTCCGCCGCCGACGGGCTGCGCCAGCGCGGCCAGCGCGCGCTGGTCAGCGCCGCCGGCATCCTGGCCGAGCTGGCCATCGCCGCGCTGGCCATGGGCGTCTGGCTCGCCGTGCAGCCCGGCCTGGTGCGCGACCTGGCCTTCGTCGTGATGCTCACCGGCGCCCTGTCCACCGTGCTGACCAACGGCAACCCACTGCTGCGCTACGACGGCTACTTCGTGCTGTGCGACCTGCTGGACCTGCGCAATCTCGCCACGCGCAGCGGGCGCTGGTGGTCCGAGGCGATCGGCCAGCGGCTGTTCGGCGTGCGCGTGCGCAACCCCGTCGAGCCGCTGCCCGGCGAGCGCATCTGGCTGCAGCTGTACGCCCCGCTGTCGTGGACCTACCGCGTGGTGCTGTCCGTCGTCATCGGCCTGTGGCTGGGCGGCTTCGCGGCCATGCTGGGCGTGGCGGCCCTGGTGCTGCTGCTGGGCGCCAACGTCGTCATGCCGATCAGGAACATGCTGCGGATGCTGGGCCTGTCCAGCCGCGAGGACACCGAGCGCCGGCGCGCCTGGCTGCGGGCCGGCCTGGCCGGCGCGGCGCTGGCGGCCTTCGCCACGCTGGTGCCGCTGCCGCAGTCCAGCGTCGCCGAGGGCGTGGTCTGGCTGCCCGAGAACGCCCGGCTGCGCGCCGGCACCGACGGTTTCATCGCCGAACTGGACGCCGCCGACGGCCAGCAGGTGCACGCCGGCACGCGCATCGCGCTGCTGGACGACCCGGTGCTGCCGGCGCGCCGCGCCACGCTGGCCGGCGACGTGGCCGAGGCCAACGTGCGCCTGTTCCACGCCATCGACCGCGCGCCCCAGGACGCGCCCGACCTGCGCCAGCGCCTGGCCTACCACGAGGCCGAACTCGCGCGCCTGGACGAGCGCCTGGCCGTGCGCGAGGTGGCGGCGCTGGCCGACGGCCTGCTGGTGCTGCCCCGGCACGACGAGCTGGCCGGCCAGTTCCGCCGCCGCGGCGAAGCCATCGGCTACGTGCTGACCGCCGCGCCCACCACCGTGCGCGTGGCCCTGCCGCAGCAGCAGGCCGAACTGGTGCGCGGCCGCACCCAAGGCATCGCGGTGCGGCTGCTCGAAAGCCCCGCCCAGCCCCACGCCGGCCGCATCGCGCTGCGCGTGCCCGGCACGCTGAACCAGCTGCCCAGCGCCGCGCTGGGCGAAGCCTCCGGCGGCCGCATCGCCACCGACCCGGCCGACCCCGACGGCCTGCGCACGCGCCAGCCCGTGGTGGTCATGGACATCGAACTGGACGGGCGTGCGAGCCCGCGCTTCGGCACGCGCGCGCTGGTGCGCTTCGACCACGGCGCCGCGCCGCTGGCACAGCAGGCGCTGCGCGGCCTGCAGCAGCTGCTGCTCGGCCACTTCAACCCAAGATCATGAAACTCCCCCAGTCCGCGCGCTGGACGGTCGCCACGCCATGAATCCCGCGCTCGCCCTGCCCGTCCCCGGCATGCGCTGGGGCAGCTACCCCGAGCGGCCCGAGCCGCCCGGCGGGCGCAGCTGGCGCCGCGGCCTGCCGCTGCCCTTCACGCTGCGCTGGCCCGGCGCCTGGCGCCGGCGCGCGCAGGCCGTGTGGGACCAGGCCGCGCAGTGGCAGGCGCTGGACGACAAGGCCTTCGCCGCGCTGCGCGAGCCCGTGCAGCAGCCGCTGCTGCGCGAAGGGCTGGACGGCGCCGCCGCCGCCCGCGCCCTGGCCTACGTGGCCGAAGCCGCGCGCCGCAGCCAGGGCCGCCAGGCCTACGTCACCCAGCTGATGGCCGCGCTGGCCCTGCTGCGCGGCCACCTGGCCGAGATGGCCACCGGCGAAGGCAAGTCGCTGGCCGCCGCGCTGACGGCCGGCGTCGCCGCGCTCGCCGGCATTCCCGTGCACGTGCTCACCGCCAACGACTACCTGGTGCAGCGCGACGCCGAGAGCTTCACGCCGCTGTACCGGCTGCTGCACCTGCGCTGCGCCTGGGTCGGCGCCCGCCACGACGAGGCCGAGCGCCGCCACGCCTACGCCGCCGACGTGGTCTACGCCACCGCCCGCGAGGCCGCCTTCGACTACCTGCGCGACCGCCTGCGCCACGGCACCGGCAGCGCGCCGCTGGAGCAGCGCGCACGCGCGCTGGCCGGCCGCGACGGCGCGGGCCCGGTGCTGCGCGGCCTGTGCATGGCCGTCATCGACGAGGCCGACAGCATCCTCATCGACGAGGCGCAGATGCCGCTGGTGCTCTCGCGCGAGGTGGCCGACCCCGCCGCCCGCGCCTTCCTGTGGCAGGCCTGGGCGCTGTCCGGCCGGCTCGTGCCGGGGCACGACTTCGCGCTGCAGGGCCAGCCCGCGCGCGCCGCGCTGCTGCCCGCCGGCCTGGAGCGCCTGGCCCGGCTGGCCGCCGGCCTGGGGCCGCTGTGGGTCAACGCCCAGCACCGCGCCGAGACCGTGGTCACCGCGCTCACCGCGCGCCACCTGCTGCAGCGCGACCGCGACTACGTGGTCGTGCCCGGCGATGCGGCCCCGCGCCGCAAGCCCGAGATCGCCATCGTCGACCTGCTCACCGGCCGCATCGCCGAAGGCCGGCGCTGGTCGCGCGGGCTGCACGGCCTGGTCGCGCTCAAGGAAGGCATCCCCATGCCGCCCGAGTCCGAGACCATGCTGCAGATGACCTACCAGCGCTTCTTCCGCCGCTACCACCGGCTGTGCGGCATGAGCGGCACGCTGGCCGAGGGCCGCACCGAACTGCGCCAGCTGTACGGCTGCACCCTGCTGCGCGTGCCGCTGCGCCTGCCCGACCGCAGCAGCGCCTGGCCGCTGCGCTGCTACGCCGACGAGGCCGCGCGCCAGCGGGCCGCCGTCGTGCGCATCCAGGCCCTGGCCGCCGGCGGGCGGCCGGTGCTGGTCGGCTGCGACTCGGTGGCCGCCAGCGAGGCCATGGGCGCCGCCCTGGCCGCCGCGGGCGTGCCGCACCAGGTGCTGCACGCGCGGCTGGACGCGGCCGAAGCCGCCATCGTGGCCCGCGCCGGCGTGCACGGCCAGGTCACCGTGGCCACCAACATGGCCGGCCGCGGCACCGACATCCACCTGGACGCGCCGGCCCTGGCGGCCGGCGGCCTGCACGTGTTGAGCTGCCAGCACAACGCCTCGCGCCGGCACGACCGGCAACTCTCCGGCCGCGCCGCGCGCCAGGGCCAGCCCGGCAGCCACGAGACCTGGCTCGTGCCCCGCCCCCCGTGCAGTGCGCAGGCCGAACAGGCCGGCGGCAGCGGCGCGCGGCTGGCCGGCCTGCACCGGCTGCTGCAATGGCTGCCCGGCCGCGTGCGCGCCGACGGCCGCGCCGCCCTGCCCCAGCCGCTGCTGGCCTGGGCCCTGCGGCGCGAGCAGCAGCGCACCGAGCGGCTGCAGGCGCGGCGGCGCCGGCAGCTGTTCCAGCACGACATCCGCTTCGATGCCAGCCTGTGCTTCACGGGCCAGCGCCGCTGAACCTTGCTCCCAGCCCTACCCATGCCAACGCTCCAACCACCGACGATGCCCTCACCACCGCGCAGCGACACCCTGCCCTGGTTCGGCCTGCTGCTGGCCGCGCTGGCCTCGGCCAGCCAGGCCCAACAACCCGTTCCCGCCCCGCAGGCGCTGGCCTGCCTGATCCAGCCGGCCCAGGTGGCCGAGGTCGGCAGCGCCGTGATCGGCGTGGTGCAGACCCTGGAAGCCGACCGCGGCGACCGCGTGCGCAAGGGCCAGGTGCTGGCCATGCTGCGCTCGGACGTGGAGCGCGCCAGCGCCGAGGCCGCCCAGTCGCGCGCCAGGAGCCTGGGCGAGCTGCGCGGCGCCGTCGCCGCGCTCGACCTGGCGGAACTGCGGCGCGACCGCGCCAGATCGCTCAAGGACGAGAACTTCGTCTCGGCCCAGGCGCTGGAGCAGGCCGAGGCCGAATTCCGCGTCGCGCGCGAGCGCGTGGCCCAGGTGCGCGAGGCGCTGCGCACGGCCACGCGCGAGGTCGGCACCTCCGAGGCCCAGCTGGCCCAGCGCACGCTGCGCGCGCCCTTCGACGGCGTCGTCGTGGAGCGCTACGCCAACCTGGGCGAGCGCTTCGAGGAGAAGGCCCTGTTCCGCATCGCCGCCGTCGCCACGCTGCGCGTGGAACTGGTGGCGCCGCTGCCGCTGTTCGGCCAGCTCAAGGTCGGCCAGAAGATCCAGGTGACGCCCGAGCTGCCCGGCGCCGAGGTGCGCACGGCCAGCATCGCGCAGATCGACCAGGTGCTGGACCCGGCCAGCAACACCTTCCGGCTGCGGCTGGACCTGCCCAACGCCGACGGCAGCCTGCCGGCCGGCCTGCGCTGCCGCGCCGACCTGGGCCTGGCCGCCGCCGCCAAGGCCCCGCCGGCCGCCCAGGTGAACGGCGGCGCCGCGCGCTAGCACGCCATGGCCCTGCCACCGCGCCAGCGCCCGCTGCTCGAGGACATCGAGCGGCGCATCCTGTATTCGGCCGACACCCCGGCCGGCGCGCTGGCCGCCACGCTGCCCCGGACCGACACCCAGGCCGAACAGGCCCAGGCCGCCGCGCCCGCGCAGGCGCAGCCGGCGGTGGAACTGGTGGTGCTGGACGCGCGCGTGCCCGATGCCGATGCCCTGCTGCAGGACATCGCGGCCCAGGCCGCCGAGGGCCGCAGCATCGAGGTCGTGCGCGTCGGCGCCGGCGAAGACGGCGTGGCCGCCATCACGGCCGCGCTGGCCGGCCGCAGCGACGTGGCCGCGCTGCACATCGTGAGCCACGGCGGCACCGGCGCGGTGCAGCTGGGCCAGGGCGCGCTGGACCACGACACCCTGCTCGCGCGCGCGGCCGACATCGCCGGCTGGGGCAGCCACCTGGCCAGCGGCGCCGACATCCTGCTGTACGGCTGCGACGTGGCCAGCGACGCCGACGGCCGCGCCCTCGTGCAGGGCCTGGCCGACCTGACCGGCGCCGACGTGGCCGCCTCCCTCGATGCCACCGGCGCCGCCGCGCTGGGCGGCAACTGGACCCTGGAGATGCAGACCGGCCACATCGAGGCCCAGCTGGCCTTCGGCCTGCAGACCCAGGCCCAATGGCAGGGCCTGCTGGCCACCTACACCGTGACCAGCACGGCCGACAGCGGCGCCGGCACGCTGCGCCAGGCCATCATCGACGCCAATGCCAACGCCGGCACCGACACGATCAACTTCAACATCGCCGGCACCGGCGTGCACACCATCACGCTGAACTCGGCCCTGCCCAACATCACGGGAACGGTCCTCCTCGACGCGACCACCGACGACAGCTTCGCCGCCAACGGCAACCGGCCCGCCATCGTGCTGGCAGGCGACGACGCCAGTGGATGGACGGGGCTGAACCTGCAGGCCGGCAGCGGCGGCAGCACCGTGCGCGGGCTGGTCATCCAGGGCTTCAGCATCGGCATCAACGTGGCCTCCGGCGGCAGCACCATCGCCGGCAACTACGTCGGCAAGCTGGGCACGGACGGCATCCTCTCGAGCGGCGCCGGCAACACCTACGGCATCTACGTGACCAGCGGTGGCAACACCATCGGCGGCGCCACGGCCGCCGACGCCAACGTGGTCAGCGGCAACGACGGCACCAACATCACCCTGGGCGGCAGCGCCGCCACCGCCAACCGCATCATCGGCAATGTCATCGGCGCCAGCGCGACGGGCGCGGTGGGGACGGGGAACAACGGCTACTACGGGATCTGGGTGGACTCTGGCGCCCACGACAACCAGATCGGCGGCACCGCGGCCGGCGAGGGCAACGCGATTGCCGGCAACTACACCGAGGGCGTGTACATCGCGAGCGGCACGGGCAATGCCGTGCTGGGCAACAGCTTCTATTCCAATGGCGGCCTGGGCATCGACCTGGCACCGGGTGGCGTCACCGCCAACGACGTGGGCGACGCCGACACCGGCCCCAACAACCTGCAGAACTTCCCGCTGCTGACGCTGGCGCGCACCGACGGCGCCGGCAGCTTCCAGATCACGGGCAGCATCAACAGCACGGCCAACACCTACATCCGCATCGAACTGTTCGCCAGCACGGCCAACGACCCCAGCGGCTACGGCGAGGGCCAGACCTACCTGGGCTTCGTCAACGTGCTGACCAATGGCAGCGGCAACGCCAGCTTCTCCACCACGCTGTCGTCCACGGTGGCGTCCGGCGCCTTCATCTCGGCCACGGCCACCAGGTCGGTGGCGGGCTACGGCAGCTTCAGCGACACCTCGGAATTCGCCAAGAGCATCGTCGCCATCTCCAGCACGCAGGCCGTGGTGGTGGTGGACACGGCGGCCGACACGCTGGACGGCGACACCACCAGCCTGTCCACGCTGCTGGCCAGCAAGGGCGCGGACGGCCTGATTTCGCTGCGCGAGGCGCTCACGGCCATCAACAACACGCCGGCCGGCAGCCTGCCCACGCTGGTCAACTTCGGCATCGCCGGCAGCGGCATCCACACCATCGCGCTGGGCTCGGCGCTGCCCGCCATCACCAAGCCGGTGGTCATCGACGGCACCACCGATACAGCCAGCTTCGCGGCCAACGGCAACCGGCCGGCCATCGAGCTGCTGGGCAATGGCAGCGGCAGCACCTGGGTCGGCCTGAACTTCGCCAGCGGCAGCGGCGGCAGCACGGTGCGCGGCCTGGCCATCCGGGGCTTCGACTACGCCATCCGCCTGCAGGCCGGCGCCAATGGCAACACCATCGCCGGCAACTACATCGGCCCCCTGCTGGCCGATGGAACCTACACCAACGCCGCCGGTGACCGGACCACCTGGGGCGTGTCGGTGGAGAGCGCCAACAACACCATCGGCGGCACCACGGCGGCCGACCGCAACGTGATCTCGGGTGCATTGGGCTCGGGTGCCAACATCGTCCTGCAGACCGCGACCGCCACCGGCAACCGCATCGTCGGCAACTACCTGGGCACCGACGCCAGCGGCACACCGCTGGGCCTGGGCGGCGAAGGCGTCTACGTGCGCAGCGGTGCGGCGAACAACCGGATCGGCGGCACCGCGGCCGGCGAGGGCAACCTGATCGCCGGCAGCGCCGTGGCCGGCGTGGCGATCTTCACGGGGGCCGGCGCCGGCAATGCCATCCTGGGCAACAGCATCCATTCCAACGGCGGCCTGGGCATCGACCTGGACACTTCGGGCGTCACGGCCAACGACACGGGCGATGCCGACACCGGCCCCAACAACCTGCAGAACTTCCCGGTGCTGACGCTGGCGCGCACCGACGGCAGCGGAAGTTTCCAGATCACGGGCAGCATCAACAGCACGGCCAACACCTACATCCGCATCGAACTGTTCGCCAGCACGGCCAACGACGGCAGCGGCTACGGCGAGGGCCAGACCTACCTGGGCTTCGTCAACGTGCTGACCAATGGCAGCGGCAACGCCAGCTTCTCCACCACGCTGGGTGTCACCGTGGCGGCCGGGGCCTTCATCTCGGCCACGGCCACCAAGTCGGTGGCGGGCTACGGCAGCTTCAGCGACACCTCGGAGTTCGCCAGGAGCATCGTCGCCATCTCCAGCACGCAGGCCGTGGTGGTCGTGACGACGGCGGCCGACACCGTGGACGGCGACACCACCAGCCTGTCCACGCTGCTGGCCAGCAAGGGCGCGGACGGCTTCATCTCGCTGCGCGAGGCGATCACCGCCATCAACAACACGCCGGCCGGCAGCCTGCCCACGCTGGTCAACTTCGCCATCGCCGGCACCGGCGTGCACACCATCAACCTGGCCACCGCGCTGCCGGACATCACACGGCCCGTGTTCATCGATGGCCGCAGCGACGACAGCTTCGCGGCCAACGGCAGCCGGCCGGCCATCGTGCTGCGAGGCCCGGGCACCGGGGGGATCAACTACGGCTTGGCGCTGGAGACCGGCGCCAGCGGCAGCACCGTCCGCGGCCTGTCGATCCAGAACTTCAACGCCGGCATCTACATCGCCTACGGTTCCAGCGGCAACACCCTGGTGGGCAACTACGTCGGCGCGCTCGGATCGGACGGCAGCCTGGGCAGCGGCGGCAACGCCTACGGCATCATCGTGCGCGGCAGCGGCAACACCATCGGCAGCACGCTGGCGGCCGACCGCAACGTGGTCAGCGGCAACGTCAGCGCCGACATCACGCTGGACGCGAGCACGGCCACCGGCAACCGCATCATCGGCAACTACATCGGCACCAATGCCGCCGGCGTGGCCACCGCCTGGGGCAGCTACTACGGCGTCTGGTTTCAGAGCGGCGCGCACGACAACCAGATCGGCGGCACGGCGGCCGGCGAGGGCAACATCATCGCGGGCCACAACACGGGCGTGTTCGTGGAAACGACGGCGGGCGTGGACAACACGGTGCTGGGCAACAGCATCTACGGCAACAGCGCCCTGGGCATCGACCTGGGTGCATACGGCGTGACGGCCAACGACGTGGGAGATGCCGACACCGGCCCCAACAACCTGCAGAACTTCCCGGTGCTGACGCTGGCGCACACCGACGGCGCCGGCAGCTTCGAGATCAGCGGCAGCATCAACACCACGGCCAACACCTACATCCGCATCGAGCTGTTCGCCAACACGGCCAACGACGGCAGCGGCTACGGCGAAGGCCAGACGCTGCTGGGCTTCATCAACGTGCTGACCGATGGCTCGGGCAACGCCAGCTTCTCGACCACGCTGTCGGTCACGGTGGCGGCCGGGGCCTTCATCTCGGCCACGGCCACGAAGTCGGTGGCGGGCTACGGCAGCTTCAGCGACACCTCGGAGTTCGCGCGCAGCGTGGTGGCGATCCACACCACGCAGCAGAACGCGCTGGTCGTGACCACGGCGGCCGACACCGTGGACGGCGACACCACCAGCCTGTCCACGCTGCTGGCCACCAAGGGCGCGGACGGCCGGATCTCGCTGCGCGAAGCCATCATCGCGATCAACAACACGCCGGACAACGGCCTGCCCACGCTGGTGAACTTCGGCATCGCCGGCACCGGCGTGCACACCATCACGCTGGGCTCGGAGTTGCCGGGCATCAGCCGGCCCGTGGTCATCGACGCCACCACGGACGACAGCTTCGCAGCCAACGGCGGCCGCCCGGCGATCGTGCTGCAGGGCCCGGGCGCAGCCAGCGGCTGGGAGGGGCTGTACCTGGACACCGGCAGCGCCGGCAGCAGCATCCGCGGCCTGGTGATCCAGGGCTTCGAGAGCGGCATCTACCTGGGCGGCAGCGCGGGCGGCGTGACCATCGCCGGCAACTACATCGGCAGCCTGGGCACGGATGGCAGCCTGTCGGCCGGCAGCACCAATGACGTGGGCATCAAGGTGCGCAGTCCGGGCAACACCATCGGCGGCGGCAGCGCTGCCGACCGCAACGTGGTCAGTGGCAACAGCAGCGTCAACCTGATGCTGGACGATGCCAGTTCGGGGGAACCCGCGTGCTGGGCAACTACATCGGCACCGATGCCAGCGGCGCAGTGGGAGGCCCGGCCGGCGTCACCGGCATCCTGCTCACGGACGGTGCCCACGACATCCAGATCGGCGGCACGGCGGCCGGCGCCGGCAATGTGATCGCCGGCCACAGCGGGCACGGGATCTACCTGCAGCCCGCCGCAGGCACCGGCAACGCGGTGCTGGGCAACAGCATCCACTCCAACGGCAACCTGGGCATCGACCTGGACACCTCGGGCGTCACCGCCAACGACGTGGGCGACGCCGACACGGGCCCCAACAACCTGCAGAACTTCCCGCTGCTGACGCTGGCGCGCACCGACGGCGCGGGCAGCTTCGAGATCACGGGCAGCATCGACAGCACGGCCAACACCTACCTGCGCATCGAACTGTTCGCCAGCACGGCCAACGACCCCAGCGGCTACGGCGAGGGCCAGACCTACCTGGGCTTCGTCAACGTGCTGACGGACGGCAGCGGCAACGCCAGCTTCTCCACCACGCTGTCGGCCACTGTGGCGGCCGGGGCCTTCATCTCGGCCACGGCCACCAGGAGCGACGCCACCTACAGCAGCTTCAGCGACACCTCGGAGTTCGCGCGCAGCGTGGTGGCCATCTCCACCGTGCAGAACACGCTGGTCGTGGACACGGCGGCCGACACGCTGGACGGCGACACCACCAGCCTGTCCACGCTGCTGGCCAGCAAGGGCGCGGACGGCTTCATCTCGCTGCGCGAGGCCCTCATCGCCATCAACAACACGCCGGCCGGCAGCCTGCCGACCATCGTCAACTTCGGCATCGCCGGCACCGGCGTGCACACCATCGCGCTGGGCTCGGCGCTGCCGGCCATCGCGCGGCCCGTGGCCATCGACGCCACCACGGACGACAGCTACGCGGCCAACGGCAACCGGCCCGCCATCGTGCTGCTGGGCGACGGCGGCAGCTGGACCGGCCTGGACCTGCAGGCCGGCAGCGGCGGCAGCACCATCCGCGGCCTGCTGGTCCAGGGCTTCGCGACCGGCATCGCCCTCGGCTCGGACGGCAACACCGTGGCCGGCAACTACCTCGGCCAGTTGGCCGCGGACGGCAGCCTCTCGGGCAGCGCCACCAACGGCGTCGGCATCGCCGTGCTGGGCGCGAACAACACCATCGGCGGCACGGCGGCCGGCGCGGGCAACCTGATCGCCGGCAGCACCGGGACCGGCGTGGCCATCGGGACCGGCGCGGGCACGGGCAACGCGGTGCTGGGCAACAGCATCCACGCCAGTACCGGCCTGGGCATCGACCTGGGCAGCGCGGGCGTGACGGCCAACGACGTGGGCGACGCCGACACCGGCCCCAACAACCTGCAGAACTTCCCGGTGCTGACGCTGGCGCGCACCAGCGGCACCGGCAACTTCGAGGTCGCGGGCAGCATCAACAGCACGGCCAACACCTACCTGCGCATCGAGCTGTTCGCCAGCACGGCGGGCAACGGCAGCGGGCACGGCGAGGGCCAGACCTACCTGGGCTTCGTCAACGTGCTGACCGACGGCAGCGGCAACGCCAGCTTCTCGACCACGTTCTCCGCCACGGTGGCGGTCGGCGCCTTCATCTCGGCCACGGCGACCAAGTCGGTGGCGGGCTACGGCAGCTTCGGCGACACCTCGGAATTCGCGCAGAACGTGGTGGCCGTCTACGCCGGCGTGCTGGACCAGGTCTCCAGCGTGCTGACGGTGACCACGGCCGACGACACGCTGGACGGCGACACCACCAGCATCTCCGCGCTGCTGGCCAGCAAGGGCGCGGACGGCCTCATCTCGCTGCGCGAGGCCATCACGGCCATCAACAACACGCCGGCCGCCGCGCTGCCCGCCGGCATCTTCTTCGACATCGCCGGCAGCGGCGTGCACACGATCACGCTGGGCTCGGCGCTGCCCGCCATCACCAAGCCCGTGATCATCGACGGCACCACGGACACCGACAGCTACACGGCCAACGGGAGCCGGCCGGCCATCGTGCTGCAGGGCGGCGGAGCCAGCAACGGCTGGGACGGCCTGAACTTCGCCAGCGGCAGCGGCGGCAGCACGGTGCGCGGCCTCGTGGTCCAGGGCTTCGAAGCGGGCATCCACCTGCAGGCCGGCTCCGACGGCAACACCATCGTGGGCAACTACATCGGGGCCCTGCAGGCCGACGGAACCTACACCAGCGCCGCCAGCGCCCCGAACACCTGGGGCGTGCTCGTGGAAAGCGCCAACAACACCATCGGCGGCACCACGGCGGCCGACCGCAACGTGATCGCCGGCGCGCTGGGCTCGGGCGCCAACGTGGGCGTGCAGCTCGGGACGGCCACGGGCAACCGCATCATCGGCAACTACGTGGGCACCGATGCCAGCGGCACGCCGCTGGGCCTGGGCGGCGAAGGCGTCTACGTGCGCAGCGATGCGGCGGACAACCGGATCGGCGGCACCGCGGCCGGCGAAGGCAACCTGATCGCCGGCAGCGCCTTCGCCGGCGTGGCGATCTTCACGGGCGCCGGCACCGGCAATGCCATCCTGGGCAACAGCATCCATTCCAACGGCGGCCTGGGCATCGACCTGGACACTTCGGGCGTCACGGCCAACGACGCGGGCGACGCCGACACCGGCCCCAACAACCTGCAGAACTTCCCGCTGCTGACGCTGGCGCGCACCGATGGTGCCGGCAGCTTCGAGATCACGGGCAGCATCAACACCACGGCCAACAGCTACATCCGCATCGAATTGTTCGCCAGCACGGCCAACGACGGCAGCGGCCACGGCGAGGGCCAGACCTACCTGGGCTTCGTCAACGTGCTGACGGACGGCAGCGGCAACGCCAGCTTCTCGACCACGCTGCCGGCCACGGTGGCGGCCGGGGCCTTCATCTCGGCCACGGCCACCAGGAGCGACGCCACCTACAGCAGCTTCAGCGACACCTCGGAGTTCGCGCGCAGCGTGGTGGCCATCCACACCACGCAGCAGAACGTGCTGGTGGTGACCACGGCGGCCGACACCGTGGACGGCGACACCACCAGCATTTCCACGCTGCTGGCCAGCAAGGGTGCGGACGGTTTCATCAGCCTGCGCGAAGCCCTCATCGCCATCAACAACACGCCGGCCAACGGCCTGCCCACGCTGCTGAACTTCGGCATCGCCGGCAGCGGCGTGCACACCATCACGCTGGGCTCGGCGCTGCCGGGCATCGCGCGGCCCGTGGTCATCGACGCCACCACGGACGACAGCTACGCGGCCAACGGCAGCCGCCCGGCCGTCGTGCTGGCGGGCGACGACGCCAGCGGATGGACGGGGCTGAACCTGCAGACCGGCAGCGGCGGCAGCACCGTGCGCGGGCTGGTCGTCCAGGGCTTCAGCACCGGCATCAACGTGGCCTCCGACGGCAACACCATCGCCGGCAACTACATCGGCAGGCTGGGCACGGACGGCGTCCTCTCGAGCGGCGCCGGCAACACCTACGGCGTCTACGTGACCAGCGCGGGCAACACCATCGGCGGCACCACGGCCGCCGACGCCAACGTGGTCAGCGGCAACCACGGCGCCAACATCCAGCTGGGCGGCGGCGCAGCCACCGCCAACCGCATCATCGGCAATGTCATCGGCGCCAGCGCGACGGGCGCGGTGGGGACGGGCAACAACGGCTACTACGGGATCTGGGTGGCCTATGGTGCCCACGACAACCAGATCGGTGGCACCGCGGCCGGCGAGGGCAACGTGATCGCCGGCAACTACACCCTGGGCGTGCACATCGAGGACGGCACGGGCAATGCCGTGCTGGGCAACAGCATCCATTCCAACGGCAGCCTGGGCATCGCCCTGAGCGGCGGTAGCGTCACGGCCAACGACCCGGGCGACGCCGACACCGGCCCCAACAACCTGCAGAACTTCCCGGTGCTGACGCTGGCGCGGACCGATGGTGCCGGCAGCTTCGAGATCACAGGCAGCATCAACAGCACGGCCAACACCTACATTCGCATCGAACTGTTCGCCAGCACGGCCAACGACGGCAGCGGCTACGGCGAGGGCCAGACCTACCTGGGCTTCGTCAACGTGCTGACCAACGCCACCGGCAACGCCAGCTTCTCCACCACGCTGTCGGCCACGGTGGCGGCCGGGGCCTTCATCTCGGCCACGGCCACGAAGTCGGTGGCGGGCTACGGCAGCTTCAGCGACACCTCGGAGTTCGCCAGGAGCATCGTCGCCATCTCCAGCACGCAGGCCGTGCTGGTGGTGGACACGGCGGCCGACACGCTGGACGGCGACACCACCAGCATCTCCACGCTGCTGGCCAGCAAGGGCGCGGACGGCTTCATCTCGCTGCGCGAGGCGATCACGGCCATCAACAACACGCCGGCCGGCAGCCTGCCCACGCTGGTCAACTTCGCCATCGCCGGCACCGGCGTGCACACGATCAACCTGGCCACCGCCTTGCCGACCATCACACGGCCCGTGTTCATCGATGGCCGCAGCGACGACAGCTTCGCGGCCAACGGTAGCCGGCCCGCCATCGTGCTGCGAGGCCCGGGCACCGGAGGCTCCACCTACGGCTTGGCGCTGGAAACCGGCGCCAGCGGCAGCACCGTCCGCGGCCTGTCGATCCAGAACTTCAACGCCGGCATCTACATCGCCTACGGTTCCAGCGGCAACACCCTGGTGGGCAACTACGTCGGCGCGCTCGGCTCGGACGGCAGCCTGGGCAGCGGCGGCAACGCCATCGGCATCATCGTGCGCGGCAGCGGCAACACCATCGGCAGCACGCTGGCGGCCGACGGCAACGTGGTCAGCGGCAACGTCAGCGCCGACATCTCGCTGGACGCGAGCACGGCCACCGGCAACCGCATCATCGGCAACAACCTGGGCACCAACGCCGCCGGCGTGGCCACCGCCTGGGGCAGCTACTACGGCGTCTGGCTTCAGAGCGGCGCGCACGACAACCAGATCGGCGGCACGGCGGCTGGCGAGGGCAACCGCATCGCGGGCCACAACACGGGCGTGTTCGTGGCCGCGACGGCGGGCGTGGGCAACGCGGTGCTGGGCAACAGCATCTACGGCAACAGCGCCCTGGGCATCGACCTGGGCGCATTCGGCGTGACGCCCAACGACCCGGACGACGTCGACACCGGCCCCAACAACCTGCAGAACTTCCCGGTGCTGACGCTGGCGCGCACCGACGGTGCGGGCAGCTTCGAGATCAGCGGCAGCATCAACACCACGGCCAACACCTACATCCGCATCGAGTTGTTCGCCAACACGGCCAACGACGGCAGCGGCTACGGCGAAGGCCAGACCTACCTGGGCTTCGTCGACGTGCTGACGGATGGCAGCGGCAACGCCAGCTTCTCGACCACGCTGTCGGTCACGGTGGCGGCCGGGGCCTTCATCTCGGCCACGGCCACCAGGAGCGACGCCACCTACAGCAGCTTCAGCGACACCTCGGAGTTCGCGCGCAGCGTGGTGGCGATCCACACCACGCAGCAGAACGTGCTGATCGTGGACACGGCGGCCGACACCGTGGACGGCGACACCACCAGCCTGTCCACGCTGCTGGCCACCAAGGGCGCGGACGGCCGGATCTCGCTGCGCGAAGCCATCATCGCGATCAACAACACGCCGGACAACGGCCTGCCCACGCTGGTGAACTTCGGCATCGCCGGCACCGGCGTGCACACGATCACGCTGGGCTCGGACCTGCCCCACATCGCCAACCCGGTGGTGATCGACGCGACCACGGACGACAGCTTCGCGGCCAACGGCAACCGCCCGGCCATCCAGATCGACGGCAACGACACCGAGAGCGGCCTGGTGCTGCAGGCCGGCGCCAGCGGCAGCACCATCCGCGGCCTGGCGCTCACGAACTTCTTCTACGCGGGCATCTACGTGGAAGCCGGCTCCGACGACAACGTGATCGCCGGCAACTACCTCGGCCGCATCGGCGCCGACGGCTCGCTGCTGGGCACCACGGTGGCGAACGGCATCTGGGTGGACAACGGCAGCAACAACCGCATCGGCGGCAGCACGGCGGCCGACCGCAACGTGCTGATCGGCGTGTCTGGCAATGCCATCCTGGTCGTCGGCGTGGGTTCCGTGGACAACGTGGTGCAAGGCAACTGGATCGGCGTGATGCCCGATGGAGCGAGCGCCGTGGCCAGCGCCGGCCAGGGCATCGCGGTGGCGGACGGCGCCAGCGGCACGCAGCTCGGCGGGCTTAATGCGGGCGAAGGCAACTGGATCGCGCGCACGGACTACAGCGCCATGGCCATCGCCAACGCCACCGGCACCGTGGTGCAGGGCAACCGCATCGGCACCGACGCCACGGGCACGTCCGACTGGGGCGTGCGCCTTGCCGCGGGCATGTTCCTGAGCAACGGCGCGAGCGGCAGCCTGGTGCAGAACAACGTGGTGGCCTTCAGCGGCGCCAACGCCGGCGTGCTGCTCGCGGCCACCGCCGGCGCGGGCAACGCGCTGCTGGGCAACCTGGTCTACCGCAACGCCGGGCTGGACATCGACCTCAACTTCGACGGCGTGACGGCCAACGACGCAGGCGATGCCGACACGGGCCCCAACGACCTGCAGAACTTCCCGGTGCTGGCCACGGTGGACTACGCCAGCGGCCAGTTCGCGGTGACGGGCAGCCTGAACAGCGCAGCCAGCACGACCTACCGCATCGAGTTCTTCGGCATGGCCTATGCCGATGCCGGCGGCTCGGGCCACGGCGGCGGCCCCGTGTTCCTGGGCTTCGTCGAGGTGACGACCGACGCCGGCGGCAACGCCAGCTTCGGCACCACGCTGGCGGCGGCGGGATTGAGCCATGGCGCCTGGATCACGACGACGGCCACCCAGAAGACGGGTGCCGCCAGCTACGGCTCGACCTCGGAGTTCGCGGCCAATGTGCAGGCGGCCAACACGGCGCCGTTGCTCACGGTGCCGGCCGGCGCGGCCTACACCGAGAACGCCGCGGCCGTGACCCTGGCGCCCGGCGCCACGGTGGTGGATACCGAGCTGGCCGCGACCGGCAACTACGCCGGTGCCACGCTGACGCTGCAGCGCGATGGCGGTGCCGATGCCCAGGACCTGTTCGCGGCCACGGGCGGCGCCCTGTCGGCGCTGACGCAGGGCGGCAGCCTGGTCTATGGCGGCACGGCGGTGGGCACGGTGACCGCCAACAGCGGCGGCACCCTGGTGCTGACCTTCGACGCCAATGCCACGCAGGCGCTGGTCGACGGCGTGCTGCGCGCCATCGGCTATGCCAACGGCAGCGATGCGCCGCCGGCCTCGGTGACGCTCGCCTGGTCGTTCAGCGACGGCAACACGGGGCCCCAGGGCGGCGGCGGCGCGCTGGTGGGCAGCGGCAGCACGACGGTCGCCATCACGGCCGTGAACGACGCGCCGGTGGTCACGGGCAGCGGCGGCACGCTGGCCTACACCGAAAATGACGCGGCCACGCCCATCGACACGGGCCTCACGGTCAGCGACGTGGACAACGCCAGCCTGGCGGGTGCCACGGTCACGATCAGCGGCAACTACGCGAGCGGGCAGGACGTGCTGGCCTTCGTGGACGCCAACGGCATCACGGGCAGCTGGAATGCGGCCACGGGCGTGCTGACGCTGACGGGCAACGCCACGCTGGCCGACTACCAGGCCGCGCTGCGCAGCGTGACCTACGTGAACACCAGCGACGACCCCAGTACGGCGACGCGCACCGTGTCCTTCACGGTCAACGACGGCACGGCCGACAGCGTGGCGGTCACGCGCGACATCGCCGTCACGGCCGTGAACGACATACCGGCGATCACCAGCCCGGCCAGCGTGGCCGTGCCCGAGAACACCACCGAGGTGCTGCGGGTGACCGCCAGCGATCCCGATGCGCCGGCGGGCGCGCTGGTCTACAGCATCGCCGGGGGCGCGGACGCGGCGCACTTCGCCATCGACGCGCAGACGGGGGCGCTGCGCTTCATCGCCGCGCCCGACTTCGAGCTCCCGGCCGATGCCGACGGCGACAACCTCTACGAAGTGCGCGTGCGCGTGAGCGACGGCGACCAGTCCAGCGAGCAGGCGCTGGTGGTGCAGGTGACGCCCGTCAACGACAACGCGCCGCGCTTCACCACGCCGGGCGGCGTGGTCGAGGTGCCCGAGAACAGCACCGAGGTCGTGCGCGTGCAGGCCGTCGACGACGACCTGCCGGCCCAGGCGCTGCGCTACAGCATCGTGGGCGGTGCCGACGCGGCGCGCTTCGCCATCGACGCGCAGACGGGGGCGCTGCGCTTCCTCGTCGCGCCGGACTTCGAGACCCCGGCCGATGCCGACGGCGACAACCTCTACGAAGTGCGCGTGCGCGCGAGCGACGGCGACCTGTCCAGCGAGCAGGCGCTGACGGTGCGGGTGACGCCCGTCAACGACAACGTGCCGCGCTTCATCGCGCCGGACGGCGTGGTCAGGGTGCCGGAATACAGCACCGAGGTGCGCGTGCAAGCCGTCGACGACGACCTGCCGGCCGAGACGCTGCGCTACAGCATCGTGGGCGGTGCCGACGCGGCGCACTTCGCCATCGACGCGTCCACGGGCCGGCTCCGCTTCCTCGCGCCGCCGCAGTTCTCGGCGCCGCGCGATGCCGATGGCGACAACCTCTACGAAGTGCTGGTCAGCGTCAGCGACGGCGAGCACACGGCCGAGCGCCTGGTGCTGGTGCAGGTGACGGGCGCGGACAATCCGGTCGTGCAGCCGAACCCGGTGCCGGCCGCGCCCGTCCCGGCCCCCACGCCGCCGGTGGCGGTGCCCGAGCTGCCGGGCCTGCCGGCCACCGGCACCGGCCCGGGCCTGGGCAGCGATGCCGCCGCCGGCGAGGCAGACGCCACGGAGGAAGGCGGCCTGCACTCCGCGGGCAGCGCCGAGGCGGTGTACGCCGACCACGTGCCCGGCACCCGGCCCGCCCCCGCCGTGCTGCTGGCGCCGTCCACGCAGAAGGCGCTGCCGGCCGACCTGCTGCTGCGGGTGCAATGGAGCCAGCCCGACTACCGCGCCGCCTGGGGCGACACCGCCCTGCCCGACCTGCTGCTGCCGGACCTGCTGCGCAGCCAGCCGGTCGGTGCCGGCCCGCAGACCGGCCGCGGCCCATGGCCCGATGCCGGCCCGGTGGTCGCCGACACCAGCGAGCAGGCCGGCGGCGACGTGCTGCAGGCCCGCACGGCGCTGAACGAGGCCCTGGCCGGCGGCATCGCCATCGGCCTCGGAGCGGCCTTCTGGGCCAGCCGCGGCAGCGCCCTGCTGGCCAGCCTGCTGGCCATGTCGCCGGCCTGGACCAGCATGGACCCCCTGCCCGTGCTGAACCGGCGCCGGCGCGGGCCGCACGACCCGCGCGGGCGAAAGCCCTTCGGCGGCGCGGAGGACGACAATGCAAGCGGGACCGAACCCGAAGATGCCCGGCGCAAGGACGACGAAGCCGTGGCGGAGGACAAGCCGTGAATCTGATGGGATGGTGGCGCCAGCTGTTCACGCCTGCCGTGCGCGTCGCGCTCGGGCTGGTGTCGCTCATGGTCACGCTGGTGCTGATCGCCGAGATGTTCACGGGCTACCCGAGCGACCGCGGCGAGCTGGTGCGCAACCACCACGCCCTGGTGACCCGCACCGTGGCCCAGGACGTGGCCAGGTTGTTGAGCTCCCGCCCCCGCGATGCCGCGCAGCTGCAGCGCCTGCTGGCCGATGCCCGCGCGAACGAGCCGCGGCTGCTGTCGGCCCGCGTGCTGGACGACCAGGGCCAGGTGCTGGGCCTGGTCGGCGACCATGCGCGCGGCTGGCATCTGGAGACCGGCAGCAGTTCCACGCTGGACAACATCCGCATCCCGCTCATGGAGGGCGGCCGGCGCTGGGGCGAGGTCCAGTTCGTCATGCAGCCGCTGTACCCGACCACGCTGGCCGGCTGGCTGCGCGAGCCGCTGGTGCACTGGCTGGCCTTCATCTCCGTGGTGGGCCTGCTGGTCTATTCGCTGTACCTGCGCCGCGTGCTGCGCCACCTGGACCCGAACGCCGCCGTGCCCGAGCGCGTGCGCACGGCCTTCGACACGCTGACCGAAGGCGTGCTGGTGCTGGACACCGTGGGCCGCGTGATGCTGGCGAACAGGGCCTTCACGCTGGTCGGCGGCGAGGACGCCAAGGCCTTGACCGGCCGGGATGCCGCCGACCTGCGCTGGCTCGTGGACAGCCTGCCGGACGAACGGCGCAATCCGCCGCCCTGGCGCCAGGCCGTGCGGGACAAGGCCCCGGTGCTGGGCGTGCCGCTGCACGTGGTGCGTGCGAACCAGCCCGGCTTGCGCCTGGTGCTGAACTGCTCGCCCATCGGCGACAGCGGCCGCGTGCGCGGCTGCCTGGCGAGCTTGGCCGACGTCACGGAGCTGCAGGAGCGCACGGAGAAGCTGCGCGTGGCGCTGGCGGACCTGGGCGCCTCGCAGAAGGAGATCGAGCGCCAGAACGAGGAGCTCACGCTGCTGGCCACGCGCGACGCGCTGACCGGCATCTTCAACCGCCGCTCGCTGATGGAGCAGGCCGGCCAGCGCTTCGCCGAGGCGCGTGCCGAGGGCCGGCCGCTGTCCTGCATCATGTGCGACATCGACCACTTCAAGGCCATCAACGACCAGTACGGCCACGGCGGCGGCGACCAGGTGATCCAGGGTGCGGCCCGGGCGTTGAGCCGCGGGCTGCGCATCGAGGATTTCGTCGGCCGCTACGGCGGCGAGGAGTTCTGCGTGATGCTGCCCGGCAGCACGCTGGCGCAGGCGCGCGAGGTGGCCGAGCGGCTGCGCGAGGACATCGCGACCACGCTGGGCGGGGCGCTGCGCGAGCACCCGGGCGTGCGCGTGACCATGAGTTTCGGCGTCGGCGAACTGGAAGCCGGCATGGCCGACCCCGCCGCGCTGATCGACCTGGCGGACCAGGCGCTGTACCACTCCAAGAAGAACGGCCGCAACCGCGTGACCGCCTGGCGCAGCGAGGACACCGAGACGGCAGGAGAAGCGGCATGACCGGCACCTCGGCCTCACCGAACCGGCCCACCGTGCTGGTGGTGGACGACACGCCGGACAACCTGTCGCTCATGAGCGCGCTGCTCAAGGATCTGTACAAGGTGAAGGTGGCCAACCACGGCGAGCGCGGCCTGCGCATCGCCGCCGCCGATCCGCCGCCGGACCTGATCCTGCTGGACATCATGATGCCGGACATCGACGGCTACGAGGTCTGCGCGCGGCTCAAGGCCGAACCGCGCACGCGCGACATCCCGGTGATCTTCCTGACCGCGCGCTCGGAGGTGGAGGACGAGACGCGAGGGTTGGAGCTCGGCGCGGCCGACTACATCACCAAGCCGATCAGCCCGCCCATCGTGCTGGCGCGCGTGCATGCGCACCTCACGCTCAAGGCCCATGCCGATTTCCTGCGCGACAAGAGCGCCTACCTGCAGGCCGAGGTGGCCAAGCGCACGGCCGAGGTGCAGGCGATCCAGGACGTGACCATCATGGCCATGGCCTCGCTGGCCGAGACGCGCGACAACGAGACCGGCGCGCACATCCGGCGCACCCAGCTCTACGTGCGCCGGCTGGCCGAGCAGTTGAAGACGCATCCGCGCTTCGCCGGTTACCTGACCGAGCGCACCATCGAGCTGCTGTACAAGTCCGCGCCGCTGCACGACATCGGCAAGGTCGGCATTCCGGACAACATCCTGCTCAAGCCGGGCCGGCTCACGCCCGAAGAGTTCGAGGTCATGAAGAGCCACACCACGCTGGGCCACACGGCCATCGCCGAGGCCGAGCAGCGCCTGGGCATGAAGGTGGACTTCCTGTCGCTGGCCAAGGAGATCGCGCTGTCGCACCAGGAGAAGTGGGACGGCTCGGGCTACCCGCAGGCGCTGGCGGGCGAGGCGATCCCGCTGTCGGCGCGGCTCATGGCGCTGGCCGACGTCTACGACGCGCTGATCAGCAAGCGCGTCTACAAGCCCGCGCTGCCGCATGCGGAGGCCGTGCGCATCCTGCAGGAAGGCCGGGGCCGGCACTTCGACCCCAACGTGGTCGATGCCTTCCTGGCCGTGGCGGAGGACTTCCGTACCATCGCGGAAACCCACCGCGACGAGGATTGATCCTGACCCCCGCCCCCGACCCGTTCAGCACCGCACGCCCCAAGCTGTTCTCCATCGCCTACCGCATGCTGGGCACGCGCGCCGACGCCGAGGACGTGGTGCAGGACGCCTGGCTGCGCTGGCACGGCAGCGACCGGGCGAGCGTGCGGTCGGCCGAGGCCTGGCTGGTGACCACGGTCACGCGGCTCGCGCTGGACCGGCTGCGCGCGGCCAAGGCCGAGCGCGAGGCCTATGCGGGCTTCTGGCTGCCCGAGCCGCTGGTGGAACTCGACGAGCGCACGCCCGAGGCCGCCGCCGAGCAGGCCGGCGAACTCTCGGTGGCCCTGCTGTGGGTGCTGGAGCGGCTGGCGCCCGAGGAGCGCGCGGCCTATCTGCTGCGCGAGATGTTCGACCAGGACTATGCCGACATCGCCAGGCTGCTGGACAGGAGCGAGGCCGCCTGCCGCCAGCTCGTGCACCGCGCCGGCGAGCGCGTGCAGCGCGAACAGCCGCGCTTCGCCGTGCCGCGCGAGGCGCACCTGCGCGTGCTGGAGCGCTTCGTCACGGCCGCGCGCAGCGGCGCGCGCGATGCGCTGCAGGCCCTGCTGGCCGAGAACGCCGAACTGATCGGCGACGGCGGCGGCAAGGTGCCCTCCTTCGGCAAGGTGCTGCAGGGCGCGTTCCGCATCGCCAACCTGTTCTTCTCGACCTTCCGGCGCGCGCCGGACGCGGTGCTCTACCGCGTCGCCACGGTCAATGGCGAGCCCGGCCTGCTGCGCTATGTCGAAGGCCGGCTGGAGTCGGTCCTGGCCTTCGTGACCGATGGCGAGAAGATCCATGCGGTCTACGCCATCCGCAACCCCGACAAATTGCGCGCGCTGCCGCAGCAGCCCTGAAAAACACAACGGGCCCCGCAGGGCCCGTGGTGCATGGCGCAGGAGGGGGGATCAGCGCTCGATCGTCAGCGCCACGCCCATGCCCCCGCCGATGCACAGCGAGGCGATGCCCTTCTTGGCGTTGCGCCGGCCCATCTCGTGCAGCAGCGTGACCAGGATGCGGCAGCCCGACGCGCCGATCGGGTGGCCGATGGCGATGGCCCCGCCGTTCACGTTGATCTTGCCGGTGTCCCAGCCCATCTCGTTGTTGACCGCGCAGGCCTGCGCCGCGAAGGCTTCGTTGATCTCCAGCAGGTCCAGGTCGGCGGCCTTCCAGCCGGCGCGCTCCAGCGCCTTGCGCGAGGCCGGCGCCGGGCCCATGCCCATGATGGCCGGGTCCAGGCCCACGGTGGCGAAGCTGGCGATGCGGCCCAGCGGGGTCAGGCCCAGCGCGGCGGCCTTCTTGGCGGTCATGACGACCACGCCGGCGGCGCCGTCGTTGATGCCCGAGGCGTTGCCTGCCGTCACGCCGCCGGCCTTGTCGAAGGCCGGGCGCAGGCCGGCCAGCGCTTCGGCGGTGGTCTTCTTGTTGATGAATTCGTCGTTGGCGAAGACGACCGGGTCGCCTTTCTTCTGCGGGATCGTCACGGGCACGATCTCGTCCTTGAACTTGCCCGCTTCCTGGGCGGCGGCGGCCTTTTGCTGGCTGGCCAGCGCGAAGGCGTCCTGCGCCTCACGGCCGATGCCGTACTGCTTGGCCACGTTCTCGGCCGTGATGCCCATGTGGTACTGGTTGTACACGTCCCACAGGCCGTCGGTGATCATGGAGTCGACCATCTTCCAGTCGCCCATGCGCTGGCCGTCGCGCGAGCCCAGCAGCACGTGCGGGGCGGCGCTCATGTTCTCCTGGCCGCCGGCGATGACGATTTCCGAGTCGCCGTAGGCCACGGCCTGGGCGGCCAGCATCACGGCCTTCAGGCCCGAGCCGCACACGGCGTTGATGGTCAGGCCGGGGGTGGACTTGTCCAGGCCGCTCTTGACCACGGTCTGGCGCGCCGGGTTCTGGCCCGCGCCGGCGGCCAGCACCTGGCCCATGATGACCTCGCCGACCTGGCCGGCGTCCAGCCTGGCGCGTCCGAGCAGTTCCTTGACGACGGTGGCGCCCAGTTCGGGCGCGGCGATCTTGGCCAGGCTGCCGCCGAACTTGCCCACGGCAGTGCGGGCGGCGGCGACGATGACGATGTCTTCCATGTTCTCTTCCTAACGGTGCTTGGGTTGCAGAAATCGGTCAGGCCTTGGCCTTGACATAGCGGCCGGGCGCGGGCTCGATGGCCTTGTATTGTGCGCGCCCGTAGCCGCGCGGCGCGGCGACCTGGCGGCCGGCATGGCCGGACAGCCATTCCGACCAGTCCGTCCACCAGCTGCCGGGGTGTTCCGTGGCCGTGGCCAGCCAGTCCTGGAGATCGGCCGGGAACTTGGTGCTGCTGCCGGTCCAGTGGCTGCGCTTCTTCTTGGCGGGCGGGTTGATCACGCCGGCGATGTGGCCGGAGGCGCCCATGACGAAGCGCTTCTTGCCCGGCAGGTGCTGCGTGGACGCATAGGCGCCGCCGATGGGCACGATGTGGTCCTCGCGCGAGCCGTAGACGTAGACCGGCAGGTCGAGCTGGGACAGGTCGACCTTCTCGCCGCAGACCGTGGCCTGGCCCGGCTTGACCAGCCGGTTCTCCAGGTAGGTGTTGCGCAGGTACCAGGCGTAGAAGGGGCCCGGCAGGTTGGTGGAGTCGCTGTTCCAGTAGAGCAGGTCGAACGGCGGCGGCGTCTCGCCCTTGAGGTAGTTGCCGACCACGTAGTTCCAGACCAGGTCGTTCGGCCGCAGGAAGCTGAAGGTGGAGGCCAGGTCGCCGCCCGGCAGCAGGCCGCCCTTGCCCATCTGCATCTCGCGGTACTTGACCATGTTCTCGTCGATGAACACGTCCAGCACGCCGGTGTCGGTGAAATCGAGCAGGGTGGTCAGGAGCGTGAGCGAGGCGAGGGGCTTGTCGCCGCGCGCGGCCAGCACGGCGGCGGCCGTGGTGAGGATGGTGCCGCCCACGCAGAAGCCCAGCGCGTTGATCTGCTTGGCACCGGTGATGTCCTGCACCACGCCGATGGCGCGGATGGCGGCGTCCTCGACGTAGTCGTCCCAGGTCTTGTGCGCGAGCGACTGGTCGGGGTTGCGCCAGCTCACGACGAAGGTGCGGTGGCCCTGTTCCACCGCATAGCGGATCAGCGAGTTCTCGGGCTGCAGGTCGAGGATGTAGAACTTGTTGATGCAGGGCGGCACCAGCAGGAAGGGCCGCTCGTAGACCTTGGCCGTGAGCGGCTTGTATTCGAGCAGCTGGAACAGCTCGTTCTCGTAGACCACGGTGCCTTCGGTGGTGGCGACGTTGCGGCCGACCTCGAACTGGCTTTCGTCGGTCATCGACACATGGCCCTGGGCGATGTCGTGCAGCAGGTTCTGCATGCCCTTGGCGATGCTCTCGCCCTGGGTCTTGAGCGCCAGCGCCTGGGCGTCGGCGTTGAAGGCGAGGAAGTTGCTGGGCGCGGAGGCGGCCATCCACTGCTCGACCGCGAAGCGCACGCGCGCGCGCGTCTTCTCGTCGCCCTGCACCGCATCGGCCATGCCCATCAGCATGCGGGCATTGAGCAGGTAGCTGGCGGCCGAGAAGGCGGCCACGGGGTTGCCGGACCAGGCTTCGCCGGCGAAGCGCTTGTCGCGCTGCAGGGACTGCTGCATGTTCTGGCTCCACAGCGCGCCGACCTCGCTGAGGTATTGCTTCTGCAGCGCCTGCAGCTTGTCGGGTGCGAACGACAGCGCCGGCAAGGCGGCCGCGGCGGGCGCGCCCTTGGCCGTGCCGGCGGCCTGTTGCATGGCCTTGGCCAGCATGTCGCCCATCAGGCTCTGGAACTGCTGGGCGGCCTGCGCCCAGTCTGCTTGAGAATGCATTGTGTCTCCTCGACCTCGAAACCCCCAGAAATGCCTGGGGTAAACCCTGATTACAGCAGCACCACGAGAGGTGCAGCAACTCTTTTTACGTTATGTATCTGGTCGTGATCGCGTGGATGTATGTGGCGCTGATGATGGCAGTGGCCGAGGCCACCAGTACGCAGGGCACGCTGCTCGGCGCCCTGGTGACCTTTGTACTCTACGGGCTCCTACCGGTGGCACTGGTGGTTTACCTGATGCTGGCGCCGGCCCGGCGCAAGCTGCTGCGCGCACGCGAAGCGGCCGAGTTCGCGGCCCAGCAGGAGGCCCGGCGCCAGGACTCAAGTGCCGAGCCAGATGCAGGCGGCCATGCGCCCGCTGACGCGGTCGCGCCGGTGCGAAAAGAAACGTGAGGCGTCGCTGACCGTGCACCACGGCGCGCTGCCGTCGTTGCCGTGGATGCCCTGCAGGCCCGATGCCGCCAGCCGCAGCCGCGCCAGCGCCGGCAGGTCGGCCAGCCACTTGCCCGCGGTGTGCGCGCGAAAGCAGGCCGCTGCCGCTGCGGATGGCGCCACGAAGGCGGCGCGCACCTCGTCGCCGACCTCGAAGGCCGACGGGCCGATGCAGGGCCCCAGCCAGGCCAGCCAGCGCGCCTGCGGCACGGCGCTGCGCAGCGCCGCCAGCGTGTGCTCGAGCACGCCTGCGGCCAGGCCGCGCCAACCGGCATGGGCGGCCGCGACGGCACGGCCTTCGGTGTCGCAGAACAGCACCGGCAGGCAGTCGGCGACCATGATGGTGCAGGCCAGCCCGGGCTGCAGGCTCATGCAGGCATCGGCCACCGGCACGGCGTGCGGGCTGGGCAGGCGCTCCACGGCCGTGCCGTGGACCTGCTGCATGAACACCGGCGCGGCCCCCAGATGCCCGGCCAGCAGGGCGCGGTTGCGCAGCACGGCGGCGCCGTCGTCGCCCACGTGGTCGCCCAGGTTCAGGCTGTCGTAGGGCGCCGCGGAAACGCCGCCCGCGCGCAGGCTCATCGCCGCCCGGACCCTGGCGGGCGCGGGCCAGTCGGGCACGAGCAGGTCCATCAGCCTTCGAAGTCCGGGCAGGCCGAGGGCTGGGCCTGCTGCACGGCCGGCAGGGCCATGCCGGCCTCGTAGGCGGCCATGGTCAGCGGCAGGCCGGACAGGTCGACCGAGAAGCGCTGCGCATTGAAGATCTGCGGCACCAGGCAGCAGTCGGCCAGCGTGGGACTGTCGCCGAAGCAGAAGGCCGCCGGGCCGTGGGCGGCGCGCAGCTGCGCCAGCTCGCGCTCGACCGCCTCCAGCCCGCTGCGGCACCAGTGCCGGTACCAGGCGTTCTTGGCACCGTCGTCCACCTGGAGCTCCTGCGACAGGTACTTGAGCACGCGCAGGTTGTTGATGGGGTGGATCTCGCAGGCGATCGTCTGCGCCAGCGCGCGCACCTGGGCCCGCGCGAGCGGCCCGGCCGGCAGCAGCGGCGGCGCGGGGTGCGTCTCCTCCAGGTACTCGATGATGGCCATGGACTGCGCCAGCGGCACGCCGTCCACCTCGAGCACCGGCACCAGGCGGTCGGCCGACAGGGCCGCGAAGGCCTCGCCGCGCTGCTCGCCCTTGACCAGGTGGACCGGCAGGTAGTCGTAGGCGATGCCCTTGAGCGCCAGCGCGATGCGCACGCGGTAGGAGGCCGAGGAACGGAAGTAGCTGTAGAGCTTCATGGGCGGCGGGGGCTGAGATGGGAGCGGCGATTATCCGCAGCGTTCAGACGGCAGCGGCCAGTGCGCGCGCCGACTGGCGCGCACGCAGGCGGCCGAACACCGCACCCACCGCCAGCGTGCCCAGCGCGCCGACCGCCATCAGCGGCCGCGTGCCGTGTTCCGCGACCGACAGGCCGGCCAGCCACACGCCGATGGCCTGGCCCAGGAAGAAGCAGCAGGCGAACGAGGACACGGCCGCCCCGCGGCGCTCGGGCGCCATCTGCGTGGCATTGGTCTGCAAGGTGTTGTGCAGCATGTAGAAGCCCAGCCCGGCCGCCAGGCAGCCCGGCACCGCCCACCACCAGGCGGGCGCCCAGGCCATGCCCAACAGGGCCAGCGCGACGATGGCGCCGCCCCAGGCCGCCAGCCGCGTCTCGCCCATGCGCGCCACCAGCGGCCGCGCGCCGAACGCGAACAGGATGCCGCCCGCGCCGAATGCCATCAGCGTGGCGCCCGCGGCGGCCAGCGGCAGGTCGAACACCGCATGCAGGTGCACGGCGATGAAGGCGAAGGCGCCGAAGATGCAGGCGCCCTCGAGGAACACGGTGGCCAGCACCACGCGCGCCCAGGGCGCGGCCAGCACCTTGGCGAACTCGCCGGCCATGCGGCGCACGGGATTGCCGGCAGCCGCCGCCCCGTACGGCCGCGGCACGCGACGGCCGACGCGCTGCATGGTCAGCGCGATGGGGACGAACCAGGCCGCCAGCCCCCAGAACGGCAGGCGCCAGCCCAGGTGGTCGGCCGCCAGGCCGCCGACGACCACGCCGCTGGACATGCCCAGGATCTGCCCGACCAGGAAGCGCGCCAGCACCGGCTGGCGGTCGGCATAGGCCACCATGTCGCCGATGAAGGCCATGGACAGCGGGATGATGGCGGCCGCCGCCACACCGGCCACCAGCCGCGCAGCGACCAGCGCGGCATGGCCGGGCGCCACGGCACAGGCCACCGACGCCAGCGCGCAGGCCATGGCCGCCCAGCCGATCACGCGGAACTTGCCGAAGCGGTCGCCCAGCGGGCCGAACAGCAGCTGCGCCAGGCCATAGGCCATGGAGAACACGGTGACGACCTGCGCCGCCTGTGCGAGCGAGACCGAGAACTCGCTCGCCAGCCGCGGCAGCAGGGGATCGGTCAGGCGCATCGCGAAGGCGCTGCCGAATGCGCAAAGGCCCAGTGCCAGCAAGGCACCGGGCGGCAGGCCGCGCGGCGCGGCCGGGTCGGGAGAAGAAGGCATCCGACCGATGGTAAGGACCCGGCCGCGCCTTTGCCGCGGCAGGGTCAAGGCTGTGTTCAGCCCTGCGGGCGCTCGGCCAGGAAGATTTCCACGCGCCGGTTCTTGGCGCGGCCGGCATCGGTGTTGTTCTCGGCCACGGGCTCGTGCGAGCCGCGGCCGGCGGTCAGGACACGGCGTGCGTCCACGCCGCGCGCGGACAGGTAGTCGCGCGCGGCATTGGCGCGCTGCAGCGACAGCGGGTCGTTGACCGCGTCCGAGCCCGTGGAGTCGGTGTGGCCGATGATGCGCACCTCGGTGTTGGGCTGGTCGCGCAGGCCGCTGGCGAACTGGTCGAGGATGGGACGCAGCGCCGGACGGATGTCGGCGCGGCCGGTGTCGAACGAGATGTCGCTCGGGATGTCCAGCTTGAGCTGGTTGTCGGCCGTCTGCGTGACGGCCACGCCGGTGCCGGCCGTGGCCTGCTCCATCTCGGCCTTCTTCTTCTGCATGTGGGACGACCAGATGTAGCCGCCCAATGCCCCCACGCCGGCACCGATGGCCGCGCCGCGGCCCTGCCCCACGATCGCGCCGACGCCGGCGCCCACGCCGGCACCGACGGCCGTACCCTTTTGCGTCTCGCTCATGTTGGCGCAGCCGCCCAGGGCCAGCGCGAGCACCACGGCGGCGGCGATGCCGGCGCGCGGCGCGGCCGGGCGGAACGAAGTGGAGGAAGAGGAAGGTTGTTTGGTCATGAAAGACTCCTGTTGTCGTGGCTCACGGCGGCATTGCACACCAGCCGTATCCGCCACCCGATGACGATGTGCTACGAGTTGTACCGGTGCGCCAGCGCGGCGCCCAGCCGCTGCGGCGCCGATCGCCTGTCGGACACGGCCGCGCACGCATGCGCGCCGCAGCCGTGGCACACTGCCCCGCGCATCACCAGGGTCCGCAGCGTGCGGGCCGCATTTCCCAGCAGAAAGGTTGCGATGAGCTTCGTCTTCCCACCCGCCCCCACCGTCGCCGTGCCCGTGGTCGGCCAGTCCGCCGCATTTCCGGTGCACCGCGTCTACTGCGTCGGCCGCAACTACGCCGAGCATGCCAAGGAGATGGGGTTCACGGGCCGCGAGCCGCCGTTCTTCTTCATGAAGCCCGCCGATGCTGTAGTGCCGGTGCCGGCCGGGCAGACCGGCGCCATCGCCTACCCCAGCCTGACGAAAGACCTGCACCACGAGATCGAGCTCGTGGTGGCCATCGGCACGGGTGGCTCCAACATCAAGGCGGCCGACGCGCACAAGCACATCTACGGCTACGCCGTGGGCCTGGACATGACGCGCCGCGACCTGCAGGGCGAGATGAAGAAGCAGGGCCGGCCCTGGTGCATCGGCAAGGGCTTCGAGCAGTCCGCCCCCATCGGCCCGATCACGCCCGTCGCCCAGGCCGGCGATGTCGAGAAGGCCGAGATCTTCCTGCAGGTCAACGGCAAGGACCGCCAGCGCAGCGATGTCTCCAAGCTGATCTGGAACATCGCCGAGACCATCGAGCACCTGTCGGCCGCCTGGACGCTGCAGCCCGGCGACCTGATCTACAGCGGCACGCCCGAAGGCGTGGCGGCCGTGGTGGCGGGCGACGTGCTGTCGGGCGGCGTGGCCGGGCTGGAGAGCCTGACGGTCAAGATCACCGGTTGATGCTGCGCTTGCCGGCGCCGGGCGGCACGCCTGGCGCCGCGGGCCGGCTCGGCACTTTCTGGCCGAAGGCCCGCGCCAGACGCTGTGCCCGGTCGGCCGAGTCGGCCAGGGCCTTGTTCAACGCCCTGGGCGGCAGGATCAGTGGCTTTTCAGTGCCAGCTTCTGCAGTTTGCGCCATGTGACAGGATCCTTGATCTCGGGGCCATCGCCCTGTTGGAGTGCCACGAGGCGGGCACGCGGCAACGAAGAGTTGTCGAAGATAGCCCATTGCGTCGCCATCGGCGCATACAGGGTCATGAAATTGCCGATGCTGCGTCCGAAGCGTCGGCGCACGACATCCGCCGCGACATCATGGCCTCCCTGCTGCACGCGCAGCCTGACGCGCTGCAATGCGAGCGCGGCACTCGCCAGACTGAAGTAGTAGACCGACACCCGGTACCCGGCATCGATCTGCCGCTGCAGAAAGGGGGCGAAGCTGCGGCTCGACAGCGTGCTCTCGAAGGCGAACTCCTGCCGATCCTGCGCCAGCTGACGCAGGCGCCGCGGCATGATGCGCCCCGCTTCGAACGCCACGGCATCGGCACTGCGTCCCGACAGTCCGCGCGCGATGAAATCGGCATTGACGAAGACCTCGATGCCCAGTCCTGTCAGGATGGCGTCCGCATGGGTGGACTTGCCCGCGCCGTTGGGGCCGGCGAACACGACGATGCGCGGCGCAGCGGAAAGGGTGGCGGACGTCGTGAGCACACCGAATTTTAGGGAACCGCCTGGGCAGCCCGCAGCCCGCGCCCTTAAACTGCCCCGCCATGAGCTTTCGCCCCCCCATCAAGCACTGCCGCAACTGCGGCACCGCCGTGGTCTACCGCGTGCCGGACGACGGCGACACCAAGGAACGCGCGGTCTGCCCGGCCTGCGGCCAGATCCACTACGAGAACCCGCTGATCGTGGTCGGCACGGTGCCGGTGCTGGGCGAGCGCGTGCTGCTGTGCAAGCGCAACATCGAGCCGCGCTGGGGCAAATGGACGCTGCCGGCGGGCTTCATGGAACTGGACGAGACCACGGCCCAGGGCGCGGCGCGCGAAACCGACGAAGAGGCCGGCGCGGCCTACGAGATGGGCGGGCTGTTCAGCCTCATCAACGTGGTGCGCGTGGGCCAGGTCCACATGTTCTACCGCGCCCAGCTGCTGCACGACCGCTTCGACCCCGGCCACGAGACGCTGGAGGCGCGGCTGTTCGAGGAGCACGAGATCCCCTGGGACGAGATCGCGTTCAAGACCGTGCGCGAGACGCTGCAGTGGTTCTTCGCCGACCGCAAGGCCGGCCACTTCGGCCTGCACCAGCTGGACATCGTGTAGCGGCGCGCCGCACACGACGCAGGCTCATTCGCCCAGGTAGGCGGCCCGCACCTTGGGGTCGCTGAGCATGGCCTTGCCTTCGCCGTGCATGGTGATGATGCCGGACTCCATCACGTAGGCGCGGTCGGCGATGGCCAGCGCCCGGCTGGCGTTCTGCTCGACCAGCATGATGGTCACGCCCTGGGCGTGCACGTCGCGCACCACCTCGAAGATCTTGTCCACCATGATGGGCGACAGGCCCATGGAGGGCTCGTCCAGCAGCAGCACCTTGGGCCGGCTCATGAGCGCGCGGCCCATGGCCAGCATCTGCTGCTCGCCGCCCGACATGGTGCCGGCCAACTGGTCCTTGCGCTCGCGCAGGCGCGGGAAGATGCCGAACATCTTCTCGATGTCCCTGGCGATCTCGGCCTTGTCGTTGCGCGTGTAGGCGCCCATCTGCAGGTTTTCCGTGATGGTCATGCGCGCGAACACGCCGCGGCCCTCGGGCACCATGGCCAGGCCCTGCTTGACGAGGTCCCAGGCGCCCTGCCCGCGCACGGGCTTGCCCAGGTATTCGATCTGGCCGCCGCTCGCGGGCAGCGTGCCCGTGATGGCCTTCATGGTCGTGGTCTTGCCCGCGCCGTTGGAGCCGATCAGCGAGACCAGCTCGCCCTCGCGCACTTCGAAATCGATGCCCTTGACGGCCTGGATGCCGCCGTAGGCGACCTGCAGGCCCTGGACTTTCAACAGAACCGTCATCTCAATGCGCTCCCGTGCCGAGGTAGGCCTCGATCACCTTTTCGTTCTTCTGCACCTCGGCCGGCGAGCCCTGGGCGATCAGCTTGCCGTAGTCGAGCACGGTCACGCGGTCGCACAGGCCCATGACCAGCTTCACGTCGTGCTCGATCAGCAGGATGGTGCGGTTGTCCTTGCGGATGCGGTCGATCAGCTCGCGCAGTTGCACCTTCTCGGTGGCGTTCATGCCGGCGGCCGGCTCGTCCAGCGCGATCAGCTGCGGATCGGTGGCCAGCGCGCGCGCGATCTCCAGCCGGCGCTGGTCGCCGTAGCTCAGCGTGCGGGCCTTGTAGTCGGCGAGCCGGCCGATGCCCACGTAGTCCAGCAGTTCCTGGGCGCGCCTGGCGATGGCTTCTTCCTCGGCCTTGAAGCCGCCGGTGCGGAAGATCGCGCCGAGCAGGCCCGAGCGCGTGCGCACGTGGCGGCCCACCATGACGTTCTCCAGCGCCGTCATCTCGGCGAACAGCCGGATGTTCTGGAAGGTGCGCGCGATGCCGGCCTGCGCGACCTCGTGCACCGCGGTCGGCTTGTAGGGCTTGCCGGCCAGCTCGAAGCTGCCGCTGTCGGGCGTGTACAGCCCGGTGATGACGTTGAAGAAGGTGGTCTTGCCGGCGCCGTTGGGGCCGATCAGGCCGTAGACCTGGCCGCGCTCGATCTTCATGGCCACATCGCTTAAGGCCTGCAGTCCGCCGAAACGCTTGGAAATGCCGCTGACGTTGAGAACCGTGTCTGCCATGTCCGTCTCGCTTCAGGGGTTGATCGACATGGGGCGGTTGGCCGCGCCGGGCACCGCGTCGGCCGGCGTGTCCACGCCGGGCGTGATGGCCTGCGCCGAGCCGGGGACCGGGTCGGGCGCCATCTTCTTGTTGAGCGACTTGCCGTGTTCCGGCGAGGGCCACAGGCCGCGCGGGCGCAGCAGCATCACGACGATCATGGCCAGCGCGATCAGCAGCTGGCGCAGGATGGGCGCGTCGAGCCGGCCGTCGGTCATGGCCTGCAGCGGGCCGGCCACGTAGCGCAGCACCTCGGGCAAGGCCGACAGCAGCACCGCGCCCAGGATCACGCCCGGCAGGTGGCCGATGCCGCCCAGCACCACCATGGCAACGATCATGACCGACTCCATGAGGCTGAAGGACTCGGGCGAGACGAAGCCCTGGAAGGCGCCGAACATGGAGCCCGCGATGCCGCCGAAGGCCGCGCCCATGCCGAAGGCCAGCAGCTTCATGTTGCGCGTGTTGATGCCCATGGCCTTGGCCGCGATCTCGTCCTCGCGGATGGCCATCCAGGCACGGCCGATGCGCGAGACCTCGAGCCGGTAGCAGATCACGATGCTGACGACGACCAGCGCCAGGAACAGGTAGTAGTACAGCGTGACCGAGGGCAGCGTGAAGTCGCCGATCTTGAGCGAACGCCCCAGGTCCAGGCCGAACAGCTTGACCGAGTCGATCTGGTTGATGCCCTTGGGGCCGTTGGTGATGTTGACCGGGTGGTCCAGGTTGTTCAGGAACACGCGGATGATCTCGCCGAAGCCCAGCGTCACGATGGCCAGGTAGTCGCCGCGCAGCTTCAGCGTGGGCGCGCCCAGCAACATGCCGAACAGGCCCGCGAGCCCGGCCCCGAGCGGTATCACGAGCCACAGCGAGGAGTGCAGGCCGTTCGGGAACATCGCCTTGAACGCGGCGAAGGTGTCGGTCAGGTGCGGCGAGGCCAGCAGCGCGAACATGTAGGCGCCGACCGCGAAGAAGGCGACAAAGCCCAGGTCCAGCAGGCCGGCGTAGCCGACCACGATGTTCAGGCCCAGCGCCAGCATGATGTACAGCAGCGACATGTCGGCGATGCGCACCCAGGCGTTGCCGAAGCTCTGCAGCACCAGCGGGAAGGCGATCAGCACGATGGCGCAGACCACCAGGGTCAGCGGCTTGTTCTTGTGCAGGAAGCTCATGGCGTGCTCCTCAGGCCCGGTCCGCCACCCGCTCGCCGAGCAGGCCCGAGGGCCGCAGCGTCAGGATGATGATCAGCACGATGAAGGCGAAGATGTCGGAGTAGTGGCTGCCCAGCACGCCGCCGGTCAGCTGGCCGATGTAGCCCGAGCCGATGGCCTCGATCAGCCCCAGCAGGATGCCGCCGACCACGGCGCCGCCGAGGTTGCCGATGCCGCCGAACACCGCGGCCGTGAAGGCCTTGAGGCCGGGCAGGAAGCCCATGGCGTGCTGCGCCGTGCCGTAGTTGGAGGCGTACATCACGCCGGCGATCGCCGCCAGCACGGCGCCGATGATGAAGGTGGCCGAGATCACCACGTCGGGCTTGACGCCCATCAGCGCGGCCACGCGCGGGTTCTCGGCCGTGGCGCGCATCGCGCGGCCGAGCTTGGTGAAGTTGACCACCCACATCAGCAGCGCCAGCGCGACGGCGGTGAGGCTCAGGATCAGCACCTGCGTGGGCGAGATCACGGCGCCGCCGATCTGGATGGGGTTGCTCGGCAGCAGCGTGGGGTAGGCCTTGTAGTTCGGCTTCCAGATGATCATGGCCAGCGTCTGCAGCAGGATCGAGACGCCGATGGCCGTGATGAGCGGGGCCAGCTTGGGGCTGTTGCGCAAGGGCCGGTAGGCGATCTTCTCGATCGTGAAGTTCAGCGCGGCGGCGACCACGCAGGCGATCACCATGGCGATGATCAGGATGATCCAGCCCGGCGTGCCGGCCATGTTCTGCTGCATGAGCCCGATGGCCGACCAGCTTGTGAGTGCCCCCACCATGAGCACTTCGCCGTGCGCGAAGTTGATCAGGTTGATGATGCCGTACACCATGGTGTAGCCCAAGGCCACCAATGCGTACATGCTGCCCATGACCAGACCATTGATGATCTGCTGTAGCAAGATATCCATCTTCTTCTCCGTTGCGATACGCCCTGCGCGTAGCCCTTTGTGGGGGCTAGCAAAAACCCCGCCAAGCCTGTCCTACCGGCGGGTTGGGGCGGGATTGTAGTCACGGGGATGCACCATATCGGCGTGTATTCAGACAGGGGTTTTCCCTCTGTAAATCAAGCGCTTTCAGCCGCGCTGCTGGCGGTTTTTCTCGCGCAGCGCGGCGAGCTTCTCGCCGATCTTGAGCTCCAGGCCGCGCGGCACCGGACGGTAGAACCGGGGCTCGTCCATGCCGTCGGGAAAGTAGCGCTCGCCGGCCGCGAAGCCGTCTTCCTCGTCGTGGGCGTAGCGGTAATTCCTGCCGTAGTCCAGGCTCTTCATGAGCTTGGTCGGTGCATTGCGCAGGTGCATGGGCACGGGGCGCGTGCCGTCCTGCTTCACGAAGGCACGCGCCTGGTTGTAGGCCGTGTAGACCGCGTTGGACTTGGGTGCCACGGCCAGGTAGACCACGCATTCGGCCAGCGCCAGTTCGCCCTCGGGCGAGCCCAGGCGTTCGTAGACCTCGGCCGCGTCGAGCGCCAGGCGCAGCGCGCGCGGGTCGGCCAGGCCGATGTCCTCGCTGGCCATGCGCACCAGGCGGCGCGCCATGTAGCGCGGCTCGGCGCCGCCGTCGAGCATGCGCACCAGCCAGTACAGCGCGGCATCGGGGTCGGAGCCGCGCACCGACTTGTGCAGCGCGCTGATGCTGTCGTAGAACTGGTCGCCCCCCTTGTCGTAGCGGCGCATGCGTTCGCCGAGCACGCGCAGCAGCCAGGCGTCGTCGATGCGCGCCAGCTTCTCCTGCTGCGCGGCCACGGCCAGCGTCTCCAGCGTGTTGAGCAGGCGGCGCGCATCGCCGTCGGCGTAGGCGACGAGCCGGTCCAGCGCCTTGTCGTCGATGGCGGGCACGGCATCGATGGCCTGGGCGCGGGCCACGATCTGGCGCAGCTCGGCCTCGCCCAGCGGCTGCAGCACGTAGACCGCGGCGCGCGACAGCAGCGCCGAGTTGACCTCGAACGAAGGGTTCTCGGTGGTCGCGCCGATGAAGGTGAACAGCCCGCTCTCCACGTGCGGCAGGAAGGCGTCCTGCTGGCTCTTGTTGAAGCGGTGCACCTCGTCGACGAAGACGATGGTGCCGCGCTGTTCCAGCCCGTCGCGCGCGATGGTGGCGCGCTCGACGGCCTCGCGGATCTCCTTGACGCCGCCCAGCACCGCGCTGATGGCGATGAACTGCGCATCGAAGGCATCGGCCATGAGCCGCGCGATGGTGGTCTTGCCGGTGCCGGGCGGACCCCAAAGGATGCAGGAATGCGGGCGGCCCGACTCGAAGGCGATGCGCAGCGGCATGCCCTCGCCCAGCAGCTGCTGCTGGCCGACGACCTCGCCCAGGGTCTTGGGGCGCAGGCGTTCGGGCAGGGGCTGGTGCGGCGCGGCGGAAGGACGGGAAGCTGAAGCCATGGCCCCCATTGTCCGGTGCCGGCGCCCGGCCTTCGCGCCACGGAAGTTTCCAACCAGATGTAACGCCTGCGCCCGCTGCCTTGTGCGACGCGGCCGACGCCCGTATCGTGGCGGCGCGTTCGGATGCGACCCGCCGACGCATCGGGCTGGGCCGGCAGCCCTCGCCTACCATTGGCGCTTCGCCCGACCGAGGAAGATCCATGAAGACTGCCGTGCTGTGCGCGTCCCTCCTGTTGCTCGGTGCGCTGCCGGCGGCCGCGGCCGAATCGGCAGCCTGCGCGGCCAGGCGCTCCCACATCGAAAGCCAGATCTCGGAGGCGCAGGCGCGCGGCCGCACCCGGGAAGTGCGCGGCCTGCAGCGCGCCCTGAAAGCCAACCAGGCCAACTGCTCCGATGCCGTGCTCGCGCGCGAGCGCGAGGAGCGCATCGCCAAGGCCGAGCACGAGGTCGCCGAACGCGAGCGCGACCTGCGCGACGCCGAAGGCAAGGGCGACCGGCGCAAGATCGCGCAACGCACGGAGAAACTGGCAGAGGCGCGCAGCGAACTCGCCGAAGCCCGCAAGCCCATCCCGCAATAGCCCAGGAGACCTCCCGCCATGTCCGACCTCGCCGCCGTCCAGGCCCGGCTCGATCCCCTGTTCCCCGGCCTCATGGGCGTGCGCCTGACCGCGCTCTCGCCCGAACGCGTGCTGGCCGAGATGGCCGTGCGCCCCGACCTCTGCACGGCCGGCGGCATCCTGCACGGCGGCGCCTACATGGCCTTCGCCGACACGCTGGGCGCGGTCGGCACCTTCATCCAGCTGGGCCCGGACCAGCGCACCACGACCACCGACTCCAGCACCAAGTTCATGGCCGGCGCCAGGCAGGGCAGCGTGGTCACGGGCGAGAGCGTGGCGCTGCACCGCGGCCGCACCACCATGGTCTGGCAGACCAGCATCCGCAACGCCGACGGCAAGCTCTGCGCCATCGTCACGCAGACCCAGCTGGTGATGGCCGCCGGCTGACACGCTGGCACGTTCTGCCAATGCCGGCCGACCATTTCGGCCATTGTTGGCGCCGCCCCCGCGATTTCTACTGCCCATGCCGGCCGTCCGGCCGACCGTCGCCAGGACCGATGGCGACGACACACGACATGGAGACAATCGCGATGACATCCTTGCCATCCTGGCAACTGGCGCTCGCCGTGGGCGCCGCCGCGGCCCTGGCCGCATGCGGCGGCGACGGCAGCAACGAGCCCGTGCAGATCTCGACCCTGGGCAACCGCGCCGACCTCATCAGCGACGGCAACGCGCTGGTGGAGATCGTGCTGCCGGCCGGCAGCAACAAGGACACGCTCAAGGTGCAGCTGAACGGCAGCGACGTGACGGCGGCCTTCACCACCACCACCGCCAACGGCCGCAAGGGCCTGGTGCAAGGCCTGGTCGACGGCCGCAACGTGCTGGTCGCCGAGGCCTCCGGCGCCAAGGCGGCCGAACTCGTCGTGACCAACGCGCCGCGCGGCGGCCCGCTGCTGGCCGGCGCCCAGCCCGTGCCCTACATCTGCGCGGCGCCGACCGCGGTGGCCGCCACGGCCACGACCGCGGCGGTCGATGCGAGCGGCTTCACGACCGAGGCCACGGACGCCCAGTGCAACACCGCCACGCAGACGCTGTACTTCTACCGCACGACCCAGGCCGGCTGCTCGATGGCCAACCCCTATCCCAGCCCGCCCGCCACGGCGCCGGCCAACGCCTGCTTCAAGCCCTACACCGTGGGCCAGGCGGCACCCGGCGACCTGGCCACGACCACGACCGAGGCCGGCCTCACGCTGCCCTACATCGTGCGGCTGGAGCGCGGCGTGATCAACCGCGGCATCTACGAGATGGCCGTGCTGGTCGACCCCGCCCAGCCCTGGGCCAACGGCCTGTCGCCGCAGGCCAGCTGGACCGGCAAGCTCGAGTTCATCTTCGGCGGCTCCAGCGGCCAGCTGCGCCGCCAGCTGCGCCCGGCCAGCCTGTGGAACCACGACGCCGCGCTGGCCAAGGGCTGGATGGTGGCCACCAATGCGCTCGTCGACGGCTCGCGCAACACCAACCGCACGGCCATGGTCGACACCGTGATCATGATGAAGGAGGACATCACCGAGCGCTACGGCCCGCTCCAGCACACGGTGGCCAGCGGTTGCTCGGCCGGCTCGATGTCGGCCTACGGCATCGCCTCCTCGTACCCCGGCCTGCTCGACGGCCTGCTGGTGTCCTGCTCGCTGAACGACGCCGAATCGTCCAACCAGGAGAGCGTGGACTGCGGCCTCCTGGTCGAGGCCTACGACAAGCCGCGCTGGCGCGACCTCATGGCGGCCGGCAGCTACAGCCTGGACGAGATCAACCGCAAGAAGGCCGCCATCAACGGCCACGAGGACTACACGGCCTGCATCGGCTGGTATAACAGCTTCGGCGTGCAGAAGCTTGCGGGCAACTACGACAGCGCGCGCGAAGTCACGGCCGCCAACCGCGCCACCGGCGTGATCACGTCGCGCAGCCTGGGCCAGACCACCAACGGCTGCCAGCTGCCGGCCCACCTGGTGTTCGACCCGGTCAGCAACCCGACCGGCCTGCGCTGCTCGCAGTGGGACCACGCGGTCGCCACCTTCGGCAAGCGCGCCGACGGCGAGCCCAACTCCACGCGCGACAACACCGGCGTGCAGTACGGCCTGAAGGCGCTCGTCGCCGGCACCATCACGGCCGAGGAGTTCGTCACGCTCAACGAGATGATCGGCAGCTTCGACCGCAACGGCCTGTATTCCACCGCGCGCGCCGTGGCCGACCTGCCGGCCCTGCAGACCGTCTACCGCGCCGGCCTGATGCCCGACTACACCTTGCTCGCCCAGATCCCGATCCTGGACTTCCGCGGCTACGACGACAGCCTGATCCAGCCCATCACGAACACCGGCCGCAGCGGCCTGCACCAGATCTGGAAGAGCTTCGCCAACCGCGCGCGCTTCGAGAAGGCCAACGGCACGGCCAGCAGCTATGCGATGTGGCGCTACGGCCTGAGCGAGAACGGCGTGAGCCCGCCGACCGTGCTGGCCAACGAGGGCTTCTTCGTGATGGACCAGTGGATCACGGCGGCGAAGGCCGGCAGCAGCGGCACGGCCGCGGCGCGCGTGCTGGCCGCCAGGCCGGCAGCGGCAGCAGACTTCTGCCTGCTCAGCAACGATGCGACGCAGGCCACGCGCGTGACCGACCCGGCCGTCTGCGATGCCGACCCGCTGCTCAAGGGCGGCATGTCGCCGCGCGAGGCGGCCGGCAGCCCGCGCGCCAACGACCTGCTCAAGTGCCAGCTCAAGCCGCTCGACGTGGCCGAGTACCTGCCGGCCGTGCTGAGCGCCGACCAGCTGGCCCGCATGCGCACGGTGTTCGCCGACGGCGTGTGCGACTACAGCAAGCCCGGCGTGGGCTTCGAGGCCGCACGCGGCGTGACCAGCTTCGCGGCCGGCCCGGGCGGCCAGGTGCTGCCCGCCGCACCGGTCTCGACGCCGCGCTGATCCCGCGCCACGGCCCGGCGTACCATGGGTGCGCCGGCGCCGTGCGATCGACCATGCGCCGCAGCCTCCTTCGTCTGCCGCGCATGTCTTCTTCGTCCTCCGCCTCCCTCTCGCCCAGCACGCCAGCCCACGCCGCACGCCAGCTCTACGGCGCGCTGTGGCGCCATGCCGAGGGCGCGCGCGTGCAGCTGGCCGGCGCCATGGCGCTGCTGGGCGGCGCCCAGGTGGTGCGCCTGGCCATGCCCTGGCTGGCGGCCCAGGGCATCAACGCGCTGCAGCGCGGCGAACTGCAGGGCGCGGCCCGGTGGATCGTCGCGCTGCTGGGCATCTACCTCGTCTCCTGGCTCATGCACGGCCCCGGCCGCGTGCTCGAGCGCAACGTGGCCGTGCACGTGCGCGAGCAGCTCGGCGACCGGCTCTATGCGCGCATCGCGGGCGCGCCGCTGGCCTGGCACGGCACGCAGCACTCGGGCGAACTGCAGCACCGCGTGCACCAGGCCAGCCGGGCGCTGGCGGACTTCGCGCAGAACCAGTTCGTCTACCTGCAGAACATCGTCAACTTCTTCGGGCCGCTCATCGCGCTGACCCTGCTGTCGCGCAGCAGCGGCGCGCTGGCGCTGGGCGGCTACGTGCTGATCGCCGTCGTCGTGCTGCGCTTCGACCGCGCGCTGATGCTGCTGGCGCGGCAGGAGAACGATGCCGACCGGCGCTATGTCGCCGCGCTGGTGGACTTCATCGGCAACACCGCCACCGTGGTCGGCCTGCGCCTGGCTTCGGCCTCGCGCGCGCTGATGCGGCTGCGCATGCGCGCGGTCTCGGGCCCGCTGCGCCGCGCCACCATCGTCGGCGAGGGCAAGTGGTTCACGGTCGACATCCTGGGCCTGGCGCTGACCTGGGGCCTCGTGGTGCTCTACGTCTGGCAGACCCGCACGCCGGGCGAGGCGGTGCTGCTGGGCGGCGTGTTCATGATCTACCAATACGCGCAGCAGACCGCCACCGTGATCGGCTCCATGGCCGGCAACTTCCAGAGCTTTGCGCGCATGCACACCGACTACCGCAGCGCCGAGCCGCTGCTGGCAGCGCCGCAGCGCGCCGACGAAGCCGCCGAGCGGCTGGATGCAGGCGCCGCCTGGCACCAGCTTGCGCTGCACGGCCTGCACTGGCACTACACCGACAGCGCGCGCGGCCATGGCCTGCGGGCGGTGGACCTGCAACTGGCGCGCGGCCAGCGCGTGGCCCTGGTCGGCGCCAGCGGCGGCGGCAAGAGCACGCTGCTGCGCGTGCTGGCCGGCCTGTATCCGCCCGCCTCGGGCCAGCTGCTGTTCGACGGGCAGGCACAGGACTGGGCACGGCTGCGCAACATCGCCACGCTGATCCCGCAGGAGACCGAGGTGTTCGAGGCCAGCGTGCGCGAGAACCTGGCCTTCGGCCTGCCGCAAAGCGATGCCGACCTGCTGGCCGCCATCCACACCAGCGCCTTCGACGAGGTGCTGGCCGGCCTGCACGGCGACCTCGACACGCCGCTCACGGAGCGCGGCGCCAACCTCTCGGGCGGCCAGCGCCAGCGCCTGTGCCTGGCGCGCGGCGTGCTGGCCGCGCGCGGCAGCTCGCTGCTGCTGCTCGACGAGCCGACCAGCGCGCTCGACCCGGCCACCGAGGCGCGCGTGCTGGACCGCATCGCCGCGGCCTTCCCCGAAGCCTGCGTGATCGCCTCCATCCACCGCATGAGCCTGCTGTCGCACTTCGACCGGATCGTCGTGATGGAAGCCGGCCGCGTGCGCGACGCCGGTCCGCGCGAGGACGTGCTGGCGCGCCAGCCGCAGCTGCGCGCGGCGGACGCCAGGTCGGCAGCCCCGCCGGCGCCTTGACGAGGTCCGAATTCGATACCAAATTCAGACCCATTCTCCGGGGAGCGCTGCATGCCCACCGCCGCCAACATCAAGTCCATTTCCTACCTGAAAAGCCACGCGGCGCAGATCTCCGAAGACCTCGAACGCCACGGCAACCCCTACTTCATCACCCAGAACGGCGAAGCCAGCATGGTGATCGAGAGCGTGCGCCAGTTCCAGGAAAAGGAGGAACTGATTGCGGCGCTGAAAGTCGTGGCCTTGGGAGAAAAAGACCGCCTGCAAGGCAAGGGCCATTCCGCGGCCGAGTCGCGCGCGCAACTGGCTGCCGCGCGTCAGCGCCGCAAATGATGGCCGTCGTCATCCTTCCCCATGCACAGGATGACCTGCTCTCGCTCCAGGAGTACGTGCTGGCGAAGTGGAGCGAGGCGGACTGGTTGAAGGCAGAGGACGAGATCTTCGAAAAGCTGGCACTGGTCGACAGCGGCTTCCCGACCGGAGCGGCCGTGCAGGAACTGGCGTCCGTCGGCATCTTCGACTACCGCAACGTCCACACCTCGCACCACAAGCTGGTCTGCCGTCGGATGGCAGACGACACCTACGTCTATGCAGTCGCCGCTCACCGCCAGGACTTCGCGTCCCTGCTGATGAAGCGGCTCCTGAAGATCTGACTCAAGGCCGCCGGAACGCCACGGGCTGGCGCGCCCAGTACGGCCCGTCCAGCCGGTCCAGCCGCACCGTGCCGCCCGTGGACGGCGCGTGCACGAAGCGGCCCTCGCCCACGTAGATGCCGGCATGCGTGGCGCGCGCGCCGAACACCACGAGATCGCCCGTGCGCAGCATCCCGCGGTCCACCTCCGCGCCCCAGCCCGCCAGCTGCGCCACGGTGCGCGGCGCCAGCACCGGCGTCATGCCGTGGCGGTAGACGTAGCCGATCAGGCCGCTGCAGTCGAAGCCGCCATCGGGCGTGTTGCCACCGTAGCGGTAAGGGGTGCCGACCAATCCCAGCGCGTGCACGGCCACATCGCTGGCCGCATCCGGCGTGAGCCGGGACTCGGCGGGCGCGCGCCCGCGCGGCGGTGCCGTGCCGCAGGCGGCCAGCACGCCGGCCAGCAGCAGCGGCAGGGCCAGGCGCCGCTGCATCGGCCTACTGGCGCAGCACGTCGGCACCGGCCGGCGGCTTGAACTGGAACGTGCCGGCCGGCAGCGCGGGATTGACCTCGACCTGGCTGAAGCGCAGCACCGAACGCTGGCCGAAGCTGTCGGCGATCTCGAGCGCAGCCAGTTCCGGGCCCTTGTCGCCGGGCTTGAGGCCCACGCGCACGGCGGACAGCTGGCCGTCCTTGGCCTTGGGCGTGGCCTCGACCCACTGCAGGCCGTCCTTGTCGGGCGCGGCCTTGAGCTCGAAATCGGTGCGCAGCGCGGCCAGGTCGGGCGCGGCGGCCACGAGCGCGGCCGGCGTGGAGCCCAGCACATCGGCCTGCTTGCGGGCCGTGACCTGGTTCAGGTCCACGTCGTACAGCCACAGCGTCTGGCCGTCGGCCACGATGGTCTGCTCGAAGGGCTTGGCGTAGTCGAAGCGAAAGCGGCTCGGCCGCTGGAACGCGAAGCTGCCGCTGGAGGTCTTGCTGCGCGCCGCCTGGCCCTCGCGCGGCGGCGAAGTGACGGTCTGCGTGAAGGCCGCGCGGCCGCTCTTGACGGTCTTGACGAAGGCCTCGAGGCTGTCGAGCGCGTCGGCATGCGCGGCACCCAGGCACAGCGCGAGCAGACCGCCGAAGGCCAGGGCCCGCAGGGTTTTGAATGGCATGGGTTCTCGGAGTCGGCGCGCGGGCACTTGGTTCATTGCGCGCTCACTCGGCGCGTTCGGGCACCAGGATCTCGCGCTGGCCGCTGCCGCTCATGGAACTGACCAGGCCGGCCTTCTCCATGTCCTCGACCAGGCGCGCGGCGCGGTTGTAGCCGATCTTGAGGTGGCGCTGCACCAGCGAGATGCTGGGCTTGCGGTGCTTGAGCACGACCTCGACGGCCTGGTCGTACATCGGGTCCTTCTCGCCGCCGCCGTCGCCCTCGCCGCCGGGGTAGTCCGTGCTCTCGCCGTCGATGGTGCCGCCTTCGAGCACGCCTTCGATGTAGTCGGGCTCGCCCTGGCTCTTGAGGTAGGCCACCACGCGGTGCACCTCGTCGTCGCTGACGAAGGCGCCGTGCACGCGGACCGGCAGGCCGGTGCCGCTGGCCATGTAGAGCATGTCGCCCATGCCCAGCAGCGCCTCGGCGCCCATCTGGTCCAGGATGGTGCGGCTGTCGATCTTCGAGCCCACCGAGAACGCGATCCGGGTCGGGATGTTGGCCTTGATCAGGCCGGTGATCACGTCCACGCTGGGGCGCTGCGTGGCCAGGATCAGGTGGATGCCGGCCGCGCGCGCCTTCTGCGCCAGCCGCGCGATGAGTTCCTCGATCTTCTTGCCGACCACCATCATGAGGTCGGCCAGTTCGTCGATGATGACCACGATGTGCGGCTCGCGCTTGAGCGGCTCGGGGTCGTCCGGCGTCAGGCTGAAGGGGTTGTAGATGAACTCCTCGCGCGCCGCGGCCTCGTCGATCTTGGTGTTGTAGCCGGCCAGGTTGCGCACGCCCAGCTTGCTCATGAGCTTGTAGCGGCGCTCCATCTCGGCCACGCACCAGTTCAGGCCATGGGCGGCCTGCTTCATGTCGGTGACCACGGGCGCCAGCAGGTGCGGGATGCCTTCGTAGACCGACATCTCCAGCATCTTGGGGTCGATCATGAGCAGGCGCACGTCGCGCGCCTCGGCCTTGTACAGCAGCGACAGGATCATCGCGTTGATACCGACCGACTTGCCCGAACCCGTGGTGCCGGCCACCAGCACGTGCGGCATCTTGGCGAGGTCGGCGACGACCGGGTTGCCGACGATGTCCTTCCCGAGGCCCATGGTCAGCATGGACTTGGCCTCGTGGTAGACCTGCGAGCCGAGGATCTCCGACAGCTTGATGGACTGGCGCTTGGCGTTGGGCAGTTCCAGCGCCATGTAGTTCTTGCCCGGGATGGTCTCGATCACGCGGATCGACACCAGCGACAGCGAGCGCGCCAGGTCCTTGGCCAGGTTCACGATCTGCGAACCCTTGACGCCCGTGGCCGGCTCGATCTCGTAGCGCGTGATGACGGGGCCCGGCGAGGCCAGCACCACGGTCACGTCGACGCCGAAGTCCTTGAGCTTCTTCTCGATCATGCGGCTGGTCATCTCCAGCGTGTCGTTCGAGACGGTCTCCTGGCGCCCTTGGGCCGGGTCCAGCAGGTCGACCTGCGGCAGCCGCGAGTCCGGCAGCTCGGTGAACAAGGGCTTCTGGCGTTCCTTGACCACGCGCGCGCTGGGCTGCGGCTCGGCCAGCGTCTGCGGCTCGATGACCACGGGCGGCTTGGCCGGCCTGGGCACGCGCGCCACCGGCCGCGGCGGCTCCTCGCCGGGCTCGATGCGGTCTTCGAGTGCCTCGATCGGGTCCAGCGTGCCCTCGGCGCGCTCGCGCACGGCCTGCTTGCCCAGGGCGCGGTCTTCGGCGGCCTCGCGCTTCTCGCGGCGCAGTTCGACCAGCGCATGCACGCGCGCACCCACGCGCTCGGCCACCTGGGCCCAGGAGAAACGGAACACCGCGGCCACGCCGATGATGCCGGCCACGATGGCGACCAGGCCGGAGCCGGCGAAGCCCAGCCACTTGGTGGCCAGGGGGCCGGCCAGGTAACCGAGCACGCCGCCGGCATCGCCGGGCAGGCCGGGCTCGAGCCGGTACAGGCGCGTCCACTCCAGCGCGCAGCTGGCCAGCAGCAGCACCGCCAGGCCGATGGCAAAGCCCGGCAGGCCGCCGCCGACGGGCTTGCGCGGCGGCTGGGCGCCGCGCATCCAGCGCGCCAGATGGGTCAGCCAGGAGCGCACGCCGGCGGCCACGCACCACCAGACCGAATAGCCCAGCGCGAAGTAGCTGAGGTCGGCGACCAGGGCGCCGAGCCGGCCGCCCCAGTTGCGCGTGGCGCCGGGTCCGCCCGAGGTGGACCAGGCCGCGTCCTGCGGCGAGTAGCTGATCAGGGCGATGAACCAGAAGGACAGGACCAACAGGCCCAGCAGCAGGCTGAACTCACGCGCGAAACGGACGATGCCCGAGCGCGGCGGCTCCGCGCCCTGCGATGAATTGAGGGTATTGAGCGAATAGGTCATGGAGGCAGCGCGCAAGCTTACCCCATGCCTCGCACGGGTTCGGCCCGTGTCAGGCCAGGCTGGTCAGCCGTTCCTTGATGTGGATGGCGCCGCTCTCCTGCGTCTCGATGTAGCCGCGCTCCTCCAGGTCCTTCATCACGCGGCTGACCATCTCGCGCGAGGCGCCCACCATCTTGGCGATGTCCTGGCGCGAAATCTTGTCGCGGATCTGCAGCACGCCGGCCGTGTCGGTGCTGGCCTGCTCCAGCAGCGCATGGGCCACGCGGCCGTACACGTCCATCAGGGCCAGCGATTCGATCTTCTGGTCGGCGCGGCGCAGGCGCTTGACCAGGCCGGTCATCACGGCACGCGCCATCTGCGGGTTGTCGGCCACGCAGCGGTCGAACTCGGCGCGGCCCAGCACCAGCACGTCGGTCTGCACCTCGGCCAGCACGGTGGCCGAATGCGGCTCGCTGTCGATCAGGCTCATCTCGCCGATGCAGTCGGCCGGCCGCAGCGTGGCGATGATGACCTCGCGCCCGCGCGGATCGGTGGTCACCACGCGGCAGCGCCCGCTCAGCAGGATGAACAGCGCATTGGTCTTGCGGCCCTGCTCGACGATGACTTCGCCGCGCTTGACGCGGCGCTTGCTGACCGCCTGCGCCACCAGGTTGGCCTGTTCCCCGCTCAGCATGGAGAACAGCGGCACGCGCAGCAGCAGCTCCAGATTCGACAGCATCGACACGACCATGACTCCTTGTTGTTGGTTGACCCCCGCTCAACAGAGCAAATGGCGATCAAGGGCAAAATCCACGCTTTGCAGCGCGGGCATCGGCCCACGCTTGATTCTGTGGGAAAAGACTTCACCTGTACACACTATGTGTGCAATTTCCGCTCGAAAGAACTGTAGATGTCGACTGAAAAACACGCCAAAGTCTTGATCCTGGGCTCGGGTCCCGCCGGATATACCGCCGCTGTCTACGCCGCGCGTGCCAATCTGAAGCCCTTGTTGATCACCGGCATCGCCCAGGGCGGCCAGCTGATGACGACCACGGAGGTGGACAACTGGCCCGCAGACGTGCATGGTGTACAAGGCCCTGAATTGATGCAGCGTTTCCTGGAGCATGCAGAGCGCTTCAACACCGAGATCGTGTTCGATCACATCAACAAGGTCGACTTCAGCCAGCGCCCGTTCCGTCTGACCGGCGACAGCGGCAGCTACACCTGCGACGCGCTGATCATCGCCACCGGCGCCGCGGCCCAGTACCTGGGCCTGCCCTCGGAAGAGGCCTTCATGGGCAAGGGCGTCTCGGCCTGCGCCACCTGCGACGGCTTCTTCTACCGCGACCAGGACGTCTGCGTGGTCGGCGGCGGCAACACCGCGGTCGAGGAGGCGTTGTACCTGTCCAACATCGCGCGCAAGGTCACGCTGGTGCACCGGCGCGACAAGTTCCGCGCCGAGCCCATCCTCGTGGACAAGGTGGCCGAGAAGGTCAAGGAAGGCAAGATCGAGCTGCAGCTGTTCCAGGTGCTGGACGAGGTCAAGGGCGACGCCAGCGGCGTGACCGGCATCCGCCTGAAGGACCAGCGCGACGGCAGCACCCGCGACATCGACCTCAAGGGCTGCTTCATCGCCATCGGCCACCGGCCCAACACCGAGATCTTCCAGGGCCAGATCGAGATGAAGGACGGCTACATCGTCACGCGCTCGGGCCTGCAGGGCTTCGCCACCATGACCAGCGTGCCCGGCGTGTTCGCGGCCGGCGACGTGCAGGACCACATCTACCGCCAGGCCATCACGAGCGCCGGCACGGGCTGCATGGCCGCGCTGGACGCCCAGCGCTTCCTGGAACAGCAGGAGTAAACGCGCTACAATCGCGGGCTTTGCCGAAATCTGATTGGCAAACAGGTCACCGCCACCTGCTTTTGGCGAGGTCAAGCTGTAACACTCCGAGCCGCACACCGTGCAGCAAGGTGCCAGCTGTCAGTACGAGGAAGTGACCATGTCACGCGTATGTGAAGTCACGGGCAAGGGCCCGATGGTCGGGAACAACGTTTCCCACGCCAACAACAAGACCAAGCGCCGGTTCCTGCCGAACCTGCAATACCGCCGTTTCTGGGTGGAGTCGGAAAACCGCTGGGTGCGCCTGCGCATTTCCAACGCCGGCCTGCGCCTGATCGACAAGAACGGCATCGACGCCGTGCTCGCAGACCTGCGCGCACGCGGCCAAGCAGCTTAAAGCGAGGGAATCACCATGGCCACCAAAGGCGGACGCGAAAAGATCAAGCTGGAATCGACGGCTGGTACGGGTCACTTCTACACGACCACGAAGAACAAGAAGACCATGCCCGAGAAGATGCTGATCACCAAGTTCGATCCCAAGGCTCGCAAGCACGTCGAGTACAAGGAAATCAAGCTGAAGTGATGCCAGGGCTCCGGCCCGCAGCCAACTTCCACGAACCCGCTCACCCGAGCGGGTTTTGTTTTTTGCGCGGCCGCTGCCGCGCGGGCGACCTCGGAAAATACACCGCACACCTAGAATGCCCGCCGTGCCTTCCATCCTCAACGCCGACCTGCACTGCCACTCCATCGTCTCCGACGGCACGCTGACCCCGGAGGAGCTGGCGCAGCGCGCACGCGCCAACGGCGTGGAACTCTGGGCCCTGACGGACCACGACGAGATCGGCGGCCAGCTGCGCGCCGCCGCCGCCGCCAGGGCCAACGGCCTGCGCTACCTCACGGGATGCGAGATCTCGGTCACCTTCGCGGGCGAGACCGTGCACATCGTGGGCCTGGGCTTCGACGCCGAAGACCCGCGCATGTTCCAGGGCCTGGCCGACACGCGCGACGGCCGCGGCCCGCGCGCGCGCGAGATGGCCGAGGGCCTGGCCAAGGTCGGCATCCACGGCGCCTACGAGGGCGCGCTCAAGTTCGTCGGCAACCCGGCGCTGATCTCGCGCACGCACTTCGCGCGCTTCCTGGTCGAGGCCGGCCACTGCAAGGACACGCCCGAGGTCTTCCGCAGGTACCTGACCGAGGGCAAGCCCGGCTACGTGCCGCACCGCTGGGCCAACCTCAAGGACGCCGTGGGCTGGATCACCCAGGGCGGCGGCGTCGCCGTGATCGCCCACCCGGGCCGCTACAAGTTCAACGCCACCGAAGAGTACGCGCTGTTCAGCGAGTTCAAGGCCCATGGCGGCCGCGGCGTCGAGGTCGTGACCGGCAGCCACACGCCGGCCGAATACGTGGAGTACGCCGGCATGGCGCGCGAATTCGGCCTGGCCGCCTCGCGCGGCAGCGACTTCCACAGCCCCGACGAGAGCCACTGCGACCTGGGCGCCCTGCCCTACCTGCCGGGCGACCTGACCCCCGTCTGGGAGCTGCTGGCGGACCGCATCCAGTGAGTTCCGCCGCCCTGCCCGCCTCGCCGTTGGGCGGCATTGCGCTGGTGCTGTGCGCCGTCGCCTGCTTCGCCGTGCTGGACACCACCACCAAGGCCATCACGGTGACGGTGCCGCTGCTCATGGGCCTGTGGTTCCGCTACGCCTTCCAGGCCGTGGCCACCACGGCCATCGTGCTGCCGCGCCAGGGCCTGAAGATGCTGCGCACCGCGCATCCGCGCTTCCAGCTGCTGCGCGGCGTGCTGCTGCTCGCCAGCAGCCTGCTGGCCTTCCTGAGCCTGCGCACCATGCCGGTCGGCGAGTTCACGGCCATCGTCATGATCACGCCGCTGGTCATCACCCTGCTGGCCGCGCGCACGCTGGGCGAACGCGTCTCGCCGCAGCGCTGGGCGCTGGTGGTCGGCGGCTTCGTCGGCACCATGGTCATCATCCGTCCCGGCGGCGAGGCCTTCGACTGGCGGCTGCTGCTGCCGCTGGCGCTGGTCGCCACCAACGCCTGGTTCCAGGTGCTGACCAGCAAGCTCGCGCGCACCGACGCGCCGCTGACCACCCACCTCTACACGGGCTGGATCGGCACGCTGGCCGCCTCCATCCCCCTGCCCTTCGTCTGGGTGGAGCTGCCGGACTGGCGGCTGTGGGCCGGCCTGCTGCTCATGGGCGTGATGGCCACCGTGGGCCATTTCCTGCTGATCCTGGGCTACTCGCGCGCGCCGGCGGCCGTGCTCACGCCCTACCTCTACGGCCAGATCGGCTTTGCGATGATCGGCGGCTGGCTGGTGTTCGCGCACGTGCCGGACGGCTGGTCGCTGCTCGGCATGGCCCTGGTGGCCGTCTGCGGCGCGCTGGGCGCCTGGATCACGCTGCGCGAATCCCGTCCGAGACATTGACCCCAGATTCGGTTGAACCATGGCCCAGTACTTCGAACTCCATCCCGACAACCCCCAGCCGCGCCTGCTCAAGCAGGCCGTGGCGCTGCTGGCCAAGGGCGACGTGATCGCCGTGCCGACGGATTCCAGCTACGCGCTGGTCTGCCACCTGGACGACAAGGCCGCCGTGGACCGCATGCGCCGCCTGCGCGGCGTGGACGACCGGCACCACCTCACGCTGCTGTGCCGCGACCTGTCGGAGCTGGCCAACTACGCGCGCGTGGACAACAAGCAGTACCGGCTGCTCAAGTCGGCCACGCCGGGGCCCTATACCTTCATCCTGGAGGCCAGCAAGGAGGTGCCGCGGCGCGTGAGCCATCCTTCGCGCAAGACCATCGGCCTGCGCGTGCCCGAGCACAAGGCGCTGCAGGACCTGCTGGCCCTGCACGGCGCGCCGCTCCTGGCCACCACGCTGATCCCGCCCGGCGAGAGCGAGCCGCTGCACGACGGCGCCGAGATCCGCGAACGCTTCGAGCACCAGCTGGCCGCCGTGCTCGACGCCGGGGCCTGCCCGTCCGCGCCGACCACGGTGATCGACCTCGTGCCCATGGGCACGGGCGGCGAGGCCGAGATCGTGCGCGAAGGCCGCGGCTCGGTCGCCGCGCTGGGCCTGTGAGGCGCGCTGCGACAATCCGCCGGTGAACTTCGACGCCATCCTCCAGAACCTGCTGATCTTCGCGCTGCCCGTCCTCTTCGCGATCACGGTGCACGAAGCGGCCCACGGCTACGTGGCCCGGCACTACGGCGACAACACCGCCTGGCTGCTCGGCCGCGTGACGCTGAACCCGGTCAAGCACATCGACCCGCTGGGCACCATCCTGATGCCCATCATGCTGTACCTGGCCACCTCGGGCGCCTTCGTGTTCGGCTATGCCAAGCCCGTGCCGGTGCAGTTCGGCCGGCTGCGCAACCCCAAGCGCGACATGGTCTGGGTGGCGCTGGCCGGCCCGGGCGCCAACCTGGTGCAGGCCCTGCTGTGGGGCATCCTGTTCTACCTGCTCGTCGGCCTCGGCGTCAGCGAGCCCTTCTTCGTCAAGATGTGCCAGGCCGGCATGCTGGTCAACGTGGTGATGTTCGCCTTCAACCTGTTCCCGCTGCCGCCGCTGGACGGCGGGCGCGTGCTCGTGGGCCTGCTACCCTACCGGCAGGCCGTGCTCGTCTCGCGCGTGGAACCCTGGGGCTTCTTCATCGTCATGGGCCTGGTGCTGGCCGGCGTGGTCGGCGCGCTGTGGCTGCGGCCCATCATGGGCCTGACCTTCGACTTGCTCGACCTGCTGCTGACCCCTTTCTCCCTTCTGATCCGCTGACACCTCCATGAGCACGCTGCGCGTCCTGACCGGCATCACCACCACCGGCACCCCCCACCTGGGCAACTACGTCGGCGCCATCCGCCCGGCCATCCGCGCCAGCCGCGTCGCCGGCACCGACAGCTTCTACTTCCTCGCGGACTACCACGCGCTGATCAAGACCGACGACCCGGCGCGCATCCAGCGCTCCACGCTGGAGATCGCCGCGACCTGGCTGGCCGGCGGCCTGGACCCCGAGCGCGTGACCTTCTACCGCCAGTCCGACATCCCGGAGATCCCCGAGCTGACCTGGTTCCTGACCTGCGTGACGGGCAAGGGCATCCTGAACCGCGCCCACGCCTACAAGGCCGCGATGGACCGCAACGCCGCCGCCGGCGCCGAGCCGGACAACGACGTGACGGCGGGCCTGTTCATGTACCCGGTGCTGATGGGCGCCGACATCCTGATGTTCAACGCGCACAAGGTGCCCGTGGGCCGCGACCAGGTGCAGCACATCGAGATGGCGCGCGACATGGCGCAGCGCTTCAACCACGCCTATGGCGAGCACTTCGTGCTGCCCGAGGCGGCCGTGGAAGAGGACGTGGCCCTGCTGCCCGGCCTGGACGGCCGCAAGATGAGCAAGAGCTACGACAACACCATCCCGCTGTTCGCGCCGCGCGAGCAGATGCGAAAGCTCATCGCCGGCATCGTGACCGACTCGCGCGGCCCCGGCGAGCCCAAGGACACCGAAGGCTCGGCCCTGTTCCAGATCTACCAGGCCTTCGCCGAGCCCGGCGAGACCGAGGACTTCCGCCAGGCCTTCGCCGGCGGCATCTCCTGGGCCGACGCCAAGCAGGCGCTGTTCGAGCGCATCGACCGCGAGGTCGGGCCGATGCGCGCCACCTACCAGCGCTACATCGACGATCCCGCCAGCGTCGAGCGCGTGCTGCTGGCCGGCGCCCAGAAAGCGCGCCGCATGGCCAGCCCCTTCATCGCCACGCTGCGCCACGCCGTGGGCCTGCGCCCGCTGGGCACCCAGGCCCAGGCGGCCAGGCCCGCCAAGGCGGCCAAGGCGGCGGTGCCGGCCTTCAAGCAGTACCGCGAGGCCGACGGGCTGTTCTACTTCAAGCTCGTCGATGCGGGCGGCGCGCTGCTGCTGCAGAGCCAGGGCTTCGCCTCGCCCAAGGAAGCCGGCCAAGCCATCGCGCAGCTGACGCGCGACGGCGCCGCCGGCCTCACGGCCCTGGCTGCCCAGCTCGCGAGTACGGCGCCCGGCGCGGCCGCGGCGCTGGCCCAGCTGGCCGCGCCCAAGGCCGACCCGGGCTCGGTGGCCGGCGAGGAAGACCCCGGCGCGGCCGTCGAGCCGCGCGCCTGAACGTCAGGCCCGCAGCGCCGCCGAGAGCGTGATCTCGGGCACGGCCGCCAGCGCCTTGGACAGCGGGCAGCCGGCCTTGGCGCCCTGGGCCAGCTGCTGGAACTTCGCCTCGTCCAGGCCGGCAGCCCTGGCCGTCAGCGTCAGCGCGATGCGGTCGATCTTGAAGCCCTCGCCGTCCTTGACCAGGCGCACGCTGGCCTGGGTGTCGGCCTGCTGCAGCGCCACGCCGGCCTTCTCGCAGGCGAAGGCGAAGGCCATGGTAAAGCAGGCCGCGTGCGCGGCGCCCACGATCTCCTCGGGGTTGGTGCCGCGCCGGTCGTCCTCGAAGCGGCTCGCAAAGCCATAGGGGTAGTCCTTCAGCGCGCCTGTCTCGGTGCTGATGGCGCCCTTGCCGGTCTTGCCCGCGCCTTCCCAGTGCACGCTGGCCTTCTTCTCGCTCATGGTGGTTCCTTTCGGGTTGGGGTGTTCACTTGCGCCGCGGGCTGACCAGGCCCGCATCGGGCCGCGCCAGCCTGCCCGCGCGCGCTGCGTCGGCCGCCCGCGCCACGGCGCGCGCAACGTTGCGCACCTCGGCCTGCAGCGCCTGGTCCGCGTCGAGCGCGGCATGGCTGTCGCAGTAGGGCGCGTAGTAGCCGATGTAGCGGTCCAGCTGCGAGGCGAAACCGGCCGGCAGCAGGCCCATCCACTGCAGCCAGTCCGCCAGGTTGCGCCGCTGCGCCTCCACGCCGGCCACGTCGCCGTGCACCACGAGGCCGAACACGCGGCCGGCCAGGTGCTGCGGGTAGTCCCAGCCGCGCTTTTCCAGCGCCTTGGCCTCCTCCACCTTCTTGCCGTGCGTGGTGCTCGGGTCTGGGTTGCCGCCGTCGGCACAGACCAGCCGGTCCATCATCTGCTTGAGCGGGCTCGGCGACTGGTACCAGTAGGTCGGCGCCAGCACGATCACGCCGTGGGCGCTGACCCAGCGCTCGTAGATCTCGGCCATCCAGTCGTTGACCTGGCCCAGTGCATGGTTGGGGTAGCAGCTGCAGGGCCAGTGACACAACGGCATGGTGGTGGACACGCAGCCCTTGCAGGGATGGATGTGGCGGTCGTAGTCCGACGTCAGCAGGCTCAGGTCCAGCAGGTCGGCCTGCGCGCCCTCTTCCTCGAGCGTGGCCTGGGCCAGGTGCGCCAGCCGCATGGTCTTGGCGTTCTCGCCCGGGCAGGTCTGGTCGTTGCGCGCAGCGCCGCTCACGAGCAGCACGCGCGGGCGCGGCGCCCCGGCCCAACCGGCCTGCGCGGCCTGCAGCCGCGCACGGGTCTGCGACCATTCGGTGGAAAGTTCGTAGGACGGGTCGAAGAAGCCCGGGCCGGCCGGGCGGGTCCGCGGCGCCTTGCGGCTGTCCTCGTGGTTGCGCCAGGCGATGTCGGCCAGGCGGTCGATGGCGGCGCGTTCGCCGTCGAAGCGGGGATCGGCGAACCGGGCTTCGAAACGCGCCTGGAACGCCACGCGGTCCATGGTTCAGCGCAGGTGGCGCGAGGTGGGCACGCTGCCGACCACGGCGTCGAGCCGCGCCGGCTCGATCACGCCGCACAGCACGCGGCCGCCCGAATTGCCGGCCGGGTTGGTCTTGTAGTCGTCGGCATCGGCATGCACCACCAGCGAGCGGCCCAGCACCGAGTTCCTGGCGCCGCGCAGCAGCGTGATCTTGGGGTTGGTGAAGCGCAGCATGCCCTTGCCCTGCCCGTCGACGAGCAGGTTGGGCACGTCGCCGGCGTGGCGCTGCGCGTCGTGCTCGGGATGGCCGTGGCGGCCCGTGGCCTCGGGGTCGAAGTGCCCGCCCGCGGCGCCGAAGGGAATGGTCTTGCCGCTGGGGTCGGGCCCCGGCGCGCACTGGCCGTTGACGTGGATGTGCAGGCCATGCAGGCCCGGCGTCAGCCCTTCGGCGTTCACGACGATCTCCACGCCCTCGGCCACCGAGCTCAACACGGCCTGGCCGCGCTGCTGGCCGTCCTCGGTCATGAGCTTGACCAGCGCGCTCGATCCGGCGCGCGGCGGCGCCGGCACGGCGGTCGGGTTGGCAGGGCTGGCGGGGCTGCCCGCGCCCTGGGCGCAGCCCGCCAGCAGGGCGGCCGCGGCCAGCAGGGTCAGCAAGGGGGTGGGTGCGGGCTTGTGCATGGTGGTCTCCTCGTTCGGCGCGGCCAATCTAGCACCGCAGCCGCGGCCGGCGCGTAGGAAAGCAGCGCTTGTCGCGCCAGTTCCCGACATCACGATTCCTCACTTCTTTTACCGTTCACGACACGGATGCGGCTGCGTCGCCCGCTCTGCAACACGCCGCGCAGATCCACCCCGCCCCACCGTCTTCTTCACTGGCCGGTTTCGAGCACCAGTTCCAGGCCGAGCTTGCCGACCAGGAAGGCGATCGCCGACAGCATGAACAGCCAGGCCAGCGCCAGCAGCTGCTCCATGTGGTCGCCCGGCGCCAGCAGCATGCCGGCGAACGCCAGGCAGGCCAGCAGGATGGCGACGTAGAAGCCTTCGGTGGTGCGACGGTTGAGCAGCGCAAGCACGCTGCGTTTGGCATGCGTCATGGACGATTCTCCGGATCGGACGATGGGGACACGGAACAACCGTCACCGTGACGGGTTGGCGCCAGACTACGGCACCCGCGGTGCGCGCCGGATCGGTGCGGGGCGCGAGCCATGGTAGGAAAAGCGCCTACGCGGCCGGGCCCTGCGTCAGCACCATCATCGCGTGCGCCTTGAGCCGCAGCTTGGCGCCCGGTGCCACGCGCCGCGCGCGCCGGGCCGGCAACTGCGCGCGGTCGGTCGCAATGCGCAGCTGCCAGGCGGGGCCGAAGCGCGTCTCGGGCGGCACGGTGAACAGGTGCGCCTCGGGTGCGCCGTTGAACAGCAGCAGCACCGAAGCCCCGGGCTGGTCCGCGCGGCCTTTGGCATGGTCGGCCGCGCCGTCGAACACGAGCTGCAGGCAGCGCGCGCCCGGGTGCTGCCACTCGTCCTCGGTCATGGGCAGGCCCCAGACGCTGTACCAGGTGGCGTCGGGATGCTCGCCGTCGCCCACGGGCCAGTGCGGGCTGCGCAGCACGGGCAGTTCCTTGCGCAGCCGGATCAGCTTGGCGACGAAGGCGAACAGCGCGTCGTCGCGCGCGCCGTCGCGCCAGTCGAACCAGGAGATCGGGCTGTCCTGGCAGTAGGCGTTGTTGTTGCCTTGCTGCGTGCGGCCGATCTCGTCGCCGCCCAGCAGCAGCGGCACGCCGCGCGACATGAACAGCGTGGCCAGCAGGTTGCGCTGCTGGCGCGCGCGCAAGGCGAGCACGCCGGCGTCCTCGGTCGGGCCCTCGGCACCGCAGTTCCAGCTGCGGTTGTGGCTCTCGCCGTCGCGGTTGTCCTCGCCGTTGGCCTCGTTGTGCTTCTCGTTGTAGCTGACCAGGTCGCGCAGCGTGAAACCGTCGTGCACGGTCACGATGTTGACGCTGGCCGAGGGCGGGCGGCGCGAGGGCGCGAAGATCTCCGGCGTGCCGCACAGCCGCGAGGCGAAGGTCGGCAGGCTGTCGTCGGCGTTGCGCCAGAAGTCGCGCACCTCGTCGCGGTAGCTGCCGTTCCATTCCGACCAGCCGACCGGAAAGCCGCCGACCTGGTAGCCGTAGTCGCCCAGGTCCCAGGGCTCGGCGATCATCTTGACGCGGCGCAGCACCGGGTCCTGCGCCACGGCCGACAGGAACGGCGTGCGGTGCTCGAAGGCGCCCGCCGCGTCGCGCGCGATGGCCGGCGCGAGGTCGAAGCGGAAGCCGTCCACGTGCATTTCCTCGACCCAGTAGCGCAGGCTGTCCATGACCATGCGCAGCACGGGCGGGTTGCTCACGTCCAGCGTGTTGCCGGTGCCGCTGAAGTCGTTGTAGTAGCGCCGGTCCTCGGTCAGCCGGTAGTAGGCCGCGTTGTCGATGCCCTTGAAGCACATGGTCGGGCCCAGGTGGTTGCCCTCGCAGCTGTGGTTGTAGACCACGTCCAGGATCACCTCGATGCCGGCCTGGTGCAGGGCCTTGACCATGCCGCGGAACTCGGCCACGCCGCCATCCGTGCCCTTGAAGCAGTAGCGCGGCTCGGGCGCGAAGAAGCCGATGGTGTTGTAGCCCCAGTAGTTGGCCAGGCCTGCGTCGACGAGCCGCCCTTCGTCGTTGAAGGCCTGCACGGGCAGCAGCTGCACGGCCGTGACGCCCAGGCGCTTGAGGTAGTCGATCGCCGCCTGGTTGGCCAGGCCCGCGAAGGTTCCGCGCAGCTCCTCGGGCACGCCCGGCATCTCCTTGGTGAAGCCGCGCACGTTGATCTCGTAGAAGACCGAGTCGGCCATGGGGATGGCCGGCGGCCGGTCGCCCTGCCAGTCGAAGTCGGGCGCGATGACCACCGACTTGGCGGCCACGGCGGCGCTGTCGCCATCGTCGCGCGCAAGGTCCTGCTGCTCGCCGCCGAGCGGGTAGCCGAAGGTCACGGCCTCGCCGCGCAGCGGCCGGTCGATGGCGCGGGTGTAGGGGTCCAGCAGCAGCTTGGCCGGGTTGCAGCGCTGGCCGTTGCCGGGGTCGAAGGGGCCGTGCACGCGCACGCCGTAGCGTGTTCCGGGCTCGATACCGGGCACGAAGCCGTGCCAGATGTCCTCGGTGCGTGCCGGCAGGCGGATGCGCCGCTGCTCCTCACGCCCTTCGGCGTCGAACAGGCACAACTCGACCGCCTCGGCCGCACTGGAATAGAGCGCAAAGTTCGCACCGCCGTCGCGCAGGTGCATGCCCATGGGCCAGGGAAGGCCAGGTTCGCAGGTGTCTGTCATGGATTCTTGTGGCAAGCAAGCGCCGGGCCGCGGCGCGGGATCGGGCTGGCGCCCGCGTCAACGAACGAACAGGGCGATCAGGATGATGATGGGAATGGGCACGCCGAGAAAGAACAGCAGCAGGGAGCGCATAGGGATCTCCGGGTTGTTGTGAAAGGGTCTTGGGGGAAATTCAGGCGTCGCGTTCGCGGCCGCCCCAGGTGGCGGCCAGGCTGCCGCTGAAAGCACCGAGCAGCATGGAGACGAACAGCCACAGCGTGGCGGTGATGCCGGCCTTGCGCGCCTTCTCGGCGGCGTCGCGGGCGGCGGCCTCCACCTCGCGCGCCTTGGCCTGCATGCGGGTCACGGTGTCGGCCACGCGCTGTTCGGCCTCCTGCGGCGACAGCCCCGTGCGCTCGGCCACGAGCTGACCCAGGTAGCGCTGGTCTTCGGCCGCCAGCGGCTTGTCCTTGCCGGCCTGCGCCAGGATGCGGGCCACCTCGGCGGCGGGAACCGGCGCGGCCGGGCCCACCTCGCCGGCCTGTGCCGGGCCGGCCGGGCGGCGGAACATGCTGTCGATGAAGTAGGCGGCCGGCCCTCCGCCCGCCACTTCACCCGCCGCTTCGCCCGCGCCCTGCGCGGCCGTGGACACCGCCGCCGTGGCGGCACCGCCGGCCACCGTGGCGCCCACCTTCACGGCGCCGCCCACCACGCTGCCGATGGCGGTGGTCAGCAAGGCGGCCGTGGCCAGCGTGGCGACGGCCCAGGCCAGGAAGCCATGGGCCGTGTCGCGGAAGAACACCTCGTCGCCCTGCAGGCCGGCCCAGCGCGTGCGCAGCCGGCCGGCGATGTAGCCGCCCATGCCGGACGCCAGCGCCTGCGTGACCATGACCCAGACGATGGCGGACATGCCCAGCGCCATGGCGCTCGCGCCCGCGCCGCCATAGGGCGACAGCGAGGTCAGGCCCAGGCCCGCGCCCAGGATCAGGAGGATCAGCGAGAGCGCCGCCGCGGCGGCACCGCCGGCCAGGATGGCGCCCCATGAAACGGCGCCGGCCGGTGCATCGACGGCGTCTTCGAGCCGGGTCGATGCCAAGGGAAGGGAAGCTGCCACCGGGTTCTCCTGTTGTTGAGCTGTGCGCCATTGTTCGCAGCGCTGCGCGAGGCGTTCGTCGGACGGCAAGGCCGCCGCATGTAGGAAATCAGGCCCGCTTGTGCGCCGCCGCCTTGCCCCCCTTCTTCGCCGCCGGCCGGGCCTTGGCCGCGGCCGGCTTGCGCCCGGCCAGGCTCTGCGCCAGCAACTCGGTGAGGTCGACCACGTTGGAGCCCTGCGTGCTCGCGGGCGCGTCTTCCAGTGCCGTGACCTGTTGGGTGTCGCCCGCCTGCACCTTGCGCTGCACGAGCGCGTGGATGGCGTCGGTGAAGTGGTCGGCGTAGTCCTCGGGCTGCCAGGGCACGGTCATGTCGGCGATGAGTTGCGCGGCCATCTTGAGCTCGGCGGCCTTGAGCGCGCCCTTGCCCGCGGCCGGCAGCTTGAGGTCTTCCTGCGGCCGGATCTCGCTGGCCCAGCGGATGGTGTTGAGCATGAGCGCCGGCCCCATGGGCACGAGCACGGCGAGGTGCTCCTTGCTGTGCATGACCACGCGCGCAATGCCGATCACGCCGGCGGCGGCCATGGCCTCGCGCAGCAATGCGTAGACCTTCTCGCCCTTGCCGATGGGCTCCAGGTGGTAGGGCCGCTCGAGCAGCATGAAGGAAATCTCGGCGGCCGTCACGAAGGCCTCGATCTCGATGGTCTGCGTGGACTTGGGGTAGGCGTCCTTGATCTGCGCGTCGGACAGCACCACGTAGTCGCCGTCCTCCAGCTTGACGCCCTTGACGATGTGCTCCCTGGCGATCTCGCGGCCGGTGCGCTTGTTGACGCGCTTGTAGCCCACCGGGTCCATGGAGCGCTTGTCCAGCCAGTCGAAGTCGATGCCGGTCTCGCGCGAGGCCGGGTACAGGCCCACGGGCACGTGCACCAGGCCGAAGCTGATGGCGCCCTTCCAGATGGCTCGCAGCATGGCTATCCCTCCTCGAAGCCGATGGTCTTCATCGCGGTCTTGAGCGACTTCGCGGCGCGCGCATAGCCCTCCCACGGGGCGTTGCCCACGTCCAGCCGCTCGTGCACGTTGTGCACGCTCCACTGGTCGCTGCGCTTGAGCGCGCCGAGTTCGTCCCAGGCCAGCGGCACCGAGATGCCCATGCCCGGACGCGCCCGCGCCGACCAGGCGCAGACCGTGGTCGCGCCCTGGCCGTTGCGCAGGTAGTCCACGAAGATCTTGCCGACGCGGTTGCGCGGCCCGCTCTTGGCCACGAAGCGGTCGGGGATGGTGCACGCAAGGTGCTGCACGATGGCCTGGGCGAAGCCCTTGGCGCTGGTCCAGCTGTGCAGGCGCTTGATCGGCACGACCACGTGCAGGCCCTTGCCGCCGCTGGTCTTGAGGAAGGCCGGCAGGCCCAGCTGGTCCAGGAAGGCGTGCACGACTTCGGCCGCCTCCTGCATCCGGCGCCAGCGCACGCCCTCGCCCGGGTCCAGATCGAACACCAGCCGATCCGGCCGCTCGAAGGACGCGGCCAGCGCATTCATGGAATGCAGCTCCACCACGTTCCACTGCGCGGCCGACAGCAGGCCGCGCGCGCTGGCCACGGCCAGCAGCGGCGCGTGGCCGGGGTCCAGCGCCGGGTCGAGCTGGCGCAGGCCGGGCAGCTTCTCGATCTCGGCATGCTTCTGGAAGAACAGCTGCCTGCCGATGCCGGCCGGCGCGCGCACCAGCGCCACGGGCCGGTTGCCCTTGAGGTGCTCGAGCATCAGGTCACCCACCAGCGCGTAGTAGCGCACGAGGTCCATCTTGGTCGTGCCCGTGCTGGCGTCGACCACGCGCTCGGGGTGCGTGACCTTGAGGCGCGTGGAGAGCGCATGGACGCCGCTGGCGTCGGCCACGGCCTTCTTCGCGGGCCTGGGCGGCGGCGCGGCGCGCTCGCGCACGATGGCCTTGGCCGGCTTGTCGCTGCGCAGGCCGTGGAACACAGCGTGGCGGATGCGGCCGCCGCGCGTCCATTCGCCGAAGCTGACTTCGGCCACGAGCTGCGGCTTGACCCAGCGCGGCCTGCCTTCCACGTCGGCCGTGTCGGCCAGCGGGCTGCGCGGCGTGGCGAGACCGGCCAGCTGGCGCGCGAGCTTCTCGAGCGTGGCCTGGTCGAAGCCCGTGCCGACCTTGCCGGCGTAGACCAGGCGCCCCTCCTCGTCGTGCACGCCCAGCAGCAGCGCGCCGAAGCCCGCGCGCGTGCCCTGCGGGTCGGTGGTGCCGACGATGACGAACTCCTGGCGCCGGCTGCACTTGAGCTTGAGCCAGCTGTCGCTGCGGCGCGAGACGTAGGGCGCATCCTTGCGCTTGGCGATCACGCCTTCCAGGCCCAGCTTGCAGGCCTGGCCGACCACCTCGCCGGGCGGCGCCTCGAAGGTCGCCGAATAGAACACGAGGTCGGACTTCTGCCCCTCCAGCAGCGAGGCCAGCAGCGCACGGCGCGCCTGCAGGGGCTGCTCGCGCAGGTCGTGGCCGCCGCAATAGGGCACATCGAACAGGTAGTAGACGATGGCCTGGGTCTTCGAAGCGTCGAAAGCCTGTTGCAGCGCACCGAAGTCCGGCAGGCCGTTGTGGTCCATCACGACGATCTCGCCGTCGTACCAGCCCTCGGGCAGGTCCAGACGCAGCAGTTCGGCATGCAGGGCCTTGAGCTTGTGCGTCCAGTCGTTGCCGTTGCGCGTGAACAGCTGCACCTGCCGCTTTCTGCCGCGGCCTTCGACGCGCGCGAGCAGCCGGTAGCCGTCGAACTTGATCTCGTAGACCCACTCGGCCGGATCGGCCGGCGGCCCGCTGGCGAGCGTGGCCAACTGCGGCGCGAGCGTGGCCGGCAATGCGGCCTGCGGCACCTGCGCGGCCGTCTGCGGCGCCGGCGCCGGCGCCGCCAGGCCCTTGACGCTGTCGGGCATCTCGTCGACCACGCTGAACTCCGCGGCCGGCCGCTCGAAGGCGTCCTTCTCCTTCACGAGCAGCCAGGGCGGCTGGCGCTCCTTGCCCTTGCCGTGCATGCGCACGAGTGCCCAGCGGCCCTGCAGCTTGTGGCCGTGCAGCTCGAACTTGAGGTTGCCATCGCGCAGCCCGGCCGCCGGGTCGCCGACCGGCGTCCAGTGGCCCTTGTCCCAGACGATCACCTTGCCGGCGCCGTACTGGCCTTCGGGAATCCGGCCCTCGAAGCTGGAATAGGAGATCGGATGGTCCTCCACCTGCACCGCGAGCCGCTTGTCGTGCGGATCGAAGCTGGGCCCCTTGGGCACGGCCCAGCTTTTCATGGTGCCGTCGATCTCGAGCCGGAAGTCGTAGTGCAGGCTGCTGGCCCAATGCTTCTGCACGACGAAGCTGGCCTGGCCGGCCGGCGAACGCCTGCCGCCGCTGCGCGGCTCCGCGGTGCGGCGGAAGTCGCGCTTGGCGCGGTAGCTGGCGAGGGCGGACTTGGTGGTGGCCATGGTCGCACCAGCTTGGCGCCGGCGCAGGCGGGTGGCTGTCATCGCGCAGCGCCAAGCCCTGTCAGCCACCGCCGTTCGCCTACAGACGATGCCTTGCTTGGCCCACAGCTGGCGGACGCATCGGCAGGCATGCTCGAACCTCCAGGAGAATCCCGTCATGAGCGCCCTGCCCCGACCCCCACGCCACTTCTCGATGCTGCGCGGCTTCCACCTCGCGGACTTCTTCACGCTGGGCAACGCGGCCTTCGGCATGGCCTCGGTGTTCCTGGCCATGCAGTACCTCGTGAGCGGCCAGGCGCGCCATTTCCTGCTGGCCGCGCTCATGACGCCGATCGCTCTGGTCTTCGACGTGCTCGACGGCCGCATCGCGCGCTGGCGCCAGCAGCATTCGGCGCTGGGCCGCGAGCTCGATTCGCTGGCCGACATCGTGTCCTTCGGGGTCGGGCCGGCGACGCTGGGCTTCGCCGCGGGCCTGTCGGGCGGCTGGGACATCGCCATCCTCGTCTACTTCGTCTGCTGCGGCGTGAGCCGGCTGGCGCGCTTCAACGTGACGGCCGAGACCCTGGCCGAGGGCAACGAGGGCGGCAAGGTCAAGTACTTCGAGGGCACGCCGATCCCGACCAGCGTGGTGCTGACCGGCGTGCTGGCCTGGGCGGCCTGGCAGGGCCGCGTGGGCGATGCGCTCTACGGCGGCGCCTGGATGCTGGGGCCCTGGGCGCTGCACCCGATGGCGCTGCTGTTTGCGCTGTCGGGCACGCTGATGGTCAGCAAGACGCTGCGCATCCCCAAGTTCTGATCCTCTGATCCGCGCGCGGTCGAGCGCGCCGGCCGCTGCCCGCCGAAGGCGACCACGGCCTCGTGCGAGCCCCGGCCGTGCGCGCACGGGCACGGCGACGCCGTCTCCGCGGCGCCATCAGCGCGGTCTGCGGCGGGATCAGAAGGTCCAGTCGAGCAGGCCGTCGGCGGCGGGTGCCACGCGGCCGCCACGGCCGACCGGGCTGCGCTCGGCATCGGTCAGCACGGCGATGCCGGCCGCGTCCGCGCCGGGCAGGCGTGCCATGAGGCGCGCCCCGCCTTCGGTGCGCGCGATCACCACGCCGTGCGTGGCCTGGCCGTCGCGGCCGTAGATGACGGTGAAGGTCTCCAGCCGCGCGGCACCGGCATGGTCCAGCACCAGCGGCGGCACCGCGCCGCGCCGCGCGTCGGCGGCTGCCTGCACGCTGTAGTCCTCGGCCAGCGCGCCCGGCGGCGCCGGGTCGGCCCCCAGCACCAGCGCATGGTGCTTGGTCACGTACTCGCCCTGGCCGTACAGCAGCGCGGCCTTGCCGGGCGCGGCACGCAGCGCGCGCACCAGGCCGCAGGCCGCATGCGTCATGTAGTTGTTGAGCGGCGCGCCGAAGAAACTCAGGCCGCCGGTGGAGGTCATGCGCGCGTCGGCCGCCAGGCCCAGCGTGCGGCGCGCCATCTTGGGCACGACCGGGAAGCAGCTGTACAGCTCCAGCATGTCGAAGGCCGCGCCATCGCCGCCGGCCTGCGCCAGCACGGTCTCCATGACCAGGTCCTGCGCGTGCGAGCCGGCGTAGTGGTCGCGCTGCAGGTAGTCGCGCGGCTCGCGCGCGGCCGCGCCGCCCCAGATGTGGACCCAGCGCGCCGGCGCGATGCCCAGGGCGCGCGCCCGGCCCACGCTGGTCAGGATGACGCCCGCGCCCATGTTGACGACCGGGTTGGCCACCATGTGCTTGGTGTAGGGCCAGGCGATCAGCCGGTTGGCCGGGCTGGGCTCGGCCACCTCGGCCGGCGTGAAGCGCCGGTGCAGCCAGGCGTGCGGGTTGTCGGCCGCGACCTCGGAGTAGCGCGCCCACAGCCGCGCCGACTCCTCGTGCGCCTGGCGCGGCGTGAGGCCCCAGTGCGTGAGCGTGGCGTTCTCGTAGAACGGGTAGATGGTGGTGGGCATGAAGGCGCCCAGCCGCACCGCCACCGGGTGGCACAGCACGGTGCCGCGCACGAGCTTGACGCTGTCGTCGCGCGGCGTCCACGGCAGGGCCAGGCCGGCCTTGGCCGCGGCATCGACCGTGTAGCGCGCCTCGGCGCCGACGATGGCCGCCACCTGGCTCTCGCCGCGCGCGATGCGCAGCGCGGCCTCGTGGATGAAGCGCACGGGCGATTCGCCGCCGGTCTCGCCGTAGACGCTGTGGGCCGGGCGGCAACCCAGGCGCGCGGCCAGCAGGCCGGGCGCGTCGCTGTAGGGCCAGGAGTACTCGCAGACCACGTCGAGCGCGTCCAGGCCGGCCAGCAACGGCGCGCCGGCGTCCTGCTCGGCCGCGCGCAGCGACTGCTCCATGAGCGCCAGCGGCTCCAGGCCGGGCGGTTCCTTGCTGCGGTGGACGGCCTCGCCGATGCCGACCAGGACGGGGGTGTTGTCGGGCAGCACGGCCGTCATGCGGCAGCCTCGGCCGATTCCGCCAGATCGGCGACACGGCGCAGGTGCCAGGACACCGGGCCGAACAGGCCCTCGATCAGCGTGGCCCGCCGCATGTAGTGGCCCACGGCCAGCTCCTCCGTCATGCCCATGCCGCCGTGCAGCTGCACCGCACCCTGGCCCACGGCCCTGCAGGCCTTGCCGGCCGCCACCTTGGCCGAGGACACGGCACGCGCGCGCGCGGCCGGCGTGAGGCCGCCGGCGGCCAGTTGCTCGCCCACCTGGGCCGTCAGCGCGACGGCCTGTTCCAGCGCCATGTGCATGTCGGCCAGCCGGTGCTGCACGACCTGGAAGCTCGACAGCGCCACGCCGAACTGCTTGCGCTGGCGCACGTAGTCCAGCGTGTCGCGCAGCAGCCGGCGCAGCACGCCCAGCGATTCGGCGCAGACGGCGAGGGTCGCTTCGTCGAGCGCCTGCTCGATCTGCGGCAGCGCCGCGCCGGCCTCGCCCAGCAGCGCCGTGGCCGGCAGGTGGACACCGTCGAAGGCCAGCTCGGCCGCACGGTCGCCGTCGCGCAGCGGATAGGTGCGCAGGGACAGGCCCGGCGTGTCGCGCGGCACCAGCAGCAGCGACAGGCCCTGCGCCGCATCCGGCGCGCCCCCGCTGCGCGCGCTCACGATGAAGTGGCTGGCCCAGGGCGCGGCGTGGACCACGGCCTTGCGGCCGTCCAGGCGCCAGCCATCGCCGGCGCGGGCGAGCCGCGTCTGCACCCAACGGCGGCTGTGGCGGCCCTCGGCCTCGCCGTGCGCGAAGGCCAGCACGGCACGGCCCTCGACCACCTGCGCCAGCAGCGCGTCGGCCGCGGCACCGGGTTGGCGCTGCAGCAGGCCGGCGCCCAGCACCATGGTGGCCAGGTAGGGCTGGGCCGCGAGCGAGGCGCCCAGCGTCTCCATGACGGCCAGGTGCGCGGCCAGGCCCAGGCCCAGGCCGCCCCGGGCCTCGGGCAGCGCGGCGCGCAGCAGGTCGAGCTCGCGCGCGAGGCCGGTCCAGAACGGCGGCGGCGCGGTGTCGGCGTCGCGCAGCGCGGCCAGGCGCGCGTCGAAGCCGTGGCGGTCTTCCAGGTAGCGGGCCAGGCTGTCCTGCAGCATGGCCAGGGTGTCTTCGTTTGCCATATCAATTCGCCAGGAGATGGGCTGCGATCAGGTTGCGCTGGACTTCGTTGGTGCCGGCATAGATGCTCGCGGCACGGTCGTTGAGGTAGGCCGACATGGCGTAGACGGCCTCTTCGGGCAGCGGCAGCGGGCCGTCCAGGCGGTCGTCCAGCGGCAGGCCCACGGCCGCGTACTGGGCGGCGATCTCCACGGCCAGCTCGTCCAGGCGCTGGCGCAGTTCGGTGCCCAGGGTCTTGCCCATGGACGGCCGGATGCCACGCGGCTCGCCACGCAGCTGCGCGCGCAGGGCCGCCATGTCCATGGCCTCCATCGCGTCGACCGCGCACTCCAGCTCGGCCAGCTTGAGCGCCAGGTCGCCGGCCTCGGCGCCCTGCAGGTTCGCCTGCGCGAACGCGCGGCGCTGGCGCCGCAGCCGCGCGCGCAGCTGCGGCGCATAGCTGCCGCCGCGCTCGTGCTGCAGCAGGTACTTGGCGATCGTCCAGCCCTGGTTCTCCTCGCCGATGCGGCCCGACACGGGCACGCGCACGTTGTCGAAGAACACCTGGTTCAGCTCGTGGTCGCCCGAGATGCTGATGATGGGCCGCACCGTGATGCCGGGCGTGTCCATGTCGAAGCACAGGAAGCTGATGCCGGCCTGCGGCTTGCCACCCGTGGCCGTGCGCACCAGGCAGAACATGCGGTTGGCGTACTGCGCGTGCGTGGTCCAGATCTTGGTGCCGTTGACCACGTAGTCGTCGCCCTCGCGCACGGCGCGGCATTGCAGCGAGGCCAGGTCCGAACCCGCGCCGGGCTCCGAGTAGCCCTGGCACCAGTAGTCCTCGCCCGAGCGGATGCCGGGCAGCCAGCGCTGTTGCTGCTCGGGCGTGCCGAAAGCGATGATGACGGGCGCCACCATGCCCGGCCCCATGGGCGCGCGCGGCGGTGCGTCGGCGGCGGACAGCTCGCTCGCGAAGATGTGGTGCTGCACGGGCGTCCATCCGGTGCCGCCGTGCTCGACGGGCCAGTGCGGCACGCTCCAGCCGCGCTGCGCGAGGATGCGGTGCCAGCGGTTGCCGTCGTGGTACTCGGTGAAGATGCCGCTGCAGCGGCGGCCGGCCTGGCGCAGCTCGGGTGTCAGCGCGTGCGCCAGGAAGTCGCGCACCTCGTCTCGAAAACGCAATTCTTCGTCGTTCAATGCCCCAGACACAGGTCGTCTCCCTTCGATGGCCAGGCCCGCACTGTGCGCGCGCGCGGCCGCACGGGGAATCGTCGGAACGGACGACGGCGTCACCCGGGGGACATCTGATCCGGTCCGCCCCCGGGGAACTGATGCTGTCCGGGGCCTGCGGCTTGCGGCATCATCGGACGCCGTGAACCCCAGCCCTGCCACGCGCCTCCGGCGCCCAGCCCTGCTCCTTTCCCTGGCACTGCTGACCGGTGCCGCCCATGCCGCGCCGCCCACCGTGCAGGACACCATGGCCCAGCGCATGGTGGCCTGCGCGGTCTGCCACGGCCCCGCCGGCCGCGCCGGCCCCGACGGCTACTACCCGCGCATCGCCGGCAAGCCGGCCGGCTACCTCTACCACCAGCTGCTGAACTTCCGTGACGGCCGGCGCCACTACGGCCTCATGACGCAGATGGTGGACCGGCTCAGCGACGACTACCTGCGCGAGATCGCGGACCACTTCGCCGCGTTGGAGGTGCCCTACCCCGCGCCCGCGCCCGTGACGGCGCCGCCCGCGCTGGTCGAGCGCGGCCGCCAGCTCGTGCAGCACGGCGACGCCGCGCGCGGCCTGCCCGCCTGCGTGCAATGCCATGGCGCGGCCATGACCGGCGTGGCGCCCAACGTGCCGGGCCTGCTGGGCCTGCCGCGCGACTACCTGAACGGCCAGCTCGGCGCCTGGAAGACCGGCCAGCGCCGCGCGCTGGCGCCCGACTGCATGGCCCATGTGGCGCAGCGCCTGCCCGATGCCGACGTGGCCGCCGTCTCGGCCTGGCTCGCGGCCCAGCCCGTGCCGGCCCAGGCAAAAGCCGTGGCGCAGGCACCGGCGGGCAACACCCTGGCGTGCGGCAGCGCGCCCGAACTCGGGGGTGCGCGATGAAACGCCTGTCGCAGCTTCTTGCCGCGCTCGTGCTGCTGCTGGCCGCCGCCGGCGCGCTGGTCTGGTGGCTCAACGTGCGCGGCGAGCCCGACCTCTCCATCGCCGAGCCCCCCGTGCCGGCCACGCCCGAGCTGATCGCGCGCGGCGCCTACCTCGCCAAGGCCGGCAACTGCGCGGCCTGCCACACGGCGCGCGGCGGCGAACCCTTCGCCGGCGGCACGCCCATTCCCACGCCCTTCGGCACGGTCTACGGCAGCAACCTCACGCCCGACCCCCGGCACGGCCTGGGCAACTGGAGCGCCGCCGCCTTCTGGCGCGCCATGCACCACGGCCGCTCGCGCGATGGCCGCCTGCTGGTGCCGGCCTTCCCGTACACGAGCTTCACCGAGGTCACGCGCGCGGACTCGGACGCGCTGTTCGCCTTCCTGCGCAGCCAGCCGGCCGTGGCCGAACCCAACCGCGCGCACACGCTGCGCTTTCCCTACAACCAGCAGGCCGCGCTGGCGGTCTGGCGCGCGCTGTACTTCCGGCCCGGCGAATACCAGCCCGAGCCCCGGCAGACGGCCGAATGGAACCGCGGCGCCTACCTCGTGCGCGGCCTGGGCCATTGCGCGGCCTGCCACACCACGCGCAACGCCTGGGGCGCGAGCAGCGAGCGGCTGCCGCTGTCGGGCGGCCTGATCCCGATGCAGAACTGGTACGCGCCCGCGCTGACCGCCGCGAGCGAGGCCAGCGTGGCCGACTGGCCCGTGGACGAGGTCGTGGCCCTGCTGAAGAACGGCGTGGCGCCGCGCGGCTGGGCCGCCGGCCCCATGGCCGAGGTGGTGCTGCGCAGCACCCAGCACCTGGCAACCGAGGACCTGCGGGCCATGGCGGTCTACCTGCAGGCGCTGCCGCAGCAGCCGGCCCCGCCGCCGCCCGCGCGCGTGGCGCCGAGCGCGGAGACCGCCACGCTGGGCCGCCAGCGCTACGAGCAGCATTGCGCCCAATGCCATGGCGAGCGCGGCGAAGGCGCGGGCCTGGCCTACCCGCCCCTGGCCGGCAACCGCGCGGTAACCATGGCCGCCACGGCCAACCTCGTGCAGGTGGTGCTGCATGGCGGCTTCACGCCGGCGACGGCCGGCAACCCGCGGCCCTACGGCATGCCGCCCTTCGTGCTGGCGTTGAGCGACCGCGAGATCGCCGCCGTGCTGACCTATGTGCGCGGCGCCTGGGGCAACCAGGCGGCCAGCGTGAGCGAGTTCGATGTGAGCCGGCTGCGCGCCAGCACGCAGCGCTGATCAGTGCGCGGGTACGCCCACGGTGGTGCGCTCCACCACGTGGCGCGCCATCGACTGGGCCAGCTCCTGCTCGCCCAGGAACACGCGGCCGGCCTGCTCCTCGTTGAGCAGGCGCGCCTCGGTCTCGCTGTGCGTGCGCACGGCGATCTCGATCTGCGGGTTCAGCGCGCGCGCGACCGCGATCATCTGGCGCACGTTCAGCGAATCGGGCGTGGCGATGACCAGCATGCGCGCGCGTGCGATGTGGGCCTGGATCAGCGTGGCCGGCTCCGACGCGTCGCCGAACACCGCCGCCATGCCCTCGCCGCGCAGCCGCTCCACGGTCTCGCGGTTCTGCTCGGCCACGACGAAGGGGATGTGGTGGGCCTGCATGGTGGCCGCGATGCGCCGGCCCACGCGGCCGTAGCCGACCAGCACCACCTGCTGGGCCAGGTATTTCTGCTCGGTGTGCGTGGGCAGTTCGGCCATCGGGTCGTCGCGCGCCTCCATGCGCCGCGCGATGGCAGAGCGCGCGAGGATCCAGCGCTGCATGGGCTCGGAGAAGTAGAACGCCGCCGGGTTCAGCGCGATCGAGATCAGCGCGCCGGCCAGCACCAGGCTCTGGCCCTCGGGCGGCAGCAGGCCCAGCGAGGCGCCCAGGCCCACCAGGATGAACGAGAACTCGCCGATCTGCGCGAGGCTGGCGGAGACCGTCAGCGCGGTGTTGAGCGGGTAGCGGAAGGCCAGCACCAGCGCCGCCGCGGCGATCGACTTGCCGACCACGATGATGCCGACCACGGCGATCACCTGCAGCGGCCGTCACCAGCACCATGGGGTCGAACAGCATGCCGACCGAGACGAAGAACAGCACGGCGAAGGCGTCGCGCAGCGGCAGCGATTCCTCGGCCGCGCGGTGGCTGAACTCGGACTCGCGCATGACCATGCCGGCGAAGAAGGCGCCCAGCGCGAACGACACGCCGAACAGCGCGGTGGAGCCGAACGCGATGCTGACCGCGGCCGCCACCACGCACAGCGTGAACAACTCGCGCGAGCCCGTGCGCTGCACCTGCCAGAGCAGCCAGGGAAACAGCCGGCGGCCCACGATCAGCATCAGCGCGACGAAGCCGCCGACCTGCAGCAGCGTGAGGCCCAGCGTCTTCCACAGCGCGTTGGCATCGGCCACCTCGCCGCCGGCCAGCCAGCCGCCCAGCGGCGGCAGCAGCACCAGCACCAGCACCATGGCCAGGTCTTCGACGACCAGCCAGCCCACCGCGATGCGGCCGTTGAAGGAATCGAGCACGCCGCGGCTTTCCAGCGCGCGCAGCAGCACCACGGTGCTGGCCACCGACAGCGACAGGCCGAACACCAGCGCCCGCCCAGGTTCCAGCCCCACAGCGCGGCCAGCGCCATGCCCAGGGCCGTGGCCACGGCGATCTGCACGACGGCGCCCGGCAGCGCGATCTTGCCGCACGGCCAGCAGGTCGTCGAGCGAGAAATGCAGGCCCACGCCGAACATCAGCAGCATCACGCCGATCTCGGCCAGCTGGGCGGCGATCCCGGCATCGGCCACGAAGCCCGGCGTGAACGGGCCGATCACCACGCCGGCCAGCAGGTAGCCCACCAGGGCCGGCAGCCGCACGCAGGAGGCGCAGGAAGCCGAACACCAAGGCCAGGCCCAGACCGACGGCGATCGTGCTGATCAGGGAGACGCTGTGCGGCATGTGGCGGGTCTTTCGGAGTTGTCTGTGGTGCTGGGGGGTTCTCGTGGGCAATTTACCGTAGGCCTGCGGCTCGTCCGCCCCTGAAACGAAAAAACCCGCCGAAGCGGGTTCTTGCGTGCAGCGCACGGGCGTGCGTCAGCCCATGTGCAGGCCACCGTTGACCGAGAAGTCGGCCCCGGTGGAGTAGCCGCCTTCGTCGGAGGCCAGCCAGGCGATGATGGAGGCGATCTCCTCGGGCTGGCCCAGGCGCTTGACGGGGATGGTGGCGACGATCTTGTCGAGCACGTCCTGGCGGATCGCCTTGACCATGTCGGTGCCGATGTAGCCCGGGCTCACGGTGTTGACGGTCACGCCCTTGTTGGCCAGTTCCTGCGCCAGCGCCATCGTGAAGCCGTGCATGCCGGCCTTGGCGGCCGAGTAGTTGGTCTGGCCGGCCTGGCCCTTCTCGCCGTTGACGGAAGAGATGTTGACGATGCGGCCCCAGCCCTTCTCGACCATGTCGCCCACCACCTGCTTGGTGACGTTGAACATGGAGTTCAGGTTGGTCTCGATCACGGCGTCCCAGTCCTCGCGCGTCATCTTGAGGAACATGCGGTCCTTGGTGATGCCGGCGTTGTTGACCAGCACGTCGATGCTGCCGTGCTCGGCCTTGGCCTTGGTGAAGGCCTCGACCGTGGAGTCCCAGTTGCCTACGTTGCCCACGGAAGCGTAGAAGGTGTAGCCCTGGGCCGCCTGCTCGGCGATCCACTTGGCGTGGTCGCGCGTCGGGCCGCAGCCGGCGATCACCTTGAAGCCTTCCTTGTGCAGGCGCCGGCAGATGGCGGTTCCGATGCCGCCCATGCCGCCGGTGACGTAAGCGATCTTCTGTGTCATTTCAAAAATCTCCGTAGTAGGTTCAAACGACCTGTCGAGGACTGTACCCAAGATGAAAACCACCCCGCCCCCAGGAAAACACTGAAGGTGGTATGCGTTTGTCACACGCTTTGACGACGGTCACGCCGCTGCATGCACTGCCGCGGTGCACAAGGGCGACACGGAAGGTGGCCGGTGGGCATGGCGGCGCCTCGGCGATGCGGCACACTCGCGCATGCAACGCTTCACCATCTCGCTGGACGATGCGCTGGCCCGGCAGTTCGACGCGCTGATCGCGGCCAAGGGCTACGAGAACCGCTCCGAAGCCGTGCGCGACCTGATCCGCTCACGCCTGGGCGATGCCTCGCTGGCGGCCCCGGCCAGTACGGCCTTCACGCCCGTGGACCCATGGTGCGTGGCCACGGTCAGCTACGTCTACGACCACCACGACCAGACCGTTGCGCGGCGCGTGCTGGACCTGCAGCACGAACACCACGACCTCGTGGTCAGCAGCCTGCACACGCACCTGGACCACGAGGATTGCCTGGAAACGGCCGTGCTGCGCGGCCCGCTCGCCGCGGTGCAGGCCTGCGCCGAACGGCTGGTGGCGCTGCGCGGCGTGCGGCACGGCGCCATGCACCTGGTGCCGCTGGCGGCACCGGACCATGGCCACACGCACGGCCATGGGCTGGCCCGGCACCGGCACCAGAAGCCGCTCAGCTGATCAGCGGCCGGTCCAGTTCGGCTTGCGCTTCTCCGCGAACGCAGCCGAGCCTTCGCGCGCGTCGGACGAGGTGAACACCGGGGCCGCGATGGGCCTTTGGCGCTCGAACATCTCGGCCTGGCTCCAGTCGGCCGACTCGCTCACGATGCGCTTGCTCGTCGCCACGGCCAGCGGGCCGTTGGCCGCCACGCTCTCGGCCAGCTGCAGCGCGCCGGCCAGGGCCTGGCCCGGTTCGGCCAGGCGGTTCACGAGGCCCAGCGCGTAGGCGCGTTCGGCGTCCAGCATGTCGCCCGTCAGCGCGAACTCCATGGCCACGTGGTAGGGGATGCGGCGCGGCAGGCGCATGAGCCCGCCCGCGGAGGCCACCAGGCCGCGCTTGGCTTCGGGCAGGCCGAACCTGGCGGCGCGCGAGGCCACCACGAGGTCGCAGGCCAGCACCATCTCGAAGCCGCCGGCCAGCGCATAGCCCTCCACCGCGGCGATCAGCACCTTGCGCGGCGGCCGTTCGGTCAGGCCCGCGAAGCCGCGGCCTTCCACCATCGGCCGCTCGCCGCGCAGGAAACCCTTGAGGTCCATGCCCGAGCAGAAGGTGCCGCCGGAACCCGTGACGACGCCCAGCCGCAGGTCGTCGCGCGCGTCGAGTTCGTCGAGCGCGGCGGCCAGCGCCTCGGACGTGGCGCGGTCCATGGCGTTGCGTGCCTCGGGCCGGTGCATGGTCATCACGAGCACGTTGCCGTGCACTTCGGTCTGCAGGCTGTCTGCCATGGCGTGGTCCTTTCGAAGAGGCGCGACATCGCGCTGCGGCGAGTGTTGGAAGCTTTGCGCCGCCAGCCTGTTGCCTGTGCGACAGGCTCGGGGTAATCACGGGTCCGTGCCGCTTTGGCAGCACGGGATCATGAAATTTCCGAAGCCCTCCACCAGATCCCATGACACCTGCGCTTCCCGGGTGGCTGCCCCCATTGCCGGGCGGCGTCGCGGCCGACAAGCCGGCCTTCATCGACGGCGGCAGCGGCCGTGTCGTCGCGCACGGAACACTCGCGCTGCGCGCCGCGCGCATCGCCGCCTGGCTCGGCAACCTGGGCCTTTCGCCCGGCGACGGCATCGCGATGCTGCTGGAGAACCGCGCCGAACTCATCGAACTGGCGCTGGGCGCCGAACTTGCGGGCCTGTACCACACGCCGATCGGCACGCAGCTCGCGCCCGGCGAGATCGACTACCTGCTGCGCGACTGCGGCGCCCGCGTGTTCGTGGCCTCGCAGAAGATGCTGGAGGGGCCGGGCGCGGGCCTGGACCTGCCACCGGGCCTCACGCGGGTGCTGCTCGATGGCCGGCGCGACGGCTGGCTGGATTACGAGGAAGCGCTGGCCAGCGTGCCCGCGCACCGGCTGGCAGCCGCCCGGGAGCAACTCTCGCAGCGCCCGCAGGGCCGCGACCTGCTGTACTCCTCGGGCACCACGGGCCGGCCCAAGGGCGTCAAGCGCCCACTGGCGCCGCGCCTGCCGGTGGGGCAGGTGCCGCCCGACATCGACAGCTGGCGCCAGCTCTACGGCTTCGGCGCCGATACGGTCTACCTCTCGCCCGCGCCGCTGTACCACGCGGCACCGCTGCGCTACACGCTGCGCGTGATCGGCCTGGGCGGCACGGCCGTGGTCATGCCCAGGTTCGACGCCGAACAGGCGCTGGCCCTGATCGAACGCCACCGCGTGAGCCACAGCCAATGGGTGCCGACCATGTTCGGCCGCCTGCTGCGGCTGCCCGCGGAGGTGCGTGCGCGGCACGACCTGTCGTCGCTGCGCGTGGCCATCCACGCGGCCGCGCCCTGCCCCGTGGAGGTCAAGCGCGCCATGCTGGACTGGTGGGGCGACGTCATCCACGAGTACTACGCCGGCTCCGAAGGCGTGGGCATCACGGTGGCCGGGCCGCAGGAATGGCGCGCGCGGCCGGGCACGGTCGGCAAGGCGCTGGGCTGCGGCGTGCACATCGTCGGCGAGGACGGCGCCGAGCTGCCGCCCGGAGAAGTCGGCGCGATCTACTTCTCGGGCATGCCGGGCGCGAGCTACCTCAACGACGCCGACAAGACGCGCGGGCTCTACAACGCACAGGGCTGGGCCACCTACGGCGACATCGGCCACCTGGACGCCGACGGCTACCTGTTCCTGAGCGACCGGCGCGCCGACCTGATCCTGTCGGGCGGCGTCAACGTCTACCCCAAGGAGATCGAGGACGCGCTGGCGCCGCACCCGGACGTGGACGACGTGGGCGTGGTCGGCGTGCCCGACCCCGACTTCGGCGAGGTGCCCAAGGCCGTGGTGCGCCTGCGCGCCGGCCTCAGCGCCGACGCCGCGCGCGCCGAGGCCCTGCTGGCCTACCTGCAGGGCCGGCTGGCGCGCACCAAGCTGCCGCGCTCCGTGGTGTTCGACGCCGCCTTGCCGCGCATGGACAACGGCAAGCTGCTGCGCCGCGTGCTCAAGGAGCGCTACCGCGACCAGCCCGAGGCCGGCTTCACACTGCGGCCGCACGCGCATTGAGGCCGGCGCAAGCGGCAGCGCCGTGGGGCGGAGCGCAACGTCCTGAAAAAAATGCGGCTTCCTTTCGGGCTATGCTCGCGCCCTTTTTCGAAGGAAACCGCAATGACCGAAGCCACCTCCCCCAAGAAACAAACCGCCTTCAACAAGCCCCTGCGCCCCAGCGCAGAGTTGGCCCGCGTCGTGGGTGCCGAGCCCCTCGCCCGCACCGAAGCCACGAAGAAGCTGTGGGACTACATCAAGGCCCACAACCTGCAAAACCCTGCAAACAAACGCAACATCCTGTGCGACGACGCACTCAAGGCGGTGATGGGCAAGGACGAGGTGACCATGTTCGAAATGACGGGCCTGGTCGGCAAGCATCTGGCTGCGACCTGAACCTGGGCAACTGCACGCGCGGATGCGCGCGTGCGCTGCACGGAGTGCTCGACGGCACCAACGAAAAAGCCTTGCAAGTCATGACTTGCAAGGCTTTTTGCTGTTGGCGGAGAGGGTGGGATTCGAACCCACGGTACCTTGCGGTACGCCTGATTTCGAGTCAGGTACATTCGACCACTCTGCCACCTCTCCTGAAATCCTCTGTGGCGCCCGGCGGTCGACCCGGGTTGCGAAGCCCGCTATTCTAGCAGGACAAACGCGCGATTCCGCCCAGGTAGGGCCGCAAAACTTCGGGAACCGTCACCGAGCCGTCTTCGTTCTGGTAGTTCTCGACCACCGCGACCAGCGTGCGGCCCACGGCCAGGCCCGAACCGTTGAGCGTGTGCAGCAACTCGTTCTTGCCCTGGGCGTTCTTGAAGCGGGCCTGCAGGCGGCGCGCCTGGAAGGCTTCGCAGTTGGAGACGGAACTGATCTCGCGGTAGGTGTTCTGCGCCGGCAGCCAGACCTCCAGGTCGTGCGTGCGCGCGGCGCCGAAGCCCATGTCGCCCGTGCACAGGCACAGCACGCGGTACGGCAGGCCCAGCTTCTTGAGCACGGTCTCGGCGTGGCTGGTCATCTCGTCCAGCGCGGCGTAGCTTTTCTCGGGGTGCACGATCTGCACCATCTCGACCTTGTCGAACTGGTGCTGGCGGATCAGGCCGCGCGTGTCGCGCCCGGCGCTGCCGGCTTCGGAGCGGAAGCACGGCGTGTGCGCGGTCAGGCGGATCGGCAACTCGGACTCGGCCACGATGCTGTCGCGCACGAAGTTGGTCAGCGGCACCTCGCTCGTGGGGATCAGGTACAGGGCCTGGTGGTCGGGCACGGGCTCGGACTCCTGGCCGCCCTTCTTGGCCGCGAACAGGTCGCCCTCGAACTTGGGCAGCTGGCCCGTGCCCTGCATGCTGTCGGCGTTGACGACGTAGGGCACGTAGCACTCGGTGTAGCCATGCTCCTGCGTCTGCACGTCCAGCATGAACTGGGCGAGCGCGCGGTGCAGGCGTGCGATGGGGCCCTTCATGACCGTGAAGCGCGCACCCGAGAGCTTGGCGCCCATCTCGAAATCGAGGCCCAGCGGCGTGCCGATGTCCACGTGGTCGCGCGGCGTGAAGTCCAGCGGCCTGGGGTCCTGGCCATTCGGGCTCCAGCGGCGCAGTTCCACGTTGCCCTGCTCGTCGGCGCCGACCGGCACGCTCTCGTGCGGCAGGTTGGGCACGGCCAGCAGCAGCTGCTGCAGTTCGGGCTGCAGCTGGTCCAGTCGCGCGGCGGAGGCTTCGAGCTCGGCCTTGAGCGCATTGACCTCGGCCATCACGGCGTCGGCGCTCTCGCCCTTGGCCTTGAGCTGGCCGATCTGCTTGGACAGCGCGTTGCGCCTGGCCTGCAGTTCCTCGGTGCGGGTCTGCAGCGTCTTGCGTTCGGTTTCCAGGGCCTTGAAGGCGGCCACGTCGAGGTAAGGCTGCGGGCTCTTGCGCTGCTCGAGCCGTGCGACGACGGCGTCCAGGTCTTTTCGGAGAAGGGTGATGTCCAGCATCGTTGGATTCTAGTTTTCAGGCCGAGGGTGGCCAGGTCCACGTTGGCGCCGCACAGCACCAGGCCGACGCGCTCGTCGGCGCGCGGCAGGTAGGCGCCGCTCTGCAGCGCGGCCAGGCCCAGCGCTGCGGCCGGCTCCACGGCCAGGCGCAGTTCGCGCCACAGCCATTGCTGGGCCTGGCGGATGGCTTCGTCGTCGAGCAGCAGCGCGGTCTGCACGTGCTGTTGCGTGGTGGCCCAGCTGATCTCGCCGATGCGCTTGGCGCCCAGCGAATCGGCCGCCACGCCGCCCACATCCACGTCGACGGGCGCACCGGCTTCGCGCGCACGGAACAGCGTGGGCGCCAGCGCCGGCTCCAGCGCGACGACCTTGCAACGGTCCTCGCACCAGGCGGCGATGCCGCCGATCAGGCCGCCACCGCCCACGCTGACGAGCAGGCTGTCGGGCAGGCCGCCGGCCTGCTCCTCGATCTCGCGGGCCAGCGTGCCGGCACCGGCCACGACCTCGGGCTGGTCGTAGGCATGCGTCAGCAGCGCGCCGGTCTGCTGCTGGCGCTCCAGGCAGGCGGCCAGGGCCTCGGAATAGGCCGCGCCCACCACCTGCACCTCGGCGCCCAGCGCGCGCAGGCGCGCCTGTTTGGCCGGCGAGGAGATGGTCGGCACGAACACCTCGCAGCGCACGCCCAGGGCCTGCGCGGCCGCGGCCGTAGCGATGCCGGCGTTGCCGCCCGAGGCGACGATGACGCCGGCCGCCGGAATCGGCTGCGCGAGCAGCCGGTGCAGCATGCCGCGCGCCTTGAAGCTGCCCGAGACCTGCAGCTGCTCGAGCTTGAGCCAGACCTCGGCGCAGGGCAGGCCCAGCGCCGCGCCGGGCAGGCGCCACAGCGGCGTGCTGCGCAGGAAGTCGGCCGGGCCCCGGCGCAGGCGTTCGTGTGCGGCCTCGATGTCCGCGCGCGTGGTGGCGGCGGCCATCAGTAGCCGTCGTCCGAGCCGGCCGCGAGGCTCTCGAACCGGGTCAGGTTGCGCAGGAAGGCGAGCTTGACGGTGCCCGTCGGGCCGTTCCGCTGCTTGGCGATGATGACCTCGGCCACGCCGGGCTCCTTGCAGGCGTCCTTGGTGTAGTACTCGTCGCGGTAGATGAACATGATGATGTCCGCGTCCTGCTCGATGGCGCCGGACTCGCGCAGGTCGGACATCATGGGACGCTTGTCGGGCCGCTGCTCCACGCTGCGGTTGAGCTGCGACAGCGCGATCACGGGGCACTGCAGTTCGCGCGCGAGCATCTTCAGGCCCCGCGAGATCTCGCCGAGCTCGGTGGCGCGGTTCTCGTCGCTGCCGCCGCCCGAGCCGCTCATGAGCTGCAGGTAGTCCACCACGATCAGGCCCAGCTTGCCGCACTGGCGCGCCAGCCGGCGCGCGTTGGCACGCAGTTCGCTGGGCGACAGGCCCGGCGTCTCGTCGATGTGCAGCGAGATGTTGCGCAGCTTCTCGATGGCCTCGGTCAGGCGCGGCCATTCGTCGTCGGTCAGGCGGCCGTTGCGCAGATGGCCCTGGTCGACGCGGCCGATCGAGCCCACGATCCGCACGGCCAGCTGGGACGCGCCCATTTCCATCGAGAAGATCGCAACCGGCAGGCCCTCGTTGAGCGCCACGTGCTCGGCGATGTTCACGGCGAAGGCGGTCTTGCCCATGGAGGGGCGCGCGGCCAGCACCACCATGTCGCCGGGCTGCAGGCCCGAGGTCATGCGGTCCAGGTCGTAGAAGCCCGTGGGCACGCCGGTGATCTCGTTCTGCTGGTCGGCCATCTCCTGCACGCGGTCCAGCAGGTCGACGACCAGCGACTCCATGGCCTGGAAGCCCTGCTTGTTGCGCGCGCCCTCTTCGCCGATGTTGAAGATCTTCTGCTCGGCCTCGTCCAGGATCTTGTCGACCGCGCGGCCCTGGGTGTTGAAGGCGCTGGTGGCGATCTCGTCGCTGGCGGTGACGAGCTTGCGAAGGATGGCGCGCTCGCGCACGATCTCGCCGTAGCGGCGGATGTTGCTCGCGCTCGGCACGAACTGCGCGAGCGAGTTCAGGTAGGACAGCCCGCCCACGTCGTCGGCCTTGCCGACCGACTGCAGCGCCTCGTAGACCGTGATCACGTCGGCCGGCTTGTTGGCGTTCACGAGGTCGCGGATGGCCGCGAAGATGAGCCGGTGCTCGTAGCGGTAGAAGTCGCCGTCCTTGAGCACGTCGCCCACGCGGTCCCAGGCCGCGTTGTCCAGCAGCAGGCCGCCCAGCACGCTGGACTCGGCCTCGATGGAATGCGGCGGCACGCGCAGCTGCGCGATCTGGCGATCCTGCGGATCGTCGTCGATGGAGAACATGGCGGACATCGGGATCCTCGAAGACAAGCGCGGCATGCTACGCCGCTACAGCGCGCACCGCATCGGACAAGCATGGGACAAGCCTGTGCATAAGCGGTGGAACGGCAGTGGTTTGCCCGCCGCAGCCTGTGGGCAAACGGTAGCCGAAAGAAAAGCCGCCGGGCTCGCGCCTGGCGGCTTTGCGGCAGACCGCGTGGATCAGGCGGTTTCGCCGTACACCGAGACGTTGATCTCGACGACCACGTCGGTGTGCAGGGCAACGTTCACGGTGCTGTCGCTGACGGTCTTGATCGGACCGTTGGGCATGCGCACTTGCGACTTGGCCACCTTGTAGCCCAGCTTTTCCAGTTCTTCGGCGATGTCGGCGTTGGTCACCGAGCCGAACAGGCGGCTCGTCGACGCCGGCCTTCTGGGTCAGCTTGACGGTGGTGCCGGACAGCTTGTCGCCTTGGGCCTGGGCTTCGGCCAGCTTGGCAGCGGCGGCCTTTTCCAGTTCGGCGCGGCGCGCTTCGAATTCGGCCTTGGCCGCTTCGGTGGCGCGGCGTGCACGGCCGGTCGGGATCAGGAAGTTGCGGGCGTAGCCATCCTTGACCTTGACGATTTCGCCGAGGTTGCCGAGGTTCACGACCTTGTCGAGCAGAATGATTTGCATGGTCATCGCTCCTTAGATGCGGTGCTGGTCGCTGTACGGCAGCATCGCGAGGAAACGCGCGCGCTTGATGGCCGTGTTCAGCTGACGCTGGAAGAAGGCACGGGTGCCGGTCAGACGCGCCGGGATGATCTTGCCGTTCTCGGCAATGAAATCACGCAGCGTGTCGATGTCCTTGTAGTCGATCTGTTCGACACCGGTCACGGTGAAGCGGCAAAAGCGCTTGCGCTTGAACAGCAGCGATTGGGTGTTGCGCTTGGGACGCTTGTCCTTGTTGTTGAAACGCCTAGGTCCGGCCATGGTGGGCTCCTGATGAATCTGTTGAAACTGGTTGAAACTCTTGCACGTGCAGAACGAGGCCCTTGCCCACGCGCTGGTTGGTGACGAAACCGGCGAACCGCCAGCTGCTGCCGACCACCTGCTTGCGCATGCGCTCTGCCACCGCACCGAAGGCCACGGCCCGCAAGGTCGCCTTGACCTGCCGGGTCTGCCCTGCTTCCTCGACCTGCGACTCGTGTTCCAGCACCAGGTCCTGGGCGGGCAAGCCGGCCGGGGTGTGGCGCAGGGCCTTGAGTTCGGCGATCGACGCGGTCAGCATCAGGCGGTTCATGCCTTCCCTGCCCGCGTTCGGAGGCGCGTTGCGTTCTGCTGCAGTGCCGTCCTCAATGCTGGCCGGCGGTCTCGGCCTGCTGGGTCTTGCGGGCTTCTTCGCGCTCGACGGTCTTCATCATCGAAGACGGGCCGGTCTCGGCCTTCTTCATCTGGACCGTCAGGTGGCGCAGCACGGCGTCGTTGAACTTGAAGGCGTGCTCGAGCTCGCTCATCACGGCCTGGTCGGCCTCGATGTTGACGCACAGGTAGTGCGCCTTGGCCAGCTTGTTGATCATGTAGGCCAGTTGACGGCGGCCCCAGTCTTCCACGCGGTGGATCTTGCCGCCGCCGTTGGTGATCATGGACTTGTAGCGTTCCAGCATGGCCGGAACCTGTTCGCTCTGATCCGGGTGGATCATGAGGATGATTTCATAGTGACGCATGAACTCTCCTTAAGAGTGAAGCCCCTCCTCTGTTGAAGAAAGCGATTTCGAAATCGCCCTTTCAAGATTCAGGGCCAGAGCCACCTGCGGCGTCAACTGCAGTGTGGCAAGGCAAAGCCGAGCATTATAGCCCGGACTTTCGGGAGAGCAAACTACCCGTGACGATCGCAGCTGCGGCGGCCGTCAGGCCGAACACGCCGGCGGCCCCCGGCTGGATGCCGAACCACAGGCCCGGCCCGGTGAAACCCGTCCAGTCGCGCACCACGGGATGGTGGGCCAGCATGTAGCCCAACGTCACGCCGGCACCGGCCAGCATGCCGGCCACCACGCCCGCGCGCGAGGTGCGGCGCCAGAAGATGCCGGCGACCAGGGCGGGAAAGAAGGTCGAGGCCGCGAGCGAGAACGAGGCCGTGACCAGGTACAGGATGTCGGCCGAGCGCCAGGCCGCCACGTAGGCCGCCGCCAGCGCCACCATCAGCAGCGCGAACTTGGAGAACACCACGCTGTAGATGGCGCCCACGCGCCGCCGGCCGCTTTGCAGGTAGAGGTCGTGCGCGAAGGCGTTGCCCATGGTCAGCAGCAGGCCGTCGGCCGTGGACAGGGCGGCCGCCAGACCACCGGCCGCGACCAGGCCGGCGATCACGTAGGGCAGGCCGCCGATCTCGGGCGTGGCCAGCATGATGAGGTCCGCGCCCAGGCGGATCTCGGCGAACTGCAGGATGCGGTCGCCGTTCACGTCGGCCACCGAGACCAGCGCGGGATCGACACGCGCCCACTGCGCGATCCAGGCCGGCAGGTCGTCGAAACTGCGGCCCACGAGTTCGCTGAGCACCTCGTGCTTGACCAGCACGGCCAGCGCCGGCGCCGCCATGTAGAGCAAGGCGATGAACAGCAGCGACCAGGCCACCGAACTGCGCGCCCCGGCCACCGAGGGCGTGGTGAAGAAGCGCGTGAGCAGGTGCGGCAGGCCGGCCGTGCCCAGCATCAGGCACAGCATCAGCGCGACGAAGTTGAGCCGCGCCGTCGAGAAGGCCGCGCGCTCGGCCGGCGTGCCGTCGGGGTGGCCGCCGAAGGGGATGGCCATGGGCGCCACGCCGCCCAGCGGGCGCGCGCGCTCCTGCATTTCGGCCAGCGCGCGCGTCCAGCGTTCGCGCGCGGCCTGCTCGGTCGCGGGCAGCGCGTTCAGCACGCGGCTGGCTTCGCGCAGTTCAGTGTCGGACGCGCCATCCACGCGCAGCTGCTGCAGGCGCTGCTGCGCCTGCAGGCGTTCGCGCGTGAGCGCGGCGGGCACGTCGCGCAGCATGGCCTCGTAGGCGGCGGCGCGGCGCGCGAACTCGGCCACCACCGCCTGCTCGGCCGGCGCGGCGGCGAGCTCGGCCTCGCGCACCGCGATCTGGCCCAGCTGCGGCCCGTAGACGAAGGGCGCCGCCGGGTTGCCGAGCTGCTTGTAGGCCAGCCAGGACACCGGGATCAGGAAGGCCAGGATCAGGATCACGTACTGCGCCACCTGGGTCCAGGTCACGGCCCGCATGCCGCCCAGGAAGCTGCAGACCAGCACGCCGCCCAGGCCGAGCAGGATGCCGATCTCGAACTGCACGCCGGTCAGGCGCGAGGCGATCAGGCCGACGCCGTAGATCTGCGCCACGACATAGGTGAAGGAGCACAGCACCGCCGCCAGCGCCGCCAGCACGCGCGGCCAGCGGCCGCCGAAGCGCTGGGCGAAATAGTCCGGCACGGTGTAAATCTCGGCGCGGCGCAGCGCCGGCGCGATCAGCAGCGCCACCAGGCAGAAGCCGCCGGTCCAGCCCAGGATGTAGGCCAGCCCGCCGACCTGGTTGGGCAGGCCCGAAAAGCCCTGCAGGTAGAGCCCGCCGGCCAGGCTGATGAAGGAGGCCGCGCTCATCCAGTCGGCCGCCGTTGCCATGCCGTTGTAGATGGGCGGCACGCTGCGGCCGGCCACGTAGTATTCGCGCGCGTCCGAGGTGCGGCAGAAGATGCCGATGCCCGCGTACAGCGCCAGGCTGGAGAACAGGAAGATGGCGCCGATCCAGGAACGCGGCAGGCCGGCGCGCTCGGCCAGCGCCATGGCCGCGAGAAACGCCAGCAGGCACAGCACGTACAGGCCGAAGATGCGGTGCAGCCGGCCATGGGCGCCGGGCACGGCGGCCTCGCTGCCGCGCCTGGCGCGCGCGTAGAACGCCACGATGGCGATGAAGCCGAGCACGGCCCCCTGCGCGCAGAGCCAGTAGTTCAGCGGCCAGCCGGCGATGGTGGCGTCGAGGTCGCGGGCGAACCAGGCCGGCCCGAAAGCCAGCAACGCCCACAGCAGCAACAGCAGACCTCGCAGCAATCCGTCGTCTCCTCCGCACCGCGCACAGGCGCGGCCGCTCTCATAAAAAAGGGCGCCCGAAGGCGCCCCGATGGTGCGGCCGATGGCTCTGCGCCGTCAGCGCGCCAGCTGTTGCCAGGTCGCCACCACCGTGTCCGGGTTCAGCGAGATGGACTCGATGCCCTGGTCGGCCAGCCACTGCGCGAAGTCCGGGTGGTCGCTGGGGCCCTGGCCGCAGATGCCCACGTACTTGCCCTGCGACTTGCAGGCGTCGATGGCGCGCTTGAGCATGGTCTGCACGGCCGGGTCGCGCTCGTCGAAGTCGGCGGCCAGCAGTTCCAGGCCGGAGTCGCGGTCCAGGCCCAGGGTCAGCTGGGTCAGGTCGTTCGAGCCGATCGAGAAGCCGTCGAAGTACTGCAGGAACTGGTCGGCCAGGATGGCGTTGCTGGGCACCTCGCACATCATGATGACCTTGAGCTCGTCCTGCCCGCGCTTCAAGCCGTGCTGGGCCAGCAGCCCGGTCACGCGCTCGGCCTGCTTCAGGGTACGCACGAAGGGCACCATGATCTGCACGTTGGTCAGGCCCATGTCGTTGCGCACGCGCTTCAAGGCCTGGCATTCCATTGCGAAGGCCTCGCCGAAGTCGGCGCTGATGTAGCGCGCCGCGCCGCGGAAGCCCAGCATCGGGTTCTTCTTCCTCGGGCTCGTAGCGGCTGCCGCCGATCAGCTTGCGGTATTCGTTGGACTTGAAGTCCGACAGGCGCACGATCACCGGCTTGGGCCAGAAGGCCGCGGCGATGGTGGCCACGCCCTCGGCCACCTTGTCGACGTAGAAGGCGCGCGGCGAGGCATGGCCGCGGGCCACCGATTCGACGGCCTTCTTGAGGTCGGCGTCGACGCTCGGGTAGTCCAGGATGGCCTTGGGGTGCACGCCGATGTTGTTGTTGATGATGAACTCCAGCCGCGCCAGGCCCACGCCGCCGTTGGGCAGCTGGCAGAAGTCGAAGGCGAGCTGCGGGTTGCCCACGTTCATCATGATCTTGGTCTTGATCTCGGGCATGGCGCCGCGCTCGACCTCGGTCACCTCGGTCTCCAGCAGGCCGTCGTAGATGTGGCCGGTATCGCCCTCGGCGCAGCTGACGGTGACCAGCGTGCCGGTCTTCAGGCGCTCGGTCGCATCGCCGCAGCCGACCACGGCCGGGATGCCGAGTTCGCGCGCGATGATGGCCGCGTGGCAGGTGCGCCCGCCACGGTTGGTCACGATGGCGCTGGCGCGCTTCATGACGGGCTCCCAGTTCGGGTCGGTCATGTCGGTCACGAGCACGTCGCCGGGCTGCACCTCGTCCATCTGGTGGATGCCCTCGACCACGCGCACGGGGCCGGTGCCGATCTTCTGGCCGATGGCGCGGCCCTCGGCCAGCACGGCGCTGCGGCCCTTGAGCTTGTACTTCTGCTCGGCCTTGCCGGCCTGCTGGCTCTTCACGGTCTCGGGCCGGGCCTGCAGGATGTAGAGCTGGCCGTCGGTGCCGTCCTTGCCCCACTCGATGTCCATCGGGCGGCCGTAGTGCTCCTCGATCACGAGGGCGTACTGGGCCAGCTGCTCGACCTCGGCATCGGTCAGCGAGTAGCGGTTGCGCAGTTCGGTCGGCACGTCCACCGTCTTCACGAGCTTGCCGCTGGCCTTCTTCTCCTCGGGCGTGGCGAACACCATCTGGATCAGCTTGCTGCCCAGGTTGCGGCGGATCACGGCCTTCTTGCCGGCCTTGAGCATGGGCTTGTGGGCGTAGAACTCGTCGGGGTTCACGGCGCCCTGCACCACGGTCTCGCCCAGGCCGTAGCTGGAGGTGATGAACACCACCTGGTCGAAGCCCGATTCGGTGTCGATCGTGAACATCACGCCGGCCGCGCCCTGGTCGGAGCGCACCATGCGCTGCACGCCGGCCGACAAGGCCACCACGTCGTGGGCGAAGCCCTTGTGCACGCGGTAGCTGATGGCGCGGTCGTTGTACAGGGAGGCGAACACCTCCTTCATCTTGTGCAGCACGTCCTCGATGCCGACCACGTTCAGGAAGGTTTCCTGCTGGCCCGCGAAGGAGGCGTCGGGCAGGTCTTCGGCGGTGGCGGACGAGCGCACGGCGAAGCTGGCCTGGTCATTGCCGGCCGACAGCTTGGCGAACGCCTCGCGCACGCCCTGCTCCAGGTCGGCCGGGAAGGGCTGGGCCTCGATCCAGCCGCGGATCTCGGCGCCGGCGGCGGCAAGCGCGCGCACGTCCTCGATGTCCAGCGTGGCGAGCCGCTGGGCGATGCGCTGGGTCAAACCTTCGTGCGCGAGGAATTCGCGGAAAGCGTGGGCGGTGGTCGCAAAGCCCGTGGGCACGCGCACGCCCTGGGGCAGCTGCGAAATCATTTCGCCGAGGCTGGCGTTCTTGCCGCCAACCGCCTCGACATCGGTCATTCTCAGGTTTTCAAACGGTACGACCAGGGCGGTCGCCTCAAAGAGTGCAGACATGGGAAAGCTCCAAAGGTTGAAAAACCGTCTGCACGCCGCCCGCAGGACACCCCGCCGTCAGCAACGCTGGCCATGCCGGCGGCGCAACGTCGTTGTCGTTGCTTTGTGTGCGCGCACCGCATGGTGAAAATTTGGGACATTGGGGCGGCATTGTAGGGGCCTGCCCGGGCGCGGTGTGTAGGCACAGTTCCTGCAAAATGGCCGAGCAGTTTCTGGAGCACTTATGACGACCCGCACCGTATTCTTCATTTCCGACGGCACGGGCATCACGGCCGAGACCTTCGGCAACGCCATCCTGGCGCAGTTCGACATGAAGACGCGGCACGTGCGCCTGCCTTTCGTCGACACCATCGACAAGGCCCACCAGGCGGTGCGCCAGATCAACCACACGTCCGAGGTCGAGAACCGCAAGCCGCTGGTGTTCACGACCATCGTCAACGTGGAGGTGCTGCAGTTCTTCGAGCAGCATTGCCACGGCATGCTGCTGGACATGTTCGGCACCTTCGTGCGGCCGCTGGAGGTGGAACTGGGCATCAAGTCGCACCACCGCGTGGGCCGCTTCTCGGACATCAGCAAGAGCCAGTCCTACAACGACCGCATCGCCGCGATCAACTTCTCGCTCGAGCACGACGACGGCCAGAGCGACCGCGACCTGCAGCAGTCCGACGTGATCCTGGTCGGCGTCTCGCGCAGCGGCAAGACGCCGACCTCGCTCTACCTGGCCATGCAGTACGGCCTGAAGGCCTCGAACTACCCGCTGATCCCGGAAGACTTCGACCGCAACCACCTGCCGCCCGCGCTGGTGCCGCACCGCGCCAAGCTGTTCGGGCTGACGATCAACCCCGAGCGGCTCTCGGAGATCCGCAACGAGCGCCGGCCCAACTCGCGCTACGCCTCGATCGACAACTGTCGCATGGAAGTGGCGGCGGCCGAGTCCATGATGCGGCGCAGCGGCATCCGCTGGCTCAGCACCACGACCAAGTCGATCGAGGAGATCGCGACCACCATCCTGCAGGAAGTGCGGCCGGAGCGGCTCACCTATTGAGCCGCCGGGCTCACTGCAGGCCTTCGGGCGCCTTGTGCCACAGCACCTGCGGCGGCAGGCGCAGCATGTCCCGGCCGCCGGCGTCCTGCGTGGTCCAGCGCTGCTGCAGCTGCACCAGCATGCTGCGGAACTCGGCCGACAGGGCCGGATGGCGCGCCAGCAGTTGCAGGTTGTCGGACACCTTGCGCGCCATGAGGTCGCGCTGGCCGGCGCAGCAGGCCTGGGCATGGCCGGTCATGAGCGCCAGCGCGCCCGCCAGCAAGGCCTCGGCGCAGGGCATGCCGTACTCCTCGTCGGCGTGCCGCGGGGCGGAAGAAGGCGTGTCGTGGGCAGCCATGGAAAGTCCCTTGCATACGGTGGTCGTCGGAAGAAGCTGGCGTGGCCCGTCCTGCGGGTGGCTGGCGAACCCATTGTATGAGAATGGTTCGCATTGACCGAATAGAAAAAAGCCCGTGGCCGGCCAGGCCACGGGCTGTGCGGGAGCGCTGCGGATCAGGCGGCGACGGGTGCCGAGCTCCGGATCAGGTGGTCGAACGCGGACAGCGCGGCCTTGGCGCCCTCGCCCGCGGCGATCACGATCTGCTTGTAGGGCGTGGTCGTCGCGTCGCCGGCCGCGAACACGCCGGGCACCGAGGTCTGGCCCCTGGCGTCGACGATGATCTCGCCGTACTTGGACAGCTCCACCGTGCCCTTGAGCCATTCGGTGTTGGGCACCAGGCCGATCTGCACGAACACGCCCTCCAGGGACACGAGGTGCTCGGCACCGGTCGCGCGGTCCTTGTAGCGCAGGCCGTTGACCTTGCCCTCGGCACCGGTGATCTCGGTGGTCTGGGCATTGGTGTGCACGGTCACGTTGGGCAGGCTCAGCAGCTTGCGCACCAGCACGGCGTCGGCCTTGAGTTGCTCGGCGAACTCGACCAGGGTCACGTGGCTCACGATGCCGGCCAGGTCGATCGCGGCCTCGACGCCCGAGTTGCCGCCACCGATGACCGACACGCGCTTGCCCTTGAACAGCGGGCCGTCGCAGTGCGGGCAATAGGCCACGCCCTTGTTGCGGTACTCGGCCTCGCCGGGCACGTTCACGTTGCGCCAGCGCGCGCCGGTGGACAGGATCACGGTCTTGCCCTTGAGCACGCCGCCATTGGCCAGCTCCACCTGGACCAGGCCGCCGGGCTCGGCCGCGGGCACCAGCTTGTCGGCGCGCTGCAGGTTCATGATCTCCACGTCGTAGGCACGCGTGTGGGCCTCTAGCGCCGCGGCGAACTTGGGGCCGTCGGTCTCGAGCACCGAGATGTAGTTCTCGATCGCCAGCGTGTCGTTGACCTGGCCGCCGAAGCGCTCGGCCGCCACGCCGGTGCGGATGCCCTTGCGCGCCGCGTACACGGCGGCGGCGGCGCCGGCCGGGCCACCGCCCACGATCAGCACGTCGTAGGGGTCCTTGGCCGACAGCTTGGCGCCCTCGCGCGCGGCCGCACCGGTGTCGAGCTTGGCGACGATTTCTTCGAGCGACATGCGGCCCGCGCCGAACACTTCGCCGTTCAGGAACACCATGGGCACGGCCATGATCTCGCGCTCGGTCACTTCCTTGTGGAAGGCACTGCCCTCGATGACGACGGTCTTCACGCGCGGGTTCAGCACGGCCATCAGCGACAGGGCCTGCACCACGTCCGGGCAGTTGTGGCACTCCAGGCCCATGAAGACCTCGAACTGGTAGTCGCCGTCCAGCGCCTTGACCTGGTCGATCACGTCCTGCTCGACCTTGGGCGGATGGCCGCCGGTCCACAGCAGCGCCAGCACCAGCGAGGTGAATTCGTGGCCCAGCGGCAGGCCGGCGAATCGAAGGTTCAGCAGTTGCGTGCTGGCGCCCGTGCGCTGCAGGCTGAACGAAGGCTTGCGTGCGTCGGTGCCGTCCAGGCGCAGCGTGATCTTGTCGCTGCGCAGGCTCTGGATCGTGTCCAGCAGGCTGCGCATGTCGCGCGCGGTCTCGCTGTCGTCCAGGGAAGCCACCAGTTCGAACGGCTGCGTGACGCGCTCCAGGTAGGCGCCGAGCTGGGCTTTGAGTTGGTCGTCGAGCATGGTGGATTCCTTTCGATATGGAGTTATTTGGGGATCAAACGGGCGAAAAAAAGCCGGACGGCATGGCGGCAGGCCACCATGGTGCTGTCCGGCTGGTGGGCGCTGGCGCGCCCTGCCGTTGCCGGCTGCTTAGATCTTGCCGACCAGGTCCAGCGAAGGCGTCAGGGTCTTGGCGCCTTCCTTCCACTTGGCCGGGCAGACCTGGCCAGGGTTGGCGGCGGTGAACTGGGCAGCCTTGAGCTTGCGCAGCGTTTCCGACACGTCGCGGGCGATCTCGTTGGAGTGGATTTCCACCGTCTTGATCACGCCGTCGGGGTTGATCACGAAGGTGCCGCGCAGTGCCAGGCCTTCTTCGGGGATGTGCACGCCGAAGGCGTTGGTCAGTGCGTGCGTCGGGTCGCCGACCAGCGGGAACTTGGCCTTGCCGACGGCGTCGGAGGTTTCGTGCCAGATCTTGTGCGAGAAGTGCGTGTCGGTCGTCACGATGTAGACCTCGGCGCCTGCCTTCTGGAATTCGGCATAGTTCTCGGCGGCGTCCTCGATCTCGGTCGGGCAGTTGAAGGTGAAGGCGGCCGGCATGAAGATCAGAACGGACCACTTGCCCTTCAGGTTCGCATCGGTCACTTCGATGAACTCGCCCTTGCCGGAGCGGTTCACGTAGGCGGTGGTCTTGAAGGGCTGGACTTGCGTATTGATCAGAGACATGTTGTTCCTATTGAAGGCAGTTGGGAAATTCGCGAAGCCCGAACTTTAACCTTCGCAATCGGGGATGCACCAATCGTTTGCCAATATGGGGCGGATTGAAAAAGCCAATCCGGATGAACCCGGATACCGCATCCGGAGCAAGAACGCCTATCAGTGTCAGCCGCAGGCACACCGCAAACACGGGGGCATTGGTTGGCGCGAACTCTGCCGGGACAGGACAATGCCGCCTTGATCCACATCACAGCAGCATAAAAAGGAACACCCCATGCAAGGCGACCCTCAAGTCATCGCGCACCTGCAGGCGCAGCTCAAGAACGAGCTGACCGCGATCAACCAGTACTTCCTGCACTACCGCATGCTCAAGCATTGGGGCTTGGACAAGCTGGCCAAGAAGGAGTACGAGGAGTCCATCGGCGAGATGAAGCATGCCGACAAGCTCATGGACCGCATCTTCATGCTGGACGGCCTGCCCAACCTGCAGGACCTGGGCAAGCTCATGGTCGGCGAGGACGTGCCCGAGCTGCTGGGCTGCGACCTCAAGATGGAATACGGCGCGCAGGCCACCATCAAGGACGGCATCGCCCACTGCGAGGCCGTGCGCGACTACGTTTCGCGCGACCTGCTGCAAGGCATCCTGGACGACACCGAGGAGCACATCGATTTCCTGGAAACCCAGATCGACCTGGTCCAGAAGGTCGGACTGCAGAACTACCTGCAAAGCCAGATGGGCGAGCTCGAGTGACGCAGCGCTGAAGTCGTAGATTGCAACGGCGGGGGTTCTCCCCGCCGTTTTTCATTGGGGGCCAGCTTTACCGCAACGCCACATTCGGGCAACACAACGCACATCGGCTGCGGGCCGCGTGCCGGCATACTCGCGCGCTACCGTCTGTAACAAATTCCGGCCCGCACCTTGCCCTCCACCCGCAAACCCCTTTGGCCCCGCCTGACCGGCCTCGTTGCAGCCGTCGCCCTGCTCGCCGGCGGCAGCTACCTGAGCTGGAAGACCTGGTTCCAGGCAGAGAACCCGCGCGACCAGTACCAGATCGTCAGCGTGCAGCGCGGCGACATCGAGGATCTGGTCACCGCCACCGGCACGCTGCAGCCGCGCGACTACGTGGACGTGGGCGCCCAGGTCAGCGGCCAGCTCCGGAAGATCCATGTGGAGGTGGGCTCCATCGTGCAGCAGGGTGACCTGCTGGCCGAGATCGACCCCACGGTGCTGCTGGCCAACGTGGACGCCAGCCGCGCTGGCCTGCGCAACCTGCAGGCCAACCTGCTGGTGCGCGAGGCGGCCCTGGTGCTGGCGCGCGACCAGCACCAGCGCCAGAAGAACCTGATGGCGGCCGACGCCACCACCGTCGAAGCCTTGCGCACGGCCGAGAACAACCTGCGCTCGGCCGAGGCCCAGCTGGCGGCGCAAAAAGCCTCGATCGAGCAGACCCAGTCCACCTTGCGCGCCAACGAGGCCAACCTCAACTACGCGCGCATCTACGCGCCGATCTCGGGCGCCGTGGTCTCGGTCACGGCGCGCCAGGGCCAGACGCTCAACGCCAACCAGTCCGCGCCCATCATCCTGCGCGTGGCCGATCTCTCCACCATGACGGTGCAGACCCAGGTGTCGGAGGCCGACGTCGGCCGGCTGCGCGTGACCATGCCCGTGTACTTCACGACGCTGGGCAGCCAGGGCCAGCGCTGGCACGGCCAGCTGCGCAAGGTCGAGCCCACGCCCACCGTGACCAACAACGTGGTGCTCTACAACGCGCTGTTCGACGTGCCCAACGCCGACCAGCGGCTCATGACCTCGATGACGGCCCAGGTGTTCTTCATCGCGGCCCAGGCGCGCGACACGCTGCTGGTGCCGGCCGGCGCCGTGCAGAGCCAGCCGCGCGGGCCGCGCCGCCAGGGCGGGCCCGGCGGGCCGGCGGGTGCCGCACCGGCGCCCGCGGCCGCGGCCTCGGGCGCGCCGCAGCCGGCCGCCAGCGCACCGGCCGAAGGCCAGCAGGCCGAGCGCGAGCGCCGGCGTGCCGACATGGCCAACATGAGCGAGGAGCAGCGCCGCGCCTTCTTCGAGCAACGCCGGCGCGAACGCGAAGGTGCCGAGGGCGGTGCCCGCCCGGCCCCGAAGGCCGATGCCCCGCCGGCCGACCGCGTCGCCGCCGTGCGCGCGCCGGACCAGGCCGCCGAAGCCGTCAACCGCGGCCTGTTCACAGGCCCGACCGGCACGCCGCAGCGCGGGCCGCGCCAGGCCACGGTGCGCGTGATCGACGCCGAAGGCCGCATCGAGGAGCGCCGCGTGGAGATCGGCATCGGCAACCGCGTGCAGGTGCAGATCCTGTCCGGCCTGGCCGAGGGCGACGAGGTCATCGCCGGCCAGCGCCAGCCGGCCGGCGCCGCCTCCGGTGCGCGCGGCGGCCAGGGCCAGCAGCGCTCCGGCCTGCAGGGCGGCGGCATGCCCATGATGCCGCCCGGGGGGCCGCGCTGATGAAACCGGTGGAAGACCCGGCGCTGGCGCCCGCGGCCTTCCCGCCGGGCGCGCCGCTGATCGAACTGCGCGGCGTCACCAAGACCTATGCCAACGGCGATCTCGCGGTGCAGGTGCTGCACGGCATCGACCTGACCATCCGCGAGGGCGAGTTCGTCGCCATCATGGGCGCCTCGGGTTCGGGCAAGTCCACGCTCATGAACATCCTGGGCTGCCTGGACCGGCCGACCACGGGCAGCTACCACTTCCTGGGCCGGGACGTCTCGCGGCTTTCGCGCGACGAGCTCGCGCTGCTGCGCCGCGACGACTTCGGCTTCGTGTTCCAGAGCTACAACCTGATCGCCACCGCCAGCGCGGCCGAGAACGTCGAGGTGCCGGCCATGTACTCCGGCATGCCCGCGGCCGAGCGCCATGCGCACGCGCTGGCGCTGCTGGACGGCCTGGGCCTGGGCACGCGCCACCACCACCGGCCCAACCAGCTGTCGGGCGGACAGCAGCAGCGCGTGTCGATCGCACGCGCGCTCATGAACGGCGGCCGCATCATCCTGGCCGACGAGCCGACCGGCGCGCTGGACAGCAAGAGCGGCGCCGACGTGATGGCGCTGCTGGCCCAGCTGTCGGCCCAGGGCCACACGGTGATCCTGATCACGCACGCGCGCGAGGTGGCCGAGCATGCGCACCGGCTCATCGAGATCAAGGACGGCCACATCCTGTCGGACACCGGCACGGCCGACCGCCCGCCCGAGAACACCGCCTTCACGCCGCAGCCGCACCGCGGCGGCGGCTCCTTCCTGGGCGACGTGGCCGAGGCTGCCAAGATGGCGCTGCGTTCGCTGCGCGCCAACGTGTTCCGTTCGGTGCTGACGCTGCTGGGCATCGTGATCGGCGTGGGTTCGGTGATCGCCATGCTGGCCATCGGCGACGGCGCCAAGCAGGCAGTGATCGACCGCATCAGCGCCATGGGCTCGAATTTGCTGCTGGTGCGGCCCGGCGCGCCCAACCAGCGCGGCTTCAACAACACGGCCACGCTGGTGCTGTCCGACGTCTACGCCATCGACACCGTGCCCAACGTGCTGGCCGCCGTGCCGGAGCAGACCAGCACGGCCACGCTGCGGCGCTCGGGCGCCGACTACAGCACGACCGTCAACGGCACCTCGGCCAAGTTCCCGCTCGCGCGGCAATGGCCGCTGGCGCAGGGCACCTTCTTCAGCGAGGAGGACGACCGGACCTACGCCAAGGTGGCGGTGCTGGGGCAGACCGTGGCCAACGCCCTGTTCGCCGACGGCACCGACCCGGTGGGCCAGTACGTGCTGATCAACAACCTGATCCTGCAGGTGGTGGGCGTGATGGCCGAGCGCGGCGCCTCGCCCATGGGCACCGACCAGGACGACGTGGTGTTCCTGCCCTATGCCACGAGCAGCCTGCGGCTGTCGGGCCAGCGCTTCCTGCGCAACGTGACGGTGGCGGTGGACGATGTGGCGCGCATCGACGAGACCCAGGCCGACGTGGAGAAGCTGCTGCTCGAGCGCCACGGCGTGGTGGACTTCCAGATCCGCAACATGGCCTCGATCCTGGAGGCCAGCGCGCAGACGCAGAACACCATGACCATGCTGCTGGGCTCGATCGCGGCGATCTCGCTGCTGGTCGGCGGCATCGGCGTGATGAACATCATGCTGGTCTCGGTGACCGAGCGCACGCGCGAGATCGGCATCCGCATGGCCACCGGCGCGCGCGAGCGCAACATCCTGCAGCAGTTCCTAATCGAGGCCGTGGTGGTCTCCGCGCTGGGCGGCGCCATCGGCGTGGCCGGCGGGCTCGTCACCGCGTCCATCATCGCGGCCTTCGACACGCCGATCCAGTACTCGCTCACGCCCGTGCTGCTGGCCTTCGGCTGCGCGTTCGCCACCGGCCTGGTGTTTGGCTGGCTGCCGGCGCGCAAGGCCGCGCGGCTGGACCCGGTCGTGGCCCTGTCTTCCGAATGAGTTTCCTGCCCATGCCTTTCCCGCACTTTCGACGCACGGCCCTCGCCGCCCTGCTCGCGCTCGTGGCCGCCGGCTGCGCCGCGCCGCCGGCCGAACCGCCGCGCGCGCAGCCCGCCGTGCCGACCCGGTTCTCCGAAGCGCCGGCCGGCCTGGATGCCTTGCAGCCCGACTGGTGGAACAGCTTCGCCGCGCCCGAGCTCGCCGCGCTGGTCGAGCAGGCCCTGGCCGGCAGCACCGACCTCGCGATCGCGGCCGAACGCGTGCGCCAGGCCGAACTGGCCGTGCGCAATGCCGGCGCCTCGCTGTTCCCTTCGCTCTCGGGCGGCGCCAGCACGGCCGACCGGTACACCGATCCTTCGGGCGGCAGCGGCAGCAGCGCGCGCTCGTCGGGCGTGTCGCTGTCGGCCAGCTACGAGATCGACCTGTGGGGCCGGCTGGCCGCCAATGTGGACAGCGCGCAGGCCGCGCTGGCCGGCAGCCGCTACGACCTGCAGACCGTGCGCCTGTCGGTCAGCAGCGCGGTCGCCAACGCCTACTTCCAGGTGCTGGCGCTGCGCGTGCGGCACGCGATCGCGCAGGAGAACCTGGCCATCGCCGAGCGCGTGTTCCGCATCGTGCAGGCGCGCTACGACAACGGCGCGGCTTCGGCCCTGGACCTGTCGCGCCAGCGCACCACGGTGTTGAGCCAGCGCGCCACCATCGAGCCGCTGCAGGTGCAGGAACGCCAGACACGGGCCGCGCTGGCGCTGCTGCTGGGCCGCGCGCCGCAGGACTTCACGGTGGCCGGCATGCCGCTGGACGCGCTGGCCGTGCCGGCCGTGGCGCCGGGCCTGCCGTCCGACCTGCTGCTGCGCCGCCCGGACCTGGCCAGCGCCGAGGCGGCCCTGCAGGCGGCCGACGCCAACGTGGCCGCGGCCCGCGCCGCCTTGCTGCCCAGCATCCAGCTGTCGGGCTCGACCGGGCTGGCCAGCAGCGCATTGCTGTCGCTCGCGAACCCCAGCTTCAGCGTAGGGCTCACGGCCTCGGTGGCGCAGACGCTGTTCGACGGCGGTCGGCTGCGCAACCAGGTGCTGCAGAGCGAATCGCAGCGCCGCGTGCTGGTGGAGAGCTACCGCGCCTCCATCCACAGCGCGCTCAAGGAGGTGGAGGACAGCCTTTCGAACATCGCGCGCAACCGCAGCCAGGAGCAGTCGCAACTGGCGATCCGCGACGAGGCCCAGCGCTCGCTGCGCCTGGCCGAGCTGCGCTACCGCGAAGGCGTGGAAGACCTGCTCAGCACGCTGGACGCACAGCGCACGCTGTTCTCGGCCCAGGACAGCCTGGCCCAGCAGCGGCTGGCGCGGCTGACCTCGGCAGTGGATCTGTACAAGGCGCTCGGGGGCGGCTGGGTCCGGCCCGCGTCATGAACTGCGACGTTGCCGTCACACAACGTCATACTTCACAAACATAATGAGAATAAATATCATCCGCGCGCCTTGTACCGCCGGTGACCGGCGGCATATCGCCTAGCCCGCCACCCGCTCCTTTGCGCCCTCCGGGGCCGATCTGCGCCAGCCAGCCAGGCCCATTCCCCGCAGATCCAACGGAGCATCCATGTCCTACATCATCAGCCGCAAGCACCCGCGTGCGGGCAGCGCCGCGGCCGCGACCCTGGTCGCCATCGCCGCACTGCCGGTCGCCGCCCAGACCGCCTCCGGCACCGCCGGCACCCTGCGCGAAGTCCAGGTCCAGTCCACCGTCGAGAGCGAGTACAAGGCCGACCGCGCCTCCTCGCCCAAGCTCACGCAGCCCCTGGTGGACACGCCGCAGACCATCACCGTCATCAAGAAGGAAGTGCTGCGCGACCAGGCGGCCACCACGCTGACCGACGCGCTGCGCAACACGCCCGGCATCACCATGCAGATGGGCGAGAACGGCAACACCGCCACCGGCGACGCGGTCTACCTGCGCGGCTTCGACGCCCAGGGCAGCATCTTCGTGGACGGCATCCGCGACGTGGGCACCATCACGCGCGACATGTTCAACATCGAACAGGTCGAAGTCGTGAAGGGCCCGGCCGGCACCGACATCGGCCGCGGCTCGCCCAACGGCTACATCAACCTGCAGACCAAGGTGCCTTTCGCCGAGAACGACGCCAGCGCCACCGTGAGCCTGGGCAGCGGCAGCCACAAGCGCAGCACGCTGGACCTGAATCGCAAGCTCAACGAATCCGGCTCGGCCGCGTTCCGCCTGAACCTGATGGCGCAGGACAGCGGCGTGGTCGACCGCGACGAGGTCAAGAACAAGGGCTGGGGCTTCGCGCCCTCGCTGGCGCTGGGCCTGGGAACGTCCACGCGGACCTACTTTTCCTACCTGCACATGAACCGGCGCAACCGGCCTGACGGCGGTTTCGTGACGACGCGGCTGCCGGGCTGGTCGGCCGCAGCCTTGGGCGGGTTGGGAGCTCCCTCGGTCGATGAAAGCAACTTCTACGGCTGGTCCTCCGACCACGACGACGTCGATGCCGACATGTTCACGGCCCGCATCGAGCACGACCTGGCGCCGGGCGTGACGGTGCGCAACATCACGCGCTGGGGCCGAACCAAGCAGGATCTGGTGCTGACAGCGCCGTTTTCCAACACGATCATCGCGCCCAATCTTTCCGATCCGAGCACCTGGTTGGTACGCGTGCTGCCCCAGGGCAAGCTCCAGCGCAACGAGATCCTGGCCAACCAGACCAACATCACGGCGGACGTCAAGCTCGGCGGGCTGGACCACAGCTTCAGCGGCGGGCTGGAGTTCGCACGCGAAAAGCAGCGCAACGACACCCTGGCGGCCAACATCAACGCCAGCAACGGCATCTTGGTCGGCACCGCCTACCAGGCCTTCGCCAATCTGTACACGCCGGACATGAACCGTCCCCTCGTGACGGTCACCCCCAACGGCGCCAGCACCAATGGCGAAGTGACGACCACCGCCGCCTACCTGTTCGACACCATCAAGCTCAGCCCGGCCTGGCACATCAACGGCGGCGTGCGCTGGGAGCACTACCGCACCGAGTACCTGAGCCTGCCGGCCACGGGCGCGGCCACGGCCGCCACCAGCCTGTCGGACTCCGACAGCCTCTTCACCGGCAAGCTCGGCGTGGTCTACAAGCCCGCGCCCAACGGCAGCGTCTATGCGGCCTACGCCACCTCGGCACGGCCGCCGGGCAGCGACTTCGCACTGAACAGCACGGCCGGTAACAGCAACAACCCGAACATGGACCCGCAAAAAGCCCGCACCGCCGAACTGGGCACCAAGTGGGATGTCCTCGACAAGCGCCTGGCACTGACCGCTGCACTGTTCCGCACCGAAAACACCAACGAACTCGGTGCAGCCGATCCTGTCACCGGCACTGTCGACCAATACGGCAAGACACGGGTGCAGGGCATCGAACTCAGCGCCATCGGCCAGATCACGCCGGCATGGCAACTGATCGCCGGCCTGGCCAACACCAGCGCCAAGGTGCTCGAGGGCTCGCGCACCGGCACGACGACGGGCGCCGCGGTGCGCTACTCGCCCAAACTGACCGCCACGCTGTGGAGCACCTACAAGCTGCCGTTCGGCCTGACCGTGGGCGGGGGCGTGCGCTACGTGGACACCCAGGCCCGTTCGACCAACACCGCGGCGGTGGCCTTCGTGCCGGAGATCCCGAGCTACACCGTGCTGGATGCCATGCTGGGCTACGAGGTCAACAAGAACTTCGCGCTGCAGCTCAACGTGTTCAACCTGACCGACAAGTTCTACATCGCGCGCATCAACAACGCCGGCAACCGCGCCACCATCGGCACGCCGCGTTCCGCCGTGATGACGGCCACGCTGAAGTTCTGAGCACGGATCCCGCCGTGTTGCTGCATGTTCCCGAAGTGCTGGACGCCGGCTCCGTGCAGGCCATGCGCGCTGCGCTGGCAGCGGCCGACTGGGAAGACGGCCGCAGCACGGCGGGTGCCCAGGGCGCCGCCGTCAAGCGCAACCTGCAGCTGCCCGCCGGCACGCCGCTGGCGCGCCAGCTGGGCCAGCAGATCCTGGCGGCGCTGTCGCGTTCGGCGCTGTTCCATGCCGCGGCCCTGCCGCGGCGCTTCGAGCCGCCGTCGTTCAACCGCTACGAGGGCGGCGGCCAGTACGGCATGCATGTGGACGGCGCCATGCGCCACCTGCCGGACGGCACGAGCCTGCGTACCGACCTGTCGTGCACGCTGTTCCTGACCGATCCCGAGGACTACGACGGCGGCGAGCTCGTCGTGTCGGACACCTATGGCACGCACGAGGTCAAGCTGCCGGCCGGTGACCTGATCCTCTACCCGTCCAGCAGCCTGCACCGCGTGGAGCCGGTCACGCGTGGCGCCCGCATCGGCGCGTTCTTCTGGCTGCAGAGCCTGGTGCGCGACGACGCCGAGCGCCGCATGCTGTTCGAGCTCGACCAGACCATCCAGCAGCTGCGCGCACGCAGCGGCGATGGCGACGAGGTGCTGAGCCTGACCGCGCTCTACCACAACCTGGTGCGACGCTGGGCCGAGACCTGAAACCAGCCGCGTTGCGATACTGGCGGCATGCCAGCCACTCCGCCGCCCATGCCCACCGTCGACCGCCTGCCCGCCGGGCTGGCCACGCTGGCCGACCACGAGGCCCACGCCCGCACGCGGCTGGATGACAACGCCTGGGCCTATTTCAGCGGCGGCGCGGGCGACGAGATCACGCTGCGCGCCAACCGCGCGGCCTGGGACGCGCTGCAACTGCACCCCCGCGTGCTGCGGCCGCTGCAAGGCGGGCACACGCGCGTGGAATTGCTGGGCCGCCAGCTGGCCCACCCCATCCTGGTGGCACCGATGGCGTTCCAGCGCATGGTGCATGCGGACGGCGAACTCGCCACGGCCCACGCAGCCGCCGCGCTGGGCGCCGGACTGGTGCTGAGCACCCAGACCAGCACGCCGCTGGAGACCATTGCCGCGGCCATCGCGCGCCAGCCCGGGCGCGGCCCGCTGTGGTTCCAGCTGTACCTGCAGCACGACCGCGGCTTCGTGCGCGAACTGGTGCAAAGTGCCGAGCAGGCCGGCTACGAGGCCCTGGTGCTGACGGTGGACGCGCCCACCAGCGGCGCGCGCGACCGCGAGCGCCGGGCCGGGTTCCAGGTGCCGCCCCACGCCGCGGCCGTGCACCTCGCGGCACAAGCGCCGGCACCGCCCGTCACCCTGGCACCGGGCCAGAGCGCGTTGTTCGACGCCCTGCTCCGGCACGCCCCGACCTGGGACGACGTGCAGTGGCTGCAATCCATCAGCCGGCTGCCCGTGCTGCTCAAGGGCGTCACGCATGCCGAGGATGCACGCCAGGCCGCTGCACTGCAGGTGGCCGGGCTCATCGTCTCCAACCACGGCGGCCGCACGCTGGACACGGTGCCGCCCACGGCGGCGCTGCTGCCGCCCATCGTCGATGCCGTCGGCACCACCCTGCCCGTGCTGCTGGACGGCGGCATCCGCCGCGGCACCGACGTGCTCAAGGCCATGGCGCTGGGCGCGCGTGCCGTACTGGTCGGACGGCCAGTGGTCTGGGGCCTGGCCAACGCCGGCGCCGTCGGCGTGGCCCATGTGCTGCGCCTGTTGCGCGACGAACTGGAGATCGCCATGGCCTTGTGCGGCTGCGCCGACCTGGCCGATTGCAGCCCGCGAATGCTCTGGCGCGCCACCTTGTAGCGCACCGAAATCCCTACGCCGCAGTCGCCTTCGCGTCAATAAGTTTCACAAATGCGATGAATTCGTATTTATAATCATGGACACCACTCACCAGCCAGCCACCAACCCGCCTTCACCGCCATGATCGTCTGTGTGTGCAACCGGATCTCCGACCGCGAAATCGTCCGCCATGTGCGGGCCGGTCTGAGCTTCGACGACATCCAGCTCGAACTCGGCGTGGCCACGCAATGCGGCCGCTGTGAGGGGTGCGCCCGCGAAGTCGTCGACCAGTGCAGCCGCATGCACCCGGTCGCGGCCTTGCACAGCGCCATCGAGCCCGACGACCGCGGTCTCGACGCGCCGGTACCCGAGCTCGCCAGCAGCATCACGGAAGGCGTTGCATGGAACTGTTCTCTCTCGGCGGCAGCCTGATCCTGGTCGTCGGTTCGGCTTGGTGGATCTTTCGCAGATAGGCCCGGGCCGCCACACTCCGCTCCGCGCGTTCTTCCACCAGGCGCCGCTTTGGCGCCTGCTTCGGCATTTGTCTTTTTCACGATGGCTTCCAGCACTTACCCCGAACGCAGTGGCCTGAGCCGCAACACGGTCATCGTCGGCAGCGTGATCGCCTTCCACGCCGCAGCCCTGTGGGCGCTGCAAAGCGGCCTGCTGGTCCGCGCCGTCGAGGTGATCGTGCCGGTCGAGATCCTGTCGCAGTTCATCGAGCCGCCCAAGCCCACACCGCCCCCTCCGCCGCCGCCAGCCCCGCCGACGCCGCCCCAGGTGCAAAAGCCGGTGGTCAAGCCCAAGGCGCCGACGTTGCCGCCTCCACCGCAGCCCCAGGCGATCCAGGACCCCACGCCGGCCCCGGCCGCCCCCACCGGGCGTGATCGCGCCGCCGGCTCCGCTGCCACCGATCGAGCAACCCGTCGCGCCGGCGCCCGAGCCGCCGCCGCCCGCACCGCCGGCGCCGCCCAAGATCCAGTTGCCGTCCAGCGACGCCAGCTACCTGCAGAACCCCAAGCCCGGTCTACCCGGCCATCAGCCGGCGCCTGGGCGAACAGGGCAAGGTGCTGGTGCGCGTATTGATCGGCACCAATGGCCAGCCGGAGCGCGCCGAGATCAAGCGCTCCAGCGGCTTCGAGCGGCTGGACCGCTCGGCCATGGAATACGTCATGAAGTGCCGTTACGTGCCGGGCAAGGTCAACGGCGTGATCCAGGCCATGTGGTACGAGGCCCCGGTCAACTTCGTCCTCGAATAACTTTTTTTTCTTTCTCTTCATGGAGTAACGTCATGGAATTCGCAATTCGGCCTCGCCAACGTCTGGCATCAAGGCGACATCGTCACCAAGGGCGTGGCTGTCATGCTGCTGGTCATGTCGCTGGCCTCGTGGATCGTCATCCTCATCAAGGCGCTGGACATCGTGCCGCTACAAGAAGCATGGCCAGCGCCGCGCCGACGCCTTCTGGCACAGCGAGGACTTCGCCGACCGGCCTGGCCAAGCTGGGCCAGCGACCACGACCAACCCCTTCCGCCACCTGGCCGAGGAAGGCCGCGAGGCCGTGGCCCACCACCGCAACACCAAGGCCCACCTGCACGACACGCTGGACGTGAGCGACTGGGTCACGCGCTGCGCTGCGCAACAGCATCGACGAGACCACGGCGCGCATGCAGTCGGGCCTGGCGATCCTGGCCTCGGTGGGCTCCACCGCGCCCTTCATCGGCCTGTTCGGCACCGTCTGGGGCATCTACCACGCGCTGATGGGCATCGGCGCGGCCGGGCCAGGCCACCATCGACAAGGTCGCCGGCCCCATCGGCGAGGCGCTGATCATGACGGCGCTGGGCCTGGCCGTCGCGATCCCCGCCGTGCTGGGCTACAACGCGCTGGTGCGCGGCAACAAGTCCGTGTCTGACCAGCTCAACAGCTTCGCGCACGACCTGCACGCCTACTTCGTGACCGGCGCCCGCGTGGCGACGGCGGCCGACGCGAGCCGCCAAGGCATCGTGGCCCATGAAGAAAGCGACGCGCTGACCATGGCCTTCGGAACGCAAGACGACGCCGACGAGGTGATGAACGAGATCAACATGACGCCCCTGGTGGACGTCATGCTGGTGCTGCTCATCATCTTCATCATCACCGTGCCGGTGATGAAGCACGCGGTCAACATCGATCTGCCGCGCGCCAGCCAACCAGCCGCGAGGAGTCAAGCCCGAAACCGTGCGCCTGTCGCGTGGACGCCAACGGCAAGTACTACTGGAACGAGGAGCCGATCAACGACGCGCGAACTGGCAACCGCTGCTGCAAGCCGCGGCCGCGCAAGGAGCCGCAGCCCGACCTGCACATCCGCGGCGACAAGGACGTGCGCTACGAGCGCGTGGCGCAGGCCATGGCGGCGGCCCAGCAGGCGGGCGTGCGCAAGATCGGCTTCATCACCGATCCCGCGCCCTGAGCGCCTACGGCGAGCGGCGCAAAAAGAAACACTTCAACCGCTTGACATGCAATTGCGAATCGTTATCATTAGCTGCACGAACCGCAACGCAACAGGAAAATCCTCATGCAAGCCACTTTGACCTTGAACGCCGCTCGCCTTCCTGCGCTCCGCTCCCGCCGACAAACCGGCATCGCAGGCCGAGCGCGCAGAGACGGCGCTTTGCAGTCGACAGCCAGCGCCCTGCTGCAAGGCCAGAAGGCCGTGGCGATCAGCCACAACGGCTCGCTGTACCGCCTGCAGGCCACCAAGCTCGGCAAGCTGATTCTGACCAAATAACGGGTTTCATCGTGGGGCGACTCCAAGATGTCCGCAACGGGTCCACAAGGGTCGTTTTTGCCAGCCAACGGTTTTCCCGCGTAGCCACGCTTTTTTTCCCCGCGCCACCACAAAAAAACCGGCCTTCAAGGCCGGTTTTTTCATGGTCAAACAGCCTCAGCGCTTGCTGAGCAAGCGCGAGCAGCTATTCAAACCGTAGCAATCACAGGCCGATGGCGGCGATGCCCGCGCGGGCGATCTGCGCGTCTTCGGTCGACTTGACGCCGCTCACGCCCACGGCGCCGATGCAGTTGCCGTCCTTCAGGATGGGCACGCCGCCTTCCAGCAGGCCCTCGAGGTCGGGCGCGCTCAGGAAGGCCGTGCGGCCGCCGTTGACGATGTCCTCGTAGACCTTGCTCTCGCGGCGGCCCAGCGCGGCCGTGTTGGCCTTGGCCGGGGCGATGTGGGCCGACACGGCGCGGCGCGCCGTCCAGGCGCTGCAGCCACAGCAGGTGGCCGCCGTCGTCGACGATGGCGATGGTCACGGCCCAGTTGTTCTTCAGCGCCTCGGCTTCGGCGGCGGCGGCGATGGCCTTGAGGTCGGACAGTTCGAGTAAGGACTTGGTCTTCATGGTGCTCTTCGCAAAGGAAAGCAGCGAGCATAAACAAAACCGACCTCCTGGCCGGCCCCCGGCCATCGAAAAATTCCCGTCGAAGCAATAAGGGACCGGACGCTTTGGTATTGCAGGCCGCCTCTCGAATCCACCTAGAATTTCAGCGATCGCGCCGATCCAGGCCACGAGGAGAGTTCACAGACCATGACCAACCAAGTCCGCACCTACGACGCCGGTTACGGCGGTTTTGAATTTCGCAGGCGCAGCGCAACAAGGTGCTGCGCAATACCTACTGGCTGCTGGCGCTCAGCCTGCTCCCCACGGTGCTCGGCGCCTGGGTCGGCGTGCGACCGGCATCACGGCCGCGCTGACCGGCGGCCTGGGCCTGATCGTGTTCCTGGGCGGTGCCTTCGGCTTCATGTTCGCGATCGAGAAGACCAAGAACTCGGCCGCGGGCGTTCCGGTGCTGCTGGGCTTCACCTTCTTCATGGGCCTGATGCTGTCGCGCCTGATCGCCGCATGGTGCTGGGCTTCTGCGAACGGCTCCGAACTCGTCATGACGGCCTTCGGCGGCACCGCCGGCGTGTTCCTGGCCATGGCCAGCCTGGCCACGGTCATCAAGCGCGACCTGTCTGCCATGGGCAAGTGGCTGTTCGTCGGCGCCATCGTGCTGCTGGTGGGCGGCATCGTGAACGTGTTCGTGGGCTCCACGGCCGGCATGATGGCCCTGTCGGTGGCCGCGATCGGCATCTTCAGCGCGTTCATGCTGTACGACCTCAAGCGCATCATGGACGGCGGCGAGACCAACTACATCAGCGCCACGCTGGCCCTGTACCTGGACCTGTTCGACGTGTTCCAGAGCCTGCTGGCCCTGCTGGGCATCATGGGCGGCGAGCGCGACTGAGCAACCGCTCCACCTCTCACGAAAGGCCCTTCGGGGCCTTTTCCATTTGCGCGCATTTTTCACTCAACGTCACGGGTATCCGTGCCGATAATGAACGCATCCCCTGTCCGAGGCCGCCCATGTCTGCACGTCTTTTCGCCATCCTGAGCGTTGCCTCGCTGCTGGCGGGCTGTGAAATCCCGGGCATCTACCCCGACCCCAAGGTGCTCGCGCGCGAGGCCGACGCCAAGGCCACGGGGGGCGGCTGCCGCCACGCCCAGCGCGCGCTGGAAGACTGCTACACGCTCAACCCCAAGGCGCCGCGCGCGGCCATCTTCGCCGGCTGGCGCGAGATGGACCAGTACATGCGCGAGAACAAGATCGAGGGCGTGCAAGCCGTGATCCCCGCGCCCAAGGCCGAGGCCACCGAAAAGTCGGTGGCCAGCAGCCCGCCCGAGGGCAAGACCGAACGCCGCGGCGCGCGCGGCTCCTGACGCTCGCCCTAGCGCGGCACCAGCTCGAACTGCGCGATGCTTTCCACGTGCGCGGTGTGCGGGAACATGTTCACCGCGCCGGCGGCCACGCACCGGTAGCCCCCCTCGTTGACCAGGATGCCCGCGTCGCGCGCCAGCGTGGCGGGGTTGCAGCTCACGTAGACGATGCGCCGGGGCGGCTGCCAGTCGGCACGCTCGGGCCCCTCCTGGCGCAGCTGCGCCAGGGCCTGGACCAGCGCATGCGCGCCTTCGCGCGGCGGATCGACCAGCCACTTCTGCGCCGTGCCGTCGGCCACCAGTTGCTCGGGCGTCATCTCGAACAGGTTGCGCGCGGCGAAGCGGGTCGGCGCCAGCGGGCCATGGCTGCCGCGCATGGCCGCGTTGCGCCGGTAGTTGTCGCGGGAACGGGCCACCAGGGCCTCGCTGCCCTCGATGCCCAGCACCTCGCGCGCCCGCGTGGCCAGCGGCAGGCTGAAGTTGCCCAGGCCGCAGAACCAGTCGATCACGCGCTCGTCGCGCTGCACCTGCAGCAGGCCCAGCGCGCGGTGCACGAGCACGCGGTTGATGTGCGCGTTGACCTGCGTGAAGTCGGTCGGCCGGTAGGGCATCTCGATGCCGTACTCGGGCAGGCGGTAGCTCAGCTGCGGCCCGCCCTCGTCCAGCAGGTGCACGGTGTCGGGGCCCTTGGGCTGCAGCCACCACTGCACGCCGTGGGCATGGGCGAAGGCGCGCAGCTGCGCGATGTCGCCCGCGCTGAGCGGCTCCATGTGGCGCAGCACCAGCGCGGTCACGTCGGCGCCCACGGCCAGCTCGATCTGCGGCAGCGTCTCGCGCGCGTCCATGGCACCGACCAAGGCGCGCAAGGGCAGCAGCAGCGCGCTGACATGGGGCGGCAGCACGCGGCATTCGCGCATGTCGGCCACGTAGCGGCTCTTGCGCTCGTGGAAGCCCACCAGCACCTCGCCCTTCTTGCGCACGTAGCGCACCGACAGGCGGCCGCGGTCGCGGTAGCCCCAGGCCGGGCCCTCGATCGGACGCAGCACGCGCTCGGGCCGCAGGCGTCCCAGGTGCCAGAGGTTGTCTTCCAGCACGCGCTGCTTGACGGCGACCTGGGCCGCCACATGCAGGTGCTGCATCTTGCAGCCGCCGCAGGCGCCTGCGTGCAGGCCGAAATGCGGGCAGGCCGGCTGCACGCGCTGCGCGGATTCGCGCAGCACCGCCGTCAGCGCTCGCATGTTCGAAATGGCTTTTCTTGCGGTGCACGTTGGCCAGCACGCGCTCGGTCGGCAAGCGCGCCCTTCGATGAACACGACCTTGCCGTCCGGGCGCCGCGCCACGCCCTGCGCTTCGAGGTCGACCGCATGCACCTCCAGCCAGGGCGGCGGCGGGCTTGCATCGTTTACGGTGTCGTGAGGGGCAGCCAAATCATGGGGGGAAACGTCGGACATGGCCCGATTGTCTCAGGCCACCCCAGGCGGCCCGGCCGCGGCTACAGCAGCGCGTCGCGGTCGACGCCGTTGCGCCCGAGGTGCTGCTTGAGCTTGCGCAGCGCCTCGTTCTGGATCTGGCGCACGCGCTCGCGCGTGAGGCTCAGGCGCTCGCTCAGGGTGTCCAGGGTTTCCGGCTCGCGGTCGTGCAGGCCGAAGCGGCCGTCCAGCACCTCGCGTTCGCGCGCGGACAGCGCGCCGATCCAGGTCTCCAGCAGTTCCTCGACCTCGCGCGAGTGCGTGATGCTGGAGGGGTCGAGCGCCTGGTCGTCGGTCAAGGTGTCGGCCAGGGTGCCGCTTTCGTCGGAGCGGTCCAGCGAGGCGTCGAGCGAGCGCGGCGTCTCGGCCAGCGCCAGCAGGTCGGCGACCTCCTGCACGTCACGGCCCAGCAGCGAGGCCACGTCGTCCACGCGAACGCCATCGGGACGCAGCGCCTGGAAGGCCGAATCGTTCTCCAGCGTGCGCCGCGCCCGCAGCACCTGCTGCAGTTCGCGCACCACGTGCACGGGCAGGCGGATCACGCGGCCCTGGTTCATGACGGCGCGCTCGACCGATTGGCGGATCCACCAGGTCGCGTAGGTCGAGAAGCGGAAGCCGCGCTCGGGCTCGAACTTGTCGATGGCGTGCATCAGGCCGAGGTTGCCCTCCTCGATCAGATCGCTCATGGGCACGCCGCGGCCCAGGTAGTTCTTGGCGATGCTGACGACGAGCCGCAGGTTGTGCTCGATCATGGCCTGGCGGGCATCGAAATCGCCGGCCCGCGCGCGCGTGGCGGTGTCGAACTCCTCCTGCGGCGTGAACAGCGCGGTGCGCCGCACGTCGCGCAGGTACATGGTCAGGATGTCGCTGGATTCGCCGTCGAGCGGCACATCCTCCAGCAAGGCCGCCCGTTCGCTGGACGGCTGCGCCTGCGGATCGGAAGAAGGCGCCTTCAACGCATCCGGCTCGGGGGCTGGGCTGGATGCGTTGTGCTTCTTCATGTCACGGCGCCGTGCGCGGCGGCAGGTATTTGAGCGGGTCGACCGGCCGCCCCTGGCGCCGGATCTCGAAGTGCAGCTTGACGCGGTCGGCGTCGCTGTTGCCCATCTCGGCCACCTTCTGGCCCTTGCGCACGGTCTGGTCTTCCTTGACCAGCAGCGACTGGTTGTGCGCGTAGGCGGTGAGGTAGGTGTTGTTGTGCTTGAGGATGATCAGGTTGCCGTAGCCGCGCAGGCCGGCACCGGCATAGACCACCTTGCCGTCGGCCGCGGCCAGCACGGCATCGCCGGCCTTGCCAGCCAGGTCCACGCCTTTGTTCTTGGCCTCGTCGAAGCTGCCGATCAGGCTGCCCGACGCCGGCCAGATGAAGGCCATGTCTTCGCTGCCGCCCGTTGCCGCCACGGCTGGCGCCGGCGCGGGCGCCGGCGCAGGCTCGGCCGCCGGTGCGGCGGCCGCGCTCGCGGCTGGCCGCGGCGCGCTGGCCGAAGCGGCCGGGCCCAGCGGCGTCGCCTGGGCGCTGCTGGACGGCGCCACCGGCCGCGTGACCACGCCGCTCTCCGCCACATGGGCGCCCGGCGGCACCACGCGGAAGACCTGGCCGACCTCGATCAGGTTCGGGTTCTCGATGTTGTTCCAGCGCACGATGTCGCGCCAGTTCTGCCCCGTGTCCAGGCCGATGCGGATCAGCGTGTCACCGGGCTTGACCGTGTAGTAGCCGGGCTTGCCGGCATTCGGGTCCACCGGTTTGGCCGGCGTCTCTGCCGGCACCGAAGCGATCTGCTCGCCTGCGCTGGTGCCGCGGTTCTCCACCGGTGCACCCCGCACCGGCACATTGCGGCTCGCGCACGCACCCAGGGCCAACGCCACCATCAGCGCCACCACCCCGTGCCATCGCCGCCCTACGCCCAACACCATGTACGCACTCCGTTTAAGCAACGCCGGATTTTAAAGGCACGAAATGCACGGCCTCGAGCAGCTGCTGGCGCAACCCCTGGGCCGTACGGTCGATCACCACCAAGGCCTGCTGGCCGCCCTGCCCGGCCACCGGCGCGACCAGGCGTCCGCCGACGGCCAGCTGGTCCAGCCAGGCCTGCGGCACGGCCTCGCCACCGGCCGCGGCGATGATGGCGGCGTAAGGCGCGCCCTTGGCGTAGCCGGCCATGCCGTCGCCGAACAGCAGGTGCACGTTGGGCAGACGGAACGGGCGCAGGTTCTCGCGCGCCTTCTCGTGCAGGCCGCGCAGGCGCTCGATGCTGTAGACCTCGCGCGCCAGCAGCGACAGCACGGCCGCCTGGTAGCCGCAGCCCGTGCCGATCTCGAGCACGCGGCCCGGCTTGCCCTCGCGCGCGAGCTCGGCGCCCAGCAGCAGTTCGCACATGCGCGCCACCACGTTGGGCTTGGAGATGGTCTGGTTCAGGCCGATCGGCAGGCTGGTGTCTTCATAGGCCTGGGCCACGAGCGCACTGTCGATGAAGCGGTCGCGCTCGACCGTGCCCATGGCGGCCAGCACGGCGGCCGACTGCATGCCACCCGCCGCCAGGCGCCGCACCATGCGCTGGCGCATGGCGCTGAAATCGGCCCGGGCCGACACGGGCGCCGCCGCCGGCGCCACCGCGGCACGCGGCCGCGTCGGCGCGGCCGGCGGGCGCCGGGCCGTTGTTCAGACGCGCCGGGAAAGCTCGGACGCGTGCCCATCACGCAGCCGGAGCGCGACCCGCCCGACACGCCGCCGAGCAGGTCCGTCCAGTGCGCCAGCCGCGGATGGTCCGTGAGGTCCACCTGCAAGGGCGTGATCGACACATGGCCCTGCGGCCGTGGCGTGGAAGTCCGTGCCGTCGGCGCCGTCCTTGGCCGCGCCGGCGCCGCCGATCCAGTACATGGTCTCGCCGCGCGGGCTGTCCATGGTGATCACGCGCTCGGCCGCATGGCGGCGGCCGAGGCGGCAGACCTTGGCCGGCTTGAGCTGGTCCAGCGGCAGGTTCGGGATGTTCACGTTGAGCAGCCAGGGCGCGTCGCCCACGGCATGCTGCTGCATGAGTTGCTGCACCAGCGCGCGCGCCGTGGCGCCGGCGGCGTCCAGGTGCTGCCAGCCCTTCTCGGTCTGCGAGAACGCGACGGCCGGCACGCCGAACAGGTAGGCCTCCATGGCCGCGCCGACGGTGCCCGAATAGATGGTGTCGTCGCCCATGTTGGCACCGTTGTTGATGCCGGAGACCACCAGGTCGGGCCGGTAGCCGAGCAGCCCGGTCAGCGCGATGTGCATGCAGTCGGCCGGCGTGCCGTTGACGTAGCGAAAGCCGTTGGCGCCCTGGTGCACGTAGAGCGGCGCGTTCAGCGTCAAGGCATTGGACTTGGCGCTGTTGTTCTGTTCCGGGGCGATGACCTCGACCTCGGCGACGTCCTTCAACGCCTCGTACAGCGCCGCGACGCCGGGCGCCTGGTAGCCGTCGTCGTTGCAGATCAGGATCTTCATGGGCATCGCACGGAATCGCGCGGCATTGTAGGCGCATGCCCGGCGCCACGGGCGTCGCGAGCGAGGCAAGCACCGCCCGGCCGCACGGCGCCCGCCTATCATGCGCTCCACCGTCAGACACTGAACCCAAGGAGACACGAGATGCACGCATGGTTGTGCGAGAACCCGGTGGGCGTCGACGCATTGGTCTGGAAGGAACTGCCGACGCCGCAGCCCGGCCCCGGCGAGGTGCTGATCCGCATCCACGCGGCCAGCCTGAATTTCCCCGACCTGCTGATCGTGCAGAACAAGTACCAGATGAAGCCCGAGCTGCCCTTCGTGCCGGGCTCGGAGTTCGCGGGCGTGGTCGAGGCGGTGGGCGAAGGCGTGCGCAACCTGGCGGTCGGCCAGAACGTCGCCTGCCTGCCCGGCACCGGCGGCTTCGGCACGCATGCACTGGCGCAGGCCGCCACCTGCATGCCGCTGCCGGCCGGCTTCCCGCACGTGGATGCGGCGGCCTTCATCATGATCTACGCCACCTCGCACCATGCGCTGGTCGACCGCGCGCAGCTCAAGGCCGGGCGAGACGGTGCTGGTGCTGGGCGCGGCCGGCGGCGTGGGCACTTCGGCGATCCAGATCGCCAAGGCCATGGGCGCGCGCGTGGTCGCCGCTGCATCCAGCGACGAGAAATGCGCGCTGTGCCGCACCCTGGGCGCGGACGCGACCATCAACTACAGCGCGCACAAGGCCTCCGGGCAGCCTGCGCGAGGACATCAAGAAGCTCACCGACGGCAAGGGCCCCGACGTGATCTACGACCCGGTGGGTGGCGAGTTCGCCGAGCCGGCCTTCCGCTCGATCGCCTGGCGCGGCCGCTACCTGGTGATGGGCTTCGCCTCGGGCCCGATCCCCTCGCTGCCGCTGAACCTGCCGCTGCTCAAGGGCGCGTCCATCGTCGGCGTGTTCTGGGGCGGCTTCGCGCGCGCCGAGCCCAAGGCCAGCGCGGCGGCACTGGCCGAACTGGCGCAGTGGTACGCCGAGGGCAAGATCAAGCCCGTGATCGACAGCACCATGCCCATGTCCGAACTCAAGGCCGCCTACGCCCACATGGGTTCGCGCGGCGTCAAGGGCAAGCTGGTGCTCGTGAACCCCGGCGCCTGACGCCGCGCGGCCGCCCGGCGCTCGCCGCCACCCCAACCGGCGGTTCAGGGCATGCCGAGCCGCGCGCTGAAGTCCTCCGGCCGCAGCGGCCGGTCGAACAGATAGCCCTGCGCGAAGGTGCACTGCAGGTGCCGCAGGCGCTGGGCGGTGGCCTCGGTCTCCACGCCCTCGGCCAGCACCGACAAACCCAGGCTCTGCGCCAGCGAGATGATGCCGCGCACGATGGCGGCGTTGTCCGGGTCGTCGATCAGGTCGCAGACGAAGGAGCGGTCGATCTTGATCTTGTCGAACTTGAAGCGGCGCAGGTAGGCCAGGCTGGAATAGCCGGTGCCGAAATCGTCCATCGAAAGCTTGGTGCCGAGCGCCTTGAGGCGGCGCAGCGTGGCCATGACCGCATCGCCGTCGTGCAGCAGCACCGTCTCGGTCAGCTCCAGCTCGAGCCGGTCCGGCGCGATGCCCGAGGCCACGAGCGCCTCCTCCACCTGCTGCAGCACGACCCCGCGCTGGAACTGCCGCGCCGACAGGTTCACGGCCATCATGAGTTCGGTGTGGCCTGCGTCGTGCCATGCGCGCAACTGCAGCGCCGCGGTCTTGAGCACCCAGCCGCCCAGCGCCTCGATCAGGCCGCAGTCCTCGGCGATCGGGATGAACAGGCCGGGCGGCACGGCGCCACGCTCGGGATCGTCCCAGCGGCACAGCGCCTCGGCACCGACGATGCGGCCGCTGGCCAGGTGCACCAGCGGCTGGTACTCCAGGCGCAGCGCCTGGTTCTCGATCGCGCGGCGCAGCGAAGTCTCGATCTGCAGCCGGTCGATGGCGGCCTCGTTCATGAGCGCGCTGGCGAACTGGTAGGCCGCACGCCCCTTGCGCTTGGCGGCGAACATGGCGGCGTCGGCCCGGCCGAACAGCGTGTCGAAGTCGGTGCCGTCGCTCGGGAACATGGCGATGCCGGCCGAAACCGAGACGTTCACCGGCAGATCGCCCAGCACCACGGGCTGGCCCAGCAGGTCCATCAGCGCGCGCACGGCATGGGCGGCCTCGGTCGTGCTGTGCACGCCGGAGAGCAGCACCATGAACTCGTCGCCGCTCAGGCGGCCGACCATGGTGCGCTCGCGCGCCTGGCCGCAGCAGGCGCGCGCCGATCTCGCGCAGCAGCTGGTCACCCACGCTGTGGCCCAGCGAGTCGTTGAGGTTCTTGAAGTTGTCGACATCGATGACGATCAGGGCCACGCGGTCGTTGCCGAGTTCGGCATGCTTGAGCGCAAGGCTGGCCTGCAAGGTGGCCTGGGCGCGGTTGGGCAGGCCCGTGATCACATCCTTGCTCGCCAGGTAGGCGATCTTCTCTTCCGCGGCCTTGCGCGAGCTCAGGTCGGAGAAGGCCGCCACGTAGTGCGTGATCTCATCCGTGCTGCGCTGGCGCAGCGCCGACAGGCTCAGCCACTGCGGGTACACCTCGCCGTTGCGGCGCCGGTTCCAGATCTCGCCGCTCCAGCGGCCCTGGCCGGCCAGCACGGTCCACATCTGCGCGTAGAAGGCCTTGTCGTGCTGGCCGGAGGCCAGGAACTTGGGGTCGCGGCCCAGCGCCTCCTCGGCCTGGTAGCCGGTGATCTCGGCGAAGGCCGCGTTCACCATGATGATGCGGTTGTCCGCGTCGGTGATGATGATGCCGTCGGTGCTCTGCTCCAGCACGCGGCCGGCCAATTCCAGCTTGGTCGCCGCGACGCGCTGGTCGGTCACGTCGCGCCGCACCACGAGCAGGTGCAGGCGCTGGCCGCGCCGGCCGAAGGTCGGCACGCGGATCACGTCGTAGTAGCGCAGGTTGCCGTGGCCGTCGTCGCTGGCCTCCTGCACGTGCGAGAGGCGGCCGGACTGCCAGGTCACCTCTTCCGTGAGCGCACTGTGGTCCAGGTCGATGGCGGCGGGACGGCTGGGCTCCACCACCTCCAGGCTGCTCGAACTGCGGCCCTCCTGCTCGGCCAGGCCCAGCACGGCGCGGGCTGTCGGGTTGGCCAGCAGCCAGCGGCCGTCGCCGTCCTTGAGGTAGACCATGTCCGGCAGGTGGCGGAACACCGAGGTCAGCAGCTTGTCGCGCTCGCGCAGCAGCCGGTGCGACTCCGAATGCGCCGTGATGTCCAGGCCCAGGCACCAGCACTTTCCACCTTGGGCGGCCAGGCCCTCGACCGAGGACCAGGCGATGCGCCGCTTGCCGTTGGCCTTGCTGGTCAGCGTCCATTCAAGCTCGCGGAAGTGCGGGCCCTGGGCCAGGATGTCGGCGGTCTTGCGGGCCAGGTACAGGGGCTCGGGATAGAGCAGTTGCAAGGCGCCGGGGTTGCCGACGATCTCGGCGGCGCTGTAGCCCGAGCAGCGCTCGCACTCGCGGTTCCAGTACAGCACCGGCGCCTGGGCGTCGAAGTCCACGCAGCAGACCATGACGGGCAGGTGGTCGAACACCGCCACGAGATCGGCCGGCATGTCCTGCAGGCCCGGCGCCTCGGCGCCATCGTCGAGGTAAAAGTGGTCCGCTGCCAACGCGCCTTCGATGGCATGTTCGCCCGCCGGATTCCCACTGCTGCTCAAGCTCGTTCTCCCATGTGGCGGCACGGCCTGCGGACGGTGGACCGCAGGACAGGCGACGCGACGGCGCACACTAGCACATCTGTCCGCCCCCGCAAGGGCAAGTCAGCGCTGACTATTGCAGTAGATGCGCAGTTGGGCGGCCCAGCCCCCTGGGGTGCGCCAAAAAAAAGCCTGACCCTTGGGGAGAAACGGACTCCAAAGATTTGATGAAACCCCACGCGCGGTCGCCATCGAACATGCAACCGCGCTGGAACATACCGCGCGCGCAACCCTGACCACGCATGCCAGGCCGATGAATGCACCGACGGTAGCGGGCTGAAGCAGGGCCTTCCAAGTCTTGCGGCGCAGTCCAAACCGCTTCTCGATCAGCAGGAACGATGCCAGTCCAAGAACCACGGACAGGGCGATGGCGCCAAGCTTGGCGGGCCACACGTCGTCTTCTGGAAGGTCCAGGAAATTCAACCCGATGGCGAGTGGCCAGTGCCACAGGTAGACGGAGTAGGACCACAGCCCGAGCGCCTGGATCGCCGGCGTGTTCAGCTACCGGGGTTCCTGCGTCGCCGCATCGTTGCGCGCAGCGAGGAACAGCAGCGCGGCCAGGACAGGCCACAGCGCCAGAGCGCCAGAGCGCCAGGCCATTCGGTTTCCCAGTGCCCGTAGGAGCCCGCCACCATGGCGCCTGCCAGTAGAACGCCGGCGGCGAGATAGAGCCATGCCCGCATGCCGCGCAGGTGCTCCCTCAGCTGCGGCTCCAGCGCCACGAGCAGGCCGCCGGCCGCCATTTCCCATGCGCGGAACGGGAGCAGATAGAACGCGGGCGTCGGCTTGCGCGGCGTGACGTAGACCGACAGTGCCAGCGACACCAGGACCAAGGCGACGATACCAGCCAGCAGCACGTGCCCCGGCGCCCATCGCTACAGGGGCTTCACGCGGCGGCTCAGCCGGTGCAGTGCCCACAGGTACCTGCGTGGAGAACACGTGTGGAACGACCCGCGCAATGACGGTGGCCCCTGGGTAGACGAGCGCCCCTTCCGCCGCTCGTACTGGACGCCCACCATCAAGCGCCTCGGCATCCGCTACCGCAAGCCCTATCAATGCCGCCACACCAACGCAACCATGCGACTGATGGCCAGGCCAGCGCCTGGGTTACGCGGCGCAGCAGATGGGCCACACCGTTGACATGCTCGTCCACACCTACACACGCTGGATCAACGACGGCCACAGCGCCCTCGAAGACCAGAAGCTCGAGCAGTTCCTCGCGCTGGAAACGCCGGGGATTGCCATGATCGGCGGCGTCAGTTGACGCCGGCCAGATGAAGCTGCGCTGAACTCACATTGCGGCAATGTGCTGGTGAATGCGAGTGAGCAGCGCCTCCAATCGTCAGGCAACCGCAGTTCCTGCTTGCTTGACCTTGAGCTTGGATTTGCTGGCAGGACGAGCCGCCGACTTGCGAGCCACGCCGGACGCACGCGCACGATGCGGCGCCGATGGCTTGGCGAGGGAGCTCAGGCTATCAAGCATGATCACGGTGCCCGCCCCCGTTCTGACGGCCACGGCCAGTTCTCCGCCCATGGCTTCCACGTACTTGCGCAGCGTCGAGAGCAGCAGGTCCGAACGCTTCTCCAGCTGAGCCACGGCGTTTTGTTTGACATTGAGCACCCGCGCCACTTCGTCCTGGGTCTTGACCAATGCCGAGCGGACCTCGGCCAGCGAGTCCGCGTGGCGAACCATCTCCTCGGCCAGGACGCTCGCCTTGCTCTGGATGAGTTTCTGATCCTCAGCGGAGAACTCTTCGATGATGCTTTGCAGTGTGGTGCTCATGGTGATTCCTTCTTCGCTTTGGCGAGCTTCTTCAGGTGGGCGTCGAACCGCTTGTCGGCCGTCTTGATCAGGGTCTTGTAAAACGCTGCCTCGTCCTGCCCCTGCTTGTCGCCAGCCACCAGCACATAGGCCTTTCGCTGGGGATCGAAGGCGAAGGCCGCCCGCCAGATCTCCGAGCCGTTGTGGGCTTTGAAGCGCAACTCCTTCATGTTGTCGTGCTTCGAGCCATTGAGCGTGTCGACATGAGGCCGTCCTGTCTTCGGCCCTGCCAGCTCGATGGCCTTGGCAGCTGCAGCCAGTTCGCGGCGCACGTCCAAGTCGAAGGCACGGAACTCCGGCAGGAACTCATCGTGAAAGATGACTTCCCACTTCTCCGAGGGTGTCGGCACAGCAGGTTCGGACGCCGACGACGATTTCTTGGATCTTCCCGCCACAATAATCTTAACGTGATATCACTTTAAAATTATCCCACAAGCAGAGCATGGCTGTCAGAGATCGCGTTGTCAAGACAGATCCTGCCCGCAGCCTGCTCGACTCAGGACAGAGGATCATCTCCTCGACGCGACACATGTGATGGCAGCAATCAAAGGCGACTGCGTCCCGCATGACGTCTTGAAGCAGTGCCTGCCGGCGATGCTTGAGTGAGTCGATCTGCACCGAGGCAGCAAAGACCCGGCGAAGACTGGAAGTCCGATCAGGCCGCCAAAGCACCAGGACAACAGTCGGCGATTCCCGCTTCGCCCCTGGCGTGCCCCTGAAACGAAACAAGGACCCGAAGGTCCTTGTTTTTACTAGCAGTTTTTGGGGTGACTGATGGGGCTCGAACCCACGACAACCAGAATCACAATCTGGGACTCTACCAACTGAGCTACAGCCACCACGAGAGCTCAGCAGTATAACCCAGCTTTCGGCCTCATTGCGCCGGCGTGCCGGCAGGTGCCGCAACTTCCATGCGCACCTTGAGGCGTTCCTTGAGCAGGTTGTAGTAGGCCACGGTCTCGGCCGCGGCCCAGGCCTGGGCGTATTGCTGGCGCACCTGCTGCTCGGCCTCGGCCGGCAGCGCGCGCGGCGGCGCGATCTTGTCGACGCGGACCACGGCATAGCCCTGCTCGGCCAGGTCGACGCCCAGCAGTGCCGGCAAACCAGCGGGATCGGCGCGCAGCGCGGCATCGATGAGCTTGGCCGGGAGCTGGTGCGTGTCGTCGCGCGCGATGGTCAACGCCGCCGGCAGCCTGGCCTTGTCGCCCTGCGTCTTCCATTCGGCCAGCTGGGCCTCGCCCTTCTGCTTGGCGAGCTCGGCCGCGCGCTGTGCGATCCAGCGCGTCCGGACCTGGTCCTGCACCTCGGCCAGCGCCTGCGTGCGGGCCGGGCTGTGCTCGACCACGCGCGCGGAAACCAGTTGGTTGGTGCCGATCTCGATGGCCTCGGTGTTGCGCTTTTGCTGCGTGGCGTCGGCCGAGAACACGGCCTCCAGCAGGCGGGCATTGGCCAGCGGGCCGGTGGCACCGGCCGGCGGCACGGGCGAGACGGTGGCGGTCTGGATCTGCAGCTTGAGCTTGTCGGCCACGGGCTTCAGGCTGTCGGACTGTTCGTAGACCGTGTTCGTGAAGGTCTCGGCGGTCTCGGCGAACTGGCGCTGCGCCTGCTGGGTGCGCAGCTCGGCCTCGAGCTGGGTGCGCATCTCGGCGAAGCTCGGCACCTTGGGCGCACGGATGTCGGTCAGCTGGATCACGTGGAAGCCGAAGTCGGACTCCACCACGTCGCTGATGTCGCCCTTCTTGGCCAGGCCGAAGATGGCATCGGCGATGGGCTTGTCGATCGCGCTGCGGACCAGGTAGTCCAGATCGCCGCCGCTGG
>JASGJO010000025.1:0-81900 GCA_049840715.1 Pseudorhodoferax sp.
AAGGTTGATCGGGAAACACGATGATCCCGAACAGCACCTAGTCCGCCATGTCCGCCGCCACCGCCACCCCGTCGACCGCCGCCCCGCAGGGCAACGGCTTTGCGAGCTGGCGCGAGTCCGTGGTCGAGCTGAAGGGCCTGGCGCCCGTGCCGACCCGGATCTACGGCGAGAAGAAGCGCGGCCAGGCGGCCCCGCTCGTGGTGCACTACCGCGGCAGCAATTGCACGGCCGGCGGGCTGGATTGCGGCGTCAAGCTGGCCAGCATGCTGGCCGAGGCCGGTGCCATCGTCGTCTCCATCGCCTATCCGCTGGCGCCCGCCCATCCCCTTCCCGCAGGCGCTGGACGTGGGCTACGGCGTGCTCGAGTGGGCCTACAAGCAGCGTGCCAGGCTGGCCGGCACGGGCGCCCCGGTGTTCCTGGCCGGCGAGGAAGCCGGCGGCAACCTGGCCGCCGCCACCGCGCTGGTCGCGCGCGACCACGCCCACCCGCCGCTGGCCGGCCAGGTGCTGGTCTCGCCCATGCTGGACCCCTGCACCGGCATGGCCTCGGTGCGCGAATTCAACTGCACCGAGACCCAGGGCAAGTGGGCCGAGGGCTGGCGCAACTACCTGCGCTGCCCGCAGGACGCCACCCACCCCTACGCCGTGCCGGGCGGCTCCCCTGCGGCTGGCGGGCATCGCGCCCACGCTGGTGCTGACCTCCAGCGACGATCCGATGCGCGACGAGGCCCGGGCCTATGCCGAGAAGCTGCGCGCGGCCGGCGTGGCCGTCGATTTCGAGATGCTGACGCCGGCCACGGGCTGGCCCAACACCCTGCTGGCCAGCGAGCCCATGGAATGCGCCTGCGCGGCCATGGTGCGGCCGTGCCTTGAAAGCTTCTTCGCCGCCCACATGCCGGCCGAGAAGACACCGAGTAGCCGCCGGCCCCGCCCCGGGGGGCCTTCTTCGATCTGCCCGAACCGGCCGCCCAGAACGGCCGGGCGGGATGCTTTTTCCTGTCTTTTCTTTGCGAGGGAGTCACCATGTCCGACCCGTTCAACGATCCGTACACCGACCCGACCCAGGTGCGGCCGCGCCGCAACCGTCTGCTGGCCGTGGGCACCGCGCTGGTGCTGGCCATGGCCGTCGCCGGCGTGGGCTTCATGCTGCGGTCGCCCCAGGTGCATGCCGACGCGCTGCCGGCCGCGCCCCAGGCCACGCCGGTCGCGGTGGCCACCGTCGCCCAGCGTGAGGTCTCCACCTGGAACGAGTTCTCCGGCCGCCTGGAGGCCGTGGACCGCGTGGACCTGCGTTCGCGCGTCGCCGGCACCGTGCAGTCCGTGCACTTCCGCGAGGGCGCGCTGGTCGGCAAGGGCGAACTGCTCGTGACCATCGACCCCGCGCCCTACGCGGCCGAGGTCGAGCGGGCCGAGGCCCAGGTGGTCGCCGCGCAGGCCCGCCAGTCGTTCACGCGCAGCGAACTCGACCGCGCCCAGCGCCTGCTGGACGAGCGCGCCATCGCCCAGCGCGAGCATGACGAGCGTGCCAACGCACTGCGCGAGGCCGATGCCAACCTGCGCGCGGCCCAGGCCGCGCTGCAGTCGGCCCGGCTGAACCTGTCGTGGACCCAGGTGCGCGCGCCCGTCGCCGGCCGCGTCGGCAAGGTCGAGGTCACGGTCGGCAACCTGGTCTCCGCCGGTCCCGGCGCGCCGGTGCTGACCACGCTGGTCTCGGTCAGCCCGATCTATGCGAGCTTCGACGCCGACGAGCAGACCGTCGCCGGCGCCAACCGCAACCAGCTGGACCGCATCCCGGTGCAGATGGGCACGACGGCGCAGGAGGACACCCCCCTGCAAGGCCGGCTGCAGTGGATCGACAACCAGGTCGACGTGCGCAGCGGCACGGTGCGCGTGCGCGCCCAGTTCGACAACAAGGACGGTGCGCTGATCCCGGGCCAGTTCGCCCGCCTGCGCCTGGGCCAGCCCAGGAGCAATGCCGCGCTGCTGGTCAGCGAGCGTGCGGTCGGCACCGACCAGGACAAGAAGTTCGTGATCGTGGTCGACGCCGAGAACAAGGCGCAGTGGCGCGCCGTGACGCTGGGCGCCCACGCGAACGGCCTGCGCATCGTGACCTCGGGCCTCGCGGCCGGCGAGCGCGTGGTCGTCAACGGCCTGCAGCGCGTGCGCCCGGGCATGGTGGTCGCGCCGCAGGAGGTGGCGATGGACGCCCAGCAGCAGGCCAGAGCCGAGCCGGCGGCCGCCGCCCCCAAGTCCTGATCTAGCACCCGCCCCAATCCAACACATCCATGCCTGCCGGCGCCCAGCGCGCCGGTGGCAGGGGGACCTTTGCCATGAACCTGTCCAAATTCTTCATCGACCGGCCGATCTTCGCGGGCGTGCTGTCGGTGCTGATCTTCCTGTCCGGCCTGATCGCCATGCGCGTGCTGCCGATCTCCGAGTACCCCGAGGTCGTGCCGCCGCAGATCGTGGTCAACGCGCGCTACCCGGGCGCCAGCCCCACCGTGATCGCCGAGACCGTGGCCACGCCCATCGAGGAGCAGATCAACGGCGTCGAAGGCATGCTCTACATGAGCAGCCAGGCCACCACCGACGGCCTGATGACGCTGACCGTGACCTTCCGCCTGGGCACCGACCCCGACAAGGCCCAGCAGCTCGTGCAGAACCGCGTGGCCCAGGCCGAGGCGCGGCTGCCCGAGGAGGTGCGCCGCCAGGGCATCACCACCGTCAAGAGCTCGCCGGACCTGACCATGGTGGTGCACCTGGTCTCGCCCAACGGCCGCTACGACGCGAACTACCTGCGCAACTACGTGCTGCTCAACGTCAAGGACCGGCTGGCCCGCATCGAGGGCGTGGGCCAGGTGCAGACCTGGGGCGGCGGCGAGTACGCCATGCGCGTCTGGCTGGACCCGCAGAAGGTGGCCCAGCGCGGCCTGTCGGCCAGCGACGTGGTGGAAGCCATCCGCGGCCAGAACGTGCAGGCCGCGGCCGGCGTGGTCGGCGCCTCGCCGGGCCTCGCGGGCGTGGACGTGCAGCTCTCGGTGAATGCCCAGGGCCGCCTGCAGACCGAGGAGGAGTTCGGCGACATCATCGTCAAGACCGGCAGCGACGGCGCCGTCGTGCGCCTGCGCGACATCGCCCGCATCGAGCTCGGCGCGGCCGACTACGCGCTGCGCTCGCTGCTGGACAACGACCAGGCCGTGGGCACGGGCGTGTTCCAGTCGCCCGGCTCCAACGCGCTGCAGATCTCGGCCGCCGTGCGCAAGACCATGGACGAACTGGCCAAGTCCATGCCCGAGGGCGTGGAGTACCGCATCGCCTACGACCCCACGCAGTTCGTGCGCGCCTCCATCGAGTCGGTCGTGCACACGCTGCTGGAGGCCGTGCTGCTCGTGGTGCTCGTCGTGATCCTGTTCCTGCAGACCTGGCGCGCGTCCATCATCCCGCTGCTGGCCGTGCCGGTCTCGGTGGTCGGCACCTTCGCGGTGCTGCACCTGCTGGGCTTCTCGATCAACGCGCTCTCGCTGTTCGGCCTGGTGCTGGCCATCGGCATCGTGGTGGACGACGCCATCGTGGTCGTGGAGAACGTGGAGCGCAACATCGAGGCGGGCCTGTCGCCGCGCGAGGCCACCTACCGCGCCATGCGCGAGGTCTCGGGCCCGATCATCGCGATCGCACTGGTGCTGGTGGCGGTGTTCGTGCCGCTGGCTTTCATGAGCGGGCTCACGGGGCAGTTCTACAAGCAGTTCGCGGTGACCATCGCGATCTCCACGGTGATCTCGGCCATCAATTCGCTGACGCTGTCGCCGGCCCTGGCGGCCCTGCTGCTGCGCGGCCATGACGCGCCCAAGGACGCGCTGACGCGCGGAATGGACAAGGCGTTCGGCTGGCTGTTCCGCGGCTTCAACCGTGTGTTCGGCCGCGGCAGCGAAGCCTATGGCCGCGGCGTGGGCGGCGTGCTCAAGCGCAAGGGCCTGCTCATGCTGGTCTACCTGGCGCTGGTGGCCGTGACCTTCGGCCTGTTCAAGGCCGTGCCCTCGGGCTTCGTGCCCATGCAGGACAAGCAGTACCTGATCGGCTTCGCCCAGCTGCCCGACGGCGCCACGCTGGACCGCACCGACGCCGTGGTCCGCCGCATGGGCGAGATCATGAAGAACAACCCCAACATCGAGGGCTCGCTGGCCTTCCCGGGCCTGTCGATCAACGGCTTCACGAACAGCTCGAATGCGGGCATCGCCTTCGCCATGCTCAAGCCCTTCGACCAGCGCAGGAACCCGGACCAGAGCGGCGGCGCCGTGGCGCAGCAGCTCAACGCCGAGTTCGCGCAGATCCAGGACGCCTTCATCGTGATGTTCCCGCCGCCACCGGTCTCCGGCCTGGGCACCACGGGCGGCTTCAAGCTGCAGCTGCAGGACCGCGGTGCGCTCGGCTACGCCGAGATGGACAAGGCCGTGCAGGCCTTCATGGCCAAGGCCTGGCAGGCGCCCGAGCTGCAAGGCATGTTCACGAGCTGGCAGGTCAACGTGCCGCAGCTGTTCGCCGACATCGACCGCACCAAGGCGCGCCAGCTCGGCGTGCGCGTGACCGACGTGTTCGAGACCATGCAGGTCTACCTGGGCTCGCTGTACGTGAACGACTTCAACAAGTTCGGCCGCACCTACACCGTGCGCGTGCAGGCCGACGCGGCCTACCGCGCGCGCGCCGAGGACATCGGGCTGCTGAAGGTCAGGGCGGCCACCGGCGAGATGGTGCCGCTGTCGGCGCTCATGAAGGTGCAGCAGGGCGCAGGCCCATAACGCGCGATGCGCTACAACGGCTTCCTGACGGCCGACATCAACGGCGCGGCCGCGGCCGGCTTCTCCTCGGGCCAGGCGCAGGACGCGATCGAGCGCATCGCCAGGGAGACGCTGCCGCCCGGCGTGGGCTTCGAGTGGACCGAGCTGACCTACCAGGAGATCCTGGCCGGCAACTCCGCGCTGTTCATCTTCCCGATCGCCATCCTGCTGGTGTTCCTGGTGCTGGCCGCGCAGTACGAGAGCCTCACGCTGCCCGCGGCCATCGTGCTGATCGTGCCCATGGGCCTGCTGGCCGCGATGACGGGCGTCTGGCTCACCGACGGCGACAACAACGTGTTCACGCAGATCGGGCTCATGGTGCTGGTGGGGCTCAGCGCCAAGAACGCCATCCTGATCGTGGAGTTCGCTCGCGAACTGGAGCTGGGCGGGCGCACGCCCGTGCAGGCCGCCATCGAGGCCAGCCGGCTGCGGCTGCGTCCCATCCTGATGACCTCACTGGCCTTCGTCATGGGCGTGCTGCCCCTGGTGCTGGCTTCGGGCGCCGGCGCCGAGATGCGCAGCGCCATGGGCGTGGCCGTCTTCTTCGGGATGATCGGCGTGACCGCCTTCGGCCTGTTCCTCACGCCGGTGTTCTACGTGCTGATGCGCAGGCTGGCCGGCAACCGGCCACTGGTCTCGCACGGCGACATCCATGCGCCGTCGCTGCCTGCACCTGCGGGTGGCGGCGCCGGTGCCCACGCGCTGCCCGCCGCACCGCGCCACCCCATCGAATGAGGAGAGCTTCCATGCGATTGCACGCCATCGCCACCCCCCTGCTGGCCGCGCTGATCCTGGCCGGCTGCGCCAGCGGGCCGCTGCCCGCCACCCCGGCCGAGCATGCGCTGCCCACGGTGCCGGCCGTGTTCAAGGAAGGCAATGCGCGCTTCGCCACCGTCGCCCCGGCCGAACAGGCCGAGCGCGGCGCCTGGTGGCTGGCCTTCGACGACCCGGTGCTGAACGACCTGGTCGAACGTGCCGCGGCGCGCAACACGGGCGTGCAGGAAGCCGCCGCGCGGCTGGCCCAGGCGCGTGCGCTGCTGCGCAACGCCGAGGCCGACCGCGCGCCGCAGATCGGCATCGGCGCGGGCGCCCAGCGCGGCGCCGGCGCCGACACGGCCCAGGGCAGCCGGCCGGCCAGCGTGCTGACGGCCAAGGCCAGCTTCTCCTACGAGCTCGACCTGTTCGGCCGGCTGGCCCAGGCGCGCGATGCGGCCGGCCTGGATGCCGATGCGCGCGCCGCGCTGCTGCAGAGCACGCGCCTCATGGTGCAGGCCGAGACCGCGCAGGCCTACCTCACGCTGCGCGCGCTGGACGACGAACGCGCGCTGGTGCGCCAGACCGTCGCCGCCTACGACGACACGCTGCGCCTGACGCAGCGCCGCTTCGATGCCGGCGACGTGGCCGAACTCGACCTCGTGCGCGTGCAGGGCGAGGTGGCGGCCAACGAGGCCGAGGCGCTGGCGCTGGACCGCCGCCGCGCGGAACTCGAGCATGCGCTGGCCGTGCTGGTCGGCGAGGCCGCCTCCAGCTTCACGCTGGCGCCGCAGGACTGGCGCAGCGCGCTGCCGCGGATCCCGGCCGGCGTGCCGGCCGCGGTGCTCGCGCGCCGGCCCGACGTGTCGGCCGCCCAATTGAGCCTGCAGGCCGCCCAGGCCCGCGTGGGCGTGGCCCGCACGGCCTGGTTCCCCGACATCGCGCTGACCGGTTCGGGCGGCTTCGCCTCCACCGACCTCGGCGACCTGTTCAAGTGGTCGGCCCGGGCCTGGGGCATCGGCGCGCTGCTGTCGCTGCCCGTGTTCGACGGCGGCCGGCGCGAGGCCAACCTGCAGAACGCGGCCGCGCAGCTGGACGTGGCGGCCGCCGGCTACCGTGCCCAGGTGCTGGGCGCCTTCCGCGACGTGGAGGACCAGCTGGCCGCGCTGCGCCTGCTCGACGAGCAATCGCAGGCCCAGGGCCGCGCCGTGACGGCGGCCGCGCGCGCCTCGGCGCTGTCGGAGACGCGCTGGCGCAATGGCCTCGTGAGCCAGATCGAACTGCTGGACGCACGCCGCAGCGAACTGCGCAACCGGCGCCAGGCGCTGCAGGTCAAAGCGGCCCAGTACCAGGCCACGGTGGGTCTGGTGCGGGCGCTGGGCGGCGGCTGGGAACGCGGCGCCTGACGCCCGCCTGCCGCCGGTCCGGCCCCAAAAGCCGCACCGGCGGCAGGGCCTCAAATGCGAGTGCTTCTCAATTGATGTATAGTTGCGCCATCGGGAGTGCAGCGCAGTCGAGCACTGCACACACTCCCACCGGTTTCATCGTGGGGCGACCCGAGACTTCGGTCTCCAAGGTCGTTTTTGCTAGCCAACTGTTTTAGGCCAGCCAAGCATTTTTTCCACGCATGACACGGGCCGCGCCAGGCGGCCGGTGCAGCCCGGTTTCCCACCCTAGCGCTTGTCGCGGAACTGCCGCGGGTCCATGCCGATCTCGGTGCGCCGCACGCGGCCGGCCGGGTCGAAGTAGACATAGAACATCTGGTCCACCATGCCGCCGCGCCAGCGGTAGGTCCAGACCGGGCCGTCCCAGCGCCCGACCGCGCCGACGTAGGCCGGTGGCCCGAATTCGCGGCCGATGTCCGCCTGGGTCCAACTGCCGTCCAGCGCGATGCGCGCGAACGCGTTCTCGTTGAGGACCTGGCGCGCCTGCAGCACGCGGCCCGCGGCGTCGATGTCGACCATCACCGCCTCCTGGCCGCTCGGCTGGAAGCTGTACTGCAGCCGCTCGCCCTGGGCCAGCGGCACGACGCGCGTGGGCTGGCCCCAGCGCGCCAGCACCTCGGCACGCGGCATGCCGGGTTGCAGGCTCTCGACCGTGCCGCAGGCGGCGAGCAGGACGGCCAGCAGGGAAGCGCTCCAGCGCAGTCGCGTGTGGATCATGGCACGGGGGAGCTTACGCCTTATCCATTCCGCACGCTTGCACATGCGAAAGCCTTCGTTGGCGCGGCGCGGCCCGGCTTTGAAGATGGGGGAACCGAATCCATCCAAGGAGCACCCGCGTGAACACCCGCTTGAACCCCGCCAAGGCCTCGCGTTCGGCCGCCGTCAAGGCGCGGCTGGACCATCCCGTCATCGACACCGACGTGCACGTGAACGACTACGCGCCGGTGCTGGAGGACTACATCGCCCAGTACGGCGGCCCCAAGCTCGTGGATGCGCTGCGCAAGGCCCTGGGCGGGCGCTTCGTCACGCGCGACGGCGGCGGCAAGGACTGGTACCAGCAGACGGCCGCCGAGCGCGCCCACCACCGCACGCTGCGCGCGCCCTGGTGGGCCCGTGTCACGCGCAACACCTACGACCTGGCCACCTACACCATCCCGGCGCTGCTGTACGAGCGCCTGGCCGAGCAGGGCTCGGACTACTCGGTGCTGTTCCCCCACGACGTGCTGTCGCCGGCCGCGGCCGGCAGCGAGTACCGCCAGCCGCTGCACCGCGCGCTGAACCACTTCCACGCCGACCAGTACCGCGCCTACGCCGACCGGCTCACGCCCGTGGCCGGCATCCCGATGCACAACCCCCAGGAGGCCATCGAGGAGCTGGAGTTCGCGGTCAACACGCTCAAGCTCAAGGTCATCAACATCCCGGGCGGCGTGCGCCGGCCGATCCCGGCCATCGCCGAGAAGTACCCGGCCAGGGAGCATCCCGAGATCGCCAGGCACGCGGGCTACATCGACTTCTACGGCATCGACAGCCCGCACGACTACGACCCGTTCTGGGCCAGGGTGGTCGAACTCGGCGTGCCCGTGACCACGCACTACGGCAGCCAGGGCTGGACCGGCCGGCACTCCACCAGCAACTACATGTTCAACCACATCGGCCACTTCGCCGATGGCTCGCAGGCCTTCGCCAAGGCGCTGTTCTTCGGTGGCGTCACGCGGCGCTTCCCGGGCCTGCGCGTGGGGCTGCTGGAGGGCGGTGCCGACTGGGGCTCGCATGTCTACACCCACCTCGTGGACCGCTGGGAGAAGCGCAACCGCGAGGCCGTGCGCAACTACGACCCGGCCGCCGTCGACGTGGACCTGCTGGCTGCGCTGTTCGACCGGCATGGCGCCGCGCTGCTGCAGGGCCGCGGCGTGGACAAGGCCACGCTGGTGCGCGACAGCCTGGGCATCTCGGCCCTGCCGCACAGCCGGGAGCCGAACGCCAGCGAGATCGACGACTTCGCGCTGGCCGGCATCGAATCGGTGGACGACATCCGCGCGCGCTGGGTCGACCCCTTCTTCTTCGGCTCCGAGGCCGACGACCGCACCGTGGCCGCGGCCTTCAACCACCGCGTGCACCCGGGCGGCGTGAAGATCAACGCGATCTGGTCGTCCGACGTGGGCCACTGGGACGTGCCCGAATTCACCGAGCCGCTGGCCGAGACCTGGGACCTCGTGGAGCAGGGCGTGATCTCGGCCCAGGACTTCCGCGCCTTCACCTTCGGCAACCCGCTGCGCTTCTACACCGAGGCCAACCCGCACTTCTTCGCCGGCACGGCCGTGGGCCGCCAACTGGGCCTCGCGCCCGCCGCCTGACCCGCTTTTCCAAGGATTTCCGCATGTTCTCGACCAAGCAAGTCTTCAAGGGCTGGGCCGCCGCACTGGCGCTGTTCGGCGCATTCACCGCGGCGCAGGCCGCGCCCGACGTCATCCGCATCGGCGTGGCCACGGCCGGCGGCGGCGACCCCGTCACCTGGGGCGGCTCGCCGGGCGGCGTGGCGCGCAACCAGCAGTGGCTGGAGGAGGAGTTCAAGGGCTCGGGCACCAGGATCGAGTGGCTGTTCTTCAAGGGCGCCGGCCCGGCCGTCAACGAGGCGCTGTCGAACAAGCAGATCGACTTCGCCTACCAGGGCGACCTGCCCTCGCTCGTGGGCCGCTCCAACGGGCTGAACACCAGGCTGCTGCTGGCCAGCGGCACGCGCAACAACCTCTACGTGGTGGTGCCGCCGAAGTCCGACATCCAGTCGATCAAGGACCTCAAGGACCGCAAGGTCTCGATCTTCCGCGGCACCAACGGCCACCTGGTGGCGATCAACGTGCTGGCCGCCAACGGCCTGACGGAGCGCGACATCAAGGGCGTGAACCTGGACACCGGCAGCGCCCAGGCGGCGCTGGTCTCCAGCGGCGTGGATGCGGCCTTCGGCGGCAGCGAATGGTTCAAGGTGCGCGACCAGGGGCTGGCCCGCATCGTCTACTCCACCCAGGGCCAGGACCCGGCCTACACGCGCCAGGCGGCGCTGCTCGTGCACGGCGAGTTCGAGAAGGCCAACCCGGCCGAGGTGCAGCGCGTGGTCGACGTGTTCGTGCGCGCCGCGAAATGGGCCTCGGACGAGAAGAACCGCGAGGAGCTGTTCGCCACCTGGGCCAGGAGCGGCACGCCGGCCGCCTCCTACCGGGCCGAGTTCGAGAACCAGTCGCTGGCTGAGCGCAATTCGCCCTTGCTCGACGCCTTCCTGCTCGCGCGCTACAAGGCCGTGGTCGACGACGCGCTCAAGCTCAAGCTGATCCGCCGCAGCGTGACCGTGGACGACTGGTTCGAACCCAGATACCTGCAGGCCTCGCTCAAGAAGCAGGGCCTGGAAAACCACTGGACCGCCTACGACGCCAAGGGCAAGCCGACCGGCGCATCGGTCGCGGCACGTTGAAATGGGCGTCGAGCAGACCTTCGTGCCGCTGCTGACGGGCGGGGCGCTGGCCGCGTCGTCGCTGCCCGCGCCGGCCGCGGCCGCGCCGCCGGCCGTCGCGCCGCGCAAGCCGCCGCCCAGGCGCCGCGGCGACGCCCTGCTGCCCTGGCTGCTGCCGGCCGCGCTGCTGGGCCTGTGGTTCCTGGGCGCGGCCCAGGGCTGGATCTCGCCCCAGGTGCTGCCGCCGCCGGCCTTCGTCTGGGAGACGCTGCGCGACCTGGCCACCAGTGGCGAGCTGTGGCTGCACGTGTCGGCCAGCCTGCAGCGCGTGCTGGTCGGCTTCGCGGCCGGCGCGCTGCTGGGCCTCGCGCTGGGCTCGGCCATGGGCCTGTCGCGCACGGTGGAGGCCTACCTGCTGCCGAGCTTCAACGCGCTGGTGCAGATCCCGGTGCTGGGCTGGCTGCCCTTCGTGCTGCTGCTGGTCGGCATCGGCGAGCCGCTGAAGTACATCCTGATCGCCAAGGCCGCGCTCGTGCCCGTGGCGCTCAACACCCTGCAGGGCTTCCGCCAGACGCCGCCGGCGCTGCGCGAGGTCGGCCGCGTCTACGGCTATACGCCGCGCCAGCAGGTGCTGGAGATCGTGCTGCCGCATGCCGTGCCGACGCTGTTCACGGGCCTGCGCCTGGGCTTCACCAAGGCCTGGCTGTCGCTCGTGGTGGTCGAGCTGGTCGCCTCCAGCGAAGGGCTGGGCTACCTGATCGTCTACGGCCGCCAGCTGTTCCAGCTGGACCAGGTCATGGCGGCGGTGATCGTGGTCGGCGCCATCGGCTACGCGATCGACCGCGCGCTCGACTGGGCCGAGCGCCGCGTGAAGGGCAGGCCATGAGCGCGGCGTCGGAACGCGCCGAGCTCTCCACGCTCGCGCCGCTCGAACCGCAGGCCACGGGCCGCTGGCGCGGCCTCGTGCTGCCGGTGGCGGCCATCGTGCTGTGGTCGCTGGCTGCCAGCTTCGAGCTCGTGAATTCGGCGCTGCTGGTGGCGCCGGGCAAGGTGCTGGCCACGGCCTGGGAGCAGGTCGAGACCGGGCGGCTCTGGCGCGCGCTGTCGGCCAGCCTGGCGCGCGAGGCCACGGGTTTTCTGATCGGCACGCTGGGCGGCCTCGTGCTGGGCGCGCTGCTGGGCCTGTCGCCGCTGTTCAACCGTCTCGTGGGCCCCAGCTTCAACACCTTCAAGCAGATCTCGCTGTTCGCCTGGATTCCGCTGATCTCGGTCTGGTTCGGCCTGGGCGACGTGGCCAAGGTGGTGTTCCTGTCGCTGGCCGCGCTGGTGCCGGTGGTGGTCAACACCTGCGACGGCATCCGCACCACGCCCAAGGCGCTGCTGGAGGTCGCGCGCGTCTATGGCTTCACGCGCTGGCAGACCGTCACCCAGGTCGTGCTGCCGTCCGCGCTGCCGGCCATCTTCACGGGCGTCTACCTCGCGCTCATCTATTCCTGGCTGGCCACCATCGGCGCCGAGTACCTGCTGGTGGCCGGCAAGGGCATCGGCAACACGCTGATCGAAGGCAGCGAGCACTTCCGCATGGACCTCGTGCTGTTCGGCATGGTGGTCATCGGCACCGTGGGCTGGGCGATGAACGCCTCGGCCCGCTGGTTGGAGCGCCGGCTGGCGCGTTGGTTGGGGAGATCCGCATGAATGCCGTTGTGGCCGAGAACGAACTGCACATCCGCGCCCTGGGCAAGCGCTATGCGAGCACCCAGGCCGCCGGCGGCGAACTGCAGGTGCTGGAGAACATCGACCTGCACGTGCCGGCCGGCCGCTTCGTGAGCATCGTGGGCGCCAGCGGCTGCGGCAAGTCCACGCTGCTGCGCCTGGTGCTGGGCCTGGAAGACGAGTACGAGGGCCGCATCGAGCTCGACGGCCGGCCCATCGCGGGCACCGGCCCCGAGCGCGGCATCGTGTTCCAGGACCACCGGCTGTTTCCCTGGCTCGACGTGGAGCAGAACATCGCCGTGGGCCTGCGCAACGCGCCCTTGTCGCCGGCCGAGAAGCGCGAGCGCGTGGCCGAGCACGTGGCGCTGGTCGGGCTGCAGGGCTTCGAGCACTCCTTCCCGCACCAGATCTCGGGCGGCATGGCGCAGCGCGTGGCGATCGCGCGCGGCCTCGTGAACCGGCCGCGCGTGCTGCTGCTCGACGAGCCCTTCGGCGCGCTCGACGCGCTCACGCGCTCGCGGCTGCAGAACGAGCTGCAGCGCATCTGGCAGGCCGAGCGCATCACCATGCTGCTGGTCACGCACGACGTGGAGGAGGCCGTGTTCCTGGGCGACCAGGTGGTCGTGATGCAGCCGCACCCGGGGCGCATCCGCCGCATCGTCGACGTGGACCTGCCGCACCCGCGCCACCGCAGCGACCCGCGCTTCATCGCGCTGCGCGACGACGTGCTGTCGGACTTCCTGGAGCCCGGCGTGCTGGAAGCGGAGAAGCCGCCGGCGCCGGACCCTTCCAGCTGGCGCCTGGCCTGGTAGCACGGCGCGGTCTCACCAGCCCCCGCCGCCGTCGCGGCGATGGGGTTCGAAGCGGTCCGTCAGGAAATCGACCAGCGCGCGCGTCCTGGCCGACAGGTGGCTGCGCGTGGGGAACACCGCATGGATGTCGGCCGGCGGCAGCGCCCAGTCCGCCAGCACCGGCCGCAGCCGGCCCGAACGCAGCAGCGGCGCCACCTCCCAGAGCGAGCGCATCAGGATGCCGTGGCCGTCCAGCGCCCAGCCGACCACGCTCTCGCCGTCGTTGGCGGCCAGCGGGCCGCGCACCTTGACCTTCTCCGTGCGGCCGCCCGACTGCAGCTGCCAGGTGCCGAAGGTCTCGTCGTGCTCGCGGATGAACAGGCAGGCGTGGCGGGCCAGTTCGCGCGGATGCGTGGGCGTGCCGGCCCGGCGCAGGTAGGCGGCCGAGGCGCACAGCACGCGCCGGTTGTGCGCGAGCAGCCGCGCCGTCAGGTTGGAATCGGGCAGTTCGCCGAAGCGGACCTGCAGGTCCAGGCCCTGGCCGACCAGGTCCACCGGCCGGTCGGTCAGCTGCAGCTGCACCTCGACCTCGGGGAAGCGGCGTGCGAAGCCGGACAGGGCCGGCGCGAGGTGCTTGCGGCCGAAGCCCAGCGTGGCGGCCACGCGCAGCAGGCCGGCCGGCTTCTCGCTGCTGCCCGAGACGGCACGCTCCAGCGCCTCCAGGTCGGCCAGCACGCGCGTGCCCTCGACGAGGTACATCTCGCCCTCGGGCGTGAGGCCGATGCGCCGCGTGGTCCGCTGCAGCAGGCGCACGCCGAGCCGGCGCTCGATCGCCGCCAGCCGCTTGCTGACCGCGGCCGGCGTGTTGCCCAGCTCCTGCGCGGCGCCCGTGAAGTTGCCGGCCTTGACCAGCTGCGCGAAGAAGGCGAGGTCGGTGATGGCGGTCATTCGTAACCTTCAGGTTGAAGAACTTGTGCCGGTCGGCTGAATTGTTTTCCGAAAGGTCACCAATACGATAGCAGCACCCCTTTGAAACGTGCAGGAGACGACATGCACCGCAGAACGCTTTTCAGCCTTTTGGCCGCCGCCGCGTGCACGGCGCCGGCCTGGGCGCAGTCCTACCCGGAGCGGCCCGTCCGCCTGGTCGTGCCCTATGCGCCGGCCGGTACGCCCCAGCCCATCGTCGACAGGCTCCATGCCAGCCTGAACCAGGTGTTGGCGACCGGGGCCGTGCAGGCGCGCATGGCCAAGGAGGGCTTCGATCCCCTGCCGTCCACGGTGGGCGAAGCGCGCCAGCGCCTGGCCACGGAACTGCCGCGCCGGGCCCGGCTGACCAAGGAGCGCGGCATCACCGCCGAATGAACCCCGCCATGGCCTCGCGCACCCTGTACCGCAAGCTCGTCGACAGCCACACCGTGGCCGCGCTCGACGAGGAGAACATCCTGCTGTTCTGCGACCTGCACCTCATGAACGAGTACACCAGCCCGCAGGCCTTCACCGGGCTCGACGCGCAGGGCCGCGGCGTGCCCATGCCGGGCCAGAACCTGGCCGTGGTGAGCCACGTCATCCCCACGCACCCGGGCAAGGTCCGCGTGATCGCCGACGCCGCCTCGGCGCTGCAGGCCCGCAACCTGCACCGCAACTGCACGCGCTTCGGCATCCCGCTGTTCGACACGGACGACGCGCTGCAGGGCATCGAGCACGTGGTCGCGCCCGAGCACGGCATGGTGCGCCCCGGCATGGTCGTCATCTGCGGCGACAGCCACACCACGACCTACGGCGCGCTCGGCGCCCTGGGCTTCGGCATCGGCACGACCGAGGTCGAGCACGTGCTGGCCACGCAGACGCTGGCCTACCGCCTCGCGCGCAGCATGCACATCCTCGTGGACGGCGAACTGCCCGCGGGCAGCACGGCCAAGGACCTGGTGCTGGCCGTGATCGGCCGCATCGGCGCCCAGGGCGCGCGCGGCTGCGTGGTCGAGTTCAGCGGCAGCGCGATCGACGCACTGTCCGTCGAGGCCCGCTTCACCTTGTGCAACATGACCGTGGAGGCCGGCTCGCGCGGCGCGCTGATCGCGCCGGACGCCAAGGCCATCGACTACGTGCTGGCGCGCGCGCCCGACCTGGCCGCGCACCGCGCGGCGGCGCTCGCGGCCTGGCAGGACCTGCGCACCGACGCGGGCGCGCGCTTCGATGTGACGCACCGCTTCGACGCCAGCCGCATCGCGCCGCAGGTGACCTGGGGCACCAGTCCCGACCAGGTGGCGCCCATCGACGGCCACGTGCCGCAGCTGGCGGACCTGCCGGCCGGCCCGCAGCGCAGCAGCGCCGAGCGCGCCATGGCCTATGCCCGGCTGCCGGCCGGCGCCGCCATCGCGGGCACGCCGGTGCAGCATGTGTTCATCGGTTCGTGCACCAACGGCCGCATCGAGGACCTGCGCGCGGCGGCGGCCGTCGCGCGCGGCCGCCATGTCGCCGACGGCGTGCGGGCCATGGTGGTGCCGGGCTCGGGCGCCGTGAAGGCGGCGGCCGAGGCCGAGGGCCTGGACCGCGTGTTCCTGGCGGCCGGCTTCGAGTGGCGCAACCCGGGCTGCTCCATGTGCCTGGCCATGAACGACGACGTGCTGGCCGAGGGCGTGCGCTGCGCCTCCACGACCAACCGCAACTTCGAGGGGCGCCAGGGCCGCGGCGCCATCACCCACCTCATGGGCCCGGCCATGGCCGCGGCGGCGGCCGTCACGGGCCGCATCACCGATGCCCGCCAACTGGAGCTTCTGCCATGACCACCCCCATCCGCATCACCGGCCGCGCGGCCGCGCTGCGCACCGAGAACCTGGACACCGACCAGATCATGCCCAAGCAGTTCCTGCGCGGCATCGACAAGTCCGGCCTCGAGGACGGGCTGCTCCACGACCTGCGCTTCGACGCCCAGGGCCGGGCGCGCCCGGGGTTCGTGCTGAACCGGGCCGACTACGCAGGCGTCTCGGTGCTGGTCGGCGGCGCCAACTTCGGCTGCGGCTCCAGCCGCGAGCACGCCGTCTGGGGCTTGCTGCAGTTCGGCATCCGCGCCATCGTGGCGCCCAGCTTCGCCGAGATCTTCCACACCAACGCGATGAACAACCGGCTGCTGCTCGTGGCGCTGCCGCCGGTGCAGGTCGCGCAGCTGATGGACGATGCCGACGACCCGGCCGCCAACGCCGTGGACATCGACCTGGCCGCGCAGACCTTGGCCAGCCGCAGCGTGCAGGCCGGCTTCGACCTGCTGCCCCGGCACCGGCGCATGTTCCTCGAAGGCCTGGACAGCATCGGCCTGTCGCTGTGCTACCGCGCGCAGACCGAGGCCTTCGCGCAGCGCCACTGGGCGGCGCAGCCCTGGCTGCGCGACGTGGCGGCGCGCACGCGCCAGCGACTGGACGGCGGCGCCGTGGGTCGTCCACACTCCTAAGATCGCGCCATGACGGACAACCTCCTGTTCCCCGGCTTTCGCCCGCACCTGGCCGACATCGGCGGCGGCCTGCACATCCACGCGCTGGTCGGGGGCGAGGGGCCGCCCCTGCTGCTGCTGCACGGCCATCCGCAGACGCACGCGATCTGGCACAAGGTGGCGCCCACGCTGGCCACGCGATGCACGCTGGTGCTGGCCGACCTGCGCGGCTATGGCGGCTCGTCCAGGCCGGCCGGCGACGCGGACCACGCCAACTACAGCAAGCGCACGATGGCGCGCGACATGCTGGCGCTCATGCAGTCGCTGGGCCATGCGCGCTTCGACGTGCTCGCGCACGACCGCGGCGCGCGCGTGGCGCACCGGCTCGCGCTGGACCATGCCGATGCCGTGCGCCGGCTCGTGCTGCTGGACATCGCGCCCACGCTGGCCATGTACGAGCAGACCGGCGAAGCCTTCGCGCGCGCCTACTGGCACTGGTTCTTCCTGATCCAGCCCGCGCCGCTGCCCGAGCGCCTGATCGAAGCCGACCCCGGCGCCTACCTGCGCGACGTGATGGGCCGGCGCAGCGCCGGCCTGGCACCGTTCGATCCGCGCGCGCTGGCCGCCTACGAGGCCGGCCTGCGCCAACCCGGTGCCGCGCACGGCCTGTGCGAGGACTACCGCGCCTCGGCCGGCATCGACCTGGAGCACGACCGCGCCGACCGCGCGGCCGGCCGCAGGCTCACGGTGCCGCTGCTCGCGCTGTGGGGCGAGGAGGGCGTGGTGCACCGGTGCTTCGATCCGCTGGCCGAATGGCGGCGCGTGGCAGTGGACGTGCGCGGCCGGCCGCTGCCCTGCGGCCACTACATCGCCGAGGAGGCGCCGCAGGCGCTGCTGGAGGCGGTGCTGCCGTTCTTCGCCGAGTGTTGAACCGCCTGCACCCTCAGAACACCGCGTGCATGGACAGCGTCATGTTGCGCGGCTCGCCGTACCAGTTGCCGGTGCCCGTGCCGATGGTGCGGTAGTAGCTCTTGTCGAACAGGTTGCTCGCGTTCAGCGCGACCGTCACGTTGCGCGTGGCCTGGTAGGCGACACGGGCGTTCCAGACGGCGTAGGTGCCTTGTTCGACGCGCACGGTGTGGTTGGTGTTGACCTTGTACATCCTGGTCTGGAAGCTGACGCCGCCCCCCAGGGTGACGCCCTGCAGTGCGCCCGGCAACTGGTAGGCCGTCCACAGCCGCAGCAAGTGCTTGGGTGTGTAGGTCGAGAGCGGCAGGTTCTCGTTCAGGCTCGGTGCGCCGGTGGCCGTGCGGTCGCGCAGATAGCGCGTGGTGTTGAAGGTGTAGCCGGCGTCCACCTGCCAGCGGGCTGTCAGCGCGCCGGTCAGCGCCAGGTCCAGGCCCTGGCTGCGTACCTTGCCGTCGTTCACGTAGCAGGTGCCGCCGGTCGGCGATCCGGCACAGGGCGAGGGGTTGGCCGGGTCCACCTGGGAACGGTTGTCCTGGATCGTGCGGAACAGCGCGGCCGAGGCATTGAGCTTGCCCGGCACCAGTTCGCCCTTGAGCCCCAGTTCGATGTTGTGGCCAGAGACCGGATCAAGGCGCTCGCCACTGGCGGTGAAGCGATCGGCCTGTGACTTGAAGATCTTGGCGTAGCTGAGGTAGCTGGTCCAGGTCGGCGTCCAGTCGTATTCGAGCGCCGCGTAAGGCGTGAACACACCGTTGTCCGCATAGGGCTGGATACTGTAGGCGCCCGTCAGCAGATTGGTCGTGTGCGTCTTCCAGGTGCTCAGGCGGCCGCCTGCGGTCAACCGTGTCGCGTCGAGCAGCGACCAGCGCAGATAGCTGTAGATGCCGTACTGTTCGCGTTGAGCGTTGGTGCTGGTGGCGGCGCGCGACGGCGTCACTGGCCGGTCGAGATAGTCGCGCGGGTCGTAGGTGAACACGTCCAGAGGGTAGCTGGCATAGGCCTGCCCGTCGATGCGGTAGTCGCGCTTCTGGTAGTTGCCCCCGACGATGAGCTCGTGCCGCCGGCCCAGCGCTTCGAAGTTGCCGACCAGGTAGCCGTCGGCCACGGTCTGCTCGCCGATCAGGTGCTGGTCGAATGCCGACATCATGAAGCCCGCGCCGGTGGCCGGGTTGATCGTGCCGTAGGCCGCGCCAGTGAATTCGTTGTTGTCCTCCTTGAGCCGCGATGCCGAGAGCTTGAACCGCCAGTCGGCATTGAACTGGTGCTTGAGGTCGACGAACAGCGTGGTGTTGCGGATGTCCGAGGTGGACCAGCCGCCGTTGGTGTAAGTGCTGCGCGGCAGGCCGAGGTCGACGCCGTTGCTGTAGCGCGGCAGGCCGGTGTAGAAGGGCACGGAGTCCGTGCGCTCGTACTGCAGGCCCAGGCCCAGCGTGGTGCTCGGGCCCAGGTCGGCCTCGACGATGGCGTAGAGGAGCTGCTTGTCGGCCTCGGCGTAGTCATAGAAGTACTCACGGTCTTCGTAGGCGGCGACCACGCGGCCGCGCACGCTGCCAGACTGGTTCAACGGCCGGCTCAGGTCGGCCTCTGCGCGCTTGAAGTTCCAGCGACCGATTTCGGCCTTGGCCTGGTACTGGGCGTCGCGCGTGGGGCGCTTGCGTACCAGGTTGATGGTGCCGCCGGGATCGCCCGCGCCATTGAACAAACCGGCTGGGCCGCGCAGGATTTCCACCCGGTCATAGGGTGCGAGGTCGTAGCTGGTCGAGAAGCCGTTGCCGCGTTCCGTGGGCACACCGTCGAACTGCACCTGATCGATCTCGAAGCCGCGTGAGTAGAACCTGCGCTCGGTGCTGCTCTGGTATTCGGCGATGATGCCCGGCGCGTTGAGCAGCGCGTCGTCCACAGTGCGCATGTTCTGGTCGTCCAGCCGATAGCGGGTCATCACCGTGACCGACTGCGGCGTTTCGCGTAGCGAACGTGTGGCCTTGCCAATGGACACTCCGCCCGTGGTGTACGAGCCCGAGTGCTCGGTGGTCGCATCCAGGCTGCTCTCGCGCACCTGCACCGTCGGCAGAACAGTCACCGCATCGCCTTGCGCTGGCGTGGCCGACGGCGTCTGCCCGTACGCCACGCCCGTTGCCAGCCAGCCGGCGGCCAGCAGCCCGATGGCGCGGGCGACCGCATGGCGTTGTTGCCCACCGCGCGGCAGCGCGGCCCTCTCCCTGAGACCTGATCTCATCATTGTTCCTATCTGGATGGGACAAAGGTGCGCACCGGCAGATGCGGCGGCTCGCCAGGGCGGCCACCACAGGCTGCAGACGGGACACCCGTTACAGCGGCTGTGGCGGGTCGATGCGAACCGACGTGGCTGGCAGCCAGACAGGCCGTGCTCGCGAGGAGCGTGGCCAGAGGCGGTCGATGTTATGCGATCGGATGCGAATCGTGCGCCATGCCGTCGGATTTGTAAGCAGAATTCTCGCGGCAGACATTGCCGTTTTTGCAGGCGGATCGGTTCACTGCACGACGGGGCCGAAGCGCCCTTCGAGGTCGCGTAGCTCCTCCCGCACGGCCGCCTCCAGTCCGGCCTGGCGGAGTTCCCCGGCGGCGATGCGTTCCAGCAGCCAGTGGCCGAAGCGCTGGGCTTCGCGCTTGAATTGCAGCTCGGCCTCGTCGGCCGAGGCCCAGAAGCGTTCCAGCAGGGGCACCAGGTCGGCCCCCAGCAGCGCGCAGCTGCGCGGCAGCGAGCGGCCCAGCGGCGTGAGCCGGTTGGCGCGGTACAGCGTGCACTGGTAGGACATGCCCCAGTGCGCGACCATGGCCACCAGCCGCCGGCGTTCGCGCGCATCGAGCGCGAAGCCGTCGGCCAGCGCCGGGTCGGCGCGCAGGGCCAGGCAGCGTGCCGGGGCCGCCACGTAGTGGGCGACGGCCTGCTGGAAGGCTTCAAGCGACATGGTGGCTGCTCCAGATCTCGGCCAGCAAGGCGAGTTCGTTCTGCAGCGCCGCGGGGCCGAAGCGCGGCGCGACGGATTCGTGGAACTCGAAGGTGATGCCCTCCAGCCGCGGGCAGGCCGGCACGAGCGCGCGCAGCAGCGCCGTGACGGTGGACGGGCAGGGGCCTGCATGGGCGTCGGTGTAGGCCCGGCCCAGCATGGCGCCGCCGGCCACGTGGATCTCGCGCACCAGCGCGAGGTCCAGCTCGGCGATGTAGGCGTCGGGCGGGCTGCCGTTGTTGCGGTAGTCGGTGTAGAGGTTGTGCAGGTCCAGCAGCACGCCGCAGCCCGTGGCCGCGCCCAGCCGGTTCAGGAACTGCGGCTCGGACATGTCTTCGTCGGCGTAGGGCGTGTGGCGCACGCCGTTCTCCAGCAGCAGCGGCATGCCCAGCATCTCGCCGGCACGGCGCACGCGCGGGATGAGCCAGTCCAGCACGGCCTCGTCGCAGGGCAGCGGCATGCCCAGGCCCATGTGGCGGTCGTGCCCGGGCCCGGTGGCCACGCGGAAGAAGCCCAGGTGCTCGCTGTAGCGGCCCGCGCCGTAGCGCTCGGCCGTGCGCGCCACCTGGGCCAGGTGCTGCTCGTCCAGCGGCATCGCGCTGCCGATCGACAGCCCGATGCCGTGGCAGACCAGCGGGTACTGCGCGGCCAGCCGGTCGACCATCGCGCGCGCCGCCGGCATCTCCTCGTAGCGCGGCGCGCTGCCGCGGCCGTAGTCCGTCCACAGCATCTCGGGCATGAGCTCGAGGTAGTCGAGCGCGGCCGGATGCGTGGCCAGGAAGTCGGCCAGCGTGCGGTTGATCACGGCGCCCACGCCGCGCGCCGCGCGGTCCGGGTTCACCGGCCGATCACCTTCATCGCGTCCAGATCCACGGTCAGCACGTTCTCGAAGCGCTCGCGGATCAGGATGTCCATGCCGGACAGGCAGGCCTCGCAGCCGCGCGGGCCGGGGCCCAGCACGTCGCGGATCAGCATGTCGTGCAGCTTGGCCGCTTCGACGCGCGTGGTGCCGCGCGGCACGCTCATCTCGACCATCGAGCGGTTGCCGAGCTTGGTCATCTGGATTTCAGCGGTACGGGTTGCCATGGAAGCCTCCTGTTTGGCACTGCAAAGACCCGGAGAGCCGGGTGCCACCATCTTGGGCTTGCCGTACGGCAATTCATCCACCAACTGGTGGAGCGGCGCGGCGGCGCCGGTCTGGATGTCCACCATCGGGTGGACGCTGGGGACTACAGCTGCAGGCAGATCCCGACCAGCCCGAGCAGCACCAGCGCCAGGCCCCAGCGCTCGCCCGCGCGCAGCTTCTCGCGGAAGATGCGGCGCGAGACCAGCAGGCTGAAGAAGACCTCGACCAGGCCCAGCGTGCGCACGTCGGCGGCGGGCTGGATCGCCATGGCCGTGAACCAGCCCGTGGAGGCCAGCGCGCCCATGGCGCCGGCCAGGATGGAGACGCGCCAGACCCGCGCCGTGGTGGCCAGGGCCGCCGGGTCGCGCGCGGCGAGCCAGCCGCCCAGCAGCAGGCTTTGCAGCAGCTGGGCCCAGAGCACGCCCCAGCCGCCCAGCAGCCAGGGCGCCACGTCGGGCATGGCCAGCGCCGCGCCGCGGAAGCCCACGGCCGACAGCCCGAAGCAGGCGCCCGAGGCGATACCGTAGAGCACGGCCTGGCCGCCGCCGCCGGCCGCCGCGGCACCCGTGCGGGCCGGCAGCGAGAGCAGCACCACGCCCAGCGTGGCCAGCAGCATGGCCAGCGCGGCCAGCCAGGTCGGCACCTCGTGCAGGAACAAGGTGGAGAACAGCGCGACCTGCAGCACCTCGGTCTTGGAGAACGCCACGCCGACGATGAAGTTGCGCTGCTGCATGGCCTTGAGCAGGCAGGCCGTGGCCAGCAGCTGGGCCACGGCGCCCATGGCGACCCAGCCGAAGTAGCCGGCATGGAAGGCCGGCACCGGCCGGCCCGAGAGCTGCTGCGCCGCCGCCACGAACAGCAGCGCGAACGGCAGGCCGTACAGGAAGCGCGCCAGCGTGGCGGCCAGTGTGCCGGCCTGGCTGACCAGGCTGCGCTGGGCGGCGTTGCGGATGGTCTGCGCCAGCGCGGCGGCCAGCGTGATCGGGATCCAGGCCCAGGCGGGCAGCGTCGGAATGTCCATGGTGGGGCGGCGAGCGTAGCGCAGAACCGGCGGCCCCATGCCTCGTGCTTGGCGATGCGTGCCATGCTTGAAAACGGCGGCCGCGCCTCCAACTGCGCGGATCACGCTGCCGCCCGATCCGCATGCCCACGCTCTCCCAGTTCCTGTTCGGCGCCGTCCTGCTCGGCGCGCTGGCGGTCGTGCTGGGCATCGCGCTGGCGCCGGCCTGGCGGGCCTGGCGCCGCCGCGCGCTGGCGCGCCAGCCCTTCCCTGCGCCCTGGCGGCGCGTGCTGGCGCGCCATGTGCCGCAGGTGCGCCGGCTGCCCGCGCAGCTGCAGCTCGAGCTCAAGCGGCACATGCAGGTCTTCATCGCCGAGAAGCCCTTCATCGGCTGCAACGGCCTGGTCGTGACCGAGGCCATGCGCGTGGTCGTCGCGGCCCAGGCCTGCCTGCTGCTGCTGGGCCGGCCCGAGGGCCACTTCGCCGAACTGCGCCAGGTGCTGCTGTACCCGGGCGCCTTCCTGGTCGACCGCGTGCGCACCGAGGCCGGCGGCGTGCTGCGCGACGAGCGCCAGGTGCTGGCCGGCGAATCCTGGTCGCAGGGCCAGGTCGTGCTCTCCTGGGACGACGTGCTGGCCGGCGCGGCCGACCCGGCGGACGGCCGCAACGTGGTGGTGCACGAGTTCGCGCACCAGCTCGACCAGGCCGACGGCCAGTCCAACGGCGCGCCGCCCTTGCCGCGCGGCATGAGCGCCGAGCGCTGGACGCGCGTGCTGCAGGCCGAGTTCGACCAGCTGCAGCGCCAGCTGGCGGCAGGTGAGCCCCACCTGCTCGGCGACTACGCCGCGACCAACCCGGCCGAGTTCTTCGCGGTGGCGTCCGAGGTGTTCTTCGAGCAGGGGCCGCAGCTGGCGGCCGAACGGCCCGCGCTGTACGCCGAGTTGCGGGCCTTCTACGGCGTCGACCCGACGGCCTGGTGAGCCGCGCCGGCGGCCGGCGCCGGTTCGTTCTGCTGCAGCGCCCACATGCGCGCATAGCGCCCGCCCGCGGCCAGCAGCTGGGCGTGCGTGCCGCGTTCGGCGATGCGGCCGGCCTCCATGACCAGGATCTCGTGCGCGTCGACCACGGTGGACAGCCGGTGCGCGATGACCAGCGTGGTGCGCCCGCGCGCGACCGACTGCAGCTCGGCCTGGATGGCGCGCTCGTTGGCCGAGTCCAGCGCCGAGGTGGCCTCGTCGAAGATCAGGATGGGCGGGTTCTTGAGCAGCGTGCGCGCGATCGCCACGCGCTGCTTCTCGCCACCCGAGAGCTTCAGGCCCCGCTCGCCAACCATGCTGCGGTAGCCCAGCGGCATGGCGGCGATGAAGTCGTGGATGTGGGCCGCGCGCGCCGCCGCCTCGATCTCCTCCTGGCTGGCGCCGGGCCGGCCGTAGCCGATGTTGTAGGCGATGGTGTCGTTGAACAGCACCGTGTCCTGCGGCACGATGCCGATCGCCTGCCGCACGCTGGCCTGGGTGACGGCGCGGATGTCCTGGCCGGCGATGCGGATGCTGCCGCGCTGGATGTCGTAGAAGCGGAACAGCAGGCGCCCCAGCGTGCTCTTGCCCGAGCCCGAGGGGCCGACCACGGCGACCGTCCTGCCGTCCGGGATCTCGAAGTCCACGCCGTGCAGGATGGGCCGGCTCGGCTCGTAGGCGAAGTCCACGCCCTCGAAGCGGATGCCGCTGCCGCGCGTGCCGTCCAGCGGCAGTGCACCGGGCGCGTCGGCCACCTCGCGCTCGCGCTCCATGAGCGTGAACATCTTGTCCAGGTCGGTCAGGTTCTGCTTGATTTCGCGGTACAGCACGCCCAGGAAGTTGAGCGGGATGTAGAGCTGGATCATGAAGGCGTTGACCATGACCAGGTCGCCCAGCGTCATGCGGCCCGCCACCACGCCCTGGGTGGCGCGCCACAGCATCAGCACCAGCGCCACGGCGATGATGAGCTGCTGGCCGGCGTTGAGCAGGGACAGCGTGCTCTGGCTCTTGAGCCGCGCGCGGCGCAGCCGCTCCAGGCTCTCGTCGTAGCGGCCCGCCTCGTAGCGTTCGTTGCCGAAGTACTTGACGGTCTCGTAGTTCAGCAGCGAATCGATGGCGCGCGTGTGGGCCGTGGAGTCGAACTCGTTGACCTGCTTGCGGAACTGCGTGCGCCATTCGGTCACCGTGACCGTGAACGCGATGTACAGCACCAGCGCGGCCAGCGTGATCCAGGCGAACCAGGCGTCGAACTTCACGGCCAGGATGGAGAGCACCAGCGCCACCTCGACCAGCGTGGGCACGATGCTGTAGAGCGAGTAGGAGATCAGCGACTCGATGCCGCGCACGCCGCGCTCGATGTCGCGCGTCATGCCGCCGGTCTGGCGCTCCAGGTGAAAGCGCAGCGACAGCGCGTGCAGGTGCTCGAAGGTCTGCAGCGCGATGGTGCGCGCCGTGCCCTGCGTGGCCTTGGCGAACACCAGGTCGCGCAGCTCGGCGAACACCGAGGTCGACAGCCGCAGCAGCCCGTAGGCCAGCAGCAGGCCCAGCGGCACGACCAGCAGCGCGGCCGGGTCGCCGGGCTTGATCGTCATCGCGTCGATGAGGTTCTTCAGCAGCACCGGCACGCCCACGTTGGCGAACTTGGCGCCGAGCATGAAGGCCAGCGCGAACACCACGCGCCACTTGTACTGCCACAGGTAGGGCAGCAGGCGGCGCAGCGTGGCCCAGTCCGAGCGGGGCGGGCCGGCGGCGGGCGCGGTCGTGGGGGGCTGGGCGGAAGGCGGCTGGGGGGCGTAGGAGCGCATGGCGGACAATCGCGAACGTTGTTCTCGTTTTGCGGAGATTGTCCCGGATGTCCATCGATTCAAGCACCCCGGTCCAGCTGCCCACCGACATGGAGCTCGTGCTCAAGGTCATTCCCATGCCGGCGGACACCAACGGCAATGGCGACATCTTCGGCGGCTGGGTCATGGCCCAGGTCGACCTGGCCGGCGGCGTGCTGCCGGCGCGGCTCATCGTCGGCAAGTTCGCCACCGTGGCCGTCAACGAGTTCATCTTCAAGCAGCCCGTGCGGGTGGGCGACCTGCTGTCCTTCTTCGCCGCCATCACGCGCGTGGGCAAGACCTCGGTCACGGTGCAGGTGGAGGTCTACGCCGAGCGGCGCCACAGTTCGCAGCGCTACGTGAAGGTGACCGAGGCGCGGCTGACCTACGTGGCCATCGGCGACGACGGACGGCCGCGTTTGGTGCAGCCAGCGGCAGCGCCGGCACTGGCCTGACCTCGGCAAAACCCTAGACTGGGCCGCGTGGCCCGGTGGATGCGGAACAACCCTGAGCGCCGTTGCGCGGAGCGAGGCTATAAACCCGGGCACAACACACGGGGGGCCGGGTGCAGTTTCTCCAACTGGTGATCAGTGGCATCGCGCAGGGCTGCATCTACGGCCTGATCGCGCTCGGCTTCGTGCTCATCTACAAGGCCACGGAAACCGTGAGCTTCGCCCAGGGCGAACTCATGATGCTGGGCGCCTTCGCCGGTTTCGCCGCGATGACCTGGCTGGGCCTGGCGTTCTGGATGGCCGTGCTGTGCGCGGTGGTGGCCGTGGCGCTGCTGGGCATGCTGCTCGAACGCGTGGTGATCCGCCCCATCCTGGGGCAGCCGGCGTTCTCCATCGTCATGCTGACCATCGGCATCGGCTACGTGGCGCGCGGCCTCGTCACCATGGTGCCCGGCATCGGCACCGAGACCCACACGCTGCCCGTGCCCTACAAGGACGAGATCTACCGCCTGGGCGAGCTCGTGCTCAACGCCGAGCAGCTGGTCGTGATCGGCGCCACGGGCGCGCTGTGCGCGCTGCTGTTCGCGCTGTTCCGCTACAGCAAGCTGGGCATCGCCATGCAGGCCTCCTCGCAGAACCAGCTGGCGGCCTACTACATGGGCATTCCGGTGCGCCGGCTCAACGGCCTGGTCTGGGGCCTGGCGGCGGCCGTGGCGGCGCTGGCCGGGCTGCTGCTGGCGCCCATCACCTTCGTGCACGCCAACATGGGCTTCATCGGGCTCAAGGCCTTCCCGGCGGCCGTGGTCGGCGGCTTCGGCAGCCTGCCGGGTGCCATCGTGGGCGGCGTGCTGATCGGCGTGGTGGAGTCGCTGGCAGGCTTCTACCTGCCCGACGGCTTCAAGGACACGGCCGCCTACATCGTGGTGCTGGTCATGCTCATGGTGCGGCCCAACGGCCTGTTCGGCGAACGCCTGCGCAAGAAAGTCTGAGGGCCGGGATCGATGCGCTTCCTCTTCAAGACCGGCTACGCGCAGGACATCGCCCTCGCCAAGCACGAGGGCCACCGGTTCTGGTACGGCCTCTTGCTGGTGGCGCTGGTGCTGGCGCCGCTGGCCCTGCCCGAGTACTGGCTGGCGCAGCTGACCTTCGTGCTGATCTACGGCATCGCGGGCCTGGGGCTCATGCTGCTGTCGGGCTTCACGGGCCAGTTCTCGCTGGGCCATGCGGCCTTCCTGGGCGTGGGGGCCTACACCCAGGGCGTGCTGACCAACCTGGGCTGGCCGTTCCCGCTGGCGATGCTGATGGCCATGGTGCTGGCGGCCGCCGTGGGCGTGGTGGTGGGCCTGCCGGCGCTGCGCGTGAAGGGCATCTACCTGGGCATGGCGACGCTGGCCTTCGGCGTGATCGTCGAGGAGGTGCTGGCGCGCTGGGAGAGCGTGACGGGCGGCAACGCCGGCCTGCACATGAAGCCGCCGGCCATCGGCAGCTTCAAGCTCGACAGCGGCGAGGGCTTCTACTTCCTGTGCCTGCTGCTGGCGGTCGTCGCCACGCTGGCCATCCTGAACCTGCTGCGCGCGCCGACCGGGCGGGCCTTCGTCGCCATCCGCGATTCCGAGGTGTCGGCGCAGAGCATGGGCATCCACCTGGCGCGCTACAAGACGCTGTCGTTCGCGCTGTCGGCCGCGCTGGCCGGGCTGGCCGGGGCCTTGTACGCGCACAAGATCAGCTTCCTGTCGCCCGACCAGTTCAGCGTGCTGCAGTCCATCGACCTGTTGCTGATGGTGGTGATCGGCGGGCTGGGCTCGGTGCACGGCGCCTTCCTGGGGGCCGTCTTCCTGATCGCCATGCCGCAGCTGATCGCGCTGGGCAAGGGCTACCTGCCCGAGGCCATCGCCATGGCGCCGGGCCTGCAGGGCTTCGTCTACGGCCTGGTGCTGATCGTGTTCGTGCTGTTCGAGCCGCTGGGGCTGTACGGGCGCTGGCTCAAGGTCCGCACCTACTTCGCGATGTTCCCGTTCTACCGCAAGGGCATGTTCAAGCGGCAGAAATCGTTCCAGAAATCCGAGAGGTTGAAGTGAGCGGGACGCCTTTGCTGCAGGTCCGGGACGTCAGCATGCGCTTCGGCGGTGTGCTGGCCGTCAACCGCGTGGGCTTCGAGGTGCAGGAGGGCGAGGTCTTCACGCTGATCGGGCCCAACGGCGCGGGCAAGACCACGGTGTTCAACCTGATCAGCCGCATCTACACGCCGACCTCGGGCGAGATCCTGTACCGCGGCGCCTCGCTGACGGCGCAGCCCGCGCACCGCATCGCGGCGCTGGGCATCGCGCGCACCTTCCAGAACATCGAGCTGTTCGAGCATGCCACCGTGCTGCACAACCTGCTGATCGGCCGCCACACGCACCGGCAGACCGGCTTCTGGGGCGACGTGCTGTTCACGCCGCGCGCGCGCCGCGCCGAGCTCGATGCGCGCGAGAAGGTCGAGCGCGTGATCGAGCTGCTGGACCTGCAGCACCACCGCGACGCCATGGTCGCCGGCCTGCCCTATGGCGTGCGCAAGGTGGTGGAACTGGCGCGCGCGCTGTGCACCGAGCCCAGGCTGCTGCTGCTGGACGAGCCCTCCTCGGGCCTGAACGTGGAGGAGACCGACGACATGGCCTTCTGGATCCAGGACATCCGCGACGAGCTGGGCGTGACCGTGCTCATGGTGGAGCACGACATGTCGCTGGTGTCCAAGGTGTCCGACCGCGTGCTGGCCATGAACCAGGGCGAGCTGCTGGCGCTGGGCACGCCGGCCGAGGTGCAGGCCGACCCGGCGGTGGTGGAGGCCTACCTGGGCTCGGTGGACGATGTGACGACCTTGAGGCGCGCAGCATGAGCGACGTCCCTCCGCCCATCAGCGACCAGCCCGTTCTCAGGCTCTCGAACGTGGAGAGCGCCTACGGACCGATCAAGGCCATCCGCGGCGTGAGCCTGCAGGTGCGGCGCAGCGAGATATCCACCGTGCTGGGCAGCAACGGCGCGGGCAAGACCACCATCCTCAAGACCATCTCGGGCATCCTCGATCCGCGCAAGGGCTCGGTGGAGTTCAAGGGCGAGGACATCACCGCGCAGGACCCGGCGCTGATCGTGCGCCTGGGCCTGTCGCACGTGCCCGAGGGGCGCGAGGTGTTCCCGCTCCTGAGCGTGCGCGACAACCTGGCCATGGGCGCCTACACGCGCAGCGACCGCGACGGCGTGGCGCGCGACCTGGAGGCCGTGTTCGGCTACTTTCCCATCCTGCGCGAGCGCGCGGCGCAGGACGCCGGCCTGCTTTCGGGCGGGCAGCAGCAGATGCTGGCGATCTCGCGCGCGCTGATGGCCGCGCCCGACCTGATCCTGCTCGACGAGCCCAGCCTGGGCCTGTCGCCCAAGCTGACCAAGGAGATCTTCGAGATCGTGGTGCGCATCAACCGCGAACGCGGCACCACCTTCCTCCTGGTCGAGCAGAACGCCAACATGGCGCTCAACGTGGCCGACTACGGCTATGTGCTGGAGAACGGCCGCATCGTCCTGGAAGACACCTGTGCCCGCCTGCGCGAGAAGGAGGACATCAAGGAGTTCTACCTGGGCATGAAGGAAGCCGGCGTGCGCGGCGAGCGGCGCTGGAAGAAAAAGAAGAACTGGAGATGACCATGGGCCAGCTGTGGGACCTGTCGCACATCCAGCCGCGCACCGACATCGTGGTGCCGGGCGAGACCATCCCCGCGATGTTCTGGGAGGCCGTCGCCCGGCGCGGCACCGACACCTGGCTGCGCCAGAAGGAACTCGGCATCTGGCGCAGCCACAGCTGGGCCGAGGTGGCGCAGGGCGTGCGCGAGATCGGCCATGGCCTGCTGGACCTGGGCTTCGCGCCGGGCGACACGGCCTCCATCCTGTCCAACACCGTGGTCGACTGGGTGCTGGCCGACCTGGCGGTGCTGTGCGCCGGCGGCGTGGCCAACGGCATCTACCCGACCGACGCGGCCAGCCAGGTGCACTACCTGTGCGAGGACTCGCGCACGCGCGTGCTGTTCGTGGAGGACGACGAGCAGCTGGACAAGGCCCTGCAGGTGCGCGCGCAGCTGCCGCTGCTGGCCAGGATCGTGGTGTTCGACATGGAGGGCCTGCGCGGCCTGGACGATCCCGGCGTGTTGAGCCTGGCGGCGCTGCGCGAGCGCGGCCGCGCCCACGCCGCGGCCCACCCGGGCCTGCTGGAGCAGCGCGCGGCCGCCTGCCGGCCCGAGGACCTCGCCATCCTGGTCTACACCTCGGGCACCACGGGCAGGCCCAAGGGCGCCATGCACAGCCATGGCGCGCTGGTGTACGCCGCGCGCGGCCTCAACACGCTGGCGGCGCAGAGCGCGGCGGACGAGCGCATGTGCTTCCTGCCGCTGTGCCACATCGCCGAGCGCCTGGGCGGCGAGTACTCGGCGCTGTACACGGGTGCCAGGCTCAACTTCGTCGAGAACCCCGAGACCGTGCCCGAGAACGTGCGCGAGATCGCGCCCACGGTGTTCACGGCCGTGCCGCGGGTCTGGGAGAAGTTCTATTCGGGCGTGATGATCGCGCTCAAGGACGCCAGCCGCCTGCAGCAGGCCGCCTACGGCTGGAGCATCGGCGTGGGCCAGCGCATCGCCGACGAGGTGCTGGCCGGCCGGCCCGTGGCGGCGGCCGACAAGGCGCGTTTTCGCATCGCGCGCTGGCTGGCGCTGGACAACGTGCGCAAGCTGATCGGCATCCACCGTGCGCGCTACCTCGTGACGGGCGCGGCGCCGATCTCGCCCGACCTGGTGCGCTGGTACCTCGCGCTGGGCGTGCCCATGCTGGAGGTCTGGGGCATGACCGAGACCTGCGGCGCCGCCACCGGCGTGCCGGCCACGCGCATCAAGCCCGGCACCATCGGCCCGGCCGCGAACTTCAACGAGGTGCGGCTGGACCCGGCCACGAACGAACTGCTGGTGCGCGGCCCCAACGTGTTCATGGGCTACCTGAACCTGCCCGAGAAGACGGCCGAGGCCATCGACGCCGAGGGCTGGCTGCACACGGGCGACGTGGGCACGGTGGACGCCGATGGCTACTTCCGCATCACCGACCGCATGAAGGACGTGATCATCACGGCCGGCGGCAAGAACATCACGCCCAGCGAACTCGAGAACGAACTCAAGTTCTCGCCCTACATCACGGATGCGGTGGTGATCGGCGACCGCCGGGCCTATCTGACGGCCATCGTCATGGTCGACCAGGAGAACGTGGAGAAGTTCGCCCAGGACGCCGACGTGCCGTTCAGCAACTACGCCAGCCTCACGCGCGCGCCCGAGGTGCTGGCGCTGATCCAGCGCGAGTTCGACCGCGTGAACGCCAAGTTCGCGCGAGTGGAGCAGATCAAGAAGTTCTTCCTGCTCGAGACGCAGCTCAGCGCCGAGGACGAGGAACTCACGCCGACCATGAAGCTCAAGCGCAAGCTGATCGAGAAGAAGTACGCCGAGCGCATCGAGGCCATGTACCGCTGAAGCCGCTGATTCCGTCCACAACCGCCAGGAGGCACACCATGCACGTACGCATTCCACTCGTTCTCGCCGCCGCGCTGGCGCTGCCCGCCGCCTGGGCCCAGCAGCAGGGCGTGAGCAAGACCGAGATCCTGGTCGGCACGATCCAGGACATGTCCGGGCCCCTGGCCGGCTACGGCAAGCAGGCGCGCAACGGCATGCTGCTGCGCGTGGAGGAACTCAACGAGCAGGGCAGCGTGCACGGCCGCAAGCTCAAGCTGCTGGCCGAGGACAGCGGCTACGACCCCAAGCGCGCCGTGCTCGCGGCGCAAAAGCTCGTGAACCAGGACAAGGTCTTCATCGTGGCCGGCCACCTGGGCACGGCGCAGAACCTGGCGGCCATGCCGGTGCAGTTCGACAAGAACATCGTCAACTTCATGCCGATCACGGCCGCGCGCGAGATGTACGAGCCGCTGCACAAGCTCAAGTACTCGTTCGCGGCGACCTACTACGACCAGATCCGCATGGCGCTGCCGGGCCTGGCCAAGGAGAAGGGCGCCAAGAAGATCTGCACCATCTACCAGGACGACGACTTCGGCCTGGAGGTGCAGCGCGGCGCCGAGGCTGCGCTCAAGACCATGAACATGGAGCTGGGCGAGAAGACCAGCTTCAAGCGCGGCGCCACCGATTTCTCCTCGCAGGTGGCGCGGCTCAAGGCCGCCAACTGCGACTTCGTGGTGCTGGGCACCATCATCCGCGAGACCATCGGCACCATCGCCGAGGCGCGCAAGGCCGGCTTCTCGCCCACCTTCTTCGCCTCCAGCGCGGCTTACACCGACCTGATCCACAAGCTGGGCGGCAAGCCCATGGACGGCCTGTACGCCACCATGACGGTGCTGCACCCCTACCTGGACGAGGCCTCGCAGCCGGTGCGCTTCTGGGCCAACAAGTACAAGACCCGCTTCAACGAAGACCCGACCGTGTTCTCGGTCTACGGCTACGTCATCATCGACCAGCTGATCCAGGCCCTGCAGAAGACCGGGCCCAACCTCACGACCGACAACTTCGTGAAGACCATGGACACCATGGTCTACCCGCCCGACATGTTCGGCAGCGCCGGCAGCGACTACAGCCCGACCAAGCACCTGGGCAGCACGGCCTCGCGCCTGTCGCAGCTGCAGGACGGGCGCTGGAAGGTGGTGTCCGACTATGTGAAGTGAGGGTCCGGCGCCGGTCGGGCTGGCACCCGTCCGCGCCGCGCTACAGTGGCGCGGTCGACAAAAGGAGGCCCGCGCCCATGGCGGACGACATCAGCACCCTGCGCCGCATCCTGCATGCCCACCGGCGCATCGCCGTGGTCGGCCTGTCGGCCGAATGGCACCGGCCGAGCTACTTCGCGGCCAGCTACATGCAACAGCACGGCTACACCATCTTTCCCGTGAACCCGCGCTACGCCGGCGCCGAGGTGCTGGGCCGGCCCTGCGTGGCCAGCCTCGCCGATCTGGAGGGGCCCGTCGACATGGTCGACGTGTTCCGCCGCACCGAGGACGTGCTGCCGATCGCGCAGCAGGCGGTGGCGATCGGCGCCAGATGCCTGTGGCAGCAGATCGGCGTGGCCAACACCGAGGCCGACGCGCTGGTGCGCGCGGCCGGGCTGGACAGCGTGATGGACCGCTGCGTGAAGATCGAGCATGCGCGGCTGTTCGGCGGCCTGCACTGGGCCGGTGTGAACACGCGCGTGATCTCGGCCAGGCGGCCGCTGGTGTCCTGACATGGACCGCCAGTTCCAGCCCGAGACGCTGGCCATCCATGCCGGCCAGATCCCCGACGCGGCCACGGGCGCCCGCGCGCTGCCGATCTACCAGACCACGAGCTTCGTGTTCGACAGCGCCGAGCACGCGGCCGCGCTGTTCAACCTGCAGACCTTCGGCAACGTCTATTCGCGCCTGTCCAACCCCACGGTGGCGGCGCTGGAGGAGCGCGTGGCCGCGCTCGAGGGCGGCCGTGCGGCCGTGGCCAGCGCCTCCGGCATGGCGGCCGAGGCCATGGCGCTCATGACCATCCTGCAGGCCGGCGACCATGTGGTGGCGGCCGGCGCGCTGTACGGCGGCACGGTGACCATGCTGGCGGTGAACCTGAAGAAGTTCGGCATCGAGACCAGCTTCGTGGACGCCACCGACCCGCAGGCCTTCGCGGCCGCCATGCGCCCCCACACGCGCGCGGTGTTCGCCGAGACGCTGGGCAACCCCAGCCTCACGGTGCTGGACATCGCGGCCGTGGCCGAGGTCGCCCATGCGCACGGCGTGCCGCTGGTGGTGGACAACACCGTGCCCAGTCCGTACCTGTGCCAGCCGCTCGCGCTGGGTGCCGACATCGTCGTGCACTCGGCCACCAAGTACCTGGCCGGCCACGGCACCACGCTGGGCGGCGTGGTCGTGGAGAGCGGCAGGCCGCACGGCCACTTCGCCTGGAACAACGGCAAGTTCCCGGGCATGACCGAGCCCTCGCCGGGCTACCACGGCGTGAAGTTCCACGAGACCTTCGGCGACTTCGCGTTCACGATGCGCGCGCGCATGGAGACGCTGCGCGTGTACGGCGCGGCGCTGTCGCCGATGTCGGCCTGGCAGATCCTGCAGGGCGTGGAGACGCTGCCGCTGCGCATGGAGCGCCATTGCAGCAACGCATTGAAGGTGGCGCAGTTCCTGAAGGACCACCCGCGCGTCGGCTGGGTCAACTACCCCGGCCTGCCGGAGCATCCGCAGCATGCCCTGGTGCAGCGGCAGATGCGCGGCGCCTCGGGCCTGCTGGCCTTCGGCGTCAAGGGCGGCATGGCGGCCGGCGTGCGCTTCATCGAATCGGCCCGGTTCATGAGCCATCTGGCCAACATCGGCGACACGCGCACGCTGATCATCCACCCGGCCAGCACCACGCACCGGCAGCTGGAGCCGGACCAGCAGATCGCCGCCGGCGTGCTGCCCGACATGGTGCGGCTGTCGGTGGGGCTGGAGCACATCGACGACATCCTGTGGGACCTGGACCAGGCGCTGGCCGCGACCGCCTGAAAACATTCGTCGCAACCCCCGCCGGGCGCCTGCTCCAGAATGCGCCCTTCGCCCGAGGAGACAGCGCATGAACATCTACGAACAAGACCTGGCCCGGAACCCGGCCAACCACGTGGCCCTGTCGCCCATGGCCTTCGTGGAGCGCACGGCCGAGGTCTTCGGCGACCTGCCGGCCGTGGTGCACGGCCGGCGCCGCTACGACTGGGCGCAGGTGCACGAGCGTTCGCGCCGGCTGGCGGCGGCCCTGCGCGCGGCCGGCGTGGGCCGGGGCAGCACGGTCAGCGTGATGCTGCCCAACACGCCCGAGATGGTCGAGGCGCACTACGCCGTGCCGGCCCTCAACGCCGTGCTCAACACGCTCAACACGCGGCTCGACGCCGAACTGCTGGCCTGGCAGATGCACCACTGCGAAGCCCAGGTGCTGATCACGGACACCGAGTTCGCGCCCGTCATGGCCAAGGCGCTGGCGCTGCTGCAGAGCCAGCATGGCCGCGCGCCGCTGGTCGTCGACGTGGCCGACAGCGAGTACCCGGGCGAGCACAAACGCCTGGGCACGCACGAATACGAAGCCTGGCTCGCCGCCCATGCGCCGCTGGCGCGGCTGGACGGCCCGCAGGACGAATGGGATGCCATCGCCATCAGCTACACCAGCGGCACCACGGGCGATCCGAAGGGCGTGGTCACGCACCACCGCGGCGCCTACCTCAACGCGGTCGGCAACGTGGTGACCTGGACCATGCCGCAGTTCCCGCGCTATTTATGGACGCTGCCCATGTTCCACTGCAACGGCTGGTGCTTTCCCTGGACGGTGGCACTGCAGGCCGGCGTGCATGTGTGCCTGCGCCGCGTGGAGGCGCCGGCCATCCTGGCGGCCATGCGCGAGCACGGCGTGACCCACTACTGCGCGGCGCCCATCGTGCACAGCCTCATCATCAACGCCGACCCGGCCCTGCGCGAGGGCGTGACCGGCGTGCGCGGCATGGTCGCGGGCGCCTCGCCGCCGGCCGCCATGATCGAGGGCATGGCGCAGATCGGCTTCGACATCACGCACGTCTACGGCCTGACCGAGGTCTACGGCCCGGCCGGCGTGGCGGCCAAGCGTGCCGCATGGGCCGAGGCCGACATCGGCGAGCAGGCCCGGCTGAACGGCCGCCAGGGCGTGCGCTATGCGCTGCAGGACGGCATGACGGTGCTGGACCCGAACACGATGGCGCAGGTGCCGGCCGACGGCGAAACCATGGGCGAGATCATGTTCCGCGGCAACATCGTGATGAAGGGCTACCTCAAGAACCCGACAGCCACGGCCAAGGCCTTCGAGGGCGGCTGGTTCCACTCCGGCGACCTGGCGGTGCTGGAGCGCGACCGCTACGCCCGCATCAAGGACCGCAGCAAGGACATCATCATCAGCGGCGGCGAGAACATCAGTTCCATCGAGGTCGAGGACGTGTTGTACCGCCATCCGGCCGTGCTGGCCTGCGCCGTGGTCGCCAGGCCCGATGCCAAGTGGGGCGAAACACCGGTGGCCTATGTCGAGACCAAGGCCGGCGCGCAGGTCACGGCCGAAGACCTGGTGGCCCACTGCAAGGCCCACCTGGCCGGCTACAAGGTGCCGCGCGACGTGCGCTTCGAGCCGATTCCCAAGACCTCGACCGGCAAGATCCAGAAGTTCGAACTGCGCCAGCGGGCCAAGGCTTAGAGCGGCGTCGTCCGCTCCATGCGGATCGCATCGAACGGGCAGACGACGAAGCACAGCGCGCAGCCCGTGCAGCCGGCGCTGTCGTGCAGCACCGCGTTCTTGCGTCCCCAGCGCTGACCGCCCGGCACCTCCAGCGAGAGCACATGCGGCGGGCAGGCGCCCACGCAGCGGCCGCAGCCGGTGCAGCGCTGCGGTGCGATGGCGGGCAAGGCCTTGGGCGGGGCGGGCATCGCCGCATTGTGGTGGCAGACTGCGGGACTTCGCTGGAGACACGCATGACTGAACCCATCGCGCCGCTGGTGCTGCGCAGCCAGGACGCCAGCGGCGTCCGCACCCTGACCCTGAACCGCCCCGATGCCTTCAACGCGCTCAGCGAGGCCATGCTGGAGGCGCTGCAGGCCGAGCTCGACGCGGCGGCCGGCGACGGTGCGCTGCGCGTGCTGGTCATCGCCGCCGCCGGCCGCGCCTTCTGCGCCGGCCACGACCTGAAGGAGATGCGCGCCGAGCCCTCGCTGGCCTACTACCAGCGCCTGTTCGCCCAGTGCACCAGGACCATGCTGGCGATCCAGAAGCTGCCCGTGCCCGTGATCGCCCAGGTGCAGGGCATCGCCACGGCGGCCGGCTGCCAGCTGGTCGCGATGTGCGACCTGGCCGTGGCCGCCAGCGATGCGCGCTTCGCCGTCAGCGGCGTGAACCTGGGCCTGTTCTGCTCCACGCCCAGCGTGGCGCTGTCGCGCAACCTGCCGCGCAAGGCCGCGTTCGAGATGCTGGTCACGGGCGACTTCATCGGCGCCGAGGAGGCGCGTGCCAGGGGCCTGGTCAACCGCGTGGCCGCACCCGAGGCGCTGGCCGAGGCCGTGGCCGCGCTGGCAGCCAGTATCGTGGCCAAGCCGCAGGTCGCCTTGGCCATGGGCAAGGCCTTGTTCTACCGCCAACTGGAGGTCGGCATGGCGGCCGCCTACCAGGACGCCGGCGCCACCATGGCCTGCAACATGATGGACGCCGCGGCGCTGGACGGCGTGCAGGCCTTCATCGACAAGCGCCGGCGCTGAAGCATGCCGCGGCGGGCGGCTATGCTTGTCCGCATGGAAACGAGTGAAGCCGCCCTGCTGGGGCGCGAATGGACGGCCCTGCACCGCGATTGCGAAGCCAGCGAGCGCAGCGCCCTGTGGATCAAATTGGGGGCCGTGGCGCTGACGGCCATGGCCGTGGCCTTGAGCTTCGACGCCGTGCTGACCATCGTGCTGGTCGGCGTGCTGTGGCTGCAGGAGGCCATCGTGCGCACCGGTCAGGCCCGCCTGGTCGACCGGCTGCTCTACGTGGAAGGCTTGCTGCGCGACACGATGGCCTCGCCGCGCGCGGCTTGCCAGCTGTATTCGGACTGGCAGGCCATGCGCCCGGGCACCATGGGCCTGCTGGCGGAATACCTGGCGGCCGCGGTCCGGCCCACGGTGGCGTTTCCGTACGCCGTGCTGCTCGTGCTGCTGCTGGCGCTGTCCGCCGCCGGATGAGGCCCCGCGCGCCACGCGGCCGGGGCATCGCCGTCGTTCCATAATGCGGCGATGGAGACCAAGTGGCTCGAAGATTTCGTGAGCTTGGCCGAGACGCGCAGTTTCAGCCGCTCGGCCCAGCTGCGCCATGTGACGCAGCCGGCGTTCTCGCGCCGCATCCAGGCCTTGGAGGCCTGGGCCGGTACCGATCTCGTGGACCGCAGCTCGTACCCGACGCGGCTCACGCCGGCCGGCGAGACGCTCTACACCCAGTCGCTGGAAATGCTGCAGGCGCTGCAGAGCACGCGCGCCATGCTGCGCGGCCACAACTCGGCCGGGCAGGACGTGGTCGAGTTCGCCGTGCCGCACACGCTGGCCTTCACCTTCTTCCCGGCCTGGGTGACCAGCCTGCGTGAGAAGTTCGGCCCGCTCAAGAGCCGGCTCATCGCGCTGAACGTGCACGACGCCGTGATGCGCCTGGTCGAAGGCAGCTGCGACCTGCTGATCGCCTACCACCACAGCTCGCAGCCGTTCCAGCTCGCTTCCAACCGCTACGAGATGGTCAGCCTGGGCCGCGAGGTCATGGCGCCCTACGTCAAGGCCGATGCCGACGGCGCGCCGCTGTACCAGCTGCCGGGCCGGCCCGGCCAGTTGCTGCCCTACCTGGGCTACGCGCCGGGCGCCTACATGGGGCAGATGGTCGACATGCTGCTCAAGCAGTCGCCCACGCCCATCCACCTGGACCGCGTGTACGAGACCGACATGTCCGAAGGCCTCAAGGCCATGGCGCTGGAAGGCCATGGCATTGCCTTCCTGCCCTACAGCGCGGTCAAGAAGGAGCTGCGCGCACGCCGCCTCGTGAGCGCCGCGCCGGCCGGCATGCCCGGCATGGAGATGACGCTGGACGTGCGGGCTTACCGCGAAAAACCGGGGGCGCATGCCGTTCCCAAGCGCTCGGCCCAGGCGCTGTGGACCTATCTGGTCGAGACGTCAGGCAGCCGCGGAACCGAGCCATCGGGCGCGGCGTGAGATTATTCGTTTCTTGCATCCGTCCGCAGCCAATCGGCATTGGATTGAATACCGCCGGGGACCTTACAGTCCGCGGCGCCCGGTGTGGACCGCAGAGCCTGGCATGCAAGCTGCTTGTGCCCTGCCCATGCAGCGACCAAGACTTTTTTCCAGGATGGCAGCGGCAGTACCACCGCGATGAGAGACAAGCAGATTGCCACAGTTTTCACGGATCTTCCGTGCGAGTGGGGGCATGCGGGTATCTCCGCTGACGCCGATATCCTGGTTTAAGGTCTTATTTCCCTTCCGTTTTCTTAGGAGAGATTGAATGAAGAAGCACATCCTCGCCATCGTGTGCACGGCACTGGCCGCGGGCGGCGCTTTCGCGCAAAGCAACGACACGCTGGCGAAGATCAAGGCCAGCGGCAGCATCAGCCTCGGCGTGCGCGACTCCTCGGCCCTGTCCTATACGCTGGGCAATGGCAAGTACGTCGGGTTCCACACCGAAATGGGTGAACGCATCATTGCCGACCTGTCCAAAGCAGCCGGCAAGGAACTGAAGATCCAGTACACCCCCGTCACCTCGCAGAACCGCATCCCGCTGGTGCAGAACGGCACGGTCGACCTGGAGTGCGGTTCCACCACCAACAACGCCACGCGCGCCAAGGACGTGTCCTTCGCCGTGACGACCTACGTGGAGGAAGTGCGCATCCTGACCAAGGCCAGTTCGGGCATCAACGGCATCGCCGACCTCAAGGGCAAGACGGTGGCCACCACCACCGGCACCACCTCGGTGCAGACGCTGCGCAAGAACAAGCGCGCCGAAGGCATCGACTTCAAGGAAGTCATGGGCAAGGACCACGCCGACAGCTTCCTGCTGCTCGAGTCCGGCCGCGCCGATGCCTTCGTGATGGACGGCTCCATCCTGGCGGCCAACGCCTCGAAGTCGCGCAGCCCCGCCGACTACAAGATCGTCGGCGAAGTGCTGTCGGTCGAGCCGATCGCCTGCATGCTGCGCAAGGACGACCCGGCCTTCAAGAAGGCCGTGGACGACAGCATCAAGCGCCAGATCGCCGACGGTTCGCTGGCCAAGCTGTACGACAAGTGGTTCATGCAGCCGATCCCGCCGACCAACACGAAGATCGGCCTGCCGATGTCCGAGGCGACCAAGGACGCCTGGGCCCATCCGAACGACAAGCCCATGGAAGATTACGCAGCCAAGTAATCTGCGCTGGGTGACGCACCGAACGCCCGCCGATTCGAGCGGGCGTTTTTTGTGCAGGAACCGAATTCAAAGACGACAAAGAGGAGTTCCCGATGGGAAATTGGGATTGGCAGGTCTACCTGCAGGATCCGGGCGGCAAGGACCCGACCTATTTGCAATGGATGATGTCAGCCTGGGGCTGGACCATCTCGGTCGCGTTGTCGGCGTTGCTGGTGGCACTGGTCGTGGGCTCGCTGATCGGCATTCTGCGCACGCTGCCCAACAGCCCTGGTTGGGTGCGTTTCGGCAATGCCTGGGTGGAACTCTTCCGCAACATCCCGCTGCTGGTGCAGATCTTCCTGTGGTACCACGTGGTGCCGGCGATCTTCACGGCCGCGCGCGACGTGCCGCCCTTCGTGCTGGTGGTGCTGGCGCTGGGCTTCTTCACCTCGGCACGGATCGCCGAGCAGCTGCGCGCCGGCATCCAGGCGCTGCCACGCGGGCAGCGCTATGCCGGCATGGCCATGGGGTTCACCACCTGGCAGTACTACCGCTACGTGATCCTGCCCATGGCCTACCGCATGATCCTGCCGCCGCTGACCAGCGAGTCCATGAACATCTTCAAGAACTCCTCGGTCGCGTTCGCCGTGTCCATCGCCGAACTGACCCAGTTCGCCATGCAGGCCGGCGAGGAAACCGCCCGCCCGATCGAGATGTACCTGGGCGTGACGGTGCTCTACATCGTCTCGGCCATGGCCATCAACCGCATCATGGCCTTCATCGAGAAACGGGCGCGCGTGCCGGGCTTCGTCGCAGCCGGCGGCACGGGAGGCCACTGACATGAATCTCGATTTCAGCTTCTACAACTGGAGCGTCATCACCGACTTCGTGCTGAAGGGCTTTTACTTCAGCGTGTTCCTGACGGTGGTGGCCACGCTGGGCGGCATCTTCTTCGGCACGCTGCTGGCGCTGATGCGCCTGTCGGGCAAGAAGTGGCTGGACACGCCGGCCGCCATCTACGTCAACGGCATGCGCAGCATCCCGCTGGTGATGGTGATCCTGTGGTTCTTCCTGCTGGTGCCGTTCATGATCGGGCGGCCGATCGGCGCGGAGATGTCGGCCATCATCACCTTCATCGCGTTCGAAGCCGCCTACTTCTCGGAGATCATGCGCGCGGGCATCCAGTCGATCCCGCGCGGCCAGGTCTTCGCGGGCCAGGCCGTGGGCATGACCTACAAGCAGAACATGACGCTCGTGATCCTGCCGCAGGCCTTCCGCAACATGCTGCCGGTGCTGCTCACGCAGACCATCATCCTGTTCCAGGACACCTCGCTGGTCTACGCCATCGGCGCCTACGACATGCTCAAGGGCTTCGAGACGGCCGGCAAGAATTTCGGCCGCCCGATCGAGTCCTACCTGCTCGCCGCGGTCGTCTACTTCGTGCTGTGCTATGCGCTGTCCTGGCTGGTCAAGCGCCTGCACAAGAAGATCGCCATCATCCGCTGATCAAGCCCCTGTCTGGAGAGAACCCAAATGGCTGAACAAATGATCCAAATCAAGGACGTGTCCAAGTGGTACGGTCCGGTACAGGTGCTGAACAACTGCAATGTCAGCATCAACAAGGGCGACGTGGTCGTGGTCTGCGGCCCCTCGGGCTCGGGCAAGTCCACGCTGATCAAGACCGTCAACGCGCTGGAGCCGATCCAGAAGGGCGAGATCATCGTCAACGGCGTCAAGGTCAGCGATCCCAAGACCGACCTGCCCAAGCTGCGCTCCAAGGTGGGCATGGTGTTCCAGCACTTCGAGCTGTTCCCGCACCTGTCCGTCACCGAGAACCTGACCATCGCGCAGATCAAGGTGCTGGGCCGCAGCGCCGACGAAGCCAAGACGCGCGGCCTCAAGATGCTGGACCGCGTGGGCCTGATGGCGCACAAGGACAAGTTCCCGGGCCAGTTGTCGGGCGGCCAGCAGCAGCGCGTGGCGATCGCGCGCGCGCTGTCCATGGACCCCATCGTGATGCTGTTCGACGAACCCACCTCGGCGCTGGACCCCGAGATGGTCGGCGAGGTGCTGGACGTGATGGTGAGTCTGGCCAAGGAAGGCATGACCATGATGTGCGTGACGCACGAAATGGGCTTCGCCCGCAAGGTGGCCAGCCGCGTGATCTTCATCGACGTGGGCGGCCGCATCCTGGAGGATTGCTCCAAGGAGGAATTCTTCGGCAATCCCGAGGCGCGCCAGCCGCGGACCAAGGACTTCCTGAACAAGATCCTGCAGCACTGAGGTTCTTCCATGGGTGCGGTCCGTCGGCCTGTCGCCTTGCGGCCGGGAGCGCAGGACGTGCCGGCCGCTGCACCCCCTCGCCGCTCCATGTCGTTGGCCGGACGCCTGGCGCTCGGCTTCATCTGCGTGCTGCTGCTGTTGCTGGCCGTGGCGGCCAGCGGCCAGTACGCGATCCACCTGCTCGGCCGCCAGCTGGACCATGTCGTGCAGGTCGGCAACCGCAAGGCGGACCTCGCCAACCAGCTCATGGGCACGCTGGACGCGGTGGCCGTGCAGGCCCGTTCGGTGGCGCTGCTCGCCGAACTCGATCCGCAACAGCTGATGGTCGAACTCAAGGCCGCGCAGGCAGCCCAGCAGGGCTTTGCCGAGACGCTGCAGCAGCTCGACACCTTGTTGCGCCAGACCTCGGCCCGTGAGGCCGAGACGCAGCTGATGGCCTCCATCGACGCCGACGGCAAGCAGCTGTTCCCGCTGCTGCAGGAGGTGCTCGATAACGCCCGTGACGGCGACACCGTGGCCGCGGTGCTGGGCTTGATGAAGCGCGTTCGCCCGGTGGAGAACGTGCTGCGCGGGCACGTGGGCGAGTTGATCGCCTTACAGCGCGCCGAAACCGAGGCGGTGCGGAACGCGTCCGCCGCCCTGCAGCGCCGTGCGGTCCTGGTCGCCGGCGTGCTGGTGCTGGTGGCTCTGGTCTGCGGGAGCGTGGTGGCCTGGCGCATCACGCGTTCCGTCACGGCGCCCATCGGCCGGGCGGTCGTGCTGGCCGAGCGCATCGCCACCGGCGACCTGTCGTCCCAGGTCGAGGTGCGCGTCTTCGACGAGACGGGCCGGCTGCTGCTGGCCATCCAAGCCATGCAGGAGCGGCTCCGGACCCTGGTCGGCAACATCCAGGCCAGCGCCAACGCCATCCGGACCGCCAGCGGCGAGGTCGCCGCCGGCAACCAGGACCTGAGCCGGCGCACCGAGCAGGCGGCCGCGCACCTGCAGCGGACGGCGCAGTCCATGGACGCGCTGGCCGCCGTCGTGGCGCAGAGCGCGAACGCGGCCGAACAGGCGAACCGCCTGGCCGCCTCGGCCGCGCAGGTGGCGGTGCGGGGCGGATCGGTGGTGGCCGAAGTGGCGACCACGATGGAGGAGATCCAGACCAGCTCGCGCAAGATCTCCGAATTCATCGCGTTGATCGACGGCATCGCATTCCAGACCAACATCCTGGCCCTCAACGCCGCCGTGGAGGCCGCCCGCGCCGGCGAGCAGGGGCGCGGTTTCGCGGTGGTGGCCAGCGAGGTCCGCAGTCTTGCCACGCGTTCCGCCGCCGCGGCACGCGAGATCAAGGCCTTGATCGGGGCCAGCGCGCAAGGTGTCGAGCGCGGCAACCAACTGGTCGCCGGCGCCGGCGGCACCATGCAGGAGATCGTGCTCGCCGTGCGCCATGTGTCCGAGACCATCGGCGCGATCACGACGGCCGTGGCCGCGCAGAACGGCGACATCGTGCAGATCAACGGCGCGGTCGGCGCGCTGGACCACACGACCCAGCAGAACGCCGCACTGGTGGAGCAGAGCGCGGCCTCGGCAGAGCAATTGAACGGCTATGCGCGGCAGCTTTCCAGCGCCATCAGCAGCTTCAAGCTGGATCGCTGATAAGCTGTGCGCCGACCCGCCATGCCCGTCCGTTCCATCCAACTCCGCTTCTCGTCGTCGCCGATGCGCACGCACCTGCGCCCGGACCAACGCCGTGCGCCGGCGGGCCGAAAGCCCACCGCACCCTCCTGAGCCCGGCGAACCTTCCTTCTTCCTCTTCGCCACATCGGATCGCCGGGCTCGCACCCGGCTTTTCTTTTTTTGCGATTGGACAGTGCCATGAACCATCCGACCCCCACCGCCACGATCCGTACCCTGAACGAGCTGGACCACGTGCGCATCGCCAAGCTCGTCGATGCGGGCAACCCAGCCCATGCCCCCGTGCAGGCCCTGCTCGACAACGCCGACCTGGTGCCGCCTGCCGAGATGGCGCCCGATGTGGTGACCATGCGCTCGCGCGTGCGCGTGGCCGACGAGGCCGGCACCCCGGCGCGCGAACTGACGCTGGCCTACCCGTCCGAGGCCGACGCTGCGCAGGGCCAGGTTTCGGTGCTGTCGCCGATCGGCACGGCGCTGCTGGGCGCCAGGGTGGGGGAGGTCGCGCGCTGGACGCTGCCCGACGGGCGCGCCGCGGCGCTGCGGGTGGAAGCCCTGCTGTTCCAGCCCGAGGCCAGCGGCGAATACCTGCGCTGAAGCCACGCAGGGCGGCTGCCGGCTCTGCGCAGGAGCCGGCCGCCGAGGGATGCCGTCGGCTTACCTGGGCCGCGCCGCGATGGCCTTCTCGGCCTTGTCGACGAGACCGCCGCCGATCTGCGCCTTCCACTTGGTGTAGACCGGCCGCGTGGCCTTGACGAAGGCGTCGCGCTCGGCCGCGCTGAGCTGGGTCACGGTCACGCCCATGCCGGCGATGTCCTTGAGCAGCGGCTTGTCGGCCTCAACCAGGCCCTTGCGGGCCAGCGCGATCTCTTCCTTGCCGGCGTCCAGCGCGGCCTTGCGCACGATGTCGCGGTCGGCCGGCGTCCAGGACTCCCAGATCTCCTTGTTGACCACGAAGACCAGCGGGTCGGCCATGTAGCCCCAGGTGGTCACGAACTTCTGGCCCATGTTGTGCAGCTTGAGCACGGGGAACATGAACAGCGGGTTCTCCTGGCCGTCCACGGCGCCGCTGGCCAGCGCGGGCTGGGCGTCGGCCCAGCTCATCTGCGTGGGGTTGGCGCCCAGCGCCGTGAAGGTGTCGGCGAACAGCGGCGAGCCGACCACGCGCAGCTTCATGCCCTTGAGGTCCTCGGGCGACTTGATCGGGCGCTTGGAGTTGGTGATCTCGCGGTAGCCGTTCTCGCCCCAGGCCAGCGGCACCACGCCGGCCTTTTCGAGCCGCGCGAACAGGTCCTTGCCGACCTCGCCCTGCGTCAGCGCGTCCACGGCCGCGTAGTCGGGCATCAGGAAGGGCAGCGAGAACAGGTTCAGTTCCTTGACCTGCGGCGACCAGTTGATCGTGGAGCCCACGGCCATGTCGATGACGCCCTGGCGCAGCGCGCTGAACTCGCGCGTCTGGTCGCCCTGGATCAGCGAGACGCCGGGGTACAGCTTGATGTTGATGCGGCCCTGGGTGCGCTCCTTGACGAGGTCGGCCCAGATCTTGCCGGCCATGCCCCAGGGCGTGGGCGGGCCCAGCACCAGCGACAGCTTGTACTCGGCCTTGTAGTTCTGCGCGGTGGCGGATGCGGAGAAGGTGCCGAAGGCGGTGGCGACGGCGGCCAGCGCGAGCAGCGAGCGGCGGAATTTCATGGGCACTTTCCTTTCGTTGGGAACATCAATAGCCGAGCCGGGCCGGCAGCCACAAGGCGAGTTGCGGCCAGACGATCACCGCCACCATGACCAGGAACATGGCGAACAGCATCCAGCCGACCCAGCGCACGGTCTCCTCCATGCGCACCTTGGCGATGCGGCAGGACACCATCAGGTTGACCGCCAGCGGCGGCGTGAACTGGCCCAGCGCGACCTTGAGCGTGAGGATCACGCCGAACCACACCGGGTCCCAGTTGTAGTGCTGCACGATGGGCCACAGCAGCGGCACGAAGATCAGGAAGATCGACACGCCGTCCAGGAACATGCCCACGGTGATCAGCAGCAGGATCAGCAGCGACAGCACGCCGTACTCGCCCAGGCCCGAGTTCACGATGGCCTGGGCCACCGGGTCGATCACGCCCAGCGTGGACAGCGAGTAGGCGAAGATGCCGGCCAGCGAGACCACGAGCAGGATCACGGCCGAGAGCTCGCCCGACTCGCGCAGGATGGGGAACAGGTCGCGCACGCGGATGGTGCGGTGCACCACCATGCCCACGAACAGGCCGTAGAACACCGCCACCACGGCGGCCTCGGTCGGCGTGAACCAGCCCATGCGCATGCCGCCCAGGATCAGCACGGGTGCGGCCAGGCCCCAGACGGCTTCGCGCAGGCTCTGCCAGAACGGCGGGCGCGGCAGGCTGGATTCGAGCTGGCCCATGTTGTGGCGGCGTGCCATCCACACGGCCGGCACGATCAGCGCGAGGCCGGCCAGCACGCCCGGGACCATGCCGGCCGCGAACAGCGCGGGCACCGAGGCGCCCGGCACCAGTACCGAGTAGACGATGAAGGCCACCGAGGGCGGGATCAGGATGTCGGTGGCGGCCGCCGCGCCGACCACGCTCGCGGAGTAGGCGGCCGGGTAGCCCGCGCGCGACATGGCCGCGATCATCACCGCGCCCACGGCCGCCGCATTGGCCGGCCCCGAGCCCGAGATGCCGCCCAGGAACATTGCGACCACGATGGCCACCAGCGGCAGCATGCCGGGGCCGCGGCCGACGATGGCGATCGCGAAGTTGACGAGCCGCAGCGCCACGCCCGAGCGGTCGAAGATCGAGCCGACCAGCACGAACATCGGGATCGCGAGCAGCGGGTACTTGCCCAGCCCCGCGTAGAAGTTCTGCGGCACGGCCAGCAGGCCGAACCACTGCGCGTCGGCATTGGCCAGCGCGATGCAGGCCGCGCCGGCCAGGCCCAGGGCGGCCCCGATGGGCACGCCCGCGAGCATCATGAGGACGAAGCCCGTGAACAGCAGCCCGGCGATCATTGGTCAGTGCGTCCGCGGCGCACGAACAGGCCGATGGCGCGCAGCCCGATGGCCGTGCAGACGATGGGCAGCCAGACCGAGTACCACCACTGCGGCACGCCGATGCCGGGCGAGGTCTCCTCGAAGCGGAAATCGTCCCAGACCACGCGCACCGACAGCGCGGCGATCAGGAAGAACAGCAGCGCCACCATTAGCGCGCCGAACCGGGCCAGGCGCCGGCGCCGCGCCATCGAGCCGGCCTCGCTGAAGTACTCGATGCGGATGTGGCGGTCGCGCGCCACGGCGGCCGAGCCGGCCACCATGGCCAGCAGGATCATGAGGAAGACCGAGAACTCCTCGGTCCAGGCGAAGGAGCTGTCGGTGAAGTAGCGCACCAGCACGTTGGCGAAGGTGATCAGCGCCAGCGCGGCCATGATCAGCACGGTCAGCCAGTCCTCGATCTTCAGGGGGATGCGGGTCGGTTCGTCAGCAGGGGCCGGACCGTCGGGCTGGCCCGGGTCGTTCTCAGGAGGCATGGAGCGAAGGGATGGCAAAAAACAAAAGCCGCCGGCCACGAGGCCCGGCGGCATCGGCGCGGATGATAGGTGCGCGTGTTGCACTGCCGCATGGGGACTTTCCTTAGTTTCCTTACGATTGGCGCATGCGCAACACCTTGTCCGTCCAGCCGCTCGGCGCGGCTGCCTTCGCCCCGTTCGGTACCGTCATCGCCGTGCCGGCCGGCGCCGCGGGCCGCCCCATCAACGGCGGCACCTCGCAACGCTTCGACCTGCTGGACGACATGGCCCTGTCGGCCCAGGGCGGACGCCCCATGCTGGCGCTGTTCCGCGCCCAGGCGCGCCGCTTTCCGCATGCCGTCAACGAGCTGGAACGCCACGTGCTGGGCAGCCAGACCTTCGTGCCGCTGGGCCGGCGGCGTTTCGTGCTGGTCGTGGCGCCCGCCGCGTCCGAGCCCGACCTGGGCGCGCTGGCCGCCTTCATGACCGATGGCGCCCAGGGCGTGGTGCTGGCGCCGGGCACCTGGCACCACGCGCTGCTGGCCGTGGACGCGGGCGACTTCGTGGTGGTCGAGCGCGCGGCTCAGGCCGTGGACTGCGACGTGGTGCGCTGGCAGGAGAGCGTCTGCGTCGTCATTCCAGCGTGACGCCCGTGGCCTTCACCACGCCGGCCCAGCGCTCCGTCTCCTTGCGCAGGTAGGCGCCGTACTCCTCGGGGCTGGAGCCCAGCGGCTCGGCGCCCTGCACGGCCAGCTTCTCGCGCAGGTCGGCGCTCTGGAGCGCCTTGGCCACCTCGGCGTTGAGCCGCTGCACCACGGCCGCGGGCGTGCCGGCCGGCACCATCAGGCCCTGCCAGGCGCCGGCCTCGAAGCCCGGCATCACGGTCTCGGCCAGCGTGGGCACCCCGGGGAACAGCGACATGCGCCTGGCCGTGGTCACGGCCAGCAGCTTGATGCGCTTGTCCTTCACGAAGCTCATGACGGAGTTGATGGTGTCGGTCATGAACTGGATCTGGCCGGCCGCCAGGTCCACGTCGGCCGGCGCGCTGCCCTTGTAGGGCACGTGCGTGGCCACGATGCCCTGGGCGCGCACGAACTGGTAGGCCGCCAGGTGCGTCACGTTGCCGTTGCCGGCCGAGCCGTAGGACAGCTTGTCCGGGTTGGCCTTGGCGTATGCCACGAACTCGGCCACGGTATTGGCCGGCACGCTGGGATGCACGACCAGCGCCAGCGGCACCACGGCCGTGAGCGCCACGGGCGCCAGGTCGCGCTGCAGGTCGTAGGCCAGGCTCTTGTACAGCGAGGGGCTCAGCGTGATCGACGAGGTGTTGTAGAGCAGCGTGTAGCCGTCGGCCGCGGCCTTGGCGACCGCCACCGCGCCGATGTTGCCGTTGGCGCCGCCGCGGTTGTCGACCACGATGGGCTGGCCCATCTGCTCGGACAGCTTCTGCGCGAGCACGCGCGCCACGAGGTCGGTCGGCCCGCCGGGCGGGAAGGGCACGACCATGGTGATGGGCTTGGCCGGGTAGGCGGCCTGGGCCTGGGCGGCGCCGAAGGGCGCCAGGGTCGCGGCCAGCGAGGACGCCAGGATGCGTGCGAGCGCGGCGCGGCGGGTGGATGGCATGTTCACGGTGTCTCCTTCGATGGTGGTGCGGATCGTTCAGGCCCTGCCGGCCAGCAGCCGCGTGGCGGTGTAGGTCATGACCAGCACGCCGCGCTGGTTGAACACGTCGATGCGCGAATCGACGACGGCGCGGCCGCTCCTGGACGTGGGGCGGATGCCGGTGACCTCGATCTGGGCCTCGACCGTGTCGCCCACGAGCACGGGCGCGAGGATCTTCTGGTGCAGCTCCAGCATGGCCAGGCCCGTGCCCTGGATCATGGTCTGCAGGATGAAGCCCTCGATCAGGGCATAGGTCAGCGCGCCCGGCACGGGCCGGCCGGCCATGGCCGCGCCCGCGTAGCCCTCCTCGATGAAGATGGCCTCCAGCATGCCGGTCACGCCGATGAAGTTCACGAGGTCGGTCTCGGTCACGGTGCGTGCGAAGGTGCGCAGGCGCTGGCCGACGGCGAGGTCCTGCCAGACGTAGCCCTGGCCGAGGCGGGGCAGGCTGCGGTCGATGGCTTCTGCGGGGCTGTTCATGCGGTATCTCCTGGGGTGTGGCTGCGGGCGGCGTTCTGGTCGAGCAGGGCCTGGATCCGTTGCGGCGCGAGGCCCGCTGCGGCCAACTGCTCGCGCGTGTGCTGGCCCAGCCGCGGCGGCATGGCCACCGGCACGCGCTGGCCGTCGAAGCGCACGGGCGTGCCCGGAAAGCGCAGCGCGCCGAGCGCGCCGTCCTGCACGGTTTCGAAGAAGCCCGTCGCGGCCAAGTGCGGGTCTTGCGCAAGGTCTTCCAGGCGCGCGATCGGCGCCGCCGGGATTTCCAGCCGTTCGCAGGTGGCGAGCCAGTGCGCGGTGCTCTCGCGCACCACGTAGGTCGAAGCCAGCTCCAGCAGCTCGGCGATGTGGCGCGTGCGGTTGGCGATGCCTTGAAAGCGCGCATCGGCCGCATGCCGGGGCGCGCCGACCTCGGCGAAGAAGCGCTGCCAGTGCAGGTCGGTGTAGGGCATCATGGCCACGTGCCCGTCCGCCGTGCGGTAGGGCCGGCGCCAGGGCGCCAGCACGCGCGGGTAGCCCGGCGCGGACAGGGGCGGCTCGAAATGCTGGCCGTAGAAGTGCTCGACGAGGTTGAAGCCCACCATGGACTCGAACATCGGCACCTCCACGAGCGCCCCTTCGCCCGTGCGCTCGCGCTGCCACAGCGCGGCCAGGATGGCGTGGGCCGCCACATGGGCGCAGGTCTTGTCGGCCGCGATGGTCGGCAGGTAGCGGGTGTCGCTGCCCTGGCGCGCCATGAGGTCCGCCAGTCCCGACATGCCCTGGATCACGTCGTCGTAGGCCGGGCGGCCCGCGTAGGGGCCGGGCAGGAAGCCGAGCAGGCTGGCATAGACCAGGCGCGGGAAGCGCTTGCGCAGCGCCTCGGGGGCGATGCCCAGTGCCGCGAGCTTCTGCGGCCGCATGCTGTGCATGAACACGTCGGCCGTGGCCAGCAGGGCCTGCAAGGCCTCGCGCGCGGCCGGCTGCTTGAGGTCGAGCACCACGCTCTGCTTGCTGCGGTTGGCGCCCAGGAACATCGCGGCCATGCCGTCTTCGCGCGCGGGCCCGGTGTGGCGCGTGGAGTCGCCCTCGGGCGGCTCGATCTTCACGACCTCGGCGCCGTAGTCGGCCAGCAGCTGGCTGGCCAGCGGGCCGAAGATCACGCTGGACAGGTCCAGCACGCGCAGGCCCTTGAGCGGCGCCATCGTTTCGTCTCCACGGGGTAGGAATGGGCGCGGATTGTTCGGCGGCCGCTGCGTCGCGTCTAATATTTCTTTTTCCGCCTGTGATAGCACTGCCGTATCAATGGACTCCCGACAACTGCGCCACTTCGTCGCCGTGGCCGAAACCCTGAACTACCACCGTGCCGCCGAGCAGCTGCACATGTCGCAGCCGCCGCTGTCGGCCTCGATCCGCCGGCTCGAGGAGCAGCTGGGCGTGCAGCTGTTCGAGCGCACGCGCCGCGGCACGGCGCTCACGGCGGCCGGCGCGGCCGCGCTGGAGGACGCGCGGCGCGCGCTGTTCCACACCGAGCAGTTCGGCCGCGTGGCCGCCGCCACCGCGCGCGGCGAGGCCGGCAGCCTGCGCATCGGCTTCGTCGGCTCGGCCACCTACGCGCTGATGCCGCAGGTCATGCCGGTGTTCCGCGCGCGCTATCCCGAGGTGCAGCTGGCGCTGGCCGAATCCACCACGCGCCGCCTGATCGACGACGTGCAGCAAGGCCATGTGGACGCCGCGCTGCTGCGCTTTCCGGTCGTGCGCGCGCTGCAGCTGCAGATCCTGCCCATCGAGCGCGACCGCTTCATCGCGGCGCTGCCCGTCACGCACCCTCTCGCACGGCGCCGCCGCGTGGCGCTGGCCGACCTGCGCGACGAACCCTTCGTGATGTTCGGCGCCGAGGCCGTGCCCGGCCTGCACGCCATGGCGCTGCTGGCCTGCCAGCAGGCCGGCTTCGTGCCGCGCGTGCAGCAGGAGGCCGTGCAGGTGCAGACCGTGGTGAGCCTGGTCGAGAGCGGCCTGGGCGTGGCGCTGGTGCCCTCGGTGGCGGCGCGCCATGCCACGCGGCACATCGTGTTCCGGCCGCTGCAGGGGCCGGGCGCGGATGTGGAGATCGGCCTCGCGCTGGCCTGGCGGGCCGAGCGCGAGAAGCCCGCGGCGCGGCGTTTCCGCGAGACGCTGCAGGGGCTCGTGGTGGCTTAGCCCAGCGTCTCGGCCAGCGCGATCAGCGAACGGTCCGAGCCCGCCGGGCCCAGCAGCGACAGACCCAGCGGCGCACCTTCGCGCTGCGCCAGCGGCAGCGAGAGCTGCGGAAAGCCCGACAGCCCGGCGATGCACAGCATCTGGATCGCGCGGTTGCGGTAGGTCTCCAGGCCCGCTTCGCCCTCGCTGCGCAGCGGCGCGATGTCGGGCATGGTGGGCATGAGCAGCACACCGTCCCGGCCCAGCAGCGTGGCCAGCAGGCCGCGGAACTTCTCGCGGAACGTGCGCGCGGCCTGCACCTGGGCATCGGTCACTGCGCGCGACCAGGCGAAGCGCTCGGCCACGCCGGGCCCCAGCGGCGGCGCGAAGCGCTCGATCAGCGGGCCGTCGGTCAGCCAGGCCTCGCGCGCCTGGATGTAGCGGAAGTTCCAGTACATCGCGTCCCAGGACTCCAGCGCCACGCGGCAGTCGGTGGCCGGGCCGAAGGCCTGCTCGGCGCGCGCCACGGCCTCGGACAGCGCGTCGGCCACGGGCGCCTCGACCAGCGACCAGACGTCGGTCGGGCGCAGCAGCCGGACCTTGGCCGGCAGCGGCGCCGCGTCGTCGCCCAGCAGCACGGCGCCCACGCGCGCGAAGGTCTGCACGTCGCGCGCGAACCAGCCGCAGGTGTCCAGGCTGGGCGCCAGGTCCAGCGTGGCCTCCAGGCTGATGCGCCCATGCGTGGGCCGGATGCCATACAGCTTGCAATGGTTGGCCGGCGCGCGCACCGAGCCGCCCGTGTCGCTGCCGAGCGCGAAGTCGCACAGCCCGGAAGACACGGCCGAGGCCGAGCCCGAGGACGAGCCGCCCGTGATGCGCTCCGGTGCCGCGCCGTTGATGGGCGCGCCGAAGTGCGCGTTGTTGCCGTTCATCGAGAACGCGAGTTCGTCGGTCACGGTCTTGCCGACGAAGCGCGCACCGGCGTCCAGCAGCTGCTGCACCACGGGCGCGTGGCGCGTCTTGATGCCCGACATGGCCAGCACGAAGGGGCTGCCGCCGCCGGTCGGGTAGCCCGCCACGTCGTACAGGTCCTTGACCGCGAAGGCGAGGCCGCTCAACGGGCCCGTGGGCGCCGCGGGAACGGGCACGTCGGGGTAGGGGACGAAGGCGTGGGCGGGATCGTGCAGGGGCATGGGTGCGGTCTCCGGGTATGTGGAGGATTCAGCCGACCGCCACGGGCGCGAGCGCGGCCACGGCGTCGGTGCGCAGGCAGCGGGCGCGGTGGCCCGGCGCCAGGGTGACGGGGTCGGGGCGGGTCTGCAGGCAGGTGGGCTCGGCCAGGCTGCAGCGCGCCGCGAAGGCGCAGCCGGGCGGCAGCGCGGCCAGGTCGGGCGGCGCGCCGCCGATGGTCTCCAGCCGCGCGCCCTTGGCCAGCGCGCCGTGCGCGCGGCTCTTGAGCAGGGCCACGGTGTAGGGGTGGCGCGGCGCGCGGATCAGTTCGCGCGCCGTGCCTTCCTCGACGATGCGCCCGGCATACATCACGGCGATGCGGTCGGCCACCTCGATGGCCGCGCCGATGTCGTGCGTGACGAACAGCACCGACAGGTTCAGGTCGCGCTGCAACTCGCGCAGCAGCAGCAGGATCTGGATCTGCACGGTCGCGTCCAGCGCCGTCGTGGGCTCGTCGGCCAGCAGCACCTGGGGCTTGCAGGCCAGGGCCAGCGCGATCATGGCGCGCTGGCGCATGCCGCCCGACATCTCGTGCGGGTAGGCCGCCAGGCGCCGCTCGGGACTCGGGATGCGCACGCGCTCGAACAGGGCCAAGGCGCGCTGGTGTGCCTCGGCCTTGGAGACCGGCTCGTGCCGGCGGATCGCCTCGACGATCTGCGCACCCACGGGGTAGACCGGGTCCAGCGCCAGCAGCGGTTCCTGGAAGATCATGGAGACGACCTTGCCGCGGTAGTCGGCCAGCTCGCGCTCGGACATCGCCAGCACGTCGCGGCCGGCCACGCGCACCTCGCCCGTGACCTGGCTGCGCCGCGGCGGGTGCAGGCGCAGCAGCGTGCGCATGGTCACGCTCTTGCCCGAGCCGGACTCGCCGATCAGCGCGACGACCTCGCCCTGGCGCAGGTCCAGGCTCACGCCGTTGACCGACTGCACGGGCTTGCGGCCGCCCGTGAAGGTGACGTGCAGGTCGCGCAGGCGGACGAAGGGTTCTGCGGTGGTGGTGTTCATGCGGTGCCTCCGAAGTGCGGTGTCGATGCCGGCGGCGCGGTGTCGGCACCCTTGCCGCATTCGCTGGGCCGATCCCCGCAAGCGGGGCCCCTCGTCTTCGCGCTCATGCGGCACTCGCGAGAGGGTGACCGCTGCCGGCCTGGTGGATCAAGCAGGCGACCGATTGATGGGCGCGCAGCACGCGCTGCGGTTCGGTGCGCGCGCAGACCGTGGCGGCCTGCGGGCAGCGCGGGTGGAAGCGGCAGCCCGAGGGCGGGTCGATCGGGTTGGGCGGGTCGCCGGCCAGCGGCACTTCCATGGTGCGGTGGTCCGGGTCCATGGACGGCATGGACGACAGCAGCGCGCGCGTGTAGGGGTGGGCGGGGTCGTCGAACAGCGCGTCCGCGGGGCCGACCTCGGCCACGCGGCCCAGGTACATCACCATCACGCGGTCGCTGATGAAGCGCACCACGTTGAGGTCGTGGCTGATGAACACGTAGGTCAGGCCGAACTCGGCCTTGAGGTCCATGAGCAGGTTCAGCACCTGGGCCTCGACCGACTTGTCCAGCGCCGAGACGGCCTCGTCCAGGATCACCATGCGCGGCTGCAGGGCCAGCGCGCGCGCGATGTTCACGCGCTGGCGCTGGCCGCCCGAGAGCTCGTGCGGGTAGCGCTCGGCGAAGCGGCCGGGCTCCAGGCCCACGCGGGCCAGCAGGTCGCGTGCGCGGGCCACGGCCTCGCGCGCCGGCACGCCGTGCACCTGCGGGCCGAAGGCGATGGAGTCCTCGATGGTCAGGCGGGGGTTCAGCGAGGCATAGCTGTCCTGGAACACCATCTGCACCTGGCGCCGGAACTCCTTGAGCGGCAGCGCGCGGCTGCCCACGGTGCGGCCGTCGAACACCACCTCGCCCGCGCTCGGGTCGATCAGCTGCATGAGCAGCCGCGCGGTGGTCGATTTGCCGCAGCCGGACTCGCCGACCACGCCCAGCGTTTCGCCCTTGAGCACCTCGAAGTCCACGCCGTCCACGGCGCGCACCACCTTGCGCGGCGCGCCGGGCAGCGCGCCGCCCTTGAGCGCGAAGTGCTTCATGAGGCCGCGGATGGTCAGCAGCGGCTGGGCCGGGCCGCCGACCTCGTCGGCGTGCTCCAGCAATGCGGCGGCGGCTTGCAGTTCGGTCGTCATCGCGTTCACCCCTTGTTGTCCATGGCCGTGCGCAACCCGTCGGAGAGCAGGTTGAACGAGATCGAGGTGACGAAGATCATCACGCCCGGCAGCGCGGCGATCCAGGGCTGCACGTAGATGGCGGTGCGCAGCGTGTTGAGCATCAGGCCCCATTCGGGCTCGGGCGGCTTCACGCCCAGGCCCAGGAAGGACAGGCCCGAGGCCAGGATCATGGAGACGGCGATCAGGCTGGTCGCGTAGACGAAGATCGGCCCCAGCACATTGCCCAGCACGTGCACGCGCACGATGGTGAAGGCGCCGGCACCCGAGGCGCGCGCGGCCTCCACGTAGTCGCGCCCGCGCACCTGGGTGGTCACGGCCTCGGCCACGCGCGCGATCTGCGGGATGAACACGATGGTCAGCGAGATCAGCGAGTTCAGGATGCCCGCGCCCAGCGCGCCCGACAGCGCGATGGCCAGCAGCACCGAGGGGAAGGCGTAGAACACGTCGATGGTGCGCATGATCACGCTGTTGACGGCGCCGCCCGCGTAGCCCGCGACGATGCCGATGACCGAGCCGATCACGAAGGCGCACAGCACCGGCGTGATGCCGATGAAGAGGGACAGCCGCGCGCCCACGATCAGGCGCGACAGCATGTCGCGGCCGAGCTCGTCGCTGCCCAGCGGGAAGTTCGCGGTGCCGATGGGCTTGAGCCGGTTCAGCATCGAGGCCTGGTAGGGATCGGCCGGCGCGAGCCAGGGGCCGAAGACGCCGACGGCGACCAGCAGCAGCACCACGCAGGCGGCGCCCACGGCCACCGGGTCGCGGCGGAAGCGCAGCCAGACCGAGGCCCAGTAGCCGCGCGAGCGCTGCGCCGGCAGCGGCTCGACGGCCGCGGGGGAAGGGGAGAGGACGGCGGACATGGTTCTTCTGCCTTTCAGCCGCGGGCGATGCGCGGATCGAGCAGCGTCTGCACGATGTCCACGGCGAGGTTGAGCACCACGAAGAACATGGCCAGCACCAGGATGGAGCCCTGCAGCAGCGGCAGGTCGCGCTGGAAGATGGCCGAGTTCAGCAGGAAGCCCGTGCCGGGCCAGGAGAACACGGTCTCGATCAGGATCGAGCCGCCCAGCAGGTAGCCCAGCTGCAGGCCCATGACCGCCAGCGCCGTGGGCGCCGTGTTCTTGACGATGTGGCAGAACACGCCGAAGTGCGTGAGCCCCTTGGCGCGCAGGCCCAGCACGAACTCCTGCTCCAGGATGTCGGCCACCAGCGCGCGCACCGTGCGCGCGATGATGCCCATGGGGATCACCGACATGGTGATGGCCGGCAGGATCAGGAACTGCAGCTGCTCCCAGGTCCAGTGCCACTGGTCCGAGCCGCTGGGGCCCGCGCCCGTGGCCGGCAGCCAGCCCAGCAGCGAGGAGAAGACGATCACCATGACCATGCCCAGCCAGTAGTGCGGCACCGACACGCCCAGCACCGAGACCACCGAGGCCGCGCGGTCGATCCACGAACCGCGGAAGTAGCCGGCCACGAAGCCGAACAGGCAGCCGAACACGAAGCCGATGGCCGTGGCCACCACCGCCAGGCGCAGCGTGTTGCCCACGGCCTTGATCACCTCGCCCGCGACCGGGCGGCTGGTGGCGATGGAGGTGCCCAGGTCGCCCTGCAGCGCGCGCCAGACCCAGCTGACGAACTGCTCGGGCAGGCTGCGGTTGAAGCCGTACAGCTCGCGCAGCTGGGCCTGCAGTTCGGCCGAGGCGTCGGGCGGCAGGATGGAGACGAGCGGGTCGCCCGGCGCGAGGTGCACCAGCGCGAAGCAGACCAGGGCCACGCCCAGCATGATGGGAATGGCGTAGACGATGCGGCGCAGGATGTAGGCGAGCATGGGCGTGGCTGGCGTTGAAGCTGGCGGAGAGAAAGCCCGGCCGCGTGCGCGGCCGGCCGCGCGGGGATCAGTCCATCGTCATCGTGGCGATGTCGATGAACCAGCTCTTCGGCTGCACCACGTTCTTGACCTTGGCCGAGATGGCGCGCGGGCCCACGTCGTGCGCGATCCAGATGAAGGCCGCGTCATCGACCATGTGGGCGTGCAGCTTGGCCAGCGCGGCGTCACGGCCCTTCTCGTCGAAGGTCGTGCGCGCGTCGGCGATGAGCTTGTCGACTTCGGCGTTGCCGTAGTAGCCCCAGTTGTTGGAGACCGGCGGGAAGGTCTTGGTCGCAGGCGAAGCGCACCATGGCGAAGAACGGGTCCATGGCCGCGAAGCTCACGTTGATCGCGTTGGTGCCGTTGGCGGTCGCGTCCTTGACGCCGCTGCGCCAGTTGGTGAACAGCGTGTTCCACTCGATCACGTCGAACTGCACGTCGAAGAAGCATTGCTTGAGCTACTGCTGCACGAACTCGTTCATGGGCAGCGGCTGCATCTGGCCCGAGCCCGAGGCCGAGATCTGCACCTTGACCTTGAGCGGCTTGGCCGCCGTGTGGCCGGCCTGCGTCATGAGCGCCTGGGCCGCCTTCACGTCGTACTTGATGTCGAACTTGGGGTTGCCCCACCAGGGGTGGCCGGGCGGCACCGTGCCCTTGGGCTCGGCCATCATGCCGCCCAGGAACTGCTTCAGGCCGGCGCGGTCCACGCACAGGTTGGCGGCCTGGCGCACGCGCTTGTCCAGCCAGGGCGAGCCTTCGGCGAACGAGAGCTGCCAGGGCCACACGTGCGGCTGGGCGTTGGAATAGATCTTGTAGCCGCGCTGCGTGATCTGCGGCATGGCGTCGGGCGCGGGCGCCTCGATCCAGTCGACCTGGTTGCCCAGCAGCGCGGCCGTGCGTGCGTTGGCCTCGGGCATGGGCAGCATCACGACCTTGTCGATTCTGGGCGTGCGCTTGGGGTCCCAGTAGGCCTTGTTGGCCGCCACTTCCAGGCGCTCGCGCGCGACGAAGCGCGTCATCTTGAACGGGCCCGTGCCGGAGGCGTCGGAGGCGAAGGCCGTCCAGGCCTGCTTGGCGCGCTCGGCCGGGTCGGTCACGCTGGCCGGCACGGCCTTGAGCTTGGCCTCCCAGTGCGCAGGCGAGGCCATGAACAGATTGGTCAGGTTCAGCGGCAGGAAGGAATCGGGCTCGCTCGTGGTCAGCTCCACCGTCATGTCGTCGATCTTGCGGGCCGAGACCAGCGTGGGCATGCGCGAGGCCGTCACGCCGACCTGGCTGGCGTCGAACTGCGGGGCGCTCTTGTCGAGCACCTTGCGCACGTTCCAGACCACGGCGTCGGCGTTGAAGGCCGAGCCGTCGTGGAACTTCACGCCGGGGCGCAGCTTGAACATCCACTTGGTCTTGTCCTTGGCGTCCACGGCCCACTCGGTGGCCAGCCCGGGGATCAGCACGCTGGGGCCGTCGGCCTTGGACAGGTCCCAGTGCGTGAGCGCGTCGTACATCGGGATGCCGGTGAAGCGGTTGCCCTCGAAGCCCTGGTCGGGCTGGCCCAGCGTGCGCGGGATGTCGGCGGCGGTCATGGCGATGCGCAGCGTCTTCTCCTGCGCATGGGCGCCGGCCAGCGTCAGCACGCACAGCGCGGCGCCGGCGGCCACGGACTTCAATGCTTGGTGGGGGAGTGCAAGGTTCACGTGGGTATCTCCTGTGGGGAACGGGCGGTGGATGAACGAACGACAGTCCGGATTCGTTTAGCAAGCGGTGTGCCAGGCGCCTTTCGATGTATCGATAATCGATTTGATGGTTGATGAATTGGTATGTTGTACATCGAAAACCGGTCAACTACTATTGAGGGAGTCGATAGGCGGTCCGTTTATTGCTTCGACGGGACGGCCTGCCAATTCACGCTTTCCCCCTGGCGTTCATTCCCCACTTTGGAGCACACAGCGATGGATCCGTCCGTTCTCACCCCTTCCGCGGCGCCCGTGGCCGCCCCGTCCGCCGACCGGCTGCGCATCGACGGTGCACGCCTGTGGCGCTCGTTGATGGACCTGGCCCGCATCGGCGCCACGCCCAAGGGCGGTGTCTGCCGCATCGCGCTGACCGACGAAGACCGCGCCGGCCGCGACCAGGTCGCCGCCTGGTGCCGTGACGCGGGCCTGGACCTGCGCGTGGACGAGGTCGGCAACATGTTCGCGCGCCGCGCCGGCACGGATCCGAAGGCCCGTGCCGTGGCCACGGGCAGCCACATCGACACCCAGCCCTCGGGCGGCAAGTTCGACGGCAACTTCGGCGTGCTGGCCGGCCTGGAGGTCATGCGCACGCTGAACGACCACGGCATCGCCACGCGCGCGCCGCTCGAGGTGGCGGTCTGGACCAACGAGGAGGGCACGCGCTTCACGCCGGTCATGATGGGTTCCGGTGCATTCGCGGGCGTGTTCCTGCCCGATTTCGTGCGCGCGCAGGCCGACGGCGCCGGGCTGTCGGTCGGCGACGAGCTGCGCCGCATCGGCTACCTGGGCGCGCAGCCCTGCGGCGAGGTGCCCGGCGGCGGCTACGCGGCCTATTTCGAGGCCCACATCGAGCAGGGCCCGGTGCTCGAGGACGCGGGCCTGCCGATCGGCGTGGTCAGCGGCGCGCTGGGCCAGCGCTGGTTCGACGTGACCGTGACCGGCATGGACGCCCACGCCGGCCCCACGCCCATGCCGCTGCGGCGCGACGCCATGCTGGGCGCGGCGCGCATGGTCGAGGCCGTGAACCGCATCGCGCTGGCCGAGGCGCCGCACGGCCGCGGCACGGTGGGCCACATGCAGGTGCTGCCCAATTCACGCAACGTGATCCCGGGCGAGGTGCGCTTCTCGGTCGACCTGCGCAACCTCACGGACGAGGGCCTGGACCGCATGGAGGCCGCGCTGCGCACGCAGCTGGTGCAGATCGCCGGCGACACGCGCGTCGCGGTCGACCTGCGCCAGGTCGTGCAGTTCGACGCCTGCCATTTCGACGCGGACTGCGTGGCCAGCGTGCGCAACGCGGCCCGGCGGCTGGGCCTGGCGCACATGGACGTGGTCAGCGGTGCCGGCCACGACGCCGTCTACGTGGCCCAGGTCGCGCCCACCGGCATGATCTTCGTGCCCTGCAAGGACGGCATCAGCCACAACGAGATCGAGGACGCGCTGCCCGAGCACATCGAGGCCGGGGCCAATGTGCTGCTGCAGGCGATGCTGGAGCGCGCGGGCTAAGGTTCAGTCGTCCTGCCAACGGTCCTGCGGTTGCGGCTCGGCGTCGCTGACCTTGTCCCAGGCCGCTTGGGCGCGCGCGTTGTCGGCCTGTGCCGCGCGCTTCTCGAAGAACGCGGCGGTTTCGAGCGCGCTGATTTTCTCGGCGATGGCCGTGGCGAACAGCTGGTTCATGGTGGTGCCGTCTTCGGCTGCCAGGCGGCGCGCGGCCTCCTTGAGGGATTCGGGCAGGCGCAATGCGTAGTGGCTCATGGTGATCTCCCTTGGGTAGGTGGCCGCTGGAGGCGTTCCAGGATCTGCCGCGGCGGCAACACCGGCAGGCCAAAGCGCGCGGCGGGGCCGAAGTCACGCAGGTTGAAGCTGGTGATGGCGTCGGCGTTGCAGTTGACGGCTGCCTCCAGCACCATTTCGTCCGCCGGGTCGCGCAACTGCGGGCGCCAACGGTAGTGTGTCCTGACGGGCTCTACCAGGGCGGCCAGTTCGGCCAGAACCGCGTCCACATCCTGCGCAGACCAGCCCGAGGCCGCCAGATTGGCCGGTCGCTTGAGCACTTCTTCGTACTCCAGAAAAAGCGCGGGGCTACAGCAGATGCGGGCCTCGCCACGCCGGATGGCTTGCACGAGCGCAAATGCAGCGCCCCGGCTGCTGCGCGAGGCTGCCACCAAGACATTGGTGTTCATCACAAGGCGCAGTGTGGTTTGCATATCGCCGATGATATGCAATTCGGTTGGGCTTGTCGCAGAAATGGCTTGCCCGGCGCTCGTCACGTCCCGAAACGTGCCGGCGCGTACGGCGCCGGATCGACCAGCGGCGCCTCGCCGTCGATGAGTTCGGCCAGCAGCCGCCCGCTCGCGGGCCCCAGCGTGAAGCCCTGGTGCGCGTGGCCGAAGTTGAACCACAGGCCGCGGTGGCGCGGTGCCGGGCCGACCACGGGCAGCATGTCCGGCGTGCAGGGGCGGGCGCCGCGCCAGGGCTCGGCTTCCACGGGCTGCGGCAGGTCCAGCAGCTCGCGCGCCGCGGCCTCGGCACCGGCCATCTGCCGGGGAGTGGCGGCCGCGTCGCGCGGCGCGAACTCGGCGCCGGTGGTCACGCGCACGCCGCGCTGCATGGGCGCGACCACGAGGCCGCGGTCCGCGTCCAGCCAGGGCATGGTGGGCACCGGGCCGCCCCGGTAGTGGCGGTGGTAGCCGCGCTTGACGAACAGCGGCAGCCGGTAGCCCAGCGGGCGCAGCAGCGTGTCGGCCCAGGGGCCCAGCGCGATGACGGCCTGCTCGGCATCGAGCGGGCCGTCGGCGGTCTGCAGCGACCAGCCGGCCCCGCTGGCGCGCAGCGTGGTGGCGTCGGCCTGCACGATGCGCCCGCCCAGCCGCGTGAAGTGCGCGGCGTAGCGCGCCACGAGCGCGCCGGGGTCGGCGACGGCCCAGGGCTGCGGCCAGTGGATGGCGCCGGCCAGCCGGGCCTTGAGCGCGGGTTCGGCCGCCGCCAGGGCGGCGGCGTCCATGGCGCGGTGCTGCACGCCGTGGTCGCGCTGCAGGCGCTGTGCGCGGGCCAGGGCCTCGTCCATGGTGGCGGCTTCGCGGAACACCCAGCGGTAGCCCGTGCGCTGCACGAGCCCGTCGGCGCCGGCCGCGGCGATCAGCGGCGCGTGCTCGGGGATGGCCTGCGCGATGAAGCGCGCGTAGGCCTGGGCGATGGCCGGGTAGTGCGCCGGGCCGCTGGCCTGCCAGTAGCGCGCCAGCGGGCCGGCCAGGCCGGGCAGCGCCGCGGCGTGGTAGTTCACGTCGATGCCGCGCTTGAAGGCCACGCGCAGCAGCTTGGCCGCTTCGCGCGGGAAGGCGTAGGGCTCCACGGCCTCCTGCTGGATCAGGCCGGCGTTGCCGTACGAGGTTTCCTCGCCGGGCGCACGCCGGTCGGCCAGCACCACGCCGTGGCCGCGCATCGCCAGGTGGATGGCGGTGCAGGTGCCGACCATGCCGGCGCCCAGGACCAGCACGCTGCTGCGCTCGCCTGCGCTCATGCGGGCAGCGCCGCGACGGCGGTCAGTTCGAGGCGGGCGCCGGGCAGCATGAGGTCGGCGCGCACGGTGGTGCGCACCGGGCGGGGCTCGGCGAAGGCGGTGGCGTAGACGCGGTTGAACTCGGCGAAGTCGGCTGCGTCGACCAGGTAGGCCGTGATGGAGACCACGTCGCCCAGCGCCAGGCCTTCGCCGCGCAGCGTGGCCTCGATGCGGGCCAAGGTCAGCGCGGTCTGCGCGGCGATGCCTTCGGGCACGCTGCCGTCGGGCGCCAGCGGCAGTTCGCCGGACAGCAACAGCAGCCCGTTGCTGCGGCGGGTCTTGGAGAAGGGCAGGGCAGGGGGCGTGGACATGGTGTCTGCGTCGGAGGGTTGCGGTAGGGCCTGGCCCATTGTGTCGTCCGCCGCGGCGCGCACCAATGCCGCAACGGGCAAGCCTGCGTTGCCGGTGGCGCAACGCAAGGGGTCAGTGGTCGCGTTCCAGCGCTTCGCGCAGGTGGGCGACGAAGGCCCGCGCGGCGTCCGGCAGGTGCCGCCCGGCCATGGCCTGCACCTCGAAGTAGCGCTCGTTCATCTCGCGGTCGCGCAGCGGCACGGCGGCGATGCTGCCGCCCTGCAGCTGCTGGCGCAGCGCCAGTTCGCCGCAGAAGGTCACGGCCTGGGTGTGGGCCACGTACTGCACCAGCGGATACAGGTGGTCGCTCGTGATGGCAGCCTCCAGCGCCAGGCCCTGGCGGCTGGCGCTGATGTCCAGCAGCTGGCGCAGCGTGGAGCTGGCCGCCGGCAGCGCCAGCGGGTGCGCCACGAGCTGCGCCAGTGCCAGCTGGCGCCGCGCCGCCAGCGCATGCCCGGCGGCGACCACCGCGAGGATGGGCGCCGGGTGGCGCAGCACCACGTCGATGCCGCGCTCCGAGCGCAGCGACACCGTCACGCCCAGGTCGGCCTGGCCTTCGCGCACGCGCCGGCTGACCTCGCTCTGCACCGCCATGTCCAGCGTGAAGCGGATGCCCGGGTTGCGCTGCTGAAACTCGGCCACCAGCCGGGGCAGGAAGTCGTAGGCGAAGCCCTCGGTGGCGACGAGGCGCACCTCGCCCTGGCGCAGGCCGCGCAGGCCCAGGATGTCGTCGGCCACGCGCTCGATGTCCAGCCAGGCCCGGCGCGCGTGCGCGGCCAGCAGCTCGCCGGCGCTGTTGAGCACCATGCCGCGCGCGCGGCGCTCGAACAGCAGCGTGTCCAGCTCCTGTTCGAGCCGGCCGATCTGGCGGCTCACGGCCGAAGGCGCCACCTCCAGCCGCGCCGCGGCCTCGGTGACCGAGCCGGCCCGGGCGACCTCCAGGAAGTGGCGCAGCGCCACCTCCTGCAGCACGCGCTGGTTCAGGCCGCGGCGGGCGCGCGGGCGGCGGGTGGGCGTGGATGGCATGGCGTCGGCTCCGGTTGCGTTGCGACATGGGCAACGAAGGTTTCCGTGCATTGTGCTTGCTGCACTGCAACACCGTTCCTACGATGCAGCCATCATCCCTTCGCAACCCAGGTCCCGCCCCATGCCCTTCGCCCCCTTCTCCCGCCGTGCCGCCCTGGCCGTCGCCGGCCTGGCCGCCGTGCTGGCCGCCGTTCCCGCCCTGGCCCAGGGCGCCTACCCGAGCAAGCCCATCACGCTGGTCGTGCCGTTCCCGCCCGGCGGCAGCGCCGACACCGTGGGCCGGCTCATGGGCCAGCAGCTGTCCGAGGCGCTGGGCCAGCCGGTCATCATCGACAACCGGCCCGGCGCCGGCACGGCCATCGCGGCGGGCCTGGTGGCCAAGGCGCCCGCCGACGGCCACACGCTGCTGATCAGCTCGGGCTCCACCTTCACGGCCAACCCGGCGATCCGCACGAACCTGCCCTACGACGCGGTCAAGAGCTTCGACCCCATCGCCGTGGTCGCGCGCATCCCGCTCATCGTGCTGGCCAACAACAAGGTGCCCGTCAACAACGTCAAGGAGTTCGTGGCGGCGCTGCGCGCCACGCCCGACAAGTACGCCTACGCCTCGTTCGGCTCGGGCTCGACCTCGCACTTCACGGGCGAGATCGTGCTGCGCGCGATCGGTGCCAAGGTGCTGCACGTGCCGTACAAGGGCAGCGCGCCGGCCATGACCGACCTGATCGGCGGCCAGGTGCCGTTCTCGGTGGACACGGTCACGGCCGCGCTGCCGCAGCTCAAGGCCGGCAAGGTCAAGGCCATCGCCGTGACCACGGCCAAGCGCTCCTCGCAGCTGCCCGACGTGCCCACCTTCGCCGAGGCCGGCTACCCCGACATCGATGCCGACACCTGGATCATGGTCGTCGCGCCCAAGGGCACGCCCGCGCCCGTGCGCCAGAAGCTGGAGAGCGCGCTGGCCCGCAGCGTCGCCTTGCCGGCGGTCGCGGCCCAACTGCGCGCCAACGGCGCCGAGCCGCTGTTCTCGGGCTCCGCGGCGTCCGCCACGCTGATCGAGAAGGAACTGCCGCTGATGCGCGCCGTGGCCCAGCGGGCCGACATCAAGGCGGACTGACCCATGCTCGTCGAAAACTCCGCCGTCGAGCTGCGCCGCCTGATCGGCGCCCGCCAGCTCTCGCCCGTCGAACTGCTGGAAGCCTGCATCGCGCGCATCGAGCAACTCAATCCCTTCGTCAACGCCGTCACGGCCACCTGCTACGAGCGGGCGCGCGCCGAGGCCCGCGCGGCCGAGCAGGCGGTGCTGCGCGGCGAGCCGCTGGGCCTGCTGCACGGCCTGCCGCTGGGCGTGAAGGACCTGGAGCCGACCGCGGGCCTGCTGTCCACCTCGGGCACGCCCAGCCTGCGCGACCATGTGCCGGCGCAGGACGTGGAACTGGTGCGCCGCTTGCGCGCGGCCGGCGCCATCGTGGTCGGCAAGACCAACGTGCCCGAGATGGGCGCTGGCGCCAACAGCCGCAACCCGGTCTGGGGCGCCACCGGCAACCCGTTCGACCCCAACCTCAACGCGGGCGGCTCCTCGGGCGGCTCGGCCGCCGCGCTGGCGCTGGACATGCTGCCGGTCTGCACCGGCTCGGACACGGGCGGCTCGCTGCGCATCCCGGCCGCCAAGTGCGGCGTGGTGGGCCTGCGGCCCTCGCCCGGCATCGTGCCCAGCGTGCGCAAGCCGCTGGGCTTGTCGCCGATCTCGGTGGTCGGCCCCATGGGCCGCGACGTGGCCGACTGCCGGTTGCAGCTGGCCGCCACGGCCGGCCCGCACCCGGGCGATCCGTCGAGCCACCCGCTGGACCCGCTGGCCTTCCTGCACGCCGCGCCGCTGGACCTGTCGCGCCTGCGCGTGGCCTGGACCGAGGACTTCGACGCCTGCGACGTGGACCCGCTGGTGCGCAGCGCCATGCGCGAGCGCATGGCCGCCATGCGCGGCCTGTTCGCGGCCTGCGACGAGGTGCGCTTCGACCTGGGCGAGGTGCACCGCTGCTTCGACGTGCTGCGCGCCGAGGCCTTCGTCGCCGGCATGCGCGCCACCTACGAGCGCGACCCCGCCAGCCTGGGGCCCAACCCGCGCGCCAACTACGAGATGGGCGTGCGCATGAGCCTGCTCGACGCGGCCTGGGCGCAGACCGAGCAGACGCGCATCGTCCAGCGCTTCCAGCAGGTCTTCGCGGGCTACGACCTGGTGCTGTCGCCGACCACGCCGGTCTCGCCCTTCCCGTGGACGCAGCTCTACGCCGCCGAGGTCGACGGCAAGCCCCAGGAGAACTACTACCGCTGGCTGGCGCTGACCTACGTGGTCACGCTGGCGACCAACCCGGCCATCACCCTGCCCTGCGGCGTGGACGCGCGCGGCATGCCGTTCGGCCTGCAGGTGGTCGGCCCGTTCCGCGGCGACCAGCGGCTGCTGGACGCGGCCCAGGCGCTGGAGCAGGCCTTCGCGGCCGACCCGTTGCTGCGCCGCCCGCGCCCCGATCTGGCGCGGCTGCGCATGGCCGAGCCGGCGCTGACCTCCATCGTCACGGCTCCGCCGCGCGACCCGCGTGCTTCGGTGCCGACCGAGGCGGGCGCGGCCTCGGTGGTCTGAACGTCAGAAGGCGATGGTGCTCGAGATCGCCCGCGCGCTCTCGATCAGCATGGGCGCGAGCTTCCTGCGCGCCTCTTCCATGGTCCAGCGGCTGGTCGGCGGCGACAGGTGCAGCGCGCCGACCGGCTGGCCCTGGCGGTCCACCAGCGGCGCGGCCAGGCCCATGTCGCCCAGGAACAGCTCCTCGCAGTTGGTCGCGTAGCCCACCTGGCGGCATTGGCGCACCTGCTCGACGATGGCGTCCACGTCGGTCAGCGTGTACTGCGTGCGCGCGGCGCGCGGCGAGGCTTGCAGGATCTGGCGCACCTGCTCGTCCGGCAGCGTGCTCAGCCAGGCCCGGCCGCAGCTGCTGCAGTACATGGGAATGCGCATGCCCACGGGCGTGAACACCGGGATGTGCTTGGACGTGGTCAGCTGCGCGAGGTACAGCATGTCCGTTCCCACGGGCTCGGTCACGTTGGCGGTCTCGCCGCTGGCATGGGTCAGCTGCGCCAGGTAGGGGTGCGACACCTGCACGAGCGGATGGCCCACGAGGTAGTTGGCGCCGATCTCCATGGCGCGCGGCAGCAGCTGGAAGCGCCGCGTGCGCGGGTGCTTGCCCACGTAGCCCAGCACCTGCAGCGTGTGCACGGTGCGCTGGGCCGAGCCCTTGGTCATGCCGGTCAGCTCGGCCAGTTCCGCGAGCGTCAGCGTGCGGTGCGAGGCGTCGAAGGCGCGCAGCACGGCCAGGCCCTTCTCCAGCGACTGGTTGAACAGGGGATCGGCGGGCTTGTCCTCGTCGACCGGCGGCACGGGGGCCGCGGACTGCTTGCGTGTGGCCATCGAATCTTGGGTTGCACCACCGGGCTGCATCGGTGTTCCAGCCTGGTGCGTGCGATTGCGTTGTTATGGGTATCGATGTTCGATTCTATGGAGACATGGCGCCGCGCGCAGGCGCGATGGGAGAATCCGCCCCCATGCAAGCCACCACCGACACCCTGACGCTGACCCGTCCCGACGATTGGCACCTGCACCTGCGCGACGGCGAAGTGCTGCGCACGCTGGTGCCGCACAGCGCCGCGCAGTTCGCACGCGCCATCGTGATGCCCAACCTGCGCCCGCCCGTCACGACGACCGAGCAGGCCCTGGCCTACCGCGAGCGCATCGTCGCGGCGTTGCCCGCGGGCCAGGCCTTCGAGCCGCTCATGACGCTGTACCTCACGGACCAGATCGCGCCCGAGGAGATCGGCCGCGCGCGCGCTGCCGGCGTCGTGGCAGCCAAGCTGTACCCGGCCGGCGCGACCACCAACAGCGATTCCGGCGTGACCGGCCTGCGCACGGTCTACCCGGTGCTCGAAGCCATGCAGCGCGAGGGCATGCTGCTGCTCGTGCACGGCGAGGTGACGGACCAGACCGTCGACCTGTTCGACCGCGAGGCGGCCTTCATCGACCAGCAGCTGATCCCGCTGCGCCGCGACTTCCCCGAACTCAAGATCGTGATGGAGCACATCACGACGCGCGAGGCCGCGCAGTACGTGGGCAGCGCCGATGCGAACACCGCCGCCACCATCACGGCGCACCACTTGCTCTACAACCGCAACGCCATCTTCACGGGCGGCATCCGGCCGCACTACTACTGCCTGCCCGTGCTCAAGCGCGAGACGCACCGCGTGGCGCTGGTCGAGGCCGCCACCAGCGGCAGCGCCAAATTCTTCGCCGGCACCGACAGCGCGCCGCACGCCTCCCACCTCAAGGAACACGCCACGGGCTGCGCCGGCTGCTACACCGCGCATGCGGCGCTGGAGATGTACGCCGAGGCCTTCGACAAGGCCGGCGCGCTGGACAAGCTCGAAGGCTTCATGAGCCTGCACGGCGCCGACTTCTACGGCCTGCCGCGCAACCAGGGCACCGTGACGCTGCGGCGCGAGGAATGGACCGTGCCCGACAGCTATGTCTATGGCGAGGCCAACCTCAAGCCGCTGCGCGCCGGCGAAGTCCTGCCGTGGAAGATCGTCGCATGAGCACGGTGGTGCCCGCGGGCCCGGTCGTCCTGCTCATCGATGCCGACAACCTGTCGGCGCCCGAGATGGTGGCCCAGGCGCTGCGGCACCTGACCCAGCTGGCCGGGCCGGTGGCGGTCCGCCGCGCCTACGGCAGCGCCGAGAACCTCAAGGGCCTGGCGGGCGTGCTGCGCGAGTTCGCCTTCCACCTCTGCGTGAACCTGCCGCTGGCCAAGAACACCACCGACATGGCGCTGGCCGTGGACGCCATGGACCTGTGCGCCCAGTACGCGCCCGGCGTGCTGGCCATCGGCACGGGCGACGCCGACTTCGCGCCGCTGGTGCTGCGCCTGCGCGAGCGCGGCGTGCGCACGGTCTGCTTCTCGCAGGCCAACAAGATGTCGCCCGAGGTGCACGGCTTCTACGACGAGGTGGTGCTGCTCGGCACCCGGCGCAGCGCCGCCGCCGGCGTGGCGGCGGTTGCCGCACCGGTCGAGACGCCCGCGCCAGCCCGCAAGACGGCCGCGCGGAAGACGCCGGCCCGCAAGACGGCCGCCAAGGCCGCGGTCGAGGCGGCCCCCGCACCGGCGCCTACACCGGCGCCCACACCGGCGCCGGTGGCTGCGCCGGTACCGGCGCCCGAGCCGGCCCCGGCCCCGGTTTCGGCACGCGCGGCGGCGGCCGCCGCCAGGGAGGCCGCGCTCAGCGAGCGCGTGCAGGCCCTGCTGCGCGAACTGCCGGGCGTGGCCGATGGCCAGGAGGTCGACTTCGGCGAGGTCGCCAAGCGCCTGCGCGAGGCCAAGCTGCTGGGCCGCCAGGCCGTGATGTCCAAGTTCCTCAAGAAGCATCTGCCCGGCGTGGAACTCACGCCGCAGGCGCAGCCGCGCAAGCTGCGCTGGACACCCGGCGCGGCGTGAGCGCGCTGCCCGACTGGTCCCGGCCCTGGCTGCAGCCCTATGCGGCCCAGGGCCGCGCGCTGGAACAGTCGCTGCGCGCCGGCCTGCCGCTCCACGCCGCACTGAACGTGCGCGCCGGGGCGGAGCAGCCGCGCTTCGTGCCGCAGCAGTCGCTGCCCGCGGGCCAGGGCTACGAGGCGCTGCTGCACGCGCAGCGCCTGTGCCCCACGCGCGAGAACCTGCACGACCTGTTCAACGGCCTGTCCTGGCTGCACTTCCCGCGGACCAAATGGCGCTTCAACGCGCTGCACGCGGCCGAGATCGCGCGGCTCGGCGAAGGCCCGCGGCGGGGCCCGCTGCGCGACGCGCTGACGCTGTTCGACGAGAACGGCGCGCTGCTGTTGGCCCCACGCGGCATGTGGGATGCGCTGCGCGCGCGCGACTGGCGCGGCCTCTTCGTCACGCGCCGCGCGCAGTGGCAGGGCGCGCGCCTGCTGGTCTTCGGCCATGGCCTGCTGGAGCAGCTGCAGAACCCGCGCAAGCCGCTCACCGCCCATGTGCTGGCGGCCTCGCAAGCTCTTGATTCGATAGCGGACATCGACCGCTGGCTGGCCGCTTCCATCGAGGGCGAGGCCTGGGCCGCCAAGCCTTTCGCGCCGCTGCCCGTGCTCGGCGTACCGGGCTGGTGCGCAGGGAACGCACACGAATCCTTCTATGATGACCCGTTTGTCTTTCGCCGCGCCCCATGTTCAGACGTACGAGAACAAAGGACATTGCCAGGCGCGGCTTGAGGTTGTGCACACTGCCCCCATGTGTGCAGCCATACCCCCACTTTGATTGAAGGGCGCCCCCGGAGAATCCATGAAACGCATCGTCCTGTTTGTCCTCACCAACCTTGCCGTCGTGGTGGTGCTGGGCGTCGTCGCCAGCCTGCTCGGTGTCAACCGCTACCTCACGGCCCCCGGCCTGAACCTGGGTGCGCTGCTCGGCTTCGCGCTCATCATGGGCTTCGGCGGCGCCATCATCTCGCTGCTGATCAGCAAGCCCGTGGCCAAGTGGAGCGCGGGCGTGCAGGTCATCGACGGCACGGGCTCGGCCGACGAGCGCTGGATCGTCGAGACCGTGCGCCGCTTCGCCGACAAGGCCGGCATCGGCATGCCCGAGGTCGGCATCTTCCGGGGTGACCCGAACGCCTTCGCCACGGGCGCGTTCAAGAACTCGGCGCTGGTCGCGGTGTCCACCGGCCTGCTGCAGAACATGACGCGCGAGGAGGTCGAGGCCGTGATCGGCCACGAGGTCGCGCACATCGCCAACGGCGACATGGTCACCATGACGCTGATCCAGGGCGTCATGAACACCTTCGTGGTGTTCCTGTCGCGCGTGATCGGCTACGCGGTGGACAGCTTCCTGCGCAAGGGCGACAGCGAGAACTCGGGCCCCGGCATCGGCTACTGGGTCACGACCATCGTGCTGGACATCGTGCTGGGCTTCCTGGCCGCCATCATCGTGGCCTGGTTCTCGCGCCAGCGCGAGTTCCGTGCCGACGCGGGCGCTGCCCAGCTCATGGGCCGCAAGCAGCCCATGATCAACGCGCTGGCCCGCCTGGGCGGCTTGCACACGGGCGAGTTGCCCAAGAGCGTGGCGGCCTTCGGCATCGCCGGTGGCATCGGCCAGCTGTTCTCGACGCACCCGCCGATCGAACAGCGCATCGCCGCGCTGCAGAACGCGCAGTAAGCCGCGCCGCTCGGCAAAGGAGCCGCCCTTGGGCGGCTCTTTTTTTGGTGCTTTGTTTCTGCAACGGAAACGATGCATTGCGCAGAGGCTGGTTTTTCTCTTCAGGCGTGGCTTCCACAATTCAACCCATCGATGAGACGCACACGAAACGACTCATCGAGACGAGGCAGACATGGTGTCCAGCCCCGCCGAATGGGAAGTCCCGTCCATCATTGAAAGGAATCCATCATGAACAAGCTCCTCGCCTCCGCCCTGATCGCCACCGCCGCTTTCGCCGCTGCTCCCAGCTTCGCGGGCGACAACATCAGCGGTGAAGTCGGCTACGTGCCGCAGGTCTCCAGCACCGTGAGCGGCCTGTCCCGCGACGCCGTGCGCGCCGACTACCTGCAGGCCGAACGCAACGGCACGCTGCCCGAGTACGGCGAAGGCGCCGACACCGGTGCCGTGGCCACGGCCAAGAGCACGCTGACGCGCGACGCCGTGCGCGCCGAAGCCGTCTACGCCGTGCGGCATGCCCAGCAACTGGGCGGCGAAGTCTGAACTTCGTCCCTCCCAATGCAAAGAGCCGCCCCCCGGGGCGGCTCTTTGCATTTCAGCGCGGCCTGCGCATCAGGAACTTCTCGCCCAGCCCGAAGTAGTCGGCCGGGCCGCCGCCGCGCAGGATGGGCTGGCCGGCGGCCGTGTCGTAGATGCCGTCCTTGAGCAGCGCGCGGGCGATGTGGATCTGCACCACCTCGCCCAGCACCAGCCAGGTGTCCACGGCCTGGCCGTCGGCGCCCTGCAGCCGGATCAGCTGCGACAGCCTGCACTCGAAGGCCACGGGGCTTTCGCCCACGCGCGGCGGCACCACGCGCGTGGACGCGACGGGCGTGAGCCCGGCCAGTTCGAACTCGTTGACCTCGGGCGGCACGGCGGCGCAGCTCGCGTTCATGGCCTCGGCCAGCGGGCGCGTGGCCAGGTTCCAGACGAATTCGCCGGTCTCCTCGACATGGGCCAGCGAATCCTTGCGGCCCACGCTTGCGAAGCCCACGATGGGCGGCACGTAGTTGAAGGCGTTGAAGAAGCTGTAGGGCGCGAGGTTGACGAGCCCCGACCGGCTGCGCGTGGACACCCAGCCGATCGGCCGCGGGCCGACGATGGCGTTGAACGGGTCGTGCGGCAGGCCGTGGCCCAGGCGCGGTTCGTAGGAGTGCAAGTCGTCGTGGATCATGGCGTGCTCGAGGAAATGCGCGGCGCAAGCCGCAGGGTTTCGCCGATGGCCGTCACGCAGAAGTCCTGCGCCGTGAGGCCCGCGGCCCGGAGGTGTTCCGCCAGCTTGCGCGGCGGTTCGTCCAGCGGCTCGTTGGTCAGCTGGAAGGTGCCCCAGTGGATGCCCAGCGAGCGCTTGGCGCCGAGCTCCTGGTGGATGCGCACGGATTCCTCGGGATTCACATGCTGCGGCGCCATGAACCAGCGCGGTTCGTAGGCGCCGATGGGCAGCAGCGCGAGGTCGAAGCCGCCGCCGTCCGCCGCGCTCTGGCGCTCGGCGAAATGCGCGCGCGTGGCGACGAAGTTGCTCGGCGAATAGCCCGTGTCGCCGCCGAAGTACAGGTGGAGTTGTGGCGCCAGCACCGCGAAGCCGCCCCAGAGCGAGGCCATGCGGTCGCCCAGCGTGCGCGAGGACCAGTGGCGCACGGGCGTCAGCGTGACCTCCACGCCGCGCAGAAGCGCGGTCTGCCACCAGTCCAGTTCCACCACCTCGGCGATGCCGCGGCGCGCGAACCAGGTCTTCAGGCCCAGCGGCACGACGAACAGCGGCGGCCCGCCGGCCTGGCGCGCGAGCGCCTGCACGGTGGCGACGTCGAGGTGGTCGTAGTGGTTGTGCGAGACCAGCACGAGGTCGATGGGCGGCATGTCCTGCGGCGCGATGGCGGCCGGTTGCGCGCGCTGCGGGCCGCTGAACGTGAACGGCGAGGCGCGGTGGCTGCAATGCGGGTCGGTCAGCAGGTTGACGCCGCCGAACTGCGCGAGCACGGTGGCGTGGCCCAGCCAGGTCACGGCCGGCGCGTGCGCGCCGCCGCGGTTGCGCGCGAGGAAGTCGAGGTCCGCCGTCTGTGTGGGCGTGGGCTGCGCCGCGGCCCGTTGCTCGCGCCGGGCCTGCCACTGCCAGCGCAGCACGTCGGCCAGGCCGCGGGGCTCGAAGGCCTCGGTGTTGCGGAACCGACCGTCGGCGCCGCGCGGCGCACCGGTCATGCCATCGCCTCGGCCACGGCTTCGGCAACCTTCAAACCGTCCACGCCGGCCGACAGGATGCCGCCCGCATAGCCCGCCCCTTCGCCGGCCGGGTACAGGCCCGCGAGGCCCACGCATTGCAGCGTGCCGGGGTCGCGCGCGATGCGCACGGGCGCCGAGGTGCGTGTTTCCACGCCGGTCAGCACGGCGTCGGGCAGGTCGTAGCCCGGGATCTTGCGCGCGAAGGCCGGGAAGGCCTCGCGCATGGCGGCGATGGCGTAGTCGGGCAGCACGGTGGACAGGTCGGTCAGGCGCACGCCGGGCTTGTAGCTGGGCTGGACTTCGCCGAGCCGGGTCGAGGGCCGGCCGGCCAGGAAGTCGCCCATCAGCTGGCCCGGCGCGCTGTAGTCGCCGCCGCCCAGCACGAAGGCAGCCGTTTCGAGCCGGCGCTGCAGCTCGATGCCGGCCAGCGGATGCGGCTTGCCCTGGGCCGACGCGGGCACGTCCAGGTGCCGGTATTCCGTCGGGAAGTCCGAAGGCGTGATGCCCACCACGATGCCCGAATTCGCATTGCGTTCCGCGCGCGAATACTGGCTCATGCCGTTGGTGACCACGCGGCCCGGCTCGCTCGTGGCCGCGACCACGGTGCCGCCCGGGCACATGCAGAAGCTGTAGACGGATCGGCCGTTGCCTGCGTGATGCACGAGCCGGTATTCGGCCGCGCCCAGGTCCGGGTGGCCGGCATGCCGGCCCCAGCGCGCGCGGTCGACCAGGCTCTGCGGGTGTTCGGCACGAAAGCCGATCGAGAAGGGCTTGGCCTCCATGGGCGCGCCGCGCCTGTGCAGCATCTCGAAGCTGTCGCGCGCGCTGTGGCCCAGCGCCATGACCACGTGGTCGGCGCGCTGTTCGTACGTGGCGCCGCGGGCCTGGTTCCGCACGACCAGGCCGCGCAGCCTGCCGTTCTCGACCACGATGTCCTCCACCTTGTGCTGGAAGCGGATCTCGCCGCCCAGCGCGATGATGTCGGCGCGCATGTTCTCCACCATCTTGACGAGCCGGAAGGTGCCGATGTGGGGATGCGCTTCCCAGAGGATCTCTTCCGGCGCGCCGGCCTTGACGAATTCCTCGAGCACCTTGCGGCCCAGGAAGCGCGGGTCCTTGATCTGGCTGTAGAGCTTGCCGTCCGAGAAGGTGCCGGCGCCGCCTTCGCCGAACTGCACGTTGGACTCGGCGTGCAGCTCGCGCCGGCGCCACAGGTCCCAGGTGTCCTGCGTGCGTTCGCGCACGGCCTTGCCGCGCTCCAGCACGATGGGCGCCAGGCCCATCTGCGCCAGCGCCAGCGCGACGAAGATGCCGCAGGGGCCGAAGCCCACGACCACGGGGCGCAGCGCGGGCGGCTGCGCGCGCTGCACGGGCGGGTGCCAGGCCATGTCGGGCGTTGGCGCCACATGCGGGTCGCCGGCCAGGCGGGCCAGCACGGCGGCCTCGTCCTGGCCGTCGGCGAGCGCGGCGTCGACGATGTAGACGCGCAGCAGCTCGGTCTTGCGTGCGTCGAAGCTGCGCTTGTAGACGCGGTGGCTGGCGATGGCGCCGGGCGGCAGGCCGAGCCTGGCGGCGATGGCGGCGGGCAGGGCGTTCGCGGCGTGGTCCAGCGGCAGCTTGATTTCGGAGAGGCGGATCATGGTGGCGCGGCCCGTGGTGATCGGGCGGGGCAGGGGAAGCGGCCGATGATACGGGCGGGTTCAGTCGCGCTGCTCGCGCAGCCACTGCTTGAAGAAGCGCGGATCCTGCAGTTCGTCGAGTTCCCAGCGGTAGTACGCCAGGTTCTGCTGCAGCGCGCGGCTCTGCTCGCGGATCGCGCGCGCGATGCGCACCGGCGTGGGCTCGGCGCCATGGCCCAGGCCCAGCAGCGTGCGAAAGCCGCGCTCGGTATCGAAGGTTTCCTGGCGCAGCTCGTCCAACTGCTCGGCCAGCACGCGGTTGTGGCGGGCCAGCGCCACCTCGCCCATGGCGGCGATGCTGCGCATGTCGATCTGCTCGATCTCCAGCTGCAGTTGCAGCAGGTCCAGCAGGCTGCGCGCGGCATAGGCCACGTTCACGCGCTGCATCAGCGCGGTCTTGCGTGCGCGCTCCAGCGGGTCGGCCTCGCGGTCCGGGTGCAGCGCACTGGCCAGCTTGCGGAACACCGTGCGGATGGTCTGGCTGGCGTCTTCGGGTTCCGGGGCCGCCGTGCGCCGGCGCCGGCTGGCCGCCTTGTGCTGGGCGCGCTGGCGTGCGCGCTGCTGGGTGGCATCGGATTGCGCGGCTTCCATGCGCTCCCATTGGGCCATCCAGTCGTCGTCCGCCGGCGCGGCGGCGGGGGCTGGCGCGGCTGCCGCTGCCTCGGGCGCTTCCTCGGAAGCCTCCTCGGGCTCGTCGTCGTCCGCGCCGTCCTGGTGGCGCGCGAAGATCGCGCGCAGTTCGGGCTCCTCGCCCTGGCGCAGCAGGCTGGCCGCGAGGTCGCGCACCAGCGCATGCAGGATGTGCAGGTCGTTGCGGCCCAGGTCGCCGGCATGGGCGGCCCGGTCCAGCAGGCGCAGCAGGTCCAGGTCGATCGCGCGCTGGCTGGCCAGCAGTGGCGCGAGCGCCTGGGCCTGCTGCCGCTGGAAGTCCTGGCTGGCCTGCTGCCAGCGCTGCAGCACGGCGCGCTGCGCGGCAATGGCATCGGTCAGGCGGTGGAACTCGGCCAGCTGGGGCGGCTGGCCGCGGTCGGCCGTGAGGGCGAGCTCGCTCACGCGGGCAGGAAGCCTTCGATCGACAGGTAGCGCTCGCCCGTGTCGTAGTTGAAGCCCAGCACGCGGCTGCCGGCTGGCAGTTCGGGCAGCTTCTGCGCGATGGCCGCCAGCGTGGCGCCCGAGGAGATGCCGACCAACAGGCCCTCTTCGCGCGCGCAGCGGCGCGCCATCTCGCGTGCGGGTTCGGCGTCGACCTGGATCACGCCGTCCAGCAGGCCGGTGTCCAGGTTCCTGGGGATGAAGCCCGCGCCGATGCCCTGGATCGGATGCGGCGAAGGCGCGCCGCCCGAGATCACGGGCGAGGCCACGGGCTCGACCGCGAAGACCTTGAGTTGCGGCCACTTTTCTTTCAGCACGCGCGCGCAGCCCGACAGGTGGCCGCCCGTGCCCACGCCCGTGATCAGCACGTCCAGGCCCTCGGGGAAGTCCGCCAGGATCTCCTGCGCCGTGGTGCGCATGTGCACGTCCACGTTGGCCGGGTTCTCGAACTGCTGCGGCATCCAGGCGCCGGGCGTGCTGGCGACGATCTCCTGGGCGCGCGCGATCGAGCCCTTCATGCCCTTCTCGCGCGGCGTGAGTTCGAAGCTCGCGCCGTAGGCCAGCATCAGCCGGCGCCGCTCGACCGACATGGAGTCGGGCATCACGAGGATCAGCTTGTAGCCCTTGACGGCCGCCACCATGGCCAGGCCCACGCCGGTGTTGCCCGAGGTCGGCTCGACGATGGTGCCGCCGGGCTTCAACTGGCCGGATTTCTCGGCGTCCTCGACCATGGACAGCGCGATGCGGTCCTTGATGGAGCCGCCCGGGTTGCTGCGTTCGGACTTGACCCAGACCTGGGCCTGGTCGCCGAACAGGCGGTTGATGCGGATGTGCGGCGTGTTGCCGATGGTTTGCAGGACGTTGGCGGCTTTCATGGCGTCTCCCGTTGGGTGGGCAAAGAGGGCATTCTGGCGCACTGCGATAATGCCGGCCGTGAAGCCCGCCAGGCCGCCGCTGGTGCAAGTGCCGAAAGGCCGCACTGGAGGAACGTCCGGACTGCACAGGGCAGCGTAGGAGCTAACGGCTCTCCACCGCGAGGTGAGGATCAGAGCAACAGAGACGAGTCCCGGGGGAGTGCCGCAAGGCAGACCACCGGGGGTGAAACGGGCAATCTCTACGCGCAGCAATACCAAATAGGCCAGTGTCGATGTGGCTCCGCGGAGCTGGCGGGTAGGTAGCACCGAGCCGTCTGGCGACAGACGGCCCAGAGGAATGGCGGTCACACCGGGGGCGACCCCGGTGCACAGAATCCGGCGTATCGGCGGGCTTCACACTTTTCAATGCCATGCGCCGCCGCGGCGCATCAGAACTTCTCGTCGCCGCGCAGGTAGCGCCATTCGCCCGGCGCGAGGCCGGCCAGCGCCACGCGGCCCAGGCGCAGCCGGCGCACGCCGAGCACCTGCAGGCCGGCGCGCGCGCACAAATTGCTGACCTGGCCCGGCTGCGGCCCCTTGATGGCGAAGCGCAGCACGGTGCGGCCCTCGCGCTGCGAACCGATGCTCACGCGGGCGGGGCGCATGGCCTGCAGCGCCTCGGGCGTGGCCTCGCCGGCGACCTCCACCTGCAGTTCGTGCTCCAGCAGGGCCGCGTCCTCGACGAGCTTGCGCTCCACGCCATGGACCTGCGTGAACACCACGAGCCCGCTGTCGCGCGCGCCCAGCGGCGCCACGCAGCGCTGGTCCACCAGGTGCCTGGGCAGGGGCCGCAGGCCCGAGCGGTCGGCGGCACTGCGCTGTGCACCGGCCAGCGGCGCGGCTGGGTCGAGTTCCACGCCGGCGGGCTTGTGCAGCAGCAGCGTGACGGGCGGCACCGGCAACGGCCGGGCGTTCTTCTCGATCTCCACGCGCTGTTCGGGCCGCACGCGCATCTGCGGCAACACGGCGACGGTGCCGTCGACGCGCACCGTGCCGTTGTCGATCAGCAGTTCGGCGTCGCGGCGTGACCAGCCGCCCAGCGCGGCCACGCGCTTGGCCAGGCGCACGCCTGCGGTGTCGTCGTCTTCGGGGAGTTCGGGTTCACATTTCATCGATGGCGGTCGTCGTGGCCGGCGCGCTGGCACTGCCCTCCAGCGAAAACCGCTCGCGCGTGTTGACGTAGAAGCTCGCGCCGAAGCGCGCGACCGGGAAGTAATCCTGCAATCGTACGCGCCACGTCTGCGTGTCGATCAGCCCTTCGCGCGCATGCAGCCAGCGCACCTGGCCGATGAAGATCTGCCGGCTGGCCGTCTCCAGCAGCTCGTGCAGCGTGCATTCGAAGGCCACGGGCGCTTCGGCGATGCGCGGCGGCTTGACCAGCCGGCTGGGCGCGGCCGTCAGCCCCACGGCCGCCAGCTCGCTCACGTCGGCCGCGAAGCGCTCGCCGCAGCGGTGCATCTGCCGGGCCATGGCCTCGTCGGCGATGTGGACGACGAACTCCTTGTTGGCGACGATGTTCTGCGCCGTGTGCTTGAGCTCGCCGTCCTGCAGCCGGTTGATGCTGACCATCACGATGGGCGGCTCCTCGCCCAGCATGTTGAACATGCTGAACGGCGCGGCGTTGACCACGCCCTGCGCGTTCACGCTCGTGATCAGCGCGATCGGTCGCGGCACGATCAGGCTGGCCATGAGCTTGTAGCGCTGGTACTCGGTGATGGCGGAAAAATCGATGTCCATGGTTACTCCTGGCCCAGCCCGAGCATTTGCCCGAGCGACTTTTCAGACTGCGGCCGGTCCAGGTGCAGCCGCTGCTCCAGGTCGAGCAGGTGCTCGTCCATGAGCTTGATGGCCTTGGCGACCTCGCCCTTCTCGATGTGGTCGACGATGCGCGCATGCTCGTCGTGCTCGCAGGCGGCGTTGCCGGGCGGCTCGTAGAGCGCCACGATCAGCGAGCAGCGCGAGATCAGTTCGTGCAGGTAGCGCTGCAGCACCTCGTTGCCGGCGATCTCGGCCAGCCGCTGGTGGAAGGCGCTGGCCAGGCGCGCCCAGGCCGGCTGGTTCTGCTGGTGCAGCGTGGCGTGCTCCTCGCGCAGCTGGCGGCGCAGCGCGGCCAGGTCGGCCTTGGTGGCGCGGGCGGCGGCCAGCGGCAGGATGGCGGCCTCCAGCAGCCGGCGCGCCTCGAAGATCTGGCGCGTCTCCTGCACCGTGGGTTCGGCCACCACGGCGCCGCGGTTGGGCCGCAGGTCGACGATGCGGTCGTGCGCAAGGCGCTGCAGCACCTTGCGCACCACGGCGCGGTGCACGCCGAACAGGTCCGACAGGCCCTGCTCGGGCAGCTTGGTGCCGGGCGCCAGGCGCTGGCGCATGACGCTCTCGAACACGGCGTGGTAGATGCGGCTCTCGGCCTCGTTGAGGCCGGTCACAAGGGCCGGCGCCTCGGGGGCCGCCGCCACGGTGCTGCGGCTACGCGTGGCCATGGGGATGGTGCTCCTGCATGTGGGCGGCGATGGCGCCGGGCGTGGTCCACCAGATCGCACCCGCGTCGCGCGCCCGCGCGATGTGCTCCAGCGCGCGGCGCAGGTGGCGCAGCCGGTAGGGCTGGCCGACGATGTAGGGGTGCAGCGCGATGCCCATCACGAGCGGCTGCGCGCGGGATTGCTCCAGCATCTCGTCGAAGTTGTCGACGACCATCTGCGCGAAGTCCTTGGCGTCCATCTGGCGCGCCATGATCATCGGGATGTCGTTGAGCTCCTGCGGGTAGGGCACGGACCACAGCGGCCCGTCCTGCGTGGCCATGCGCACGGGCTGGTCGTCGTGGCACCAGTTCAGCGTGTAGCCGTAGCCCGTGGCGGCCAGCAGGTGCGGCGTGGCCGGGCTCTCGGAGATCCAGGGCGACAGCCAGCCCTGCGGCGCCACGCCGCTCTCGCGCGCGATGCGGGCCCGGCAATCGGCCAGCAGCCGGCGTTCGGCGGCCGGGTCCATGGCGGCCTGCTGCTCGGCGTTGGTGTGGCCGTGGGCGATCAGTTCGTCGCCGCGCGCGGCGCAGGCCGCCACGAGTTCGGGGCAGTGGTCGTACAGCGCGGTGTTGAGGATGGCGCCCGTGGCCAGGCCCAGCCGGTCGAACAGTTCCAGGCAGCGCCAGGCGCCCACGCGGTTGCCGTACTCGCGCCAGGCGTAGTTCAGCACGTCGGGATGCGGCGTGGCCGGCCCCAGGCAGGCGCCCAGGCCGTCGCCGAACGCGAAGTGCTCGAGGTTGAAGCCGATGTAGCAGGCCAGGCGCCGGCCGCCGGGCCAGTGGTAGTCGCTGCGCTGCGTGATGGCGCGGTAGTCGAACAGCCCATGGTGCGGCAGGGCGCGTTCGGCCAGCGGGCCTGCACTGTCGAGGTGCGAAAAGGAAAGCTTTTGGTGCAAGGACATGGTGCGTGGCGCGGTGGGCTGCGCCGGACGGGGCCGAGCAATTATGGTGCCTATCTTTGCTACGAATTGTCGACAATCTGGTTTTGCCATTGGCATCAATGTTCTTGATGGTTTGCTGCCAGAAATGGCATGGAGCTTGCGAAGTGCGTCCGTCCTTGTTCATCTGACGGAGAAACCCATGCCCTTGCTTCGCCGCTCCCTGCTCTCGCTGGCCGCCGCGCTGGCCACCCTGTCCGGCTCCCAGGCCTTCGCGCAGGAGACCATCAAGATCGGTCTCGTGACCGCGCTGTCGGGCCAGTCGGCGCGCGCCGGCGAGGCCATCACGCGCGGCATGGCCGTGGCCATCGACGAGGTCAACGCCAAGGGCGGCCTGTTGGGCGGCCGCAAGCTCGAACTCGTGCGCCGCGACGACGAGGGCAACCCGGCCAAGGGAGTGGTGGCCGCGCGCGAACTGATCTACAAGGAGAAGGTGGCCGTGCTGTTCGGCGGGCTGGACACGCCGGTCTCCATGGCCATCGTGCCGATCGCCAACCAGGAGAAGGTGCCGTTCATGGGCCCCTGGGCCGCGGGCACGCCCATCACCAAGAACGGTGCCAACCCCAACTTCGCGTTCCGCGTGTCCGCCGTGGACGAGATCGTCAACAAGGCCATGCTGCAGTACGCGCAGAAGACCTTCCAGTCGGCCAGGCCGGCCATGATCCTGGTCGACAACCCCTGGGGCGAATCCAACGAGAAGGGCCTGGTGGCCGCGTTGGCCGCCAGGAACATGAAGGCCGCGGGCATCGAGAAGTTCGACGGCAACGCGGTGGACGTGGTGCCGCAATTGGCCAAGCTCAAGGCCGCCGGGGCCGACACGCTGTTCCTGGTCGGCAACGTGGGCCCCTCGGCCCAGGTCGTCAAGTCGCTGGACCGCATGGGCTGGAAGGTGCCCGTGGTCTCGCACTGGGGCCCCGCGGGTGGGCGCTTCACCGAGCTGGCCGGCCCCAATGCCAGGAGCGTGCACTTCGTGCAGACCTACAGCTTCTTCGGCAAGCAGACGCCGGTGGGCGAGAAGGTGCTGGCGGCGCTGAAGGCCAAGTATCCCGACATCAAGGGGCCGGACGACGTGACGCCCGCCGTCGGCGTGGCCAACGCCTACGACGCGGTGCAGCTCAGCGCGCTGGCCATCGCCCAGGCTGGCAGTACGCAGGGCGACGCCATCCGCCAGGGCTTCTACAGGATCGGGCGCTACGAGGGCCTGATCAAGACCTACGACCGGCCCTTCACGGCCGAGGTGCACGACGCGGTGACCGAGAACGACTACGTCTGGGCGCAGTTCATCGACAACAAGATCCTGCCCGTCGCTCCATGAAGGCGCGTTGCCGGGAGGGCGCACCATGCTGCTGATCTCCGCCTTGGTCAGCGGCCTGGGCCTGGGCGCCATGTACGGGCTGATCGCGCTGGGCTTTCACATCACCTACGCGGTGTCGGGCACGGTCAACTTCGCGCAGGGCAGCTCGATGATGCTGGGCGCGGTGCTGACCTGGGTGTTCTCGCAGTCCATGGGCTGGCCCATGCCGCTGGCCCTGGCGGCGGCGCTGGCCGCCTGTGCGCTGTACGGCATGGCGGTCGAGCTGGTGGCCGTGCGGCCGTTCGCGCGGCGCGGTTCGAATGCCTGGCTGATGTCCACCGTGGCGCAGGGCATCGTGCTGGACAACCTGGTCATGCACGGCTTCGGCAAGGAGCCGCGCAGCCTGCCTTCGCCCTGGGCGCAGACGCCGATGGCGCTGGGCGACACGGCCCTGGGCGTCTACCCCCTGCAGCTCGTGATCCCG
>JASGJO010000026.1:0-54835 GCA_049840715.1 Pseudorhodoferax sp.
GGCTCCAAGGCCTTCGCGCGCATGGTCCTCAACGGGCAGTTCGACCAGGCCCTGTCGGTCGCGCGCCAGCAGGTGGAGAACGGCGCCCAGGTCATCGACATCAACATGGACGAGGCCATGCTGGACAGCAAGGCCGCCATGGTGCGCTTCCTGAACCTGATCGCCAGCGAGCCCGACATCGCGCGCGTGCCCATCATGGTGGACAGCTCCAAGTGGGAGGTGATCGAGGCCGGCCTGCGCTGCATCCAGGGCAAGGGCATCGTCAACTCGATCTCCATGAAGGAGGGCGTTGAGAAGTTCAAGCACGAGGCGCGCCTCGTCAGGCGCTACGGCGCGGCGGCCGTGGTCATGGCCTTCGACGAGGCGGGCCAGGCCGACACCTTCGCGCGCAAGATCGAGATCTGCGAGCGCGCCTACCGTGTGCTCGTGGACGAGGTCGGCTTTCCGCCCGAGGACATCATCTTCGACCCCAACATCTTCGCGGTGGCCACGGGCATCGAGGAGCACAACAACTACGCGGTCGACTTCATCGAGGCCGTGCGCTGGATCAAGCAGAACCTGCCCGGCGCCAAGGTCTCGGGCGGCGTCTCCAACGTGAGCTTCTCGTTCCGCGGCAACGACCCGGTGCGCGAGGCCATCCACACCGTGTTCTTGTACCACGCGATCGCGGCCGGCATGGACATGGGCATCGTCAACGCCGGCATGGTCGGCGTCTACGACGACATCGAGCCCGTCCTGCGCGAGCGTGTCGAAGACGTGGTGCTGAACCGCCGCCCCGACGCGGGCGAGCGCCTCGTGGAGATCGCCGAGAGCGCCAAGAGCGGCGCCAGGGACGAGAGCAGGAAGCTCGAATGGCGCGGCACGCCCGAGGCGCCGGTTGCCGTCGAACAGCGCCTGTCGCACGCCATGGTGCACGGCATCACCGACTTCATCGTGGAAGACACGGAAGAGGCGTACCAGGCCATCCTGGCCAAGGGCGGCCGGCCGCTGCACGTGATCGAGGGCCCGCTCATGGACGGCATGAACATCGTGGGCGACCTGTTCGGCGCCGGCAAGATGTTCCTGCCCCAGGTGGTGAAGTCGGCCCGCGTGATGAAGCAGGCCGTGGCGCACCTGATCCCCTACATCGAGGAAGAAAGAAGCGCGACGAGGCCGCGGGCCGCGACGTGCGCAGCAAGGGCAAGATCGTCATCGCCACCGTGAAGGGCGACGTGCACGACATCGGCAAGAACATCGTGACCGTCGTGCTCCAGTGCAACAACTTCGAGGTCGTGAACATGGGCGTGATGGTCCCGTGCCACGAAATCCTGGCCAAGGCCAAGGTCGAGGGCGCGGACATCGTCGGCCTGTCGGGCCTGATCACGCCGAGCCTGGAAGAGATGCAGTACGTGGCCGGCGAGATGCAGAAGGACGAGCACTTCCGCATCCGCAAGATCCCGCTCTTGATCGGCGGCGCCACCACGAGCCGCGTGCACACCGCCGTGAAGATCGCGCCGCACTACGAAGGCCCCGTGGTCTACGTGCCCGACGCCTCGCGCAGCGTGGGCGTGGCGCAGAGCCTGCTGTCCGACCAGGCGGCCGCGTACATCGCCGAGCTCAACGCCGACTACGACAAGGTGCGCCTGCAGCACGCCAACAAGAAGCAGGTGCCGCTGTGGCCGCTGGCCAAGGCGCGCGCCAACAAGACGCCGGTGGACTGGGCGGCCTACCAGCCGACCCCACCCAAGTTCATCGGCCGGCGCGTGTTCCGGAACTTCGACCTCGCGGAACTGGCCAGGTACATCGACTGGGGCCCGTTCTTCCAGACCTGGGACCTGGCGGGCCCGTTCCCGGCCATCCTCAAGGACGAGATCGTCGGCGCCGAGGCCCAGCGCGTGTTCAGCGACGGCAAGCGCATGCTCCAGCGCATCATCGAAGGCCGCTGGCTCACGGCCAACGGCGTCGTGGCGCTGTACCCGGCCGCCAGCGTGGCCGAGGACGACATCGCCTTCTACACCGACGAGACGCGCAGCCAGACCGCGCTGACCTGGCACGGCCTGCGCCAGCAGACCGAAAAGCAGGTCATCGACGGCGTGCCGCGGCCCAGCCGCTGCCTGGCCGACTTCGTGGCGCCGGCGCAAAGCGGCGTGGCCGACTACGCCGGCATGTTCGCGGTCACGGCAGGCATCGGCGCCGAAGCGCGCGAGAAGCGCTTCGTCGACGACCTGGACGACTACTCCGCCATCATGTTCAAGGCCATGGCCGACCGGCTGGCCGAAGCCTTCGCCGAATGCCTGCACCACCGCGTGCGCACCGACCTCTGGGGCTACGCGGCCGGCGAAACCCTGGACAACGCGCAGCTGATCCGCGAGCAGTACCGCGGCATCCGGCCCGCGCCGGGCTACCCGGCCTGCCCCGAGCACAGCGTCAAGAAGGACATGTTCGCGCTGCTGCACTGCGAGGAGATCGGCATGGGCCTGACCGACAGCTGGGCCATGACGCCCGCCGCCAGCGTGAGCGGCTTCTACATCGGCCACCCGGACAGCACCTATTTCAACGTCGGCAAGATCGGCCAGGACCAGGTGGAAGACCTGGCGCGCCGGCGCGGCGTGCCGGTGGGCGAGCTCGAACGGGCCCTCGCACCGCAGCTCTGACCCCGGCGGCCCGGCCGCTGCGGGGTTTTACGGTGCCTTACAAAAGCGACACCGGACGGCGACGCCGCTTGCATAGCCTTGGCATCCACGGAGCGCGCCTGCGCTCCGCTTCGAGGAGTGCCATGCAAGAACACCGAACTTCCCCTTCGATCCCGGCCCGTCCGGGCAGCAAGCCGCTGTGGATCGCCGTCGGCGCGCTGGCCATCGCGGTCGCCGGCCTGGGCGGCACGCTGCTGGGCACGCAACTGCCCCGCGGTGCGGCGGCACCCACAAGCAGCCAGGCCGCGGGCCTGGTGCCGTTCGATGCCGCGCCCACGGCGACGGCCAGGCCCGCGGCGCAGAACGCACCGACGCCACCGGCAGCGCCCCGCGTCGCGCCGGCCGTCGTGCGCGCGCCGGCCGTGCCCGCGGCCACCGCGCCGGTGGCGCGCTGCGACGACTGCGGCACGGTGGTTTCCGTGACCACCGTGCAGCGCGCCGGCCAGGGCAGCGGCGTGGGCGCGGTGGCCGGTGGCGTGGTCGGTGGTGTGCTGGGCAACCAGGTCGGTGGCGGCAGCGGCCGCGCCGCGGCCACGGTGCTGGGGGCCGTGGGCGGGGGCTGGGCCGGCAACGCGGTCGAAAAGCGCGTGCGCCAGACCACGCACTACGCGGTGCGCGTCCGCATGGACGACGGCAGCGTGCGCACCGTGGAGCAGGCCGAGGCCGTGGCCGTCGGCAGCCCCGTGCTGGTGCAGAACGGCGCTGTCCGGATGCGCGGCAACGCCACGGCCTGGAACGGCTGATAGCCGGCCACCCGTCGGCCGTCCATGAAAAAGGCCGGGCGCCCGAGGCGCCCGGCCTTTTCTATTTCGAGGACTGGGAACGACTGCTTGTTTGCCACACGCAGGAAAAGCAACGCTCCGGTAACAAATAGAAAACAAAAATAGGCTGGACCACTGTCCGGTCAAGGGAACTATTCACGTTCTCTGACACTTTGTAGCGGTGTTGGCCTACAAAAACTAATAGGATTCGCCTACACCCGTTGAGCACGTCGCGCAACGCCAGATCACTTAAAAATCATGAAAACTGTCGCTACCTCGTCCGCCAGTGAACGTTTTGGGCAATATTTCCGTATTGCACCAGCTTTGGACGCGGCGGCGAGAGACGAAGTGTATTTTGTGCGCCACGACGTGTATGCCCGGGAACTCGGATTCGAGCCGGTTCGCCCGGAACAGCGCGAGGTGGACGGCTACGACAGGCATGCGCTGCACTGCATCGTCCGCACCAATGACGCCAATGTCCGTCCCGTGGGCTGTGCCCGTGTGGTGCTGACCGACCCACAGGACCGGCACGCCCCCTTGCCCTTCGAGCAGTCCTGCCGCGACACGCTGGACCGCCGCATCATCGACCCGGCGGCGCTGCCGCGCGAACGCATCGCCGAGGTGTCGCGGCTGGCGGTCATGGGTGAATTCCGCCGTCGGCGCGGCGAACTGCACCGCCCCGTGGCCTTGTCCGCCCATGACAGTGCGGGCGCTCCCGTGGCACGCTTCCCCAACATTCCGGTGAGCCTGTACTTCGGTGCCGTGGCGCTGGCCCAGCGCGCCGGCGTCGAATACCTGTTCACGCTGACGGAACCGCGCCTGGCCAAGCATTTCGCGCGCGGCGGCGTGCAGATCGAAACCGTCGGCGCCCCGGTCGAGCACCGCGGCATGCGCATCCCTTCGCTGATGCGCGTCTCGCAGGTCTACAACAGCCTGCGCGCCATGGTGCGTCCGATCTGGCACGAGGTGCACGCCCAGATGGACACCTGCTACCTGGTGCACGAGGCCATGGTGCAGCAGGGCCTGGCCTGCGCGCCGGTCACGCAGGGCGCGCCGCTGAGCGTCTGAGCACCGCTCAAACCGTCCCGGGGCTGCGCAATGCCCGGCGGTATTGCACCGCCTCGGCGATATGGCTGGTCTGCAGCTTTTCGCTGCCTTGCAGGTCGGCGATCGTGCGCGCCACGCGCAGCGCGCGGTGGATGCCCCGCGCCGACCATCCCAGCCGCGCCGCCGCATGGTTCAGGAAGCGGCTGGCCTCCTCGGTGCGGGGGGCATGGCGTTCCAGTTCCTGGCCGGCAAGGGCCTGGTTGCATTGGCCCTGGCGCTGCAAGGCCAGCGCACGCGCGGCGCTGCAGCGCTCGCGCACCGTGGCCGTGCTTTCGGCCGCGGGCGTGTCCAGCAGTTCCTGGGGCGCCAGCGCGGCGATCTCCAGGTGCAGGTCGATCCGGTCCAGCAGCGGACCGCTGAGCTTGGACTGGTAGCGCGCCACCTGGTCCGGGCTGCAGCGGCAGGCGCGGTGCGTGGCGCCGAAGTAGCCGCAGGGGCAGGGGTTCATGGCGGCGATGAGCAGGAAGCGTGCGGGAAACTCGGCGCGCCGGGCCGCGCGGGCGATGGCGATGCGGCCGGTCTCCAGGGGCTCGCGCAGGGCTTCGAGTGCGGCACGGGGAAATTCGACGAGTTCGTCCAGGAACAGCACCCCATGGTGGGCCAGCGAAATCTCGCCCGGCCGCGGCGGTGATCCACCGCCCACCAGGGCCACCGCACTGGCCGTGTGGTGCGGCGCGCGGGTGGGCCGGCGCATCCACTGCGCCAGCGAGAACTGGCCCGCCAGGCTGGCGACCGCCGCGCTTTGCAAGGCCTCCTCGGTGCGCATGGGGGGCAGCAGCTCGGCAAAGCGTTGGGCCAGCATGGACTTGCCGCTGCCCGGGGAGCCGACCAGCAGCACGCTGTGGCCGCCGGCGGCCGCGATCTCCAAGGCCCGCTTGGCCGCGGACTGGCCTTTGACATCGGCCAGGTCCAGGCCCGCGGCGGGGGCCGGCGGCAGGCCCGGCTGCAGCGGGGCCCAGCCCGCGCCGGGTGCCGCAGCAGGGCCGTTGCCTGGTGGGAAGGCGGCCACCACGTCCAGCAGATGCCGGGCCCGCACCACCCGCATGTCGGGCACCAGGGCCGCTTCTTCGGCGCTGCCGGGCGGCAGCACCAAGGTGACGGGCTCGGCCCGGTCGTGCAGCGCCAGGCTCAAGGCCAGCGCACCCTGCACGGGCCGCAGTTCGCCGGACAGCGACAACTCCCCGGCGAACTCGTGGCCGGCCAGCCGCCCGGCATCGACCTGGCCGCTGGCCGCCAGGATGCCCAGCGCGATGGGCAGGTCGAAGCGGCCGGAATCCTTCGGAAGGTCGGCCGGCGCGAGGTTGACCGTGATCCTCTTGTTGTGCGGGAACGCCAGCCCTGCGTTCTGAATGGCGGAGCGCACCCTCTCGCGTGCTTCCTTGACCTCGGTATGCGCCAGGCCCACCAGTGTGAAGCTGGGCAGGCCGTTGGCCAGATGCACCTCGACGGTGACTGCGGGTGCTTCCAGGCCGATCAGCACGCGGCTTTGCACCAAAGACAGGCTCATTGCGCAAATCCTCCCTATTCCGGTGCCCTGCTGACCAGGATGGCGCGCGAGGCCGCAGGCCGCACCAAACCAGTGCATTCACAAGAACTTACGTGCACTGCACGACGCACCAAACCCTTGCGCAATCGCCGGGAAAGCCCGGTTTCGATTGGCACGCTCCGTGCATTAAGGACCCAAGCCACCTTTTTACATCCCGGAGAACGACCCATGAACGTGTGCCTCACCAAGAGCCTGATCCTTGCCGGCATCGCCCTGTCGGGCGCCGCATTCGCACAGACCGCCGCCCCGGCTGCACCCGCCCCGGATTACACGCTGAGCTTCAACGCCGGTGTCGTGACCGATTACCGCTACCGCGGCCTGACGCAGTCGCGCCATCAGGCCGCCGTGCAGGGCGGCATCGATTTCGAGCATTCCAGCGGCTTCTATCTGGGCACCTGGGCCACCACGATCAAGTGGGTCAAGGATGGCGGCGGCGATGCCCCGGTCGAGATCGATTTCTACGGTGGCTACAAGGGCACGGCCGGTGCCATCAGCTATGACGTGGGCGCGCTGCGCTACCAGTACCCCGGCCATGACCTGGAGGCCAGCCCCAACACCACCGAGCTGTACGGCGCCGTGACCTACAGCATGTTCACGCTGAAGTATTCGCACGCCATCAGCGACCTGTTCGGCTTCGACGACAGCAAGAACAGCTACTACCTGGACCTGTCGGCCGAGTTCGACCTGGGCGACGGCTGGTCGCTGACGCCGCACATCGGCTACCAGAAGATCAAGCACTACAGCGACAACTCCTACACCGACTACTCGCTGACGCTGGGCAAGGACCTGGGCAACGGCTGGTCCGCCTCCGCGGCGCTGATCGGCACCAACGCCGACAAGGCCCTGTACCGCACGGTCAACGACAAGTTCGCCGGCAAGACCATGGTCGTGGTCGGCATCAAGTACGCATTCTGATTTTTCGCTAGGAGCCAGCCATGAAACTCGTAACGGCGGTCATCAAACCGTTCAAGCTCGACGAGGTCCGCGAGGCCCTGTCCGGCATCGGTGTGCAGGGCATCACCGTGACCGAAGTCAAGGGCTTCGGGCGCCAGAAGGGCCACACCGAGCTGTACCGCGGCGCGGAGTACGTGGTCGACTTCCTGCCCAAGGTCAAGATCGAAGCGGCCGTCTCCGACGACCTCGTCGACCGCGTGATCGAGGCGGTCGAGAGCGCAGCGCGCACCGGCAAGATCGGCGACGGAAAGATCTTCGTCTACGACGTCGAACAGGTCGTGCGCATCCGCACCGGCGAAACGGGCAAGGAGGCGCTCTAAGCAGCGTGCTCCCTTCAGAAAGAGAACATCGGCAATGAAAAAACTGTTTGCTTCCTTCCTTCTCGGCGTCGGCGTGTGGATCGGGGGATCCCTGGCGCTGGCCCAGACGCCGGCCGCTGAGCCGGCATCCGCCGCAGCACCCGCGGCCGAGGCCCCTGCCGCCGCCGCACCGGCTGCAGCACCCGCCGAGGCCGCCCCGGCCGCCGCGCCGGAACCCAAGGTGGATTCGGGCGACACCGCCTGGATGCTGACCTCCACGCTGCTCGTCATCCTGATGACGCTGCCCGGCCTGGCGCTGTTCTACGGCGGCCTGGCGCGTTCCAAGAACATGCTGTCGGTGCTGATGCAGATCTTCGTGATCTTCTCGCTGGTCAGCATCCTGTGGGCCGTCTACGGCTACAGCCTGGCGTTCTCGGGCGACGGCAACTTCTACGGCGGATTCGACAAGATCTTCCTGAAGGGCGTCACCACCGAGACCTTCGGCGCGCTGACGACCATCCCCGAATACGTGTTCGTGGCCTTCCAGGGCACGTTCGCGGCCATCACCGTGGCGCTGATCGTCGGCTCCTTCGCCGAGCGCATCAAGTTCGCCGGCGTGCTGGTGTTCGCCGTGCTGTGGTTCACCTTCAGCTACGTGCCGATGGCCCACATCGTGTGGGGCGGCGGCCTGCTGGGCCAGGACGGCGCGCTGGACTTCGCCGGCGGCACCGTGGTGCACATCAACGCCGGTGTCGCCGGCCTGGTCGGTGCCTACGTGCTGGGCAAGCGCCTCGGCTACGGCCGTGAAGCCTTCACGCCGCACTCGCTGACGCTGACCATGGTCGGTGCCTCGCTGCTGTGGGTGGGCTGGTTCGGCTTCAACGCCGGTTCCGCCGGTGCCGCCAACGGCGCGGCCGGCCTGGCCTTCGTCAACACCGTGCTGGCCACGGCAGCGGCCACGCTGTCCTGGATCCTGGGTGAGAGCCTGCACAAGGGCAAGGCCTCGATGCTGGGCGCCGCCTCCGGTGCCGTCGCCGGCCTGGTCGCCGTGACGCCCGCCGCCGGCTTCGTCGGCCCGATGGGTTCCATCGTGCTGGGCCTGATCGCCGGCCTGGTCTGCCTGTGGGGTGTCGGTGGTCTCAAGCGCATGCTGGGTGCCGACGACTCGTTCGACGTGTTCGGCGTGCACGGCGTGGGCGGCATCGTCGGTGCCATCCTGACCGGCGTGTTCGCAGCCCAGAGCCTGGGCGGCACGGGTGGCGCGACCCCCGACACCTTCGCCATGGGCGCACAGGTCTGGATCCAGATCAAGAGCGTGCTGTTCACCATCGTGTGGTCTGGCGTGGTCTCCTTCATCGCCTACAAGATCGCCGACATGACCGTGGGTCTGCGGGTCACGGAAGAGGAAGAGCGCGAAGGCCTGGACATCTCGTCGCACGGCGAGACGGCCTACAACCGCTGAGGGGAGTGGCGCGGCAGACCACCTGCCGGGCCTGACACGAGCGAGGTCTCCTGAAGAGGTTGGGCCCGCGGAGCCAAGGCTCTGCGGGCCTTTTTTTGCTCATGTGCGGGCTGAAAAAAGCTCAAGGCGCCAGCCGGTTGCGCGCCGTACCATCGCCCGCATGACAACGACCCCACTGGAGGAGACCGTCGCGCACGTGCGCGCCGCTGCCGCGCAAGGGCGGCCGCTGCGCATCGTCGGCGGCGGCAGCAAGGACGGCTACGGCCAGGCGCTGGCCGGCGAGCCGCTCGACATGCGCGGCCTGGCCGGCATCGTGAGCTACGAACCCAGCGAGCTCGTCGTGACCGTGCGCCCCGGCACGCCGCTCGCGGAACTCGAGGCCGTGCTGGCCGAACGCGGCCAGTGCCTGCCCTTCGAGCCGCCGTACCACCTGCCGGGCAGCGACGCATCCCGAGCCAGCCGCGCCACCTGCGGCGGCATGCTGGCCGCCGGCCTGTCGGGCCCGGCGCGCGCGAGCAGCGGCGCCGTGCGCGACTTCGTGCTGGGCCTGGAACTGCTCAACGGCCGCGGCGAACTGCTGCGCTTCGGCGGCCAGGTCATGAAGAACGTGGCCGGCTACGACGTCTCGCGCCTGATGGCCGGGGCGCTGGGCACGCTGGGCGTGGTCACCGAGATGAGCCTCAAGGTGCTGCCCGTGGCGCCGGCCGAGGCCACCTTGCGCTTCGAACTGTCGCAGCACGAGGCGCTGCGCCAGCTCAATGCCTGGGGCGGCCAGCCCCTGCCGCTCAACGCGAGTTGCTGGCAGGAAGGCGTCGGCCTCACGCTGCGCCTGCGCGGCGCCGTGGCGGCCGTGGACGCCGCCCGCAGCCGCCTGGGCGGCGTGGCGCTGGCGCCCGAGGAGGCCGCGCACTTCTGGCAGGCAAGGCGCGACCTGCGCATGCCCTGGGCCGACATCGGCAACGCGCGCGACCTGTGGCGCCTGTCGGTGCCGCAGACCGCGCCGGTGCTCGACCTGCCCGGCGAGCCGCTCGTCGAATGGCATGGCGGCCAGCGCTGGCTCGCGGCCGCACCCGCGCAGGCCGAGGCCGTGCGCGCGGCAGCGCAGGCCGTGGGCGGCAGCGCCACCTTGTTCCTGGCCGCGGCCGGCGAACGCAGCGGCGCGCGCGCCGCGTTCTTCGATCCGCTGCCTCCCGCGCTCGCGCGCATCCACGGTGCGCTCAAGGCCTCGTTCGATCCGGCCGGCATCTTCAACCCCGGCCGCATGTACCAGGACCTCTGATGCAAACCAACCTGTCCCCCGAATACCAGGGCACGCCCGACGGCATCGCGGCCGAGGCCATCCTGCGCAAGTGCGTGCACTGCGGCTTCTGCACCGCGACCTGCCCGACCTACCAACTGCTCGGCGACGAACTGGACGGCCCGCGCGGCCGCATCTACCTCATGAAGCAGGTGCTCGAGGGCGCCGAGCCCACGCGCGCGACGCAGCTGCACCTGGACCGCTGCCTGACCTGCCGCAACTGCGAAAGCACCTGCCCCTCGGGCGTGGACTACGGCCACCTGGTCGACATCGGCCGCAAGCTCGTCGACGCCAAGGTGCCGCGCCCGGCCGGCGAGCGCGCCGTGCGCTGGGCGCTCAAGGAAGGCCTGCCCTCGGCCGGCTTCGCGCCGGCCATGCGCGTGGGCCAGGCCGTGCGCGGCCTCTTGCCCGCCAGGCTGCGCGCCAAGGTGCCCGAGCGCCGCCACCCGGGCGCCTGGCCGCAGCGCCGGCACACGCGCAAGGTGCTGCTGCCCGAGGGCTGCGTGCAGCCGTCCATGGCACCCGGCATCGACCGCGCCACGGCGCGCGTGCTCGACGCGGTCGGCATCACGGCCGTGCGCGTGCCGGCCGGCGGCTGTTGCGGCGCCGTCAAGTTCCACCTGAACGACCAGGACGCCGCAAAGGCGCAGATGCGCGCCAACATCGACGCCTGGTGGCCCTACGTGCAGGGCGCGGGCGACACCGCCGTCGAGGCCATCGTCGTCAACGCCTCGGGCTGCAGCGTGATGGTCAAGGACTACGGCCACGTGCTGCAGGACGACCCGGCCTATGCCGAGAAGGCGCGCCGCGTGAGCAGCCTGGCGCGCGACCTGACCGAGCTGCTGCCGCAGATCTCCGAGGGGTTGGCCCCGCGCTTCGCAGGGAAAAAGCCGTCCGGCGTGGTCGCCTTCCACCCGCCCTGCACGCTGCAGCACGGCCAGAAGCTGCGCGGCCTGGTCGAGCGCCACATGGGCGAACTGGGTTTCGACGTGCAGGTCGCCGCCAACGAATCGCACCTGTGCTGCGGCTCGGCCGGCACCTACTCGGTGCTGCAGCCCGAGATTTCATTGCAGCTGCGCGACCGCAAGCTCGGCCACCTGCAGGCGCTCGCGCCCGAGACCATCGTGTCGGCCAACATCGGCTGCATCACGCACCTGCAGGGCGGCTGCAGCACGCCCGTGCGGCACTGGGTCGAGGTGCTGGACGAAGCGCTCGCAGGCTAGGCCGCGAGCGCGGCTTCGATGTCCTGGCCCAGGCTCTCGGGCTTGTCGGTGGGGGCGTAGCGCTTGCGCACCTCGCCGTCCCTGCCGACCAGGAACTTGGTGAAGTTCCACTTGATGGCCTTGGTGCCCAGCAGGCCGGGCGCCTCGCGCGTGAGCCACTGGTACAGCGGATGGGCGCCGTCGCCGTTGACGTCGATCTTGCCCATCATCTGGAAGCTCACGCCGTAGTTCTTCTGGCAGAACGCGCCGATCTCGTCGTTGCTGCCCGGGTCCTGCCGGCCGAACTGGTTGCACGGGAAACCCAGCACCACGAGGCCCCGGCTGCCGTAGGTCTTGTGCAGTTCCTCGAGCCCGGCGAACTGCGGCGTGAAGCCGCAGGCGCTGGCGGTGTTGACGATCAGCAGCGGCCGGCCCTTGAACCGCGCCAGCGCGCCGCGGCTGGCCGTCGATGTCCAGGGCGTCGAAGTCGTAGACGGTGGCCATGGGACGTCCTTCAATGTGTGTGGTCGTTGCGGGCGATGTCCAGCAGGTGCTCCACCTCGTCGGTGTGCACGCGGCAATTGTGCTGGTGCCAGCGCTGGATCACGAGCATGAAGCCCGCGACCACGACGCCGAAAGCCGTGATCGCGCCGAAGGCCGACAGGCCCAGCCCGGTCGACAGGCTGTAGAACGCGCCCAGGCCCAGGATGCAGGCCTGCTCGTTGAAGTTCTGCACGGCAATCGAGCGGCCGGCGCCCATGAGGTTGTGGCCGCGGTGCTGCAGCAAGGCGTTCATCGGCACGACGAGGAAGCCCCCCAGCCCGCCCAGCAGGATCAGGAAGGGCGCGGCCACCCAGACGTTGTCGATGAAGTTCATCCGATCACCAGCAGGCCCATCGCGATGCCCAGCGGCATCACGCGCGTGGCCATGTCCAGCTTCATGCGCATGGAGGCGATCACCGCGCCCGCGGCCGTGCCGATGGCGACCACGCCCACCAGGGAGGAGGCTTGCGTGGTGCTGTAGCCCAGCGCGGCGGCGGCCCAGGCCAGCACGATGTAGCGCAGGTTGCCCGAGACGCCCCAGAACAGCGTGGTGGTGGCCAGCGAGATCTGGCCGAGCCGGTCGCTGCCACAGCCGCGAGTTGCAGCGCCAGAAGTCGGGCAGCAGCGCCAGCGGGTTGCTCGGCATCGGGCGCATCGGCACGCCGGTGTCGGGGATGCGCGTGTTGATCCAGGCCGCGAGCGCGTAGACGAACACCAGCACCGCGATCGCCGCCTTCGGCGGCGTGTCGATGCCGGTGTCGAAGTCAGGGCAGGTCGATCGCCAGCAGGCGGCTGGAGACCGCGTGGCCCACCAGCTGGCCGCCGAGCAGCACGCCGAGGATGATGGAGCCGATGGTCAGCCCCTCGATCCAGCCGTTGGCCTTGACCAGCTGCGAGGGCGGCAGCAGTTCGGTCAGGATGCCGTACTTGGCCGGCGAGTAGGCCGCCGCGCCCAGGCCCACGATGGCGTAGGCCATGCAGCGGGTGGCTGCCGAACAGCATCATCAGGCAGCCGACCACCTTGATCGCATTGCTCAGGAACATCACGCGGCCCTTGGGCATGGAGTCGGCGAAGGCGCCGACGAAGGGCGCCAGCACCACGTAGAACAGCGCGAACATCGGCACCAGGGCCGCGCGCTGCCACGTCGGGTGCACCGCTGGTGCGCAGCAACTCGATCGCGGCAATGAAGATCGCGTTGTCGGCCAGCGACGAAAAGAACTGGGCCGACATGATGGTGTAAAAACCGCGCTTCATCGCATGTCGTGGGGGCGATCAGTTGCTCTGATGCAGAGTGATATGAGCTTGTCGGTTCTATCGGCCGCGCGGTTATATCACGGGGCCAATGTCGAGAATTGCTTCAAGCTCCATTCGCCACCGTTGCGGCGGGTCGCACAACACCGCCTCGTACTGCCATGCCCCGTCCCATCCAAGCCATGATCCACCATGCTGCACTGCGCCACAACCTGCAGCGCGCGCGCCGTCGGCGGGCGATGCCAAGGTCTGGGCCGTGGTCAAGGCCAATGCCTACGGCCACGGCATCGAGCGCGTGTTCGAGGCCTTGCGCCGCCGCCGACGGCTTCGCGCTGCTGGACCTGGCCGAGGCCGAGCGCGTGCGCGCGCTGGGCTGGCGCGGCCCCATCCTGCTGCTCGAAGGCGTGTTCGAGCCGCGCGACCTGGAGCTGTGCTCGCGCCTGACGCTCTGGCATGCCGTGCATTGCGACGGCGCAGATCGACTGGCTGGCCGCGCACAAGACGCAGAGTGCCCACCGCGTGTTCCTCAAGATCAACTCGGGCATGAACCGGCTGGGCTTCGCGCCGGCGCAGCTTCCGCACGGCCTGGACGCGGCTGGATGCGCTGCCGCAGGTCGAGGAAATCTCGCTGATGATGCACTTCTGCGACGCCGACGGCCCGACAAGCGGCATCGCCGCGCAGATGGCCCGCCTTCGACGAGGCCACCCGGCGACCTGCCCGGCGAGCGCTGCGTGGCCAACAGCGCCGCCGATCCTGCGCTACGCCGAGACGCCGGCGTGCGCGGCGACTGGGTGCGGCCCGGCATCGCCGCTCTATGGCAGCGCGCCCGATTTCCCGGAGCACGACGCCGCGCACTGGGGACTGCAGCCCGCCATGACGCTGGCCTCCAAGGCTCATCGGCGTGCAGGACCTGCAGCCCGGCGACAGCGTGGGCTACGGCTCGCGCTTCGTGGCCGACACGCCCATGCGCATCGGCGTCGTCGCCTGCGGCTATGCCGACGGCTATCCGCGCCACTGCGCCCACCGGCACGCCGGTGCTGGTCGACGGCGTGCGCACGCGCATGGTCGGCCGCGTCAGCATGGACATGGTGACGGTGGACCTTACGCCCGTGCCGCAGGCCGCGCTGGGCAGCGAAGTCACGCTGTGGGGCAGGGCCGGCAACGGCACCGTGCTGCCCGATGGACGAGGTGGCCTACGCTGCCGGCACCGTGGGCTACGAGCTGATGTGCGCGGTGGCGCCGCGCGTGCCCGTGGCCGTCGCGGCCGACTGAAAGGACCACCCCCTTTGGATTTCGAAGGGCGTGTAGAAATCCCATCCCCCTCCAGGGGCGCACCCGGCGGCCTGGCGGAGCCAGTTCCGCGGCTGCGCTGGCATCAGGCCGCCACCGCCAGGCTCGGCGGGCTGGCCTTCACGCGTTCGTAGAGGTCCTGCGCGGCCAGCGACAGGCTGCCCGTCGCGCCGGCGCACGAGGTAGATGCGGCGCTTGAGCCCGCGCCAGGCCAGCGGCCGCGTCACCAGGCCGGGCTGCGCGAAGTGGAACAGCGTCAGCGCCGGCATCACGCTGATGCCGAGCCCGGCGCGGACCATGCCCATGACGGTGGCGAGCTGGTCGACCTCCATCAGCGTGTGCATCTGCAGCGGATGCAGCGCGGCGTCCAGGTACTGGCGCACGCTGGAGTTGCGCGACAGGTGGATGAAGGGGTAGGCCGCGAGGTCGCGCGGCGCGGATGTCGCGCAGCCGCGCCAGCGGGTGGTCGGCCGGGCAGACCAGGTGGAAGTCGTCGCTGCAGAAAGGCTCGGCGCGCAGCGCCGGCGTGTCGGCGCGCGTCGGCCGCGAGCGCGAAATCGGCCTGGCCCTGGCGCACCAGTTCGATGCAGGGCTCGGACAGCACGTCGGCCACCTCGAGCTCGATGCCGGGATGCGCGGCGTGGTAGTCGCGCAGGACGCCCGGCAGCCAGCCGGCGGCCAGCGAGGGCAGCAGCGCGATCGACACGCGGCCGCGCCGCAGCGCCGCCTGGTCGCGAGACGCCGGCCAGCGCCGCATCGATCTCGGCCAGCACGCGTCGCGCCGAAGGCTCGAAGCCAGCGCCCTCGGGCGTCAGCGCCACGTGGCGCGTGCTGCGGTCGAACAGGCGCAGCGCCCAGCGCCGTCCTCGAGCTGGCGGATCAGCGCGCTGAAGGCCGGCTGCGACAGGTGGCATGCGCAGCCGCGCGCGTGAAGTTGCGCTGGTCGGCCAGCGCGACGAAGGCGCGCAGCTGGCGCATGGAGAGGTTAACGGGCCGGCTGATTCATTTGAATAGCGGATCAATTGATCCGAATTTTCGAATTCACAGATGAATAGCCGGACTCTACATTGCGGCCTGTAACAGACAAGGAGACATGTGGAACAGAACATCCTGCGCATCGGCTGCGCGGCCGGCTTCTCGGGCGACCGCACCGACGCGGCCGCGCCGGTCGTGCAGGCGCTCATCGCGGCCGGCGGCCCCGCGTTCCTGATCTTCGAGACGCTGGCCGAGCGCACGCTGGCGCTGGCCCAGCTGGCGCGCCGCGCCGACCCCGAGGCCGGCTACGAGCCATTGCTGCTCGACCTGCTGCGCCCCGTGCTGGCGGACTGCCTGGCCCATGGCATGCGCATCGTCAGCAACTTCGGCGCGGCCAACCCCGCCGGCGCCGCGCGCCGCATCCACGCGCTGGCGTGCGAACTGGGCCTGGCGGCCCCGCGCATCGCCGTCGTCGAGGGCGACGACGTCTCGGGCCCCGCGCACCGTCCGCTGCTGCAGGCCGCCGCTGGGCCCGGCGCTCGATGGCCTGGACCGGTCGTCAGCGCCAATGCCTACATCGGCGCCGAGGCCGATCGCCGATGCGCTGCTGGCCGGCGCCGAGATCGTGGTCTGCGGCCGCGTGGCCGACCCGTCGCTGGCCGTCGGCCCGGCGCTCGCGCACTTCGGCTGGGCGCGCGACGACTGGGACACGCCTGGCACGCGCGACGATGGCCGGCCACCTGCTCGAATGCGGCGCCCAGGTGACGGGCGGCTACTACGCCGACCCGGGCTAAAGGACGTGCCGGGCCTGGCGCGCCTGGGTTTCCCGATCGCCGAGATCGATGCCGATGGCCACTGCACGATCACCAAGCCGGCCGGCACGGGCGGGCGCATCGACGCGCACACGGTCAAGGAGCAGCTGCTCTACGAGGTGCACGACCCGGCCGCCTACCTGACGCCCGACGTGGTGGCCGACATCACCGAGGCCGAGGTCGAGCGAACTCGGGCGCCGACCGCGTGCGCTCGACGGCGTGCGCGGCCATGCGCGGCCCGGCGCGCTCAAGGTCAACGTCTGCCACGAGACGCGGCTGGCTGGCCGAGGGCGAGATCTCGTACGCCGGCGCGCGCGCCGAAGGCCGCGCGCGGCTCGCCGCGCGAGATGCTGCGCGAGCGGCTGGCCGGCCTGGGCCCGCTGCGCGCCGACCTGATCGGCGTGGCCAGCGTGTTCGGCGACGACGGCGGCCGCGGCTGGACGGCCTGCCCCCAGGCGGCGGCGCGCGACGTGCGCCTGCGCGTGGCCATGAACCACGCGCGACCGCGCGAGCGCCGAGCGCCTCGCGCGCGAGGTCACGGCGCTGTACACCTGCGGCCCGGCCGGCGGCGGCGGCGTGCGCACCGCGATTGCGCCAGCGCCTGGGCACGCTCTCCTGCGTGCTGCCGCGCGGGCGGCCCCTGCCGCTTCATCGAGGCCGCGGCTGACCCGCCGGCCGCCGAGGGGCCCCCTCACCGTCCCGCTCTAGCGCGCCGCGCACGGCCGCACCGGCGACAAGGGCAACCGCTCCAACATCAGCGTGATCGCCTGGCACCCGGCGTTGTGTCCGCTGCTGCGTCGAGCAGGTCACCGAGGCCGCGGTCGCCGCGCGGTTCGCGCACCGCCGGCCGACCCGCGTGCACGCGCTACGTGCTGCCGCGCCTGCATGCGATGAACTTCGTGCTCGACGACGTGCTCGACGGCGGCGTCAACGACGCGCTGAACCTGGACAGCCACGGCAAGGCGCTGTCCTTCCTGCTGCTGGAACTGCCGCATCCAGGTGCCGCGCGCGCTGCTGCCGCTGCTGGCCGGCCCGCCCCTCGAAATACCCCGCTGACCTTCCATCCCCAGGAGACAAGACCGATGCAAAAACACTTCCGCCCGCCGCCGCACCTGGCTCGCCGCCGCCCTGGCACTGTCCGCCGGCAGCCTGTTGCCGCAGCTGGCCGGCGCCCAGGCCTTCCCGGCCAAGCCCATCACCTTCGTCGTGCCGTTCGCGGCCGGCAGCGCGACCGACCAGATCGCGCGCGCGCTGGGCCAGTCCATCACCGACCAGACCAGGCAGCCCGTGGTCGTGGACAACAAGGCCGGGGCCAGCGGCCAGATCGCCGCGAGCCAGGTGGCGCGTGCGCCGGCCGACGGCTACACGGTGCTGATCACCACCAACACCACGCACGCGGCCAACGAGCACCTGTACAAGAAGCTCAGCTACGACCCGGTCAAGGACTTCGCACCCGTCACGCGGCCTGGGAAAGGGCGGCCAGGTGCTCGTGGTGCGGCCCGATGCGCCGTACAAGAACGTCATGGACCTTGTGGCCGCGGCCAGGAAGACGCCGGGCAAGCTCAGCTTCGGCAGCGGCAGCTCGTCCAGCCGCATCGGCCGGCGAGATGTTCAAGCAGCTCTCGGGCACCGACATCCTGCACGTGCCGTACAAGAGCAACCCGAACGCGATCACCGACCTCATGGGCGGGCAGATCGACCTGATGATCACCGACACCTCCACGGGCGTGCCCCAGGTCAAGGGCGGCAAGCTGCAAGGCGCTGGGCGTGTCCACCCTTGAGCGCAACCCGCTGCTGCCCGAGGTGCCCACCATCGACGAGGCCGGCGTCAAGGGCTACGACATGGGCTACTGGTTCGCCGCCTACGTGCCGGCCGGCACGCCGCCGGCCGTGGTCGCCAGGCTGCAGGAACTGCTGGCGGCCGGCACCAGAAGCGCCGCGGCCAAGAGCTTCTTCGAAAGCAGCGGCTCGGTGGCCTGGACCACGAGCCCCGATGAACTCGCCAGGTTCCAGGCGGCCGAGACGGCCGAAGTGGGGGCAAGGTGATCAAGGCGGCGGGCATCGAGCCCGAGTGAGCCGCAGGCCGGGTCCGCCGGCCACCCGCGGGACACAAGAAACCATCACCGTCCCGCATCCGTAAGCAAGAGCGATGCACGGCTGCGCAGTGCAGGGCGCAGCCATGCCCGGACGAACCGAGAGGAGACCAACATGCAATGGATTTTCGCCCGTGGCCTGTTCGGCTGCGCCGCCCTGGCCGCACTCGCGGCGTGTGGCGGCTCCGGCGACGACGGCACGCCCGTCGCCACGCCCAAGGGCTGCGATGCGGGCGCGCTGGCCGCGGTGCAGCTGAGCGGCGCCAGCGTCACGGGCGCCACGGCCGTGGCCGCCGGCAGCTACTCCCCGGCCGGCAGCAGCACGGCCATCGCCGACCTGCCGGCCTTTTGCCGTATCACGGGCCAGGCCACGCCGACCGGCGATTCGCTGATCAACTTCGAGGTCTGGGTGCCCGAGGGCGCGGCCTGGAACGGCAAGATGGTCGTGACCGGCAACGGCGGCTACAGCCCGGCGCTGAGCACGGGCGACATGGCCTACGCCATGCGCCAGGGCTATGCGGCAGTCGGCGGCGACACGGGCCACCAGTCGACGGACCCCAACGAGATGTTCTGGGGCGTGGGCCACCCCGAGAAGATCCGCGACTGGGGCACGCGCTCCATCCACGCCATCACGGCACCCTCGCGCGCACTCATCGCCGGCCTGGCGGCGCGGGAGCCCAGCCGCGCCTACTACTACGGCTGCTCCACAGGCGGCCACCAGGGCTATGCCGAGATGCAGCGCTATCCGGACGACTTCGACGGCGTGATCGCCGGCGCGCCCGGCAACAACCGCACGCGGCTCAACGTCGAGTTCCTGCACCGCTACCTGTCCAACCGCGCCACGGGCACCAGCGGCCCCGTGATCCTGACGGCCGCCAAGGCCAGCCTGATCACGCAGCGCGCCATCGCCGCCTGCGACGCGCTGGATGGCGTGGCCGACGGCGTGATGGAGAACCCGCTGGCCTGCACCTCCGCGCAGTTCGACGTCGCCAGCCTGCAGTGCACCGGCGCCGACGCGGCCGATTGCCTGACGGCCGAGCAGGTCGCCGTGGCGCAGAAGATCTACGCCGGCCCGAAGAACGCACGCACCGGCGCGCAGATCTACCCCGGCTATCCGGTCGGCAGCGAGGCCGGCTGGCCGGGCTACTGGGGCGGCACCGAGCCCGTGCGCGCCGACTACTGGCGGCTGTGGGTGTTCGCCAACCCGCAGTGGAACTGGTGGACCTTCGACTACGACCGCGACCTCGCCTACGCGGACGCCACCGTCGGCCCGCTCGTGGACCAGACCAGCAGCGACCTGTCGGCCTTCAAGGCCGCGGGCGGCAAGGCCATCGTCTTCCAGGGCTGGCAGGACGCCGTGGTGAATCCCATCGACACCATCGCCTACGCCGAGCGCGTGAGGACGGCCCAGGGCTCGCAGGCCGCGCTCGACGGCTTCTACCGTCTGTTCCTGGTGCCCGGCATGGGCCACTGCGGCGGCGGCAGTGGTGCCACGACCTTCGGCAACAGCGGCGGCCAGGCGCCCAATGCGAGCGCCTCCAACGACCTGCTCATGGCGCTGGACCGCTGGGTGGAGCAGGGCCAGGCGCCCGACAGCATCGTGGCTGCGCGTGTGAGCGGCGGCGCCGTGGTGCGCACGCGGCCGCTGTGCGCCTGGCCCAGGACCGCCGTCTACCAAGGCAGCGGCAGCACGGACGACGCGGCCAGCTTCCGCTGCCAGTGAGACATCGCACCACAGGAGACACCATGAAGACCATTCCGAAGACCACGGCCCTGCTGGCCGCAGCCTTGCTCGCCGCCTGCGGCGGCAGCGATGGCGACGACACCCCCGCGGCCAGCACGCCGCAACTCAAGCTCAGCGTGACCGCCACCGAGGATTTTCCCGGCAGCTACGGCAGCGTGGGCGCCTACGAGAAGCTCACCGGCAGCATCAGCGGCGAGGTCGACCCCAAGGACCCGAAGAACGCCGTGATCCAGGACCTCGCGCTGGCACCCGTCAACGCGCGCGGCATGGTCGAGTACAGCGCCGAGTTCGTGCTGCTCAAGCCCAAGGACATGGCCAAGGCCAGCGGCGTGCTGCGCTACGACGCGCCCAACCGCGGCAACATCCTGACCATGGTCAACCCCACGGCCACGCCCAGCGACGCCGTGTACCTCGAACGTGGCTACGTGCTGCTGTACTCGGCCTGGCAGGGCGACGTGCCCAAGAGCAGCGCCGCGCGGCTGACGGTCACCGTGCCGGTGGCGAAGAATGCCGACGGCAGCAGCATCACCGGGCCCTACCGCACCGAGTTCGTGCCCAGCGCCGCCACGCCCGTGATGACGCTGCCCGGCGGCGTGTTCAACGGCACCATGATCCCCTACGCACCCGCCAGCCTGGACAACACCCTGGCTGGCTATTCGCTCACGCGCCGCGTCAACGAGACCGACGCGCGCCAGCTGATCCCGGCCAGCGACTGGAAGTTCGCCGACTGCAGCGCGTCCAACGCCTTCCCCGGCACGGCCGACGGCAGCAAGGTCTGCCTCAAGGACGGCTTCGACCCCAAATACCTGTACGAGTTGGTCTACGTCGCCAAGGACCCCAAGGTCATGGGCGTGGGCCTGGCCGCGCTGCGCGACACCGTGGGCTTCTTCCGCACGGCCGCGGCCGACAGCGCCGGCACGGCCAACCCGCTGGCCGGCCGCATCACGCACGCCATCGGCCAGGGCACCTCGCAGTCGGGCAATGCCATGAAGACCTTCCTGCACCTGGGCTTCAACCAGGCGCTGGACGGCAGCAAGGTGTTCGACGGCATGTACGCCCACGTGGCGGCGCGCCAGACCAACATCAACACGCGCTTCGCCGTGCCGGGCGGCGGCGGCGGCCTGCGCACCGACCACACGGCCTTCGGCCAGACCGCGCCGCGCGGCCTGGCGGCCGACTACATGGACGACGTGAGCGGGCGCCAGGGCGGCGTGATGAAGCGCTGCGCGGCCAGCAACACCTGCCCCAAGTTCTTCCTGGGCCTGTCGGGCACCGAGTTCTGGCAGCTGCAGGGCTCGCCCGTGCTGACCGACGCCTACGGCCTGCGCGACCTGGCCCAGCCCGACAACGCGCGCATCTACTACTACGCGAGCACCCAGCACGGCGGCAACGGCGGCACGGCCAGCATCGCCTACGCGCCCACGCGCAACGTCTACCCGGCCGGCACGGTGGTGCACTTCACCGACACCTTTCGCGCGCTGTTCGTCGCGCTGGAGGACTGGGTGGTGCGCGGCACCGAGCCGCCGGCCAGCCAGGTGCCCCGGCTGGCCGACGGCACGCTGGCGCGGCCGGACCAGCTGGTGTTCCCCACCATGAAGGGCTTGAGCTGGCCCGTGTCCGGCACGGCCACGGCCATCCCCGACTTCGACTACCTCGCGCGCTACAACGGCTTCCCGCTGCTGGACTTCGGCCCGCAGTACGTCGCGCAGGACGAATCGGGCATCGCCACGCTGCTGCCGCCCTACTACACGGGCCGCGACTACGCGATCCTGGTGCCGCAGGTGGACCCCACGACCGGCCTGACCCGCGCCGGCATCCACAGCGTGGAGGCGCGCGCGCCGCTGGGCACCAGCATCGAGTTCAACTACGTGGCCACGCCCGGCATCGTCGACCTGTCCAACCTGACCGGCAGCTTCATCCCGTTCCACACCACCGAGGCGGCGCGCATCGCGGCCGGCGACACACGGCCTTCGCTCGAAGCGCTGTACGGCACGCAGGCCGGCTACGTGGCGGCGGTCACCGCGGCGGCCAACCAGCTCGTGGCCGAGCGTTTCCTGCTGCAGCGCGACGCCGACCTGCGCGTCCAGCAGGCTGTCGCCACGCCCGTGCTGCCCTGAGTGGCCGGTGGACGCACCGCCGGCGCGCACACCATGCACCAGCTTGCGGTGTGCGCGCCGCCGGTCTGCGCCAAACTGGACCATTTGGTCAAAAGACTTTTTGCCAGATTTCGCAAGTCATTGAATTCATGGAGATAAGTCGACTGGCATGAACGCTGCTTTGTGCGACGGGTGACGCGGACCGGGGTGGTTCGCGTGGCCATACCTCGCGAGGCAATCCATGAAAGTCGGCGTCTTCATCCCCATCGGCAACAACGGCTGGCTGCTGTCGGAGAACGCTCCGCAGTACAAGCCCTCGTTCGAGCTGAACAAGCAGATCACGCTGTCGGCCGAGCGCTACGGCATGGACTTCGCGCTGTCCATGATCAAGCTGCGCGGCTTCGGCGGCAAGACGGAGTTCTGGGACCACAACCTGGAGTCGTTCACGCTGATGGCGGGCCTCGCGGCCGTCACGAGCAAGATCAAGCTGTTCGCCACCTCGGCCTCGCTGGTGATGCCGCCGGCCATCGTGGCGCGCATGGCCTCCACCATCGATTCCATCTCGAATGGCCGCTTCGGCCTGAACCTCGTGACGGGCTGGCAGCGGCCCGAGTACGCGCAGATGGGCATGTGGCCCGGCGACCAGTTCTTCGGCACGCGCTACCAGTACCTGTCCGAGTACATCCAGGTGCTGCGCGACCTGTGGGGCACCGGAAAGTCCGACTTCAAGGGCGAGCACTTCCAGATGGACGACTGCCGCCTGAGCCCGCGCCCGCAGGCGGCCATGAAGGTCATCTGCGCCGGCCAGAGCGACGCCGGCATGGCCTTCTCGGCCCAGTACGCCGACTACAACTTCTGCTTCGGCAAGGGCATCAACACGCCCACGGCCTTCAAGCCCGCGGCCGACAAGCTGATCGAGGCCACGGCCAAGACCGGCCGCCAGGTCACGACCTACGTGCTCATGATGGTCATCGCCGCCGAGACCGACGAGGCCGCGCGCGCCAAGTGGGAACACTACAAGGCCGGCGCCGACCAGGAGGCCATCGCCTGGCTGGGCGAGCAGGGCGCGGCCGACACCAAATCGGGCGCCGACACCAACGTGCGCCAGATGGCCGACCCGACCTCGGCCGTCAACATCAACATGGGCACGCTGGTGGGCTCCTTCGCCAGCGTGGCGCGCATGCTGGACGAGGTGGCCACGGTGCCCGGCACCGAGGGCGTGCTGCTGACCTTCGACGACTTCGTGCAGGGCGTGCACGACTTCGGCGAGCACATCCAGCCCCTGATGACCAGCCGCGCCGAGGTGGACAGCCCCGTGCCCACGCGCGTTGCTCCGCTCAAGGAAGCCGCATGAAGACCAACCAGACCCTGACATCGACCACGCCGGTCGGCATTCCCGCGCCCGCCGGTGCACCGCCGGCCCTGGTGCTGCCGGCGCGGCCCGAGCCGCTGCTGCTGCAGCCGTCCAACACCGCGCTGATCGTGGTCGACATGCAGAACGCCTACGCCTCGCTGGGCGGCTACGTGGACTCGGCCGGCTTCGACATCTCGGGCGCGCAGGGCACCATCGCCAGCATCGCGCGCTGCATCGCCGTCGCGCGCCAGGCCGGTGTGCTCGTGGTGTTCCTGCAGAACGGCTGGGACGCCAAGTACGCGGAGGCCGGCGGCCCGGGCTCGCCCAACTACTACAAGTCCAACGCGCTCAAGACCATGCGCGCCAAGCCTGAGCTGGCCGGCAAGTTCCTGGCCAAGGGCGGCTGGGACTACGAACTGATCGACGCGCTGCAGCCTGCGGCCGGCGACATCGTCGTGCCCAAGACGCGCTACAGCGGCTTCTTCAACAGCCAGCTGGACAGCACCCTGCGTGCCCGCGGCATCCGCAACCTGGCCTTCACGGGCATCGCCACCAACGTCTGCGTGGAGTCCACGCTGCGCGATGCCTTCCACCTCGAGTACTTCGCCGTGATGCTGGAAGAGGCCACGCACCAGCTGGGCTCGGCCGAGATCCAGCAGGGTGTGGTCTACAACGTGCAGACCTTCTTCGGCTGGGTCGCGAGCGTCGACGCGTTCTGCGCCACCCTGGCCGGCTGATCCCTTTTCCTCACAGGAGTTTTCCATGCCCCAAACCGCAGTCATCCCTCCCGGCACCGGCGTGCCGCTCGCCCCCTACGTGCCCGGCACGCTGGCCGACGGCATCCTGTACGTCTCCGGTACGCTGCCCTTCGACAAGCAGAACAACGTGGTCCACGTCGGCGACGCCGCAGCGCAGACGCGCCATGTGCTGACCATCATCCAGGGCGTGGTCGAGGCGGCCGGCGGAACCATGGCCGACGTGACCATGAACCACATCTTCCTGACCGACTGGGCCAACTACGGTGCCATCAACACCGTCTACGCCGAGTTCTTCCCGGGCAGCAAGCCGGCGCGCTACTGCATCCAGTGCGGCCTCGTGAAGCCGGACGCACTGGTCGAGATCGCCACCGTCGCCCACGTCGGCAAGAAGGGCTGAGCGCGATGGCTGTGGTCGCGCACGACATCCATGGCCCGGCCGGCGCGCCCACCGTGCTGCTCAGCTCCGGCCTGGGCGGCGCGGCCGCCTTCTGGAAGCCGCAGACCGAGGCCCTGGTCGCGGCCGGCTGGCGCGTGATCGCCTACGACCAGCGCGGCACCGGGCGCACGGGCGGCGCGCTGCCCACGCCCTACAGCATCGCCCACATGGCGGGTGACGTGCGCGAACTGCTGGACGCGACGCAGACCGAACGCTGCAACCTGGTCGGCCATGCGCTGGGTGGCCTGGTCGGCCTGCAGCTGGCGCTGGACGCGCCCGGCCGCGTGGCCAGCCTGGCCCTCGTCAACGCCTGGTCGCGGCCCAACCCGCATTCGGCGCGCTGCTTCGACACGCGGATCGCGCTGCTGGCCACCGGCGGCGCGCGCGCCTACTGCGAGGCCCAGCCCATCTTCCTGTACCCGGCCGACTGGTGCGCCGCACACCCCGAGCGCGTGCAGGCCGAGGTCGACCATGCCGTCGCCCATTTCCCGGGCGCCGACACCATGCGCGCGCGCATCGCCGCGCTGCGCGCCTTCGATGTCGATGCGCAACTGGCGCGCATCGATGTGCCGGTCTGGATCAGTGCCGCGCAGGACGACGCGCTCGTGCCCTGGACCTGCTCGCAGCGCCTGGCAGACGGCCTGCCGCGCGCCGAACTGCACCGCCTGCCGCACGGCGGCCACGCACACAGCGTGACCCAGGCAGAGGCTTTCAACACCGCCTTGCTGGCCTTCCTGGCGCGGCAAAAGACACCATGACCCAATCTCTGGATGCGGCCGCCCTGGCCGCGCTGTTCCTCGACGCCCGCTCCCACAACGGATGGACCGACGCGCCCGTCTCCGACGCGCTGCTGCGCCAGCTCTACGTGCTCGTGCGCATGGGGCCGACCTCGGCCAACTGCTCGCCCGCGCGCTTCGTCTTCGTGCGCACGCCAGAAGGCAAGGCCAGGCTCGCGCCCGCGCTGTCCAAGGGCAACCTGGACAAGACCATGGCCGCGCCCGTCACCGTGGTCGTGGCGTGGGACACCGCCTTCTACGAGCAGCTGCCGCGCCTGTTTCCGCACGCCGACGCCAGGAGCTGGTTCACGGGCAGCCCGGCCGCCGCGCACGAGACCGCGTTCCGCAACGCCTCGCTGCAGGCGGGCTACCTGATCCTGGCCGCGCGTGCGCTGGGTCTGGACGCCGGCCCCATGTCGGGCTTCGACAAGCCCCAGGTCGACGCCGCCTTCTTCGCCGGCACGACCTGGACCACCAACTTCCTGGTCAACCTGGGGCATGGCGACGCGTCCAAGCTGTTCGGCCGCCTGCCGCGGCTGGACTTCGAGGAAGCCTGCCAGTTGGCCTGAATCGCGCCTGAATTGCGTCTGAAGGAGCCGCCATGCCAGAGTCCCCGATCGCCGTGCCGCGCAGCGACTACCGCGACGCGATGGCGCGCCTGGGTGCCGCCGTCAACATCATCACGAGCGACGGGCCGGGCGGGCGCGCCGGCTTCACGGCCTCGGCCGTCTGCAGCGTGACCGACGAGCCGCCCACGCTGCTGGTCTGCCTGAACCGCAACGCCTCGGTCTACGCCGCGTTCCAGGCCAACGGCGTGCTCTGCGTGAACGTGCTCGCGGCGGGCCAGCAGGCGTTGTCGGCCCTGTTCGGCGGCAAGACGCCGATGGACGAGCGTTTCGCGGCCAGCCGCTGGAGCGCCTTGGTCACGGGCGCGCCGGTGCTGGAAGCCGCGGCCGTGTCCTTCGACTGCCGCGTGGTGCGCAGCACCGCCGTCGGCACGCACGACGTGCTGTTCTGCGAAGCCGTCGCCATCCGCAGCGCCGACAAGGCACACGGCCTGGTCTACTTCGACCGCCGTTACCACGACCTGCTGGCGGCGTAGGCCGCTCAGCGCCGCGCGCGCTTCTTCGCGGGCGGCTTGGCGCTCCTCAGGCAGGTCGCATGTTGGTGGCCGGCGTGCACGCGATGCCGTCGAGCACGATGGCCTGCAGGTTGCGCACGGTTTCTTCGAAGAAGTCGGCGTCGGCCAGCGTGCGGCCGGTCAGGGCCTCGACCTGCACCGCGAAGTCGGCGTAATGCTGGGTCACGGCCCACAGCGCGAACACCAGGTGGTGCGGCTCCACCGGCGCGAGCCGGCCGTCGGCCACCCAGGCGCGGATGACCTCGGACTTGCGCTCCACCAGGTCGCGCAGCTCGCGCGCGAGCTCGTCGCGCAGCAGCGGCGCGCCCTGCACCATCTCCAGGCAGAACAGGCGCGAGGCATCGGGCCGGTCGCGCGAGATGGCCAGCTTGTTGCGGATGTAGCCGGCGATGGCGGTGCGCGGATCCTGCTCGGCAGCGAAGCCGCGCAAGGGCTCCAGCCAGACCTGCAGCAGCTCGCGCAGCACCGAGACGTAGAGCTCTTCCTTGTTGGCGAAGTGGTAGAGCAGGTTGCTCTTGGAGACCGCGGCGCGCGCGGCCACCTGGTCGACCGTGGTGCCGTGCAGGCCGAAGCGCGAGAACAGGCTCAGCGCGGCGGAGAGGATCACGCTGCGCTTGTCCTCGATCTTGCGGCCGCGCCGCTTGACCGGCGGTGCCGGCAGCTTGCGCGCCGGGCGCTTCCTGGCCACGGGCGTGGCGCGTGCGCTGGTCTTCTTGTGGGGCGTGCTGCTGGGCTTGCGGGCGGGGGGCGTCGAGGGGGAGGGCATGGGCGGGTCTCTCTGGGCACCGATCATGCATGAAGCATGCACGCAGGGCGCACCAGCGCGGCGCGCCCACGCAGCGGCGCGGCACGGATGCGGTGCGCGGCGGCCCGCGCAGCGCAATTTGTCCAACTGGTCCAATTGGCATGGACGTTGCAAGCGGCTGCGGATCGCCAGTTTTCAGGACACTCGCCATGCCCACGCTGAACGTTCCCGTGATCGATCTGCAACCCTGGTTTTCGGGCACGCCCGAGGGCAAGGCTGCCGTGGCCCGCGCCGTCGACGTGGCCTGCCGCGGCATCGGCTTCCTCGTCATCACCCACCACCAGATCGACCCGGCGCTGATCCGCCGCGTGTCCGAGGCCTCGCGCGCCTTCTTCGCGCTGCCGCTGGCGGACAAGCGCCGGGTCGACCGCCCGCGCGACGACGCCGTGCGCGGCTACAGCGCGGTCGGCGAGGAGGGCCTCTCGTACAGCCTGGAGGAGGTTGCGCCGGGCGACCTCAAGGAGTCGTTCTCGATCGGCCCCAGCGGCGTGCCCGACGACGACTACCACCGCGGCCCCGCGGCCGGCGCGCACTTCGAGCCCAATCCCTGGCCCACGGGCGTGCCCGGCTTCCAGGAAGCCTACGAGGAGTACTTCACCGCGATGAGCGGGCTCGCGCGCGAACTCATGTGCATGTTCGCGGTCGGTCTGCAGCTGCCCGAGACCTTCTTCGACGACAAGATCGACAAGCACATCAGCATGTTCCGCGTGCTGAGCTACCCGGCGCAGACCGAGCCGCCGCTGCCGGGCCAGATGCGCGCCGGCGCGCACAGCGACTACGGCAGCCTCACCGTGGTGCTGCCCGACGGCCCGGGCCTGCAGGTCTTCAACAAGGCCGGCCAGTGGGTCGACGTGCCGCAGGTGGAAGGCGGCCTGGTCGTCAACATCGCCGACCTCATGATGCAGTGGACCAACGACGAGTGGATCTCCACGCTGCACCGCGTGGTCAACCCGCCCTTCGACGACAGCATGAAGAACACGCGCCGCCAGTCGCTGGTGTTCTTCCACCAGCCCAACTACGACGCGATGGTCGAGTGCCTGCCGAGCTGCCTCGCGCCGGGCGCCGTGGCCAAGTACGCGCCCGTCAGCTCAGGCGATCACCTGACGTCCAAGTTCGTCAAGCAGACCACCTTCGGCGGCACCAGGGCGACGGCATGACGGCGCATCTTTCCTACGTCAACGTGTTCGCCAGGGACGTGGTCGCGCTCAGCGGCTTCTACCAGCGCGTGTTCGGCTTTGCCGAGATCGAGGCCATCCGCTCGCCGATCTTCCGCGGCCTGGACACGGGCAAGTCCAGCCTGGGTTTCAACGCGCTCGACGCCTACGAGTTGCTGCAGCTCACCGCGTTCTCCGACACGCGCGGCATCAAGTTCCTGCTCAACATCGACGTGGACAGCCAGGCCGAGGTGGACCGCATGGTGCCCATCGCGGTGGCGGCCGGCGCCACGCTGGTCAAGCCGCCCTACGTGACCTACTACGACTGGTACCAGGCGGTGCTGCTCGACCCCGAAGGCAATGTGTTCCGTATCAACTTCATGATGTCCTGAAAGGACCTTCTCCCATGCTGCGCACCCTGTTCTCCATCTCCGCGGTGAGCCTGGCGGCCATCGCCGCCATGCCCACCGCTGCTGTCGCCCAGGAGGGCTTCACGCTCAAGGGCAAGCCCGTCATCGCGATGCTGTACTACGGCCCCAAGAACGACGGCGGCTGGACCCAGGCCTTCGACGAGGCCCGCGTGAAGATCGAGAAGGAGCTGGGCCAGAAGATCCAGTTCGTCGAGAACATCACCGAGGACGCCTCGGTCATCAAGCCGGCCGCCGAGCGCTTCATCTCGCGCGGCGCCAACATCGTGATCGGCACCGCCTTCGGCCATTCCGACGCCTTCAAGGATCTCGCGGCCAAGCACCCCACGGTGGCCTTCCTGAATGCATCGGGCACCACCAACGGCCCCAACCTCGAATCCTTCTACGGCCGCACCTACGAAAGCCAGTACCTGTGCGGCATGGCGGCCGGCGCGGCTTCCAAGAGCGGCAAGCTGGGCTTCGTCGCGGCCAACCCCTTCGGTGTGGTGAACTGGACCGTCAACGCCTTCGCGCTGGGCGCGCAGAAGATGAACCCGGCCGCCACGGTCAACGTGATCTACACCGGCACCTGGAACGACCCGGTCAAGGAGCGCGCTGCGGCTTCGGCGCTGATCGACCAGGGCGCCGACGTGATCGGCCAGCACGTGGACAGCCCCACGCCGCAGATCGTCGCGCAGGAGCGTGGCGTCTACGGCACGGGCCACCACCGCGACCTGCGCCAGTTCGCGCCCAAGGCCACGCTGTGCTCCTCGGTCTGGGTCTGGGACAGGTTCCTCGTGACCGAACTCAAGAAGGTCATCGCCGGCGGCTGGAAGCCGGCCCCCTACGGCGCCTTCATCCCCATGAGCGCGGGCGGCACCGACATCGCCGGCTTCGGCGCTGCCGTGCCGGCCGACAAGGTGAAAGTGATCCAGGCCGAGCGCGATGCGCTCATGAAGGGCAAGCAGATCTACGCCGGTCCGCTGGCCGACCGCGACGGCAAGGAACGCGTGGCCGCCGGCCAGGTGCTGTCCGACGCCGACCTCTGGAAGATGGACTGGTTCGTCAAGGGCGTCGTCACACAGAAATGAGCAATGCGCTTGCCTTGGCCGGCATCCGCAAGAGCTTCGACGGTTTCCTCGCCCTCAACGACGCGCACGTCACCGTGCGCTGGGGGGAGGTGCATGCCCTGCTCGGCGAGAACGGTGCCGGTAAATCGTCGCTCATGAACATCGCCGCGGGCCTGTACCGGCCCGAGGCGGGCGAGCTGCTGGTGGACGACAACCCCGTGCGCCTGCAGGGCCCGCGCGATGCCGCGCGTCACCGGATCGGCATGGTGCACCAGCACTTCAAGCTGGTGCGGCCGTTCACGGTGGCCGAGAACATCCTGCTGGGCCTGGCCGAGCCCGACCCGCCGCAGGGCTACCGCCGGCGGCTGGCCGAGGTGGCGCAGCGCGTGCGCGCGCAGGCCGAGGCGCTGGGCTTCGCGGTCGATCCGCAGGCGCGCGTGGACAGCCTGTCCATCGCCGAGCAGCAGCGCGTGGAGATCCTCAAGGTGCTGCTGGCCGGCGCGCGCATCCTGATCCTGGACGAGCCCACGGCCGTGCTGACCGACCAGGAGGCCGCGAACCTGCTCACCACCGTGCGCGCGCTGTCGCGGCAGGGCGCGGCCGTGGTGCTGGTCACGCACAAGATGGCCGACGTGAAGGCCTATGCCGACCGCGTGACCGTGATGCGCGGCGGACGCACCGTGGCCACCGTCGATCCGGCGGCCACGCCGGTCGCCGAACTCGTGCGGCTGACCGTGGGCGAGGGCGTGCCGGCGCCTGCGGCGCAGGCAGGAACGCGCCAGCGCGGCGCGCCCATGCTGGTGGCGCGCGGCCTGGCCACGGCCGCCAGCGGGGCGCAGCGTGCGCTCGATGGCGTGGACCTCACCGTGCATGCCGGGGAGATCTACGGCATCGCCGGCGTTGGCGGCAACGGCCAGGGCGAACTGGCCGGCGCCATCATGGGCCTGGCCGCCAACCTCACGGGTGAGTTGCGCCTGCAGGACGTGGACCTCGGGCGCGTGCCGCCCTCGGCGCGCCATGCGCTGCGCATCGCCGCGATCCCGGCCGACCGCTACAGCCATGCGCTGGCCGGCCAGCTTTCGGTGGCCGAGAACTTCGGCATCGGCCAAGTGCAGGCCGGCCGCTACGGGCCGTTCGCCTGGCTGCGCCAGCGCCGCATGGCGGCGGATGCGCGCGATGCCGTCGCCGCCTTCGATGTGCAGGGCGTCCGTTCGGTCGCGCAAAAGGCCGCGCTGCTGTCCGGCGGCAACGCGCAGAAGCTCGTGATCGCGCGGGAGTTCAGCCGCACGCCGCGCCTGGTGCTCGCGCACAGCCCCAGCCGCGGGCTGGACGTGCGTGCCAGTGCCCAGGTGCATGCGCGGCTGCGTGCCGCGCGCGATGCGGGGGCGGCCGTGCTGCTCATCAGCGAAGACCTGGACGAGGTGCTGGCGCTGGCCGACCGCATCGGCGTGATGGCGCGCGGGCGCATCGTCGCCGAGTTCGAGCAACCGGCGGACCGCCAGTCCGTCGGCCAAGCCATGACCCACCATGATTGACACCGTTGTCCCTACGCCCCGGCGCCGCTTCGAGCCCCTGGCCAGCCGCCGCTACACGCTGGAGATCCGCCAGCAGATGCCCTGGCCGCAGCAGGCGCTGGTCCTCGCGCTGGCCGTGCTGGTCGGCCTGGCCATCTCGGGCGCCATCCTGGTCGCGGCCGGCGTGCCGGCCGGCGAGCTGTTCCAGGAGTTCGTCGTCGCCACCGTGTTCGACGCGCAAAGCCTGCAGGCCGTGCTGTTCCAGGCCTCGCCCATGATCATGGTGGGCCTGGCCGCGTCCATCGCGTTCCGCGCGCGCTTCTGGAACCTGGGGCTGGAAGGCCAGATGGTCTGGGGCGCCATCGGCGCCACGGCGGTCTCGATCTTCGAGCTGGGCCCGCCCGGGTTGCGCCTGCCGCTCATGATGGCGGTGGCGGCTGGCTGCGGCCTGCTGTGGGCGCTGGGGCCGGCGCTGCTCAAGCTGCGGCTCGGCGTGAACGAGATCATCGCCACGCTGATGCTGAACTACGTGGCCGGCAACTTTCTGCTGCACCTGCTCTACGGCGCCTGGAAGGACCCCCAGAGTGCCTTCCCGCATTCGCCGCAGTTCCAGGCCTTCGAGCGGCTGCCCGAGTTCTTCGGCCCCTCGGGCGCGGCCGTGGCGCTGGCGCTGCTGGCCATGGTGCTGGCCTGGTGGTTCGTCAACGCGAGCCGCGCCGGCCTGTACCTGCGCTTCGTGCACGCCAACCCGACCATGGCCGGCGCGGCCGGCGTGCCGGTGGCGCGCATGGTGCTGGCGGCGGTGCTGGTGTCAGGCGCGCTGGCCGGTATCGCGGGCTTTCTCGTGGCGGCCGGGCAGGAGGGGCGGCTCACGCAGGCCTTCCACCACGGCTACGGCTTCTCGGGCATCCTGATCGCCTTCCTCGCGCGCAACCACCCGGTGGCGGCGACGGGGGTGGCGCTGCTGATCGCCACGCTGTTCGTGGCAGGGCGCAGCCTGCAGGTCTTCTACCAGATCCCGTTCGCGATGGTGCAGCTGATCCAGGCCATCGTGGTCATCAGCGTGGCGTCGTCGGACTTCTTCATCCGCCACCGGCTGCGCCGCATTCTTCCGACCTGATCCCATGGAACTCATCGGCCACTGGCTGGGCAGCGTCCCCGACTTCGCCGTGCCCTACGCGCTCGCCGCGCTGGGCCTGATCCTGACCGAGCGCTCGGGCGTGCTGGCGCTCGGCGCCGAAGGTCTGATGCTGGTCGGCGCGCTCGTCGCCATCGGCGCGCAGCTGGCCTTCGGCGCCACCGGCATCTCGCTGCTGCTGGCCATGGCGGCCGCGAGCCTGGTCTCGGTGCTGTTCGCGGTCATGGTGGTGTGGCTGCGCATCCACCAGGTCATCGCCGGGCTGGCGCTGGTGTTTTTCTGCCAGGGCCTGTCCAGCCTGCTCGGCACGCTGCTGGGCTGGACCAACCAGCCCGTCACGGCCCAGGGCGCGGTGGCGCTGTGGCCGCTGTCCGAACTGCCGGTCGTGGGCGGGCTGTTCCAGCAGAACCCGGTGGCCTTCCTCGCGCCCCTCATTTTCGGTGCAGTGGTGCTGTTCCTGAACCGCACGGCCACGGGCCTGAAGCTGCGCGCCGTGGGCGAGAACCCGCAGGCCGCCGACGCGGCCGGCATCCCGGTCGGCGGCATGCGCTTCCTGGCCATCCTGGCCGGCGCGGCGCTGGTGGGCCTGGCCGGGGCCTACATCTCGCTGCTGTCGACCAAGCTCTGGATCGCCGGCATGACGGGCGGGCGCGGCTGGATCGCCGTGGGCCTGGTCATCTTCGCGCGCTGGTCGCCCTGGAAGGCGCTGGCCGGCGCCGTGCTGTTCGGCTGCATCGAGGCGTTGATCCCGCAGCTGGCCGCGGCCGGCGTGCAGCTGCCGCAGTACTTCGTGCTCATGACGCCCTATGTGGTCACGCTGGGCGTGATGGTCTGGGTGGCCGTGGGCCAGCGCGGCGGTGGTGGTAGCCAGCCCGGCGCCTTGGGCGAACCCTATGTCCGTGAGGAGAGATGATGCAGATCCATGTCTATGAACAGGCCCGCGAGGTCGCGCCCGCGGACTTCGCCGACTACCTCGATCCGGCGAGCACCGCGGTCATCTCGATCGACATGCACCGCGGCCACCTGGAGGACAGCCCCGACTGCCCGTGCCCGGCCCCGCGGGCGCGCGACGTGGTGGCGCCCATCGACGCCTTCCACCGCGCGGCGCGCGCGCTGGCCGTGCCCATCGTGCACGTCAAGTCGGTGCTGCGCCCCGGCGGTGCCGACGACCTGGCCGGCATCCCCGCGGCCTGGCGCCGCACCTTCCCTTTGCATGTGGGCGCGATCCCGAACGCCGACGCGCACGCCATCGAGGGCAGCCGCTGGACCGAGTGGGTGACCGAGGTGCTGCCGCAGGACCTGCGCGTGGAGAACAAGCGCCGGCTGTCGGCCTTCTACCCGACCGACCTGGACTTCCTGCTGCGCAACCAGCGCATCACCACCGTGGTGCTGGACGGAGGCTTCACCGACTGCTGCGTGCTGAACACGGCCTTCGACGCCAACAACCACAACTACCGCGTGATCGTGCTGCGCGACCTCGTGCGCGGCACCGATGACCATCTGGAGGCCGCGGCGCTCAGCATGGTCTCGCTGCACCTGGGGCTGGTCATGGATTCGGCGGCGCTGCTGGCGCAGTGGCGCGCAGGTTTTTGAACCTGGGTTGGCCGCTCGCAGCCTTCGGGAAAGCCGCATGGCGACTGGACTTCGCGCCTTCGATGTCCCTCACCAGACGGGCCGCCCGGGCGAGGTGGTGCGCAAGGCCGGCATCGTGGCCAGCGGAGGACGGGCTTCAGTACAGCCCGCGCCCCCGGGCGTGCAGCCGGGCCAGGCCGAACAGCGCGTCGGTGAACGGCGTCGGCGTCTGCGTGATCTGGCCCAGTTCGCGCACCGCGCCGACCAGCGCGTCCAGTTCAACCGCGCGGCCGGCCTCCACGTCCTGCAGCATCGAGGTCTTGAACGCGCCGAGCTTGCGCGTGACGGCGTGGCGGTCCTCGGGCTGCTGCGCGATCGGAATGCCGATGCGCGCGCCGATCTCCTTGGCCTCCAGCATCACGCGGGTGACCAGGCCGCGCACGAGTTCGTCGTCCATGATCCGGTCGGTGGTCACGCCCGTGATCGCGCTGATCGGGTTCACGGTCATGTTGCCCCAGAGCTTGTACCAGCAGTCCTTCTGGATCTGCTCGGACACCTGGGTGTCGATGCCGCCGCGGGCCAGCAGGGCGGCCAGGGCCTGCACGCGTTCGCTGGCGCCGCCGGCCGGCTCGCCCAGGATCAGCTGGTTGCCGAAATGGTGCTTGACGAAGCCCGGCCCGTGCAGCGCGCAGCTGGCGTGCACGATGCAGCCGATCACGTTCCCGGCCGGGATCGCCGCGGCGATGCGGCCGCCCGGGTCCACGCTTTCCAGGCTGCGGCCCGCGTAGTCGCCGCCGAAGCCCTGGAAGAACCACCACGGCACGCCGTTCATGGCCGTCAGCACCACGGTCTGCGGTCCCAGCAGCGGCGCGATGCGCTCGGCCACCTGGGCCATGGCCGGCGCCTTCACGGCCACCAGCACGAGATCCTGCACGCCCAGGTCGGCCGGCTCGGCGCTGGCGTGCACGGGGACGGCCAGCTGCTGGCCGCCCTGGTCCAGCCGCAGGCCATGGGTCCGCAGGGCGGCCAGCGTCTCGCCGCGCGCCACGGCGCTCAACTCGCAGCCGGCCTGGGCCAGCCGCACGCCGATCCAGCCACCGATGGCGCCCGCGCCGAACACGCAGACGCGTTGGAAGCGAGCCGCCATCAGCCTTCGGCCGTGAAGCCCACGGCCTTCACGATCGGGCCCCACTTGGCCGTGTCGCGCGCCACCAGGTCGGCCAGTTCGGCCGGCGAGGACGACATGGCTTCCAGGCCGAAGCCGGCCAGGCCGTCGACCACGTCCTTGTTGGCCAGCGCCGTCTTCATCGCGGCGTTGAGGTGGTTGACGGTGTCGGCCGGCGCCTTGGCCGGCAGGAAGAAGGCGAACCACTCGCTGTGCGTGCCTTCCTTGATGCCCTGCTCCTCGTAGGTCGGCACGTCGGGCGCGAAGCGGTTGCGCTTGCTGCCCGAGGTGCCCAGGATGCGCACCTTGCCGCTGGCCAGGTGCTGCGTGAGGTCGCCGATCGGGCCCGACACGGCCGAGACGTTGCCGCCCAGCAGGTCCAGCATGGCCGGCTGGGTGCCGCGGTAGGCCGCGTGCTTGAGGTCCACGCCGGCGCTCTTGCCCAGCAGCGCGCCGATGAAGTGCGGCGTGGAGCCGGCAGCCGGCGAGCCGAAGTTGGCGCCGGCCGGATTGGCCTTGGCCCAGGCCAGGAACTCGGGCACGCTCTTCACGCTGGCCGGCACGGCCGGACCCACGGCCAGGCCGAAGTCGAACACGCAGCCCAGCGAGACGGGCGCCAGGTCGGCCTTGGGGTCGTAGGGCAGCTTCTTGTAGATGTGCGGGTAGATCGTCAGCATGGACGTGGGCGTCTGCAGCAGCGTGGCGCCGTCCGGCGCGGCCGACTTGACGAACTGGATCGCGATCTGGCCGCCCGCGCCGGTGCGGTTCTCCACCACGGCGGTCTTGGCGTAGCTGGGCGCCAGCTGGGTGGCGACGCGGCCGGCAGATGGTGTCCGAGGTGCCGCCGGCCGCGAAGCCGGTGACGATGCGCAGCAGTTCGGGGTGGGCCTGGGCCAGGGCGTGCCGGCCGATGGCCGACAACAGGGCGCCGGCGCTGGCGGACTGCAGCAGTTGGCGGCGGTTCATGGACATTTCGTACTCCTCGGGTGGACAAGTTGTGCGCGGCATTGGTGCTGCTGCGCGCGCCATTGTGGGCGCGCGCCCGTGCCGCCGACCCCCGTGTTTTCTAGTATGTTGCAGTGCGCCATCGCCTGGCGCCGGCGGTTCAGGCCGGCGGGCCAAACAGGGGGTGCAGGTTGCTGTGCCTGGCGTCGAAGACCTCGTGGCCTTCGTCGATCTGCAGCGTGACGCCGATGTGGCGGCTGCCGAACACCGGCGCCAGCCGCTCGCGCACGGCGGCGATCAGCGCCTCGCCGATGCGCTGCTGCAACGCCGCGGGCCGGCCCCTGGCCATGCGCAGGTTCAGGTAGATGAAGGCGTAGTCGCCCTGGTGGTCGGCCACGGCGTAGTGCGTGGCGGCGAAGGCCAGCACGCGCGTGCCGCCGGTCGGGAACACCTGTTTGCCGGCGTCGTCGCGCTGCGCCAGCATGGTGTCGGACAGCTGGCGGCACAGCGCGCCCATGTCGGTGGCCGGTTCCACGTTGGGGCTGTACAGCACGACGAGGTGGGGCATGGGTCGGTCTCCGGGCGGTGAAAGCCGGGCATTGTGCCGCTGTCGTCCAGCGGCCTACACGGCGGCTGGCTGCGGACCGACGGCGCGCCGGCGCATGCGCTCGGACAATGGACGCTTGCGGGTCCATCGCCCGCCTATTGCCCCCAACGCCCCTCGGGAGCCCGTCCATGCCCGAACAGTGCCTGCCCGCCTCCCGCCCCACGCCCAGCCTGCGCCAGGCCCGGCTGATCCGGCGCCTGCGCGAGACGCTGTTCGAACTGCAGTGCGACGCGGAGCCCGACCCCGTGGCCATCGACCGGCTCATGCGCCGGCTGGCGCGCGTGCGCGGCAACGACAGCCGCTCCTTCCTGCGCGCCTGAACCGCAGGCCAGGCGCGCCATTTCTCCCGGCGGGGCTGTGCCGGGGCGTGGCCATGGGGGTCTTCGAAACCATGGACAATCGCCGGCTTTCGCTTTGCCTTGTCCAACCTCTCCAGGAGCTTGCCATGACCTACCCCAGCACCCAACTCTTCATCGCCGGTGAATGGCAGGACGCCGCCGACGGCCGCACGCTGGCCGTGTTCAACCCGTCCACGGGCAAGGAAATCGGCCGCGTGGCGCATGCCGGCACCAAGGACCTGGACCGCGCCCTGGCCGCCGCGCAGAAGGGCTTCGAGGTCTGGCGCGACATCCCGGCCATCGAGCGGGCCAAGACCATGCGCCGCGCCGCCGCGCTGATGCGCGAGCGCGCCGGCGAGATCGCCGCCATCCTGACCCAGGAACAGCGGCAAGCCCCTGGCCGAGGCCAAAGTCGAGGCCATGGCCTCGGCCGACATCATCGAATGGTTCGCCGACGAGGGCATGCGCGTGTACGGCCGCATCGTGCCCTCGCGCAACATCGCCATCCGCCAGCTGGTCGTGAAGGACCCGGTCGGCCCCGTCGCCGCGTTCACGCCCTGGAACTTCCCGATCAACCAGGTGGTGCGCAAGCTGTCGGCCGCGCTGGCCAGCGGCTGCTCCATGCTGGTCAAGGCGCCCGAGGAGACGCCGGCCTCGCCCGCCGCGCTGATCAAGGCCTTCGCCGACGCCGGCGTGCCGGCCGGCGTGGTCGGCCTGGTCTACGGCAACCCGGCCGAGATCTCCAACTACCTGATCCCGCACCCCGTCATCCGCAAGGTCACGTTCACGGGCTCCACGCCGGTCGGCAAGATGCTGGCCGGCCTGGCGGGCCAGCATATGAAGCGCGTGACCATGGAGCTGGGCGGCCACGCCCCGGTGATCGTCTGCGAGGACGCCGACATCCAGCTCGCCGTGAAGGCCGCCGGCGCCGCCAAGTTCCGCAACGCGGGCCAGGTCTGCATCTCGCCCACGCGCTTCCTGGTGCACAGCAGCGTCGAAGGAATTCGCCGAGACGCTGGCCACCTACGCGCGCGGCCTGAAGGTCGGCGACGGCCTGGCCGAAGGCACGACCATGGGCCCGCTGGCCAACCCGCGCCGCCTGACCGCCATGGCCGAGTTCACGGAAGACGCCGTCAAGCAGGGCGCCAAGCTGCTGGCCGGCGGCGAGCGCATCGGTGACGCCGGCAACTTCTGGCAGCCCACCATCCTGAACGACGTGCCGCTGTCGGCCAAGGTCTTCAACGACGAGCCCTTCGGCCCCATGGCCGCGATCCGCCCGTTCGACAAGATCGAAGACGCCATCGGCGAGGCCAACCGCCTGTCCTTCGGCCTGGCCGGCTACGCCTTCACCAGCTCGCTCGAGAACGCGCACATCCTGTCGCAGCGCGTGGAAGTCGGCATGCTGTGGGTCAACCAGCCCGCCACGCCCTCGGCCGAGCTGCCGTTCGGCGGCATCAAGGATTCGGGCTACGGCTCCGAAGGCGGCCCGGAGGCCATGGAGGCCTACCTGAACACGCGCGCGGTGTCGATCACCAACGTCTGAGTCGCGCCGCCCATACCAATAAGGAGACTCTCGATGTTCCGCCGTACCTTCTGCAGCGCGCTGGCCGCCGGCGCGCTGGCCCCGGGCCTGTCGCTCGCACAGGCCTATCCGAGCAAGCCCATCCGTCTGATCGTGCCGTTCCCGCCCGGCGGCGGCACCGACATCCTGTCGCGCCTGGTGGCGACCAAGCTGACCGAGCACGTCAAGTGGACCGTGGTGGCCGAGAACCGCGCCGGCGCCGGCGGCACCGTGGGCATCGGCGAGGCCGTGCGTGCCGCGCCCACGGGCTACGAGATGGTCATGGGTCAGAAGGACAACCTGGTCGTCGGCCCCTGGCTGTACAAGAACCTGCCCTGGGACCCCACGCGCGACCTCATCGCGGTCTCGCACATCGCCTACACGCCGGTGGTCATCGTCACGTCCAGCACCTCGCGTTTCCGCACCCTGGGCGACGTGGTGGCCGCGGCGCGCAACGCGCCTGACACCATCACCTACGGCTCGCCCGGCAACGGCACCACCATCCACCTGGCCGGCGAGATCTTCAAGAGCGCGGCCGGCATCAACATCCGCCATGTGCCGTACAAGGGTTCCAACCCGGCCATGATGGACGTGCTGGCCGGCAACGTGGACCTGATGGTGTCCTCGCTGCCCTCGGCGATCGGCCAGCTCAAGTCCGGCAAGCTGCGGGCACTGGCCGTGACCTCGGCCAAGCGCAGCTCCAGCGCGCCCGATGTCCCGACCGTGGCCGAGCTCGGCTACAAGGACTTCGACGTGAGCACCTGGTATGGCCTGTTCCTGCCGGCGGGCACGCCCAGGGAGATCGTCGCCACCGTGCATGACGAGGTCGACAAGCTGCTGGCGATGCCCGACATGGTGGCCGCGGTCCAGGCCCAGGGCGCCGAGATCCAGCGCATGACGGCCGACCAGTTCTCCGCGCTGGTCAAGAGCGACTACCAGAAGTGGAAGGGCATCGTCGAGGCGTCTGGCGCCAAGATCGAATAGGGATCGCTACGCGGCAGCACGCACCGACCCGGCCGCGTGCTGCGCGCAGACGATCTCGCCCAGCCGCCGCAGGCCGGCCTGCAGCGCCGGCGTCCACGGCAGGCCGCAGTTGATGCGCACGTAGTGGTCGCAGCGCGTGGTGTTGGAGAACAGCGTGCCCGGCGCCACCAGGATGTGCTCGCGCAGCGCGGCGTCGAACACCGCCACGGACGACAGCTGCCTGGGCAGCTCCACCCACAGCTGCAGCCCGCCGGGCGGCAGGTTCAGCCGCGTGCCGGACGGGAAGTGCTGCGCGATGGCCTCGGCCGTGCGCTCGCGCTGCGTGCGCAGGCTGGCGCGCAGCTGCTTGAGGTGCCGGTCGTAGGCGCCCGAGGCCATGAAGCCCCCGGCCGCCCACTGCGCCAGCGCCTCGTTGCTGCGCGACTGCGCGTACTTGAGCATCTCCACGCGCGCGTGCCAGCGGCCCGCGTTGATCCAGCCCAGCCGCAGCCCCGGCGCCAGCACCTTGTGCAGCGAGGCGCAGTGGATGACGTTGCCGCTGCGGTCGAAGGACTTGAGCGCGCGCGCCGGCGCGGGCGCGTCCAGCAGCTCGCTGTAGGTGTCGTCCTCGATCAGCGCGATGCCGTGCTGCTCGCACAGCGCCGCGAGCCGCGCCTTGTGCGCATCCGGCATCACGCTGCCCAGCGGGTTCTGCAGGTGCGGCACCACGACCACGGCCTTGATGTCGCGGTAGGCCGCGATCGCCAGTTCCAGCGCCTCGATCGACAGGCCGGTCTGCGGGCTGGTGGGGATCTCCAGCGCGCGCATGCCCAGCGTCTCCAGCACCTGCAGCAGGCCGTAGAAGGTGGGCGACTCCACGGCCACCGTGTCGCCGGGCCGGGCCACGGCGCGCAGCGCGAGGTTCAGCGCCTCGATGCAGCCATGCGTGGGCAGTACCTCCTCGGGCGACAGCGCCATGCCCACGCGCACGGCGCGCTGGGCCACGGCCTCGCGGAACGGCGTGCGTCCGCGCGAAGGCGTGGCCTGGGTCAGCAGCTCGGGGTGCTGGCGCAGCGCGCGCGTGACCGCGTTGCGCATGGCCTCGGCCGGGTACAGCCCGGGTGCGCCGCGCGCCGTCGAGAGGTTCAGGTGCACCGCGTGCGCACGCCGCTGCGTGACGAAGTTCGACACCTTCTCGTGGATGCCGACGAACTGCGCGGGGTCGGGCGCGCGGTCGGTGGCCGGCTCGTCCATGGGCACGATCTTCAGGCGCCGCGGCCGCGTCACGAAGTAGCCCGAGCGCTCGCGCGCCTCGGCCCAGCCCTCGGCCTCCAGCAGGCGGCAGACCTGCAGCGCGGTCGACAGGCTCACGCCGTGCAGCTGCATGAGTTCGCGCAGCGAGGGCAGGCGGTCGCCCGGCTGCAGCGCATCGGCACGGATGGCCTGCAGGTAGTGCTCGGCGATCTGGCGGTAGCGGGGCGTGGAAGGCATGGCGCGGTGGAACTCCGGCGCGATCTTGCGCCCTGGCCCGGCGGCTGAACAGATGCAGATGGCGGGGCGCAGGACCATAACAGAGGGCTCCCTGGCGCAGCTGTTCCGGTGCAGATGGGCGATGCCTGTGCCTGTTCCGCAAGGCATGCGCTGCCTACGATTTGCCCATGTCCGACCCTTTGACCGGATTTGACCGGAGCCCGCCATGGATGCCGTTTCCCTTCTTCACACCACCTCCCTTGCCGCTGGCCAGCGCCTGGTTCTGGCCGTGGACGCCGGCACCACGCTGGTGGCCGCGCGCGGTGCCTTGCGCGTCGAGGAGGCGCCGCGCTGGCTGGCCGAGCGCATGGTGCCGGTGGCCCGGCAGGTCGGCGAAGGCCAGGCCCATGTGGTGGAACGCAGCGGCTGGCTGTGCGTGCAGGCCGTGGAAGAGGCGCAGCTGGTCCGGTTGCTGCCGCGCACGCCGATGGCGCGGCTGCGGGACTGGCTGCTGCGCCGGCGTGGCGCGGTGCGGCCGGCGGCCTGCTGATCCGCGGCTACTGCCACATCGCGGCCATGGTCCGCACGATGGGCACGTAGTCGACCACGGCCTCGGTCCGCGGACGCTGGCCGCCGTAGGCCTGCAGCGCGTGCGCGGCCGGGTCGCTGCAGTCCGTGCAGGCCTGCGCGGCCAGCAGGGCCGCCGCCAGCGCCAGCGACCGGCATTCGTCGCCCAGGGCCTCGGCCAGTGCGCGCTCGTCCTGGCCGAGCGGGCGCCATTCCTCGCCGCCGATGCCGGCCGCGACCAGGCGCCGCACCGCGGCCGGCCGGATCTGCGCCGGCCCGAGCGACAGCTCCGGCAGGCGCCCCGTGAGGGCCAGCATGGCGTGGGCGAGCGTCCATTCCAGCGCGCGGTGCACCGCGTGGCGGTTGAACTTCTCCACCGCCACGGCGGCGATGGCCAGGTCGCTGGCCTCGTGCAGGGGCAGCGGCGGTTCGGCCGGTGCGCCGGCCGCTTCGTCCTGCGGGACGTTGGCGCAGGCCTGGACTTCGGCCTGCAGCGACAGCGTGTAGAGCGGCCGCCGCGTGACCGGGTCGGTCTGCACGCTGGCGCGCGTCAGGTAGCCCGAGCGCAGCAGGATGTTGGCCGCCACCAGGCTGCGGGTGTCGGCCACGCGTTCTGCGTCGGGCTGGTCCGCGATCCGGCCCTGTGCTTCCAGGCTTTGCACCAGCACCGGCAGGGAGCGCTGCCCCTGGTCCTCGGGCGTGGACAGGTCCAGGTACTGCGCCACCGGCACGCACAGCGTGGCCGCCAGCGCCAGCGCGCCCAGCACCAGCGGCGTGCGCAGTGCGCGCCGGCCGTCGGCGCTCAAGGAAGCGGGTGCGCGGGGGCGGGCCATGGGTTCAGCCCGTCAGCAGCTTCATGGCGCTGGCGGCCAGGCCGGAGTTGAACAGCCACAGGGCGCCGACCCTGGAGAGCTCCCTGAGCGACACCGAGGCCGCGCCGGGCGGCCCGCCCTGCCAATGCTCGTGCAGGTAGATGGCCAGCAGCAGGCCGAGCAGGCTCACGTAGCCGAAGCCCAGCATGTACAGCACATAGAGCCCGAAGAACACCGGCTTCAGATGGGCCACGGCGGGGTTGGCCATCAGGTCCCAATAGACCATGGCCGGCCAGGCCGACAGCAGGGCCGCGAAGAAGCCCGCCGCGAACAGCGTGGGGCCGAACTGCCCGCGCACGCGCCGCACGAAGCCGGGCCGCGGGCCACCTGGCCGGCCGCTGCCCGCGCGCCACCGCAGCGTGCACCAGAATCCTGCGGCGAGGCCGGCCGCCAGCGGCGCGGCCGTCTTGCCCAGCGCCGACCACAGCAGGTTCTGCGGGCTGCGGTCGGAGAACAGCGACTGGAACGTGAAGTAGAAGTCCGTCGGGATCACCAGCGAGAGCAGGCGCGACAGGCACAGCGTGCCGAACACCACCGCAGCGAACAGCGGCGCATGCAGTTGCGCGAATGGAACTCTCATGGCGGCGTCCCTCCCGGAAGGGGCCATTGTGGCGGCGATGGGCAGAGGCAGGAAGAAGCCCCAGGCCGCGGCCCGGCCTCAATACAAGGCTTCGATCTCGGCCGCGTAGGTCTTGTGGATGCTGGAGCGGCGCACCTTCATGGTCGCCGTGACCTCGCCGTCGTCGTGGTCCAGCTCCTTGACCAGCAGGTGCACCTTGCGCACCTGCGCCACCTGGGCCAGCCGCGCATTGCCCTTGGCGATCTCCTCGTCGATGAGCTGCACCACCTGCGGCTGCTCCACGAGCGAGCGGAAATGCGTGAAGGGCAGGCGCCGCGCCTCGGCCCACTTGCCCACGGTCTCGTAGTCGATCTGCACCAGTGCCGCGACGAAGCGCCGGCCCTCGCCGATGGCGATGCACTCCTTGATGAAGGGGCTGGCCTTCATGGTGTTCTCGATCTCCGAGGGCGTGAGGTTCTTGCCGCCGGCCGTGATCATGATGTCCTTGAGCCGGTCGACGATGCGGATCTGCCCATCGTCCTCGCGCCGCACCACGTCGCCCGTGTGCAGCCAGCCGTCCTGGATGGCGGCGGCCGTGGCCTGCGGATTCTTGTAGTAGCCCGCGAACACCATGTCGCCGCGGATCTGCAGCTCGTCCTGCGCGCCCAGGCGCACTTCCACGCCCTGCGTGGCCGGGCCCACCGTGCCCACGCGCACGGCCTCGCGCCGGTGGCCCGTGACCATGCCGGTGGACTCGGTCAGGCCGTAGACCTCCACGAGCGGCACGCCCAGCGTGCGGAAGAAGCGCACCACGTCGGGCGGGATCGGCGCGGCGCCCGTCAGCGCCACGGCCGCGCGGCGCAGGCCGATGAAGTTCTGCAGCGCGCGCAGCACGGTCCAGTAGGCCAGCGCATGGCGCGCCTTGTCGCCCAGCGTCCAGGCGCTGCGCGGCTTCTCGGCCAGCGGCGCGCAGGCGGCCAGCGCGCGCGCGTAGAGCGCCTGGCGCAGCCGGCCCGTCTCCTGCATCTTGATGCTGATGCCCGCGTGCAGCTTCTCCCAGATGCGCGGCACGCCCAGGAACATGGTGGGCGCGACCTCGCGCAGGTCTTCCTGCACGGTGCGGATGGATTCGCCGAAGTTGACCTGCGTGCCCAGGTACAGCGGCACGAAGCTCGTGAACATCTGCTCGGCCACATGGCACAGCGGCAGGTACGACAGGTGGGTGGTGCGCGCGTCCAGCCCCAGCCGGTCGACGATCCCGGGCACCACGGCGCGGATGTTGCGCCACGACACCATGGCGCCCTTGGGCGCGCCCGTGGAGCCCGAGGTGTAGATCATGAGGCCGATGTCGTCCAGGGTCTGCGCGGCCAGCGCGGCGTCGATGCGCGCATCGCCCTCGGCCGCCTGCAGCGCCGCGCCCGTCGCCTCCAGTTCGGCGAAGCTCGTGATGCGCGCGCGCTCGGCCGGCGCGTAGCTGGCCAGGCCCTTGGTCTCGACGACGACGATGCGGCGCAGCCGGGGCAGCTGGCCGATCGCGCCCAACACCTTGTCGGCCTGCTCCTGGTCTTCGCAGACCACGACCTCCACGTCGGCATGGCCCAGCACGTAGGCCACCTCGTTGGCCGGGCTGGTCGGGTACACGCCCACCGTGACGGCGCCGATCAGGCCCGTTCCCATCTGCGCCAGCACCCATTCCACGCGGTTCTCCGACAGCACGCCCACGTGGCTGCCCCGGCCCAGGCCCAGGCCGGCCAGGCCCAGGCCGACATGGCTGGCGCGGCGCAGGTAGCCGGCCCAGCCCAGCGGCTGCCAGATGCCGAAGTCCTTCTGCCGGATGGCGATGGCCCCGGGCTGGCGCCGCGCCTGTTCGCGCAGCATCTGCGGCAGCGTCTTTTCCGGAAGGTTCATGAGAGCCAACGCTTCCTGCGCTTGTAGTGCTTCAAGTCCTTGAAGCTGCGGGCCTCGCCGCTGCCGCCCACGCCCAGGTAGAACTCGCGCACGTCGGGGTCGGCCGCGAGCCGTTCGGCGCTGCCGTCGATCACGATGCGGCCGCTTTCCATGATGTAGCCGAAGTCGGCCACCGCCAGCGCCACGCTCGCGTTCTGCTCCACGAGCAGCATGGAGACGCCGCGCTCGGCGTTGATGCGCGCGATGATCGTGAAGATCTCCTCCACCAGCATGGGCGACAGGCCCAGCGAGGGCTCGTCCAGCAGGATCAGCTGCGGCTCGGCGATCAGCGCGCGACCGATGGCCAGCATCTGCTGCTCGCCGCCCGACAGGTAGCCGGCCAGGCCCTTGCGGCGCTCGTGCAGCCGCGGGAAGTAGCCGTAGACGGCGTCGAAGTCCCGGGGCGCCGCCTTGCGGCCGGTCAGCGCATAGGTGGCGGCCACGAGGTTCTCTTCCACCGTGAGGTCCTCGAACACGCGCCGGCCTTCCATCACATGGGCCAGCCCGCGGCGCACGAGCAGGTGCGCCGGCGTGCGCCCGGTCTCCGTGCCGCCGAAGCGGATCTGGCCGGCCTGCAGTTCGCCGTCTTCCAGCGGCAGCAGGCCGCAGATGGCTTTCAGCGTGGTGGACTTGCCGGCCCCGTTGCTGCCCAGGAGCGCCACGATCTGCCCGCGCGGCACGGCCAGCGACAGGCCGCGCAGCACCTGCACGACCTTGTTGTAGACCACCTCGATGTTGTTGACTTCGAGGATGGGAGCGTTCGCTTGCATGGCCGTGGCGTGAACTGGGCTCAGCAGCCGCCCGCACGCAGCGGTGCCGAGGGCCGCGGAGCAGGCCATGTCAACAGACGCCGCGGAACGGGCTCTGCCCGGCCGCTGGCGGCGCCCCTGGAGGGGGATGGGATGGCTACACGCAGTGAGCCAGCCAGACGGGGTGGTCTCATTTACAGCTTGATCCAGTCGGAGGCCGCGACCATCTTCTGCGCCTTCATGTCGGCCCGGTAGACCCGGCCCACGGGCAGCGAGTTGCCCGTGATCGTGATCGGCGTGCCGATGATGCCGCCCGTGTCGAAGTCCTTGATGGTGTTCAGCGCGGCCTTGAGGTTCTTGCCGTCCAGCGGCTTGCCGGCGTCCAGCGTGCGCCGGGCGGCTTCGACGAACAGCATGGCCGTCAGGAAGCCCTGGATGTAGGCCGTGCTCTGGTATTCGGGCCGCAGCGCGCGGATCTTCTCGAGCATCGGCGCCTTCTCGGTGTCGTAGTGGTAGCGGAACGGCATCACGCCCATGAAGCCGTCGCCGGCCTCGCCCATCTTCATGACGGTGGAGCTGTCCATGGTCCAGAAGGTGCCCATCCACTTGCTGGTCATGCCCTGCTGGCGGCCCTGCTGGATGAACTCGGGGATCGGCGCGAGGATGTAGCCGTGGAAGATGGTGTAGTCGGGCGCGGCGCGGCGCAGCTTGATGACCTCGGTCGACACGTCCACGCTGCCGGCCGGCGTCATGATCTTGACCGGCACCGACAGGCCCAGCTTCCTGGCCGCGGCTTCGCTGGCCTCGATCGGGTCGCGGCCGAACTCCGAATCGCTGTAGACGAAGGCCACCTTGGCGCCCGGCTTCTCCTTGGCGATGTGGGCCAGCAGGATGCCGATCTGCTCGGTGTAGTCCGGCCCCACGAGGAACTGGTGCGGGTACTTCTGCGGGTTGTTGAGTTCGGTGGCGAAGGAGGCGCCGGCCATCAGGATCTGGCCGTTGCGGTCGAGCTCGGGGTTGATGGTCTTGGCGAAGCCCGTGGAGTCGCCGTAGTAGAGGTTGACCTTGTTCTGGCTCGTGATCTTCTTGTAGGCCGCCACCGAGACGTCGACCTTGTAGCCCGTGTCTTCCGGCACGTAGCGCAGCTTGCGGCCCTTGATGCCGCCCGCGTCGTTGACGATCTTCACGTAGTCGGCGATGCCCGCGTTGATGCCGATGCCGGCGAACGCGAACACGCCCGTCATCGGGATGGAGCCGCCGATCACGATGTCCTCGCCCTGGGCGCGCGCCACGCGCGGCAGGGCCGCCGCGGCGAGCGCGGCGCCGCCGCCCAGCACCAGGGCGCGGCGGTGGTTGGAAGCGAGGGTCTTGGGTGCAGCGCGCATGGCAGTCTCCTTTGTCAATTCCTGAAAGGCCACAAGTGGAAGAAGCGGCGGATCCGCCGCCACATTTCGGCGAGCCCGTGCGGCTCGAACACCAGGAAGCCGACGATCAGCAGGCCGAACACGACCGTGCGCACCGGCGACAGGAATACCGTCGTCTCGGTGCCGCCGGGCAGCAGGTCGAACACCAGCTTGAGCAGCTCGGGCACCATGGTCATGAACACCGCGCCGAGGATGCCGCCCAGGATGGTGCCCATGCCGCCGACGATGATGGCGGCGAGGAAGAAGATCGACATCAGCAGCGGGAAGCTCTCGGGCGTGACCACGCGGAAGAAGTAGGCCCACAGCCCGCCCGCCACGCCCGCGTAGAACGAGGACAGGCCGAACGACAGCAGCTTGGTGCGCAGCAGCGGGATGCCCAGCACCTCGGCCGAGATGTCGCGGTCGCGCACGGCGATGAAGGCCCGGCCCACGCGCGTGCGGAACAGGTTGGCCGCGCCCAGCACCATGAGCAGCGTGACGGGCACGATCAGCCAGTAGATGCGGAACGAGGTGTCAAGCGCCAGGCCGAACACCTGGGCCGGCTGCAGCGACAGGCCGGTGGTGCCGCCCGTGATCTTGAGGTTGGCGAACAGGAAGTGCGCGATGAACGAGGCCGCGATGGTGGCGATCGCCAGGTACAGGCCCTTGACGCGCAGCGAGGGAATGCCCACCACGATGCCGCCCACCATGGCGACCAGGCCGCCGGCCAGCAGGTTCAGGCCGAAGGGCGTGCCCCAGCGCGCCTGCAGGATGGCCACGGTGTAGGCGCCCAGCCCCATGAAGGCCGCCTGGCCCAGGCTCACGAGGCCGGTGTAGCCGGTCAGGATGTTCAGGCCCGTGGCGCTGGCCACGTTGATGGCGACCAGGCAGGCCAGGTAGAGCCAGTAGTCGCTCGCGGCGAACGGGAACAGCACGAGCAGCGCGGCGCCGATGGCGAGCCAGACCTTCTGCGTGCGCGAGTCGAACAGCGCCGCGTCGGCGGTGTAGGTCTGCTTGAGGGTGCCGATGCGCATCAGAGTCTCTCGATCTCGTGCGTGCCGAACAGGCCGTAGGGCCGGATCATGAGCACGAACACCAGCACCACGAAGGTCGCCAGCAGCTTGTACTCGCCACCGAGGTAGGCGCCGGCCAGCGCTTCGATGAGGCCGATCAGGAGCCCGCCGACCAGCGCGCCCAGCACGCTGTCGAGCCCGCCGACGATCACGACCACCAGCACCGACAGCCCGAACACGCCCATGGACGAGGAGATGCCGCCGATGGCGCCGACCACGATGCCGGCCACGGCCGCGATCATGGCCGAGGCCACCCAGGCCAGCGAGAACACGCGCGGCACGTTGATGCCCATCATGGTGGCCGCGCCCTGGTCCGAGGCGGTGGCGCGCAGCGCCACGCCGCCGCGCCAGAAGCGGAACAGCAGCAGCACGAGAACGATCAGCACCAGCGCGGCCAGCGCGCCGTAGGCCACCTTGGGCGCGAGGAAGGCTTCGCCCACCATCACGGGCGCGGTCGGGAAGAACTCGGGCAGCCGGCGCTGGTCCGCCGTCCAGATGATCTCCACCAGCCCCACGAGGATGGACGCCAGCCCCACCGTGACCATGAACACCGAGATCGGCGGCTCGCCCAGCAGCGGCCGGATCATGGTGCGCTCCACCACCGCGCCCAGCAGGCCCGTGCCCAGCACCGCGCCCAGCACGGCCAGCCAGACCGGCAGCGCCATGCTCGCGGCGAAGGCGAAGAACAGGTAGGCGCCGACCATCAGCATCTCGCCGATGGCGATGTTGACCACGCGCGTGGCCTTGTAGACCAGCACGAAGGCCAGCGCCGCGAGCGCGTAGAGGCCGCCGCCGGCGACGCCGGTCAGCGCGATCTCGAACAGGTAGGCCCAGTCCATCAACGCCCGCCCGGCCGCCCGAAGGGCGTTGAGCGCCCCCCTGGGGGGCAGCGACACACGAAGTGAGGAGCGTGGGGGGCCATCAGGCGACCGCTCCACGCAGCTTGGCGCGCAGGGTGCCGACGTCGCCGGCACCCAGGTAGGCGCGCACCACGTCCGGGTTCGCCTGCACTTCTTCCGGCTTGCCCTGCGCGATGACCTGGCCGAAGTTCAGCACCACCACGTGGTCCGACAGGTCCATGACCATGGCCATGTCGTGCTCGACCATGAGCACGGTGATGCCCCATTCGCGCCGCACGTCGAGGATGAAGCGCGCCATGTCCTCGGTCTCCTCGCGGTTCATGCCGGCCACGGGTTCGTCGAGCATCAGCACCTTGGGCTGCATGGCCAGCGCGCGCGCCATCTCCACGCGCTTTTGCAGGCCGTAGGGCAGGGCGGCCACGCTGGCGTGGCGGATGTGGTCGATCTCGAGGAAATCGATGATGCGTTCCTCGATGTCGCGCCGCAGCTCGGCCTCCTCGCGGCGCGCGCGGCCCACGTAGAGCAGCGCCTCGAACACGTTGGTCTTCAGGTGCGCGTGGCGGCCCAGCTTGATGTTGTCCAGCACCGTCATGCCGCGGAACAGCGCGATGTTCTGGAAGCTGCGTGCCAGCCCCATGGCAGCGCGCCGGGGCGCCGGCACGCGCGTGATGTCGGCCCCTTCGAACTGCACGCTGCCGGCGGTGGGCCGGTAGAAGCCCGAGATGGTGTTGAACAGCGAGGTCTTGCCCGCGCCGTTCGGGCCGATCACGGCCGTGATGCTGCCGGGCTGCACCTCGAAGCCGACGCCGTTGAGCGCCTTCACGCCGCCGAAGGCCAGCGTCAGCGCGTCCACGCGCAGCACGGGCGCGTTGCGGGCGGTGTGAGCGCTGGACAGGGCGGCGGTCATCGGCAATGGCGTGTACGGGTTATTCCTGCACCCGGCGGGCTACTCGTTCGTAGAATTCCTACCCGCCGGTAACGCGCGATCTTCGTGACAACGCGTAACCCTCGGCATCGGGAAATACCCTGCGCATCCAAGAAGAACGCCATGAGCACCGCACCGCGCCGCCGCACCGCCAAGGCCATCGCCTCGCCCTGGCTGGCCGGCGGCGCGCGCGTGGACCAGCGCGAGAAGAAGCGCCAGGCCGTGCTGCAGACGGCGGCGCGGCTGTTCAACGAGAAGGGCTTCCACGCCACCTCGCTCGACGACATCGCCGAGCGGCTGCACGTCAGCAAGCCCACGCTGTACTACTACGTCAAGAGCAAGGACGACATCCTGCTCGAATGCGTGCGCGCCGCGCTCGCGCTCATGCAGGAGGGCATCGCCGAGGTGCGCCTGCGCGGCGGCCGCGCGCTCGACCAGCTGCAGGCCTGCATGCGCAGCTACGCCGCCATCGTCATGGACGACTTCGGCCAGTGCGTGATCCGCATCGGCGAAGACCCGTTGCCGCCGCCGCTGCGCAAGGAGCTGCGGCGCCTGAAGGCCGGCATCGACCACGAGTTCCGCCGCCTGATCGAAGAGGGCGTGGCCGAAGGCTCGCTGGTGCCCTGCGATCCCAAGCTCGCGGCCTTCATGCTGGCCGGCGCGCTGAGCTGGATCGGCCGCTGGTACCGGCCCGACGGCGCGATGACGCCCGGACAGATCGCCGACCAGGGCATCGCGCTGCTGCTGGGCGGCGTGCTGGCGCCGGCGTCTCCCCCTCCATCCTCCGCGCCGCGCCGGCGCGCACCACGAAAGGCATCCGCATGACCCAGGACAACGCCCCCCTGCTGATCGGCCGCGAGGGCGCGGTCGCCACGCTGCGCTTCAACCGGCCGGCCGCGCTCAATGCGCTCGACGTGCCCATGGCCGAGGCCTTCCTGGCCGCGGCCAGGGACATCGCCGCGGACCAGAGCGTGCGCGCCGTGCTGCTCTCGGGCGCCGGCAAGGGCTTCATGGCCGGCGGCGACCTGGCCGTGCTGCAGGCCGACCCGCAGGGCGGGGCCCGGGCCTTGATCGGCCCGCTGCACGAGGCGCTCGTGGTGCTGGCCGGCATCGACGCGCCCATCGTGGCCCAGGTGCATGGCGTGGCGGCCGGCGCCGGCCTGTCGCTGATGCTGCAGGCCGACTTCGTGCTCGCTGCCGAGGGCACGCGCTTCAACCTGGCCTACGTGAACATCGGCGCGAGCTGCGACGTGGGGGCCTCCTGGGCGCTGCCGCGCTGGGTCGGCCTGCGCCGCGCGCTCGAGATCGCGCTGCTGGGCGACATGCTCGATGCGGCCGCGGCCGAGCGCATGGGCCTGGTCAACCAGGTGCTGCCGGCCGACGCGCTGCCCGAGGCCGCGATGGTGCTGGCCCAGCGCCTTGCGAACGGTCCCACGGTGGCGCTGGGGCAGCTGCGCCGGCTCATGCGCGCAAGCTTCGACCGCGCGCTGCCCGAGCAGCTCGATGCCGAGTCGGCCGCGTTCCAGGTCTGTGCCGCGACCGCGGATTTCCGCACCGGCGTGGACGCCTTCTTCGCGCGCGGCAAGCCGCAGTTCCAGGGGCGCTGAGCAGCCAGGGCCGCTGGCTATAGTCGCCCGATGGCCAAAGAGAAGTCGATCTACACCTGCAGCGAATGCGGCGGCACCAGCCCCAAGTGGCTGGGCAAATGCCCGCACTGCGAAGCCTGGAACACCCTGGTGGAGAGCGTCGCGCTGCCGGCCAGCGCCAGCCGCAACCGGTTCGCCGCGCTGGCGCCCGCGGCCGAACTGCAGGTGCTGGCCGACATCGAGGCCAGCGAGGTCGCGCGCACGCCCACGGGCCAGGAGGAACTGGACCGCGTGCTGGGCGGCGGCATCGTCGACGGCGGCGTGGTGCTGATCGGCGGCGACCCCGGCATCGGCAAGTCCACGCTGCTGCTGCAGGCGCTGGATGCGCTGCAGCGCGCCGGCATGCCCACGCTGTACGTGACGGGCGAGGAGAGCGGCGCCCAGGTCGCGCTGCGCTCGCGCCGGCTCGGGCTGGACCACAGCCAGGTGCCGGTGCTGGCCGAGACCCAGCTCGAGAAGATCCTGGCCACGCTGGAGGCGCGCAAGCCCGGCGTGGCCGTCATCGATTCCATCCAGACCGTCTACAGCGAGCAGCTGACCTCGGCGCCGGGCTCGGTGGCCCAGGTGCGCGAATGCGCGGCGCACCTCACGCGCGCGGCCAAGTCGGGCGGCAGCGCCATCGTGCTCGTGGGCCATGTGACCAAGGAGGGCGCCTTGGCCGGCCCGCGCGTGCTCGAGCACATGGTCGACACGGTGCTGTACTTCGAGGGCGACACGCACAGCAGCTTCCGCCTCGTGCGCGCGATCAAGAACCGCTTCGGCGCGGTCAACGAGATCGGCGTGTTCGCGATGACCGAGAAGGGCCTGAAGGGCGTCAGCAACCCGAGCGCGATCTTCCTGTCCCAGCATGCCGAGCCCGTGCCCGGCAGCTGCGTGCTGGTCACGCTGGAGGGCACGCGGCCCATGCTGGTGGAGATCCAGGCCCTGGTGGACGACGGCGGCCCCAGCCCGCGCCGGCTCTCGGTCGGCCTGGACCGCGACCGCCTGGCCATGCTGCTGGCGGTGCTGCACCGCCATGCCGGCGTCGCCTGCCTGGACCAGGACGTGTTCGTCAACGCCGTGGGCGGCGTGCGCATCGCCGAGCCCGCGGCCGACCTCGCGGTGCTGCTGGCCATCACGAGCAGCCTGCGCGGCAAGCCGCTGCCCAAGGGCTTCGTGGCCTTCGGCGAGGTCGGCCTGGCCGGCGAGGTGCGGCCCGCGCCGCGCGGCCAGGAGCGGCTGCGCGAGGCGGCCAAGCTGGGCTTCTCGGTCGCCGTGGTGCCCAAGGCCAACGCGCCCAAAAAGCCCATCGAGGGGCTGACCATCCACGCGGTGGACCGGGTGGACGAGGCGGTGGCGGTGTTGCGGGGATAGAAGGTCCCGCATGCAGCGGGCGCCGGTGTCAGCCCCTGGCCTGGTCGGGCAGCGGGAACACGCGCATCACCTGCCAGCGCCCTGTTGCGTTTTCCAGCAGCTCGACCGCGTTGCAGCGCGCATGGATGGGGCCGTCCAGCCGAATCGACTCTGCCATCTCCGCGCTCGCTCGCTCTGCGTTGGCCGCGTCGCCGTCCGCGATGGTGAGGTGCGGGACGATGGTGTCGAACGCGCCGCCGAACAGTGGGAATTCCGGGAACATCTGCGCCAGGCGTTCCGTGAGCGCGATGAACGGGGCCGCTGGCTCTGGCGCGAGGTAGGCCGTCAACGGAAAGCGGTCGATTCGGCACAGCGAAAAATCGAACGCGGATGCGCCCGCGAGTGCAGTGCCGACCTTGCGCAGAACATCCTGTGTGACGTGGTCCGGATCCATGAACGGGAACAGCAGCGTGATGTGCGCGGGCACGCCGAGCCGGGCGACGGGATGGAAGCGCTCGCGCACGGCGTGCACACGTGGCTCGGCCTGTGCCACGCGGACGATGAGAGCGGTTTGCGCCATGGCGTTGGGCTCAAAGGAAGCGCGCCGGCACGGCTTCGCGGTAGGGGAACAGCGCGAGCCAGGGCTTGGCCTCCTGCAGCACGCGCTGCACTGCAGGCCGCTGCAGCAGCCGCTCGAAGTAGGCATGCAGCGCCGCGTGTTCGGTCGGGATCGGCTCCAGAATGGCCGCGTAGAACAGCGCGGGCAGCGCCGCGCAGTCGGCCAGGCTGAAACCATCGCTGGCCAGCCAGGTGCGGCCCTGCAGTTGGCGCTCGAACAGCGGGTAGGTGCGCTGCAGCGCCGCGCGCGCCTCGGCCACGCCATGCGCGTCGCGCGCGGCCGGCTCGCGCAGCCGGTCGCCGACGATCTTCTGCATCGGGTCCTGCAGGTGGTCGTCGCAGACGCGGTCCCACAGCCGCACTTCCAGGCGCATCTGCGCATCGGCCGGCAGCAGGCCGGCGGCGCCGGGCGCCCGCTCGCCGAGGTACTCGATGAGGATGGTCGATTCCGGCAGCACCCGACCGCACGCCGCGTCGTGCAGCACCGGAAAGCGGCAGGGCGGCCACAGCGCCTGCAGCGCGGCGCGGTCCTCGGGCCGACCCAGATCGATCAGGCGCGGCGTGAAGGCCGTGTCGCTGTCGTACAGCGCGATCAGCGCCTTCCAGCAGTAGGAGGCCAGGGGGTGGTAGTACAGGGTCAAGGCCATGGGCGGCTCCTCCTGCTCCGCATGCTAACCAGGGGCGTACCGCACCGGGCGACAATCGGCGCATGAACTTCCAAAGGATCCTGATCCCGGCCCTGTGCCTCATCGCGGTGTTCTTCGCCTGGCGCAACTACGGCTTCGGCGGCGTCGCGCTCGTGGCCGGCGCCCTGGTCATGTGGGGCATGCTGCATGTCACGCGCATGATGCAGGTCATGAAGCGCGCGGCCGACCGGCCCATCGGCTTCGTCGGCAGCGCCGTCATGCTCAACGCCAAGCTCAAGCCGGGGCACACGCTGCTGCACGTGGTGGCCATGACGCGCGCGCTGGGGCAGCTGCTGAGCCCCAAGGACGCGCAGCCCG
>JASGJO010000027.1:0-66316 GCA_049840715.1 Pseudorhodoferax sp.
GGCAACGCCTACCCGTCGGCCGAGGTCGTCGCGGCGACGGGCACCGACTTCGCCTACGGCCGGCTCAGTGCCTTCCGTGACAAGGACGGCGTGGCGACGCCCGAGCGCCTCGCCCAGCTCGGCATCAAGAGTTACATCGTCCAGGGGACGCTGGTCAAAGGCACCGCCGAGACCATGGACGACGTCTATGCCGACATCGCAAACATCGGCAAGATCTTCGACGTACAGCCCAAGGCTGACGCGCTCGTGAGCGCGATGAAGACGGACATCGATGCCGTCCACGCCAAGGTCGCGACCGTCGCCCAGCCGGTGAAGGTGCTGGTCTATGACAGCAACGACGGCGACAAAACCATCTACACCGCGGGCAAGGCGCTCGAGACGGCGCTGATTGCGCTCGCCGGCGGCCAGAACATCTTCGCCGACCTCCCCGACACCTGGGATGACGTGAACTTCGAGGACACCGTCACGCGTGCGCCGGACGTCATCGTCATCAACGACTACAGCGGCGACAGCGCCGACAAGAAGATCGCCGACATCAAGGGCGATCCGGCGCTGGCGACCATCCCGGCGGTGAAGAACAACCGCTTCGTCGTCCTGCCATTGACCGACGTGTTCGAGGGCGTGCGCAATCCGACGGCGGTCAAGGAGCTCGCGGCGGGCTTCTATCCGGACCTCTTCAAGTGAGCGACGCCGTCGCCGGCCATCGGCCGACCCGGCGTTGGGGCGACGTCCTGAGGAGGTTGCCCCTCTCCCTGATCGTTCCCGCCCTGCTGATTGCCCTCTGTGTGTCGATCACCTGGGCGGTGACCATCGGGCCTGTGCCGCTGCCTTTCAGCAAGGTGTGGAGCATCGCCTGGGCACAGATGTTCGGCGGCACCGGCGACTGGACGCCGGCGCAGGCCAACATCGTCTGGCTCCTTCGCTTTCCGCGCGTGCTCGTCGCGGCGGTCGTCGGGGCGGGCCTCGCGACCGTAGGCGTCGCGATGCAGGCGCTGGTGCGCAATCCGCTCGCCGATCCCTATGTGCTCGGCGTCTCCTCCGGCGCCTCGGTTGGCGCCGTCCTCGCGCTGGGGCTCGGATGGTTCGCCTTTGCCGGCGCCTATGCCGTCTCGGGTGCCGCCTTTGCCGGCGCGGTCCTCGCCCTGGCAGTTGTCTTTCTGGTGGCCCATACCGGTGGCGGCCTGTCGCCGCTTCGTCTCGTGCTTGCCGGCCTCGCCTGCTCCTATTCGCTGTCCGGCCTTGCGAGCCTCATCACGCTCACCTCGTCCAACCGCGAGCTCGCGCGTCTGGCGCTGGCGTGGTTGCTGGGCAGCGTCAGCGGATCGCAATGGAGCGATCTCGGCCTGCCGGCAATCGTCCTGTTGTCGGGCACCGGCTTTCTCCTCCTCGCATCGCGCGCGCTCAATGCGCTGCTGCTCGGTGACGAAACCGCGGCGACGCTCGGTATCGACGTCACGCGGCTTCGGCGTATTCTTTTCCTTCTGCTCTCGCTCGTCACCGGCGTCATGGTCGCGGTGAGCGGTGCGATCGGCTTCGTCGGGCTCGTCATCCCGCACGTCGCGCGCATGCTGGTCGGCACCGACCACCGGCGGGTGCTTCCGGTCGCGGCGCTGCTCGGCGCGATTTTCCTGATCTGGGTCGACGTCGCGGCCCGCATGCTGTTCGCCCCGATCGAGCTGCCCGTCGGCGTCATCACCTCGGTGCTCGGTGGCCCGTTCTTCATCTGGATGCTGGCAACGCAGCGCTGGCGCACCAAGGACCGCTCATTACCACCCTCAAGGTCGACGACGTTTCGCTTCGGATTGACGACACGACGATCGTCGACCGCGTCATGCTCGACGTGCAGCCGGGCGAGTTCGTCGGCCTTGTCGGCCCGAACGGCAGCGGCAAGTCGAGCCTGCTGCGCACGATCTATCGCGTGCTGAAACCGGACGCGGGGTTGATCAGCACGGATGGCGCGGACGTCTGGGGCAATGACCGCGCGAGACGCGGCCCGACGCACCGCCGTGATGGCCCAGGAAAGCCATGCGGAGTTCGACGTCACGGTGCGAGAGCTCGTGACGACCGGCCGCACGCCACACAAATCGATGTTCGAACGCGACAGCGCCGAGGATCGCGATATCGTCGCCTGTGCTCTGGTGCAGACAGGCACCGCACCTCTGGGCGAGCGCCATTTCGCGACGCTTTCGGGCGGTGAAAAGCAGCGCGTGCTGCTCGCGCGTGCGCTCGCCCAGCGCGCGAAGTTCCTAGTGCTGGACGAGCCGACCAACCATCTCGACATTCGTTATCAGTTCTGGACCTGCTCGCGCTCGTCCGTTCTCTTAAGACGACGACGCTTGCCGCGCTGCACGACCTCAATCTTGCCGCCCACTACTGTGACCGCGTCGTGGTCATGAAGGCAGGACGCGTTCTTGCCGTAGGGCGGCCACCGGATGTTCTGACGCCGGAGATCATCGAGGCGGCTTTTGCCGTCAGTGCAAGGGTGCGGGCTGACGTCGACGGGAGGCTCGCGATCAGTTTTCGCCAGATTGCGATCTAGGTAGGTGGGTGTCGTTAGCACCGCGCCGCGAAAACTCCTGCTGCTCGCGAATGCCAGCGAACCTGCCGATGCCCGACACGGTCCCCCATCTCGGCAACTTAGAGCCATTCCAAACTCGTTCGAAATAACTTGATTACCGAAGTCCACTTTCGTTAAGGAGTGGCGAAGCGGGCCAGCGACCGGCCCCGCGTGAACGCGAATACAGTCGACCCAGCAAGCCTTCGCAGCGTGCGGCGCGCTGCTTGTGCCAGCCAGGCAGACCCTTTTGGGGGCATGAATGGCATCGAATACCCTTCTCTGGCGATTCTCCTTTCCACCGCGCTCGGTCTCGGTGACCGCGACGCCGGTGTTAGCGCAATCGGGCGGCGACGACTCGACCTATCTGTCGCCGCTGATCGTGAGTGCGCCGGCACCGCGGCGGCATCGGCGATCCCTACTCGACCAGCCCAAGGGCAGTCAGCATCGTCAGCAGGGACGAGATCGACCAGTTCGGCGGCCAGAACCTCGATAACGCGTTGCGCGCCCGAGCCGGGCATGTTCACGCACGACAATCCGCAGAATCCCGGGCGTCGCGGTCAATGTCCGCGGTCTCGGCGACTACGGCCGCGTGACGTTGGAGATCGATGGTGTCCGGCAGAACTTCAGGTTCACCGGGCACGACGCCGCCGGCATGACCTTCGTCGATCCGGCATTGCTGTCCGGCGTCGATATCACCCGCGGCAGTCCGACGATGTGGGTGGCGCCGGCGCGCTGGCGGGCGTTGCCGATTTCCGTACGCTCGATGTCGACGACCTCATCACCGGCAACAAGAACTGGGGCGCCGAGACGTCGGTCACGGCGGGCACCAATGGCGACGGCTTCTCCGAGATGGCGGCCGGCGCGTTCCGGGTGAACGATACTTTCGCCATCCTCGGCGCCGTCAGCAAGCGCAACAATTCCGATTATGCCAACTCCGGCGGGATCGTGGTACAGGATACCGGCCAGGACATCCTGTCGGGGCTCGCCAAGGCGGAAATCACACCCAATGCCGACACCAAGATCACGCTGAGTGGCCTGCTCTACGGCAACAATTTCGCGGCCAATGGCTACGAGCAGACGATGAGCAACCAGACCTACTCCGCCAAGGTCGACTATACGCCCGCGAACAACGCCTCGTCGATTTCCATGCCGGCTGAATTTCAACGCCACCAGATGCAATATACCGGCGTCGAGGCGGGATCACCCGCTACTACGTCTACGCCGCCACCAACGACATCATCGACTTCTATCCCGAAGTCGGCCGCGTCATCGACGACAAGAGCCTCGGCTTCAACGCCGTCAACACCTCGCGCGGGAAGCTCGGTGACTTCGGCGTCAAGCCTCGACCTTACGGCTTCGAATACAATCACGACCACGCCGATGTCACCGAGCCGCTGGGGATCGGGTATGAACCCGACCGGCACCGCCGAGATTGCGAGCCTCTTCAAGTCTACGACCGCCAGCTGTGGCTGGTCGACCTACCGGCGGCCTGCGCTCACCATTTCAACGCGAACGGCATCGTCCCGCTCAGTCATGCGCAACGCCGATCCGACCTTCTCGGGGTCCCTCCAGCCTGTCGGCGGCAAGCCTCGATCCGAGCGTCACCCTGGCGCTCGACGCCACCGACTGGTTCGAGCCTTACATCTCGTATTCGCATACCTTCCGGCCGCCGACGGTCAGCGAGCTTTATGCCAGCGGTGACACCCCGGCGATTTCCTGCTGTTCGGTGCTAATCCGAACCTCGACGCCCGAGACCGCCGACACCATCGAAGTCGGCGCCAATTTCCGCAAGGACGGATTGTGACCGCCGACGACAGCCTGCGCTTCAAGGCGGATTATTTCCACACCAGCATCGACAACTACATCGTCGGCAGCCTCGACGACACGGTGTACCCGGAGCTGTGGCACTTCGTGAACGCAGCCGGGATTTCGGTCCTGCAGGGCGTCGAGGTGCAGGCGGCCTATGATGCCGGCGGCTATTTCGCCAGCCTCGCCTATACGCCATACCGACAGCGACCTGCCCGCCGACAACGGTCTCGTCGGTCGACCTACATCCCGACGGACATCCTGACGGCGACGCTCGGGTTTCCGTCTGCTCGACGACCACAGTTTGACGCTGGGCGGGCGCCTGCACGCGGTCAGCGAAACCAAGGTGGGTCCGGACGACTACGGCAGTCCGCAGCCGCCGCTTCCCGGCTACGGCCTCGTCGATCTGTTCGCGAACTACAAATTGCAGAACGGGGTCGAGCTCAGCGCCGGCATCTCCAACGTCTTCAACGTCGCCTACACGCCGGCGCTCAGCACCACGCCGGACCTGTCGACCTCCGGCGGCACCGGCCGCGGGCGGACGTTCGAGGTCAGCGCCAAAGCGAAGTTCTAGTGCAGCATGAGGCTCTGCAAGTGACCACAGCCACACCGCTTCCTGCCCGCGCCGCCGGCGCGGGCGCCGATCGCGACCGGGCCGGCGACAGGCGGCCGCCGCGCAGCTTCGACAGCAACCAGCTCTTTGCCGGTGCGTCGGAGATCGAGATCGTGCACCAGGACAGCGTGTACCGGCTGAAGATCACCAAGCTGGGCAAGCTCATCCTCAACAAATAGCCACGTAAAGTCAGGACGAAGTTCCAGATGGACGCAGCAGAAATCCGAGCCCGGCGGGCGCAGCATCCAGGCATGCGGGAGCGGGATTTCGCCCGCCTGCACAAGATTTCGGAGGCCGCCCAAGGGCCTGATGCGCCACCAGATGTCGCTGCAGGCGCGCATGCTGGGCATCGCCGACATCTTCGAGGCGCTGACCGCGGCCGACCGCCCCTACAAGCCGGGCATGAAGGTCTCCAAGGCGCTGGAGATCATGGTGCGCTTCAAGAAGAACGGCCACATCGACCCGGACCTGTTCGACGTCTTCATGCACCAGGCCGTATACCGGCGCTACGCCGAGCGCTTCCTGGACGCCGACCAGATGGACGTCGTGCCGGCCGCCGCGCCGGAGCCGGCGGCCGAGTGATCAGCCCAGCTTCTTGACCAGCACCTGGCTGCGCCGGTCCCAGTTGTACTTGCGCTTGCGCGCCTCGGGCAGCCAGTCCGGGTCGACCGGCTGGAAGCCGCGCTTGATGAACCAGTGCATGGTGCGCGTGGTCAGCACGAAGATGCTGGTCAGGCCGGCCTGGCGCGCGCGGTGCTCGATGCGCTTCAAGACCTTCTCGCCATCGCCCTGGCCCTGGCTCTGCGGCGACACCGTGAGCGCCGCCATCTCGGCCGTCTTGGCCTCGGGGTAGGGGTACAGCGCCGCGCAGGCGAAGATCACGCCGTCGTGCTCGATCACGGTGTACAGGTGGGCATCGCGCTCGATCTCGGTGCGGCTGCGCTTGACCAGCGTGCCGTCCTTCTCGAAGGGCTCGATCAGCTGCAGGATGCCGCCCACGTCGTCGCTGGAGGCCTCGCGCACGCTTTCCAGCTTCTCGTCGATGACCATGGTGCCGACGCCGTCGTGCACGTAGATCTCCAGCAGCAGCGCGCCGTCCAGCGCGAAGGGCAGGATGTGGCTGCGCTCCACGCCGGCCTTGCAGGCCTTCACGCAGTGCTGCAGGTAAAAGCCCGTGTCGGTCGGCTGCTGCGGCGTGGGCAGCCGGGCCAGCAGCTGCTCGGCCGCGGCCAGCGGCAGTTCGGTGTCGATCGGGTTGTCCTCGGATTCGGGCTCGCCCGGCTGCATGCGGATGCCCGGCACCTCGGTCAGGAAGATCAGCTTGTCGGCCTGCAGTGCCGTGGCCACGCCGGTCGCCACGTCTTCCATGGTCAGGTTGAAGGCCTCGCCCGTGGGCGAGAAGCCGAACGGCGAGAGCAGCACCAGCGCACCCATGTCCAGCGTGCGCAGCAGGCCGGCCACGTCGACCTTGCGGATCGAGCCCGAGTGCTGGAAGTCCACGCCGTCCACGATGCCCACCGGCCGCGCCGTGATGAAGTTGCCCGAGATCACGCGCACCGTGGCGCCGGCCATGGGCGTGTTGGGCAGGCCCTGGCTGAAGGCGGCCTCGATCTCGTAGCGCAGCTGGCCGGCGGCCTCCTGCGCGCAGTCCAGCGCCACCTCGTCGGTGATGCGGATGCCGTGCGAGAACCGGGCCTGGTGGCCCTTGGCGCGCAACTGCTCGTTGACCTGCGGCCGAAAGCCGTGCACCAGCACGATGCGCACGCCCATGGCCTGGATCAGCGCCAGATCCTGCGCGATCGACTGCAGCTTGCCGGCCGCGATGGCCTCGCCCGCGATGCCGACCACGAAGGTCTTGCCGCGGTGCGTGTGGATGTAGGGCGCGACCGAGCGGAACCAGGGGACGAAGGTGAAGTTGAAGACGGCGGACATGGTGGGGGCGGACTGTAGCCGGATCAGGCGAGGAAGGGGTTGACGATCTCCAGCGACCCGAAACGGCGGCCGTGCTGGCCGTCTTCGCTGTACAGCCGCTCGGCACCGGCGCGCAACGCGGCTTCGAGGATCAGGGCGTCCCACCAGGAGAGCTGGTGTTGCTCGGCCAGCGCGATGGCGTCCAGCACGCTCTGCGCGCTCGTGCCGAGAACCTGGAGCCTCGCGAGTTGACGCATTTGCTCGGTGGCTTCGCGCACACTCAGAGGCGGCCTCAGCTTGCGCGTCGTCACGTTGAAGAATTCCTGCAACACCTGCGTGCTCAGCACGACCTCGTGCTCGCGCAGCGTCTCGGCAAAGCACTCCTGGGCGATCTGGCGGTGCCTGCCGGCAGACGCGTCCACGGTGTAGACGAGCACGTTGGTGTCGAAAAAGCAGATCATCCGCCGGCGTTCTTGCCCGGGTAGGGCCGGTCGTACAGGTCCTCGCGCGACCAGCGCGCACCTTCGAGATTGGCATTGCTGGCCGCTGCGGCCGCCAGGAAGGCTTCGCCGGCCGCCTGCTGCCGGCTCCGCCCCTGCGCGTAGTCGGTCAGGAACTCGCGCACCTTGGCGCTGACCGACGTGCCTTCCTGGATGGCACGGATGCGGGCCTGGCGAATCACGTTTTCGTCGAGCGCGATGGTCAGGTTGGTCATGGTTTCCCCTTGGATCAGACCCAGTGTAGCACGTGAACTCGTGCTGCACGTGGATGTGGGAGAATCGGCCGGTGCTCCAGATCCAGTTCCCCGAATCCCTGCCCGTTTCCGGCCGCCGCGCCGAGATCGAGGCCGCCATCGCCGCGCACCAGGTCGTCATCGTCTGCGGCGAGACCGGCTCGGGCAAGACCACGCAGCTGCCCAAGATCGCGCTGGCCATGGGCCGCGGCAAGGCCAACGCGCCGGCCGGCCAGGGGCGGCTGATCGGCCACACCCAGCCGCGCCGCATCGCCGCCAGTTCGGTGGCCAAGCGCATCGCCGAGGAACTCAAGACGCCGCTGGGCGAGGTCGTCGGCTTCAAGGTGCGCTTCCAGGACCGGCTCTCGCGGGGCGCCTCGGTCAAGCTCATGACCGACGGCATCCTGCTGGCCGAGACGCAGACCGATCCGCTGCTCCTGGCCTACGACACGCTGATCATCGACGAGGCGCACGAGCGCAGCCTCAACATCGACTTCCTCTTGGGCTACCTGCGCCAGATCCTGCCGCGCCGGCCCGACCTCAAGGTGATCGTCACCTCGGCCACGATCGACGCCGACCGCTTCGCCCAGCATTTCAAGAGCGACAAGGGCCCGGCGCCCGTGCTCTACGTCTCGGGCCGCATGTTCCCGGTGGAGCAGCGCTGGCGCCCCTACGAGGAGGCGCGCGACTACGGCCTGAACGAGGCCATCGCCGATGCCGTGGACGAACTCTGGCGCGACCCGCGCCAGGGCGGCGACATCCTGGTCTTCCTGCCCGGCGAGCGCGAGATCCGCGAGGCCGCAGACCATTTGCGCGGCCACCTGCAGCACCAGCCCGTGCTGCGCGACGCCCAGGTGCTGCCGCTGTTCGCGCGGCTGTCCCAGGCCGAGCAGGACGAGATCTTCGTGCTGCGCGGCAGAAGGCGCATCGTGCTGGCCACCAACGTGGCCGAGACCTCGCTGACCGTGCCCGGCATCCGCTACGTGATCGACGCCGGCACCGCGCGCGTCAAGCGCTACAGCCTGCGCAGCAAGGTCGAGCAGCTGCTGGTGGAGCCCATCAGCCAGGCCGCGGCCAACCAACGCGCCGGCCGCTGCGGCCGCGTGGCCGACGGCATCTGCATCCGGCTCTATGGCGAGGACGACTTCAATGGCCGGCCGCGCTTCACCGACCCCGAGATCCTGCGCAGCTCGCTGGCCGGCGTGATCCTGCGCATGAAGTCGCTGCACCTGGGCGAGGTGGAGGACTTCCCCTTCGTCGAGGCGCCCTCCAAGCGCGCGATCACCGACGGCTACCAGCTCCTCAACGAGCTCGGCGCGGTGGACGACAACAACGTGCTGACGCCGGTCGGCGCCGAACTGGCCCGGCTGCCGCTGGACCCGCGCGTGGGCCGCATCATCCTGGCCGGCCGCGAGCGCCAGGCCTTGAGCGAGGTGCTGGTCATCGCCTCGGCCCTGTCGGTCCAGGACGTGCGCGACCGGCCCATGGACCAGCAGGCCCAGGCCGACCAGCAGCACGCCAAGTTCGACGACGAGAAGAGCGAGTTCAGCGGCTACCTGCGGCTGTGCCAGACAGCCGCGGCGGCCATGGCGAGACGCACAAGCTGTCGAACCGCCAGTACGAGCAGCTGCTGCGCCAGAACTTCATCAGCATGCGCCGCGTGCGCGAGTGGCGCGACATCCACAGCCAGCTGCTGACGGTGGTGACCGAGCACCGCTGGAAGCTCAACGACCAGCCCGCCAGCTACGAACAGCTGCACAAGGCCATGCTCTCGGGCCTGCTCGGCAACATCGGCTTCAAGCCCGAGGACGAAGACCTCTACCTGGGCGCGCGCGGCATCAAGTTCCACCGCCACCCGGGCGCCCACCTCAAGAAGAAGCCGGGCCGCTGGATCGCCGTGGCCGAACTCGTGGAGACCACGCGGCTGTTCGGCCGCGGCATCGCCAACATCGAGCCGCAGTGGCTGGAGGAGGTCGGCGCGCACCTGCTCAAGAAGCAGCTGCTCGACCCGCACTGGGAGAAGAAGGCCGCCGAGGTCGTGGCGCTGGAGCGCGCCACGCTGTACGGCCTGGTCGTCTACAACAACCGGCGCATGCCGTACAGCCGCGTGGACGCGGCCGGCGCGCGCGAGATCTTCATCCGCCAGGGCCTGGTGGCCGGCGAATGGGAGACCAGACTGCCGTTCGCGGCCGCCAATGCGCGCACCATCGCCCAGGTCGAGGCGCTGGAGCACAAGTCGCGCCGGCAGGACGTGCTGGTCGACGAGGAACTCATCTACGCCTTCTACGACGCCCAGATCCCGGCCGAGGTGCACAGCGGCCGGCTGTTCGAGGCCTGGTGGCGCGACGCCTCCCGCAGCAACCCCAAGCTGCTGCAGCTCACGCGCGAGGAGCTCATGCGGCACGAGGCCGCCGGCATCACCACCGAGACCTTCCCGCGCACCGTGCGCCTGGGCGGCGTGGACTGCGCGGCCAACTACCTGCACGAGCCCGGCAACGCGCGCGACGGCGTGACCGTGACGGTGCCGCTGTTCGTGCTGAACCAGGTGGCCGAGGAACGCTGCGAGTGGCTGGTGCCGGGCATGCTCAAGGACAAGATCCAGGCCCTGCTCAAGAGCCTGCCGCAGCGCCCGCGCTCGCGCTTCGTGCCGCTGCCCGAGTCGGCCGCGCGGCTCGCGGCCGAGCTGCCGTTCGGCCAGGGCGGGCTGGTCGACGTGCTGCTCAAGGCCGTGCGCGACCAGACCGGCATCGACGTGAAGAAGGCCGACTTCAAGCTCGACATGCTGAGCCCGCACCTGTTCATGAACCTGCAGGTCGTGGATGAGCATGGCCGCCAGCGCGGCATGGGCCGCAACCTGGGCGCGCTCAAGGCCGAGCTCGGCACCCAGGCGCGCGGTGCCTTCCAGGCCCTGGCGGCGTTGAAGACGACCGCCGCGCCTGCGCCTGCGCCTGCGCCGGCGGCCGCCAATACGGCGCCGGCCCGGAAGGCCGCCCCCGTGGCACCGCCTGCGCCTGCGCTGCCCGCCAACCAGCGCCACACGCAATGGGACTTCGGCGAGCTGCCGGAACTGCTGGAGATCCGCAAAGGCGGCCAGAGCGTGGTCGGCTTCCCGGCCCTCATCGACGACGGCGACGCCGTGCGCATCGAGGTCTTCGACGAGCCCGACGTCGCGGCCGCCAGGCACCGCGCCGGCCTGCGCCGGCTGTTCGCGCTGCAGATCCGCGACGCGCTCAAGTACCTCGAAAAGAACATCCCCGACCTGCAGAAGATGGCCGTGGCCTACATGCCGCTGGGCACGCAGGAGATGCTGCGCACGCAGATCATCGACGTGGCGCTGGACCGGGCCTTCCTGCTCGATCCGCTGCCGACGGATGCCCAGGCCTTCAAGCGCCGCATCGACGAGGGCCGCGGCCGGTTGACCCTGATCGCCAACGAGGTGGCGCGGCTGGCCGGCGGCATCCTCGTGGAGTACGCGGCCGCGCTGCGCAAGCTCAAGGACGCGCGCCCGAACGCCGACGTGGCCGGCGACGTGCAGCAGCAGCTGCAGCGCCTGGTGCCCAAGGACTTCCTGGCCGCCACGCCCTGGCCGCAGCTGCAGCACTTCCCGCGTTACCTCAAGGCGGTGGTGCTCAGGCTGGACAAGCTGCGCGCCGACCCCGCGCGCGACGCCACGCGCCTGGCGGAACTCAAGCCACAGGAGCAGCGCTACTGGCGCCTGGTGGCCGAGCGCAAGGGCCAGGTCGACAGCCGCATGCAGGAGCTGCGCTGGCTGCTGGAGGAGCTGCGCGTGAGCTTCTTCGCGCAGGAGCTGCGCACGCCGCAACCGGTCAGCACCAAGCGCCTGGACAAGACCTGGGCGCAGCTGAACCAGTAACGCATGCCCGCATCCCCCGCCGATCCGCCGGCCGCCCCGGGCGGCAATGGCCTGCTCTGGGTCCTGCTTGCCGCGGCCGCCGTGCTGGCCTGGTGGCAGCCGCGCACGCCGCTGGCCACGCTGCAGCTCGTGGACTGGCAGACCATCGGCGCGCTGGCCGGCCTGCTGGCCATCATCCAGGCCGTGGAGCGCAGCGGCATGCTGCAGGCCACGGCCGGTCGGCTGCTCGGGCGCGTGTCCACGCTGCGCGGGCTGGCGCTGCTGCTGACGGCCGCGGCGGCCCTGCTGTCGGCCCTGGTCACCAACGACGTGAGCCTGTTCCTGCTGGTGCCGCTCACGCGGGTGCTGGCCACGCAGGCGCACCTGCCGCTGGCCCGGCTCGTGGTGCTGCAGGCGCTGGCCGTCAACGCCGGTTCGGCGCTCACGCCCATCGGCAATCCGCAGAACCTGTACCTCTGGCACCGCTCGGGCGAGAGCTTCGTCGGCTTCATGGGCATGATGGCGCCCACCGTGGCCGTCATGCTGTTCTGGCTGTTCGCCGCGGTCTGGCTGCTGGTGCCGCGCACGCCGATCGCGCTCAAGCCCGCCGGCGAGGCCACGGCCCTGCAGCCGCGCCTGCTGGCGCTGGCGGCGGGGCTGTTCGTCGCCTTCGTCGTCGCGCTCGACCGCCACTGGCTGCCGGCCGGCCTCGCCATGGTGTTCGGCGTGTTCGCGCTGGCCGCGCCGCGCGTGCTGCGCGGCATCGACTGGGCGCTGCTGCTCACGATCGCGCTGATGTTCGTGGTGCTGCGCCAGGTGGCCGAGCTGCCGGCCATGGCCGCGCTGCTGCGGCAATGGCCGATCGCCGAGGGCTGGCGCGCCTACCTGGCGGCCATCCTGGCGTCGCAGCTGATCAGCAACGTGCCGGCCACCATCCTGCTGGACGGCACGGTGCGCGACCTGCCGGCCCTGGCGGCGGGCGTCAGCGTGGGCGGCTTCGGCTGCGTGCTGGGCTCGCTGGCCAACCTGATCGCGCTGCGGCTGGCGCGGTTGCCGAACGGGCTGCGCGAGTTCCACCGCATCAGCATCCCGTTCCTGCTGGTCTGTGCGGCGTCGGCCGCGCTGCTGCGGCTGGGCTGACGTCCAGCGCGGCCGGGCCCACGCGTCGCGGCGACGGCTTCCTAGGGCGCGGCGCCGGGCGTGAAGCCCAGCGCCAGCGCCGTTCATGCAGTAGCGCAGCCCGGTCGGCCTGGGGCCGTCGTCGAACACGTGGCCCAGGTGCCCGCCGCAGCGCGCGCACAGGATTTCGTCGCGCACCATGCCGTAGCTGCGGTCGCTCTTCTTCTCCACGGCGATCGGCGCAGCGCCTTCCAGAAGCTCGGCCAGCCCGTGCCGCTGTCGAACTTGGTGGCGGACGAGAACAGCGGTGCCTGGCAGCCCGCGCAGGTGAACGTGCCGGCGCGTTTCTCGTGGTTGAGCGGGCTCGAGAAAGGCCGCTCGGTGCCGGCCTGGCGCAGCACCTGGTATTGCTGGGGCGTGAGCTGCGCCTTCCATTCGGCGTCGCTGAGGGTCACGGCGTAGGCCTTGGCGGCGCGCGCCGTGGGCAGCAGCGGCCAGCCCGCGCCGGCCAGCAGGGCGCCGGCGCCGAGCGTGTGGAGCAGTCGTCTGCGAGATCGGGTCATGTGCGAGAGTCCTCGGGTTCAGGTGCCTGCGCCCACCAGCACCGGCTTGTCGCGGTAGAGCGCGGGGAAGACGCGCTGGAGGTTCTCGCGCTTGGGCAGGTCGTGGATGGCGATGTAGGGCTGGTCGGGGTGCAGCGTCATGTAGTCCTGGTGGTAGGCCTCGGCCGCGTAGAAGGGCTTCGCCGAGTCTCGATGGTGGTGGCGATCGGCGCGCCGAAGCTGTGGGCCTGGTCCAGTTGCGCGATGTAGGCCTTGGCGACGCGGGCCTGCTCGGCGTTCTGCGCGAAGATGGTGGAGCGGTACTGCGTGCCGACGTCCGGCCCCTGGCGGTTGAGCTGGGTGGGGTCGTGCGCCACCGAGAAGTAGATCTGCAGGATCTGGCCGAAGCCGATCTGCGCGCGGATCGAAGCTGATGCGCACGGCCTCGGCATGGCCGGTCCGGCCGCAGCCGACGGCCTCGTAGTTGGCCGTGCGGGCCTCGCCGCCGGCATAGCCCGAGACCGCGCTGCGTGACGCCCTGGACGTGCTGGAACACGCCTTGCACGCCCCAGAAGCAGCCGCCGGCCAGCACGGCGGTTTCGCTGGTGGCGCCGGGCACCGGCGTGCCGGTGTCGCGCGGCGGCGGGATCACGACGGCGCTCTCGGCGGCCATGGCCGGCAGCACGCTTCCAGGCGAGCGCGCCGCCGCCCAGCAGCAGCGCCATGCCGCGGTGAACGCGCCGCGGCGCGAGAGCGACGGCGGTCGGGATTCGGTCGGAATGTTGCATGGAGAAACCTCGTTGGCTGGGTCTGTTGTTCCAGTGCCTCCCGCGGCGGGCGGCGGCGCGCCGCGGCCATGTTGCGCCGGCCGGGGGGGCCTGCGCAAGCGGCGTGTTCAGGGCTTCATCGCGTCCTTCTTCATGCCGTCCTTGGCCATGGCGTCCTTCTCCATGCCGTCCTTGCCCATGCCGTCCTTGCCCATGGCGTCCTTCTTCATGCCCTCCTTGGCCATGGCATCCTTCTTCATGCCGTCCTTGCGCCATGCTTGTCCTTGGCCATGGCGTCCTTCTTCATCTCGTCGGCGGCAAAGGCCGGAGGCGGAGCCGAGCGCGACGAAGGCGGCGAGCAGGGTGGTGGTGGTGGTGCGCTTGTTCATGATGTGTCCTTGCAGGGTCGGTGGTGTGGACGAATGGCCAGGTCCGGCCGCGTGTCGCAAGCACCGCGGGCGGCACGCCCTCAGCTGCCTCCGAACCAGTTGTAGCCCTGGTCTTCCCAGTAGCCGCCAGGGTAGGTGTTGGTGACGAACATGCGCCTGGATGTGTTTGGGGTTCTTGTAGCCCAGCTTGGTGGGCATGCGCAGCTTGATCGGAAAGCCGTACTTCGGCGGCAGCGTGCGCGCCGTCGATACGTCAGCGCCAGCAGCGTCTGCGGGTGCAGCGCGGTCGCCATGTCGATGCTGGTGTAGTAGTCGTCGGCGCACTGGAAGCCGACGTACTTGGGGCGCTGGTGTCGGCGCCGACGCGCGCGCAGGAAGTCGGAGAAGCGGCACGCCGCCCCACTTGCCGATCGCGCTCCAGCCCTCCACGCAGATGTGGCGCGTGATCTGCTCGTGCTGCGGCATGGCGTACAGCTCGGCCAGGCGTCCAGCGTGCGCTTGTCGGCCACCAGGCCGTGAGACCTCCAGCCGGTAGGCCGCGTCGTCGACCTCGCCGGACTTCGTCCTCGCCGTAGTAGGCGTTGAACGGGAACGGCCGCGTGATCATCGACTCCGGGTAGGTCGGCGCCAGCTGGGCCGGGTCGAAGATCCAGCCCTGCACGTTGTCGTTGAACCGCGAGACGCGCAGCAGCGCCGCCTCCACGCCGGCGTTGTCGTTGATGCCGCAACCCGTGAGCAGGGACAGACCGCCCAGCGTCAGCGAGCGCTGCAGGAAGGCGCGGCGGGCGGGCTGTTCGATGCGGCGGCCGAGCAGCCGGCGGGCCTCGGCGCAGCGCGGCTTCGGCGTCGATGCCGGGCAGGGCGGGGCGGCGGAAGATCTTCATCGCGAACTCCTTGGCCATGGCCCGGTCCACGCGGCCGGCCCGGCCGGTCAGCATGGCCACCAGCGTGCGCGGCACCAGCGCCACCATCGCCAGGTGCACCGCGACGAAGCCGACCAGGCCCGCCATGGCGGCGAAATGGATGCGGCGGGCGAACTCGTAGCCGCCCAGCAGTTCGCGCAGCAGGCCGAACTGCACCGACTTCCAGAGCACCAGGCCCGAGAGCACCAGCAGCGCCGTGTCCAGCAGCACGAACAGGTAGGCCGCGCGCTGCACGCTGTTGTAGTGGTGCGGATCGGCGTGGGCCAGCGCGCCGCGCAGCGCGGCCTGCAGGTCGCGCCAGATGCCGGCCGGCGTCAGCGGAAAGAACTTGCGCACCAGGCGCCCGGTGGCCAGGTTCAGCACCAGGTAGACCAGGCCGTTGCCCACCAGCAGCCACATGGCCGTGAAGTGCCACTGCAGCGCGCCGCCGAGCCAGCCGCCCAGCGTCCATCGCCTTGGGGAAGACGAACGGAAAGAACGGCGCGGCGTTGTAGATGCGCCAGCCGCTGGCCACCAGCACCAGCACGGCCAGCGCGTTGAGCCAGTGGCACAGGCGCAGCCAGCCGGGGTGGATGGTCGTGTCGTCGGGGTGGCGGGCGTTCGGCATGGGGCGCAGTGTGGGCGCCACCCGCTCGCCGATTCATCACCGAATCTTCAAAGAATCGTGACAACTCGGCGCGCGGCCTGGTCCCACAATCCGGCCCCATGGACACCCCCAAGCGCGTACTGCTCGTCGAGGACGACGCCCACATCGCCGAACTGCTGCGCATGCACCTGGCCGACGAGGGCTATGCCGTGACCCATGCCGCCGACGGCCATGCCGGCCTGCAGGCCCTGCATGCGGGCGGCTGGGACGCGCTGGTGCTGGACATCATGCTGCCCGGCGTCGACGGCCTGGAGATCTGCCGCGTGGCGCGCAGCCTGCCGCGCTACACGCCCATCATCATCACGAGCGCGCGCTCCAGCGAGGTGCACCGCATCCTGGGCCTGGAGCTGGGCGCCGACGACTACCTGGCCAAGCCCTTCTCGGTGCTCGAACTGGTGGCCCGCGTGCGCGCGCTGCTGCGGCGCAGCGAGGCCATGGCGCGCAGCGCGCGCGTGCAGGCGGGCCGCCTGGAAGTCGGCACGCTGGGCCTGGACCCGGTCACGCGCGAGGTGCAGGTGGACGGCAGGCCCATCGAGCTGACGCCGCGCGAGTTCGACCTGCTGCACTTCTTCGCGCGGCACCCGGGCCGCGTGTTCTCGCGGCTGGAACTGCTCGACAAGGTCTGGGGCTACCAGCACGACGGCTACGAGCACACCGTCAACACCCACATCAACCGGCTGCGCACCAAGATCGAGGCCGATCCGGCGCAGCCGCGCCGCATCCTCACGGTCTGGGGCCGGGGCTACCGGCTGGTGGCCGGCGATGCCGAGGCCGCGGCGGAGCCGGGCGCATGACGTCCCCCGGCGCCTGGACGCTGTCGCGCCGCCTGTCGCTGGTGTTCGCCGTCCTGCTGCTGGCCTGTTCCGGCGTGTCGGCCTGGCTGCAGATGGCCAGCACCGAGCGGCAGGAGCGCGAGGTCACGCAGCGCCTGTCGCTGGGCCTGGCCGCCCACATCGCCGGCCATGCCGAGCTGATGCGGCCGGACGGGCTCGACCCCGCGGCCGTGCGCCGGCTGTTCGACATGCTGATGGCCGTGAACCCGAGCGTGGAGGTCTACCTGCTCGATGCCGAGGGCCGCATCCTGGGCCAGGCCGCGCCGCCGGGCCACCTCAAGCGCGAGCGCGTGGACCTGGCCCCCGTGCGCCGGCTGCTGGCCGGCGCCGCGCTGCCGGTGCTGGGCGAGGACCCGCGCAACCCGGGCGCCGCCAAGGTCTTCAGCGCGGCGCCGCTGCAGGTGGACGGGCGCGCGGCCGGCTACGTCTACGTGGTGCTCTCGGGCGAGGACCGCGATGCCATCAGCGCCCGCCTGGCGGCCGGTTCGGCGCTGCGCACCACGCTGGGCGCGATCGCGCTGGTGGCGTTGCTGGGCCTGCTCGCCGGGCTGGTGGCGTTCCACTTCATCACGCGGCCGCTGCGCCAGCTGACCGCGGCCGTGCAGGACGCCGAACGCGAGGGCGTGGCCGCACTGGGCCGCCAGCCCGCGCTGGATGCGGTGGCCGCGCGGCGCGACGAGATCGGCCTGCTGGGCCAGGCCTTCGCGCGCATGGCGCAGCGCGTGCACGCGCAGTGGCAGGCGCTCTCGGCGCAGGACCAGCAGCGGCGCGAGCTGTTCGCCAACATCTCGCACGACCTGCGCACGCCGCTGACCTCGCTGCACGGCTACCTGGAGACGCTGCGCCTGAAGTCCGCGCAGCTGGACGCCGGCGAGCGCGCGCGCTATCTGGACATCGCGCTGGGCCAGAGCCGCAAGGTCGGCCGGCTGGCGCAGGAGCTGTTCGAGCTGGCGCGGCTGGAATACGGCGTGGTGCAGCCCGAGAAGGAGCGCTTCGCGCTGGCCGACCTGGTGCAGGACCTGTTCCAGAAGTTCGAACTGGCCGCCCAGGCGCGCCGCCAGCGCCTGGTGGCCGAGATCGCGCCGGGCCTGCCCGTGGTGAACGCCGACCTGGCCATGATCGAGCGGGTGCTGACCAACCTGCTGGACAACGCGGTCCGCCACACGCCCGAGGGCGGCGAGATCGCCGTGCGGCTGCTGCACGGCGACGCCGGCGTCCAGGTCGAGGTGGCCGACACCGGGCCCGGCATCCCGCGCGAGCTGCAGCCCGTGCTGTTCACGCGGCCGGCCTTCGCCAGCGGCGGCGCGCGCGGCGGCGGCCTGGGGCTCATGATCGTGCGGCGCATTCTGCTGCTGCACGGCAGCGACATCCGGCTGGAGCCGCGCCCGGGGGCCGGGGCGGTGTTCCGCTTCGCGCTGGAGTAGCCCTACCTGGCCGGCAGCGCCGATGCCGGCGCTGCCGGTGGTGGCAAGATCGCACCGTTGCCGCACCGACCGCGGCACGGATTCCGGGAGAAATGGATTTGAACGAGCATGCCGTCACCGTCCTGATCGGCCGCCGGGTGAAGGCCGGCTGCGAGGCGGATTCCGAACACGCCTCCCAGGGCCTGCGGGCCGCGGTGCTCTGCATCGGCGCGCCGCTGCGCATGCGGCCCGGGAGCCGGACATGAGCAAACTGGCATTCGAATGGCACCGGCTTTTCCTCGTGCCGTCCGCGGACGGCACGGCGCCGGTCCTGGTCGGCCCGCAGGGCACGGCGCGCGCCCTGGTCATGGAACTCCGGCGCGCGCCCGACTGGGAACTGCTCGCGCGCGTCTGGCAGGGCGTGCAGGCCGAGCTGGACCTGCCGGCACCGGCCATCGCGGTGTCGGGCACGGATGCCATGCAGCTGTGGTTCTCGCTGGCCGAGCCCATCACCGCCGCGCAAGGCCAGGCCTTCCTCGACGGCTTGCGGCAGCGCTTCCTGCCCGAGGTCGATGCGCGGCGCCTGCGCCTGCTGCCCACGCCGGATCTGCAGCACGCGCAGCCGGTGCCCGCGGCCCAGGCCGACACGGGCAACTGGTCGGCCTTCGTCGCGCCCGACCTCGCGCCGGTGTTCGGCGACACCCCCTGGCTCGACATCCCGCCCAACGAGGAAGGCCAGGCCAGCCTGCTGCGCGGCATCGCGGTGATCAAGAAGGCCGCGTTCGAGGCCGCGTGGCAGACCCTGGGCGGCAGCGCGCCTGCGGTCCGGCCGCCGGCGCCGGACGCGGGCGGCGACCCCGTGCGCTTCCTGCGCCGGGTCATGGACGACGAGAGCGTGCCCATGGGCCTGCGCATCGAGGCCGCCAAGGCCTTGCTGCCGTATTCAGGCCAGCGCGGCTGAAGCCTCCACCGCTTCGCGCAGGCGCTGGTGCAGGGCGCTGTCCGCGTCCACGGGCTGCTGGTTGCGCGCCCGCAGGTAGTGGTGGGTGAACACGTCCAGGTAGGCGTCCAGCGTTTCGGCCGCCGCCGCCTCGCCGGCCAGCGCCAGGCACAGCGCGGCCACCTCGCTGGTGCAGAAGTGGTCGTTGCGGCGCGAGCGGCGCAGCCTGTACGCCGAGGCCCGGTCGGGCTCCAGGCTCAGCACGGGCAGGCCGGCCAGGTAGGGGCTCTTGCCGAACATCTTGCGCGCTTCGGACCAGGTGCCGTCCAGCAGCACGAACAGCGGGCGCCTGCCCGGCTCCGGCTGCACGGCGCGCACCACGCGCTCGGGCGGCGCGTACTCGCCCGGGAACACCACGTAGGGTTGCCACTGCGGGTCGGCCAGCAGCGCTAGCAGGGCGGGATCGACCTCGGTGCGGGCCCAGCCGAAGGCGAAGGTGTCGGCCACCATGTCGGCGATCAGCCAGCCGGTGTTGCTGGGCTTGAGCGGCTCGATGTCGGCCATCAGCAGGCACATGCCGGCATGCGTGGGCACGATGGGGCGCAGGCCGCAGATGCAGTGGCTGGGCAACAGGCGGCAGCCGGCGCAGCGCGGGCTGCGCGAGCCGCGGCGCGCGAGAAAGGGCTTGACGCTGTGCGTGAGCCGCGCGGCGCGCAGCAGGGAGACGGCATGGGGCATGCGGCGATTGTCGGGCCAGGCTGCCGCCCGCGTGCCACCGCATGCCATGCGCTGGCACGCATGTTGCGATGCGTGGTGTACCGCACTCTTGGGAAGGGATGGAATCCCGGTCCAGGTGCAGTTTCAGCGAAAAGGTGGCATACCACATGAGCCGGGAGCTCGCGGAGGCATCGAACTGGTGCAGCCGCGGCGGCCGCGGGCGGTGGCTTGTCCCGACAGACCACGAGAGGATCTTCCATGCTTGCCGTGTCCGTCCGAGAGCCCGAGAACGTGCTCGATCCCGCCCACTTCGACAGCGTGCGCCGTCCCTGGGATCAGGCCGAGACCATGCCGCCCTGGACCTACACCTCGCAACGCTTCTTCGAGGCCGAGCGCGACCGCATCTTCTTCCGCCACTGGAACTGCATCGGCCACCACAGCAAGGTGCCGGCCGCGGGCAGCTACTACACCTTCGACTTCATCGGCGTGCCGCTGATCGTGGTGCGCGGCGAGGACATGCAGGTGCGCGCCTTCGTGAACTCCTGCGCGCACCGCGGCGCCGAGGTCATGACCGGTTCGGGCCAGTGCAAGTTCATGAAGTGCCCCTACCACGCCTGGGCGTTCGACCTCAAGGGCCAACTGTTCGCCACGCCGCTGGTGGACGAGAGCGCCTGCTTCAAGAAGGCCGAGCATGGCCTGCGCCAGGTCAAGCTCGAGCTGTTCGACGGGCTCATGTGGATCAACCTCGATCCGGCGAGCTGCAGCCTGGCCGAGCACCTGGGCGACCTGCCCGAACGCACCCGGCCCTGGCACGCCGACGAGATGGTCTGCGTGAACCGCACCGAGTTGACCGTCAATGCCAACTGGAAGCTGTTCAGCGAGAACTTCAGCGACGGCCTGCACGTGCCCTTCGTGCACCAGACCTCGATCGCCAGGAAGAAGGTCTCCAGGCGCGACTTCCACGATCCGGCGGTGTTCAAGGGCAACTACCTGATGCACTACACCTACTTCGACGGCACGCGCGGCGTGCCCGAAGGCGAGCGCAAGCTGCCCGAGCTGGATCTGCCGCCCGAGATGAAGCGCGGCACCTTCTTCCCGGTGGTGCATGCCAACGCGCTGATGGGCTACGCCATCGACAGCCTGTCCATCCACGAGGTGCATCCCAAGAGCCCGACCGAGACGCTGCTGGTCAGTTCGATGATGGTGCCCAAGGCCAGCACCGAGATCCCCGACTTCGACGCCGTCATCGCCAGGTACGCCGAGACCTCCAACACCGTGCGCGCCGAAGACCGCGACGCGGCCGAGTGGCAGCAGCGCGGCCTGCGCTCGCTGGTCAACCGGCGCGGCTGCTACGCCGAGCCCGACCGGCTCGTGCACGACTACGACCGCTGGATCATCGACCAGGTGCTCGCCGCCTGAGGCCGGCCATGCGTGCCATCGACCACTGGCTGCCGCCCGCCGGCATCGCATTCCTGCTGCTGCTGTGGGAAGGCAGCGTGCGCGCCTTCGGCATCTCGGCCTTCGTGCTGCCGCCGCCCACGGCCGTGGCGCACTCGCTGTGGACCGGGCTGTCCAACGGCGTCTACCTGCAGCACGCCGCGCTCACGGCGGCCGAGGCGCTGGGCGGCTTCGTGCTCGCACTGGCCGCCGGTGTGGCGCTGGGCGCGCTGATCGCGGAGGTCCGCTGGCTCGAGAAGGCGCTGTACCCGCTGCTGGTGGCGCTGCAGGCCATGCCCAAGGTGGCGCTGGCGCCGCTGGTCATCATCTGGTTGGGCTACGGCATCAATTCCAAGATCGTGCTGGCCGGACTGCTGGGCTTCTTCCCGGTGCTGATCAACACCATCGCCGGGCTGCAGGGCTGCGACGCGGGCAAGGTCGACCTCATGCGCGCGCTGGGCGCGAGCCGCTGGCAGACCTTCCGCCTCGTCAAGCTCCCCAATGCGCTGCCCTTCGTGTTCGCGGGCATCAACGTGGCCGCCTCCTTCGTCGTGCTGGGCGCCGTGACGGGCGAGTTCCTGGGCGCCAAGGAAGGGCTGGGCACGCTGATCCTGCTGGCCAACAACGAGCTGGACACGGCGCAGATCTTCTCGATCCTGCTGATGCTGGGCCTGCTGGGCTTCGTGCTGTACAGCGCCGTGCGCTTCGCGCAGCGCCGGCTGCTGGCCTGGGCGCCGCTCGAAACGATCGCTTCCACCTGAGGGCCGCACGATGAATACCCCCAATCCCTCCCCCATGATCGCGGTCGAGCGGCTGACCAAGGTCTACCGCAGCGTCGCGGCCGAAGACGTGACCGCGCTGGCCGACATCTCCATGCAGATCGCCGCGGGCGAGTTCATCAGCGTGGTGGGACCGTCCGGCTGCGGCAAGACCACCTTGCTGCGCATCCTGGCCGGCCTGGTGGGCCAGTACCAGGGCAAGGCCGAGATCCGCGGGCAGGCGCTCAAGGGCCCGAGCCGCAGCGTGGGCGTGGCCTTCCAGGACGCCAACCTGCTGCCCTGGCGCAACATCCTGGACAACGTGCTGCTGCCGGCCCAGGTGCTGCGCCTGGACATGGACAAGAGCCGCGTGCGGGCCCGCGAACTGCTCGAGCTGGTCGGCCTGCGCGGCTTCGAGCGCAAGCTGCCGCACGAGCTGTCGGGCGGCATGCGCCAGCGCGTGTCGATCGCGCGTGCGCTGCTGCACGACCCGGAGATCCTGCTCATGGACGAGCCCTTCGGCGCGCTCGACGCGATCACGCGCGACAACATGAACTTCGAGCTGCGCCGCATCTGGAAGGAGGCCGGCAAGACCATCTTCCTGATCACGCACTCCATCCCCGAGGCCGTGTACCTGAGCAGCCGTGTGTTCGTGATGTCGCCGCGGCCGGGCCGCATCGTCGGCGAGGTCGCCATCGCACTCGGCGAGGAGCGCCCCCTGGCCATCATGGCCGATGCGGCCTTCGGCGCCCATGCCGGCGAGCTGCGCGAGGTGCTGGACCGTTCCGAGGCCGCCAACCACACTGCGCTGCCGCTGCGCAAGGCGGCGTGATGGCAGTGCTCGGACTGGACATCCCCACCGCTGCGCAACCGCGCCGCGCCGCCGTCTGGCTGGCGCGCGCGGGCGACCTGGCGCTGCCGGCCGCCGCCATCGCGCTGATCTTCGCGGCCTGGGAGTGGGGCGTGGCGCTGCTGGGCATCGGCGCCTACCTGCTGCCGCCGCCCAGCCAGGTGGTGGGCGCCATCGCCGCGATGGCGCGCGACGGCTCGCTGTGGACCAACACCCAGGTCACGCTGGGCGCCACGCTCACGGGCTTCGCCATCGCGCTGGCGGCCGGCATCGCGGTGGGCGGCGTCATCGCGCAGAGCCGGCTGGTCGAGCGCACGGTCTACGGCTACCTGGTCGCCATCCAGACCCTGCCCAAGATCGCGCTGGCGCCGCTGTTCGTGGCCTGGTTCGGCTTCGGCCTGTCGTCCAAGGTGGCGGTGGCGGCGCTGATCGCCTTCTTTCCCATCGTCGTCAACGTCATCGTGGGCCTCAAGAGCTGCGATGCGGGCCGCATCGACGTGATGCGTGCGCTGTCGGCCAGCCGCTGGCAGGTCTTTCGCCACGTCCAGCTGCCCTCGGCGCTGCCCTTCATCATGGCCGGCGCGGACGTGGCCATCGTGTTCGCGCTGACCGGCGCCATCGTCGGCGAGTTCGTCGGCGCCACGGCGGGCCTGGGCTACCAGATGGTGCTGTCCAACTCGCAGATGGAGGTGCCCAAGGTCTACGGCGTGCTGGTCGTGCTGGGCGGCATCGGCATGGTGCTGCACGGCGCGGTCGCGCTGCTGCGGCGCCGGCTGCTGTCCTGGATGCCGGCCGCCCCGTCTTCCCCGTCCCGTTCCTGAAGGAGTTCCCCATGTTCCTCCCGCATCGCATCGCGCTGGCCGCCTGCGCGCTGTTCGCCGCCGGCGCGGCCCTGGCCGCCGGCCCCTACAAGACCAGCTTCGGCCCGACCACGGTGGACATCTCCACCGGCCACGCCGGCCACTCGTCCATCCCCAAGAAGATGGGCTACTGGGCGGCCGACAACGTGGAGGTCGACGTGTTCGGCGCCGCCGGCGCCGTGGCCGGCCTGCAGATGGTGGCCTCGGGCAAGATGGATTTCATCACCGTGACGGCCGAGGCGCTGATGCAGGCCCAGGCCCAGGGCATGCCCGTGCAGGCCTTCTACGTGCATGCGCGCGCGCCGATCTCCAAGCTGGTCGTGCCCAAGGACTCGGCCGTCAAGAGCGTCAAGGACCTCAAGGGCAAGACCATCGGCATGCCGGTGCTGGAGGTCAGCAGCGCCTACTTCGGCGGCCTGTTCCGCGAGGCCGGCCTGGCCTTCGACAAGGACGTCAAGATCATCGCCACCGGCACCGGCGCGCCGCCGGCCCTGGCCATGCAGCGCGGCGACATCGCGGCCTGGGCCTCCTGGGACACGGCCGTGGCCAGCCTGGAGAACCGCGGCGCGCAGTTCACCGAGTTCAAGCCCGGTTTCTACGACGACCTGGTCGGCAACGTGATCGTCACGCGCACCGAGATGCTGGACAAGCATCCCGAGGTGGTGGTCGCGGTGGGCCGCGGCATCGCCAAGGCCGTGCACTTCGGCCTGGCCAACCCCGAGGGCGCGATCAGGATCCACTGGGACGTCTACCCGCAGACCAAGCCGCAGAACGCCGATCCGGCCGCCGCCATGAGGGACGCCAAGACCGTCTTCGTCTCGCGCTTCGACAGCTACAAGCTGCCGGCCGGCATGCCCTACGGCGCGGCGCGGCCCGAGCAGTGGGACACCATCGCCCGGCTCGCGCGCGAGGCCGGCGCCAACCTGCCGGCCGGCTACGACCCGCGCCAGGCCTACACCGACAGGTTCATCGCCGAGATCAACAAGTTCGACCGCAGCGCGGTCGAGGCGCAGGCGAAGAACTACCAGTGATCCACCGTTGCCGGCGCGCCGCGCCGGCGTCCACCGCTGCGATTGGGAAAGGAAGCACATGTCCACGACATCCTGGTTCAAGGGCCTGGCCCTGGCGGGCGCCCTGCTCGCCTGGGGCGCACAGGCGCAGGAGACCATCAAGATCGGCGCACCGCTGGCGCTGTCCGGCGCGCTGGCCGACGAAGGCAGGAAGCAGCAGGCGGGCTACGAGCTCTGGCTGGAGCGGATCAATGCCGCCGGCGGCATCGCGGTGGGCGGGCAGAAACGCAAGGTCGAGCTGGTCACCTACGACTACCAGACCGACGAGAAGCGGGCCCAGCAGCTCGCCGAACGCCTGATCAACGTCGACAAGGTGCAGGTCATGACGGCGCCGTTCGGCTCCGGCCACGCCAAGGTCGTGGCCGGCGTGGCCGAGCGCTACGGCATTCCCATCGTCGCCGTGGCCTCGGCCGAACCGGTGCACAACCAGGGCTACAGGAACCTGTTCGGCACGCTGGCGCCCTCGGTCGGCCTGATCGACGCCATGATCGCCATGGCCAGGGAGAAGCAGCCCGGCGTGAAGAGGGTCGCCGTGCTGGGCCGCGCCGACGTGTTCCCCAAGGTCATGGCCAGCACCATGGCCGAGCAGGCGAAGAAGGCCGGCCTGGAACTGGTCTACAACGAGACCTACCCGGTGGGCACGCTGGACCATGCCGCCACGCTCACGCAGCTCAAGACCACCGCGCCGGACTGGATCTTCGTGACCGGCTACACCAAGGACCTGGTGCTGGTGCGCAAGCAGATGGCCGACCTGCGCATGACGGCGCCCATGGTCACCATGATCACCGGCCCGGCCTACAAGGAGTTCGTCGACAGCCTGGGGCCGCTGGCCGAGAACGTGACCTCGGCCACCTGGTGGCATCCCTCGCAGACCTACCGTTCCGACGACGTGTTCGGCAGCACCCAGGCTTTCGCCGACGCCGTGCGCAAGAAGACCGGGCAGGACCCGGACTACGTGCATGCCTCCTCGGCGGCGGCCCTGGTCGTGATCCAGAAGGCGGTCGAGCGCGCCGGCGCGCTGACGCCCGACGCGCTGCGGCAGGCCATCGCGGCGACCGACCTCGCCACCTTCTACGGACCCATCAAGTTCCGCGCCGACGGCATGAACGAGAACCGCAAGCTGCCCATCATCCAGATCCAGGGCGGCAAGCCCGTGGTGCTGTTCCCCTCCGACATGCGCCAGGCCGAGCTGCTGGCCGTGGCCAGGTGAGGTGCGCGCGATGAAGCGGCTGACCGAGGCGCAGAAGCGCCAGTTCGACGAGCAGGGCTACCTGTTCCCGCTGCGCGCCTTCGACGCCGCGCAGGCCGCCGGCTACCGCGGGCGCATCGAGGCCTACGAGCGCAGCATCGGCCACGACGCCAACCGCACGCTCAAGATCAAGGGCCATCTCGCGTTCCCATGGCTCATGGAGATCGCCACCAACCCGCACATCCTGGACGCGGTGGAGGACCTGATCGGCCCGGACATCCTGCTGTTCGGCGCCTCCATCTTCGCCAAGGACGCACGCGATCCGCGCTACGTGTCCTGGCACCAGGACTCGGCCTACTTCGGGCTCACGCCGCACCGCGAGGTGACGGCCTGGGTGGCGCTGTCCGAGGCTTCCACGCTGCACGGCTGCCTGCGCGTGGCGCCCGGCACGCACCGCGGCCCGGCGCTGCAGCACGTGGAGACCTTCGCCGAGGACAACATGCTGGCCAAGGGCCAGGCGCTGCAGGGCATCGATGAAGCCAGCGCCGTGGAGATGCCGCTGGCGGCTGGCGAGTTCTCGCTGCACCACGAGCAGACGGCCCACAGCTCGCTGCCCAACCGGGCCGCGGACCGGCGCGTCGGCTTCGCGTTCTTCTTCATCCCCACCGAGGTGCGGTCGGTGCACGGCAAGGGCCGCGCGACGCTGGTGCGCGGCACCGACCGGCACGGCCACTGGCTCCCGGACGACCTGCCGCGCTTCGACCTGGACCCGGTGGCCATGCGCCAGCTGCAGGCGTCCTGGGGTGCCTACAAGGACGGCGAGATCAAGCAGGCGGCGGACCTGGAACCGGTCGAGTAGGCCGGCCGCCATGGTCTACCTGCAGGTGCTCGTGAACGGCCTGACCCTGGGCGCGCTGTATGCATGCCTGGCGGTCGGCTTCTCGCTGGTCTGGGGCGTGCTGAACGTGATCAACATGCTGCACGGTTCCCTGATCGTGCTGGGCGGCTACCTGACCTACTTCGCCTGGCAGCAGTGGCAGCTGCATCCGCTGGCGTCGCTGCTGCCGGTGTCGGCGCTGGTCTTCCTGCTGGGCTGGGTGCTGCAGGCCGGCATGGTCAACCGGCTGGTGCGCGAGCCGGTGCTGACCACGCTGACCGTCACCTTCGGCCTGGACCTGGTGCTCTACAACGCCATGAACGTCGTCTTCGACACCACGCCGCGCCGCGTCACGCTGGACCTGGGCACGCTGGCCGTGGGCGAGGTGGTCGTGGCCTGGGACCGCGTGCTGGCCTTCGCGCTGGCCATGTCGCTGACCGGGCTGCTGTACCTGGTGATGCGCAGCTCGCGCGCGGGGCGCGCCATCGTCGCCGTGCGCATGGACCGCGACGCGGCGGCGCTGATGGGCATCCGGATCAACCGCGTCTACGCGATCACCTTCGCGATCGGCGCCGGCCTGGCCGGCGCCTGCGGCGCGCTGATGGCCATGGTGTTTCCAATGACGACCAACCTCTCGGGCCTGCTGCTGGGCAAGGCCTTCGTGGTCTGCGTGATCGGCGGCCTGGGCACCGTGCCGGGCGCGCTGGTCGGCGGGCTGGTGCTGGGCCTGGTGGAATCGTTCGCGGGCCACTGGTTCGGACCGCAGAACGCGGTGCTGGTCGGCTTCGTGCTGATGCTGGTGCTCCTGATGACGCGGCCGACCGGGCTGCTCGGCCGCAGGGGGTACGAATGATCCTGGATTCGGCAGTTGGATGCGCCCTCACCGAGATGGTGAGGGAGATCGAAGGCGCGAAGTCCAGTCGCCATGCGGCTTTCCCGGAGGCGGCAAGCGGCCAACTGCCGAATCCAGGATGATGCGCAGCATCCTGCCGTTCGCCGTGTTCACGGCGCTGCTCGCGGCCATGCCGCTTTCGGCCGACAACTTCCTCGTGCAGCAGGCGACCTTCGTCTGCATGTACTGCGCGCTGGCCCTGTCGTGGAACATCATCGGCGGCTACGCCGGCTACCCCTCGTTCGCCACGGCGGCCTTCGTCGGCCTGGGCGCCTATGCGGGCGCGCTGCTGCAGAACGCGGGCGTGCCCATGGTGCCGGCCTGGGTGCTGGCCACCGCCGTCACCGGCCTGTTCGCCGCACTGCTGGGCTACGGGCTGCTGCGCATGAAGGGACACTACTTCGCGGTCGGCTCGATCGCCACCGTCGAGGTGCTGCGCCTGGCCGCGTCGTCCTGGTCCGGCCTGACCGGCGGCGGCGAGGGCCTGAACCTGCCGATCCTGGCCGGCGGGCCCGCGTTCGCCGGGGGCGTGTTCCTGTACGCCATGCTGGCCGTCATGGTGCTGGCCTTCGCGATGACGGTGCTGGTGGACCGCGGCCGCCTGGGCTTCGGCCTGCAGTGCATCCAGCAGAACGAGGACGCGGCCGACATGGTGGGCGTGGACGTGGTGCGCACCAAGACCATCGGCTTCGCGCTGTCGGCCCTGTTCTGCGGCACGGTGGGCGCGATCTCGGCGTCGTGGGTGGCCTACATCGCGCCAACCGACAGCTTCTCGATCCTGCTGACGCTCAAGGTGCCGGTCATGGTGCTGCTGGGCGGGCCCGGCACGGTGCTGGGTCCGGTGGTCGGAGCGGCCAGCTTCGTCGTGATCGAGCAGCTCGTGTGGTCGCGCTTCCTGGACTACAACCAGGCCGCGCTGGGCATCGTGGTGGTGCTGCTGGTGTTCTTCCTGCCCGGCGGCGTGCTCGGGCGCCTGCGCCGGCGCAAGGCCGCGCCGCGGCCCCGGTCGGAGCCGGCTGCATGACGGCGCCGCTGCTGCGCGTGCAGGGCCTGACCAAGCGCTTCGGCGGCGTGGCCGCGGTCGACAACGTGGGCTTCGACCTGGCGCCCGGGCGCATCGTCGGCCTGATCGGGCCGAACGGCGCGGGCAAGACCACGCTGGTCAACCTCATCACCGGCGTGCACCGGGCCGACGCCGGCCGGCTGGAATTCGAGGGCCGCGACGTGAGCGGCCAGCGGCCTTTCCAGTCCGCGCGGCGCGGCCTGTCGCGCACCTTCCAGATCGTGCAGCCCTTCGCGCAGATGAGCGTGCTGGAGAACGTGGCGGCGGGGGCGCTGTTCGCCGGCGGCGCGCGCGACCGGCGCGAGGCGCGCGCCCAGGCCGAAGAGCACCTGCGCTTCGTCGGCCTGCACGCGCAGGCCGACCGGCCTGCCGCCGCGCTGACCCTGCCATCGCGCAAGCGCCTGGAACTGGCCAAGTCGCTGGCCATGCGGCCGCGCCTGCTGCTGCTGGACGAGGTCAACGCCGGCCTGAACAGCGCGGAGATCGTCGAGGCCATCGCGCTGATCCGGGCCATCGCGGCGCGCGGCATCACCGTGCTGCTGATCGAGCACCTGATGAAGGTGGTGTTCTCGCTCTGCGACGACCTGTTGGTGCTGCACCATGGCGAGCTGATCGCGCGCGGCGAGCCGCACGCCGTGGCCCGGGATCCCAGGGTCATCGAAGCCTACCTGGGCACCAAGTACGCCGAAAGGATGGACGCGGCATGAAGCGCGAACCAGCGTTCGAAGGCGGAGGCGGCGCGCCCGAAGGCGCCGAGCTGCTGCGCATCGCCGGCCTGCAGGCCGGCTATGGCGACGTGCAGGTGCTGTGGGGCATCGACATGGCCGTCAGGGCCGGCGAGATCGCCTGCGTGGTCGGCTCCAACGGGGCCGGCAAGACCACGCTGCTGCGCACGGTCTCGGGCCTCGTCAGGGCGCGCGCCGGCAGCGTGCGCTTCGCGGGCCAGGACCTGGCCGGCGCCTCGCCCGAGGCCGTGCTGCGCGCCGGCATCGCGCACGTGCCGGAGGGCCGGCGCCTGTTCCGCGGCCTGTCGGTGCGCGACAACCTGCTGCTGGGCGCCTACCTGCGCCGCGATGCGCGGGCCGACATCCAGCGCGACCTGGACTGGGTCTACACGCTGTTCCCGGTGCTGCATCAGCGCCAGCAGCAGGACGCCACCACGCTGTCGGGCGGCGAGCAGCAGATGTGCGCGATCGGGCGCGGGCTGATGTCGCGGCCCACCCTGCTCATGATCGACGAGCTGTCGCTGGGCCTGGCGCCGCGGGCGGTGGAGAAGCTGTCGGAGTCGCTGCAGGAAATCAACCGCACCGGGCTGACCATCCTGCTGGTCGAGCAGGACGTGTTCACGGCTTTCGAGCTGGCGCACCGCGGCGTGGTGATCGAGACCGGCCGGGTGGCGTTCGCCGGGCCCAGCGGCGTGCTGGCCGGCGACGCGCGCGTGCGCGCCGCCTACATGGGCATCTGAGCGCCTACCGCTCGCCCTTGCGGTAGGGCTTCATGAGCGCCTGCGGATAGGCCGCCTTGCGCGCCACCACCACCAGCGCCACGATGGACAGCACATAGGGCAGCATCAGGTACAGCTGGTAGGGCAGCAGCGCGTCGCCGGACTGCTGCAGCCGCAGCTGCAGCGCATCGAAGAACGCGAACAGCAGCGCGCCCAGCAGCGCCTTGCCGGGCCGCCAGGAGGCGAACACCACGAGCGCCACGCAGATCCAGCCGCGGCCGTTGACCATGTTGAAGAAGAAGGCGTTGAAGGCCGACAGCGTGAGGAAGCTGCCCGCCACGCCCATCAGCGCCGAGCCCGCCACGATGGCCGCCGTGCGCGTGCGCGCGACCGACAGGCCCTGGCCCTCGGCGGCCTGCGGGTTCTCGCCCACCATGCGCAGCGCCAGGCCGGCCGGCGTGCGGTACAGCAGGTAGGCGATCAGCGGCACCAGCAGCAGGGCCAGCAGCGTGAGCGGCGTCTGCGCGTTCAGCACGGGCAGGGGCAGCCAGTCCATGGGCGCGAACGGCGTGACCGTGGGCGGCGTCGTGACCTTGGGGAAGCTCACCCGGTAGCCGTAGTACGACAGCGCCGTGGCCAGCATGGTGATGCCCAGCCCGGACACATGCTGCGACAGCGCCAGCCCCACCGTGAGGAAGGCATGCAGCAGGCCGAAGGCCATGCCCGTCAGCGCGGCCACGGCCACGCCCATCCAGAGCGGCCAGCCCGCGTAGACGGCCAGCCAGCCGGCGAAGGCGCCCGCGACCATGATGCCCTCGATGCCGAGGTTGAGCACGCCGGCGCGCTCGCACAGCAGCACCCCCAGCGTGCCGAGGATCAGCGGCGAGGCGATGCGCAGCACCGCGACCCAGAACGCCGCATTGCCCAGGATGTCCAGGATTTCGCTCATCGACGGACCCGGTACTGCGTCAGCAGCGTGGCCACCAGCACCGCGAGCAGCGCGGTGGCCACGATCACGTCGGCGATGTAGGTCGGCACGCCCACGGCGCGGCTCATGCTGTCGGCGCCGACCAGCACGCCGGCCACGAACACGGCCGAGGCCACCACGCCCAGCGGGTGCAGCCCGGCCAGCATGGCGATCACGATGCCCGCGTAGCCGTAGTTGGGCGACATGTCCAGCGTCACGTAGCTGGTGCGGCCCGCCACCTCGATGGCGCCGGCCAGGCCGGCCAGCGCGCCCGAGAGCAGGGCCGTGAGCACCACCGTGCGCGTGACCGGCACGCCCGCGAAGGCCGCGCCGCGCGCATTGGCGCCCAGCGCGCGGATGTCGAAGCCCAGCACGGTGTAGCGGAAGATGGCCCAGACCAGCACGGCCAGCACCACGCCCCAGAGCAGCCCGGTGTGCACGCGCGTCTGCGCGACGAGCTTGGACAGTTCCAGGTCGGGCTGCAGCGCCACGCTCTGCGGCCAGCCCATGGCCAGCGGGTCCTTCATCGGGCCGTCGAGCAGCGCGCCCACGGCCAGCAGCATGATGAAGTTGAACAGCAGCGTGGTGACGACCTCGTCCACGCCGAGCTTGTTCTTCATGAGCGCCGGGCCCAGCAGCAGCAGGGCGCCGGCCAGTGCCGCGGCCAGCATCATGAGCGGGAACAGCAGCCAGACGGGCCACTCCAGCCCGGTGCCGCCGTGCAGGCCGCCGACGGCCACGGCGGCGATGGCGCCTGCATAGAGCTGGCCCTCGGCGCCGATGTTGAACAGCCTGGCCTTGAAGGCCACCGTGGCCGCCAGGCCCGTCAGGATCAGCGGGATCGCGCGCGTGAGCGTTTCGCTCCAGGCGAACACCGAGCCGAAGCCGCCCGCCAGCAGCAGGCCGTAGGTGCGGGCGACCGGCGCGCCGGCCCACAGCACGAGCAGCGCGGCGACGAGCAGCGTGAACGCGACCGCGCCCACGGGCGCCAGCAGCAGCGCGCCGCGCGAGACTTCGTGGCGGCGTTCCAGCCTCATGCCGGCACCTCCGGCGTGCTGCCCGCCATGGCCAGGCCGATGGCCTCGCGCGTCCATTCCCCGGCCGGCCGCGCCGGGCCCAGGCGGCCGGCGTGCATGACGGCCACGCGGTCGCCCAGCGTGAGCACCTCGTCGAGGTCGTCGGAGATCAGCAGCAGCGCGGCACCCGCGTCGCGCGCGGCGATCAGCTGCTGCTGCACGAAGGCGACGGCGCCGATGTCCAGCCCCCAGGTCGGCTGGTGCACGACGATGAGTGCCGGGACGGTGGCCCCCACGCTCCCCGCTGCACGTGGTCCGCTGCCCCCCGGGGGGGCTGCCCCGCCTTGGGGCGGCCCGGCGGCGGGGCACGCCGCATCGGCCGTCGGCAGCAGCGCCCGGCCCAGGATGAGTTTCTGCATGTTGCCGCCCGACAGCGACCGGGCAGGGGTGTGCAGGCCGCCGCCCCGCACGTCGAAGGTTTCCACGATGCGCCGGGCCTGTGCGATGGCGGCGCGCTGGCGGATCCAGCGCAGGCCGCCCAGCGCACGCGAGAAGGCCGGCGTGCGCAGCCGTTCGGACACGGCGTTCTCCCACTGCGGCAGGTCGCCGACCACGCCCGTGCCGTGCCGGTCTTCCGGGATGCGCGCCACGCCGCGCTGCACGAGCGCGCTGGGGGTCTGGGGCAGCGGCTGGCCCTGCAAGGTGGCCGTGCCGCCGGTGGCCGGCCGCATGCCCGTGAGCAGATCGGCCAGCGCGGCCTGGCCGTTGCCGGAGACGCCCGCGATCGCCGTGATCTCGCCCGCGCGCAGGGTCAGCGAGAGTTCGCGCAGGCGGTCGTTGCCATGGCCGGCGGTGCTCACCCGGTCGAGTTCGCAGACCACGGCGCCGACCGCCCGCGCGGGCTGGCGTTCGCGCTGCTGCACGGCATGGCCGACCATCCAGCGCGCCAGCTGGGCCCGGTCGCAGTCGGCCGTGCGGCCCTCGGCCACGAGCTTGCCGTGGCGCAGCACGGCCACGCGGTGCGAGACGCGCAGCACCTCGCCGAGCTTGTGGCTGATGAAGATGATGGCCAGGCCCTGGGCGACCATCTCGGCCAGCGTGCCGAACAGCTGCTCGCTCTCCTGCGGGGTCAGCACGGCCGTGGGCTCGTCCAGGATCAGGATGCGCGCGCCGCGGTACAGGGCCTTGAGGATCTCCACGCGCTGGCGTTCGCCGACCGACAGCTCGCCCACGCGCGCATCCGGGTCCACCGGCAGGCCGAAGCGCCGGGCCACGTCGAGCAGGCGTGCGCGCGCGGCGGCGCGGCGCGACAGCGGGCGCCACAGCGGTTCGGTGCCCAGGACGATGTTGTCGAGCACGCTCAGGTTGTCGGCCAGCGCGAAATGCTGGTGCACCATGCCCACGCCGGCCGCCAGCGCCGCGCCGGGGCTGCCGGGCGGCAGCGGCCGGCCGAACACGGCGATGCGGCCCGCGTCGGCGGTGTAGTGGCCGAACAGGATGGACATCAGCGTGGACTTGCCGGCGCCGTTCTCGCCCAGCAGGGCCAGTACCTCGCCTGCGCGCAGTTCCAGCGTGATGTCGTCGTTGGCGACCAGGCTGCCGAAGCGCTTGGTGATGCCCTGCAGGCGCAGCACCGTGGGCGCGTCGGCCCTCATTTGGCCGTGGACTTGGGCTGGGCGTCGTCGATCTTGACCGTGAACTTGCCGGCCAGGATCTCGGCCTCGCGCGCGCGCACCTTGGCCACCAGCTCGGCCGGGATCTTCTTCTCGAAGGTGCCCAGCGGCGACAGCGCCGAGCCCTTGTGCTGCATGTGCGAGTACTGGCCGTACTCCTCGGGCTTGAACTGGCCTTCGCGCACGAGCTTGAGCGCGCGGTCGATCGAGGGCTCCATGTTCCACAGCGCCGAGACGACCACGGTGTCGGGGTACTGGGCCTGGGTGTCGATCACGTTGCCGATGGCCAGCACCTTGCGCTCCTTGGCCGCATCGCTGACGCCGAAGCGCTCCGCGTAGAGGATGTCCGCGCCCTTGTCGACCATGGCGAAGGCGGCCTCCTTGGCCTTGGGCGGGTCGAACCAGCTGTTGATGAAGCTCACGCTGAACTCGACCTTGGGATTGACCTCCCTGGCGCCGGCCATGAAGGCGTTCATGAGGCGGTTGACCTCGGGGATCGGGAAGCCGCCGACCAGGCCGATCTTGTTGGACTTGCTCATGCCGCCGGCCACCATGCCCGTGAGGTAGGCCGGCTCCTGGATGTAGTTGTCGAACACGCTGAAGTTGGGCGCCTGCGGCTTGCCCGAGCTGCCCATCAGGAACATGGTCTTGGGGAAGTCGCGCGCGACCTTGCGGGCCGCCGCCTCGACCGCGAAGGCCTCGCCCACGATGAGCTGGTTGCCGGCCGTGGCGTATTCGCGCAGCACGCGCTCGTAGTCGGCGTTGGCCACGTTCTCGGTGGCCTTGTACTCGATCTCTCCGCGGGCCTCGGCGGCCTTGAGCGCCTTGTGGATGCGGCCCACCCATTGCTGCTCGAAGGGCACGGTGTAGACCGCGGCCACCTTGAGCCTGGCCTGCTGGGCCAGGGCGAAGGTGGGCAGGGCCAGCGTGGCGACGGCGGCGGCAAGGATCAGGGGACGGCGTTGGAACATGTTGGTGGACTCCTCTTGGGGCAAACGACGGCAGGTTCAGCAATATCGGTGCCATGCGCATTGTGGCGCGGTCTGTCCGGTGTGCCGCGCGCGGGCCGATCGAAAAGGCCGGCCGGGCTGCATGGAGCGGGGCGGTGCACGCGCGCCGTGCGGCCGTGCACCAAGGCGTGCCGCCACGCGCCGGCGCGCCGCCTAGAATGCCGGCGCTGTTCCTGGCGCCCGTGGGGCGCTCTTGCTTGTCCGTCGCGTGAGTTCTCCCCCTTCTTCCGCATCCGCCGCACCGCATGTGCTGCGGCATCCCGGCATGCGCGCCTTCATGGCCGCGCGCGTGGCCGCCGTGCTGGCCACCCAGGTGCAGGCCGTGGTCGTGGCCTGGCAGGTCTACGACCTCACGCGCGAGCCGCTGGCCCTGGCCTACGTGGGCCTGGCGCAGTTCATTCCCATGCTGTGCCTGCTGCTGCCGGCCGGCGACCTCATGGACCGCTTCGCGCGCCGGCCCATCCTGGCGGCCAGCTGGGTGGTCTCGGCGCTGTGCAGCGCGCTGCTGTGGTGGCTGTCGGGCCATGGGGTGGCGGGCGTCTCGTCCATCTACGCCGTGCTGGTGCTGTACGGCTGCGCGCGCGCCTTTGCCGGGCCGGCGCTGCAAAGCCTGCTGCCGCAGATCGTGCCGCGCGAGCAGCTGGCCCAGGCGATCGCCGTCAACAGCATGCTGATGCGCAGCGCCACCATCACCGGGCCGTTCCTGGGCGGGCTGCTGTACGCGCTGGGCGGCGGCGAGCTGACCTACCTGGTGTGCCTGGGCTGCTTCGTGCTCGGCGCGGTGCTGCTGCGCCACGTGACGGTGGCCCATGCCGCGCCGCGCGTCGTGGGCGGCACGATCTGGACGCGCTTTGCCGAAGGCATCGGCTTCATCCGCTCGCGGCCCGTGATCCTGGGCTGCATTTCGCTGGACCTGTTCGCCGTGCTGCTGGGCGGCGTGGTGGCGCTGCTGCCGATCTACGCGCACGAGGTGCTGCACGTGGGGCCGCAGGGCCTGGGCGCGCTGCGCAGCGCCATGGCCGTGGGCGAGGTCGGCATGGGGCTGTACTTGAGCGCGCGGCCGCTGAACCGGCGCGTCGGCGCGACCATGTTCGGCGCCGTGGCGGTGTTCGGCGTGGCCAACCTGGTGTTCGCGCTGTCGCACTGGTTCTGGCTGTCGTTCGTGGCGCTGCTGGTGGCCGGCATGGCCGACATGGTCAGCGTCTACATCCGCGGCGCGCTGGTGCAGTTCTCCACGCCGGACGCCATGCGCGGGCGCGTGCAGGCCGTCAACATGCTGTTCATCGGCTCGTCCAACGAGCTCGGCGAATTCCGCGCGGGTACCAGCGCGGCCTGGCTGGGGCCGGTCGGCGCGGCCGTGGCGGGCGGGCTGTGCACGCTGGGCGTGGTCGGCACCTGGGCCGCGGCCTTCGGCGGCCTGCGCCGGCTGGACCGTTTCGAGCAGGCCGGCGCCGGGACTTGAGGAGCGCGGCCCCGGCGCCAGCCATGGCATACGCTTCTTGCGGCCCTGGTTTCCCTGGGCATCTTCTTCTGGTGGCATGCCTGGCTGGCCGTGATCGGCTGGATCACGACGGCCTGGACCTCGATCCGCAACTCGGTCGAGCGCTGGTTCAGCGGTCCAGCGCCTCGCGCACCGCCTGGCCCAGCTCCAGCACCGCCATGGCGTAGTAGCTGGACCAGTTGTAGCGCGTGATCACGTAGAAGTTCTCGGTGCCGGCCACGTACTGCGGCGCATCCAGGCCGTTCTGCAGCTCGACCAGCGCGAGCGGGCCGGCATGCTGCAGCGCCTCGCCCTGCAGCAGCGCGCCCTTGGCCGTGAAGCTCTCCACGCTGAAGCTGGGCAGGATGTCGGGCGCGAGCAGGGCGTCCATGTCGGCCTGCGCGCCCAGGGCGACCGGGTAGATGGCCGGCATGCCGGTCTTCCAGCCGAAGGCCTTGAAGTAGTTGGCGACCGAGCCGATCACGTCGTCCACGCTGCCCGACAGGTCGATGCGGCCGTCGCCGTCGAAGTCCACCGCGTAGCGCACCCAGCTGGACGGCATGAACTGCGGCATGCCCATGGCGCCCGCGTAGCTGCCGCGCCAGGCATGCGGGTCCACGCCGGTGCGCTGCGACAGGCTCAACAGCTGCTCGAGCTCGCCCAGGAAGAAGGCGCTGCGCTCGGCCGCGCGCGGGTGCGCCCTGGGGAAATCGAAGGCCAGCGTGGTCACGGCGTCGATGACGCTGAAGCCGCCCATCTGCTGGCCGTAGATCGACTCCACGCCGACGATGCCCACGATGATCTCGGCCGGCACGCCGTATTCGCGCTCGGCGCGTTCCAGCGCCGCGCGGTGCTCCTGCCAGAAGCGCACGCCGGCGCGGATGCGGATGGGCTCGACGAAGCGGCTGCGGTAGACGCGCCAGTTCTTGGGCGTGCCGCTGGGCGCCGGCGTCATGAGCCGCTGCACCTGGGGCAGCAGCCGGGCCTGGCCGACGGCCTGGCGCACCCATTCGCGGTCCAGGTCGCGGCGCGCGGCGATGTCGTCGGCCGCGCGCAGCACCTCGGGCCGGGTGGCGTAGAGCGGGCCCGGGGCCGGCGCCGCCCTGGCGGCGGCGGGGCGCTTCTTGGCGGGGGGGCTGGTCTGGGCGTGGGCGGTGGCGGCGAGCAGGAGGGCGGCCAGAAGTGCGGGGCGCGTGAGGTTCATGCGGACGGGACAGGGGTGGGCCAGGGCAGGCTTCGGTACTCGCGCTGCAGCGTCGCCAGTTCCAGGACGGGCGCGCGTGCATAGCGCTGCGCTTCCAGGCGCAGCAACCAGTCGCGCAGCGGCGCCAGCGGCTGCGGCCCGGCCGCGGCAGCCGGCAACTGTACAAGCAGCTCGGCCAGCTGGCGCGGCGCGGCCTGCGGAGGCACGGCCAGGCCGGCGGCGCGCAGGCGCTCGCGCGCCTTGTGCAGCAGGCGCAGCCAGGGATCGTGCTGGCGCCGGTCCCACAGCGTCCAGCCGGCGCCGCCCAGGCTGGCCAGCACCACCAGGCCGATCAGCAGCCGGCCCAGGTCTTCCCAATCGGGCGCCTCGAAGCCCAGCACGCGCAACAGGTCCAGCTGGCGGCTCTGCGTGTAGTTCAGCACCCACTGGTTCCAGCGGTTGTTGACGGCTTCCCAGGCCGCGCGCAGCTGGGCCGCGAGGTTGGGGCTGACATTGCCCACCGCGGCGGCGAACGCGCCCTGCGGCGCGCGCAGCCGCTCCAGGCTGCCGATGCGGCCCGGCATCACGGCGCCCGTGGGGTCCACGCGCACCCAGCCCCGGTCTTCGTGCCAGACCTCGGTCCAGGCATGGGCGTCGCTCTGGCGCACGGTCCAGTAGCCGTCGACGGCATTCATCTCGCCGCCCTGGTAGCCCGTGACGATGCGCGCCGGGATGTCCAGCGCGCGCATCAGCACCACGAAGGCCGAGGCGATGTGCTCGCAGAAGCCGGCCTTGCGGTCGAACCAGAACTCGTCGGCCGTGTGCTCGCCGTAGACGCCGGGCTCCAGCGTGTAGCTGTAGCCGCCCGTGCGCAGGCGCTGCAGCGCAGCGGCCACGAGCGCGGCGCTGCCGGCCTGGGCGAGGCGCGGGTCGCGCCGCATCTCGGCGGCCAGTGCCAGCGTGCGCGGGTTGCTGCCGGCCGGCAGCCGCAGTTCGCCCTGCAGCTCGGCCGTGCGGCGCAGCGGGCCGTAGCGGAACTCGGTGTGGCTCTGGGCGCGGAAGCGCACGAGGTCGGTGATGGGCCGATTGGCCAGCCAGGACAGCTCCTGCGTCTGCAGCGCCGACAGGCCGCCGAGCTCGGGCCGGCGCGGCGCCACGTCCAGCAGCAGCAGCCAGGGCCGGTTGTGCGGTTCCAGCGTGACCTCGTAGCCGATCGGCGCACCGCCCGGCTGCAGCCTGCGCTGCGGTGCGGTGTCGAAGCCCACGTCGCCGCGGCCCTGGCGCCACTGGCGGCCGTCGAACTCGGACAGCACCGGCCCGCGGAAGTACAGCGCTTCCTGCGGCGGCGGCTGGCCGTCGAAACGGATGCGCATGGCGATGCTGTCGTCCAGCGCCAGGCTGGCCAGGTTGCCGACCTCCATGGTGGACGACAGGCCGCTGCGCCCGCTCATCGCGTCGCTCGGGATGCCCCACAGCGGCGCCAGCCGCGGGAACAGCAGGAACAGCACCAGCATGATGGGCGCGCCGACCAGCGCCATGCGCGCGGCATGGCGCGCCGATTCGGCCAGCGGCGGCCGGCCCACCGGCATGTGGGCGTTGACCAGCGCCGTCAGCAGGCCCAGCAGGCCGACCAGCATGGCGGCCGCCGTGGGCAGCGACTGCGAGAAGAAGAAGTTCGTGAGCATCGTGAAGAAGCCCAGGAAGAACACCACGAAGGCGTCGCGCCGCGCGCGCAGCTCCAGCGTCTTGAGCGCCAGCAGCGAGACCAGCAGCGTGACGCCCGCGTCGCGGCCCAGCAGCGTGCGGTGGCTCATGAGCGTGAGGCCCAGCGTCAGCGCCAACAGCGCCGCCAGCCACCAGCGCGAGGGCAGCGGCCGCGCGCCGAGCGCGATCCAGCCGCGCCAGAGCAGCACGCCGCCGGCCAGGAGGCTGCACCACAGCGGCAGGCGCGGCACCTGGGGCAGCAGGATCCAGCCGATCACGGCCAGCAGGAACAGCGTGTCGCGGCCGTCGCGCGGCATCTCGTCCCGACAGCCGGCCGGCGAGGCGGTTCAGCACAGGGCCAGCGCCTCCAGGCAGCGCCGCTTGTGGGCCTCGCCGCTGGCGGGCGGCAGCTCGACGCCGGGCACGCGCAGGCCGTATTCGAGCGCGAGCCGGTCCGCCTGCAGCACCCAGGCGCACAGGCGCGCCAGGCGCTGCTCGCCGTCGGGCAGCTGGGCCAGGGCCGGGTCCAGCCAGAGTTCGTGGCGCTGGGCCTGCTGGCTGTCGCGGCTGACCAGTTCGCCGGCCTTCGCGGCTTTTTTCCAGACCACCAGCTTGAGCGGGTCGCCACGGCGGTAGGCGCGCACGCCATCGAACTCGGAGGTAGCGGCGGCCTGGCGCGCCATGGCGCCGCCGGCGCGCGGCTCGCCCGCGGGCAGCGGCGGCGGATGCGCCTCGGGCTGGGGATAGACCAGCACCTGGGCCGCCGGGCGCCACAGCGTCCAGACGCGGAAGGCCCCCATCGGAAAGCGCGTCTCCAGCGTCAGCGTGGGAATGGCGTGCAGGCCGCGCCGCGCCGGCGCGAAGGCCACGTGCACCAGGCTGCGGCCGCCGGCCGGCACGTCCACGAAGGCCTGCTGCCTGGCGGTGTCCACCAGGCTCGCGGCGATGGCGTGGCGCGGTGTCTTGCGCGTGCTGGCCAGCTCCAGCGTGAGCGTGCTGCCGCTGCCCAGGAACTGCGGCTCGGGCGGCAGCAGGTGCAGCTGCAGGCCGCGCAGCGTGGCATGGCCCACGTGCATGCCGACCAGCGCGCAGCCGGCCAGCAGGAAGGTCAGCAGGTAGCCCAGGTTGAGCTGGTAGTTGATCGAGGCCAGCAACAGCAGCAGCACGGTGGCCGCCAGCATCAGGCCGGCGCGCGTGGGCAGGATGTAGATGTTGCGCTGGGTCAGAAGCAACTGGTCGCTGCGCGGCAGCCGCGCCTCCCACCAGCGCCGCATGGCGGCCCGCCAGCGCGGCCAGGGGTTCAGGCGGGCGCGGGCCTTCACGGCAAGGGCACGGCCTCGACCATGGCGCGCACCTGTTCGACGGCGCCGCGGCCGGCGTCGCCCACGGGCACCAGCCGGTGCGCCACGGTCTGCGGCAGGATGGCCTGCACGTCGTCGGGCGCCACGTAGTCGCGCCCGGCCAGCAGCGCCTGGGCCTTGGCCGCGCGCACCACGGCGATGCCGGCGCGCGGCGACAGGCCTTGCAGGAACCAGCGGCCCGAGCGCGTGGCGGCGATCAGGTCCTGCAGGTACTCGATCAGCGGCGGCGCCGCATGCACCTGCAGCACCTGCTGCTGCAGCCGCTGCAGCTGCGCGCCGTCCAGCAGCGCGGGCAGGGCGTCGACGAGTGCGCGCCGGTCCTCGCCGGCCAGCAGCAGGCGCTCGGCCGCGCGGTCGGGGTAGCCGATCGAGATGCGCATCAGGAAGCGGTCCAGCTGCGACTCGGGCAGCGCAAAGGTGCCGAGCTGGTCCTGCGGGTTCTGCGTGGCGATCACGAAGAAGGGGCGCGGCAGCGGCCGCGTGGCGCCCTCGACCGTGACCTGCCGTTCCTCCATGGCCTCGAGCAGCGCGCTCTGCGTCTTGGGGCTGGCGCGGTTGATCTCGTCGGCCAGCAGGATCTGCGCGAACAGCGGGCCGGGATGGAACACGAAGGCCTCCTTGCCGCGCTCGTAGACCGACACGCCCGAAAGGTCCGAGGGCATCAGGTCGGAGGTGAACTGCACGCGCGAGAACTGCAGGCCGAAGGTGCGTGCCAGCGCATGGGCCAGCGTGGTCTTGCCCACGCCGGGCACGTCTTCGATGAGCAGGTGGCCGCCAGCCAGCAGGCAGGCCACGCAGTCATGGACCTGGGCCTCCTTGCCCACGATGACGCCGTTGAGCTGGCGCAAAAGGTCCTTGACTTTCTCTTGTACGATCATCGCGGAACCTTACCCGAAAACGATAGCAAGCGAGACGACAGCCGTGAACCAGACGGGATACTTCAGCCACCGGGATTGTTGGAAGCACGAGATGGGCCCCGGCCATCCGGAATGCCCGGAGCGGCTGGACGCCATCGAGGACCGCCTGCTGGTCTCCGGCGTGGGCGATGCGCTGGAGCGGCGCGAGGCCCCGCTGGCCGCCATCTCCGACCTCGAGCTCGCGCACGGCCGCATGCACGTCGCCGCCATCCGCGGCATGACCGACAACCTGCAGGAGCAGATCGCCGCGGGCGGCCCCACGCACGCGCAGATCGATCCCGACACCAGCCTCAACGTGCACACCTGGAACGCCGCGTTGCGCGCCGCCGGTGCCGCGCTGGCCGCCACCGACGCCGTGATCCGCGGCGAACTCGAGAACGCGTTCTGCTCGGTGCGTCCGCCCGGCCACCACGCCTGCCGCGACCAGGCCATGGGCTTTTGCTTCTTCAACAACGTGGCGCTGGCCGCCCGCTATGCGCTGGAACGCCACGGCCTGTCGCGCGTGGCCATCGTCGATTTCGACGTGCACCACGGCAACGGCACCGAGGACATCGTGGCCGGCGACCCGCGCATCCTGATGGCCAGCTTCTATCAGCACCCGTTCTACCCGATGGACTGGCAGCACCGCCAGGCCGACAACCTCGTCAACCTGCCCGTGCCGGCCTACACGCGCGGCATGGACGTGCGCGAGATGATCGACATGCTCTGGCTGCCGCGGCTGGAGGCGCACAAGCCCGAGATGATCTTCATCAGCGCCGGCTTCGACGCGCACCGCGAGGACGACATGGGCCAGCTCGGCCTGGTCGAGCAGGACTACGTCTGGATCACCTCGTGCATCAAGGACGTCGCGCGGCGCCACGCCAAGGGCCGCATCGTGAGCTGCCTGGAAGGCGGCTACCACCTGGGCGCGCTGGCGCGCAGCGTGGAGGCGCACATCCGCGTGCTGGCCGACCTGTAACGCGCCGCGCTGCGTTCCCCGCTGCGGCTACCATGGGCCCGTGCACCTGGAGCAGGTGCACGTCGACACAACATCCCAGGGAGTGAACGCATGGCCAACATCCATTTCATCGGTGGCGAGAAAGGCGGCGTCGGCAAGTCGCTGACAGCCCGCCTGCTCGCGCAGTACTGCATCGACCGGCAACTGCCGTTCACGGCATTCGACACCGACCGCTCGCACGGCGCGCTGCTGCGCTTCTACGCCGACTACGCCGCGCCCGTGGCCATGGACCGCACCGAGGCGCTGGACGCCATCGTCGAGGCCGCTGTCGAGCAGCCCGAGCGCCGCGTGCTCGTGGACCTGGCCGCGCAGACGCACGAGACGCTGGCCCAATGGATGGAGGAGGCCAGCCTGCTGGCCGTGGCCGCCGACGAAGGCATCCAGCTGCACTACTGGCACGTGATGGATGCGGGCAAGGACTCGGCCGACCTGCTGGGCAAGCTGCTCGACCGCTTCGGCGACGGCCTGCGCTACGTGCTGGTGCGCAACCAGGTGCGCGGCAGCGACTTCACGGCGCTCGATCGGTCCGGCCAGCAGCAGCGCGCCGAGGCGCTGGGCGCCAAGGTGGTGCAGCTCAAGAAGCTCAGCGAGGGCGCACTGCTCAAGATCGACGCCGCCAGCAGCAGCTTCTGGAAGGCCAGCACGCCGGGCGGCGGCCTGGGCCTGCTGGACCGCCAGCGCGTGAAGACCTGGCTGGCCGACACCTACCGCGAGTTCGACGCGGTCGGCCTGTGATCGACATCCGGGGCCTGTGCTTCGCCTTTGCCGGAGAGCGGCCGCTGGTCGCCGACTGGTCGGCCCGCATCGGCCCCGGCATCACGCTGCTGCACGGCGACACCGGCACCGGCAAGAGCCTGCTGCTGCGGCTGCTGGCCGGCGTGCAGGCCGCCGACGCCGGCCGGCTGCAGATCGGCGACGCGGTGCTGGCCGAGGCACCGGCGCGCTACCGCGCGCAGCTGTTCTTCGTCGATCCGGCCACGCAGGCCTTCGACCAGATGACGGCCCGGGACTGCCTGGCGCAGCTGGCCGGCGCCGATGCCGACCCGGCGGTGCGTGACGCGCTGGTCGAGGGTTTCGGCCTGGCGCCGCACCTGGAAAAGTCGCTCTACATGCTCTCCACCGGCTCCCGGCGCAAGGTCTGGCTGGCGGCCGCGCTGGCCGGCCGCCGGCCCGTGGTGTTGCTGGACGAGCCCACGGCCGCGCTGGACCAGGGCTCGGTGCGCTGCCTGTGGGAGGCGCTGGGCGCGGTCGGCACCGCGCGCGAGCGCACCGTGCTCCTGGCCAGCAGCGAGGCCGTCACCGCGCTGCCGCTGGCCGCGCGCATCGACCTCCCGCTGAACTGACGCTGGATCCGGCCGTTGCTGCCGGGTCCAGGCTGGCTCAACTGCGTTCGCCGCGGTCCTGCGTGGCCAGCAGCACGCCCAGCGCCACGGCGCCGGCCAGCGCCAGGCCCAGCCCGAGGGCCAGCTTGCCCTTGGGCCGGGGTTCGGGCCGGAAGCCGCCGTGCACGGCCGGATGGCGCGAGGCATCGAACAGATTGCCCTGCGAGATCGGCGTGCGCTCGGCGCGCGACAGCGCGCGGTCGGCCACCCACTTGCCGATGCGGCCGGTGGTCTCGGGCGCGGCGGCCTGGGCCAGCCGGCCCGCCAGCGCGGCCGATCCCAGCCACAGCGTGGGCCGCGGCCGGCGCACCAGGCGCACGATGGCGGCGGCCACGGCGTCGGGATCGACCAGCGGCGGCGGCGGCGCGAGCTTGCGGCCCGTGAAGTTGGCCCCGTGGCGCAGGCCCGGCGTATCGACGAAGGTCGGGCAGACGTCGCAGACATGCACGCCCGGCAGGTCGGACAGCTCGGCGCGCAGCGAGGCCGACCAGCCGCGCAGGCCGAACTTGCTGGCCGTGTAGGCGCCCGCGTAGGGCGTGGCGACCCAGCCGCCCAGCGAGATCATGTTCACGAGCACGCCGCTGCGCTGCGCGCGGAAGTGCGGCAGCACGGCATGGGCGCCGTGCATGTGGCCCAGCAGGTTGGCCTCCACCACGCGGCGGTGCGCCTCCATGGGCGTGGCCTCGAAGCGGCCCACGGCCCCCACGCCCACGTTGTTGATCCAGACATCGATGCCGCCGAAGCGCCGCAGCGCGGCGCCGGCCAGGGCCCGGACGGCCTTGGCATCGGTGACATCGGTGGGCACGGCGATGGCCTGGGCGCCAAGGCGCGCGCACTGCGCGGCCACGCGTTCCAGCGTTTCGGCGCCGCGCGCCGCCAGCACCAGGCGCGCGCGCCGCTGTGCGAAGGCAAGCGCCGTGGCGCGGCCGATGCCGCTGGAGGCGCCCGTGATGACGATGACGGGGGACGGGGGCAGGGAGGAGCGCATTCTTGTTGGTGCTCGGTGCTCGGAATGACGGAGCGCACAGCATAGTTGCAATAGCGCCGCTGCGCGGTGAACGGCCTGTGACCAAGGGCATCTTCGGCCCCGTGCCGACATGGAGCCGGCGCGCCGCCCTACAGGGCACGGCATGGCTGCTGCGTGCGGCCGGGCCGCTCTAGCAGACCGGCCGGTGTGTCCACTGTCCCGCCGGTGTCTTTTTTGTGGCGGGTCGGGCGGGGTGGCGCACTAGAATCCGCCAGTTTTGTTCCGGCAGCCTGCGCAAGCAGCACATGAAAGAGGAGTCGCATCAATGAAGGTCCTGGTTCCCGTCAAGCGCGTGGTCGACTACAACGTGAAGGTCCGCGTGAAGTCCGACGGCAGCGGCGTTGACATCGCCAACGTCAAGATGAGCATGAACCCGTTTGACGAGATCGCCGTCGAAGAGGCCGTGCGCCTGAAGGAAAAGGGCGTGGTCACCGAGGTGATCGCCGTCTCCTGCGGCGTGCAGCAGTGCCAGGAAACCCTGCGCACGGCCATGGCCATCGGCGCGGACCGCGCCATCCTGGTGCAGACGGATGCCGAACTGCAGCCCCTGGCCGTGGCCAAGCTCCTGAAGGCCCTGGTCGACAAGGAACAGCCCGGCCTGGTGATCCTCGGAAAGCAGGCCATCGACGACGACGCCAACCAGACCGGCCAGATGCTGGCGGCCCTGGCCGAACTGCCGCAGGCCACCTTCGCCAGCAAGGTCGAAGTCGCCGGCGACAAGGTGAAAGTGACCCGTGAAGTGGACGGCGGCCTGGAGACCCTGGAGCTGTCCACCCCGGCCGTGATCACCACCGACCTGCGCCTGAACGAGCCGCGCTACGTCACGCTGCCCAACATCATGAAGGCCAAGAAGAAGCAGCTGGACACCGTGAGCCCGGCCGACCTGGGCGTGGACGTGGCCAGCAAGCTCAAGACGCTGAAGGTCAGCGAGCCGCCCAAGCGCTCGGCCGGCATCAAGGTGCCCGACGTCGCGACGCTGGTCGCCAAGCTCAAGACCGAAGCCAAGGTCATCTGATCCAGGGAGGAACAAGAACATGACCGCACTCGTCATCGCAGAACACGACAACGCTTCCATCAAGAGCGCCACCCTGAACACCGTCACCGCCGCGCTGGCCTGCGGCGGCGACGTCCATGTGCTGGTCGCCGGCGAGAACGCCGCCGAGGCCGCCAAGGCCGCCGCCCAGGTGGCCGGCGTGGCCAAGGTGCTGCACGCCGACGGCGCCGGCCTGGGCCACGGCCTGGCCGAGAACGTGGCCGCCCAGGTGCTGGCCATCGCGTCCAACTACAGCCACATCCTGTTCCCGGCCACCGCCAGCGGCAAGAACGTCGCCCCGCGCGTGGCCGCCAAGCTGGACGTGAGCCAGATCAGCGACATCACCAAGGTCGACGGCCCCGACACCTTCGAGCGCCCGATCTACGCCGGCAACGCCATCGCCACCGTGCAGAGCGGCGACAGCGTGAAGGTCATCACCGTGCGCGGCACCGGCTTCGACCCAGCGGCCGCCACCGGTGGCTCGGCCGCCGTGGAAAGCCTGGCCGCCGTCGCCGACAGCGGCAAGAGCAGCTTCGTGGGCGCGGAGATCGCCAAGAGCGAGCGCCCCGAGCTGACCGCCGCCAAGATCATCGTCTCCGGCGGCCGCGCCCTCGGAAGCGCCGAGAAGTTCACCGAAGTCATGACACCCCTGGCCGACAAGCTGGGCGCGGCCATCGGCGCCAGCCGCGCGGCCGTGGACGCGGGCTACGCGCCCAACGACCTGCAGGTCGGCCAGACCGGCAAGATCGTGGCGCCGCAGCTGTACATCGCCGCCGGCATCTCGGGTGCGATCCAGCACCTGGCCGGCATGAAGGACAGCAAGGTCATCGTGGCGATCAACAAGGACCCCGAGGCGCCGATCTTCTCGGTGGCCGACTACGGGCTGGAGGCCGACCTGTTCACGGCCGTGCCGGAACTGGTCAAGGCGCTGTGAGGACCTGACCCCCCACGGTTCCGCGACAAGGGCATCGCTGCGCGATGCCCTTTTTTCATGAGAGAAACGAAAACGAGGAGATTGCGATGGCCTATACCGCACCGCTGAAGGACATGCTGTTCAACATCCGCCATCTGGCACGCATCGAGCAGATCGCGCAGATGCCGGGCTTCGAGGATGCGGGGCTGGAAACCGCCCAGGCCGTGCTGGAGGAGTCCGCCCGCTTCAACCAGGACGTGGTGGCGCCGCTCAACGAGGCCGGCGACCGCAATCCCTCCTCGTGGAAGGACGGCGTGGTCACGACCACGCCGGGCTTCAAGCAGGCTTTCCAGCAGTTCGCCGCGGGTGGCTGGCAGGGCCTGCAGCACCCGGCCGACTTCGGCGGCCAGGGCCTGCCCAAGACCATCGGCGCGGCCTGCGGGGAGATGCTGAACTCGGCCAACCTCGCCTTCGCGCTGTGCCCGTTGCTGACCGACGGCGCCATCGAGGCGCTGCTGACGGCCGGCAGCGATGCGCTCAAGGCCACCTACCTGGAAAAGCTCGTCAGCGGCGAATGGACCGGCACCATGAACCTGACCGAGCCCCAGGCCGGCAGCGACCTGGCCCTGGTGCGCACGCGCGCCGAACCCTTGCCCGACGGCCGCTACAAGCTGTTCGGCACCAAGATCTTCATCACCTACGGCGAGCACGACATGGCGGACAACATCGTCCACCTGGTGCTGGCCCGCGTGCAGGGTGCGCCGGAGGGCGTCAAGGGCATCAGCCTGTTCGTGGCGCCCAAGTTCCTCGTCAACGCCGACGGTTCGCTCGGCCAACGCAACGACGTGCGCTGCGTGAGCATCGAGCACAAGCTGGGCATCAAGGCCAGCCCCACGGCCGTGCTGCAGTTCGGCGACGCGGGCGAGGGCGCCATCGGCGAGCTGGTCGGCGAGGAGAACCGCGGCCTGGAGTACATGTTCATCATGATGAACGCGGCCCGCTACGCGGTCGGCGTGCAGGGCATCGCCGTGGCCGAGACGGCCTACCAGAAGGCTGCCACCTTCGCCAAGGAGCGCGTGCAGGGCCGCCCCGTGGACGGCAGCGTGGCGGCCAGCGCGCCCATCGTGCACCACCCCGACGTGCGCCGCATGCTCATGGCCATGCGCGCGCTGACCGAGGGCTGCCGCGCGATGGCCAGCGTGGCGGCCGCCGCCTACGACGCCGCCCACCACCATCCCGATGCGCAGGTGCGCAAGGACAACCAGGCCTTCTATGAATTCATGGTGCCGCTGGTCAAGGGCTACAGCACCGAGATGAGCCTGGAGGTGACCTCGCTGGGCGTGCAGGTGCACGGCGGCATGGGCTTCATCGAGGAAACCGGCGCGGCGCAGTTCTACCGCGACGCGCGCATCCTGCCGATCTACGAGGGCACGACCGCGATCCAGGCCAACGACCTCGTGGGCCGCAAGACCGCGCGCGACGGCGGCAAGGGCGCCAAGGCCATCGCCGCACAGGTCGAGGCCACCGAAGCCGAACTGGCGAAGAACGGCAGCGCCGACGCGCAGGCCGTGGCGCGCCGCCTGGCGGCCGCGCGCCAGGCCTTCGTCGAGGTGGTGGACTTCATCGCGGGCGCCAGCCGCAGCGATCCCAACGCCGTCTACGCCGGCTCCGTGCCCTACCTGCTGCTGGCCGGCAACCTCGTGGCGGGCTGGCAGCTTGCGCGCAGCCTGCTGGCGGCCGAGCAGCACCGGGCCGAGGACCCCGCCTTCATGGGCGCCAAGATCGCCACGGCGCGCTTCTATGCCGAGCACATCCTGACCCGCGCGCCGGGCCAGCGCGATGCCATCGTCGACGGTGCCGCCAGCGTGACAGCGCTGCCGCTGGAAGCGTTCTAAAAAACAAGCCGATACGACAAGGAGACCCATGTCCAGACTGCCCGGCGCCCTGGCGCACCTGCCGCTGCCCATCATCGGCTCGCCGCTGTTCATCATCAGCAATCCCAAGCTCGTCATCGCCCAGTGCACGGCGGGCGTGGTCGGCTCCATGCCGGCGCTCAATGCGCGCCCTGCGGAGCAGCTGGAGGAATGGCTGATCGAGATCACCGAGGGCCTGGCGGCCTGGAACCGCGACCACCCCGGGCAGCCGGCCGCGCCCTTCGCGATCAACCAGATCGTGCACAAGTCCAACGAGCGGCTCGAGCACGACATGGCGCTGTGCGTGAAGTACAAGGTGCCCATCATCATCACCTCGCTGGGCGCGCGCGAGGACATCAACGCCGCGGCCCACAGCTACGGCGGCGTGGTGCTGCACGACATCATCAACAACAAGTTCGCGCGCAAGGCGATCGAGAAGGGCGCCGACGGCCTGATCGCCGTGGCGGCCGGCGCCGGCGGCCATGCCGGCATCAAGAGCCCGTTCGCGCTGGTCCAGGAGATCCGCCAGTGGTTCGACGGCCCCGTTGCGCTGTCGGGCAGCATCGCCACGGGCGGCGCGGTGCTGGCGGCCCAGGCCATGGGGGCGGACTTCGCCTACATCGGCTCGGCCTTCATCGCCACCGAGGAGGCGCGCGCGGCCGAAAGCTACAAGCACGCCATCGTCTCCGGCAGCTCCGACGACATCGTCTACAGCAACCTGTTCACGGGCGTGCACGGCAACTACCTGGCGGCCAGCATCCGCGCGGCCGGGCTGGACCCGGAGAACCTGCCCGTCAGCGATCCCAGCGCCATGAACTTCTCCAGCGGCAGCAGCAAGCCCAAGGCCTGGAAAGAAATCTGGGGCAGCGGCCAGGGTATCGGCGTCATCGACAAGGTGCGGCCGGCCGGCGAGTTCATCGCCCAGCTGCGCCGCGAGTACGAGGACGCGCGCCGCCGCCTGCTCGCCTGACGCGCCTGTTCCGGTGCACGATCGGCCCGGGCCGGCGTTCGCGCTGTCGCCGCAGGCCGCCGGCATGCTGGCGATGACGGCCTGATCCGCCGCGTTCAGGCCTGCGGGCCGGCCGGGAACCGCAGCGGCGCATCGCCGGGCTGCCAGGGCGCGAACTTCTCCATCGCGCACGTGAACAGCGCCGTGGCCTGCCAGTCCTGCAGCCAGCGCTGCAGCCGGGGCCAGGGCTGGCCGGCGAACCAGTCCGGGTCCACGCCCGCGAACTGGCGCACGAAGGGGAACAGCGCGGCATCGGCCAGCGCGGCATGGCTGCCGCACAGGAACGGCGCCTGCGCCAGCCGCCGTTCCAGGCCCGCCAGGAACGGCGCGCAGGCCGCGCGTGGCGCCATGGGGTCGGCGAGGCCGAAGCGCTGCGGGTACTTGGCGCGGTCCAGCAGCGGCTTGAAGCCGGTGTCGTTCTCGGCCACCAGCGCGAGCATCTGTGCCGCGTCGCCGTGCGTGGGGCGGCACCAGGCCAGCGGATCGTGGCGCGCCAGCGCCCATTGCATGATGGCCAGGCTCTCGTCGATGACACGGCCATCGGCCTGCACCAGCACGGGCACCGTGGCCTTGGGCGAGGCCTCGCGCAGGGCCTGGGGCTTGTCGCGCAGCACCACCTCGCGCAGTTCGCAGGCCTGGCCGGCGGCCAGCAGCGCGAGCCGCGCGCGCATGGCGTAGGGGCAGCGCCGGAACGAGTAGAGCACCGGCAGCATGGCCGTCATGCCGGGCTGGCGGGCAGTCCCAGGTGCGTCTGGCCGCGCGCGGCCGCCAGCGCCATCTGGCGCTGGCGTTCGCGGTAGCCGGCGCGCTGGCCCTCGTCGCGCTGCGCCGCGCAGTGCGCGCATTGCACGCCGTCGACGAACTGCGGCGAGGCCCGGTCCGCGGCCGACAGCGGCCGGCGGCAGGAGTGGCACAGGCTGTGGCTGCCCGCGGCCAGGCCATGGCCCACGGCCACGCGCGCGTCGAACACGAAACACGCGCCCTGCCAGCGGCTGTGCGCGGGCGCCACCTGCTCCAGGTAGTTCAGGATGCCGCCTTCGAGCTGGTAGACCTCGCCGAAACCCTGGGCGCGCAGCAGGGCCGAAGCCTTCTCGCAGCGGATGCCGCCGGTGCAGAACATCGCCACGGCCGGCTGGCCTTCCAGCAGGCCGCCGGGCCGGGACTGGTCTGCGATCCAGGCCGGCCAGTCGGTGAAGGCCGCGGTCCGCGGGTCCACCGCGCCGGCGAAGCTGCCGATCTCGACCTCGTAGGCGTTGCGCACGTCCAGCAGCACGAGGCCGGGGCGCTCGAGCAGCGCGTTCCACTGCGCGGGAGGCACGTGTTCGCCGGTCTGGCCGACCGGGTCCAGGCCCGGCACGCCGAGGGTCACGATCTCGCGCTTGCAGCGCACCTTGAGGCGGTGCAGCGGCACCTCGGCGCATTCGGCGCTGCGCACGGCCAGCCTGGCGAGCCGCGCGTCGGCACGCAGGTGGTCCAGCACCTGCTGCACGGCCGCGGCCTGGCCGGCGATGCTGCCGTTGATGCCTTCGGGCGCCAGCAGGATGTTGCCGCGCACGTCCAGCTTCGCGCACAGCGCGCGCAGCGGCTCCACCAGCGCCGCGCAGTCCGGCAGCGCGGCGAAGCAGTAGAACGAGGCGGTGCGCGGCATGGCGCGTTCAGCGCGTGCCGTCCGACGACTCGAGCTGCCCGTGGGCGGCATGCGGCAGGTCCAGGCCCTTCTGGCGGTCGCGGAACAGGGCGGCGCGCATCAGGAAGATGGTGGTGACGGGCGCCGTCAGCGCCACGAACAGCGCGATCAGCACGGCGTGCAGGAACAGGTTGGTGCCCTGCACCGAGAAGTAGACGACGGTGGCCAGCATCACGCACCAGGCGCCCGCGGTCGCGCCCAACGTGGGCGCATGGATGCGGTTGTAGAAGCTGGGCAGGCGCACCAGGCCGAAGGAGCCGATGGCGGCGAAGGCCGCGCCGGCCACGGCGAACAGCGCGGTCAGGATCTCGGCCCAGATCGGCAGCGGGTTCATGGCAGGCTCCTCACTCGATGACCTCCCCGCGCAGCAGGAACTTCGCCAGCACCGTGGAGCCCACGAAGCCGAACAGCGCGATCAGCATCGCCGCCTCGAAGTAGACGTTGCTGGTGTAGGTGATGCCCAGCACCAGCATGGTCAGCATGCCGTTGATGTACAGGCAGTCCAGCGCCATCACGCGGTCCTGCGCGGCCGGGCCGACCAGCAGCCGGAACAGCGCGCAAAGCATGGCCACGGCCAGCAGGAACAGGGCGATCTTGAGGCCCCAGAACAGGATGGGTGTCATGGCGTGTTCCCTTCCGGTTGAAAGATTTCCAGCAGCGGGCGCTCGTAGCGCAGCTTCATGCGGGCGATGAATTCTTCCTCGTCCACGAGGTCGAACACATGGATCAGCAGCTTGCTGCGGTCCAGCGAAAGCTCGCCCCAGGCCGTGCCCGGCGTCAGGCACATGATCATGGCCAGCACGGCCAGGCCGTTGGGGTCGCGCAGCTCCAGCGGCACGACGATGAAGTAGCTGTTGAGCCGCACGTTGCGCCGCGTGAGCACCAGCCAGGCCACGTTCTTGGCCGAGACCAGCATGTCGGCGATGGCCGCAAAGGCCAGGTGCAGCGCCACGCGCGGCTTGCGCATGCGCACGGTGGCCGGGCGCAGGCTCTGCGTGAGCAGCGGCACGACCAGGCCCAGCAGGGCGGCGGACAGCAGCGTGGTGGCGTCGACCGACTGGTGCAGCAGCAGCCAGACCACGAACAGCGTGACCGACAGCGGGGGCGAGGGCAGCAGCCGCTTCATGGCGTCTTCTCCTTGAAGGGGGGCGGCGGCACCGGGCTGGTGGCCATCACGGCCTGGCGGTAGTGCCGGCCGGCATGCAGCGCGTCGGCCGTGGCCTGGGCATGCTGCATGACGGGGCCGGCGCCGATGGTCAGGCCGATGGCGGCCAGCAGCAGCCCGGCCACGGGCAGCACCTCGAGCGCCGGCAGCGCGGGCAGGTTGGCGTGCGGCTGGTTCCAGAAGTAGCGGATGCCGGCGCGGCACAGCGCCACCAGCGTCAGGAAGCCGCCCGCGATCAGCAGCACCATGACGGCGATGCCCGCGTTGCCGAGCGCGGGCGCCTGCAGCAGGCCCGACAGCATGGCGAACTTGCCGACGAAGCCCGACAGCGGCGGCAGGCCCGCGAGCAGCAGCGTGCACAGGATGAAGGCCAGGCCCAGGAAGGCCACGCCGGCCGGGATGGCGCGGCCGTACAAGGCCTGGGCGTCGTCGTCCAGGTTCACGTCGGACAGCAGGCGCAGGTCTTCGCCGAGGAAGGGCGCATCGTCCTCGGCCGCGTGCGGGGCCACGCTGGAGCCGTTGCGCCAGCGCTCGACGATGTCCACCAGCAGGAACAGCGCGCTGACGGCCAGCGTGGAGCTCATCAGGTAGTACAGCGCGCCGGCCCAGACGGCGGCCTGGCCCAGGCCCACGGCGGCCAGCAGCGTGCCGGCCGAGACCAGCACGCTGTAGCTGGCCAACAGCGCCAGCCGCTGCGTGCCCAGCACCCCGAGCGCGCCGACGAACAGCGTGACCAGCCCCAGCCCCAGGATCACGGTCTGGCCGAACTGGGCCGAGGCGCCGGCCTCCACGCCGAACAGCACGCTCCACAGCCGCAGCACGGTGTAGACGCCCAGCTTGGTCAGCAGCGCGAACACCGCGCCGACCGGCGCCACCACGCTGCCGTAGGCCGGCACCAGCCAGAAGTTGAGCGGCCAGGCGCCGGCCTTGGCGAAGAAGGCCGTGGCCAGGATGGCGGCCGCGGCATGCACGAGGCCGCGGTCGGCCGGGTCGAGCGCGGCGATGCGCTGGCCCAGGTCGGCCATGTTGAGCGTGCCCGTGAGGCCGTACAGCATGGCCGCGCCGATCAGGAACATGGACGAGGCCGCCAGGTTGATCGCGATGTAGTGCAGCCCGGCCTGCACGCGCTGGCGGCCCGAGCCGTGCAGCAGCAGGCCGTAGGACGCCGCCAGCATGACCTCGAAGAACACGAACAGGTTGAACAGGTCGCCGGTCAGGAAGGCGCCGTTCAGGCCCATCAGCTGCAGCTGCAGCATGGGATGGAAGTGCACGCCGGCGCGGTCCCAGCGCGAGGTGGAATAGATCGAGGCCGCGAACGCGATCACGCCGGTCAGCGCGACCATCATGGTCGAGAGCCGGTCGGCCACGAGCACGATGCCGAACGGCGCCATCCAGTTGCCGGCGAGGTACACGCCGATGGAGCCCGGCCCGTCGCCCGTGGCGGCGGCATTGACCCAGCGCAGCAGCGCCAGCGAGACCAGCATGCCCAGCAGGCCCGAGACCACCGTCAGCGTGGCCTTGGTGCGGCGCTGCCGCTCGTCGAGCAGCAGCATCAGCGCGGCCGTCAGCATGGGCAGCAGGATGGGCACCGCGATCAGGTGCGGCATGCTGAATTCCAGCAGCCGGTCGAGCAGGTGCATGGCCTGGTCGAAGAGTTCGTGCAGGCTGTTCATTCCTGCCCCCCTTCGCTCTTCTCGGTGCCGTCCACATGGTCCGTGCCGGTCAGTCCGCGCGAGGCCAGCATCACGACCAGGAACAGCGCCGTCATGGCGAAGCCGATCACGATGGCCGTCAGCACCAGGGCCTGGGGCATGGGATCGGCGGTGTTGGCCAGCGTGGCGATCACGCCGGGCACGAGCACGGGCTCGCTGTCGACCTTGAGCCGGCCCATGCTGAAGATGAACAGGTTCACGGCGTAGGAGATCAGCGTCAGGCCCATGATGACCTGGAAGGTGCGCGGGCGCAGCAGCAGGTAGACGCCCGAGCTCGTGAGCACGCCGATGGCGATGGCGAGGACGGCTTCCATGTCAGTGGTCCTCCGAGTTGCCGGACAGGGCGGCGCGCGCTTCGGCCAGGCGCTGGTCCTGCTCCTCGGACCAGCGGTGGCTGCGCACGCTCTGGTGCGCGAGGCTCGTCAGGATCAGCATGGTGGAGCCCAGCACGAGCGCGAACACGCCGGTGTCGAAGAACAGCGCGCTGGGGATGTGCAGTTCGCCCAGCACCGGCAGCGTGACGTGGGCCGTGTGCGTGGTCAGGAAGGGGTAGTGCAGCACGAGCGCGCCGCCGCCCGTGGCCAGCGCGAGCAGCAGGCCCGCCGCGATCCAGCGGCGCGGGTAGATGCGCAGATGCTCTTCCACCCACTCCGTGCCCGAGACGATGTACTGCAGCAGCAGCGCGACCGACATCACGAGGCCGGCGACGAAGCCGCCGCCCGGCGCGTTGTGGCCGCGCAGGAAGAAGTACATGGACACCAGCACCGCCAGCGGCAGCAGCAGGCGCACGAGCACGGCCGGCACCATGAGGTAGCCGACCGCCGTGTCCTTGGCCAGCCGCGGGTTGAACACGTCGCTGCTGCCGTCTTCGGACTGGGCCAGCTGTTGCGGCGGCAGGGCCATGGATTCGGGCGCGGGGCGGAAGCGCCGCAGCAGCGCGTAGACCGTCAGCGCGACGATGCCCAGCACCGTGATCTCGCCGAAGGTGTCGAAGCCGCGGAAGTCCACCAGCATCACATTGACCACGTTGGTGCCGCCGCCCTCGGTCAGCGCGCGGTCGAGGAAGAAGGGCGAGATGCTGCCCGGGAAGTTGCGCGTCATGACCAGCCAGGCCAGCGCCGCCATGCCGCAGCCGGCGGCGATGGCGATCGCCAGGTCGCGGCCGCGCCGGCCCCAGGGCAGGATGCGCTCGCGTGCCGATTGCACGACCATCTTGCTGCGCATCGGCAGCCAGCGCAGGCCCAGCAGGATCAGCACCGTGGTGACGGTCTCGACCACGAGCTGCGTGAGCGCGAGGTCGGGCGCGGAGAACCAGATGAAGGTCAGGCAGCAGGTCAGGCCGGCACCGGAGGCCAGCATCAGCGAGGCCAGCCGGTGGAACTTGGCCTGCCAGGCCGCGCCGACGGCGCAGACGCCGCCGATCACCCAGGTCATCGCGAACATGGGCGAGAAGGGCAGCGGCGAGCGCTCGCCGGCCGTGGCCGGTGCAAACCACAGCGAGGCGCCGGCGCCGGCCAGCGCCACGCAGACCAACAGCAGCAGCTGGGTCTGCAGCCGCTGCGTGGCCAGCAGGCGGCGACTGCGGCGGCCGGCCTCGGAGGCGCGGGCCAGCAGATGTTCGAACACGCGCTGGCCGTCGAAGCGGTACAGCAGCGGCGTGCGCGTCAGCCGGCCCACCTCGCGCTGGCGGCGCTGCACGAGGTACAGCGCGGCGCCGCCGGCCAGCGCCACGAAGCTCATGGCCAGCGGCAGGTTGAAGCCATGCCAGACCGCCAGGCTGTAGTCGGGCAGCTGGCCGCCGACCACGGGCGCCGCGGCCGCGGCCAGCAGCGGGCCGACCGACCATTCGGGCGCCACGCCCACGACCAGGCAGGCCAGCACCAGCAGCTCGACCGGCACGCGCATCCAGTGCGGCGGCTCGTGCGGCGGCTTGGGCACGGCGCCGATGCAGGAGGGGCCGAAGAACACGTCGAACACGAAGCGCGCCGAATAGGCCACGCTGAACAGCCCGGCCACCGTGGCCAGCACCGGCAACGCGCGGTCGACCAGAGGCGTGGACTGCAGGAAGACGGTCTCGGCGAAGAACATCTCCTTGGACAGGAAGCCGTTCAGCAGCGGCACGCCGGCCATGGAGGCGCTGGCGATGATGGCCAGCAGCCCGGTGACCGGCATGAGCTTGGCCAGGCCCGAGAGCTTGCGGATGTCGCGCGTGCCGGTCTCGTGGTCGATGATGCCGGCGGCCATGAACAGCGAGGCCTTGAAGGTCGCGTGGTTCATGATGTGGAAGACCGCGGCGACGGCGGCCATGGGGCTGTTCATGCCCAGCAGCAGCGTGATCAGGCCCAGGTGCGAGATCGTCGAATAGGCCAGCAAGCCCTTGAGGTCGTTCTGGAACATCGCCACGAAGGCGCCCAGCAGCAGCGTGACGGCGCCGGCGCCGCCGACCAGCCAGAACCATTGCTCGGTGCCGGCCAGCGCAGGCCACAGCCGCGCCAGCAGGAACACGCCGAGCTTGACCATGGTGGCCGAGTGCAGGTAGGCCGAGATCGGCGTGGGCGCGGCCATGGCGCGCGGCAGCCAGAAGTGGAACGGGAACTGCGCGCTCTTGGTGAAGGCGCCCAGCAGGATCAGCACCAGCGCGGCCGGGTACAGCGCATGGGCCTTGATCTGCGCGGCGGCCGCGAGCACGGCGTCGAGCTCGTAGCTGCCCGCGATACGGCCCAGCAGCAGCACGCCGGCGAACAGGCACAGGCCGCCCGCGCCCGTGACCGTGAGCGCCATGCGCGCGCCGCGGCGCGCGTCCTTGCGGTGGTGCCAGTAGCCGATCAGCAGGAACGAGAACAGGCTCGTCAGTTCCCAGAACAGCACCATCTGCACGAGGTTGCCCGACAGCACCACGCCCATCATGGAGCCCATGAAGGCCAGGAAGAACGAGAAGAAGCGCGGCACCGGGTCGGAGGCCGACAGGTAGTAGCGCGCGTACAGCACGACCAGCGTGCCGATGCCCGTGACCAGCATGCCGAACAGCCAGGCGAAGCCGTCCAGGCGGAACACCAGGTTCACGCCCAGCGTGGGCAGCCAGAGGTATTCCTCGCGCAGCACGTTGCCACCGGTCAGTTGCGGGAACTGCATGCCCAGGTGGACCGCGCAGCCCAGCGCCACCAGGCCGGCCAGCGTCGCCTCGCGGTTGCGGGCGTACGACGGCATGAACATCGCGAGGACACTGCCGAGGAAGGGAATGAGGACGAGCAGGGCCAGGGACATCGCGATCAATTTTATCGATGGACGAAGGCCTTCCCTTTGGTGTTTCCCTCGTGGCGCAGGCTTTTTCGTTGCCGGCGCCGGAGATCAGCCGCGGGTCAGCCCGGACCCGGCGCGGCGCGTCTGCGCCGACCCATTGCGCGTAGGGCGGGTGCACGTCCAGCAGCGGCACGGCGCAGACCGCGGGCACCGAGTAGGGTGCAGTTCCACGATGGCCGCGCGCAGCGCGGGCGCGGCCGCGGCGCTGGTCTTGCAGAGCAGGCGCACCTCGGGCGCGTGCTGCACGGCACCGTCCCAGCGGTAGAAGCTCTCGATGGCCGACAGCTGCACGCAGGCGGCCAGCCGGCGCTCGACCAGCGTGCGCGCGAGCGCGCGCGCCGCATCCATGTCGCCGACGGTGGTCAGCACGGCCACGGTGTCCTGCGGGCGCACTGGAGTACCTTCGGCTTCGCCTGCGGCGCGAGCACCTTGGGGCGGCCCGGCGGTGCTCATGCCGGCGCGGCCCAGGGGTCGTAGTTGCCGAAGTTCCAGATGTGGCCTTCGGGGTCGGCGCAGGTGAAGCCGCGCGCGCCGTAGTCCTCGTCCTTGATCTCCAGCAGGATCTTCGCGCCCGCGGCCTTGGCGCGCGCGTAGACCGCGTCGGGATCGGACACCACGAGGAAGGCGCTCTGCGTCTCGGCGCCGCCGATCTCGTCGGGCTGGCGGATCAGGCGGCCCCAGGGCGTGGGCTCGGTCGCTGACCGAACCCAGCATGACCATGCCGTTGCCGAACACGAGTTGCGCATGGGCGACCTGGCCCTTGTCGTCCAGGTGCACCGCATGGCGCTCGAAGCCGAAGGTGGTGCAAAGCCATTCGATCGCGGCCAGCGCGTCGCGGTAGCGCATGCAGGGGATCACGCCGGCGCGGCCGGGGAGGGCGGTGGAGGCCATGTCAGGTCTTCGAGGAACAGTTGAACATCCAGCAGATGCCGAAGCGGTCGGTCAGGCAGCCGAAGTAGTCGCCCCAGAACATCTCCTGCAGCGGCATCTGCACCTGGCCGCCCGCGGACAGCGCGGCGAACAGCCGGTCGGTGTCGGCGCGCGTGTCGGGCTCCAGGTTGATGTGCACGTTGTTGCCCGGGGTGAGCTGAAAGCCCATGGATTCGGGCGCATCCGTGCCCATCAGCACGTGCCCGCCCAGGGTGGCGAGTTCCACGTGCATCACGAGCTGCTTGTCGGCGTCCGACAACGGCGGCTGGCCTGGCATGGCGGGCGCTTCGCCCATGCGGTGCACGCCGCCGATGAAGTCGCCGCCGAACACGCTGCGGTAGAAGCCGAAGGCTTCCTCGGTCTGGCGGTTGAAGTTGAGGTAGGTGCTGACGCGGGCCATGGTCACTCCTGTGAGGGCTTGGGAACAGACACGACGAAGCGGCGGGCCGGGAATCGACAACGGCGCTTGCCGTGCAGTGGGCTGCTCAATATACTGGTTAAACAACCAGTATTCAAGCCATGGCCCCCGAAACCTCCATTCCCCTCACGGCGCTCAAGGGCCGCGGCGCCGCCACGCGGATCGCGCACCGTTTCTCCAGGGACGCGCGCGACGCCTTCGACGATGGCTGGGGCACGTTGCAGGCCGATGACGCCGGGCCCGCCGCGCCGCTGCAGACCGAGGTGATCTTCGAGGACGCCAGGAGCGCCATCGTGCAGCAGCAGTCGCCCGACATCTACTTCGAGCAGTCCGTCAATCCCTACCGGGGTTGCGAGCACGGCTGCATCTACTGCTTCGCGCGGCCGACGCACAGCTACCTGAACCTCTCGCCCGGCCTGGACTTCGAGACCAAGATCATCGCCAAGCGCAACATCGCGCAGCTGCTGCGCGCCGAACTCGCGCGGCCGCGCTATGTGCCGCAGGGCCTGGTGATCGGCGTGGCGACCGATTGCTACCAGCCCGTGGAGCGCGAGCTGCGCCTCACGCGCGGCGTGGTCGAGGTGTTGCACGAGGCGCGCCATGCGTTCTCGCTGATCACCAAGTCCAGCGGCGTGGAGCGCGACCTGGACCTGCATCGCGCCCATGGCGGCGCAGCAGCTGGCCGCCGTCTATGTGACCGTCACCACGCTGGACGCCGGCATCGCGCGCACGCTGGAGCCGCGCGCGGCCTCGCCGCAGCGCAGGCTGCGCACCATCCGCACGCTGGCCGAGGCCGGCGTGCCGGTGGGCGTGAGCGTGGCGCCGCAGATCCCCTTCGTGACCGAGGACATGGAGCAGGTGCTGGCCGCGGCCTGGGACGCCGGCGCGCGCAGCGCCTTCTACACCGTGCTGCGCCTGCCCTGGGAGGTGGCGCCGCTGTTCCGCGAGTGGCTGGCGCTGCACCTGCCCGACCGGGCCGAGCGCGTGATGGCGCGCGTGCAGGAGATGCGCGGCGGCAGGGACTACGACAGCGACTTCGCCACGCGCATGAAGGGCAGCGGCATCTGGGCCGAGCTGATCCGCCAGCGCTTCGAGAAGGCCTGCGCGAGGCTGGGCTTCAACCGCGAGCGCACGGCGGCCGACCTGGCCCTGTTCCGCCGGCCGTCGCTGGACGGGCAGGCCAGCCTGTTCTGAAGGCCGAAAGAAAAACGCGGGCCGGGGCCCGCGTCGTCGTCAAGCGCTGAAGAACTTCTTCAGCCGGTCGGTCCAGCCTTCGCCGGACGGCGAATGCTTGCCGCCGCCCTTGCGCAGCGAGTCTTCCAGCTCGCGCAGCAGCTTGCGCTGGTGCTCGGTCAGCTTGACGGGCGTCTCCACCGCGATGTGGCAGTACAGGTCGCCCGGGTAGCTGTCGCGCACGCCCTTGATGCCCTTGCCGCGCAGGCGGAACTGCTTGCCGGCCTGCGTGCCTTCGGGGATGTCGATGGCCGCCTTGCCCGACAGCGTGGGCACCTCGATCTCGCCGCCCAGCGCGGCCGTGATGAAGCTCACGGGCACGGTGCAGTGCAGGTCGCCGCCGTCGCGCTCGAAGATGTCGTGCTTCTTGATGCGCATCTCGATGTACAGGTCGCCCGGCGGGCCGCCGTTGGACCCGGGCTCGCCGTTGCCGACCGAGCGGATGCGCATGCCGTCGTCGATGCCGGCGGGGATCTTCACCTCCAGCGTCTTCTGCTTCTTGATCTTGCCCTGGCCGTGGCAGGCGCTGCAGGGCTCGGGAATGATCTTGCCCGTGCCGCGGCAGGTCGGGCAGGTCTGCTGCACGCTGAAGAAGCCCTGGCGCATCTGCACCGCGCCCTGGCCGTTGCAGGTGCTGCAGGTCTTGGGCTGGGTGCCGGGCTTGGCGCCGCTGCCGTGGCAGGTGTCGCAGGATTCCCAGCTCGGGATGCGGATCTGCGCGTCCTTGCCGCGCGCGGCCTCCTCCAGCGTGATGTCCATCGCGTAGGACAGGTCGCTGCCGCGGAACACCTGGCGCCCGCCGGCGCCGGCGCGCCCGCGCTGCTGGCCGAACATGTCGCCGAAGATGTCGCCGAAGGCCTCGGCGAAGCCGCCGAAGCCTTCCGCGCCGCCGGGGCCGCGCATGTTCGGGTCCACGCCGGCGTGGCCGAACTGGTCGTAGGCCGCGCGCTTCTGCGCGTCGGTCAGCATCTCGTAGGCCTCCTTGGCCTCCTTGAACCTCTCTTCTGCGTTCCTGGCGGAATCCCCCTGGTTGCGGTCCGGGTGGTACTTCATCGCCAGCTTGCGATAGGCCTTCTTGACCTCGTCCTCCGTGGCGTTCTTGGGCACCCCGAGGACTTCGTAGTAATCGCGTTTGGACATGGTGCGTTCGGCTGGGCTCTGGCTTGCGGATCAAACGGGAACGCCGCGCGCAGCCCTCGGTGGCTGCGGCGCGGCGCGCGGGCGTGGCAGGTCAGCCCTTCTTGACTTCCTTCACCTCGGCGTCGACCACGTCGTCGTCGGCCGGCTTGGCAGAAGCCTGCTGCTCGGCACCCGGGGCTGCGCCGGCGCCGGCGCCGGCGGCACCGGCCGCTGCGCCCTCGGCCGCCTGCTTGGCCTGCATGTCGGCGTAGACCTTCTCGCCCAGCTTGGCCGAGGCCGTCATGAGCGCCGTGGTCTTCTCGTCGATGGCGGCCTTGTCCTCGCCCTTGAGGGCTTCGTCCAGGTCCTTCAGCGCGGTCTCGATGGCTTCCTTCTCGGCCGCCTCGAGCTTGTCGCCGTGCTCGCCCAGGCTCTTGCGCACGCTGTGGGCGGACGCTTCACCCTGGTTGCGGGCCTGGATCAGCTCCAGCTTCTTCTTGTCCTCGGCGGCGTTGAGCTCGGCGTCCTTGACCATCTGCTGGATCTCGGCTTCGGACAAGCCCGAGTTCGCCTTGATCGTGATCTTGTTTTCCTTGCCCGTGCCCTTGTCCTTGGCGCCCACGTGCAGGATGCCGTTGGCGTCGATGTCGAAGGACACCTCGATCTGCGGCGTGCCGCGCGCGGCCGGCGGGATGCCTTCCAGGTTGAACTCGCCCAGCAGCTTGTTGCCCGAGGCCATCTCGCGTTCGCCCTGGAACACCTTGATCGTCACGGCCGGCTGGTTGTCGTCGGCGGTCGAGAAGGTCTGCGCGAACTTGGTCGGGATGGTCGTGTTCTTCGTGATCATCTTGGTCATCACGCCGCCCAGGGTCTCGATGCCCAGCGACAGCGGCGTCACGTCCAGCAGCAGCACGTCCTTGCGGTCGCCCGACAGCACCTGGCCCTGGATGGCCGCGCCCACGGCGACGGCTTCATCGGGGTTCACGTCCTTGCGCGGATCGCGGCCGAAGAACTCCTTGACCTTCTCCTGCACCTTGGGCATGCGGGTCTGGCCGCCGACCAGGATCACGTCATGGATGTCGGACACCGACACGCCGGCGTCCTTGATGGCCGTGCGGCAGGGCGCGATCGTGCGCTCGATCAGGTCTTCGACCAGGGCTTCGAGCTTGGCACGGCTGAGCTTGATGTTCAGGTGCTTGGGGCCCGAGGCGTCGGCCGTGATGTAGGGCAGGTTGATGTCGGTCGCGGCGCTGTTGGACAGCTCGATCTTGGCCTTCTCGGCGGCTTCCTTCAGGCGCTGCAGGGCCAGCACGTCCTTGGACAGGTCCACGCCCTGTTCCTTCTTGAACTCGCTGATGATGTAGTCGATCACGCGCTGGTCGAAGTCCTCGCCGCCCAGGAAGGTGTCGCCGTTGGTGGACAGCACCTCGAACTGCTTCTCGCCATCGACGTCGGCGATCTCGATGATGGACACGTCGAAGGTGCCGCCACCCAGGTCGTAGACGGCGATCTTGCGGTCGCCCTTTTCCTGCTTGTCCATGCCGAAGGCCAGCGCGGCGGCGGTCGGCTCGTTGATGATGCGCTTGACTTCCAGGCCGGCGATGCGGCCGGCGTCCTTGGTGGCCTGGCGCTGGGCATCGTTGAAGTAGGCCGGCACCGTGATCACGGCCTCGGTCACGGGCTCGCCCAGGTAGTCCTCGGCGGTCTTCTTCATCTTGCGCAGGATGTCGGCCGAGACCTGCTGGGCCGACAGCTTGTTGCCGCGCACCTCGACCCAGGCGTCGCCGTTGTCGGCGGCCACGATCTTGTAGGGCATCAGGTCGATGTCCTTCTGCACTTCCTTCTCGGTGAACTTGCGGCCGATCAGGCGCTTCACCGCGTACAGCGTGTTCTTGGGGTTGGTCACGGCCTGGCGCTTGGCCGAGGCGCCGACCAGCACTTCGCCGTCTTCCTGGTAGGCGACGATGGACGGCGTGGTGCGCGCGCCCTCGGAGTTCTCGATCACCTTGGGGGTGTTGCCTTCGATCACGGACACGCAGCTGTTGGTGGTGCCGAGGTCGATGCCGATGATTCTTGCCATGTTGCTTCTCCTGTTGTTCCTGAAATGTTCGGGTGACGGTGGGCGCCTGGTGGATGGGGGTGGGCGCCGACTGTTGCTAACTTGTGGATAACCGCGTGGGTTTCAAGGGGACGGTGTGTGGATCGCCGGTGCGGATCACTGCGGCGCAGCCACCGTCACCAGGGCCGGGCGCAGCACGCGCTCGGCGATCAGGTAGCCCCGTTGCAGCACGCTGACCACGGTGTTGGGTTCCTGGCCCGTGCCGGGCACCATGCTGATGGCCTGGTGCTGGTGCGGATCGAACTTCTCGCCGGCGGGCGGGTTGATCTGCACGACCTTGTTGCGCTCCAGCGCGCTCTTGAGCTGGCGCAGCGTGGCTTCGGCGCCCTCGCGCACCTGGGCCGCGGTGGCGTCGGTATGAGACAGGCCGGTCTCCAGGCTGTCCATCACGGGCAGCAGGCTCTCGGCGAAGCTCTCCACCGCGAACTTGCGCGACTTGGCGATCTCCTCGTCGGCACGGCGGCGGGCGTTCTCGGCCTCGGCCTTGGCGCGCAGGAACTGGTCGGCCAGTTCGGCGCTCTTGGCCTTGAGCGTGGCCAGTTCGGCCTGCGTCCGGGCCAGCACGTCGGCCTCGGTGGCGAACGCCGCGGCCTCGCGCTCCTCGGGGCTGATGGGGGCTGGCTCGGCGGACTTGTCGGTCGGTTGGGTCGGGTCTGTCATGCGCTTGAATGGCTTGAAAAAGGTCACAACGGCTAACAGCTAGGGATTGCCCCTGTCGTTTCAAGGGTCGGACCGCACGAAAAGGCGAAAAAAAGCCGGCGTGCTGCCGGCCCCAGCTGTGCGGCGCGCGTTCAGGCGACGCCCAGCAGCTCCACGTCGAACTTGAGCGTGGCGTTCGGCGGGATCACGCCGCCGGCGCCGCGCGCGCCGTAGCCCAGCTCGGGCGGGATGATCAGCGTGCGCTGGCCGCCGACCTTCATGCCGGCCACGCCTTCGTCCCAGCCGCGGATGACCATGCCGGCGCCCAGGCCGAACTCGAAGGGCTCGTTGCGGTCGCGGCTGGAGTCGAACTTGGCGCCTTGCTGGCCGTCCTTGTAGAGCCAGCCCGTGTAGTGCACGGTGACGTGCTGGCCGGGCTTGGCCTCGGCGCCGGAGCCCACGGTGGTGTCCTCGAACTGCAGGCCGGAAGCGGTGGTGGTCATGGCGGCTCCTGAAAGTGCAGGCGCCCCGAAGAGGGGCGCCGAAAAGCCGCGGATTATGCCAGCAGACCCCGGCGGCCCAGGTCGCGCATCAGCGCGCCGGCGCCATAGGTCCAGGGCGTGACCTTGTCGCTGTGGTTCACGCGGTTGGCCAGGAGGCCCAGGCGCGGCGTGGCCACCGTGACCAGGTCGCCGACGGCGTGCGTGAAGCCCTGGCCCGGGCCATGGCGGTCCTGCGTGGGCGCGAACATGGTGCCCAGGAACAGCACCAGGCCGTCCGGGTACTGGTGGTTCTTGCCGATGGCCTGGCCGGCCAGGTCCAGCGGGTCGCGGCTGATCTTCGAGAGGCTGCTGGCGCCCCGTCATGGCGAAGCCGTCCTCGCCGGTCACGCGCATGGCCAGGTCGCAGCCGCGCACGTCGTCCATGCCGAACTTCGCGTCGAACAGGCGGATGAAGGGGCCGATCGCGCAGGAGCCGTTGTTGTCCTTGGCCTTGCCCAGCAGCAGCGCGCTGCGGCCCTCGAAGTCGCGCAGGTTCACGTCGTTGCCTAGCGCCGCGCCCTTGACGCGGCCGTTGCTGTCGATGGCCAGCACGACCTCGGGCTCGGGGTTGTTCCAGGCGCTGCCGGGGTGGATGCCGACCTCGGCGCCCGTGCCGACGGCGCTGAGCGGCTGCGACTTGGTGAAGATCTCGGCGTCCGGGCCGATGCCGACCTCCAGGTACTGCGACCAGGCGCCCTGCGCGATCAGCACCTCCTTGAGCCGCAGGGCCTCGTCCGAGCCCGGGCGGATGCTGGCCAGGTTGTCGCCGATCACGCCGACCACGGCGCGGCGCACGGCCTCGGCACGGCCGGCGTCGCCGCGGGCCTGCTCCTCGATCACGCGTTCGAGCATGGAGGCCACGAAGGTCACGCCCGCGGCCTTGACGGCCTGCAGGTCGCAGGGCGCCAGCAGCCAGGGCAGGGCGGGATCGCGCGCGTCCCAGGCCGAGTTGGCCAGCACGGCCGCGGTGTCGGCGATGCGCTCGCCGCCGTGTTCGCGCACGGCCGCGGCCGGGTCGTCGTGTTCGAGCAGCGCGCTGCACGTCGGGTCCAGGCGCGACAGGTCGTACACGCCGTCGGCGCGCACCTGCACCAGCACGGCGCCCAGGCCCTCCTGCCAGACGCGACCGACCAGCACGGCGTCTTCGTGGTCCTCGGGCAACACGGCTTCAGGCCGCAGGTGGTGGTGCATCGGGTTCTCCTCCGTGGGGCGTGGATGGTGGTGTCGGGGTGGTGGGCGCCTTGCGCGGCCGGCCCGCGGCCCACTTCTGGGCGAAGGCCGGCAGCTCGCCGAGCCGGCGGACCAGGTCGGTGCCGGCCGGCGTGAGCAGATAGCCCTCGGCGCCATGCGTGAGCAGGCCGGCCTCGCGCAACTCCTTGATGCGCGTGTTGAGCGTGTTGGGCGTGGCGCCGCCCACGCTGTCCTGCAGCAGCCGGAAGGTCTGGGCATGGCCATCGCGCAGGGCCCAGAGTACGCGCATGGCGTAGCGGGCCTCGAGCAGGGCGAGCAGCTGGAAGATGGCCGGTTTCTCCCGCGGGCTCACGTCCGCGTTCCTCGGCGGGCAAGGGGAGCACAGGGCGTTGCGGCGGGCATCGACAAATTGTGCCAGCGGCGTATCCGAGTGCAACACCCGATTGCGTGCAGGTGCTGTTCGGATTCTATCGTGTTTCCCTAT
>JASGJO010000028.1:0-36300 GCA_049840715.1 Pseudorhodoferax sp.
TCTTCGATCCCGGGCTGCAGGCCGCCGTCACCGCGCGCGCCGCGCTGGAGTCCGACCTGCGCCAGGCGCTGGCGCGCAACGAACTGGCGCTGCACTACCAGCCCCAGGTCGACGACCAGGGCCGGGTCACCGGCTTCGAGGCGCTGGTGCGCTGGGCGCACCGCCAGCGTGGCCAGATCCTGCCGGGCGAGTTCATCCCGCTGGCCGAAGACACCGGCCTGATCCTGCAGCTGGGCCGCTGGGTACTGCGCGAGGCCTGCTTCCAGTTGGCGCGGTGGTCCGCCCGGCCCGAGACGGCCGGCCTGACCATGGCGGTGAACGTCAGCTCCTGGCAGTTCCGCCATCCGGATTTCGTGGCGCAGTGCGCCAGCGTGCTGGCGCGCACGCGCGCCGACGGCCGCCGGCTCAAGCTGGAGCTGACCGAGAGCCTGATGGTCGAGGACATGGAGACCACGGCGTCCAAGATGGAGGCGCTGAAGGCGCACGGCATCGGCTTCTCGCTGGATGACTTCGGCACCGGCTATTCCTCGTTGAGCTACCTGCGCCGGCTGCCGCTGGACCAGCTGAAGATCGACCAGTCGTTCGTGCGCGAGGCCGGCCGCGACGCCAACGACAGCGCTATCGTGCGCACCATCATCGGCCTGGCTTCCAGCCTCGGCCTGCAGGTCATCGCCGAGGGCGTGGAAACGCCGGCGCAGCGCGACTTCCTGCTGCACGAAGGCTGCCGCGCGTTCCAGGGCTACCTGTTCGGGCGGCCCATGCCGGCCGCGGCGCTGGACGGCTACCTGGCCTCGGCCCTGGCCCCGACCGGGCAGCCGTAGCCGGCGCGGCGCACGGCCCGGGGCCTCGCTAGACTGCGGCCCTTTCCCTGCGGGCCGCCCCTCCATGAAGATCATCGATTCCCTCGCCGGCCAGGCCGCCGGCATCGCCGCCATCCGCCGCGACCTGCATGCCCATCCCGAGCTGTGCTTCGAGGAGCGGCGCACGGCCGACCTCGTGGCCGCCCGGCTGACCGAGTGGGGCATCCCGGTCCACCGCGGCCTGGGCACGACCGGCGTGGTCGGCATCGTGAAGAACGGGACCTCGCCGCGCGCCGTGGGCTTGCGCGCGGACATGGACGCGCTGCCGATGCAGGAGTCCAACCAGTTCGCCCACGCCAGCCGGCACGCCGGCCGGATGCACGCCTGCGGCCACGACGGCCACACGGCGATGCTGCTGGCCGCGGCCCAGCACCTGGCGCGGCACCGCAATTTCGACGGCACGGTCTACCTGATCTTCCAGCCGGCCGAGGAGGGCGGCGGCGGCGCGCGCGAGATGATCGGCGACGGCCTGTTCCGGCAGTTCCCGATGGAGGCGGTGTTCGGCATGCACAACTGGCCCGGCATGGCGGTCGGCAGCTTCGCCGTCAGCGCCGGGCCGGTGATGGCGTCGAGCAACGAGTTCAGGATCACCATCCGCGGCAAGGGCTGCCACGCCGCGCTGCCGCACCTGGGCACGGACCCGGTGCCGATCGCCTGCCAGATGGTGCAGGCCTTCCAGACCATCCTCACGCGCAACAAGAAGCCGGTGGATGCCGGCGTGATCTCGGTCACCATGATCCATGCCGGCGAGGCCACCAACGTGGTGCCCGACAGCTGCGAGCTGCAGGGCACGGTGCGCACCTTCACGCTGGAGGTGCTGGACCTGATCGAGCAGCGCATGCGCGACATCGCGCAGAACATCGCGGCGGCCTTTGGCGCCGAGTGCGAGTTCGCGTTCCACCGCAACTACCCGCCCACGGTCAACCATCCGGCCGAGGCGGCGTTCGCGCGCGAGGTCATGGCCGGCATCGTCGGCGCCGGCAACGTGCTGGTGCAGGAGCCCACGATGGGCGCCGAGGACTTTGCCTACATGCTGCAGGCGCGGCCCGGCGCCTACTGCTTCATCGGCAATGGCGACGGCGCGCACCGCGCGCCGCAGCACGGCGGCGGCCCCTGCACGCTGCACAACCCCAGCTACGACTTCAACGACGCGCTGATCCCGCTGGGCGCGACGTACTGGGTGCGGCTGGCCGAGCAGTGGCTGGCGCGGCCGGCCGCCTGAGCCCGTTCCCGGCGCAGGCGCCGCGGCTCAGCAGCCGAACCGCGCGTGCGCCATCTCCAGCAGCCCGTCGAAGATCAGGTTGTCCACCAGCTCGAACGGCCGCGTCATGTGCGGCGCCATCTTCCAGCCGGCGCCGCCGGTCATGATGCAGGCCGGCTCCTCGCCGCAGTGCTGCTGCAGGTGCTGCACCATGCGCTCGACCGCGCCGGCGATGGCGTAGGTGCCGCCGCTGGTCAGCGCATCGCTGGTGTTGGTCGGGAAAGTGCGCACCTCGCCGGTGGGCACGTGCAGGCCGGCGGTGCCGGACTCCAGCGCGCGCAGCATGATGCCGTGGCCCGGCAGGATCAGGCCGCCCAGGAACGTGCCTTCCGTGTCCACCGCCTCCACCGTCACGGCCGTGCCGACCATCACCACGACCATGGGCCGCGGCCCGTCGCGGCGCAGCACGCGGTGGCGCGCGCCGATCATGGCGACCCAGCGGTCGGTCCCCAGCCGCGTGGGGTGCTCGTAGCCGTTGCGCAGCCCGGCCTCCTCGCTGCGGGCCACGACCCACAGCGGGTCGACGCTCCACAGCTCCATCTGCTCCTCGGTGCGGCGCTTGAGCGCGTCGCCGGCGACCTGGCAACCCAGCATGTGGGTCGGCTCCGGCAGCGCGGCCCAGGGGCCGTCGCCGAGCTTGTCGATGTTCTCCAGGAACTCCGCGCCGTGGGCCAGCAGCCGGGCGCGCGGATGCGGCGCGTCGTACTGGGCCCATTTCAGGCGCGTGTTGCCGATGTCGATCGCGAGAAATGTCATGCGTGCGTCTCCCTCCGCGGGGGCGTGCCGGGGCGCGCCGCCGGCCGCATTATCACGGCCGCACCAGGCTGGCCGCGGCGGGCGGCGCTAGATCGCGCCCAGCCAGCAGGCGCGCTGGATCGCGGCCATCTTGTTGTCCACGTCGAGCTTGGCCATCGCGTTGGCGAGGTGGAAGTTCACCGTGCGTTCGGTGCAGGCCATGCGTTCCGCGCTGGCGCGCGCGGTCAGCCCGTCGAAGGCCAGGCGCAGGCATTCCTGCTCGCGCGGCGTCAGCGGGCACCAGGCCGCCACCAGGGCCGCGCGCAGCGTGGGCCAGAAGTTCTGCGCGAGCCAGGCCAGCACGGCCACCTGCGTGCGCTGCTGCAGGACATGCGCGACGAACAGGAAGCACTCGAAGGCGCGGCCGGCCGGTAGCTCGAAGTTCACGCGCACGGTGCTGCGTGCGCCGCGCGCATGCCAGGGCCGGCGCCAGTCGCGCTCGCCGTTCGACGAGGCGGCCGGATCCAGCGCGTGCCAGGCCACGACCGACGGGACCGGCCCGCTGGGGCCGTCGCCGAAGTCCGCGTCCCGGACGAGCGCGTGGGCGGCGTGCTGCGCGTCCAGCGGATGCACGGCCAGCACGCGGCGCTCGTCCGGGCCGCCGTGCAGGTCCGGTCCGAGCACCACGATCGCGTCCACTCCTTCGCTGGCCAGCGTGCGTAGCCATTCGCTCAGCAACTCCTGGAGTGCGGTGCTGGCAGATCTGACAGGTATGCGTGTCACCATTGGAAACCCTTGCATGACAATACTACCGGCCCTTGCTCACGCCTCGTATCCGATGAGTCTTCCGCTGTTCCATAGCCCCCGCAGCATCGCGTTTCTGGACGACGATCCCGACTACCTGCAGATGCTGGCATTGATGCTGCCGGAGCGGTGGAACGTGCGGCTGTACGCGCGCATCGACGACTGCCTGGCGCAGCTGCGGCCGGAGGCGGCGGCCTGGGAAGACGACGCCTGGGCGCAGCAGCACATCATCGACCGCTGGCGCCAAGAGGCCACGCCGCTGGTGCCGCAGGTGCTGGACTACTGGGCGCGCCAGGTGCAGGCGCGCTATGCGCTCACGCACGCTTGCGTGGCCGACTACTCGATGCCGGAGATGGACGGGCTGCAGGTGCTGTCCATGCTCAGCGAATGGCCCGGCCTGCGCGTGCTGCTGACGGGCCAGGCCGACGAACAGATCGCGGTCGATGCGTTCAACCGCGCGCTGATCGACCAGTTCCTGCCCAAGCAGGCGGTGGACGTGGCCGAGCGCCTGGTCGCGGTGCTGCAGCACATGCCGTCGAGCGCCAACGCGCGCTGCTCGCAGATCTGGCGCAGCACGCTCACGCCGGCGCAGCACGCGCAGCTGCGCGTGCCTTCGACGGCGCGCGCGGTGCAGCAGCTCCTGGCACAGCAGGGCTTCGTCGAGTACGTGGTGCTGGGCGATCCGTACGGCATCCTGGGCCGCACGGCCGGCGGCCAGGTCGGCTGGCTGCAGCTCGAACCGGTCGGCGGCCTGGCCGAGCTGGAGCAGCTGGCCGAGTCCGTCGGCACCGGGCCGGACGTGCTGCAGGAGATCCGCGCCGGCCGCCAGCTGATCGACCTGGAACTGGGCCAGGCGATGGGCCGCGGCACGCCGCCGCGGCTGCGGCCGGCGTTCTCGCTGGGGCAGGAGGGCGTGCTGCTCGGCGCGCTGTTCAGCGTCGATGCCGCGCACGCGCCGCCGGCCGACAGCAGCTACGGAGCCTGGCTGGCGCGCCAGCCCGTGCGCGCGGTGCGCCAGTAGTCGGTCAGTTCTGCCGCCAGGGCAGGCCGCGCTGGCGCCAGCCGCCCGTGCGGCCGCGCTGGCCGTTCGCGTCGGCAGCGCCCTCGAAGCCTTCGAGGATGTTGTAGGCCTCGATGCCCAGTTCGGTCGCGCGCCGCGCCGCGGCGATCGAACGCACGCCGCTGCGGCACAGCAGCAGCACCTTGCCGCCCGGCGGCACGGCCGCGCGCAGGGCCGCGTCGAACTGCGGGTTTAGCACCATGCCGGGCCATTGCTTCCAGGCCACCGGCACCGCGCCGGGCACGTAGCCGACCCACTCGCGCTCGGCGTCGGTGCGCACGTCCACCAGCACCGCCCGGCCCTCCTGCCACCAGCGTGCGGCCAGGGCCGGGGGAACGTCGCCGGCATAGCCCTCGGCGGGGCGCGGCGCATCGGCATCGGTGGGGGGCAGTTCGCTGTTCATGCTGGCGGTCTCGCGTGAGGGTGGCGGTGCGCCGCAGTGTAGGCCGGGGCCGGCCCACCGTGGCGCACGGTCTTTGCGCCGAGAATGGCGTGCAGGAGGTGACGCCATGTTCAAGGCTCTGGTGATCGAGAAGGACGAGGCCGGCTACCGCGCCGGTGTGCGCGAGGTCGGCGACGACGCGCTGCCCGACGGCGAGGTGCTGGTGCGCGTGGCCTATTCCACGATCAACTACAAGGACGGGCTGGCGATCACCGGCAAGTCGCCGGTGGTGCGCAAGTTCCCGCTGACCGCCGGCATCGACTTCGCCGGCACCGTGGAAGCCAGCGGGGACGCACGCTACCGGCCCGGCGATGCCGTGGTGCTGAACGGCTGGGGCGTGGGCGAGACGCACAGCGGTGGCCTGGCACAGAAGGCGCGCGTGAAGGCCGACTGGCTGGTGCCGCTGCCCGCGGGCCTGAGCGCGCGCCAGGCCATGGCCATCGGCACGGCCGGCTATACCGCCATGCTGTGCGTGCTGGCGCTGGAGCGCCATGGCATCGCGCCGGGCGCCGGCGACATCCTGGTGACCGGCGCCAACGGCGGCGTGGGCAGCGTGGCCATCGCCCTGCTGGCGCGGCTGGGCCACCGCGTCGTGGCCTCCACCGGCCGGCTCGGCGAGGCCGGCTACCTGCAGGCGCTCGGCGCGGCCGAGGTCATCGACCGGGCCGAGCTGTCCGCGCCCGGCAAGCCGCTGGGCAGGGAGCGCTGGGCCGGCGTGGTCGACGCGGTCGGCAGCCACACGCTGGCCAACGCCTGCGCCACCACGCGCTATGGCGGCGCCGTCGCGGCTTGCGGGCTGGCCCAGGGCATGGATTTCCCGGCCACGGTGGCGCCGTTCATCCTGCGCGGCATCACGCTGTACGGCATCGACAGCGTGATGGCCAGGCCGTCGGTGCGCATGGCCGCCTGGGAGCGGCTGGCGCGCGACCTGGACCTGGCGAAGCTGGACGCCATGACGTCCGAGATCGGCCTGGCGGACGCCGTGCAGGCCGGCGCCGACATCCTCGCCGGCCGCGTGCGCGGGCGGCTGGTGGTGGACGTCAACCGCTGATTTCGGCGCGCCTCGGGCTTCATTCAGGCCAGCAGGCGGCCCCAGACCTGACTGTCGGCACTGCCCGTTGGCGGCAGGCCGGCCCGCTGCTGGAAAGCGCGCAGCTGCTGGGCCGTGGCCTGGCCGAAGGCGCCGTCGGCGCGCAGGTCGGCGCCGCGGTCCGACAGCGCCAGCTGCAGCGTTCGCACGTCCAGCCCGCGCGTCATCGGCGCCTGCAGCGCCAGCACCCGGCTGCCCGGCTGCGGGCCGTCGTAGCAGTTCGGCGGTATGGCGTTCAGCGTCAGTTCGGATATCTCCTGGCTGCGCACGCGCAGCGGTCGTTCCAGCCCCCACTGATCCAGTGCGATTAGTCGCTCGAAAGCTTGCATGCGGTAGACCGTTGGTCTTAGATCCTCGCGTGCATGGTGCGCCAGCCAGTCGCGACGTGCGGTGACATAGGCGCGGATCCAGGCTCGCTCGCCGAGGTCGGTTGCGCGACCCGAAGCTGAGTCGACCTGGTCGCGCAACGCGGCCCAACTACCGTGCACGTAGCTGTCGTAAACCACGGCCACGCCGAGCGCGGTGCGGATGCCGCGTTGCAGGGCGGCATCCAGCGCAGGCTGCCAGTAGCGCTGCGTGAAGAAGCGGTCCTGCGTGTCGCGCATGACGGGGTCGTCGGCGCTGGCGCGCAGCAGGTTGTGAGCCTGCGGGTCCGTGTCCAGCGTCAAGTCGATGGCCTGGGCGCGCATCGCTGCGTCGCGCAGGCGCGCGCCGAAGCGTGCGCCAGGATTGGTCACGTATTGTTGTAACAGCCGGCCGAGGTTGCCGGTGGATAGCGTGGTCTGCGAACGACCGAAGGTCAGATGACCGCTGTCACCCGGGATCAGTGTGACCTGGCCGTAGTCGCTCAGCACCGTGCCGGTTTCGAAGATGTTGACGATGGCTTCGGCCGTGCGGCGCTGCGTGGTGGTTAGCGTGTCGCCCGTGGCCATGGCGGTGACGCCGTCGAGCTTGGCCGGCTCCACCAATGCTTGCAGATCTTTCTGCGCCGGCGACTCTTGCCAAGTCGCGGTCAGCGTGAAGGTTCCTGCACCATCCGGCTGCACACTGACCGTTGCTCCGCGAAGCGCATAGATTTGGCGGAAGCTATCCAGCTCTTTATTCAGTTCGAGAACCGCACTTCGGCGAGCGCGCGCCGCCGCAGCGCAGCGGCGCCCTTCATGGTCAGCAGGTCGGCGACGTCGAGTTGCGGCGCCGCCTTCTTGAGCCAAGCGTCCAATCGCGCATCGACTGTCTTGTCCATTGCCTTTCCATCCGGTCGCCACAGTTTCAGCAGGATCGATTGCTCCTGATCCGAGCCGGCGACGCCTGTCACCGTGGAGACGCCTGCTACCTGCGTGATACGGATCTCGCCCGTGCTTTCGGCCTTTGGCTCCGCTGAGGACACCGACTTGTCCACCAGATCGCGTGCTGTGCTGAAGGTGCACAGATCGGAATAGGCCTCAAGGTGACTACGCGCGGCCACGAAGTCTTCTGGTGTGGCCTCCCGCAGTACCGCTGCGCGTTCCTCGAGAACTTTGAACAGCTTGGCTTTGACACCTCTGGTAGACGGCGCGATGACCAAGCCGTCGAGCCGGTTGTCCTGCAGTCCGGACCAGGTCGCCATGCCGGCGCCATAGGCCGTGGTGACGTCGGAATTCAGGCGAGCCAGTCCGATCAACGCCGTTCCGAGTTGGCTGATCACATTGACATCCTTGGCGCGCCACCGCGCTTGCCGTTCGAAGTCTTCCAACCGCTGGAACCACCGACGGCAATGGCTGTCGACCAAGCCGATGCCCTCATTCAGGCAGGCCGCGACGTCTGTGCTGGTAGCCGCGGGGTTGGCCGCCCTGTCCATGGCGGTGTAGTAGGCCGCAACCTGGTCGTTGGCGGCCTTCTTGGCAGCGTCCTGATCGGACTGCTCGTCGTTGCAGTCAGGCCGGATTGGCCAGAGTGCGTTCATGGCCTGAGGGCAGGCCCAGGTGGCTGCAGCCGCTTACCGCCAGCACGGCGCCGAGCACCAGCGCCAAAGGTCTCCTGCTGTCGGGAATGGCTTTCATGTCAACCTCCTTGGTGCATCCGGTACCCGCGCTGTACGCCGCCCATGCAGCATCAGCGCCGCGCCACCCATCAGCAGCAGCGCGCCGACCGGCGGTTCGGGCACGTCCTGCACCTCTTGCGTGATCGGCGTTTGCGTGCCGGTGAAGCGGCCGGCGCCGGTGAAGCTCACGCCGGTCACGAAGGCCGTGGTGTCCTCCGGGTCCAGGCCGGCGGCCACCTCGATGCCGGTCACGCGGAAGCGGTCGACGCCATCCAGACCGAAGTCGAACACCTGGCCGCCGAGCCAGTCGTGCGCGGCCAGCAGCCAGTCGCTGCCATCCCATAGCCACAGGTCGTACCGCCCGTCGCCGATGTCGCTGGGTAGCACCAGCGTGCGGAAGTTCGGATCGCCAGCGCCGGTCTGGTAGTCATAACCGACAGCGACCGACGGGTCGATGTAGTAGAGCTGGTCCGGCACTACCGTGAAATTGAAGGCGAAGCTGCCGTCGTCGCGTCGCACTGGCAACTGCACCTGCTGGTCGCCGTTGTCGGTCGGCGTGAAGTCGGCATAGACGCGGGCCATGGCCTGCAGATTGCTGTTGCGCGTGTCCGTGCTGCCGTCGCGCGTCTGCAGCGCCGAAATTTCGATGGTGTAGGGCTTGCCGAGCACGAACGCATAGCCGGGCACCGAGAAGTGGGACGGATCGACCGTGTAGTCGGTGCGCTGCAGGTCCAGGCTCACCACCTGGCCGGTGCTGAGGGGCCCGTTGGCCGGGTTGTTGTTGATCAGCGAGCGGTCGTAGATGTTCACGCGATAGCCTTGGACCGCGTCGCTCGCCGGCGGCGTCCAGCGGAAGTTCGGGGCGGCGGCCGTGCCGGACAGCGCGATGCTGGAGACGAAGCCGATCGGCGCGGAGCCGGCCTGCATCCGGACCACGGTGCTGGCGCTCTGGCTCCCGTTGCTGAAATTCAGCGTCCAGGGCTGGTACGCGTTGGGCGGCGGCGGTGCGTTGGTCGTCAGCGGGAGGTAGCGCGAGAAGAAGTTCGGGACCACCGGGCCCGGGTTGTAGCTGATGGTGCGCTGGACCAGCTCGCCGGTGGCCAGGTCGGTCGTGGTCGCGATGCCCGAGATGCCGGCGGCGGTGCCGGTCGCGCTGTCGATCACCGAGTTGGCGCCGAAACGCAGGAAGGTGCCGTCCGTGAAGCCCAGAGAGTTCAGCCCGCGGGTCTCGAAGTTGATGAACGCGTTGCCGATGACGATGTCCGCATGAGCGCTGGCGCTGGCTGCCAGGCACAGCGCGAGCAGCGGGTTACGAAGATGAAGCCGCATGTTTGTCCTCCTCCAGGATGTCGGAAGCCGCATTCGACCGGTTCAGGCCGGCTCGCGCATCCTCTGAATGGATGAGAACAGCGTGCCGATCGGGTGATGTGTGGCGGCTGCGGTCCGGCGAGACGCGGCCGCGCAGCAGCACCAGCGCCGCGATAGCCGTGAAGCCCAGTGCGCCGAGCGGCGGCGGGAAGCGGCCGGTGGCGTGGCGCGCCGGCATCGGCTCGGCCGGACGCCGTTCCACATGCGCTGCCACAGCTTTCGTGGATGCTGGCTGGATGCGCAACGCTTCGGCAGCAAATGCCACACGCGGCGTCCATGCCGCGGTCAGGGTGGTCAGGAGGAGGGCGATCAGCAGGCGGGGCAGGACCATGGCCGATGTGACCATGGCCGCGCCGGCCGCGCATCGGCAAGATGGTGGAAAAAGCCGCGCGTGCGGCGATCAGCCCCTGCGTCCGCGCCAGCGTCACGATGCCGCGCAGCGCCAGCAGGTAGGACTGCGGCCCCAGGCCCTGGATCGTGCCCTTGACGGCCGGCGAGATGATGGAGTGCGCACGCCAGGCCTCGCGCGCGGCGATGTTGGACATGTGCACCTCCAGCACCGGGAACGGCATGGCCTTGATCGCGTCGTGCAGCGGCACGCCGTGCTGCGTGAGCCCGGCCGGGTTGACCAGCGCGCCCGCCGCGGTGTCGATGTGGGCGTGCAGGAAATCGACCAGCGCGCCCTCGTGGTTGGACTGCAGCGTGGCCAGCTCCACGCCGAGCTCGCCGGCCAGCGCGGCCAGCTGCTCGTTGATCTGCGCCAGCGTGGTGGTGCCGTAGATGTGCGGTTCGCGCCGGCCGAACAGGTTCAGGTTGGGGCCGTGCAGGACGAGGATCTTCATTTCTTGTTGTTCCGGAGCACGTCGAGGGATCACTTGCGGACCTTGGCCAGTTCGTCGTTGTAGAGCTTGACGATGGCCGGGTCGTAGCTGCCGGCGAACTTCTCGAGCACCGGCTTCACGACGGCCCCCATGCGCGCCTGCTCGGCCGGGGCGATGGTGTTGTACTGCATGCCCTTGGCCTGCAGCTCGCCCACGGCCTTCTGCGCGGCCGCGCGGCTGACCTGGCGCTGGTAGCCGCGCGCCTCGTCGGCGGCCTCGTGCATGATCTTCTGCTCGGCCGGCGAGAGCCTGTCCCAGAAGCGCTTGCTGACCAGCACGATGTTGGCCGCGTACACGTGGTTGGTGGCGCTGACGAACTTGTTCACCTCGAAGAACTTGTTCGACAGGATCACGGCGAAGGGGTTCTCCTGGCCGTCCACGGCCTTGGCCTCCAGCGCGCCATACAGCTCGGCGAAGGGCATGGGCACGGGGTTGGCCTTGAAGGCCTTGAACGACTCCAGGAACACCGGGTTCGGGATCACGCGCAGCTTCAGGCCCTCCAGGTCCTCGGCCTTGGTGATGGGCCGCTTGCTGTTGGTCACGTTGCGGAAACCCAGGTCCCAGTAGCCCAGCGCGACCAGGCCCTTCTCGGGCAGCCTGGCGATCAGCGCCTGGCCCAGCGGGCCGTCCAGCAGCGCATCGGCCTGCTCGAAGGTGGACACCGCGAACGGGAAGTCCACCAGGCCGAACTCCTTGACGATGCCGGCCAGCGAGGTCGTGGCCGGGGCCGACATCTCCTGCACGCCGCCCTGCAGCGCGGACTGCTGCTGCATCTCGTTGCCGAGCTGGTTGGACGGAAACTCCTGCACCTTGAACTTGCCGCCGGTCTTGGCCGCCAGCAGCTCGGCGAAGCGCTTGACGCCCAAGCTCACCGGATGGTCGGTGTTGTTCAGGTGGCCGAACTTGATGGTGCGCTCCTGGATGTCCTGGGCCAGGGTGGCGGTGGCGGACAGGGCCAGAACGGCGGTCACGGCCGTGGCCAGGACGCTGCGGAACAAGGGATTCACGGGTGCTCCTCTCGGGTGGTCGGTGGTGGAATGCGGCGATCCTAAAGAATTAGGAAATACTTTCCATTAAGGAAAACCCTTCCGAAAAAGAACCGTCTTCCGTTCAACAATCCGGCGCATGGCAAGCACGCTGGAACGCTCCCTGACCATCCTGGAATACCTCGCGCTGCGGCCGACGGGCAAGACCCTGTCGACCATGGCCGAGGAACTGGCGCTGCCCTTGTCGGCCTGCCACCGCCTGCTCAACGACCTGGTGCGCTGCGGCTACGTGCGCCAGACGCGCGAGCATGGCGACTACGCGCTGACCACCAAGCTGGCCGCCCTGGGCCTGTCCTACCTGGGCGGCTCGGGCATTGTCGAGCGCGCCCAGCCCATCATCGACCGGCTGGCCGAGACCAGCGGCGAACTCGTGCGCCTGGCCATCGTGGACGGCGACCGGCTGACCTTCGTGGCCAAGGCCCAGGGCGCGCGCTTCGGCCTGCGCTACGACCCCGACATGGGCATGGACGTGCGGCTGTCGTGCAGCGCCGCCGGCCATGCCTGGCTCATGACGCTGTCCGAGGAGCGCGCGCTGGAACTCATCGTCCGGCAAGGCTTCGGCGATCCGGCCGACTACGGGCCGCAGGCGCCGACCGGCTGGAAGGCCGTGGTCGCGCTGCTGGCGCAGGACCGCGCGCGCGGCATGTCGCAGATGCACGAGATGTACGCGCCCGGCATGGGCGCCATGGCCGCGCCGGTGCGCCGGCGCGGCGAGCCCGCCACGGGCGTGATCACGATCGCCGGCCCCGCCATCCGCCTGACCACGCAGCGCATGCAGGAGCTCGGCGCCGCGCTGCTCGCCGCGGCCGAGGAACTGGCGCTGGCCACGGCGGCCGCGCACGTCCCGGCACACCGCGCGGGAGGTCCGCGATGAGTCCGCGCGCCGGCCGCCGCCCCCACCGGAGACAGGAACGCATGTCCGCCCACCGTCACCGCCGCCGCGGTTTCACGCTGCTCGAACTGCTGGTCGTCATGGTCATCATCGGCCTGCTGGCCGCCTACGTGGCGCCGCGCTATTTCTCGCAGGTCGGCAAGTCCGAGGTGCGTGCCGCGCAGGCGCAGATCGCCGCGCTGACCAGCGCGCTCAACACCTACCGGCTCGACGTGGGCCAGTACCCCAGCGACGAGCAAGGCCTGGCCGCGCTGACCGCGCGCCCCACCGGCGTGGCGCGCTGGGACGGCCCCTACCTGCAAAAGGGCGTGCCGCCCGACCCCTGGGGCCGGCCCTACCTCTACAAGTCGCCGGGCCAGCACGGCGAGTTCGACCTGTACTCGCTGGGCAAGGACGGCCAGGTCGGCGGCAGCGGCGACGCCGCCGACGTGACCAGCTGGTAGCGGGAGCCGCGCGCGATGCAGTTCGATGTGCGGGGCTTCCGCCCGGGCGAAGGCGTGGTGCGCCTGGCGGTCGAGGCCGACGACCTGGCCACGGCCACGCAGCGCGCCCGCGCCCAGGGCCTGGCCGTGCTGTCGGCCGCGCCCCGGCGTGGCCTGCCCGGCCTGCCCGGCCTGCCCGCGCTGCGCCGCGCGCCGCGCTTTCCGCTGCTGCAGTTCACGCTGGAACTCATGGCCTTGCTGCAGGCCGGCCTCTCGCTCCCCGAGACACTGGACACGCTGCTCGAGAAGGAGACCCGCGGCGACGTGCGCCCCGTGCTGGCCGCCATGCGCGCGCGCATGTTCGAAGGCCAGTCGTTCTCGCGCGTGCTGGCCTCGCTGCCGCAGGCCTTCCCGGTGCTCTACGTGAGCACCGTGCAGGCCTCCGAGCGCAGCGGCGACCTGGTCGAGTCGCTGGCGCGCTACGTCAACTACCACGAGCGGCTCGACCTGGTGCGCAAGAAGGTGGTGTCGGCCTCGATCTATCCGGTGGCGCTGCTGGGGCTGGGCGGCCTCGTGGTGCTGTTCCTGCTCGGCTACGTGGTGCCGCGCTTCTCCGGCATCTACGCCGAATCGGGCCGCGAACTGCCCTGGATGTCGATGCTGCTGCTGCGCTGGGGCCAGGGCATGCAGGCGCATGGCGCGGCCATCGCCACGGCGGCGCTCGCGCTCGCGGTGCTCGTGGCCGCCACCGCGCGCCGGCTGCTGCCGCGCGGCGTGGCGCTGCTCACGCGCATCCCGGCCGTGGGCGCCCGCCTGGCCACCTACCACCTGGCGCGCTTCTACCGCTCGCTGGGCATGCTGCTGCGCGGCGGCACGCCCATCGTGCCGGCGCTGGCCATGGTCGCCGGCCTGCTGCCGCTGCACATGCAGCAGGGCCTGGCGCGCGCCACGCAGCAGGTCCGCGAGGGCATCGTGCTGTCGGACGCCATGGCCGCCGCGGGCCTGACCACGCCCGTGGCCGCGCGCATGCTGCGCGTGGGCGAGAACAGCGGCGACATGGCCGCCATGATGGAGCGCATCGCCGGCTTCCACGACGAGGAACTGGCGCGCTGGATCGAGTGGTTCACCAAGCTGTTCGAGCCCGTGCTGATGGCCGTGATCGGCGTGGTCATCGGCGCCATCGTGATCCTGATGTACCTGCCGATCTTCGAGCTGGCGGGGAGCCTGGGATGAGCGCTGCGCTGCCCCTGCCAGCCTTCACCGCAGGCGAGATCGCCGAGGCGCGCCGGCTGGCCGCCGAGCGAGGCGCCGCGGTCGTGCACATGCTCGAGGAGCTGTCCGGCGACGCCCCCGAGCGCTTCGCCGCGCGGCTCGCACAAAGCCTGCACTACCCGCTGGCGCGCATCGCCGACCTGCATGCCTGGCAGCCGGCCTTCGACGCCCTGCCCTTCGCCGACTGCCACGCGCTGCAGGTGCTGGCCCTGCGCGACGGCGCCGGCGCCCTGCAGCTGGTGCTGGGCGACCCCTTCGACGACCGGCGCTGCGCACGGGCCGAACACGCCCTGGGCCAGCCGGCGCGCTGGGTGCTCGCGCACGGCGGCGACATCGCGGCCTGGCTGGCGCGGCACGAGGAAGGGCTGTCGGCGCTGGAGCAGCTGCAGATCGCCGGCGGCACCGCGGCCAGCGCCGGCAGCGCGGCCGAGGACCTGTCGCTGCAAAGCATCGCCGAGGGCGGCAGCGCCGTGGTGCGCCTGGTGCGCTCCACGCTGTACGACGCGCTCAAGGCCAACGCCTCGGACATCCACCTGGAAACCGGCGCCGGCGGCCTGGCCATCAAGTACCGCATCGACGGCGTGCTGGTGGCCGTGCGCAGCGACGCGGGCCAGGAACTGGCCGAACAGGTGATCTCGCGCATCAAGGTCATGGCCGCGCTGGACATCGCCGAACGCCGCATCCCGCAGGACGGGCGCTTCACGGTGGCCGTGCGCGGCCGCGAGATCGACCTGCGCGTGTCCATCATGCCGTCCATCTTCGGCGAGGACGCGGTGCTGCGCATCCTGGACAAGCAGCAGCTGGCCGACGCCGCGCGCGGCCTCACGCTGGACAGCCTGGGCTTCGGCGCGCCCGAGCGCCGCACCATCCGCCGCCTGGCCGGCGAGCCGCACGGCATGCTGCTCGTGACCGGCCCCACCGGCAGCGGCAAGACCACCACGCTGTACGCCGCGATCACGGAGATCCACCACGGCCACGAGAAGATCGTGACCATCGAGGACCCGGTGGAGTACCAGCTGACCGGCGTGCTGCAGATCCCCGTCAACGAGAAGAAGGGCCTGACCTTCGCGCGCGGCCTGCGCTCCATCCTGCGGCACGACCCCGACCGCGTGATGGTCGGCGAGATCCGCGACGCCGAGACCGCGCAGATCGCGATCCAGGCCGCGCTGACCGGCCACCTGGTGTTCACCACCGTGCACGCCAACAACGTGTTCGACGTGCTGGGCCGCTTCGCCCACATGGGCATCGACGCCTACAGCTTCACGGCCGCGCTGAACGGCATCGTGGCGCAGCGCCTGGTGCGGCGCAACTGCCCGCACTGCAGCGTGCCGGTCGCGCCCGGGGCCGAGCGGCTGGCCGACGCGGGCCTGGCCGGCGAGGATCTCTCGGCCTTCCGCTTCATGGCCGGGCGCGGCTGCGGCCAGTGCCGCGCCACCGGCTACCTGGGCCGCGTGGCCATCGCCGAGATCCTCGTGATGACCGACGAACTGGCCGAACTCATCATCACGCGCCAGCCCGTGCGCCTGCTCAAGGAGACCGCACGCCGCAACGGCACGCGGCTGCTGCGCGAGGCCGCGCTGGACCTGTTGCGCGCGGGCGCGACCAGCCTCGAGGAGGTGGACCGTGTCACCACTGCCGTGGCGTGAACGGGCCGCCGTCTGGCTGGCGCCCTCGCAGGTGGGCCTGGCGCTGCGCCGGCGCGGCTGGCGGCCGCCGGAGCGGCACCAGCAGGCCGTCGCCGCCGGCGGTGCCGACGCGGTGCTGCAGGCGCTGGCCGCCCTGGCGGCCCAGGCCGGGCCGCGCCGCGCGCGGGCGCGCATCGTGCTGTCCAACCGCTTCGTGCGCAGCACGCTGCTGCCGGACGGCCGCGCGCTGCGCGGCCCGGCCGAGCGCCGCGTGGCCGCGCGCGAACTGCTGCGCGGCGTCCATGGCGACGCGGTGGAGGGCTGGGATCTGGCCGTGGACGGCGCGGCCGGCCCCGGCATGCCCGCCGCCGCGCTCGACGCGGGCTGGCTCGCGCGCCTGCGGCAGCAGGCGCTGCAGGCCGGGCTGCGCGCCGTGTCGGTGCGCCCGCTGCTGGCGCTGGCCGCCGCCCACGCCTGGCCGCAGCTGGCCGGCCGGCCGTCCTGGCTGCTGGTCACCGAGGCCGACGGCGCACTGCTGGCGCGCATCGATCCGGCGCAGGGCTGGCAGAGCCTGCGCAGCCTGCCCTTGGATGCCGCACAGGGCCCGGCGGCACTGGCGCCCTGGCTCGCGCGCTGCGCGCTGCTCGACGGCCTGGAGCCGGCCGGGCTGCCGCTGGTGCACGTGGCCTGGCAGGGCATGGCAGCGGCCGGCCCGTTCGCGCCGCCGGACCTGCCCGGGTGGCAGGCCGAGCATCTCGCGCTGACCGGGGACGGCATCTGACATGGCCATGCGCGCACCCGAGCTCGAGTTCCTGCCGCCCTCGCCCTGGTCCCGCTGGTGGGGCCACGGCGTGCTGGCGCTGGGCCTGGCGGCCTGCGCGCTGGTGGGCCTGCGCCACGGCCAGGCCGCCGATGCACAGGCCGCCGCACGCGCGCGGCTGCAGCCGCAGGCCGCCACAGCGGCCAGGGCCGTGCCGCCTGCGCTGGCGGCCGAGACCGCGGCCGCGCAGGCCGTCGCCGCCGCGCTGGCCGTGCCCTGGGATGCCTGGTTCCGCGCGCTCGAAGCGGTCGACGTGCCCGGCGTCTTCCTGACCGCGTTGCAGCCCGAGGGCGGCAGCCGGCGCGCGCGCCTGGGCGGCCAGGCCACGGACCTGGCCCAGGTGCTGGCCTACATGGCGCGGCTCGAACGGCAGCCCGGCTTTCGCCAGGTGCTGCTGGTGGAGCACGCGCTGCAGGAGGATGCGGCCACGCCGGCGCTGCGCTTCACGCTGACCGCCGAATGGGAGGGGCCGTGACGGCCGGCCGCCTGGCCCTGGCCGGCCTGCTGCTGCTGGCGCTGGCGGCGGCCGCGGAACTGGCGCTGGTGGCCCCGCTGCGCGCCGAGCGGGCCGCGCTCGCGGCCGTGGTGCCGCCGGCGCCGCGCGCCGATGCCGCGCAGGCGGCGCCGGCCGCGCAGCTGGCGCGGTTCCACGCGGCCTTCCCGCCGCTGGACGCGCTGGCCGAGGCGCTGGCCGCCGTCGACAGCGCCGCGCGCGAAGCCGGCGTGCCGCTGCGCGCGGCCGAGTACCGGCTGGAGCAGCGCAGCGACGACCCGCGCCTGGCGCGCTACCGCATCGCGCTGCGCACCGCGGGCGACTATGCGCAGCTGCGCGGCTTCCTGGGCCGGCTGCTGGAACACAACGCCTTCGTCGCGCTCGACGACGTGCAGTTCCGCCGCGCGGCCGACGCCACGCTCGAGGCCGACCTGCGGCTGTCGCTCTACCTGCGCCGCTGAACCATGGCCTTGTCGCCCCGCCAGCGCTGGATGCTCTACGGCTTGGCCGCCCTGCTCACGGGCGCGGCGATGCTGGCCGTGCAGCCGCAGGACGCGGCCGAAGCGCCGGCCGCGAGCGCGCCGGCCCGCGCCGCGGCCGCGGCCCCCTTGCCCGCGGCCGCGCTGGCCCTGCCGCAACGCCCCTACGGCGGCGCCGGCCGCAACCCCTTCGGCGACCCGGCGCTGGCGCCGGCGACGGCCGCGGCGCAGGCCGCCGCTGCCGCGCCGCCGCCCGCGCCCGTGGCGGCCCCCGCGCCGACCCTGGCCGCCGCCCCGGCTCTGCCCTTCCGCTTCCTGGGCCGCTGGACCGAGGACGGCACGAGCACCGTGTTCCTCGCGCACGGCCCGCGCCAGCTCGCGGCCGTGGCCGGCCGGCGCCTGACACCCGACTACCTGGTCGAGCACATCGGCGAGCGCGAGCTGCGTCTGCTGCATGTGCCGACCGGCACCCGCCATGCGCTGGCCCTGGTGGCCGGCCAGAACGCCAGCGCGCCAGCGGCCGGGCCGGCCCCCGCCGCGGCCGACACCGAGGAGCAGAACTAGTGACATCGCCCGACCGCGCACATGGCGCGCCCGCCCAAACGACGCCCTGGCGCTGGCCCGCGCTCGCGCTGCTGGCGCTGCTGGCCGCCTGCGCCACACCGCGCGAAGCCAGCGTGCAGTCGGCCCAGCAGCTGATCGCGGCCGGCCAGGTGGAGGCCGGGCTGGCGCAGCTGGAGCGCGCCGCGCGCACGCCGCCGCTGGACCCCAACGCCTACAACGCCTACGTGCTGCAGCGCGACGCGGTGGTCGGCGTCTACCTGCGCGACGCCGACGCCGCGCGCGCGGCCGGCCTGCTGGACGGCGCCGAGGAGCGCTACCGCACCGCGCTGCGCATCGATCCGGCCTCGGTGGCGGCGCAGGGCGGCATCCAGGCCGTGCGGACGGACCGCGCGCACCGCCTGGCCGTGGCCGAGGCCGAGCGCCTGCTGGCCGCCGGCGACCTGGACGGCGCCGACCGCGCCGCGCGCGGCGTGCTCGCGCGCGACTCGCGCCAGCGCGGCGCCGAGGCCGTGGTGCGCGGCGTGGGCGAGCGCCGCCGCCTGCTCGCGCAGAAGGAGCCGCAGCTGCGCCAGGCCATGGCGCGCCGCCTCACGCTGGAGCTGCGCGACGTGCCGCTGGCCACCATCTTCGAGATCCTGTCCAACCACGGCGGGCTCAACTTCGTGCTCGACAAGGACGTCAAGGGCGACCAGCGCACCACCATCTTCGTGCGCGACACCAGCCTGTACGACGTGCTGGGCGTGCTGCTGCAGACCAACCAGCTCGAACGCAAGCTGCTCAACGACAACACGCTGATCGTCTACCCCAACACCCCCGCCAAGCAGCGCGAGTACCAGGAGCTGGTGATGCGCAGCTTCTACCTGGCCAACGCCGACGCCAAGCAGACGGCGGCGATGATCCGCGCGCTGGTCAAGACACGCGACCTGTTCGTGGACGAGCGGCTCAACCTGGTCATCATGCGCGACACGCCCGAGGCCGTCCGCCTGGCCGAGCAGCTGGTGGCCACGCAGGACCTGGGCGAGCCCGAGGTGATGCTGGAACTGGAGGTGCTGGAGATCGCCTCCAGCGTGGCGCAGGAGATCGGCCTGCGCTTTCCCGAGCAGATCGTCGGCCGCATCCCCGGCACCGGCACCTCGGACGGCCTGGTGGAGCTGGGCAGCGGCGGCCTGCGCGCCTACACCGCCAACCCGCTCCTGATCCTGAACCTGCGCCAGACCGACGGCGGCGCCAACCTGCTGGCCAACCCGCGCATCCGCGTGCGCAACCGCGAGAAGGCCAAGGTCCACATCGGCGAGAAGGTGCCCGTGATCACCACCACCTCGACCGCCAACGTGGGCGTGTCCTCGGCCGTGAGCTACCTGGAGACCGGCCTCAAGCTGGACGTGGAACCCAACGTCTACCTGGAGGACGAGGTCGCCATCAAGGTGCAGCTGGAGGTGTCCAACATCCTGTCGCAGCTCAACATCTCGGGCACGGTGGCCTACCGGCTGGGCACGCGCAACGCCACCACCACGCTGCGCCTGCGCGACGGCGAGACCCAGGTGCTGGCCGGCCTCATCAACAACGAGGACCGCCAGAGCATGGCCAAGCTGCCCGGCGCGGCAGAACTGCCGGTGCTGGGCCGGCTGTTCCGCAACAACGACCAGACCGTGGCCAAGACCGAGATCGTGCTGCTGGTCACGCCGCGCGTGCTGCGCAACGTGCGCCGGCCCGAGACCGTGGAGAGCCAGTTCGCCTCGGGCACCGAGGCCGTGCCGGGCCGCGTGCCGCTGCGCTTTCGCGACGGCACGTCCATGGCGCTGACGCCGCCGTCCGCGGCGGCCACGGCCACGCCGGCCGGCCGCGCGGCGGCGGCCGCACCGGCGGCCGAAGCCCCGGCCGCGCTCGGCGTGCAGGTGCCGGCGCAGGTCGGCATCGGCGAGGAATTCAGCGTGCAGCTTTCGCTGCCCGACGGCAACCAGGCCATCAGCACGCGCGTGCAGCTGCGCTACGACCCGGCCCTGCTGGCGCCCGTGGGCGGCACGGGCGATGCCAGCGTGGAACTGGCCTCCTCGGGCATGGCCGGCGTGGCCGCGCCGCCGGCCACGCTGCGCATGCGCGTACTGGCCAAGGCGCCGGGGCAGGCCGAGATCGGCTTCGACGTGGCCAGCGCCAACCTGCCGGTGCAAGCGCCGCCGCCGGTGCAGATCGGCATCGTGGCCCGATGAAGCAACGGGGCTTCACGCTGGTCGAGCTGGTGGTCACGGTGGCCATCGTCGGCGTGCTGGCCGCCATGGCCCTGCCGCTGGCCGAGCTGGCCGTGCAGCGCAACAAGGAGGCCGAGCTGCGCAGCGCGCTGCGCCAGATCCGCCAGGCCATCGACGACTACAAGCGCGCGACCGAGGCCGGCAGCGTGCCGCGCGCGGCCGACGCCACCGGCTACCCGCCCACGCTGCAGGCCCTGGTGGACGGCGCCGCCAACGCGCGCGACCCGCTGGGCCGGCCCCTGCGCTTCCTGCGCCGCGTGCCGCCGGACCCCTTCTTCACGGGCGAGGGCAGCGTGCCGGCGGCCCAGACCTGGGGCCTGCGCAGCTACGCTTCGCCGGCCGACCAGCCGCAGCCCGGCAAGGACGTGTACGACGTGCATTCGCTGTCGGACCGCACGGGCCTGAACGGCCGCCCGTACCGGGAGTGGTAGCCATGCGCCGGACGCCGCGCGGCTTCACGCTGGTCGAACTGCTGGTGGTCATGGCCATCCTGGCCACGCTGCTGTCGGTGGCCGCGCCGCGCTACTTCGGCGCGGTCGAGCATGCGCGCGAGAACGCGCTGCGCCAGTCGCTCGCGGTCATGCGCGACAACATCGACAAGTTCTACGCCGACACCGGCCGCTACCCGGATGACCTGGCCGAGCTGGTGCGCCGGCGCTACCTGCGCGCACTGCCGGTGGACCCCTACACCGACAGCACCGAGAGCTGGATCTTCGTGCCGCCGCCGGCCGCCGCCGACGGCCGCGCCGCGCCGGGCCGCGTGTACGACGTGCGCAGCGGCGCGCCGGGCAAGACGCGCGGCGGCACCGAGCTGTCCGCGCTATGAAGCAGCAGCGCGGCTTCACCTACGTCGGCCTGCTGTTGGCCGTGGCGCTGCTGGGCGCGGGCCTGGCCGCCACGGGCAGCCTGTGGAGCGTGCACGCGCAGCGCGAGCGCGAGGCCGAACTGCTGTTCGCGGGCGACCAGATCCGCGCGGCGATCAAGCGCTACTACGAGGAGGTGCCGCTGGGCCAGCAGCACCGCTTTCCGCAGCGGCTGGACGATCTGCTGCTGGACCGGCGCTGGCCCGGCGTGCGCCGGCACCTGCGCCGCGTCTACCTGGACCCGGTGACGGGTGGCGACTGGGTGCTGGTGCCGGCGCCGGGCGGCGGCATCCTGGGCGTGCACAGCCGCTCGACCGCCGTGCCGCTCAAGCGCCAGGGCTTCGGCCGCTTCGACACGGCCTTCGAGGACGCCGCCCAGCTTTCCGACTGGCGCTTCGTCTACCGCGTGGCCGAGGAAGACGGCGCCGAGGCCACGCAGCCGCCCGCGCCCGGCGCACTGCCCACGGTGCCGCTGTCGGCGCTGCCGCAGTTCCGCCCCGCCGGCCCGTCGAGCGCGAGGTAGGTCGCACCATCGGCGGCCTCGGCCACGAAGGCGATGCGATCGCCCAGCGCGACGAAGCCGCGCGGGAAGGCGCCGGCCGCGCCGGCCCGCTCGTCGCGCAGCAATTGCACGTCCTGCGGCGCGCCGCGCGTCTGCCAGACCTCCATGCCATGGCGGCCGTCGTCGGCCGCGAACACGATGCGCCCGTCCAGCCGCGTGAACGCCCAGGCGTTGGAGTGGCCGGGGCCGGGGTGGATGTCGGCGAGCAGCCGCGTGCCCTCGGCCGTGCCGTCGCTGATCCAGGGCTCCACGCCGTGCACCCCGTCGTAGGCCGCAAAGACCACCTGCTCGCCCAGCGCGGTGAGGTGGCTGGGCAGCGCATTGGCCGGGCCGGGGCGGATGTCGGCCACCAGGGCCGTGCCCTCGGCGCTGCCGTCGCTGCGCCACAGCTCGATGCCGTGGCGGCCGTCGTCGGCCGCGAACCAGAGCCAGCGGCCGGCCTGCACGAGGTGGCGCGGTTGCGCGCTGTCGCGGCCGGGCCGGATGTCGCGCACCAGCTGCGTGCCCGCGGCGGTGCCATCGCTGCGCCAGAGCTCGCGGCCGTGGTGGCCGTCGTCGGCCGTGAAGAACAGCGTGGCGCCCACGCGCGTGAGCTGCTCGGGGTTGGCATCGCCGCCGGCACGGATGTCCAGCACGCGGCGGGTGCCGGCGGCCGTGCCGTCGCTGCGCCACAGCTCGGTGCCGCCCTCGGGATCGTTGGCGCTGAACAGCAGCGCGTCGCCGAGCACCGTGAGCTGGCGCGGCAGGCCGCCCGGCGCGCCGGGATGGATGTCGGCCACCAGCACCGTGGTCTCGGCCGTGCCCTGGGTGCGCCAGAGCTCGAAGCCGTGGCGCCCGTCGTCGGCCGAGAAGTACAGCGCATCGCCGAAGGCCACGAAGCCGTTGGGCAGCGAGCCCTCGGGGCCGGGGTTCAGGTCGGCCACGCGCGTGGTGCCGGCCTCGGTGCCGTCGCTGCGCCACAGCTCCAGGCCGCGCTGGCCGTCGTCGGCCGCGAAATAGACGTGGCCGCGCCACAGCGTGAGCCCGCTCGGGTGCGCGCCCAGCGGGCCCGGCCGGATGTCGCGCACGAGGCGGCGGCTGCCGTCCCGGGCGCCGACGGCCCACAGCTCCGTGCCATGCCCGTCGCCGGCATCGGCCGCCAGCAGCAGCGTGCCATCGGGCAGCGTGGCCATGCTGCCGGGATGGTGCAGCGGCACAGGCTCGGTCTGCGCCGCGCCATGCAGCACGGCGAAGCCGGCCGCCAGCACGGCCAGGCGATGGCGCCAGGAGGAAGCTCGCCCGGCCATGCTCAACGGCAGAACGGCACCAGACCCATGGCCGACTTGATGCCGGCGACGATGTGCTTCTGGAATTCGGCGGCGCCGCGGAAGGTCGAGGTGTCCTCGGCGAAGGCGCCGGCGTCGTGGCCCAGCGTGGTCACCCAGGAGCGGCCGCCGTCGTAGTACTGGCACCAGGATACGGGGTGGAAGCTGCCATGGCCCGGGTGCGTGCCGCGCTTGGTGGCCAGCGAGTTGGTGTCCACGGTCATCAGGAACTTCACGTTGGTCGGGAACGGCATCAGCGTGTACCACTCGTCCTTGAAGCCGAAGCTGTCGGGCAGCATCTCGGTCGAGGCGTCGTTCTTGTTGACCACCTGCACCGTGCCGTCCTGGTTGGCGCCGTGGTCGTAGAAGTTGGCGTTGCCCAGCAGGCCCTCGTAGTAGGGCCAGTTGTATTCGGTGCCGAACGCGTTGTGGATGCCTACGAAGCCGCCGCCGCGGCGCATGTACTGGCGCAGCGCGTGGCGCGCGGCGTCCAGCTGCGTGCCGCCCGACGCGGTCTTGGCGTGGTCCCACAGCGCGTCGCGCGTGGGGCTCGCGAAGATGATGGCCTTGTAGCCGTTCAGGCTGGTCATGCGCGCGACATCCTCGGTCCAGTCGGCCTGGATGCCCTCGGCCGCCAGCAGGCGGATCAGCCCGTTCTGCACGGCATTGGCCGCCACCAGCGGCGGGTTCAGGCCGGCCGCCAGCGCCGGGCCCAGGTTGGCATGGCGCGGGCCGGCCGTGCGCGAGTAGATCAGCACCTTGTTGGGTGTGCTGGCGAACGCACCCCAGTCGTTGTAGCAGGCGGGGTCGGTGCCGCGGCAGACCTTGTAGTAGGGGTCCAGGCTGCCGGGGGCGGGGGCGCCGGTCTGGGCCTGGGCGGTGCCGGCCAGGAACAGGGCGGCGGCGACGCCGAGGGCGCGGGAAGTACGGGACATGGTGTTTCCTTGGAACGAAGAGGGTTAGGCCGGACGGGGCGTGCTCATTTGCAGAAGGGCACCAGGCCCATGGCCGACTTGATGCCGGCGACGATGTGCTTCTCGGAACTCGGCCGCGCCCGGGAAGGTGGAGGTGTCCTGCGCGAAGGCGCCGGCGTCGTGGCCCAGCGTGGTCACCCAGGAGCGGCCGCCGTCGTAGTACTGGCACCAGGACACGGGATGGAACTTGCCGTGGCCCGGGTGCGTGCTGCGCTTGGTGGCCAGCGAGTTGGTGTCCACCACGGCCAGGAACTTCACGTTGGTCGGGTACGGCATCAGCGTGTACCACTCGTCCTTGAACGCGAAGCTGGCCGGCAGCATCGACGTCGAGCTGTCGTTCTTGTTGACGATGCGCACGGTGCCGTTCTGGTTGGCGCCGTGGTCGTAGAAGTTGGCGTTGCCCAGCAGGCCCTCGTAGTAGGGCCAGTTGTATTCGGTGCCGAACGCGTTGTGGATGCCCACGAAGCCGCCGCCGCGGCGCATGTACTGGCGCAGCGCGTGGCGTGCCGCATCCAGCTGCGTGCCGCCGGCGGCGCTCTTGGCGTGGTCCCACAGCGCGTCGCGCGTGGGGCTCGCGAAGATGATGGCTTTGTAGCCGTTCAGGCTGGTCATGCGCGCGACGTCCTCGGTCCAGTCGGCCTGGATGCCCTCGGCCGCCAGCAGCCGGATCAGCCCGTTCTGCACGGCGTTGGCCGCCACCAGCGGCGGGTTCAGGCCGGCCGCCAGCGCCGGGCCCAGGTTGGCATGGCGCGGGCCGGCCGTGCGCGAGTAGATCAGCACCTTGTTGGGCGTGTTGGCGAACGCGCCCCAGTCGTTGTAGCAATTGGGGTTGGTGCCGCGGCAGGCGTTGTACTGGGTGTCGAGGCTGCCCGGCGCGGGCGCCCCCTGCTGGGCCAGGGCCGCGGACGACAGGCCCGCACCGGCCAGCGCCACGGCGCAGGCGAGCATGCGGCGGCCGCCACTGCCATCGATTCTTCGATGCATGGAGTTAATCCTTCAAGAGAAATGAGAAAACGAAGCTGCGCCGTTCGGATCGGCGAATCTTCAGCACCCGGCTGGTCGCTCAGGTGCCGTGCATCTGGACTGGACGAATATGTCTCCCCCTTTCGTTATTCGCCTGATTTCGTCGAATCAAAGCATGTGGAATAGTTTTCCAATCCTGTTGCAAAAGCTTGCGAACGTCAAGAGGGGAAGCATGGAAAGATCTTCCACAAGAGCCTACTAGACTCGCATGCCACCAGTTTTTTGTGTCTTGACAATGGGTTGGGACGAAGGGGGCCTTGTAGATTCAACGACTTGGAGTGTTTATGCGTTTTTCCAGAATGAAAAAGCTGCTCGCCGCCGGATTGCTGGCGGCGGGTGCCGCCTCGGCACAGGCCGGCGTGGTCACCAGTACCCTGGCCGATTTCAGTACCGGCGACGACGTCTGGGGATCCTGGCCGTTGGGCCTGAATGTCGGCCAATTCAATTTCTCGACCGCCGGCAATATCCTGTCGGCCACGTTGAGCGGCACCTTCGGCAACGGCTTTTCGAACACCACGACCGAGGTGTTCGTCTACGGCGACGGCGTGGAAATGGCCTATTGCTCGCTGTGGGACGACTGCGCGACCAACAGCGAGGTGAGCCCGCCCACCGCCTTCAGCTACACCTTCACGGGCGCCGATCTGGCACTGCTGCAGGACGGCGTGCTGAACCTGTCCATCAGCAAGGAATACGACGGCTACGTGAACCTGGGCAGCCTGACGCTGACCCTGGTCAACGACGTGCCCGAGCCGGCCAGCGTCGCGCTGCTGCTGGCCGGCCTGGCCGGACTGGGCTGGTCGCGCCGCGCACGCCGCCCGAAGGCCTGAAGCACCAGGCCCGGCGTCGCCGGGCCTGTGCGCCGCAACGGCCCCCGTGCCCGCAGGCCCGGGGGCCGTCGCGCTTCAGGCGCGGCGGCGGCGCAGGCCGAGCAGCGCCGCGAGGCCGGCACCGAGCAGCGCCAGGCTGCCGGGCTCGGGGACTTCGCTGGGGCCCTGGGCGCTGGCTTCGGCGCTGGCCGTGCCGGTCAGGTCGTAGTAGCCCAGCTGGCCGGCCAGCAGCGCGACCTCGAACACCCAGGTGCCGCTGGCCACGGCCATGCCGCTCACGGCATCGAACGAGAACAGTTCCTCGTTCAGCGAGGTGGCCGTGCTGCCGTCGTAGGCACCGGCCATCAGCGCCATCACGGCCTGGCCGTAGTCGGCCAGCGGGTTGGACGCATCGCCCTGCACCTCGATGCGCCAGCCGATGCTGAAGGTCACGGTGCCGTCCTCGGTCAGGCTGAACACGCCGGACTGGTTGGCGTAGGCGCGGCTGGCGTGGGACGGCAGGTCGATGGGCAGCAGGTCGGTGCGGCTGGCCAGGGCGCTGCCCTGCAGCGTCTGCGTGCCGGTGGCGGCCGAGGCGCTGGCGTAGACCGTGGAGGCCGCCAGGGCCTGGCTGGTCCAGTTGCTCCAGTCGTTGGCGGCGCTGTCGTAGCCCAGCGTGCCGCCGCCGGAGGCCGCCTCGGTGTCCAGGCGCTGGTACTGGTCGCCGGTGGACCAGTTCAGCGCACCGCTGGAAACGCTGTAGCTGAAGCTGGTGGTGTCGAAACGGGCGACGGCCGCCTGGCTGGCGGCAGCGCCGAAGGTGAGGGCCAGGGCCAGGCCGAGCGAGGTGATGCGGTGGGTCAAGTCATGTCTCCGGTGGAAGCGAAAGAGAAGGCCGCGCCGCGGCGGGCGGCGCGGCCAGGGGCGGGCTCAGTAGACGACGACCTTGCCGGTCGAGCGCGGATCGGTGCAGTCGTTGTAGAAGTACTCGCCGCGTTCGCTGAACGTGTACTGGAACGACTGGCCCGGGGCCAGCGGACCGGCGTTGAACAGGCCTTCGAAGAACTGCGTGGCGCAGTGCGGCTTGGCGTTGGTGGCCGGGTTGTGGAAGGTCACCGTGGTGCCCACCGGCACGCGCAGGTGCTGCGGCGCCATGGCGTTCACGCCGCCGGCTTCGGCCCCGCCGACCTGGCCGCCGGTCCACTGCCGCGCCAGCGTGACGGTGTTGTCGACCGTGCTGCCCTCCACCGCGGCGGCCGAGATCGGCCGGCGGATGACGGGCTTGGTCGGCTCGGCCGCCTGCGGCACGGTGCCGCCGATCTTGAAGGCCCACAGGTGGTCGCCGCGCTGGGCCGAGTCGCCGTAGGGGATGCCGGTGCCGCCGGCGTAGATGGCCATGTACTGCTCGCCGTTGACCTCGTAGGTGATGGGGCTGGCGCTGATGGCCGCGCCGGTCTGGAAGCGCCACAGCTCGCGGCCGTTCAGCGCGTCCATGCCCAGCAGGTTGCCGTCGGGCTGGCCGATGAACAGCAGGTCCGAGGCCGTGGTCAGGATGCCGTTGCCGTGCGCGAGCGAGTACGGCATGTCCTTCTTCCAGCGGATCTTGTTGGTGGCCGGGTCGATGGCGACGATGCCACCCGTCATCTCGGTGCCCAGCGGGCGCAGGCCGTTGCTGGCCTCGGTCAGCGAGTGCGCCGAGCTCACGTAGCCGAAGCCGGTGTAGACCAGCTTGGTGCTGTGGCTGAAGGACACATGGCTCCAGTCGCCGCCGCCGCCCTGGCCGGGGATGGACAGCACCGGCTCGTCCCAGTGCGCGGCGTACAGGCAGCCGCGTCTTGAAGTTGGGCACGGCGCGGGCCGGGCCGCTGTCGGTCACGCAGAGCGGCATCCAGGCGTCGCCGCGCGGATAGGGCTGCGTCGGGCCAGGTGTTCTGGCGCGCGTCCTGCGGCACGGGTTTCTCGTCGATGCCGATCAGCGGCGTGCCGTCGGTGCGGTCCAGGATGTACCACATGGCCGTCTTGCTGCCGTAGATGACGGCCTTGCGCGGCTGGCCCTTGACGGTCACGTCCGCCAGCACGGGCGCGTTGACGTTGTCCATGTCCCAGATGTCGTGGTGCACGGACTGGAAGTGCCACTTGTAGGCGCCGGTCTTGGCGTCGGTGGCGACGATGGAGTTGGCGAACAGGTTCTGGCCGCGGACGCTGCGAGCCGTCCTGCGAGGAGCCGCCGCGCGCGTTGCCGAAGGTCCAGTAGACCAGGTTCAGCTCGGGATCGACGGCCGGATGGATCCAGGGCGTGGCACCGCTCTGCGGGCCGCCGCCCCAGGTGTCGTAGCCGAACTCGCCGGGGCCGGGGATGCCGAAGAAATACCACTTGAGCTCGCCTGTGCCGGCGTCCACGGCCAGCGCGGCGCCGCGCGTGCCGTCGTTGGTGCCGAGGTAGAGCATGCCGTCGTGGTAGACCACGCCGACCTTGGCCATGTTGCCGTAGCCGTTGATCTGCTTCTCCCAGACCACCTGGCCGGTGTCCTTGTTCAGCGCCACCACGGTGTTGCCGGTGGCGATGGTGTAGACCATGCCCTGCCCGACCGCCGGGCCGCGCCGCGTGATCGTGCCCTTGCCGGGGTAGACCCACTTGGTCTGGCCCGTCACGCCGTCGACCGCGTGCACCCGGCCCAGGGCCGACTCGATGTAGATCACGCCGTCCTTGACGATGGTCGTGCTCTGGTTGGTGCCGGTGGTGATGCCGCCCTCGATGTTGTTGAGCCAGATCGCGCCGAGCTGCTTGACGTTGGCCTTGTTGATCTGGCGCAGCGCCGAGTAGTTCTGGTTGCCCAGGTTGCCGCCGACCTTCTCGACGTCGCGCGTGGTCGCCGTGCAGCAGCCGGGCGACTGGGAGGCGGGTTGGGCCTGGGCCGGCGGCGCGGCCGCCAGGACGCCCAGCGTCATGATCAGGGAAGGCAAGAGCGCAAGGCGCATGCGAGGTCTCCGGTGGTTGTGAAAATGGCAGCCGGCACGGCGCGCCTGCACGGCAGCGCCGTCCCCGGGTCGTGCGGGAATGCACGCCTTAAACATAGAAACAATTTCCATGTGGAATAAGTTTCCATATTACGTGCCACTCCGGCTTTGGCACCTGGGGTAAACCTGTACGCAGTTCGGCCGAGCGAGCCGCTGGATACAGGACGCCGCGCGCGGGGACCGGTCCGGCTTCGGGTTGACAATCCCGGCCCATGAGCAGCCCCCTGGAACGTTCCCTGTCCGTCCTCGAATACCTGGCCGCGCGCCCCGAAGGCAAGGCCTTGTCGGCCGTCGCGCAGGCCCGCTGGAACTCCCCGCTGTCGGCCTGCCACCGGGTGCTGACCGAGCTGGTGCGCTGCGGCTACGTGCGCCAGATGCGCGACCACGGCGACTACGCGCTGACCACCAAGCTGGCCGCGCTGGGCCTGTCCTACCTGGGCGGCTCGGGCATCGTGGACATCGCCCAGCCCATCATCGACCGGCTGGCCGACGTGTCGGGCGAGCTGGTGCGCCTGGCCATCGTGGACGGCGACCGGCTGACCTTCGTCCGGCCAAGGCGCAGGGCGCGCGCTTCGGCCTGCGCTACGACCCCGACATGGGCATCGACCTGCGCCTGTCGTGCAGCGCCGGCGGCCACGCCTGGCTCATGACGCTGTCGGAGGAGCGGGCGCTGGAACTCGTCGTCAAGCAGGGCTTCGGCGAGCCGGCCGCCTTCGGCCCGCGCGCGCCCACCACCTGGAAGGCGCTGGAGCAGGTGCTGCAGGAAGACCGCGCACGCGGCTTCTCGCTGATCGAGGAGGTCTACGCGCCCGGCATGAACGCCATGGCGGCGCCGGTGCAGCGGCGCGGCGAGGACACCATCGGCGTGATCACCATCGCCGGCCCGGCGATCCGGCTGACCGCGCCGCGCATGCTGGAACTGGGCGCGGCGCTGAACCAGGCGGCCGGCGAACTGGCCATGGCCAGCACCGCCTCGCCGATCTTCGTGCGCCAGGCGGCCGCACGCCAGGCCGCCGCCTGAACGCCGTGTTCACGTTCTAAGGCCGGCCGAGTTCGACGATGCCGTCGAACGAACTCCTTGATCGACTGCTGGGCCTTGGCCTCGATGGCCGTGAACTCCACCGGGTAGCCGTACTGCCCGTCGGCCTGCGGCACCACGCGCAGCACCTTGGCGTAGATCTCGGTCAGCTCGCGGCCCATCATCGACAGCGACAGCGCGAAGCAGATGTCGTCGAAGGCCTGCAGCGCCACGGCGCTGCGCACGAACATGCCGCCGTAGCTGAGGTCGGTGATGCGGCCGTCGAGTTGGCGCGCGCCCACCGCCTTGCCCTTGAGCTGGCGGAACACCAGCGGCATGTCCACCTCCACGCGCGGGCTGTTGCGGATCTCGCGCTTGGGCGCCACCAGCCGGTGCGGGCGCTGCGTGGCCTGCAGTTCGTACATGCGCACGGTGTCGCGCTTGCCCTTGACGCTGACCTCGTTGACATCGCCCGTCTCGATGAAGCCCTGCGCCTGCTGCCAGGTCGCCTCGGAGAGCAGGATCTGCCCGCGCAGGCTGTGCGCCTCGATGCGCGAGGCCAGGTTGACCTGGTCGCCGATCACCGTGTATTCGCTGTGCAGGCGCGAGCCCAGCTGCCCCGCCACCACCTCGCCGGTGTTGATGCCGATGCCCATGAACCAGGGCGCCATGCCGTGCTGCCGGTTGTCGGCGTTGATCTCGTCCATGGCGATCTGCATCTCGATGGCGCAGGCGATGGCCGAGACGATGTCGTCCTCCAGCGCATCGGGCGCGCCGAACAGCACCATGATCGCGTCGCCCATGAACTTGTCGATGGAGCCGCCCCAGCGCAGGATGATCTCCGTCATGCGCGCGAGGTAGCGGTTCAGCGCCTCGACCATGGCCAGCGCCGAATGCTGCTCGGCCAGCGCCGTGAAGCCACGCAGGTCGGACAGCAGGATGGTCACCCGGCGCAGGTCGGCCGCGGCGTCGGCATGCTCCACGCTGTCGATCACGTCGGCGATGCGCGCGCGTGCGTCGGGCTGCTGCAGTGCACCTGTCTCGGCCAGGGCCAGCAGGCGCTCGGCCAGCTGCTGGCGGTGGATCTGTTTCATGCTGGAGGGGTGTGGCGGTGTCGCCAAAGTGGCGCCGGGCAAGTGTAGGGCCGCTAAGCTCATCGGCTTTCCCCCTACACGGAGCGCGACATCCCATGCAGACCCAAGACCTGTTCTCCCTGGCCGGCCGCACCGCCCTCGTCACCGGCGGCTCGCGCGGCATCGGCCGCATGATCGCCGAGGGCTTCCTGGCCCAGGGCGCGCGCGTGTACATCTCCGCGCGCAAGGGCGAGGCCTGCACCCAGGCCGCGCACGAGATGGCCGCGCTGGGCCACTGCGTCGCGCTGCCGGCCGACGTGTCCAGCGTGGCCGGCGCCCGGGCGCTGGCCGATGCCTTCGTCGCGCTGGAGCCCCGGCTCGACATCCTGGTCAACAACGCCGGCGCGGCCTGGGGCGAGCCCTTCGACGACTTTCCCGAGTCCGGCTGGGACAAGGTCGTCAACCTGAACCTCAAGGCGCCCTTCTTCCTGACCCAGGCGCTGGCCGCGCCGCTGCGGCTGGCGGCCCAGAGCCGGCCGGCCAAGGTCATCAACATCGCCTCCATCGACGGCCAGGGCGTGAACCCGCTGGAGACCTACTCCTACGCCGCCAGCAAGGCCGGCCTGATCCACCTGACCAGGCGCATGGCCTTGCGGCTGATCGAGGACAACATCGTCGTCAGCGCGATCGCGCCCGGCGCCTTCGCCTCGGAGATGAACCGCGCCGCGCGCGACCAGGGCGAGGAGGTGGCGCAGCGCATTCCGGCCAGGCGCATCGGCCAGCCCGAAGACATGGCGGCGGCGGCCATCTACCTGGCTTCGCGCGCGGGCGACTACGTGGTCGGCACCACACTCACCGTGGACGGCGGCGTTCTGCTCGCCCGCTGAGCCCAATCCGGGGTAGCTTGGCGCAGAATGCGCGCATGAGTGATCTGCTGCTGAATACCCCGACCCGCGCGAGCCCCTGCAGGCCTCGTTCAGCGACGCTGCCAACCCGCTGGGCCTGGACGGCATCGAGTTCATCGAGTACGCCACCTCCAAGCCGCAGGCCCTGGGCCAGGTGCTGGAGATGATGGGCTTCCGCCCGATCGCGCGCCACCGTTCGCGCGAGGTGCTGCTGTACCGCCAGGGCGGCCTCAACATCATCGTCAACGCCCATGCGGCCGATGCGCCCGGCGCCAGCCAGGAGGTGCCGGTGATCTCGGCCATCGCGCTGCGCGTGCGCGATGCCGGCGCCGCCTACCGCTACGCGCTGGAGCGCGGCGCCTGGGCCGTGCCCGCGCATGTCGAGGTCATGGAACTGAACATCCCCGCCATCCACGGCGCGGGCGCGCAGCCGCATCTACTTCGTCGACCGCTACAAGGAGTTCTCGATCTACGACGTGGACTTCGTGCCGATTCCCACGGTCGACGCGCCCGGCCGCCGCGGCCGGCATGCACTTCTTCGGCGTGGTGCAGTACATCGGCACCGGCCGCAGCGACGACTGGATCGAGTTCTACCGCGAGCTGTTCGGCTTCGAGGCCGTTCCGCCGACGACGCGCTTCGGCATCATGCCCAAGGGCCGCTGCTGCGCACGCCGGCGCTGGCACGCACGCTTCATGCTGCAGCTGGTCGAGCCCGAGCCGCGACGTGCTGGACACCGGCGAGAAGCTGCAGCGCATCGGCCTGGGCATGCCCGACGTGCTGGCCGCCGTGCAGGCGCTGCGCGCGCTGGGCGTGGAGTTCGTCGAGACCGCCGCCGCGCACACCGAGCGGCGCGGCGCGCTCACCCAAGACCTACCTGGGCTCGGTGGTGTTCGAACTCGTGCACAGCGCGCAGGAGTGAGCACCATGCGGCTGCACACCGAGGGCAACTTCGAAGGCTTCGGCATGGACACGATCACGCTGGCCGGGCCGCTGGAGGCCAAGCTGAAGGCCATGCGCGAGGCCGGCTTCACGCAGGTCATGCTCAAGGCCAACGACCTGGTCGGCCACCCGGGCGGGCTGGATGCCGCCGGTCCAGGCCGTCAAGGACAGCGGCCTGCGCGGCACGGGCTTTCAGGTGCTGCGCGATTTCGAGGGCCTGTCGGGCCACCTGCACCACTACAAGGTCGACATCGCCAAGAGCATGCTGGAGATGTGCGCCGCGCTGGGCTGCACGCGTGCTGCTGGCCTGCTCGTCGACCTCGCGCCACGCCACGCAGGACCTGGACCTGATCGCGCGCGACCTGCGCAAGCTGGCCATGCTAGCCGTGCCGCTGGGCATCAGAGATCGCGTACGAGGGCCTGTCCTGGGGCCGCACGGTCAACGAGTTCACGACAGCCTGGGACGTGGTCTGCCGCGCCGACTGCCCCAACCTGGGCGTGGGCATCGACTCCTTCCACGTGCTGCGCGGCCAAGACCGCCGCTCTCGGAGCTCGACTACCTGGACCCGAGCAAGATCTTCCTCGTGCAGCTGGCCGACTTCCTGTGGCAGGAATCACGCCGACCTTCGAGGAGCGCATGGCCACGGCGCGCACTATGCGCGTGTTCCCGGGCGAAGGCGTGCACAGCGAGCAGGTGGTCGAGCTGGTGCTGCGGCTGGACAAGCTGGGCTACCGCGGCGACTACAGCTTCGAAGTCTTCAACGACGACTTCCTGAGACCTGCCGCTGCCCACCGTGGCCGAGCGGGCGCGCAAGTCGGCGCTGTGGCTGGCCGAGGACGTGCTCAAGCGCTCGGTGCCGCTGCCGGGGCAGATGCGCCTGAAGGCGATGGCGGGGTGAGCGCAGCGGCGCTGGCCGCCGTCGCCGGCGTGGAGCCGCGTCGCAGCGGCCTCAACCGGCCCGGGCGCGGGCGTGCGTGACGGCCGTGCGCAGGCCCAGCAGGTAGCTGTCCACGCCGAAGCCCGCGATCTGGCCCTGGGCGATCTCGGCGATCACCGAGTGGTGGCGGAACGCCTCGCGCGCATGCACGTTGGACATGTGCACCTCGATGATGGGGCACTTGAGGATGGCCAGCGCGTCGCGGATGCCGTAGCTGTAGTGCGTCCAGGCGCCGGCGTTGATGACGATGGCGTCCACGCCCTCGGTATGGGCGGCGTGGATGCGCTCGACCATGGCGCCTTCGAAGTTGCTCTGGAAGCATTCCACCTCGACGCCCAGTTCCTGGCCGAGCGCGGCCAGCTGCGCGTCGATGTCCGCCAGCGTGGCCGTGCCGTAGGTCTTGGGGTCGCGCTTGCCGAACATGTTCAGGTTGATGCCGTGCAGCGTCAGGATCTTCATGCTTGCTCCTTGGTGTTGTCTTGCGGAATGCGCACCGTCTGGCCGCTCGCCGCGGCCTGGGCGATGGCCTCGGTGACCAACAGGTTCTGCAGGCCGTCGCGCACGCTTACCAGCGGCGCGGTCTCGCCGCGGACGACGGCGGCGAAGTGTGCCATCTGGCGTTGGATCGGGTCCTCGCGCACCATGCCCACGGTGCCGACCTCGAACGGCTTCCACCACGAGCGCGCGTCGGGCCGCGGGTAGGTCTTGATGCGCATGGTCGGCACCGACAGGCAGCCGTCGGTGCCGGTGACCACGTAGCAGTCCTCGTCGGCGTAGCTGGCGTAGGCCTTGTTCTCCTGGCTGGTCTGCTCCCAGCTGCGCGGGCAGGCGGCCGTGTCCGACAGCAGGAAGGTGCCCAGCACGCCATTGGCGAAGCGCAGGCCGATCGACACCGTGTCCTCCACCGCGAAGCCGCGCACCGCGTGCGAGGCCATGGCCTGCACCGCCACCACGTCGCCGCACAGCATGCGCAGGTTGTGCACCTCGTGGACCATGTTGATCAGGATCGGCCCGCCGCCGGGCTGGGCGCGCCAGGGGCCGTCGGCGAAGTAGCTGTCGGGCTTGTAGAAGGTGGCGCTGCCCGTCACCGCGACCAGCCGCCCGAGCTGGCCGCTGGCCACCACCTGGCGGGCCTTGGCCATGATCGGGCTGTGCGCACGGTGGTGGCCCACCAGCACGCGGGCGCCGGTGGCCTCCACCTGCGCCAGCAGCGTGCGGCCCTCGGCCACCGTGGTGGCGAGCGGCTTTTCCACCAGCACCGGCACGCCGGCGGCGATGCACTGCAGCGCCTGCGGCACGTGCAGCGCGTTGGGGGTGGCCAGCACCACGGCGTCGGTCCGCGCGTTCGCCAGCAGTTCGTCCAGCGTGGCGTACAGCGGCACGCCGGCGGACTCGGCGCCGGCCCGGGCCGCGGGCGAGGGATCGACGATGGCCGAGAGCGTGCAGCCGGGCTCGGCCGCGATGGCGGCGATGTGCGCCTGGCCGATCAGGCCCGCACCGGCAACGGCGATGCGCACCATGCCTATTTGCGCACCTTGGCCAGTTCGGCCTGCAGTTCGGCCACCACCTCCTGGCCCACGGTCACGGCGTGCTTGGCCGTCACGGGGCGCATCTTGTCGCGCAGCTTGGCCAGTTCGGCGGGCGGCAGCTCGGTCACCTGCATGCCGTTCTTCTTCATGTTGTCCAGCGCGCTGGCGACCTGCTCGCGCGCGGCCTGGCGCTGGAACTTCGTGGCCTCGACCGCCGCGTCGGCGACGATCTTCTGCTGCGCCGGCGGCAGGCTGTCCCAGAACTTCCTGCTGATCAGCACCGACTGCGGGTTGTACTGGTGGTGGCTCAGCACCACGTGCTTCTGCACCTCGTAGAACTTGTTGGCGTTGATCACCGTGACCGGGTTCTCCTGGCCGTCGATGGCCTTTTGCTCGAGCGCGGCATAGACCTCGGGAAAAGGCAGCGGCGTGGGGTTGGCGTCCAGCGCCTTGACCCAGTCCACGTTGATCGGGTTGGGGATCACGCGCAGCTTGAGGCCGGCCAGGTCCTCGACCTTGGTGATGGGCCGCTTGCTGTTGGTGATGTCGCGGAAACCCAGTTCGAAGTAGGCCAGGCCGATCAGGCCCTTGTCCTTGAGCTTGTCGTGCAGCTTCTTGCCGAAGGCCCCGTCGACGATGGCCTCGGCCTCGGCATTGCTGCCGAACATGAACGGGAAGTCGTAGACCGCGAACTCCTTGACCTGGCTGGCGAGGATGCCCGAGTTCATGGACGCCATCTCCAGCGTGCCGCCCTGGATGGCCGAGACGTTGGCCTGGTCGCTGCCCAGCGTGCCGCCCGGGAACAGGTTGACCTTGAGCTTGCCGCCGGACTTGGCGGCCACGATCTCGGCGAACTTCTCCATGCCCATCGTGATCGGGTGGCCCTTGGGGTTCTGCGTGGCGAACTTGATGGTGCGCGTGTCCTGGGCCTGGGCACCGAGCGCGGCGAAGGCGGCGGCAGCCACGA
>JASGJO010000029.1:0-484020 GCA_049840715.1 Pseudorhodoferax sp.
TTCTCACACACACACACACACACACACGCGCCCCCCCCCCCCCCCCCCCCCCCCCCCCCCCCCCCCCCCACACACGCGCACACACACACACACACACACACACACACACACACACACACACACACACACACACACACACACACACACACACACACACACACACACACACACACACACACACACACGCGCGCCCCCCCCCCCCCCACACACACACGCACACACACACACACACACACACACACAACAGCACCGAGGCCGGCACCTTCTCGCTGGCGCCCCCGCAGCGCAGTGAGCACACGGTCGCACAGGACGGGGTCGACTGGTGGCGGTTGGTCCGCAGCAGCAGCGACAGGCGCAGCGCCGACCGGCCGCGGCCCGGCCGCAGCAGGGCCGACATCACTTGGGCCAGGGACGACTACGCGGCCCCAGGGGCTGATCTTGTCGCCCGCCAGGTGGGCGGGATAGCCCGAACCGTCCAGCAGTCTCGTGGTGTTCGCGCACGGCGCGGATCAGCTCGCGCGGATATTCGTGGTGGCGCTCCAGCAGCAGTGCGGACACCAGCGGGTGCGAATAGAGCTGGCGCCGCTGCTCGGGCGTGAGGTCGCCCGTCGGGCTGCAGCAGCACGTGGGTCGATGTGCATCATGCCCAGGTCCTGCAGCAGGCCGGCGGCCATCGGCATGACGAGCGTCGTAGCGCACCATGCCCGGGGCGCTGCACCAGCCAGCCGGCCAGCAGCGCCGTGCACACCGCGTACCGGAACAGATCGGGGTGCACGTCGCGCGCACCTGAGCTGGAACGCGATCGGCGGCGGCAGCGGAATGGCTTCCAGCGCATCGAGCAGCTGCGCCTGCTGCGTGCCGTGCTGCAGCAGGTAGGCCGAGCACGGGCCGGCGCTCGATCAGGTCCTCGGCCGCGCTGCGCAGGCGCCTTGCCGTTGATGCTGTCCTGCGCCTGCAGGGCTTTCTTCCAGCGGGGCTGACAGCTGGTGCCGCATCAGGCGCTCGTACAGGCGCGGGTCGACCTTGACGCCGCGCTCGATCAGCTTGATGCCCTGGGAGCTGTAGATGGCGTTGACAGCGGTGCGGCGGCCGGTCGTCCATGAGCTGTTGGACGACGTCCTGGAAGCTTGACGACATTTGTGAGATTTTTGTATCGGATCGCTACCAAGATTTGTAGCACAGCCAAGACCACTGTGCCCTTACGGAGGCAAGAACATGGCGCGGCCGCCTAAAATCCAACGCTTCCCCGCCTGCCGTCCCGCTCCGAGGACATCCCCCACCCGATGAACGCCCCCGTCGACGTTTCCTTTTTCGCGCGCGCCGCCAAGCCGCTGACCAGCTACCGCAAGTACTGGGCGGCCCGCTTCGGCACGGCGAAGTTCCTGCCGACCTCGCGCGAGGAGATGGCCGCCCTGGGCTGGGACAGCTGCGACATCGTCCTGGTCACGGGCGACGCCTATGTGGACCACCCGAGCTTCGGCATGGCCGTGATCGGCCGCATGCTGGAGGCGCAGGGCTTCCGCGTGGGCATCATCGCCCAGCCCGACTGGACCAGCGCCGAGCCGTTCCGCGCGCTGGGCAGGCCGAACCTGTTCTGGGGCGTGACGGCCGGGAACATGGATTCGATGATCAACCGCTACACGGCGGACCGGAAGATCCGCAGCGACGACGCCTACACGCCGGGCGACGTCGGCGGTGCGCGGCCCGACCGCGCGGCCATCGTCTACTGCGCAGCGCTGCCGCGAGGCCTTCCCCGACGTGCCGATCGTGCTGGGCGGCATCGAGGGCAGCCTGCGCCGCATCGCGCACTACGACTACTGGAGCGACAAGGTGCGCCGCTCCGTCGTGGTCGATGCCAAGTGCGACCTGCTGCTGTACGGCAATGCCGAGCGCGCCATCGTCGAGATCGCGCACCGGCTCGCCGCGCGCGAGCCGGTGGCGGACATCACCGACGTGCGCGGCACGGCCTTCGTGCGGCGCCCCGGCGACGCATCGGCCCGAGGCTGGTTCGAGATCGATTCCACGAGCGTGGACCAGCCGGGCCGCGTGGATGCGCACGTCAACCCCTACCTCATGGTCTCGGAGCAGGCCAAGGCCCAGGGCGCCACCTGCGCCAAGGAAGACGAGGCCCAGGCCGCGGCCGACCAGGCCAAGCGGTGAACCCGGCGATCCAGGCCATCCAGTTCGTCGCCGAACCCGCGCGTGGCCCTGAAGCCGCCGCCGCGCGAGCGCACCGTGATCCGCCTGCCCAGCTACGAGCAGGTCAGGTCCGATCCCGTGCTCTACGCCCACGCCAACCGCGTGCTGCACCTGGAGACCAACCCCGGCAATGCGCGCGCGCTGGTGCAGGCGCATGGCGAGGGCGCGACGGCGCGCGATGTCTGGATCAATCCGCCGCCGATCCCGCTGACCACGGCCGAGATGGACCATGTGTTCGACCTGCCCTACGCGCGCAGCCCGCACCCGCGCTATGCGGACGCGCAGGGCAGCCACGACGGCGCGACCAAGATCCCGGCCTGGGAGATGATCCGCTTCAGCGTGAACATCATGCGCGGCTGCTTCGGCGGCTGCACCTTCTGCTCGATCACCGAGCACGAGGGCCGCATCATCCAGAGCCGCTCGGAGGAGTCGATCATCCGCGAGATCGAGGAGATCCGCGACAAGGTGCCGGGCTTCACCGGCACCATCTCCGACCTGGGCGGCCCCACGGCCAACATGTACCGCATCGGCTGCAAGTCGCCCGAGATCGAGGCCGCCTGCCGCAAGCCCAGCTGCGTCTACCCCGGCATCTGCCAGAACCTGACGACCGACCACGGCCCGCTGATCAAGATCTACCGCCGCGCGCGTGCGCTGCAGCGGCATCAAGAAGATCCTGATCGGCTCGGGCCTGCGCTACGACCTCGCCGTGCAGAGCCCCGAGTACGTGAAGGAACTGGTGCAGCACCACGTGGGCGGGTACCTGAAGATCGCGCCCGAGCACACCGAGCAGGGCCCGTTGTCGAAGATGATGAAGCCGGGCATCGGCAGCTACGACAAGTTCAAGCAGATGTTCGAGAAGTTCTCGGCCGAGGCGGGCAAGAAGCAGTACCTGATCCCGTACTTCATCGCCGCGCACCCGGGCACCAGCGACGCGGACATGATGAACCTGGCGATCTGGCTCAAGAAGAACGGCTTTCGCGCCGACCAGGTGCAGACCTTCTACCCGAGCCCCATGGCCACGGCCACGGCCATGTACCACAGCAGCAAGAACCCGCTGCGCAAGGTGACGCGCGACAGCGAGGGCGTGGACATCGTGCGCGGCGAGAAGCGCCGCCGGCTGCACAAGGCCTTCCTGCGCTACCACGACCCCAACAACTGGCCGCTGCTGCGCGAGGCGCTCAAGGCCATGGGCCGGGCCGACCTGATCGGCAACGGCAAGCACCACCTGATCCCGACCTGGCAGCCGCTGAACGACGGCGGCTACCAGAGCGCGCGGCGCAAGAACTCCACGCCGGCGCCGCAGGCCAGGCCGGTGCGCGGACAAGGTCGTCAAGGGCCGCCTGCTCACGCAGCACACCGGCCTGCCGCCGCGCGCGGCACCGCCGCGCGCACGTCCGGCAAGCCCGGCAAGGCGCGCTAGCGTTCCCGGCCTTCAGCCCTGGCGGCGCGTGACCTGTACGGCCACGTCCATGCCTTCGTAGGCGTCGGGCTCGCCGAACCAGCTGCCGCTGATCGGCGTGGCCAGCGCCGGGTCGCGCGCCACGCCCACGCGCAGCAGGTGGCCGCTGCCCATGCAGGTCGTTGGTCGGGTCGAACGCGACCCAGCCCGCGCCCGGCAGGTAGGCCTGCAGCCAGGCGTGCGTGGCGCCCGCGCCCACGATGCTGTCGCCGGCCTGCTGGCCCGCGGCGTCCAGCGCCGGGTCGTACAGGTAGCCCGAGACGAAGCGCGTGGCGATGCCCAGGCGGCGCACGGCCTCCATCATGAGCAGCGCGTAGTCGCGGCAGCTGCCGCCCGGGCGGCCAGCGTCTGCAGCGGCGTCTGCGTGCCTTCCTCGTCGCGCACTGGTAGCTGAACTCGGTGTGGATGTGCGCGTTCATGCGCTTGAGCGTCTCGCGCGTGCTGTTGGGCCGCGTCGCTGCGCAGGAACTGGTGCGCCCAGCGCATGCAGCAGGCCGTCGGGGTCCTCGTGGTGCGGGCGCAGGTAGTGCTCCAGGTCCAGCCGGTCCTGCAGCGAGTAGGCGAACGGCAGGAACTCGGCCGCCGGTCCAGCGCCAGCAGTCGCCGGGCGGAGGGCACGTGCTCGACCGTGAAGGCGCAGACGATGCTCAGCTCGGTGGCCTCGCCCTCGGGCTGCACCAGCGCGACGGAGTTGGAGTGGGGGTCCTGGATCAGGCGCACGGCGGCGGCCGGGCTGACCTGCAGGTCGGTCGCCAGCACACGCAGGTCGTGGCTGTCGCGCGGCCGGAACATCACGCGGTGCAGGCCGAAGCGGACCGGTGTGCGGTGCGGTAGGTGGTGGTGTGGGGATGTCGTAGTGCGTGGCCATGGCGGCATGCCCGCGGGTGGCGGCCCGCATTGCACGGGCCGCTGCCGGGCGGTCAACCGCCCTTGTGGGAGCGCTTGCCGGGGTTCTTCTTGCTGCGCGTGGCCACGCCGCGCTCCAGGCTGATGCGCTGGCCGCCGCCCGAACGGCGCAGGACCAGGCCGCCTGCGGGCGTGGGTGCGGGGGTGGCGCGGCGGTCGGCTTCGGTAACGAGTTTGTTGCCCATGGTCTTCTCCTGATCGGACGGTAAAAACGAACCCGCGATGATCGCACATCGCCGCTGTTGCCGGCGTCATTTGATAATGACTCGCATCTAGAATCGGCGGTTCCGCATCTTCGTAAAGCACTGCCTTGAAGCACTCGACCTTCGCCTGGCCTGCTGCCCACCGCGGCCCGCCGGCCTGGGCCCAGAGCCCCGCCGCCGAGCCCGCCGCCGCCAGCAACGCCGTCGCCGCCGACATCGCGCCGGCCGTGCGCCACCATGCCGTGCTGGTCAGCGCCGCCTACGACGACACGCTGGCCGGCGCGCTGCACGCTGCAGACCGCCATCGACGCCTTCCTGGCCGAGCCCTCGCAGGACGGCCTGGACGCCGCGCGCAACGCCTGGCTGGCGGCGCGCGAGTTCTATGGCCAGACGGAGGCCTTCCGCTTCTACGGCGGCCCCATCGACAGCGACGACGGCCCCGAGGGCCGCATCAACGCCTGGCCCATGGACGAGTCCTATGTGGACTACGTGGTCGACGCGCCCGACGCCGGCATCATCAACAACCGAAAGGTGCAGATCACCAAGAAGCAGCTGTCCTCGCTCAACGAGCGCGACGGCGAGGAGAACATCGCGACCGGCTGGCACGCGATCGAATTCCTGCTCTGGGGCCAGGACCTGTCGGAAACCGGCCCGGGCGACGCGTCCCTTCACCGACTACGTGGACGGTGGCAAGCCCAACGCCGACCGCCGCCGCCAGTACCTGCGCGTGGTGACCGAACTGCTCGTCGACGACCTGCGCTCCGTGGCCCGCGCCTGGGCGCCGAACCAGGCCAAGAACTACCGCGCGCGCTTCGAGCGCGGCGGCATGGAGTCGGTGCGCAAGATGCTGGTGGGCATGGGCTCGCTGTCGCGCGGCGAACTGGCCGGCGAGCGGCTCGAGGTGGCGCTGGCCAGCCAGGACCAGGAAGACGAGCACTCCTGCTTCTCCGACAACACGCACCGCGACGCCGTGGCCAACGCCACCGGCATCCAGAACGTCTGGCTCGGCCAGTTCAAGCGCCGCGACGGCAGCCAGGTGCAGGGCCCCGGCCTGCGCGACCTGGTGGCCGCGCGCGACGCGGCCGTGGCCGAGAAGACGACCCGGCAGATCGCCGCCTCCGTGGCCGCGGCCGAGGCCATTCCCGCGCCTTTCGACCAGGCCATCAAGGTCGGCAACCCAGGCCGCGCCAAGATCCAGGCCACCATCGACAGCCTGACCCAGCAGTCCAAGGACATCGTGGAGGCGGCCAGCGCGATGGGCATCACCAAACTGACCCTGGTGCAGCCTTGAGCCCTCGTCGCTTCGCAGGCACGGCGGCCGGCGTCGCCCTGGCCTCGCTGGGCCTGGCCTGGGCCGCCGGCGACCCGGCGCCGGCCGACGATGTCGCCGTCGGCGGCGCAACCACCGTCTACGCCACCGGCCAGAACGCCTTCTCGTTTCCTTCCGCCAACCTGACCGATCCCGAGCGCACGCGCTTCGTGATCGGCAACTCCTTCTTCAAGCGCAACTGGGTGCAGGCGCCGGCCTCGACCAAGGCGCGCGATGGCCTGGGCCCGCACTTCATCGCGCGCTCCTGCGGCGGCTGCCACACGCAGGACGGCCGCGGCCAGCCGCCGGACTTCACGAAGGGCCTGTCCGACCAGCCCGTGGGCCTGCTGCTGCGCCTGTCGGTGCCGGGCCGGGACAAGGCCGGCGGCCCCTTGCCCGATCCGGTCTACGGCGACCAGTTCGCCAACTTCGCCGTCAGCGGCGTCAAGCCCGAGGGCCGCATCACGATCCGCTACGAGCCCGTCCACGGCCGCTTCGCCGACGGCACGCGCTACACGCTGCAAAAACCCGTCTACGGCTTCAAGGACCTCAACTACGGCCCCATGGCCAAGGACGTGATGGTCAGCCCGCGGCTCGCGCCGCAGATGATCGGCATGGGCCTGCTCGAAGCCATTCCCGAGGACGAGATCCGCGGCAATGCGCGCGCCCAGGCCGCCGGGGGTGGCGCGATCCGCGGCCAGGTCAACGAGGTCTGGGACCAGCCCTCGCAGAAGATGATGCTGGGCCGCTTCGGCTGGAAGGCCAACGTGGCCACGGTCGCGCACCAGACGGCCGGTGCCTTCCATGGCGACATGGGCATCACCTCCAGCCTGTTCCCCGATGAGACCTGCACGCCCGCGCAGAAGGACTGCCTGGCCGCCCCGCGCGGCGCGCAGGGCAAGCAGCCCGAGGTCGACGACAAGACCTTCGACGAGGTGGTGTTCTACACCGCCACGCTGGCGCCGCCGGCGCGCCGCAACGCCGGCGACGCGCAGGTGCTGCGCGGCCAGCAGCTGTTCGCGCAGGCCCAGTGCGCGGTCTGCCACCGGCCCAGCTACACCACGGCCGAGGGCCCGTTCCCGCGGCTGACCAGCAAGGCGCTGTCGGGCCAGACCATCTACCCCTACACCGACCTGCTGCTGCACGACATGGGCGAGGGCCTGGCCGACGGCCGGCCCGATTTCCAGGCCAACGGCCGCCAGTGGCGCACGCCGCCGCTGTGGGGCATCGGCCTCATCAAGGACGTCAACGGCCACACCCGGCTGCTGCACGACGGCCGCGCCAACGGCGTGCTGGAGGCCGTGCTCTGGCACGCCGGCGAGGCCCAGGCCAGCCGGGATGCGGTGATCCAATTCACGGCCGAGGAGCGCGCAGCCCTGGCCAAGTTCGTGGAGTCCCTGTGATGACCACTTCCATCGATCCGGCGCGCAGGCACCTGGTGCTGGGCGGCCTGGCGGCCCTGGCGCTGCCCGCCGCGGCCCAGCACGTGCCGGGCAACGTGGCGCTGCCGTTCTACGGCCCGCCGGACTTCATGCAGGGCGCCTGGCGCCGCTGGTTCGCGCCGCGCGCGCAGGACTTCCAGCAGCGCGCGCAGGCGCTCGTGGCCGCGCTGTCGGCCCAGTGCGCGGCAGCAGCCGGCGACACCGCCGCGCTGGCCGCTGCGCCGACCGGTGAAGGCGCGCCGCTGGCCGCGGCGCGCCGGGCCTGGGGCGAGGCCGCGCTCGCGCTGGGCCGCCTGTCGTCGGTCTCGGTCGGCCCGCTGCTGCAGCGGCGCACGCTGCGCCAGATCGATTTCGCGCCCACGCGGCCCGAGCTGATCCGCCGCGCCATCGCGCAGGCCCCGCAGGACGCCGCCGCGCTGGAGCGCATCGGCACCCCGGCCAAGGGCCTGCCCGCGCTCGAATGGCTGCTCTGGACGCAGCCGCCGGCCCCCGGCACGCCGGCCTGCCGCTATGCCCAGCTGCTGGCCGAGAACGTGCTGGCCGAGGCGCAGGCGCTGGCCCAGGCCTTCACGGCCCTGGCCGCCGCCCAGCCCGATCCCGACGACGAGGAGGCCGGCGAGGCCGCCGCCGTGGCCATGTCCGAGGTCGTGAACCAGTGGGTGGGCGGCGTCGAGCGCCTGCGCTGGCCGTTCATGGACAAGCCGCTCAAGAGCGCGCCCAAGGGCAAGCCGCCGGCCTATCCGCGGGCCGCCAGCGGCTTGTCGCGCGAGGCCTGGGCCGCGCAATGGCAGGGCCTGCGCACGCTGGCCGTGGCGCCCGACGACAGCGTCCCGCAGCCCGGCCAGGACCTCGTGGCGCTGGAGACCTACATGCGCGGCCGCGGCCTGAACCCGCTGGCCGACCGCTGGGCCGCCACCGTGCGCAAGGTCGACGAGGCCATGGCCGCCGCGCGGCCCGATGCGCCGGCCAGCGTGCAGGCCGCTTCCAGGGCCGTGGCCGGGCTCAAGCAGCTCGCCGAGGCCGAACTGGCGCCGGCGCTGAACATCCGGATCGGCTTCTCCGATGCCGACGGGGATTGAGCGCGTGAAAGGACATCGCTTGGCCCCTGCCATGCCGACACGCCGCCATTGCCTGGCCCTGGGCGCCGCCGCGCTGGCCGCCCCGGCATGGCCGGCCATTCCGCCCGCGGCGCGCCTGCTCGCCGCCTGGCAGTGCGAGCCGCAGGACACGGCCGAGGCCGCGCGCTACCAGATCGGCCTGCTGGCCGCCCAGGCCGACGCGCTGGTCGTGGCCCGCGCGCTCGACGTGCCCACGCGCGCCCATGGCCTGCTGGCCGAGCCCGGCGGCACGGTGCTGGCCGTGGCGCGCCGCCCGGGCGACTGGCTGCTGCGTTGGAGGCCTGGCGACCCGGAACCGCAGACCGCCTGGATCGAGCCCGACCGCGCCTTCAACGGCCACGTGATCGCAAGCCGCGACGGCCAGCGTCTGTACACCACCGAGACCGACCTGGAAACCGGCGCCGGCCTGGTCGGCGTGCGCGACGCGGCCACGCTGGAGAAGCAGGAGGAATGGCCCACGCGCGGCATGGACCCGCACGAGCTGCTGCTCGATGCCGACGGCAGCCTGCTCGTGGCCAACGGCGGCATCCCCACGCTGCCCGAGACCGGCCGCCTCAAGATCGGCTTGGAGCGCATGGACGCATCGCTCGTGCGCCTGGACACGCAGGGCGGTGCGCTGCTGGGCCAGTGGCGCCTGTCCGATCCGCGCCTGAGCATGCGCCACATCGCGTGGGGTGGGGCCGATGGCCGCCTGCTCGGCATCGCCCTGCAGGCCGAGCACAGCGACCCGGCCGCCAAGCTGGCCGCGCCGCTGCTGGGCTTGTTCGACGGCAAGGCGCTGCGCACCGCTGCGGCGCCGCAGTCGCTGGGCGGCTACGGTGGCGACATCGCCTGGGCCGACGGCGGCTTCGCCGTCAGCACGCCCAAGGCCGACGGCTTCGCACGCTGGGGCGCCGACGGCCGCTGGCAGGGCTTCACGGCGCTGGCCGAGGCCTGCGCGCTGGCGGCCGAACCCGGCCGGCTTTGGGCCGGCGGGCGCGAGGCGGCGCTGGTGGCCGAGGCCGCGTCAATCGCCATGCGGCCGGTGCCCGCGCTGCGGCTGGACAACCACTGGCTGCGGCTGGGCTGAGCCACCGCCAGGCCTTGCCACCGCGCCGCCTACAATGAGAAGAGTTCTTATTTAAAGCGGATGCGGATGCCCGGCATTCCTCCGCAGGGGAGGGTACATGTCGGCTGGCGAATCCGCCTTGGCGCAAGAAGTCCGCTCGCTCTATTGCGAGCACCACGGCTGGCTGCATGGCTGGCTGCGGCGGCGCCTGGGCGATGCGCACCAGGCGGCCGATCTCGCGCACGACACCTTCCTGCGCCTGCTCGCGCGCGACGAACCGGTGCAGGCGCGCGAGCCACGCGCTTTCCTGACCACGGTGGCGCAGCGCGTGCTGTTCAACCACTACCGGCGCCAGCAGCTCGAACGCGCCTACCTCGAGGCCCTCGCCCAGATGCCGCAGGCGCTGGCCATGTCGCCCGAGGATCGCGCGCTGCTGCTGGAGGCGCTCGACGAGATCGACCGCCGGCTCGATGGCCTGCCCGCACCCGTGCGGCGCGCCTTCCTGCTGTCGCAGCTCGACGGCATGCCGCAGGCCGAGATCGCCGCCACGCTGGGCGTGTCGCTGACCACGGTCAAGCGCTACATCGTGCAGGCCGGCGTGCAGTGCTATTTCGCCCTGGAATGAGCCAGGGCACCGTGCCGCCCGAGGTTGCGCGCCGCGCCGTGGAGTGGCTGGTCGTGCTCCAGGGCGAGGCCGTGTCCGAACGCCAGCGCGCCGAATGGTCGCACTGGCGCGCAGCCGATCCCGCGCACGAACAGGCCTGGCAGCGCATCGAGGCGGTCAACGGCCGCATCGGCCTGTTGGCTGCCCCCGGCACGGTGTCGATTGCCCAGGCCGCCCTGGCCCCACGCGCGCCGCGCCGGCGCCGCGTGGTGCAGGCGCTGGCCGTGCTCTGCGTGGCCGGCGGCGCGGGCTGGAGCGTGCAGCGCCAGGTGCCTTGGCAGCAATGGGCCGCCGACCTGCGCACCGGCGTGGGCGAGCGCCGCAGCCTGGCGCTGGCCGACGGCACGCAGATCTGGCTCAACACGGCCAGCGCGGTCGACGTGCACCTGGATGCCACCGAGCGCCGGCTGCGCCTGGTGGCCGGCGAGATCGCCGTCACCACCGCGCACGACGCGGCGGCGCGGCCCTTCCTGGTGGAGACCGCGCAGGGCGAGGTGCAGGCACTCGGCACACGCTTCGTCGTGCACGCCGCGTCGGCGCAGCGCACGCGCATCGCGGTCTATGAGGGCGCCGTGCTGCTGCGTCCGCGCGACAACCCGGGTGCCAGTCTGCGCCTGGAGGCCGGACAGCAGTCCAGTCTCGACAGCCACGGCACCGGACCCGCGCAGCCAGCGCGCGAAGACGGCAGCGCCTGGGTCGACGGCATGCTGGTCGCGCGCGACATGCCGCTCGAAGAGTTCCTGGCCGCGCTGTCGCGCTACAGCCCGCACCCGCTGGCCTGCGATCCTGCCGTGGCCCAGTTGCGCGTGTCGGGCAGCTACCCGGTGGCCGACGTGGGCCGCGTGCTCGACGTGCTGAGCGCCACGCTGGGCCTGCAGGTGGAAACCGTCACACGCCTGTGGGGCCTGCAGACGGTGCGCATCCAGCTGGCGCCGCGCACGGCCTCCTGATTTTTTTGCGCCGGGGTGGTCTGTTTCGCGGGCCCGCGGGACATGGGGGATAGGCACCGCCGATTCTTCCCATCCGAGGTCATCACCATGGTTCATCGCCCTTCCTTCCACGGCGTCGCGCGCAGCGCGCTGGTCATCGCACTCGCGGGTGCCGGCCTGGCCGCCGGCATCGTCGCGCCCGCCCAGGCCCAGGAGGCCGCCGCGCCGCAGCGCGACTACCGCATCGCGGCCGGCCCGCTGGACGAAGTGCTCACGCAGTTCGGCCGCAGCGCCGGCATCCTGCTGTCCTTCTCCGCCGCCGACACGGCCGGCCTGCGCAGCGCCGGCCTGCAGGGGCGCCACAGCGTGCGCAGCGGGCTCGATGCGCTGCTGGCCGGTACCGGCATGGCCGCACTGGCGCAACCGAACGGCGCGTACGTGCTGCGCAAGCCTGCCGTCCCGGCCAGCGCCGCGCCCGCGGCCACCGGCAACACGGTGCTGCGCGAGGTGCGCGTCACGGCCCAGGCCGAGCGCAGCGCCACGACCGAGGGCAGCCAGACCTACCAGGCACGCGCCGTCACGCTGGCCAAGGGCGAGCAGGCGCTCAAGGACATTCCCCAGTCCATCAGCGTGCTCACGCGCGCGCAGATCGACGACATGGGCCTCACGGACCTGCGCGAAGCCGCCAACCAGGTCACCGGCATGGTCGGCGCCAAGGGAGTGGGGCAGGGCATGGTGCTCTCGGCGCGGGGCTTCCAGATCGACGCCTGGCAGTACGACGGCGTGCCCGTGCCGCGCAACATGTACGCATTGGGCAACTGGGCCACCGAGGGCCTGGTGTTCTTCGACCGCATGGAGGTGCTGCGTGGCGCCTCGGCCCTGCTGCAGGGCACGGGCAGCCCGGGCGGCGCCGTGAACCTCGTGCGCAAGCGCGGCCAGGCCGGGCGCGCGCTCACGCTGACGGCCCGCGCCGGCTCCTGGGACCGCTACGGCCTGCAACTCGATGCCGGCGGCCCCCTCGACGCGGCGGGCAGCGTGCGCGGGCGCGTGGTGCTCGACGAGAGCCGCAGCCATTCCTTCATCGACGATGTGAACGACCGCACGCAGTCGCTGTACGCCGCGCTGGACATCGACCTGGCGCCCACGACCACGTTGGGCCTGGCGGTCAGCGACTCCGACAGCAAGGGCCGGCCCATGGTGCGCGGCCTGCCCCTGTATGCCGACGGCAGCGACATCGGCCTGCCGCGCTCGACCTACACGGGCGCCTCGTGGAACCGCGCGCGCATCCACCAGACCACGGTCTACGCCGACCTGGACCACCGCTTCGGCAGCGACTGGCGACTCAAGGTCTCGGCACTGCACATGCGTGAGAAGAACACCTCGGTGCACCAGCGCATGCAGGGCTCGCCGGCCGCCGACGGCAGCGGCATGACCTATGCCAACTGGTCCACCGATTTGGACAGCGAACGGCTGGGCATGGACGCCTATGTGAGTGGGCGTTTCGACGCACTGGGCCTGCGGCACGAAGTGACGGTCGGGGCCAACTACTCCAGGTACACCTCGGACGACCTGGTGGCGCGGCTCTTCACGACGGGCGGCAACATCTTCGCCATCGACCACGACCGCACCTGGCAGGACCTGTCCACCATCCTGGCGTCGACGGGCAGCTGGTCGTCCGCCTCGACCTACGACGTGCGGCAAAAGGGCATCCATGCCAGCTGGCGCGCGAAGCTGACGGCGCCGTTGACGGCGATCGCCGGGGCGCGCGTGAGCTGGTACGACTACCTGTACACCAGCACCCAGGCCTATCCGAACACCGCGCACGGCGAGGTCACGCCGTACCTGGGCCTGGTCCATGCGCTCGACGACCAGTGGTCGGCCTATGGCAGCTTCACCAACGTGTTCATCCCGCAGTCGGAGCGCAACCTGAACGGTGCCGTGCTGGACCCGGTCACGGGCAGCAACTACGAACTGGGCCTCAAGGGCGAGCTGCTGCAGGGCCGGCTGAATGCCTCGTTCGCCGTCTTCCGCTACGACCACAGGAACCGCGCCGTGAACGACGTGGACGGCGGCTACGCATGCGACGGCTGGTACTGCTCGCGTGCCTCGGGCAAGGTGCGCAGCCAGGGCTTCGAAGCCGAGGCGAACGGCGAGGTCGCGCGCGGCCTGCAGCTGTCGGCCGGCTACACCTACAACACCACCAGGTTCCTGAGCGACCCCGGCAACCAGGGCAAGACCTACAGCCAGTGGACGCCCAAGCACCTCGTGCGCGTGTGGAGCAACTACCGGCTGCCGGGCGACTGGCAGCGCCTGAGCCTGGGCGGCGGCGTGACCGTGCAGAGCCACACGCTGGGCTACAACCGCACCTACACCATGCCCGGTTTCGCGGTCTGGGGGGCTCGGCTGGCCTGGCAGGCCACGCCCGAGGTCTCGCTCGCGGTCAACATCAACAACCTGCTGGACAAGCGCTACTACGTGCCGGGCTTCAACGAGACCAACGGCAACAACGACTACGGCAATCCGCGCAATGTGATGTTCACGCTGAAGTATTCGCCGCAGCCGTGAGGGCGGCGCGCGGCCGGCCCGGCAGCCAGCCGCTGGCGCAGAAGGCCAGCAGCGCGGCCGCCATGCCGCCGCCGAACACCTGCTGCAGGCCGTGCGCGAAGGCTTCTGCGGCGCCGTGCAGGGCCTGCATCTGGGCCGTCACGTCGCGGCCCAGCAGCATGGCCAGCAGCGCGACACCGAAGGCGCCGCCCAGGCTGCGCAGCATGACCGGCATGGCCGTGGCCACGCCGGTGTGCCGGGCCGGCGCCGTGCGCTGCGCGACCACGGTGACCACCGGGAACATCGCGCCCAGCCCCAGGCCCAGCGGCGCCAGCGCCGCCGACAGCGCCAGCGGCTGCTGCGGCCACCAGCGCACGGCCGCGGCCAGCAGGCCGAACGCCAGCAGCATGGCCGCGCTGGCCAGGCGCGCGAGCCGGCCCACGGGCCATTGCGCGCGCAACAGCCGGCCGCTCGCGATGGCCGCCACCGTCAGCCCGGCCATCAGCGGCGCCAGGTGCCAGGCCGCGTGCGTGGGCGCCAGGTGCAAGCCGGTCTGCAGGTACTGCGGCACGAAGGCCACTGCCGCGTAGAGCGCCACGCCCGAGGCCGCCGCCAGCAGGCATGCCGCCGCGTAGGCCTTGCGCGCGAACAGGGACAGCGGCAGCAGCGGCTGGCGGGCGCGGCGCTGGCGCCACAGGAAGCCCAGCGTGCACTTGGCGCCCAGCGCCGCGAGCAGCCCGGCCGAGACCCAGTCCGGCAGGCCCAGGCGTGCATGCTGCGTGGCCAGCAGCAGCGCCGCCAGCGCCACGGCCAGCAGCAATGCGCCAGGGTAGTCGATCGCGGCTGGTCCGTCGTCGGTCCGCGCCGGGGGCGCCGCCGGCAAGGTGCGCGCCAGCACCGCCCAGGCCAGCGCGGCCAGCGGCACGTTGACCAGGAACGCCCAGTGCCAGGACAGGGCCTGCACCAGCCAGCTGCCCGCCAGCGGGCCGAACATCGTGGCGATGCCGTAGGCCGCGCCGAGCAGGGCCTTGCGCGTGCCTTGCTCCCCGGCCGGGAACAGGTCGCCCACGGCCAGCATGCTCAACGTCATGAGCCCGCCGCCGCCGGCGCCCTGCAGCGCGCGCGCCAGCACGATCTGGCGCAGGTCGGTGGCCAGGGCGCAGGCCAGCGAGCCGAGCAGGAACAGCCCCAGCGCGAGCAGCAGCACGGGCTTGCGGCCGTGCACGTCGGCCAGCCGGCCATACAGCGTGATGACCACGGTGGCGGCGAGCAGGTAGGCCGAGAACACCCAGGCGATCGGCCAGCTGCCGGCCAGTTCGCGCGCCATCACCGGCGTGGCGGTGGACAGGATGGTCTGGTCCAGCGCGCCGAGCACGAGCAGCAGCATCAGCATGGCGAAGGGCAGGCGGGGAGAAGGGGCGGCAGGCATGGCGGGCGAGTCTGCGGCGCGGCCGGCATTCTGTACAGTGCAATCGATTCAAGCGTGGATTGCACGAAATGAAAACCTACGACCTGAACCTGCTGACCGCGCTCGACGCGCTGCTGGCCACCGGCAGCGTGACCGCCGCGGCCGAGCGCGTGCACCTGAGCACGCCGGCCATGAGCCATGCGCTGGCCCGCATCCGCGAGGTGTTCGGCGACCCGATCCTCGTGCGCGCCGGCCGCGCCATGGTGCCGACGGCGCGCGCCCTGGCCCTGGCCGAGCCGGTGCGGCGCCTGCTGGACGAAGCCCGGGCGCTGCGCGCCGGCGCCGATGCCGCGCAGTGGGCCGCGCGCGCCCGCAGCTTCGTGGTGCGCGCGCCCGAGGGCTATGCCGTGGTGTTCGGCGCGGCCTGGCTGCAGGCCCTGCAGGCACGCATGCCGCTGGCCAGCCTGCAGATCCTACCGGCCACCTATGCGGACGCGACGGCGCTGCGCGAAGGCCGCATCGACCTGGACATCGGCACCGGCCTGGCCGCCGACGGCGAGACCGAGGAGCGCGTGGTGTCGCAGCAGCCCCTGCTGGGCGCGGCGCGCGCAGACCATCCGCTGCTGGCCGCGCGGCTCACGGTGCGGCGTTGGGCCGCGGCGCGGCATGTGGACGTGGTGCTGCGGCCCGGCGAACGTTCGGTGGCGGACCAGGCCCTGGCCGAGCGCGGCCTGCAGCGCCGCGTGGAACTGGCCGTGCCCAACAGCTATTCGGCGCTGCTGGCCGCCGCGCAATCCGACCTCGTGGCCTGCGTCAGCGAGCGCATGGCGCGCAGCCTGGCCGGGCCGCTGCAGCTGCAGACCTTCGCGCTGCCGCTGGCACTGCCGCCGCAGCCCGTGCGCATGCTCTGGCACCGACGCCACGCGACGGACCCGGCCCACGGCTGGCTGCGTGCCTGCCTGGGGCAGGTGCTGCGCGCGCCGGTGCCGGTGCCTGCCGTGCTCCCCGACCTGGCGCGGCCGGCTGCGCCCGCGGCCTGAGCGAACAGCGTGTCGGTGTCGGCGGGAGCAGTCACCCTGGATTCGGCAGTTGACCGCTTGCAGCCTTCGGGAACGCCGCATGGCGACTGGACTTGGCGCCTTCGATGTCCCTCACCATCTCGGTGAGGGCGCATCCAACTGCCGATCCAGGGTCACCGCTGCGGCGTGATGCGGTACACGCAGCGCGAAGCGCCCGCCAGCAGGTGCTGCTCGCGCACAACGGTGGCGCCGGGGCCCAGGATCTCCTGGAACAGCTGCAGCTCCGAGCGGCAAAAGCCCTGGCAGCTGCGTGCCGCGGCGCAGATCGGGCAGTGGTCCTCGGCCAGCAGCCAGGCTTCGCCGTCCCGCTGCACGCGCGCCATGTAGCCCTCGGCACTGCGCACCGCGGCCAGTTGTTGCAGCCGCTTGCCCAGCGTCCTGCCGGTGCAGGCGCGCCGGTATTGCGCGCGGGCCTCTTCCTCGCGTTGCGCGATCAAGCGGTCCAGCCCGGCTTCGCCGAACAGCTGGCGGATCGCGCCGATCAGCTGCACGCTGAGCTGCGCATGGGTGTCCGGAAAGCGGCGGTGGCCGGCCTCGGTCAGCACCCAGTTCTGGCGCGGCCGGCCCACACCCGCGGCCGGCTCCTGCCGGCCCGCGACGAGGCCGGCGGCGAGCAGCTTGTGCACCTGCTGGCGCGCGGCCTCGGCCGTCATGTCCAGCGCCTGCGCGAGCTGCGCCGTCGAGACCGGACCGCGCGTCTTGACCTGGAACAGCATGCGCTCGGCCGCCGATGCCGCAGCCTGGTGATCCAAGTCATTGCCGGTGGAAGTCATGGGCTTTGGTTTAATATCCAATCAACTTCTTGGATATTAAGACGCGCCCGCCGCGCTGTCGAGAACCCCCATGTCCGCTGTCGCTGCCGCCCCCACGTCTTCCTCCGCCACCGCCTCCTGGGGCGAATTGCTGCGCGGTCGCAATGGCCTCCTGGCCGTCGCGCTGACGGGCGGCGTGGCCCTGCATGCCGTCAACGTGCACATCGTGACGACCGTGCTGCCCTCGGTCGTGCAGGACATCGGCGGGCTGGCCTGGTACGCCTGGAACACCACGCTGTTCGTCGTGGCCTCCATCGTCGGCGCGGCCATGTCGGTGCGGCTGCTGGCCACGCGCGGACCGCGCGGCGCCTGCCTGGCCGCGCTCGCGCTGTTCGCGCTGGGCTCGGCCGCCTGCGCCAGCGCCACGGCCATGCCCTGGATGCTCGCCGGACGCAGCGTGCAAGGCCTGGGCGGCGGCATGCTGGCCGCGCTGAGCTATGCGCTGATCCGCGTGGTGTTCGCGCCGCCGCTGTGGCCGCGCGCCGTGGCGTTGGTCTCGGGCATGTGGGGCGTGGCCACGCTGTGCGGGCCGGCCGTGGGCGGGCTGTTCGCGCAGGCCGGGCACTGGCGCTGGGCATTCTGGGCGCTGTTGCCGGTGTCGGCGCTGCAGGCCGCGCTCGTGGCCTGGCAGTTGCGCGGCGGCGCGGCGGCCGAGGACCGTCCCGCCGTCGCCGTGCGCCAGATCGCGCTGCTCGCGGCGTCGGTGCTCGCGGTCGCTGCGGCCAGCCTGTCGCCGCAGTTGGCCTGGCAGGGCGCGGGTGTGCTGCTGGGCCTCGCGCTGGGTGCTGCGGCCGTCGCGCTGGACCGGCGCGCCCGCGTGCGCCTGCTGCCGCACGGCGCCACGGCGCTGCGCACGCCGCTAGGCGCGGTCTATGCCTGCGTCGCGCTGCTGCTGGTCGGCACCACGACCGAGATCTACGTGCCGTATTTCCTGCAGACCCTGCACGGCCTCACGCCGCTGGCGGCCGGCTACCTCACGGCTGCGATGGCCGGCGGCTGGAGCGCGGGCTCGCTGCTGTCTTCGGGCCGCACGGGAGACCGTGCCGCGCGGCTGCTGCGCGCCGGCCCCGTGCTGTGCACCGCGGGCCTGCTGGCGCTGGCCGTGCTGGTGCCGCTCGGCGAAGGTCTGGACGCGGGCCCGCGCATGCTGCTCGGCGGCCTGGCGCTGGCCGGTGTCGGGGCCGGCGTGGGCGTGGGCTGGCCGCACCTGCTCACGCGCGTGCTGCGCCTGGCGCCGCAGGGCGAGGGTGGCCTGGCCTCGGCCGCCATCACCACCGTGCAGCTGTACGGCATGGCCATCGGCGCGGCCGTCGCCGGGCTGGTGGCCAATGCCGCGGGGCTCACGGTGCCGGGCGGTGTGGCGGGCGCGCAATCGGCCGCCGCCTGGCTGTTCGCCAGCTTCGCCGTGGCGCCGGCGGTCGCGGCCTGGCTGGTGCGGCGCGCCGTGTAGGGCGCCGCGTCAGCGTGGGGCGTGGGAGGGCCCGAGGAAGCAGGGCAGCAGCGCGGCCAGGCTGTGCACTTCGGCGACCGCAGGCTGCGGCGCGGGCCGTGCGCCGCCGGCGTTGAACCAGACCGTGCGCACGCCCAAGCGCGCCGGGCCCAGCACGTCTTGCTCCAGCGAGTCGCCGACCATGGCGGTCTGCTGCAGCGGCACGCCGGTGGTGGCCTGCACCACCTGCCAGAAGGCGGCCTGGTCCTTGCGCGCACCGATCTCGGTGAAGCAGAAGATGTGCTGGAAGTGCGCCAGCAGGCCGGCGCGCTGCAGCGCCAGCGCGATCAGCGGCCGCGTGGACACGCTGGCGTTGGTCGCGATGTGCAGCGGCCAGCGCGCGCCGAGCGCGGCCAGCACCGCATGGGCGCCCGGCATGGCCTCGACCCGCGGCCACAGCGCCATGGCCCGGTCCTGCGGACCGTCCTCGGACATCAGCGTGCCGCCCCAGTCGAAGCAGATGCAGCGCAACACGTCAAACCGGCCGTTGGATGCGCCCCCTGGCGCAGCGGTGGGGGCGCGGCGAAGCCGCCTGGGGGTGCTTCATCTCAGTTTTCTACGGCGCTGGCGCGCCACCCGCAGAGCACGAAACCGGGTCGCAAGCCGCTGGTCGAGAGGCCGCGGAGCAGGCCATGCCAGCGCAGCCGCGGAACTGGCTCTGCCAGGCCGCCGGGTGCGCCCCTGGAGGGGGATGGGACTTCTACACGCAGTGAGAAGTCCAAACGGGGTGGTTTCATTTCGGCAGGCCGTGCAGCGGGATGTCCTGTTCGTGGCCCAGCTTCTCGAGCTGCTTGCGCGTGCGCGTGGCGAAGAAGGCCGCCACGGCCGCGTGCGTGGAGGCGGCCAGCATGGTCTTGCGCGAGGCATCGGCCACGCCGGCCGCCGTGCAGAGCGCCTTGGCGAAGTGCGGCTCCAGCGCGGCCACGGCCACGCGACCGTCCTTGCAGGGGTAGACGCGGTAGCCCGCATGCGCGCCGCCGACCGAACCCTGCGGCGTGGTGAGGCCCCAGGCGCGCGGCAGCGCGAGGTAGCCGGCCGCATCGGCCAGCGCGACTTCCAGGAACACGCCCGTGCCCTTGGACGCGCGCAGCAACTGGGCCTTGAGCACCGCCTCGCTGGCGGCCAGCGAGCCGCCCATGTCGGCGTACAGCGTGGGCGGCAGCTCCAGGCCGTTGACCAGGCCATGCTCGGCCACGTAGGTCAGGTCGTGGCCGGGCTCCTCGGCGCGTTCGCCGGCGGCGCCGACGATGGCCACCTGCGAGAGCTGCGGGTGGAGCCTGTGCAGCCTGCGCCAACCCAGGTCCAGCTTGGCCAGCGCCGAGGGCCGGAACGAGGTCAGCAGCACGTCGGTGCGGGCCAGTTCGCGGTGCAGGGCCTTCTGGCCGGCATCGAGCTTGAGGTTGGCCTGCAGCACGCGCACGCCCTCGTGCATGGTGGCGTAGGCGAGCGGCGCGTAGATGGCCATGGGATCGCCCGGGCCGCCGTCGGGGGCGGGCGGCTCCAGCTTGACACAGGTGGCGCCCATGGCGCGGCAGCGCATCAGCGCGGCGGGGCCGGGCAGGTTGAGCGCCAGGCTCAGGATGCGCACGCCGGCCAGGGGGCGCGGCGCACGGGCGGGTCGGGAGGTCGTGCTGGTCATGCGGATGAGGGCGGCCGAAAGGGCCGCAATCTACCGCACGGTGGGCAGCAGGTCTTGCCTGGCGTGTCGCTCACGCGGCTCCGCGCGCGTCTCCATGGCGCGGTGGTCGAGCAGCTTGGCGTCGATCTGCAACTGCTGCCCGGCCTGCGTGGATTCGGCCCGCACGGGGCGGCCGCCCGCGGTTGCCGCCGTGGTCGTGTCACGGCTTTGGTCGTCGATGTCGGTGCGGTGGTGGCCTGCAGTTCGGTCCAGCCGTCGCCCGTGGACGGCCGCGAGCGCGTCAGTCCCGGGGTTTCCTAGTACAGACGGATCGCCACGTCGAAGTGCCAGGTGCGGCGGATCTCGACCACGTCGAAGTCGCGCGCGAGCTTGGGCGGGAACGCCGGGTAGCTGGCCTGGCCCTGCACGACGCGGCGCACCGCCTCGTCGATGGCCACCACGCCGCTGGAGCGCACGAAGGTGATGGACTCCACCGAACCGTCGCGGCGCACCGCCACCGTCACGACCGGCGGCTGGTGCGGCTGGCGGACCAGCTCGCGCAGCTCCTCGAAGGTCATGTTGAGTTCGATCTTGCGGCTCCAGGCGTCGCCGTACAGGCGCAGTTCCTCGTTCGGATCGCCGCGCGCGAGGTTGCGGCCGCGCCTGGCGTGGCTCCACGACGAGGGCAGGTCGGGCGAGGACCGTGCGGCGGCTTCGGCCGCGGCGCGCTGGTCGGCCTCGGCGTCGAGCTGGCGGCCGATCGCACGCAGCCGCTCCTCGCGCTGGGCTTCGTAGGCGCGCGCGGCCTCGCGCTTCGCAGCTTCGCGCTGGGCCGCCTCGTTGCCGGCAGAGGCCTGGCGCTGCGCCTCGGCCTGCTGGCGGGCCGCGGCTTCCTGGGCGGCCGCGCGTGCGCGCGCGGCCTCTTGTTGCGCCGCTTCCTGCTGCGCGGCGGCCTGTCGTGCGGCTTCCTGTCGCTGGGCCTCGGCCCGGGCGGCTTCGGCCCTGGCGTTCTCCTGGCGCAAGGCTTCCTGCTGCGCAGCGGCCTGGCGGACGGCTTCGGCCCGCTCGGCTTGCTGGCGCTCGGCCTCGGCGCGTGCCGCCTGCTGGCGCAGGGTCTCCTGTCGGGCCGCCTCGGCGCGTGCGGCTTCCTGCCGCTGGGCTTCGGCACGGGCGTTCTCCTGGCGCAAGGCTTCCTGCCGCACAGCGTCCTGGCGGATGGCTTCGGCCTGCTCGGCTTGCTGGCGCTCGGCCTCGGCGCGCTCCGACTCCTGGCGCAGGGCCTCCTGTCGGGCCGCTTCGGCCCGCGCAGCCTCCTGCCGCTCGGCCTCGGCACTGGCGCGCTGCTGGCGGGCTGTTTCCTGCTGCGCAGCCTCCTGCCGCTCGGCCTGCTGGCGTGCGGCCGCCTGTTCTTCTGCCGCCTGTTGCGCAGCCTGCAGCCGTGCCGCTTCATCGGCGCGGGACGCTTGCTGTGCTGCGCGCAGCTGTTCGGCCGCCTCGCGTTCGATCGCCAGCCGGTCCGCCTCGGCCTGCGCGGCTTGCCGGCGCACAGCTTCCTGCAATGCGGTCGCTGCGCGGGCGGATTCCTGGCGTTCCCATTCCGCCTCCAGTTCTGCCTGGCGCACGGCCTGCTGTGCGGCAGCCTCCTGCTGTGCCGCTGCCGACCGTTCCGCTTCCTGGCGCTCCAGCGCCAGGCGTTCCGATTCGGCCTGCGCCGCTTGCTGGCGCGCGGCCTCGCGGCGTTCCGCTGCGCGCGCTGCGGCCTCGGCGCGCTGCGTCGCTTCCAGGGCTTGCGCGGCGCGCATGGTCGCCTGGCGGCTGGCCTCGGCGCGTTCCGCATCGGCCCGCGCCACCCGGGCACGCGCCGCCGCCAGGCGCGCGGCGCGGTCGGCTTGCCGGCGCTCCTCGGCGCGCTGCGCGGCTTCCTGCTCCTTGGTGTCCATGGAAGGCACCACCAGCACGGCGGCACCGGGCGCCGGCGCGGGAGGTGCTGCGGCTGGCGCAGGGCGGCGCGGCGGGCTGCCGACGGCGGGCGCCGCGCCCGTGGCCGGCGCTGCCGGCGCCGCTGTCGGAACCTCCGGGCTGGGTGCCGCGGCCGGTGCGAGCACCACGCGCAGCGTCGGCACCTCGCCGCGCCGCTCCTGCCAGGGCAGGCCCAGGCCCGGCAGCCCGAATTCGGCGCTGCCGAAGGTCAGGCTCAACACCAGCGCATGCACCAGCAGCGAACCCAGCACGCCACGCACCAGCCCAGCGCCGGGATGCCGCCGGGGCCAGCGCGGTGGCTGGTGTGCGATGGAGGGGGAATCCGCTGGGACCGACACGTGCTCTGCTTGCGCCCGCGCCATGGGCGCGGGAGTGTGGATGAGGCCGCGACTGTAGTCGCACCCGGCCCGGCATGCCCGCTCGACGGGCGCGGTCCGATCGCCCTGGCCAGGGCTTGCCTCAAACCCCGAATGCGGCCGGGGCCGCGGGGCCATCGCCCAGGGCCGTGCTTCAAACCACGAACGCCGACTCGTGGTTTGAAGCAGACGCGGGCGGTCAGGCCGCGAGCGGGCCCTCGACCACGGGCAGGTGCGGGCGGCGCAGCACGTGCACGGTCTTGGTCTTGGTGTCGTAGATGAAGTCGGAGATCAGCCGGCGCTCCTTGAGCACGTCCAGCGCTTCCAGCAGGTTGCGGCGGAAGCCCGACAGGCAGGTGGCGGTCGAACCGCTGAGGCCGAACAGGGTCTCGACCTTGTACGGGAACGGCGTCTCGTGCGTGCTGAAGAAGCCGTAGATCCACTGCGCGAGCGGCGTCAGGCCCAGGCGTTCCTCGCCGTTGAGCAGCGTGAAGGCATCGGGCTGGAACAGCTCCAGGATGTTGGGATCGAGGTAGAGCTTCCACTTCTCGCGCGACTTGGAACCCGCGTCCGACCATTCCAGTCGCATGATCAGGTTGCCCGAGAAGCCTTTGCCGTTCGGCTTGTCGACCCAGACCGAGCCTTCGCGCATGCGGGCGATGGAGTCGCGCAGGCGCTTGTAGGTGTCGCCGCTGTTGCCCCAGCCGATGGCCACGCCCAGGGAACTGGCCGAGACCTCGACCTGGTCGCCGATGGGCTGCATGCGCGCCAGGTGGACGACCTGCAGCCAGACGGTGAGATCGTCCTGGCGCAGTTCCTTGCCCGTGTAGCGGATCTCCTGGCCGGCCACCGAGACGATGACCTGGCGGTCGAAGCTGCGGCGCGGCTTGCGCTTGTCGGCGCAGGTGAACAGGGCCGAGCGGGCCAGCGCATTCGGCGCGCCGCGCACGCGTTCGCCCCACAGCGGCAGCTGGGTCGGCCCGGCGAGCAGCATGCCGTGGGACTTGCGTTTGGACTTGGGAAGGATGGCGAGGTCGGTCATCGGGCCGCGACGATAGCAGCCGCCCGTCGTCGCTTGAATCAGAAGTCTCGTGGTTTGAATCAAGCTGTTCGTGCCTTGACGCAGACGGCTGCCGGCCCCGTCGCACCACAGGAAGCCGGCTGTTGTGGTTTGAGACAGGGGCCGTGCCGGAGCCTGCCTGGATCGTGGTTTGAAGCAGCCCTTCCTGTCGTGGTTTGACACCGGTTCGACGGCCTGGCGCATTCGTGGTTTGAGACAGCGCCTTGCGCGCGCCATCGCACGGGCCCACGCGCCAGGAAACCGCCCGGGGCCAGCCCCGGACCCCTTCCGCCATCGATTCCGGCAAGCCGGAATCGACGGCGGCTGCGTTTGAGGATTAGGAATTCGATTCTTGAAAAGGATTAGAAACCGATTAGAGAGTGATTAGCGGGGTGCCATTCCTCCTGCAAGCCGTTGATGCAGAAGAGGTTTTTCAAGAACCGCCGGACTCATCCGCCGAGTCTTGGCGCTTCAACCGACGAGTGGGCCGGTTTCATCCCGCGACGCCCGCGGTGTCATTCCACGATGCCGGCTGATTCATGTCCCGATGGGGGCTCTCGGCGCGGGTGTGATTCAAAACCCGATCCACGGCGCGCGCTGCCGTGCTTCAAACCACGATCCGCCTGCCCGCACTGCCTGCTTCATGCCACGACGGGCGCGTGGCGCCGGCGTGCGTCAAACCACGACGGGGCATGCCCTGGCAGCAGATGCGCCGGTTCGTGGTTTGAGACAGCTGGCCGCGGTTACGGCCGGTCCCGCGCGTTCAGCGCACGCGCGCCGCGTAGCCGCTGTCGATCCAGGCCTCGGCCTTGGCCACGCTGAGCTTGAAGTCGGCGGCCACGCGGGCCTGGCCCAGCGTCTCGCCCGATTCGTCCTGCGCCGTCAGCACCGCATAGGGATACTCCTCGTCCGGCACGATGGCCAGGGCCACGCGGATGCGCCCGGAGCCGGTGCCCACGCTGACCTCCCGGTGCAGCCGCGCATGCAGCTGCTGCTCGTGCCGGCGCAGCACCTCGCTGGCGGTCTTCACGAGTGTGTGGAACGCCGGTGCGTCCAGCGGCTTGGGGTTCTTCTTGTCGCGGCCCATGGTCCAGGGGCCGACCAGGGCCGGCTCGGCCTCGCCGCGCAGCGTCATGGACACGGCCCAGCCGTCGTCGTCTTCGTTCTTGATGACCTCGGCGGTCCAGCGCTCGTCGCGCCACAGGCGGGCTTGCTGGACCGGGCCGTCGGCCGTGTCGTCGGCTGCGGGGGAAAGGGCTTCGTCGTTCGATCCCGGCCATTGTCCGGCACGGCCTGGCGCGGGGACCGGCCCATGACGGGGATCAAGTTTGACCAAGGTCAAGGTCTTGGCAGTGACTGCCGCGCATGATGCGCGGCCGAAGCGACCCAGCGCCGCATTTCCTGCCTCATCCGACGCAAATCCAGGCGTGAACATCCAGTTTGCAAACCAGACCTCCCCATCCGATGAACCAGCGCCACCGCCAGGCCAGGCGGCCGGCGCGCTGATGCCGCCAGCCTCCGACGGCGCACCGGGCCGGGCCTGGCGCAGCGCGCTGGCGGTCTGCGCCGGCGCGCTGCTGGTGCTGGCGGCGGCCTGGCTGCTGCCCCCGTTCCAGCTGGCCGGCGATCTGCATGGCCTGCCCGCCATCCGCCTGCTCGTGGAGATGGCCTCGGTCGTGGTGTGCGCGATGGTGGTCTGCGCCGCCTGGCAGACGCTGGACCACGCCGCCTCCGACATGGGCCGCGCGCTGGTGTTCGGCTTCAGCGCCGTGGCGGCGATGGACTTCCTGCACGCGCTGACCTCCGCCGGCATGCTGGCCGGGGTGACGGCCGGCAGCACGCAGCGCGCCGTTTTCTTCTGGCTGGCCGGCCGCGCGCTGGAGGTGCTCACGGTCTGGCTGCTGGTCCTGCGCGTGCCGCTGCCCGGCCGCCGCGGCGCCTGGCTGGCCGCGGGGCTGGCCGCCAGCGCGCTGCTGTTCTGGCTCGGCAGTGCGCCGCTGCACTGGCTGCCCGAGACTGTCGGGCCCGGCGTGGGCGCCACCCGCTTCGGGGCGGCTGCCGGGCTGGTGCCGGGGCTGGTCCATCTGGCGGCCGCGCTGTGCCTGTTGCGCCGCGCCCACCGCGCCCGCCACGTGCCACGGACGCGCGTGCTGTGGCTGGGCACCGCCTGCTGGGTGCTGGGCATGGGCGCGCTGTGCTCCGTCGACGCCGCCAGCCCGGCGGACCTGCGCGATGTGCTCGGCCATGTGCTGCGGGCGGTCGGCTTCGGTTGCCTCTGCCACGCGACCTTCCTCGCGGCGCGGCATGCGCCCCGTGCGCGGCTGGAGCGCTTCGAGCGCCGGGTGCAGCTGCAGCGCAGCGAACTGCTGGATTCCATGCGCGAGGTCGGCGAACTCAACGCCGCGCTGGACGCCCATGCCATCGTGGCCGTGACCGATGCGCGCGGCGTCATCCTGCGCGTGAACGACAAGTTCTGCGCCATCTCGCGCTATGCGCGCGAGGAGCTCGTGGGCAGCACCCACCGCATCATCCAGTCCGGCGTGCATCCGCCGAGCTTCTTCGCCGGCATGTGGCGCCGCATCGCGCGCGGCGAGGTCTGGAGCGGCGAGATCTGCAACCGGGCCAAGGACGGCACGCCGTACTGGGTGTTCACGACCATCGTGCCCTTCCTCGACGCCGCCGGCCGGCCCGCGCGCTACATCGCGATCCGCACCGACATCACCCAGCGCAAGCAGGCCGAGGAGGAAGCCCAGCGCATGGCCTTCTACGACACGCTCACGGGCCTGCCCAACCGGCGCCTCATGCACGACCGGCTGCAGCAGCTGCTGGGCCAGGTGCGCAGGCGCGGCCAGCCCGGCGCGCTGGTGCTGATCGACCTGGACAACTTCAAGGAGGTCAACGACACGCTGGGCCATGGCCAGGGCGACGCGCTGCTGCGCGTGGTGGCGCAGCGCCTGCAGTCCTGCGTGCGCCCGAGCGACACCGTGGCGCGGCTGGGCGGCGACGAGTTCGTGCTGCTGCTCGGCGAGCTCGGCGCCGACCTGTCCGCGGCCATGCTGCGCGCGGCCGAACTGGGCGAGAAGCTGCGCCGCATCCTCGAGCAGCCGACCCAGCTGGACGGCCTGCGCGTGCATGCCGCGCTGAGCGCCGGCGTGGTGCTGCTGCAGGGGCGCGACGAGGCGGTGGACGAGGTGCTCAAGCAGGCCGACATGGCGCTCTACAAGGCCAAGGGCGCGGGTGGCAACCAGGTCTGCTTCTTCGATCCGGCGCTGCAGGCCGAGCTCCACGCGCGCGCCGGCCTGCTGGCCGACCTGCGCCTGGCCCAGGCCCGGGGCGAGCTGCGCCTGTACTTCCAGCCCATCGTGCAGGCCGAGCGCCGGGTGACGGGCTTCGAGGCGCTGCTGCGCTGGGTGCATCCGCTGCGCGGCCTGGTGTCGCCGGCCGAGTTCATCGCGCTGGCCGAGCAGTCGGGCCTGATCCTGCCGATCGGCCAGTGGGTGCTGCACCAGGCCTGCGCGCAGCTGGCGCGCTGGGCGGGGGCGCCGGCCACGCGCGGCTGGACCCTGGCCGTCAACGTCAGCGCGCGCCAGTTCCAGGACGCCGGCTTCGTGCCCAGCGTGCAGCGTGCGCTGGCGCGCAGCGGCGCCGATCCGCACCGGCTGCGCCTGGAACTGACCGAGAGCATGCTGCACACCGACCTGGACGAGACCCGCGCGCGCGTGGCGGCGCTGCAGCGCCTGGGCGTGCGCTTCGCGCTGGACGATTTCGGCACGGGCTACTCCTCGCTGAGCTACCTCAAGCGCCTGCCGCTGGACCAGCTCAAGATCGACAAGTCCTTCGTCTCGGACATCACGCGCGACCCGAACGACGCGGCCATCGCGCGCACCATCGTCTCGCTGGCGCGCAGCCTGCGCCTGCGCGTGGTGGCCGAGGGCGTGGAGACCGAGGGGCAGTTCGACTTCCTGCGCCGGATCGGCTGCCAGGGCTTCCAGGGCTACCTGTTCTCGGCGCCGCGGCCGCTCGGCGAGGCGATGCGCTGGGCCGGCGTGGCGCCCGAGGCGCTGGGCCACGCCGCCTTGCCGCAGTAGCCAGGGCGCGGCCGTCGTCGCCTTCAGGCCGCGGGGCGCAGCTGCTCCAGCGCGGCCTCGCACTGGGCGGCCAGCGGCAGCAGGGCGTCGACGCAGACCACGCCGGGCTCGCCGACCGGCGATTCCAGCGCCGCGAACTGGTTGGCCACGAGCTGGGCCGGAAAGAAGTGCCCCTGGCGCGCGCCCACGCGGGCCAGGGCTTCGGCCTGGGCGATGTCGACGAAGACGAATTGCAGGCCGGGCGCCAGCGTGCGCAGCAGGTCGCGGTAGCTGCGCTTGAGGGCCGAGCAGGTCAGCACCACGGCGCCGGCATTCTCGTCGCGCACCAGCGCACCGAGCTGCTCCAGCCAGGGCCAGCGGTCCGCGTCGGTCAGCGCGATGCCCTGGGCCATCCTGGCCTGGTTGGCGGGCGGGTGGTAGTCGTCGCCTTCGATCAGGCGGCCGCCCAGCGCCTGGGCCAGCGCGGCCCCCAGCGACGACTTGCCGCAACCCGATACCCCCATCACCACCAGCTTCATGGCCATTGCCGCCTCCCGTCGCAACCACGTCACACGCCGCGGCGTGCCGTCACAGATTGACAAATTTTGCATCACATCGATGCATATCATTCTCAATTGGATGCGGCGGGAAGCTCCCGCCACCGCAGCGCGCAGAGCGCTGGTCCATCCATTTTCTTCGCCGATTGTGCAGGCGGGCCGCCGCCCTGCCTGGGCGCAGCCATGCCCGGCTGCCGGCCGCTGTTTGTTCTTTCTGGAGTGTCCATGTCCACCTTCCGTTTCCCGCGCACCGCGACCGCGCTCGCCGCCAGCCTGTTGCTGGCCAGCCATGCACTGGCCCAGACCGACCAGAGCGCCGGGCAGCTCGACGCCATCACCGTGACCGCCGGCGGCTACGCGCAAAGCGTCAAGGACGCGCCGGCCTCGATCAGCGTGATCACGGCGGCCGAGATCGCCAAGAAGTCCTACACCGACGTGACCGACGTGCTCAAGAACATCCCGGGCGTGCACATCCAGGGTGGCGGCGTGGAGCAGTCCGTGATGATCCGCGGCATGGGCGCGGACTACACGCTGTTCCTCGTGGACGGCCGGCCGCAGCAGGACAACCAGGCCTTCGGCCTGAACGGCGCCCAGGCCGGCACGCCGATCAACTTCCTGCCGCCGCTGGACAGTATCGAGCGCATCGAGGTCGTGCGCGGCCCGGCGTCCTCGCTGTATGGCTCGGACGCCATCGGCGGTGTCGTCAACATCATCACCAAGAAGGTCGTCAACACGTTCGGCGGCAGCGTCACGAGCGAGTACATCCATCCCGGCGCGGGCAACGACGTGACCGAGGCCGGCTGGCAGACCAGCGTGGCGCTGAACCTGCCGATCAAGCCGGACGTGCTGTCGCTGCAGCTGACCGGCGCGCTGCGCAACCAGAAGGAAGCCGAGTTCGTCGGCGGCGGCGACAGCGCCGCGGCCGATCCCAAGTTCAGGCGCGAGAACCTGGGCGCCAAGCTCGGCTTCAGGCTGGACGCGCAGAACACCTTCACGCTCGGTGGCGGCCGCACCACGCAGCAGCGCTGGCACAACCCCGGCAAGAGCCTGGCGGTGGACGACGACGCCAGCTACAGCAAGTCCGTGCGCGACAACTACTTCGTGACGCACGAAGGCCGCTACAAGGACATGCTGTGGGAGAGCTACATCAACTACGACACCTCGGAGAACCCGACGCGCGTCAACGCCGACACCGGCAACGGCATCGGCTTCGACACGCTGACCGCCAACACCCAGGCGACGTTCTTCCTGGGCAAGCACACCGTCACGGCCGGCCTGAACCTCAAGAACGAGAAGCTGCAGGACGGCGCGAGCAACGGCCTGAACCTGCCCGGCATCGTGGTGCCGACCGACGTGGTGACCATGGAGCGCAAGCAGAAGGCCGTGTTCGCCGAGGACAACTGGCAGCTGACGGACGACCTGGCGCTGCTGCTGTCCGGCCGCTACGACCACAGCGACACCTACGGCGGCAGGTTCAGCCCCAAGGTCTACTCGGTCTACAACCTCACGCCGACGCTGGCGCTCAAGGGCGGCATGACCACGGGCTACAAGACGCCCAGCCTGCGCAACGCGGCCACGGACTTCGGCAGCACCTCCATGGGCGGCGTGATCATCGGCAACCCGAACCTCAAGCCCGAGACCACGCGCAACTTCGAGATCGGCCTGAACTACGGCAACAACCAGACCGGCCTGTCGGGCAGCCTCACGGCCTACAGGAGCAAGTTCAAGGACAAGCTGCTGCGCACCGGCCGCATCTGCGCGCAGAACGTGGTCTGCGAGTGGGGCGGCGTGACCTACCCGGCCCACCAGTTCGGCTACACGACCATGACCAACGTGGATTCGGCCGAGCTGCAGGGCGTGGAGTGGACGCTGGACTGGAAGATCAACCGCGACCTGACCTACCGCCACAGCTACACCTTCGCCGAGACGGAGCAGACCTCGGGCACCAACGCCGGCAAGCCGCTCAACGACATTCCCGAGCACATGTTCAACGTCTCGCTGGATTGGCGCGCCACGGCCCAGTGGAACCTGTGGACGCAGCTGATCTACCGCGGCAAGACCTCCGGCCGCACGGTGAACTCCAGCGGCTCGGCCACCAACGACCTGCAGTACCCGGCCTACACCTTCCTGGACCTGGGCGCGGTGTATGACCTCACCAAGGACGTGAAGCTGCGCTTCGGCGTCTACAACCTGACCAACAAGACCGTGACGCCCGAGGACGGCTTCGCCTACGTGCTGGACGGCCGGCGCTACAGCGTCGCACTGAACGTCCGCTTTTGAAATGAACCCACCCCGTTTGAATGGCTCGCTTCGTGTAGCCATTCCATCCCCCTCCAGGGGCGCCGCCAGCGCCCGGGCAGAGCCCGTTGCGCGGCGTCTGCTGGCATGGCCTGCTCCGCGGCCTTGCGAACAGCGGCTTGCGACCCGGTTCTGTGGGCCTCGAGCGGCGCGCGGTGCTGTGGATCTGCGATCTTGAACCGGGCCGACGGCTACACCACCGACGTCGACTACCCGGCCTTCTTCTACAAGGAGATGACGCCGGTGTGGCTGGCCGCGACGGCGCGCCTGCAGGGCTTCGCCGCGCCCGACGTGGCGCGGCCCTTTCGCTACTGCGAACTGGGCTGCGGCGTGGGTGTCAACCTGCTGGTCGCGGCGGCCTGCCATCCCGGCGCGCAGTTCGTGGGCGTGGACGCCAACGAGCGGCACCTGCGCGTCGCGCGCGCCGCGGCGCAGGCGGCGGGCCTGGCGAACGTCGAGTTCGTGCAGGGCGGCTTCGGCGCCTTCGCGGCCAGCGGGCCCGCGCCCTTCGACTTCATGGCCACGCACGGCGTGTGGTCCTGGATCGCGCCGCAGCACCGGGCCGGCCTGCTGGCCTGCGTGCAGGCGCAGCTGGCGCCCGGCGGCCTGTTCTACCTGCACTACATGTGCCACCCGGGCTCCACCGACCTGCAGGAACTGCAGCATCTGCTGAACCTGTTCGCCCCGCATGTGCCCGGCGATTCGGCCCGGCAGCTGCAGATGGGCCTGAAGCTGCTGCGCCAGCTGGCCGGGCGTGGCATGTTCGTGGACCGGCCCGGCGTGCTGCGGCACCTGCAGGTGCTGGAAACCGAGGACCCGCGCCACCTGGCCCACGAGTTCCTGACCGACCACTGGCAGCCCCAGCACGCGGCGGACGTGCACCAGCAGGTCGGCGCGCTGGGCCTGGACTACCTGGGCAGCGCGGACGCGTTCAACAACCTGGACGTGGCGCTGTCCATCCCCGGCCAGCTGCAGGCCGTGGTCCGGCAGACGCGGATCCCGGCCCTGGCCGAGACGCTCAAGGACATGGCGCGCAACAGCCACCAGCGCATGGACCTGTTCCAGCGCGCGGCCCGGCCCCTGGGCCGGCAGGCCCATGCCGCGCAGCTGGACGCCACGGTGTTCCAGGCACTGCCCGGTGCGCCGGCCGGCGGGGCGGCTGCGTTCAGCACGCCCATCGGCCCGGTCGAGGTGCCGCAGGCGCTCGGCGACGCGGTGCTGCAGCGGCTGGCGGCCGGTCCTGCCCCATTCGCCGAACTGGCGCGGCTGCCGGCCTGCGCGGGCCAGCCTGCGGCGTTGCTGCAGGTGCTGCAGCTCCTGCTGATGCAGGAGTCCGTGCACCCGGCGCAGGCGGCATCCGGCGACGGCCGGGCCCAGGCGCTGACGCAATGGTTCGCGCGCAACGGCATCGCCCTGCGCGTTCTGCAAGACCGCGGCACGGCCGTGCGCACCGCTGCCGCGCCACACGAGAGGAGTTCCCATGCACATTGACAAGATGCACCGCCGCCTGGCACTGGGCGGCATCGCCGGCGCCTGCGCGCTGCTGCTCGCGCCCGCGGCCCGTGCGCAGGCGCTGGTCGCCGCGCACGCGCGCGGCAGCACCACCCTGCCGGCCAGGCCGCGCCGCGTGGCCGTGTACGACCTGGCGGCGCTGGATATGCTGCAGGCGCTGGGCGTGGACGTGGCGGGCGTGCCCAAGGCACGTTTCCCCTCCCACCTGGCCGGCTACGAGGCCGAACGCTACGCCAAGATCGGCTCGCTGTTCGAGCCCGACGACGCGGCGCTCAAGGCGCTGCAGCCCGACCTCATCGTCTGCGGCAGCCGTTCGGCCAGCAAGTTCCAGGAACTCGGCGCGGTCGCGCCCACCATCGACCTGTCGACCAGCACGGCCTCGTTCCTGCCCAGCGTCACGCGCAACCTGCTGCTGCTGGGCCGGCTGTTCGACCGGCAGGCCCAGGCCGCCGCGCTTGCCGAGCAGATGCTGACGGCCGTGGCCGCGCTGCAGGCACGCGGCGCCAGGGCCGGCAAAGGGCTGCTGCTGTTCGTGGCGGGGCAGGGCGTGTCGCCGCAGGCGCCGCAGACGCGCTTCGGCGTCCTGTACGAGCTGTGCGGCCTGGCGCCGGCGGTCACGGCGGCCGACCTGCCGGCCCCGCAGCCCCGCGGCGGCGACCAGCCCGCCCCCGCGGCCGCCGCGGCCGAGGCCGAGCGCCGGCGCCAGGCCGAACAGCGCGCCGCGCAGCTGGCCGGCCTGCTGGCGCAGCGCGATCCCGACTGGCTGTTCGTGCTGGACCGCAATGCCGCGACCGGCGGCCAGGCCGTGGCGGAGAAGCTGCTGGCCGGCAACCCCGCGGTCACGGCCTCCACGGCCTGGCGCAAGCAGCAGGTGGTGCACTTGAGCGCGCCCGACTGGTACCTCGTGGGTGGTGGCGTGACGGTGATCGAGAAGACCGTGGCGCAGATCGGTGCGGCGTTCGACCGTGCCGGCTGAACGCCGTCGGCCGCGCCGCAGCGTCGTCTGGATGCAGGCAGCGCAAGGCGCGTTCAGGGCAGGGTGACGGTGGCGCGCAGGCCGCCCTCGGGGCGGTTGGCCAGCGCCACCTCGCCGCCGTGGGCACGCACGCAGGAGCGCGCGATCGACAGCCCCAGGCCGACGCCGCCGCCCTGGTGGTTGCGGGCCTGGTCGCGCTGGAAGAAGGGCTCGAACACCTGTTCGAGCAGGCTGGCGTCCAGGCCGGGGCCGTCGTCGTCCACGGTGATGCGGACCGGCTGGCCGGCCGCCAGCGCCAGGCGTGCGCGGCCGCCGTGCCGCACGGCGTTGTCCACCAGGTTGGCCACGGCGCGCTTGAGGCTCACGGGCCGTGCGCGGTAGGGCAGGGCCGGCCCCGGCGCCAGCACCACGTCGTGGCCCAGGGCGTGCTGCTCCTGCTCGATCTGCTGCAGCAGCGCGCGCAGGTCGGTCTCGCGCGTCTCCTCCAGCGCCGCGTCGTCCTGCGCGAAGCGCAGCGTCTGCTCCACCATGGTGCGCATCTCGTCCAGCGTGCGGACCATGGCCGCGCGCTGCGCGGGCTCGTCCACCAGTTCGGCGCGCAGCCGCAGCGACGTGATGGGCGTGCGGAAGTCGTGGCTGATGGCGGCCAGCATCTGCGTGCGGTGGTCGATGAAGCGCGTGAGCTTCTCCTGCATCAGGTTGAACGCGGCCGACAGTTCGCGCGTCTCGCGCGGCCCGACCAGGGGCAGGGGATCGATGCGCTCGCCGCGGCTCACGCGCTCGGCCGCGTCGGCCAGCGTCTTGAGCGGGCGCAGCATGCGCCAGACGCAGAGCAGCACGATGGCCAGAACCGGCAGCGTGCTGGTGGGCACCGAGAAGCGCAGCAGCCGCCACCACTGGTAGCCGGCCAGCGGCAATTGGCGTGCGTGCAGCCAGCGGCCGTCGGGCAGGCGCACACCCGATTCCAGCGTCAGGATGGACCAGCCCAGCTCGACCTTGAAGGCGCCGAAGGGGCCGCCCGGCGGCACGTGCAGCAGGGCCCGCACGCCGTCGGCCGGCACCTGCGGCAGCTTGGCGGCCAGCGCGCCCAGCATGCGCTGCTTCCTCGGCCGAGGGCGTTGCGGGCACGGCCGGTGGCGTGGCGTCGATCCAGAAGCGGCCGCTGTCGGTGCTCAGCGTGTCCAGCACCTCCTGCTGCTCGCCCTCGTCGGCGAGCACCAGCATGCGCCAAACGATGGCCGTACGCTCCAGCACGCGGTCGCGCGCCACCGGGTTCAGCACCTGCGCGTTGTGCTGCAGCACCAGGATGGCCAGCACATGCGTGGCGAGCAGGCCCAGCAGCAGCAGGGCGGCGAGCTGGCCCGCCATGCTGCGCGGCCACAGCTTCATGCGTGCGCGCTGACGTTGGCGACGAAGATGTAGCCGTTGCCCCAGGCGGTCTTGATCAGCGCCGGCTTGCGCGGGTCGGCTTCGAGCTTCTGGCGCAGCCGGCTGATCTGCTTGTCGATGCTGCGATCGAACACGCTCTGCTCGCCGCGCTGGGTCAGGTCGAGCAGGCGCTCGCGGCTCAACACCTCGTTGGCGTGCTGCACCAGCACCAGCAGCAGCTGGAACTCCACCTCGCTCAGTGGCACGTCCTGGCCGGCCCGGTCGCGCAGTTCGCGCCGCGCCACGTCGAAGCGCCAGCCGTCGAAGACCAGGACGGAGCTGCGCGCGGCCGGCAGCAGCGGGCGCGCCTGGCGCCGCAGCACGGCATGGATGCGGGCCAGCAGTTCGCTGGGCTCGAAGGGCTTGACCACGTAGTCGTCGGCGCCGGTCTGCAGGCCGGCCACGCGGTCGCCCAGCGTGGCGCGCGCCGTCAGCAGGATGACGGGCAGGCCCGGTGCGCCGCCGATGTCGCGGCACAGGTCCAGGCCGCTCGCGTCGGGCAGCATGATGTCGAGCACGACCAGGTCGAAGGCCTGGCCGGCCAGTTGCGCATGCATGGCCGCGGCGCTGCCGGCCGTGGCCACCTGCAGGCCGCAGCGGCGCAGGTAGGCGGCCAGCGGCACGCGGATGTCCTCGTGGTCGTCGACGACGAGCACGCGCACGGCGGCCTCGGCCGGTGCCTGGCCGGCCGCCGCATCGTCCGGCTGGCCGGCGTGGTCGAACATCGTGCGGGTTCCGTAACAACAAGAATGATTCTCATCATTCTAGGCTGCGGGCCCCGCGGGCCCGCAGTGCCTGGACGAAACCCCGGGTCTTTCCGCTGGCTTCCGGTGCCGCTTCTTCAGTCGGCCACGCAGCTGAAGCTGGCCGCCGACGCGCCGCTGCCCGTGCCGTTGTAGCGCGGGTACAGCGGGTACTGGCACATGGGCTTGGAGGCGATCTCGGCGAACGGCGCCAGGGCGTCCCTGTTGGTCAGGGTGTACTGCGTGGCCGGCTTGATGCCTTTCTCCACCCAGTCTTCCACCACGGCCAGCAGGTCCACGCGGCCCGGGATGCCGTAGCCCGGCGCGTTGGCCGCGCCCGCCGCGACGCCGCCCGAGGTGTGCGGCAGGCCGGTGGCCGCGTAGGCCGCGAAGAACTCGCCGACGGTGGCCGCGCCCATGCGCGCGACCACGGCGTCGAAATAGTTCAGGCCGGTCAGCGGGCTTTGCGCGGTGTCGCTCATGTCCTCGCGCAGCAGCAGCTTGCCGCCGCTGGCGCGGAAGGCCGACAGGTCGGGGTTGGTGGCGTCCATCCACTGCGAGACCTGCAGCACGCGCTCGCGGAAGTTCGCCGGCTCGTAGCCGAGCGGGTCGAAGCCGGCGTCCTGGGCGATGAAGTAGCGCACGTAGCCGTTGCCGTAGCGGTAGACCTGGTTGATGCCGTTGGCCGTGGGGCCGTCGGTCGGCGGCGCCGTGCCCACCAGCCAGTTCGACCAGTTGCCGGCCAGGCCCTCGCCGCCGAAGGCGAAGCCGGCATAGGCCTGCATGCCGTTGGCCACCGGGAAGCTGAACTGGTAGCCCGCATGCGCGGACTGGACCACGGCCAACTGGGCCGCCGAGAAGCAGCCGGCGCCCTCGTCGCTGCCCGAGGCGCAGACCTTGGCGGCCAGCGCGGCCTCGGCCAGGGGCTTGCAGGCGCCGTAGTGGCTGACCACGCCGTCGGCGATGCCGTCCAGGCTGTCGCAGGCGGCGACCACCGTGTCGTGCACGAGCTGCGTCTTGCCGCCCAGCCAGGCGCCCGCCGCGCTCTGGCGGATGCCGCCGATCCAGTTGCCGAAGGTCTGCAGCCCGGTCCAGTTCATGACCGGGTCGATGGAGACGATGCCGTCGTAGTCGTCGGGGTAGCGCTGGGCCATCACCATGGCCTCGCGCCCGCCCTCGGAGCCGCCCATGTAGTAGCTGCGCATGGGGCGCTTGCCGTAGTAGCGCCGGCCCAGTTCGATCGCCACGTCGTGCGTCTTCTTGTACGCCGCGTAGGCGAAGTTGACGAGCGCCTCCTGGTTCAGCGCGAAGGCGAAGATCTCCACGCCCGCCTGGTTCTGGTGGCCGGAGTCGGTGCCGGTCGTCATGTAGCCGCGCGTGATGGGGCGCGGCACGTCGGGCGGCGCGTTGCGGCTGGCGTCCAGGCCCGTGACCAGCGCGCCGTTGTAGCCCGAGCCGCCGAACTGCAGCTTCCTGCCGTTCCAGCTGCTCGGAAGGTTGAGCTGGGTGTTGATCAGCGGGGCCGTGGCGTCCACGGGCTTGATCTCGATGAGCAGTTCGCAGTACTCGGGCGTGCCGAGCACGGTGGCGGTGCCGGCGGCGTTCGGTGCATCGGCCACGGCGGCCTTGAGCGTGGCGGACTTGACGGTGGCGCCGTTGCTCGGCTCGCCGATGCTGCCGGCCGCCACGGACTGGCCGGCCAGCGCCGCGCAGGCGCTGGCGGGATTGGCGACGACCAGCGGCGTGGCGAAGCTGTCGTCGTCGTCGCTGCCGCCGCAGGCGGTCAGGGCCGCGGCGGCGGCCAGGGCGAGAAGGGTCTTGCGCGAAACGAAATCCGGTTGCACGCGCTGTGCGTGCGATGGCAGTGTCTGCATCTTGTCTCCAGTGGTTTTGGCTTCGGAACGGGCGGGGGCGGTGGGTCGGTGCGTGGGCGGTCCTTTCATCCTTTCATTCAGCGGGCATCCGGTGGGCGGGCCGGGCTCACCACTCGGCCGGCAGCCCCACGTAGTTTTCGGCCAGCGCGGTCGATGCCGCGTGCGACTTCACGAGGTAGTCGAGCTCGGCCTCCTGGATCTTCTGGCCGAAGGCGCCGGTGTCGGGGAACTTGTGCATGAGCGAGGTGAACCACCACGAGAAGCGCTCGGCCTTCCAGACGCGGCGCAGGCAGGTGGCGGAGTAGTGGTCGATGCCGCTGTCGGACTTGTCGGCATAGAACTCGCGCAGCGCATGCCAGAGGTAGCCCACGTCCGAGGCCGCGAGGTTCAGGCCCTTGGCGCCCGTGGGCGGCACGATGTGGGCGGCGTCTCCGGCCAGGAACAGCCGGCCGAAGCGCATGGGCTCGGCCACGAAGCTGCGCAGCGGCGCGATGCTCTTTTCCAGAGACGGGCCGGTCACGAGCTGCTCGGCCGCCTCGGGGTCGAGCCGGGCGCGCAGTTCGTTCCAGAAGGCCTCGTCGCTCCAGTTCTCGGCCTTTTCGTCGAGGCTGCACTGCACGTAGTAGCGGCTGCGCGTGGCGCTGCGCTGGCTGCACAGCGCGAAGCCGCGCTCGGTGTTGGCATAGATCAGCTCGTGCGAGACCGGCGGCACGTCGGCCAGGATGCCGAGCCAGCCGAAGGGGTAGACCTTCTCGTACTCGGCGACCGCGCCGGCCGGCACGCTCTGGCGGCTGATGCCGTGGTAGCCGTCGCAGCCGGCGATGAAGTCGCATTGCAGCGTGCGGCGCTGGCCGTCCTGCGTCCAGCTCACGCTGGGGCTGCTGCCGTCGAAGTCGTGCAGCGCCACGTCCCTGGCCTCGTAGATGGTTTGCAGGCCGGCGGCGGCGCGCGCCTCCATGAGGTCGCGCGTGACCTCGGTCTGGCCGTAGACCGTCACGCGCTTGCCGCCCGACAGGCCGTGCAGGTCGATGCGGTGGCGCCGGCCCTTGAACAGCAGTTCGATGCCGTCGTGCGGCAGCCCCTCGGCGCGGGCGCGCTGGTCCACGCCGGCGGCCGCCAGCAGGTCCATGGTGATCTGCTCCAGCACGCCGGCGCGGATGCGGCCCAGCACGTAGTCGCCGCTCTGGCGCTCGAGGATGATGTTGTCGATGCCGGCCTGGTGCAGCAGCTGGCCGAGAAGCAGGCCGGAAGGGCCGGCGCCGACGATGGCGACTTGGGTGCGCATGGGATGTCTCCGCTGGGGCGATGGGGAATGCCGCGAGCGTAGGCCGGCCGGCCGCGCCGCGGGGGGCCGGCACCGCGGCGTTGTGCGATCATCGGCCTGGCTGCGCGATGATCGCGCAGTACTGCAGAACTTTCCGCCATCTCCATGAGCATCGCCAAGGCAGACCTGATCGAAGGCATGGCCAAGGGCATGGCCGTGCTGGAGAGCTTCGACACCGAGCGCCAGCGCCTGAACGCCACGCTGGCCGCGCAGCGTGCCGGCCTCACGCGCGCGGCGGCAAGGCGCCATCTGCTCACGCTGGCCCACCTGGGCTACCTGGAGACGGACGGCAGCTACTTCTGGCTCGCGCCCAAGGTGCTGCGCTTCTCGGGCAGCTACCTGGCCTCGGCGCGGCTGCCGCGCACGCTCCAGCCCACGCTGAACCGGCTCGCGGGGCAGACCGGCGAATCCTTCTCGGCCGTGGTGCGCGACTGCGACGAGGTCGTCATCGTGGCGCGCAGCGGCACCCTGCGCATGCTGGCCTACGGCCTGCACCTGGGCGCGCGGCTGCCGCTGCACGCCACCTCCACCGGCCGCGTGCTGCTGGCGGCCGAGACGCGCCAGGACTTCGCGGCCTGGATGAAGGGCCGGGCGCTGGCGCGCCTGACCGTGCACACCGTGACCGAGGCCAGGCGCTTTCGCGAGCTGATCGCCGAGGTGCGCCGCCAGGACTATTGCGTGGCCATCGAGGAGCACGAACTGGCCGTGCACGCGCTGGCCGTGCCGCTGCGCAACATGCAGGGCCGCACCGTGGCCGCGCTCAACGTGGTGGCCTCGCCCGCGCGCACCGGGCGCGAGGCCATGGAGCGCGAACTGCTGCCGGCCATGCTGGAGGCGGCGCGCGAGTTGCGCGGGCTGTTGTAGCGCGCCGGGCGGCCCGGCCGCGGTCGCGCTAGGATGGCCGCCGCCGACTCCTGCGCAGCCCGAACCATGACATCCATAAGATCGCTGCTGCTGGCCTGCGTGCTCGCCTGGTGCGCGGCCTGGCTCACGGGCTGTGCCGCGCTGCCGGCGCGCCAGGCACCGCCACCGGCCCACGCATTGACCGACGTGGGCGCCACCACGCTGGCGCGGGTGGCCGCCGCCAGCACGCCGGCCGCTGCCGCCGGACTCTCGGGCCTGCGCATGCTGCCCGAAGGTCCGTTCTCGCTCGATGCGCGGCTCGCGCTGGCCGCCCGGGCCGAGAAGTCGCTGGACCTGCAGTACTACCAGCTGCAGAGCGACAGCGTGGGCTTCCGCCTGCTGCGCGCGCTGCGCGACGCGGCCGCGCGCGGCGTGCGCGTGCGCCTGCTGGTCGACGACTTCTACACGGCCGGGCAGGACGAGCTGTTCGGCACGCTGGCGGCGCATCCGAACGTCGAGGTGCGGCTGTTCAACCCGCTGCCCGAGCGCAAGGGCAGCTTCGTGGGCCGCTTCATCGGCTCCGCATCGGCCTTCTCGCGCATCAACCACCGCATGCACAACAAGCTGTTCGTGGCCGACAACAGCGTGTCGGTCGCGGGCGGGCGCAACATCGGCGATGAATACTTCATGCAGAGCGAGACGGCCAACTTCATCGACGCCGACGTGCTGGCCACGGGGCCGGTGGTGCGCGAGCAGTCCGCCGCGTTCGACCTGTACTGGAACAGCGCCCACGTCTGGCCGATCGAGCAGGTGGTGCCGCCCCTGCTGGCGCCCGAGGCGGCGCGCCGGCGCTTCGACGCCATCGTCGGGCCGCAGGCGCCGCCGATCGCGGTGCGCGCGCAGGACGTGCTGGGCAAGACCTCCGTGCACCAGCAGCTGGCCGAGGGCCGGCTGGACCTGATGTTCGCCAAGGCCAGCGTGCTGGTCGACGATCCCGACAAGATCGCGCGCAGCGATGCCGACGCGCGGCTCGCGGGCAGCGTGACCCAGCATGTGCTGGACCTCATGGACTCGGCGCGCTCGCAGCTGCTGATCATCTCGCCGTACTTCATCCCGGGGCGGCTGGGCATGCAGCGCCTGGGCCGCGCCGTGGGCAACGGCATCCGGGTGACGATCTACACCAACTCGCTGAGCTCCACCGACGAGCCGCTGGTCTACCTGGGCTATGCGCGCTACCGCGACGACCTGCTCAAGCTCGGCTTCGAGATCTACGAGGTGGCGCCGCACCGCGGCAACAACACCCATCTGGGCGCCTTCGGCACCTCGATCTCGCGGCTGCACGCCAAGATTTCGGTGGTGGACGACGACCGCATCTTCGTCGGCTCGATGAACCTGGACAGCCGCTCGGCCCGCATCAACACCGAGATCGGCCTGGTGGTCGAGAGCGCCGAGGTGGTGCGCGAGTTCCGGCGGCTGATCCCGGCGCGCGGCTTCCAGTCGGCCTACCGGCTGCGGCTGTCCGACAGCGGCCGCGTGGAATGGCTGGAGCCGCGCGACGATGGCGGCTTCACCGTGCACCACGACAACCCGGGCACCAACTGGATCGCCGAGCTCTGGAACTGGTTCAACTCGCTGTTCGTCGGCGAGGAGCAGCTCTAGCGTCTCGACGGCCCGCCATGGCCATGGAGTCCACCGTCCGGTGCGACAGCGTGCGCACGCAGGCCGCCGCATAATCCTGCCCCCGGCGGCGCACGACGCGCGGCCGCACCGCATCCGAGCGCCCGCCATTCCGTCCCCCGATCCTTCCCCCTCCCTGCATGCGGACGCCGCCGTGGCCGCGTTCGACCGCGTGCTCGCACGCGCCGCGGGCCTGCGCGCGCGCGAAGGCCAGCGCCAGATGGCCGAGTGCGTGGCCCGCACCTTCGCGGCCGGCGAACTGGGGCAGGTGGAGGAGGGCGAGGAGCCCGGGCGCGCCATCGCCGTGATCGAGGCCGGCACGGGCGTGGGCAAGTCGCTGGCCTATGCGGCGCCGGCCATCGCGCTGGCGCTGGCGCGCAAGACGCGCGTGCTGATCTCCACGGCCACCGTGGCGCTGCAGGAGCAGCTCGTGCACAAGGACCTGCCGGCCCTGGCCGCCGCCATGGACGAGCCGTTCCGCTTCGCGCTGGCCAAGGGCCGCGGCCGCTACGTCTGCAAGCTCAAGCTCGCGCGCCTGGCCGGCGAGAACGGAGAAGGGGGCGGCGGCGAGGACGACCTGTTCGCCGACGAGGCCGGCGACGACGGCAGCGGCCTGCCGCCCGGCTCCGATGCCGAGCGCCAGGCGCGGCTGCAGTTCTACGGCGCCCTCTCCAGGAGCCTGGGCCGCGACTGGGACGGCGACCGCGACAACCTGGCCCAGCCGCCCGCGCCCGAGGCCTGGTGGCCGGTGGCGGCCGAGGCCAGCTCCTGCACCGGCAAGCACTGCCCGGCGTTCAACGGCTGCACCTACTTCGAGAAGCGGCGCGAACTGGTCGGCGCCCAGGTCATCGTGGTCAACCACGACCTGTTGCTGGCCTCGCTGGGCGGGCGCAACCTGCCGGCGCTGGACAACAGCCTGCTCGTGCTCGACGAGGCCCACCACCTGCCCGCGGTGGCGCTGGAGCGTTTCGCCTGCAGCATGGACCTGGCGGCCACGGCCTGGATCGAGACCCTGGGCGCGCGCTGCCGGCGCATCGGCGGCCTGATGCTGGTGCCCGAGGCGGCCGATGCGCCGCGCCAGGCCGCGCAGCTGCAGCAGAGCCTGCACGATCTGCAGCGCCTGGTGCTGGACGTCTACGCGGCCGAGTTCGCGCAGGCCCGCGAAGGCCCCGACGGCAGCCGCGTGCGCGTGGCCGACAGCCGGCTGCCGCAGGTGCTGGTCGAGCCCCTGGAACTGGTCGGCGCCATGGCCGACAGCTTCCTGGCGGCGCTGTCGGGCGTGGCCAAAGCCTTGCGCGCGCAGATCCGCGACCTGCCCGACGAGGCGCGCCGCCTGTCCGTGCTCTACGCCCAGCTCGGCATGCTCACGCCGCGGCTCGAGCAGGTGCACGCCACGGCCCAGTTGCTGCTGCAGGAAGCGCCCGCCAGCGCGGCCCCGGTGGCCAAGTGGTTCAGCCTGCACGGTGGCGGCGTGCGCGGCCCGCGCGTGCGCGCCCATGCCAGCCAGGTGCTGCCGGGCGGCAGCCTGCGCGCTCAGCTGTGGAGCGGCGCGCGCGCCGTGGTCATGAGCTCGGCCACGCTGCGCGCGGGCGATGCCTTCGACTTCTTCTTGCGCGAGGCCGGCCTGGACGGCGACGAGGCCGTGACCACGCTGGCCGTGGCCAGCCCCTTCGACTACCCGCGCCAGGGCCGCTTCATCGTCGTGGAGACGCGCGCCGACCCCAAGGACGCCGCCCGCTTCACGCCCGAGATGGTGGGCCTGCTGCTGGCCGACCTGGCCGAGGTGCGGCGCGGCGCGCTGGTGCTGTTCACCTCGCGCGAGCAGATGCGCCAGGCCGTGGCCGCGCTGACGCCGGCGCTGCGCGCGCTCGTGCTCGTGCAGGGCGAGCTGCCGCGCACCGTGCTGCTGGAGCGCCACCGCGCGGCCGTGGCGGCCGGCGGCCCGTCCATCGTGTTCGGCCTGCAGTCCTTCGGCGAGGGCATGGACCTGCCGGGCGCGCAGTGCGAGCAGCTGTTCATCACCAAGCTGCCGTTCGCCTCGCCCGACGACCCGGTCGGCGAGACGCGCGCGGCCTGGCTGCGCAGCAACGGCCGCGATGCCTTCGTCGAGCTGGTGCTGCCGGCCACGGCCATGCGGCTCGCGCAATGGGCCGGCCGCGCCATCCGCACCGAGGACGACCGGTGCAGCATCCACTGCTACGACCGGCGCCTCGTGGCCACGGCCTTCGGCCGCCGGCTGCTGGCCGCGCTGCCGCCGTTCGCGCGCTGGCGGCGCGACGCGCAGGGGCGCATGCACGCCCTCGCGTGAGGCTCAGGCGCTGCGCCGGGCGAACAGCAGCAGCGCACCCATCAGCGCGAACAGGCTGCCGCAGACGCGGTTGATCCAGCGCGCCGGCCCGCTGCGCACCAGCCAGGGTGCGAGCCGGGCCACGCCGAGTGCGCAGGCCGTCAGCACGCCGAATTCGAGCGCCATGAAGCTCAGCGCCAGCAGCGCGAACTGCGGCAGCATGGGCGCGGCCGGGTTCAGGAACTGCGGGAAGAAGGCCGCGAAGAACAGCACGGCCTTGGGGTTGCTGGCGCCGACCAGGAAGCCCTGCAGGTAAGACGAGCGGCGCGAGGGCAATGCCGCGGCGTCGACCTGCAGCGCCGGCGCCGGGCTGCGCAGCGTCTTGATGCCCAGCCAGACCAGGTAGGCCGCGCCCAGCGCCTTGGCCACCGTGAAGGCCGCCTCCGAGGAGGCCAGCAGCGCGCCCAGGCCCATGGCCGACAGCAGCATCACGCACAGCACGGCGCTGACCGACCCGGCCACGCCGGTCATCGCGGCGCGCGGGCCGTGGTGCAGCGCGCGCGTCATGCACATGAGCATGGTGGGGCCGGGCGTCACGACCAGCAGCAGCACGGCGGCCAGGTAGAGCAGGTAGGTCGACAGCGTCATGGCCTGCCTCTCAGCGCAGGGCCTGGGCGAGCCAGGCGCGGCACCAGTCGACGCCGGCCGTCTCGGCATCTTCGTCGCCGCTGGCGTCGTGCGTGAAGACCTCGCCGATGCGCTGGGCGCCCAGGTCCTGCAGCGCCGCGTCGAATCGGAGGCCGCCCTCGGCGAAGGTGGCGGCATGGGCGCCCGCGTCGCCGAGCGCGATGAGGCCGTAGCGCACGCTGCCCAGGTAACGCGGCTCGTTGAGGAGCGAGGCGTACAGCGCCTGGGCGTTGTCGGGCAGGTCGCCCGCGCCCGTGGTGGAGGTGCAGACCAGGAACAGCGCGTCCTCGTCGAACACGCCGATGTCCAGCCCGTCCATGGGCAGGACGGCGATGTCGGCCACGAGGTCGGTGCACGACATCTCGATGGCCTGGGCCACGGACAGGGCGTTGCCGGTCACGGTGCCGACGAGGATCTTCAGTTGCATGGCGAATGGGGCCTGTTGACGCGATGGACGGCCCGCAGCATAGCGCCGCGCGGGTCAACCGGCCCGCACGGTGCGGTGCAAGGCGCGGATCAGGTCGGACTGGGTGATCACGCCGACCACGCGGCGCTCCGCGTCGAGCACCGGGATGTGGTGGTGGCCGGCCTCGGAGAACAGCGGCAGCAGTTCGCTGATGTAGCGGTCGGCGCTGGCGATGCGCACCTGGCGCGTCATGATCTGGCCCACCACGTGCGGCTTGTCGTCGTGGGTGAGCCCGGTGGCGCGGATCAGCTTGCGCAGGCGCGCCCCCAGCCCTTCGATGGAGGTGAAGTCCGCATGCTTCATGAAGTCGGCCACGGTCACGATGCCGACCAGGTGCTGGGCGCGGTCGGTCACGGGCAGGGCCTTGATGCGGCGCTCGCGCATCAGCGTCCAGGCCTCGTCCAGCGTGCAGCCGAAGGGCACCGTCAGCGGCGGCGTGGACATCACGTCGCGGCAGCGCAGTTCGCCGAACTTGCGCTCGTAGGCCGCGGCCTCGGCGAACTGCAGCAGCTGCTCCAGGTCCTGCCGGCTGATGTCCAGCACCTGGTCGTAGTGGGCCAGCGCGGCGTCCAGGTCGGCCGCCGAGAAGCGGGCCGGCGCGGCCGCGGCCGCGGCCGGGCGCAGCGGCATCGTGTGCGGATAGGCCCGCCCGGTCAGCCGGTTGTAGGCCACGCCGGCCAGCACGATGACCAGCGTGTCCATCAGCACGGGCGACAGGGCGAAGCCGGGCTCCACGCCCGACAGCGCGGCCAGCAGGGCCGTGGCGCCGCCGGGCGGATGCAGGCAGCGCAGCGCGAACATGGCGGCGATCGCCAGGCCCACGGCCAGCGGCGCCGCCAGGCCCAGGTCGCCGGCGTGGCGCGCGCACAGCGCGCCGACCAGCGCGGACACGGTGTTGCCCGCCACGGCCGGCCAGGGCTGGGCGAGCGGACTGGCCGGCACGGCGAACACCAGCACCGCCGTGGCGCCCATGGGCGCGATCAGCCCCAGCGCCGGCAGGCTGGGCGCCAGCGCATGCGCGACCAGCGAGGCGACGAGGATGCCCACCGCGCTGCCCAGTGCGGCGCGGCCGATCTCGCGCGAACTCACGCGGCCGCCGGCCACCAGGCCGGTGGTCCAGAAGCCGTGGGCCAGGGCCTTGAGGCGGGCGAGGAATGGAGAAGGGGTCAAGCGCGATGCCGGCGCAGGCGGCACATCCGGAAAGCCGGCGATCCTATCATGACGTGATGTTTCTAGGCGATGGCGGCGCCGCGTGCGGCGAGCAGTTCGCGCAGCAGCGAGCGGTGGCAGCGTTCCTCGTGCGCGCAGTAGCAGCCCACCGACAGGTTGGCGCCATGCGACAGCGCGGCCAGCAGGTCCAGGCTGTGGCTGGCCTCGGGGGTCTTCATCTCGCGCAGGTACTGCTTGCGAAAGCCTGCCCAGGCCTTGGCGTCGTCGGTGGCCTGGGCTGCATGGCCCAGCGCCAGGGTCTCGGCACTGGGCGCGAGGTTGGGGTACCAGCAGTCGTACCAGTCCTGGCTGGCGAACTCGGCCTTGGGAACCCCGCGCGGCGGACGGCGGACCGTGCCGATGCGCAGGCCTTCGTCGGCGGCGCGTGGCGAACCGAGGCGGACGATGCGGATGCTCATGCTGTTTGTCTCCGTTCTGCGGAACGCTCGCGCGTCCAGGCTAGAATAGCCGGCTTCGGAGCGTAGCGCAGTCTGGTAGCGCATCTGGTTTGGGACCAGAGGGTCGAAGGTTCGAATCCTTTCGCTCCGACCACCATAGTTTCCAAGGGCGTCCAGCAACATCTGCTGGACGCCCTTTTTCATTGGTGAAATCGACGCCCATCGTCCAGAGACATACACTGAAATCCAGCGACTGCCAGGCCGCAATGGGGGTACGAGAGGGGGTACAAACCCACGCGAACCCCCACCTGGAGTTGCTGTACCCCCAGTGCCCTGGACGATCCCCATGCCGTTGACCGATGCCCAATGCCGCTCCTCCACCTGTCCGTCTGGTCGCAAGCAGGCTCGGTACACGGACGCAGGTGGGCTGTACCTTGAGGTATCTGCTGCGGGCTCCCGTCGATGGTTCTGGAAATTCCGGATCGAGGGCGTAGAGAAGAAGTTCGCGCTTGGCAACTACCCAGATGTAGGTTTGGCTGCCGCCCGCAAGGCGCGTGACGCAGCAAAGGCGCAGAAGGCTGCCGGGGTCAACCCCATCCTGGCTCGTCAAGTGAGCAAGCTCAAGGCCAACGTAGATACGGGAGACTCCTTCGAAGAGACCCGCGCTGGAGTGGTACGGCAAGCACCATACCCGTTGGAGCCTCCACTACGCGACGCGAGAGAAGCGGAACCTGGAAAAGGACCTGTTCCCGCACTTTGCGAAACGCCGCATCGGCGAGATCCAGCCCATTGAGCTTCTGGCGGCCCTGCGCAAGGTGGAGGAGCGTGGCGCGTTGGACGTGGCAAGTCGGGTGTTGATGACGGCTCGGGCGGTTTGGCGGTATTCCGTGGCGACTGCGCGGGCTTCCCGCGACATCACTGCGGATCTCAAGGGGGCACTGACGCCGCACAAGAAGCGGCACTTCGCGGCGACGACCGACCCGGCCAAGCTTGGGGGAGATGGTCCGGGTGTTCCGGGCCTATCAGGGTGGTCCGATTGTCCGCACCGCTTTGCAGCTCGCAAACCCGGCCCTTTCTCGCATGTAGCCCTGGGTCACGGCAATCGCCTGGATGTCATCGGGCTGTACTGCACCGGCCCATCCCAGGTGGGAGTAGTACGGGTCATCGAAGAACTTCGATGCCTCGGACCAGCCGATCTCCCCAAGGTAGATGTTGTGCAGTGCGCCGTCGTGGATGGTTCGGCCAGCGAGCTTCTTTGCGATGCGTCCGTCGAGCAGCTTACGGATGTCAGACCGCGGTACCAGAGCGCCATCGACGTGCATCCAGATCTCACGACGTCCATCCTGGAAGCGTCGCGAACCCAGGCTTGGTCAGCGAGTAGGTCTTGAGCAGGCCGGGCTGGTCCTGGAGCAGCCTCGCAGTGTCCAGCCCTACCCCGTCCTTGCTGCGCTTCCAGCTGACGTCGCCACCTTGGAACAGCGCCGTAGTCGCGTCACCCATGCGTTGCTGGATCCGCTGCTTGAGTTGGGCCTCCAGTTCCACGTTGGACGCCAGCACTTGGCGAACGGCGAGCAGGTCCGAGAACACCGCGCCCATTGCCAGGTCGTCGGACAGGTCTTCGAACTGGGCTGGACGGCCGCGCTGGCTTTGCGGCAGGGGCATTCGAGGAGTCGGCGGAGGAGAGCGCTGATGCTGTCGACGAGTTCTTCCCGTTGGAGACGCCCAGGGAGACGGCACATCAGCGCGATGTCACAGTCTCCGACCAGTCGCTCGCTGACAAGCTGCGACACCGGGCAGCAGCCTCGTAAGGCCAGTCGGTGCACGATCGATCGTGCACCGACCAGCGGGTATGGTGTAGACGAGCAGGGCGTTCGTTGTAGGTAGACCGACGGCAGCTGCATACATACGGGGCCAATTTTTTTGTCATAGGGGTACGTGCGGCCGTCCGTACCCGGCCAGGAACTGCCGTTGATCAACCGCGGCGACCGAGTACCGATCTACCTCAGTTGCGCCTGCATGAAACTTCCGCGGAATCTGCTCGGCGCACTGACAGAGCCGCCGAGAGTGGGCATACGTCCCCGAATATCATCGACACAAAAACGGGGGGAACATTGGATGGCCCAAATCGATTCGGGTATGGATTCCAGGGTGGCGGTCCTGGTGGATTGCGACAACACCACGCCCGAGATTCTGGAATACGCGCTTCGTGTCGTTGCTCAGTTCGGCCGCGTTGTGCTACGGCGGGGTTATGGCAACCACGCCACCCTGGCCAACAAGTGGCAGGAAGCGCTGGTGCGACTGGCCTTCACTCCCTGCCTGCAGTACCAGTACGCCGCTGGCAAGAACACGGCCGACATTGCGCTGGCGCTGGATGCCGTCGAGGCCCTCTTTGATCAGCGCGCTGACACCTTCTGCCTGGTGACCAGCGACTCCGATTTCGCCTACCTGTGCCGCAAGCTGCGCGAGCGCGGCGCTACCGTGCACATCGTTGGCGAGGCCAAGACGCCGGATGCGCTGCGAAACGCCAGCGACCAGTTCTTCGAATGGCTGCCTCCTGAGCTCCCCGCTGAGCCGGCAGGGTCGGCGGCAGCGGCCAAGGCTGCGCCGCCGCCCATCCCCAAGCCGGCGCCTAAGAAGCGCCCCAAGGCCGTTCTCAGTGCCGTGAGCCTGCTCGCGGCCGACACACCTGACGGTCGCGTCGGGCTGGGCGCTCTGGGCCAGTACCTCAAGCGCACCGACCCCGGCTTCTCGCCCAAGGCCCATGGCCACGCCGCGCTGTCCGATATGGTTCGGGCTTATCCCGAGCTGCTGCTGACCCATGAGAACAACTCCGGTCACTGGGTCAGCCTCAAACCCAAGGCCGTTGCCCCGGCATCGACCTCCGCTACCCTTAGCGGGTACCTGGAGAAATAAACGAGTAATTCATGAAGAAGATTGTCGCTATCGTTTTGTCCTGCCTGGCTTTCTCTGCTGTGGCTCAGGACTGGGTCCAGGTCTCTGGCACCGACCAGTTCAAGGACGAGGTCCAGAAGGACTCCCTGCAGATCACCACCAACAGGTCAGGAGAGGAGATCTCCGCCTACACCAGCCGAAGGGTCTACAAGGGAGGTGGAAGGATCGAGTTCTCCCGCTGGTACGTCTCCATCAAGGACTGTGGCCGTGGCCGAGGAATCCTCACCAACCTGTCCATCAACAACGTCTTCCAGTACGACGTGGAGTGGGAGGAGAACAGCGGGAAGGTCAGCGAGCGTCTGGCCATGGTCTCCTGTGCCTACGCAGCTGACATCATCCGTACCAAGAACGACAAGTCCTTGGACAACCCCACCCAGGTCCAGCCAGGAGCCCAGTGGACTACCGTGTCCGAGACGGAGATGACCCTGGATCACCTGCAGAACGGATCCCTGTCCTTTGCCAGGACCCGAGGTGGCGACATCGTCAACTACGTGGTGGGTCGCCGACAACTCAAGAAGACTGGGAAGGTCGAGTACCAGATCTGGTACGTCAAGGCTACGGACTGCGCCAAGAACTCTGGCTACCTGACCACCCTGGACCAAAAGGGCCAGTACCAGTACGACAACGACTTCCTCCAAGGTGGTGGGACTGTAGCCTCCTCGATAGCCGAGGTCATCTGTGGTGCTGCTCTGGAAGAAGCTCACGAGAACGCGAAGAAACAGCGTCAGGCTACGGAAAAGCAGATCGCTCTTTAGATAGCTATCGCTCCGACCACTCAAGACGGCCAAGGGCGTCCGGCAGACATGCCGGACGCCCTTTGTCATTGGCGCGCGCTCAACCCGGCTTGCGCGCCGTGTACTCGGAGAACACGCCCAGCTCGGTGTGCCGCTGCACCTGCTCGAAGCCGGCCTCGCGCAGCGCGGCCAGCACCGACTCCGGCGGGATGCAGGCGTCGATGGTGTCCCAGTAGTAGCGCCACAGTTCGGCCGTGTCGCGCCGGCGGCCCACCACGCGCGCGACCAGCGGCACGAAGGCCCGCATGTAGGCGCGCAGCGCCGCGCGGCCGACGCGGTGCGCGGGCCGCGTGATCTCCAGGACCAGCAGCCGGCCGCCCGGGCGCAGCACGCGGTGGAATTCGGCGAAGGCCGCATGCACGTCGGCAATGTGGCGCAGCGCATAGCCCATGCTCAGGAAATCGTGGCTGGCGTCGGGCTGGGGCAGGGCCTCGGCGCGGCCCTGGAGCAGTTCCACGTTGGGCAGGCGGACCTCGCCCATCATGCCGGGGCTGGGGTCCACGCCGACCAGGCGGCCCTCCAGGCCGATCAGCCGCAGCGCTTCGCGCGCGACCAGGCCGGTGCCGATGCCCACGTCCAGCACCTGCGCGCCGCTGGCCAGGCCGGCGCGCTGCAAGGCCATGCGGCGGTACCAGGGGCCGGTGCCCAGCGCCAGCAGGCGCTCGATGCGGTCGTAGTCGGAGGCGGTGGCGTCGAAGATGCGGCGCAGGTAGCGGTCGCGTTCGGATTCGTCTGCGTAATACGCACGCAGCGGTGCGTGCGGCGCCAACGCGGAAGGCGCCTGTCCTGTTTGATGCATGCGCGCATTATTCCGACCGGCGGGTGCTGCAGACGTGACAGTTGGTAGCCGGCGGGCCTGCATGGCGAAGGACGCCGGGAAAAACCATGGAGAATCACGCGCTGCGGGACGGGAGCCCCCGCCGTCCCTCCGGAGATTCGCATTGACCCACCCCAACAAGCAACGCAGCGACGCCATGCCCGGCATGCCGTGGACCCTGGCCTCCTCGTGCGGGCGGGTGGCTGGAAGGGATTGAGCTGGCCGGTGTCGAGAAATCCCTGGGAGTCGCCGCGGCGGCACGCGGGCGGGGCGGCATGAGCATGCTGCGCCGGCTCTGGCAGTGCACGCTGTTCTACCTGCTGCTCGCGCACCTGGGCGCCATGTCGCTGACGTGGAACCTGGTGTGCATGCTGCTCTATCCCCTGCTGCCGCGCGCGCAGGGCACGGTGGTCGGCCGCGCGGCGATCTCCTCGGTCTACCGCGGCTTCTGGGCCTGCGCGCAGTGGCTGGGCCTCATGCGCATCGACTACAAGGCGCTGGATGCGCTGTCGCGCGACCAGGGCCTGATCATCGCGGCCAACCACCCCTGCATGCTGGATGCGCTGCTGATCGTCGCGCGCGTGCCGCGCGGCATCTGCATCATGCGCGCCAGCCTCATGCGCAACCCCTTCCTCGGCGCCGGCGCCCGCATGGCGCGCTACATCCGCAACGACCCGCCGCGCGGCATGATCCGCGGCGCGGTGGAGAACCTGCGCGCCGGCGGCCAGCTCGTGCTGTTTCCCGAAGGCACGCGCACGGTGGCGCCGCCGGTCAACCCGTTCCGGCCCGGCATCACGCTGATGGCCCACCTGGCGCGCGTGCCGATCCAGACCGTGTTCATCGAGACCGACACCGGCTACCTGCGCAAGGGCTGGCCGATCTGGCGCGCGCCGCAGTTCCCGATGGCGTTCACGGTGCGGCTGGGCCAGCGCTTCGCGCCCGAGGCCGACCACGCGGGGTTGCTCCAGCGGCTGGAGCATTACTTCGCCGAAGAGTTGTGCAAATGACCTTGCCGTCCCGCACCCACGTGCTGCTGATCCCCAGCTACGACACCGGCCCCAAGGTCTACGAGACCGTGGCCGCGGCGCGCGCGCAGTGGAACCCGGTCTGGGTCGTCACCGACGGCAGCACGGACGGCACGCCGGCCGGCCTGCAGGCCATGGCGGCCGAGGACCCGGGCCTCGTGGTCATCGCGCTGCCGGCCAACGTGGGCAAGGGCGCGGCGCTGCTGCACGGGCTGGAGCGCGCGCAGGCCGCCGGCTTCACGCATGCGCTGACCATGGATTCGGACGGCCAGCACCCGGCCGCGCTGATCCCGGCCTTCATGCAGGCCTCGATCGCGCGGCCCGAGACCATGGTGCTGGGCCGGCCCGTGTTCGACGCCTCGGCGCCGCTGCTGCGCGTGCGCGGGCGCCGCGTGTCCAACTGGTGGACCAACCTGGAGACGCTGGGCGCGGGCATCGACGACTCGCTGTACGGCTTTCGCGTCTACCCGATCGCCGACCTCGTGGCCGTGATGCGCCGCCAGCCCTGGATGCGCCGCTTCGACTTCGACACCGAGGCCGTCGTGCGCCTGGCCTGGCGCGGCGTCAAGCCCGTGAACCTGGCCGCGCCCGTCAAGTACCTGACGGCCGAGGAGGGCGGCGTCTCGCACTTCCGCTACGGCCGCGACAACGCGCTGCTGAGCTGGATGCACTTTCGGCTCATGCTGGAGTTCGTGCTGCGCCTGCCGCTGCTGGCCTGGCGCCGTGCCACGCGGCGTCCGCCGTTCCAGCCCTGATGCGCGGCCCTGCGCGCCCCGGCTGGCGGGCCGAGCTCTGGTTCCGCGTGCGCGAGCTGTTCTGGCTCAAGGCGCTGGGCACCGTGCTGTGGACCACGGCCTTCTTCGTGGGCTACTTCGCGCTGCTGCGCCACCCGGCGCACCCGGTCACCGTGATGCCGCTGACCTGGGTCGACGCGCTGGTGCCGTTCCAGCCCGTCATGCTGCTGCCCTACCTGTCGCTGTGGTTCTACATCGGCATCGCGCCCGGGCTGCAGCGCGGCTTCGCGCAGCTGCTGGTCTACGGGCTGTGGACCATGGTGCTGATGGGCGGCGGCCTGCTCGTCTTCCACTTCTGGCCGACCGCCGTGCCGCCGCTGACGCTGGACCGCACGGCCCACCCGGGCTTCGCGCTGCTGGAAGGCGTGGACGCCGCCGGCAACGCCTGCCCGTCGATGCACGTGGCCTCGGCCGTGTTCACGGGCATCCGGCTGCATGCCGTGCTGCGCGAGACCGGCGCACCGATGGCGCTGCGCCTGGCCAACCTGGTCTGGGCCGCGCTGATCGCCTGGTCCACCATGGCCGTGCGCCAGCATGTGGCGCTGGACGTGCTGGCCGGCGCCGCCCTGGGGCTGGCGGTCGCGCTGGCCTCGCTGCGCTGGCGCCCGGCCACGGGCTATCATGCCCCCCGCCCGTAGAAGACCCTCCACCATGAGTTCCCTGCCCGCTCTCCAGGAGCTGATCCACAGCAAGTTCGGCATCGACGCCGCCACCCTGACGCCCGAGACCTCGATGCGCGAGTCGGGCTTCGATTCGCTGGCACTGGTCGAATTCGTGTTCGCGGTGGAAGACCAGTTCCACATCTCCGTGCCCGACGACAACACCAGCATCGACACGCTGGCCGAATTCGCGGCCCTGGTCGACCAGTTGGTCGCAGCCCGGCAGGCCGCTGCGTGAGCGCGACGGTCGCCGTCACCGGCCTGGGCGTGGTGTCGCCGCACGGGTCGGACGCCGACGCCGTGTTCGAGGCCCTGCTGCAAGGCCGTTCGGCCATCGCACCCGTGTTCCCCGACCTGCCCAGGCCGGCCTGCGCCGCCACCGTCGACTTCGATCCGCTGGGCTGGTTCACCAAGCTGCAGCTGACCGGCGTCGACCGCGTGAGCCAGCTGGCCGTGGCCGCTGCCGGCCTGGCGCTGCGCGACGCCGGCGTGCTGGGCGAGGTGGAACCTGAACGCCTGGGCGTCTACGCCGGCTGCGGCATGGGCGGCGCGGCCGCGCTGGAGGCCGCCTACCGCGGCAACGGCCGCGTGCCGCCGCTGACCATCCCGGCCTTCATGCCCAACGCGCCGGCCGCCCACGTGGCCATGCGCCACAAGGTGCTGGGCCCGGTGCTGACCTATTCCGTGGCCTGCGCCTCCTCGGCCGTGGCCATCGCCGAGGCCGCCGCCGCCGTGCAGCGCGGCGAGCTCGACGTGGCGATCGCGGGCGGCAGCGAGGCGCTGATCCTGCCCGGCGTGGTCATGGCCTGGCAGGCCATGCAGACCCTGGCCGGCTTCGCGCCCGGCGCCGCGGCCACGGCCGTGCGCCCGTTCGCGCGCGAGCGCAGCGGCTTCGCGCTGGGCGAGGGCGCGGCCTTCCTCGTGCTCGAATCGGCCGAACGCGCGCGGGCGCGCGGCGCCCGCATCCATGCCCGGCTGGCCGGCTGGGGCCTGTCCAGCGACGCCACGCACCTGACCAAGCCCGATGCGGCCGGCCAGGCCCGCGCCTTGGGCGCCGCGCTGCGCCGCGCCGGCCTCGCGCCGCGGGACATCGGCTACTGCAACGCCCACGGCACGGCCACCAAGGCCGGCGACGTCGTCGAATGCGAGGCCCTGGCCCAGGTCTTCGGCGACGCGGTGCCCGGCCTGGCCGTCAGTTCCACCAAGGCCCTGCACGGCCACCTGCTCGGCGCGGCCGGGGCGCTGGAGGCCGTGGTCACGGTGCAGGCGCTGGCGCAGCGCCGGCTGCCGCCCAACGCCCATTGCAGCGCGCCAGACCCGGAATGCCGCGTGGCGCTGGTGCCGGCCGGCGGGGCCGAGGCGCCGCGGCTGGCGGCGGCGATCAGCAGATTCCTTCGCGTTCGGCGGCACCAATGCGGTGCTGCTGTTCACGCGGGACTGAGGTTCGGGAACAGCAGGTTCCGCGCGGCCGGCGCGGCCGGCCGCTGCGCCATCACGGCGCGCAGGGCGTCGGCCGGCAGGCCGGGATGCTGGCGCAGCGCCCGCTCCACGAGCTGCGCGGCCAGCTGGTGCAGCAGTTGCAGGTTGGCCTGCAGCCGCGCCGCGAAGGCTGCCTCGTCCAGCCGGTCCGTGAGCCCGCGGTTCAGTTCCGCGAACCAGTCCAGGCCGGCCTGGTCCAGCATGCGGCGCGGCCGCGCGCCGCCGTCCAGCGCACCCCAGGCGCGCAGGAAGTCCTGCACGGCCACGTTCATGCGGTGCGACCAGGCCAGCGCGTCCTGCAGCCGGGCCATGGTCTGCACCTCGACGAGCTTGCCCTGGAAGAACAGCTGGCACATCACGCCCCAATAGAACGTGTAGTCCCACAGCACCTTGAGCGGCATGACCTCGGCGCTGGCGAACAGCGGGTACTGGCCGACGTAGATCGGCAGCATGGCCTCGTACAGCGAGAAGTAGATGCGCTCGTACAAGGGGGCCAGCATGCCCACGGGCGCCTTGGCGCGGTCCTGCGCGACCAGCTCGGTCACGAAGCCGTTGGAGACGGCGATGAAGTCGCCGCCCGGCGAGTAGAACGGGTCCAGGAACAGCCCGGCCTCGCCCGTCAGCGCCCAGCGGTCGCTGCCGCTGTACACCTTCCTGCAGCCGTAGGAGAAGCGCTTGAAGAACGCGAAGTCCTGCAGGCTGCCGCGCCTGGCGTCGAGGTCGGCGTACAGCTGCGGCTGGTGCACGCGCAGCCAGTCCATGGCCTTGTCGAAGCTGTTCATGCCCTCCAGCGGGTGCAGCGCGGGGTCGGCCACGATGCCCACCGAATGCGAGCCCGAGGCCAGCGGGATCAGCCAGACCCAGTAGCCCGCGCCGACCAGGTGGTTGGTCGACAGCCAGCGGTTGGGCGGGTCGCAGCGCGCCAGCCATTCGGCGTCGCGGGTCCAGGCCGCCACGTCGATGCGCCGGTCGATGCGGAACCAGACGGCGTGGGCCGCATGGTCGTTGGGCTGGGCCAGGTCGAGCCGGCGCTTGACGAGGCCGGCGCGGCCGCTCGCGTCCACGAGCCAGTCGGCCGTGGCCTCGTGCGCGCCGCCGCCGTGCACAAAGCGCACCCGGTGCCGTTCGCCCTTGCGGCCCAGCGTGAAGTCGCGCACCAGCGCGCCGTCGCGGTGCTGCACGCCGGCCGCCTGCACCATCTGCGCGAGGTCGTTCTCCAGCATGCCGCGGTCCAGCTGGTAGCTCTGCGTCGGCAGGAAGGTGCTGGCGCCCAGTTCGGTGACGTCGGTGAGGTCGGGCGCGCCGTCGCTCCAGAAGAAGCGAAAGCCGAATTTCCGGAGCTGGCGCCGCTCCAGGTAGTCCTGCAGGCCCAGCACCTGCGACAGGTAGTGCGCCTGGATCTCGACCGAGGATTCGCCGACTTTGTGCGCGGCCTCGGGATGCGGGTGCGTGCGGCGCTCGAGCACGAGCACGTCCAGGTCCGGCATGCGCCGGCGCAGCTGCAGCGCGAGGGTGAGGCCTGCCAGGCCGCCGCCCAGGATCACGACATCGTGGTGGGCGGCCACGGCGTTCATTGGTGCACCCTTCGGCCTGCGGCCTGTCCCGCCAGGCGGGAGCGCGCTTGCTTGGGGCGGCCCGGCGCGTCGCTCACACCATCCCGCCGTTGATGGAGATGACCTGCCCGCTGATGTAGCCGGCCGCGTCCGAGGCCAGGAAGCCGACCAGCGCCGCGACTTCCTCGCCCGTGCCGGCCCGCTTCATCGGCACGACGCGCTCGATCGTGGCCTTGTCGAAGTCCTGCGCCATGCCGGCCGCGATGATGCCGGGCGCCACGGCGTTGACCGTGATGCCGCGGCTGGCCAGCTCCAGCGCCAGCGACTTGGTGGCGCTGTTCAGCGCGCCCTTGGCCGCCGCGTAGTTGACCTGGCCGCGGTTGCCGGCCACGGCCGACATGGACGAGACGTTGACGATGCGGCCCCAGCGCGTGCGCACCATGGGCATGGTCAGCGGCTGCGTGACGTGGAAGAAGCCGTTCAGCGACACGTCGATGACCTGGTGCCACTGCGCGGGCCGCATCGCCGGGAAGGCCGCGTCGTCGTGCAGGCCCGCGTTGTTGACGAGGATCTGCACCGGGCCGGCCGCGAGCAGCCCGGCGCAGGCCGTGGCGCTGGCCTGCGCATCCGTCACGTCGAAGGCCACGGCCTCGGCGCTGCCGCCGGCCGCGGCGATCTCCTCGGCCAGGGCCTGGGCCGCGGCCAGGCGCCGGTTGGCGTGGACGATGACGTGGTGTCCGTCGCGCGCGAGCTGCAGCGCGATGGCGCGGCCGAGGCCGCCGCTGGCGCCCGTCACGAGGGCGCGCCTTGGAGTGGTGGAGGTCATGCGGCGAGCGGCGTGTTCAGCACGACGGCGGCCCGGCCTTCGGCCACGGGCTGGCCCGCGTGCTGCACGCGGAAGTGGTAGAGGATCTGCCGGGCGTCGCCGGCCTGGCGCTGCGCCTCGATGGAGAGGTCGCCGGCCAGGTCGTCGAGCCGCAGCCGGTGGAACTGCACGCCGCGCGCGCTGGCCAGGAAGCCCGGGCTGGCCGCGCCGCCGGCCTCCCGGCCGATCAGCGCGCCGTGCAGGGCCATGGCCTGGGCCGCGTACTCGATCGCGCAGGGCGCGAGCAGGCCCGAGGCCGTGCGCAGCGGGTTGTCCGCGTCGCGGTGGCTGCTGGCGCTGCAGACGATGCCGCCGGCGTCCCAGTGCGCCAGCCGCGCCAGCAGGCACATGCGGCCGCTGTGCGGGATCAGCCGCGCGATGCCGGCCGCATCTAGCATGGCGCCACCTCGACCTGCACGGCGATGTCGTCCAGGTAGTGCAGCCGCAGCGTGGCCGTGGATCGGCGGGCCAGCGCCTCGAGCAGCGGCAGCGCGGCGGCGGCCGGGATGGCGCAGCGCAGGGCCTCCAGCGAGGCGTCGGCGCATGCGCTCGCGTCGCGGTCCTTGGCGACGGGCTGCACGCGCAGCTGGCCCAGGCTGCGGGCGCCGCGCACGGGCGCGAGCAGCAGCGCCACGCCGAAGTTCTCGGGAATCGGCCGCTTGCTGTGCAGCGGCTCGGGGTAGGGCAGGTCGTAGGCCACCAGCAGCAGCGGCCGGGCCTCGGCCTGCTGCGTGGCCGCGGCCTCGAGCAGCCCGGCGGCGAAGCTGCCGTCGTGCGCGCACAGGCTGGTGGAGCTGGCCTGGCTGGACACGGCGATGTGCCAGTAGCCGGCCGCGGCGTTGTGCACCGAGTTCGTGAAGCGCGTGGGCGAGACCAGCGGGTTGGGCACGGCCAGCGCCTCGCACAGCGAGTGGCAGTTCGCGCCCTCGCCGCCCGAGGAGGTGAACACCGTGGCGAGCCGGGACGGGTCGGCGCCGGCCTGGGCGATGGCGGCGTCGGCCACGGCCATGGCCAGGCGCATCACGGGGCCGGCGCGCCGGCGTTCGGCCGGCGGCAGGCGCGCGGGCGGCGCCAGCTGGGTGGGGGTGCTGGCGTGGGCGGCCTCGCCGCGCAGCACGGGCTGGGCCGCGGCCCAGTCCGGCAGGCCCGGGCCCAGCAGGCCGATGCCGTCGACGAACAGCGTGTTCATGCCGCGTCCTTTCCGAGAACCAGGCTGGCGTTGGTGCCGCCGAAGCCGAAGGAATTGCTCAACACGCGGCGCAGCGGCGCGCTGCGGTTGCGGTCCAGGTACTGCGCGTGCAGTTCCGGGTCGGGTTGCTGGCGGTTCAGGCCGCCGGGCATGAAGCCGTGCTGCAGCGCGATCAGGCTGATCGCGGCCTCGACGCCGCCGGCTGCGCCCAGCGTGTGGCCGGTCGCGCCCTTGGTCGAGCTGCAGGGCGGCGTCGCCTCGCCGAACACGGCGCGCACGGCGCGGTCTTCCGCGGCGTCGTTGGTCGGCGTGGCCGTGCCGTGCAGGTTGATGTAGTCGATGTCGGCCGGCACGAGCGCGGCGGCCTGCAGCGCGGCCTGCATGGCGGCGATCGCGCCGGCGCCCTCGGGGTGCGGCGTGCTCATGTGGTGGCCGTCGTTGGTCTCGCCCACGCCCAGCACCCAGCCTTCGGGCGCATCGGCTCTCGCGCTCGATCAGCGCGAAGGCGGCGGCCTCGCCGATCGACAGGCCGCGGCGCTGCGGCGTCCCACGGCCGGCAGGCCTCGGGCGCGAGCAGTTCCAGCGCGTTGAAGCCGTACAGCGTGGTCAGGCACAGGCTGTCCACGCCGCCGACCACGGCCGCGTCGATCCAGCCGGCCTGCAGCATGCGCTGGGCGTTGCCGAACACCTTGGCGCTGGACGAGCAGGCCGTGGAGACGACGAAGCGCGGGCCCGCCAGCGCAAGCGCCTCGGCCGCGAACAGGGCCAGCGAATAGGTGTTCTGGGTCTCGGCGTAGCGGAATGCCTCGGGCAGGCTGCCGTCGTCCTGGCGGTTGCGGTAGGCGATTTCGGTCTGCAGCAGGCCCGAGGTGCTGGTGCCCAGGAACACGCCCACGCGGCGCGCGCCCCAGCGTGCGCGCGCCCGTGCGACGGCATCGGTGAAGCCGTCCTGCGACAGGCCCAGCCAGGCCAGCCGGTTGTTGCGGCAGTCCAGCGCGGCCAGCGGCGCGGGCAGCTGCACGCCGTCCACGCCCTCGACCTCGCCGGCCCAGGTGGCGAGCGGCAGCTCCATGAAGCGCAGCGGCGCCAGGCCCGAGCGCTGGGCCTGCAGGGCCGCCAGGGTGGCCGCGCGGCCGGCGCCCAGCGCGGTCGTCAGCGTGAAGGCGGAGATGGCCAGGGGTTTCATTGCATGACTTTCGCGATCAGCAGGACATTGGCGAAGGGCGTGCCGGCGCTCATGGGCCGGCTGGTCACCGCGAAGCCGAGCCGCGCGAGCTCGGCCGACCACTCGGCCAGCGTGCGCCCGTACTGCGGCAGCACGCGGTGGCCGCGGATGCGCGTGACCACGGCGTCGACCCACTGGCTGGCCGCGAAGCCGCGCCGCGCCGCCGCGTCGCCCACGCGCAGCAGCAGCAGGCCGCCGGGCGGCAGCGCGGCGCGCACGCGGGCCAGCACGGCGTTCTGCTCGGCGATGTCGATGTAGTGCAGCACGTCCAGGATGACCACGGCGTCGACGGCCGGGAATTCCGTGCTGCGCATGTCGCCGCAGACGAAGCGGGCCTGCGCGCCGAGCGGTGCGAGCGCGGCGCGCGCGCGCTCCACGTCGCGCCGCATGAGCTCGATGCCCGTCACCTGGGCCGGCTCCGGCGCCGGCGGCCATTCGGCCGGCCAGCGGCCCGCGCGCGCCTGGGCGCCGCTGCTGGCGAGCAGGCTGGCCAGCAGGCCCTGGCCGCAGCCGATGTCCAGCACATGGGCGCCGGGGCGGATGTGGCCGGCCTCGATCAGGTGGCGGAACACCGGGTCCATGGACAGCTTGCCGCGCGCGAAATGCCAGGCGAAGCGGCCGGCCGCGCGGTAGGGCGCGCAGGCCAGGTCGCGCAGGGAAGTCCAGGCTTGGGAGGGGTTCAAGAGTGCAAGGCGTCCGGAAGGGTGACGGGCGCGAGGCCGGCGCCGCGCAGCCGCGCGAGCAGCAGCGGCAGGGCCTGCAGCACCACGGGGCGGCCGTCGGCCATGGCGGCGCCATGGCGGTCGTGCAGCAGCACGATGTCTCCGGCGGCCAGGCGGTGGGTCAGGCGCGCGAGCACGGTCTGCGGATCGGCCTCGCGCGTGTCGAAGCCGCGCCGCGTCCAGCTCACGAGCCGCAGGCCGAGCCCGTGCAGCACCGGGTCCAGGAACAGGTTGCGCAGGCCGGCCGGCGCGCGAAAGCAGGTCGGCCGCTGGCCCGTGGCCTGGGCGATGCGGTCCTGCGCCTCGCCGATCTCGCGGCGCAGCGCGCGCGGCCCCTGCACCGAGAAGTCGTGGCGGTGGCGCAGGCTGTGGTTCTGCACGCTGTGGCCGCGCCGCACGATCTCGCGCGCCAGCGGCGCGTGGCGCGTGGCCTGCTCGGCGATGCAGAAGAAGGTGGCGCGCGCGCCGTGCGCGTCCAGGATGTCCAGCACCTGGGGGGTGACCTGCGGGTCGGGGCCGTCGTCCAGCGTCACGGCGACCTCGCCGCGCGCAGCGGCCGGCGCCGGCAGGCGCAGCAGGTTGGGGCCCAGCCAGGTCGAGCGCGGCCACAGGCCGGTGGCCGTCACGAGCGCGTGGTCCAGCACCACCGCGCCCAGGGCCCAGGGCCACAGCGGCGGCGCGGCGGCCGCCAGGCCGGCGGCGCCCAGGTGGCAGGCCGCGCTGGCCTTGAGCAGCAGCGGCGCACGCCAGCGCTTCGCAGGGGCGGAGGGGGAGGCGGCGGCGTGCATCGGCCCGGAATTTACCGGACGCGCGCCGCTGCGCGTGTAGGAATGAAAGCCGCCGACAGCAGCAGGCACAGCACGATGCCGGGCGCCACGACCTGGCCCAGCGCCGCCAGCGTGGGGATGCTGGACAGCGCGAGCAGGAAGAACGAGGTGGCGGCCGTCACGTTGGCCAGCGCCAGCGAGGCCAGCAGGTCTTCGTCCACGGGCATGGCGCCGGGGCTGCGGCGCGCGTCCTGCTCGGCGCGCAGCTGGTCGAAGAACAGCGCGTAGTTGGAGCCGATGGCCACGGTCAGCAGCAGGCCGACCAGGTGCAGGATGCCGAGTTCCACGCCCGCGAGCGCCAGCGTGGCGATGACGATGAGCGCCGCGGCGCCGACCGCCTGGGCGATGCGCCACAGCCGGGCCCAGGAGCGCAGGTGCGCGAGCAGCACCAGGCACAGCGCGAGCGCGCCGAACGCGGCCTGCACGCCGGCCTCGTGCAGGTAGCGCGCGTATATGCCGCGCAGCTCGCCCGCGATGTCCACCACCTGCACCTGGGGCATGTCGGCGAAGGCGGCGCGCAGGGCCGCGGTGTCCAGCGGCCTGGCGCCCTGGCTCAACGTGAGCATGCCGCGCCAGGGCCGCTCGCCGCCGCCGGGCACCATGAGCGCGTCGAAGGCCGCGGCCAGCGGCGTGCCGTCCAGCGCGGCCCGCGTGAGCAGCGGCTGGCTGCGGGCGCGCTCCACCTCCTCGACGAAGGGCGCGAGCCGGGCCGCGGAGATCGGGCCGTCCCGGGTCGCCTGGGCCAGCCGTTCGCGCAATTGCGCGGCGTCGGGCAGGGCGTCGCGCCGGGCCTGCTGCAGCGCCGGGCTGGGCAGCATGCGCGCGGGCGAGGCGTAGCCGGCCAGCTGGCCCTCGGCCACGAGCCGGTCGAGCCGGGCGCCGGCGGCCTCGGCGGCCTGCAGCACGCCGGCCTGGTCGGCCGCGGCCACGGCCACCACCACGCCGGGGTCGCTCGCGCCGAGGTCGCCGCGCAGCGCGGCGTCGAGCTGCAGCTTGTCCTCGCCCACGGGGCTCAGCGCCGCGAGGTCGCCGCGCCAGGGCGAGGGCAGCCAGGCCAGCGCGACGGCGGCGGCCACGGCCAGCGCCGCGAGCGGCCAGCGCAGCCCCTGCAGCACGCGCATGGCCGCCGCCACGGCGCGGCCCAGGTGGCGGCGCAGGCCCATGCCGGGCGCGCCGTCGGGCGCCACGGCGGTCAGCACGAAGCGCGTGGTCAGCGCCGCGCCGGCCAGGCCGGCGACCGAGAACAGGCCCAGCTGGGCCAGGCCCGGGAAGCCCGAGAACAGCAGCGCCGCGAAGCCGCACAGCGAGGTCCACAGGCCCAGCCGCACCGTGGGCCAGCCGACCTGCAGCCAGCGCCGCGCGCCGGCGCCCGTGTGCGGCGTGCCGCGGGCCTGGATCAGGTAGTAGATCGCGTAGTCCACCGCCTCGCCGATCAGCGTGGTGCCGAAGCCCAGCGTGATGCCGTGCACGTTGCCGAACGCGAGGCTCACGGCCGCGATGCCGGCCAGCACGCCCGTGCTGACGGGCAGCAGCGCGGTCAGCAGCGTGCGCAGCGAACCGCCGAAGGACAGCAGCAGCAGGCCGACCACGATCGCGCCGCCGGCCATGGCGAGCTTCTCCACCTCGGTCTTGATCTGCGCGCGCGAGGCCACGGCGAAGCTGCCGGCGCCCGAGACCAGCAGCGTCAGCGCAGGTGCGTCCGGCTGCTGCGCGAAGCGGCTGCGCACCAGGGCCAGCGCCTGCTCCTGGCCGTCCAGGTCGCCGCCGTCGGCATGCGTGGTGGCCAGCAGCACGGCGCGCGCGCCGTCGCGCGAGACCCAGACGCCGCCCTCGCTGCGCGGGGCCTGGGCCGGCAGCATGTGCTCGGCCATGCGCAGCGTCTCGCCGGTCGGGTCGCGCAGCAGAATGGGCTTGATCAGGCTGCCGGCCGGCGTGCCGAGCAGGCCGGTGGTCTCGTCGATCGCCTCGCGCAGGCCCTCGGCCGTGAAGCGCTGCGCGTCCACGCCCGGGCTCAGCAGGTAGCGGTGCGTGAACAGAAACTGGCCGGTGTCCTCGAAGGCGCTGTTGTCGCCGTTGTGCACGGTGTCGAAGGCGCCGCTGCCGCGCAGGGCCCGGCCCAGCTGCAGCGAGGCGCGCGCGCGCTGTTCGGCGCTGCCGCCCTCGATGCCGACCAGCACGAGCCGCGAGGCCACGCCGCTTTGCAGCTGGTCCAGCAGCACGGCCTGCTCGGCGCTCGGGTTGCGCGGCAGGAAGGCCGACAGGTCGGCCACGTAGTGCGTGCGCGCCGTGATGGCGGCGGCGGCCAGCACGAACGCCAGCCAGAGCAGGACGGCGGTTTGGCGCAGCCTGCGCATCAGGCGTGGCCGCTCATTGCGGTGTGATCCGCATCACCGAGTAGTCGCCGTCGGCCATGGAGATGGTGATCTGGCGCGGCGCCGACTGCCGGCCCTGGATCGCCACCTGCACGACGAGCTTGCGCAGCTCGGCCGCGCGCGGCGCCAGCAGCAGCTGCCAGTCGGCCGGCCCGCCGCCGACCTGGGCCTCGAAATGCCGCTCGATCGCCGTGCGGTTGCCGGTCAGCGTGCCGCGGATGGCCTCGACGATGACGGCGGCCTCGGGCACGCTGTCCAGCTGCAGGGTGCGGCTGCGGCTGCCCTGGCGCATGGTGAGCTCGTTGCCGACCACGGCGATGCTCTCGCTGCGCGGCTGGAGCGTCTCGCGCACGAAGCGGTCCGGCGCCTGGAACGACAGCCGGCCCTGGCTTTCCACGGGCCGGTCGAGCAGGCTGGAGTGGCGTGTCTCGGTGAACGTGGCCTCGCCCGACTGCACCTTGGCCAGCAGCTGCATGAGTTGCGCCAGGTCGAAGGCCTGGGCGTGCAGCGCGGGCGGCAGCGCGATCAGCGCGGCCAGCAGCGTGCGGCGGTCAAGACGAAGGGGCGGCGGGCGCATCGGGAACATCGGCATCGCTTTGCCAGAAGTCGTAGAAGTTGAACCAGTTGTACGGCGCCTCGCGGCACATGGATTCCAGCAGCGCCACGTAGCGCGCGAGCGCGGCCGCGATCTCGGCCTCCAGCCGGTCCGGCGCGGTGGCGCGGAAGTCCGCCAGCGGCTCGAAGCGCAGGCTGTAGCGGCGCCCGCCATGGTAGAGGCCGGCCATGAAGAACACCCTCTGGCGCAGCATGGCCGCAAGCCGCAAGGGGCCATCGGAGAACGGCGCGGGCCGGCCCAGGAAGGGCAGCCGGCGCGTGCGCGAGCGGCCCGAGGAGGCGCCCGGCAGCGTGCGGTCGGCCAGCAGGCCGGCCATGCCGCCGTCGTCCAGCCAGCGGCGCAGCGCGAGCATGGCGCCGGGCCGGCCCAGCGCGATGGTGTGCAGCCGGGCCTCGGGCGCGATGGCCTGCAGCGTGGCGTTGATGAGGCGGGCGTTGTCCTCGTACATGAGCATGGCCGCGCGCGTGCCCACGCCCTGGGCCGCGGCGCGCAAGGCCTCGAAGCTGCCCAGGTGCGCGCCCATCAGCACCACGCCCTTGCCCTCGGCCATCACGGCCTCGACGGCCGGCACGTTGCGGCTGTCGAACTCGAACTGCGCCAGCCGGCCTTGCAGCAGGTAGACGCGGTCGAGCACGGTCGCGGCGAAGCCGTGGATGTGGCGGTAGCTGTCCAGCCAGCCGGCCGGGCGCTGCAGCACCTGCGCGAGGTACTGGCGCGAGGCGCGGCGGGCGCGGCCGTTGGCCAGCAGGAAGTACAGCGCGATCGGGTGCAGCACCAGCCGCGCCGCGGGCCGGCCCGCGTGCACGGCGATCATGCGCATGAGGCGCAGCACCCACAGGTTGCTGCGCTCGCGCTGGCTGGCCCAGTCGGCCGAAGGGGCCGGACTGCTCACTGGAGTACCTTCGGCTTCGCCTGCGGTGCGAGCACCTTGGGGCGGCCCGGCGGTGCTCATGCGGCCGCCCCTTCGAACTGCCCGCTGGCGGCCAGCCGGTCGCCCTGGCTGCGGTCGCGCAGTTCGAAGCGCAGGCCGCTGCCCGTGGCATCGAGGTGGATGGCCAGCTCGGCACCGGGCCGCACGGGCGCCAGGAACTTGACGTTGGCCAGGCGCGGCGCCGGCCCCAGGCGCCGGGCGAGCGCGGCATCGGCCAGCACGGCCTCCAGCACCTCGGCCAGCAGCGCCACGCCGGGCAGCAGCGGCTGGCCCGGGAAATGGCCGGCGAAGGCCGGGTGGTCGGCGGGGATCTGCAGCGCAGGCAGGTGCATCACGGCGCGAGCTGGCGCCTGGCCCATTCGCCGAACGCGATCGCGGGCAGCTTGCCCGTGGAGGGTTCGCGCGGCAGCGCGGGCACGGCCACGATGCGGCGCGGCAGGAACACCGGGTCCACGCGCGGCCGCAGGCTGGCCAGCACGGCGTCGTGCAGCGCGGCCTGCGTGAGGCCCGGCGCGACGACGAAGGCCACCAGCCGCGTGACGGCGCCGTCGAGTTCGTCGCCCGGCAGCCAGAACGCGCCGTCGGCCACGCCGGGCACGCTGTTGAGGTGGAAGTTCAGGTGCGCGAGCGAGTTGCGCTTGCCGGCGATGTTGATGAGGTCGTTGGAGCGGCCCAGCAGCCGGAAGCGCCCGGGCTCCAGCACCTCGAGGATGTCGGCCAGCGGCGTGGACTGCACCACATGGCCGCCCGCTACCCGCGTGTGCTCGCCGTCGCCGGACAGCCGCAGGCCATCGTAGGTGCGCCACTCCGGCCCGTCGGTGGTGCGCCGCGTGGCGACCTGGCCGGCCTCGGTGCAGCCGTAGATTTCGACCAGCTGGCCGTGCAGCGCGGCCTCGGCCCGCGCGGCCAGCTGCGGCGACAGCGGCGCCGTGGCGCTCAAGACGATGTCCACGGCGGGCAGCGCGATGCCGGCTTCCAGCAGCATGCGCAGGTGGAAGGGCGTGGTGACCAGCATGCGCGGGCGCGGCAGGCGGGCCAGCGCGGCGGCGATGTCGGCCGGGTAGAAGGGCCGCTCGGCGTCGAAGGCCGCGCCGCCCAGCAGCGCGATCAGCACCGTGGACTCGAAGCCGTACATGTGCTGCGGCGGCACGGTGGCCACGAGGTTCAGGCCGTGCAGGTCGGGCCGGCCCAGGTGCTCGGCCAGGCGCTGCGCGCCTTCCTCGGTGCAGTCCACGAGCGGGCCCCAGTGCTTGGCATGCGGCACGGGCTGGCCCGTGGAGCCGGAGGTCAGCACGTGGGCGACGAGTTGGTCGCGCGGCAGTTCCGGTACGGCCAGCGGCGCGGCGTCGCCGGCATCGGCGTAGGCCACTTGGGGCAGGTCGATGGCGTGGCCGGGCGCGTCGACCAGCGCATAGGCCTGCGGGAACAGCGCGCGCAGCCGCGCCACCGTGGCGCTCTGGTGGTTGGGCGGCATCAGGTTGGCCTGGCCGCGCAGCATGGCCGCGCCCAGGCCCACGGCGAAGCGGTAGCGGTCGCCCGAGAGGTTCAGCATCGCGCCGGCGGCCGGCAGCTGCGCGGCCAGGGCCTGCACGTCGGCCAGGTAGCGGCGGCGCGCGATCGGCTGGCCGCCGCGCCAGGCCAGCGGCGCGTCGAGGTCGGTGCCGGTCAGCAGCGTGCTCATCGGACGGTGTCGTGGCGGGCCGGTGCCGGCTTGCCGCTGTGCATGTAGCTGCGGATCGCGTCGGCCAGGCTCGCGCGCTCGAATTCGGGGTGCAGGCGGTAGCGCAGCCAGTGCTCGCCGCCGAACAGGGCGGCGACGGCCAGCGGCGTCAGCACGTTGGCGAACAGCGCCCAGGCCTCGAACGGAGCGAAGGCGTACAGGCCCAGCGACAGCAGCGCCGTGGCGACGAAATACAGCGTCCAGACGCCGGTGAGCCGGCGCGTGTAGGCCGCCATGGCCGGCGTGAAGTGGCGGTGCACGCGGCGCGCCAGCTGGGTGATCAGCGCCTGCTGGCCGGCGCGCAGCGTGCCGCCGAAGCCCACGGCCAGGAAGGCGTTGATGCCCACGTGCTGGGCCAGGTAGAGCAGGCGGTCCGACAGCGGCGTGGGCAGGCTGGCCTGGCCGCACAGCGCGGCCACCGAGAGCGCGGCCAGCAGGGCCAGCGGACGCTGGCCGCCGCGCCAGGCGCCCCAGGCGATGGCCACCAGCATGGGCGCGAGCACGCCCACGGCGTTCCACGGCGAGGCCGGCGCGGAGGTCATGAGCCAGTGCGAGGCCGCGATGTAGGCCACGGTCAGCGCCAGCACGGCAAGGAGGCGGACAGGCATGGGAAAAGGGCGATGGAAAGCGGCGGCACGTGTCCACCGCGGCCGCTAGCCGGCCTCGGTCCGGTGCGCGGCGATGTGCTCGGCCAGGCTGGCCAGCGAGCCGAAGATGCGCACGTTGTCTTCGTCGTCCGAGCGCAGCTGGAAGCCATAGCACTGCGACACCACAAGGGCCACCTCGAGGATGTCGATGGAGTCCAGGCCCAGGCCTTCGCCGTAGAGCGGGGCGGCCGGGTCGATGGATTCCGGCGCGATTTCCAGGTTCAAGGCCTCGACGAGGAGGGCCGCCACTTCGCGTTGCAGGTCGGTCTGGGTCGGGTTCATGGGGTCAGGGGTCCGTTGGCGGCAAAGGGCTTGGCGCCGGCCCTGCGGCAGCCCTGCGGCGGGCCGAAAGTATAGCGGCCGGCCCCGGCGCGCCGATCAGGTTGAGCAGCGGGCCGGTCAGCGCGGTCGTGGCGAGCGCCATCAGCAGCAGCATGGTGAACAGCGCGGGCGTGATCAGGCCGGCGTCCAGGCCGATCTTGATGACGATGAGTTCCATGAGGCCGCGCGCGTTCATGAGCGCGCCGGCCGACAGGCTGTCGCGCCAGCCCCAGCCGGCCAGCCGCGCGCCGGCGGCGCCGCCGGCCACCTTGCCGACCACCGAGGCCAGCAGCACCAGCCCCAGCGCGGGCAGGGCGGCGACGCCGAGCGCATCGGCACTGGTGTCGAGCCCGGCGAGCGCGAAGAACACCGGCAGCAGCAGCACCGTGGCCAGCGGCGCGATGCGGGCCTCCAGCGCGTGCAGCAGCGCGTCGTCGCGCGGCAGGCACACGCCGAACAGGAAGGCGCCGAACACCGCGTGCAGGTGCAGCCATTCGGCCACCACGGCACAGGCGAGCAGGCCCAGCAGCACGGCGGCCAGGCCCATGTCGCCGAGTTCGCCGTCCCGCAGCTGGCGGCGCAGCAGCGCCGCATAGACCGGCTTGAGCACGAGCAGCACGACGGCCGCGAAGCCCACGAGCCCCGCGCAGATGCGCAGGAAGCCGGACCAGCCACCGCCGGCCGTCCCCTGCGCGCTGCCCACGGCCAGTACCAGCGCGAGCACGATCCAGGCGCAGGCATCGACCACGGCGGCCGCGCCCAGCGACAGCTGGCCGACCGGCGTGCGGCTCATCCGGCGGTCCTTGAGGATGCGCGCGAGCACCGGGAAGGCCGTGATCGACAGCGCCACGGCCAGGAACAGCGCGAAGGGCCAGAAGCCCACGCCCTCGGGCGCCAGCACGGGGTGCAGCGCCGGCGCGATGGCCAGGCCCAGCAGCATGGGCAGCGCCATGCTGGACAGGCCGACCCACAGCGAGGCGCGCAGCTGTGCGCCCATGCCGCCGGGCGCGCGCAGTTCGGCGCCGACGATGCCCATGAACAGCACCACGCCCAGCGTGGCGAGCGCGGACAACGCGCCCAGCGAGGCCCCGGTGAACAGCCGGGCATGCCATTCGGGCGCCAGCGCGCCCAGCACCAAGGGGCCCAGCACGATGCCGGCCGCCATCTCGCCGATCACCATGGGCTGGCCCAGCGCGCGCAGCAGCATGCCGCACAGGCGGGCCATGGCCAGGATCACGGCCAGCTGCAGCAGCAAAAGCAAGGCGGTCATGCCCGGATGCTAGCGGCCCCGCCGGGGCGCCTGCGCTTGTCACATCCTGTTTCCGCCGTGCACTCCGGCACGCCCGTGCAACACAGTCCCGGCGCTGTCCGACAGGCCCGCGCGGAACCGGCCGCTAGAGTGCCCGGCATGAACACTCCAAGCCTTTCCTCCCCGTGGCTGCGCCGGCCGGCGCTGGCCTTGTGCGTGGCCCTGGCGGGTTGTGCCGCCAGCGTCGAGCGGCCCGGCGCGGCCGCCGGCTCCGCCTTGCAGGTGCCGGCGCGCGCGCAGGACAGCGTGGCGCTGGTGGTGCGCCCGGCCAGCCCCGAGCTGGCCCGTTCGGCGGACTGGCAGGCGCTGCGCGGCGCCTGGCGCGACGCCATGGCCGAGGCCGCGCGCGCGGCGGGCAAGCGGTTCCAGTACCTGGAGAACGAGCCGCAGAGCACGCCGGCCGGCAGCACGCTGGTGGTGGTGCAGGTCAAGGACTACCGCTACCTCAGCACGGGCGCGCGCTACGGCCTGGGCGTGATGACGGGCAATGCCTACGTGAACGCCGACGCGGCCTTCTACGTGGGCCCGGGCCGCACGGCCGTCGGCCAGCGCAGCTACAGCACCTCCAGCAGCGCCTGGCAGGGCATCTTCTCGGCCATGACCGACAAGCAGCTGGCCGGCATCAGCGCGGCCATGCTCAAGGACATCGACGGCGGTTGATCTGCGCGTTCAGCGCAGCGGGTCGGGCGCCGGCGTGGGCGGGCCCACGCGCAGGAAGTTGTTGATGCAGTGCACGCCCTCGACCTCGGCCGCGATGTTCAGGGCCAGCACGATCAGCTGCTGGCTGGACACGCCGCCGGACAGCGTGGCCACGCCGTTGCTCACGCGCGCGTCGATCTGCTCGGCGAGCAGCTTCTTGCGGAACTTGAGCTTGCTGGCCAGCTTCATGCCCAGGCCCTGGTCGCGGAAGAAGCCGCTGTCGCCGCTGCGGCAGCTGGCGCTGGTCTTGGCGCGGGCGGCGGCCGACAGGGTGGTCTCGGACGGCTCATCGGCGAAAGCCGGGGCGCAGGCCAGGCCGGCGCAGACGAGGACGGAACACGCGAACTTCACCATGCGTTGGCTCCTGGTTGCTCGGGGATGGCATTGATAGCACGGCACGCGCGCCGCGTCGGTCGGACGGCACCGCATCCTGCCGGTGCCGCGCCCGGCATGCGGAACAATGGCGCGATGGGTGCTGCCGACTTTCTTCTTTCCCCGCCGTCCAACGGATTCTCCAGCTCCTGCTGGCCGAGCCCGCCAGGCAGTTCGCCGCCGCCGACCTGGCCAAGCTGTGCAAGCTGGAGCTGCCGCAGGTCGAGGAGACCCTGGCCGATCTGCTCGCGCACGGCGTGCTGCTGCGCGGCGAAGCCCGCGAGGGCCAGCCCGAGACCGTGGGCATCCACCAGGGCTTCGTGTTCTATTCCGAGTTGCGCCGCATCGCGCTCAAGTCCTTCGCCGCGGCCGAGCCGCTGCGCGCGATGCTGCAGTCCAGGTTCCGCGCCTCGGTGCAGCGCGCCTTCCTGCTCGGCGAAGACGCCGGGACCGGCGCCCTGCAGCTGCTGCTGGTGTACGCCGGGGAGGCGCCCGAGCGCGAGGCGCTGGACCAGGCCTTGCGCAAGCTGCTGAAATCGGGCGTGCTGCGCCAGCATGTGCAGGCCGACGTGGTGCCCGCGCGGCGCTTCGAGGCGCTCAAGCGGGGCGACGCGCTGCACGCCCGGCTGGCGGCGGACGGCTGCATCGACATCTCGCCCACGCCGCCGAGGAAGCCCCGGGCCGCGCCGGCACCCGCCCTGGGCTTCCTGCAGCGCGCGCGCCGGCGCCTGGGCGGCCTGGGCGCCTGACGCGCGCGCCTGTAGGACCGGCGACCCACGCGAAAACGCCGGCGGCCGACAGCGCCGCGGCACGCAGCGGCGCTACCGTGCAGCCCATGCTGCTCGACACCCGCGCCACCATCACCGTCGAATGTCCCCATGACTGCCCGGTCGTGGCCATGCTGCGCCCGCGCAGCGGCACCGCCCAGTGGGTCGTGTCCGAACGCTACGGCATCGCGCCGTGGATCCGGCCGCGCGAGTACGAGGACGCCTTCGGCAACCTGTGCCAGCGCTTCACCGTGCCGCCGGGCCGCACCACGCTGGACGTGCAGTCGCGGGTGGAGGTCGATGCGGAACTCGCCGTGGCGCCCGACGCCGCCCCCACGCCGATCGACCTGCTGCCCGACGACGTGCTGGTCTACCTGCTGCAAAGCCGCTACTGCCCCTCGGACAAGCTCGAGGAGCGGGCGCGCGGGATCGTGGCCGGCGTGGCGCCGGGCTATGCCCAGGTGGAAGCCATCCGGCGCTGGATCCACGACAACCACGAATACCGCTACGGCGTGAGCCAGGAGAGCACCGACGCGCTGGACACCATGCAGGCCAAGGCCGGCGTGTGCCGCGACTTCGCCCACATCGGCGCGGCGCTGTGCCGCAGCCTGCGCATCCCGGCCCGCATCGTCGTGGGCTACCTGTACCGGCTCGACCCGATGGACCTGCATGCCTGGTTCGAAGCCTTCGTGGGCGGGCGCTGGTACAGCTTCGACGCGACCCAGACCGCGCCGCGCGGCGGCCGCGTGGTCATGGCCTACGGGCGCGACGCGGCCGACGTGGCCTTCCTGTCCAACTACGCCGACATGGCGGTGGTGGACATGCAGGTCAGCGTGGAGACGGCGGACCAGGCCTGAAGCGCAGCCCCCGCAAACCCTTCGGCCAGCCCGGTCAAGGCGCTGAACGCGGCGGGCGGGTACACTCGCCCGCCTGCCGTGACGTGCTCTCCCACACGGCAGCAGTCGTCCGACATGCGCGCGCCCCCACTGCGGCCCGCGCCACGCCTTCATGACCGGCCTTGCCCGGTTCTTCGCGGTCGTCGAGTCCTTCCACGGCGAGCTTCACCGCTCCGGCCCCTGCGCCGGAACTCCCAATGCCCTGCGGCCTCTGCGGTCGCCGGGCCTGCCATGTCCATTGTTTCAAGCGCCGGCCTCACGGTCGGCAAATACCTCATCTCGCCCCTGGTCCGCGTGGCCGACGGCGGCGGCTACAGCGCCTCCGTGTCGGTCAAGAGCGGCCGCGGCAGCGGCACCCACGACCGCGTGCTGCGCCTGATCGGCCGCTTCCGCACGGCGGAGACCGCCCGCAGCCATGCGCTGGCCGAGGGCATCGACTACATCCGCCCGCGCCTCGGTGCGCCGGGCGTGCTTCCCCTTTGCAACCAAGGAGCCGAATGAGCAAGGAAGAACTGATCGAGATGCGCGGCAAGGTGGACGAAGTCCTGCCCGACTCGCGTTTCCGCGTGACGCTGGAGAACGGCCACCAGCTCGTGGCCTACACCGGCGGCAAGATGCGCAAGCACCGCATCCGCATCCTGGCCGGCGACAACGTCTCGCTGGAGCTTTCTCCCTACGACCTCGCCAAGGGACGGATCACCTTCCGCCACCTCGAACCCCGCGCCGGCGGCGTCCCCGCCCGCCGGAACTACCGGCGCTAAGCCAACCCACATCCAAAGGAATCACCATGAGCACACGCATCTACGTCGGCAACCTCGCCTACAGCATCACCACCGACGCCCTGCGCGAGAACTTCTCGGCCTACGGCGACGTCAAGTCCGCGCAGGTCATGCAGGACCGCGAGTCCGGCCGCTCCAAGGGCTTCGGCTTCGTCGAGATGGGCACGGCCCAGCAAGCGCAGGACGCGATCGAGGCCCTGAACGGCGCCATGGCCGACGGCCGTGCGCTGACGGTCAACGAGGCCCGCCCGCGCGAGGAGGGTGGCCAGCGCGGCTTCGGCGGCGGTGGCCGTGGCGGCTACGGCGGCGGCCGCAGCAGCTACTGATCGCCCCGGCATCGCGCAACCGCCTTCGGGCGGTTTTTTTGTGTCCGCCGCCTGCCGGTGTTGTCCCGGATTGCCGTGGGCAAGGCTGTGGACAACCGCAGGGGCAACTCCGCAAAGCCTTGCCTGGCGCGGCCTGCGCCACGGTGCCTGTCAAAGAGGCAGCCGAGGAGGCCGGCCCGGGGCGGTGCCGCCAGCGCCGCCGGCATAAGGTTCTAACGATTGATTCGTTCCCTTCCGGCAGGCGCCTGCACACAATCCGCCCGACCTTCGCGGTGGCCTGGCCACCGCCTCTTGCAGGAGTTGTTCCCTTGGCCGATGCCGTGACCCTTTCATCCGACCCAACCACCCCCGCCGGCTGGTCCCGGCACGTGCTGGGCGTGACCGCCCGCGCCTGGCAGCTGGCGCCGCGCTCGGCCCAGGCGCTGGCCCGCCGCGCCCCGTATGGCTACGTGCCGCGCCGCGCCCGCCTGCGCGCCGCCGCGCTGCTGGCGCATTCCTGGTGAGCGCGCTTATGGACATCCAGGCCATCAACCGCGTGCAGCTGCCGTTTCCGCCGGCTTTGGCCAGCGCCGTCACGCATTTCTACGGCGAGCTGCTGGGCCTGACGCTGATGCCGCAGCCCGGCGGCCCGGTGCTGCGCTTTGCCGCGCGCGGCCAGCGCGTGGACCTGGTCGCCACCGAGCAGTCCGCCGCCGCGCCGGGCCTCACGCCGCTGTCCTTCGAGGTGCAGGGCCTGCCGCAGCTGCGCAAGCGCCTGCTCGATGCCGCCGTCCCGCTCGAGGAGCACCAGCCGCTGCCGGGCTACCTGCGCTTCTTCGTGCACGATCCTGCCGGCAACCGGCTCGAGTTCGTCGAGCCGGATGTGGATTGAGCCGCCCACCCGTGGAGACTTCTCGCGCCGCGTGGAAGTCCCATCCCCCCAGGGGGGAGCCGCGGCGCCGTATCCTGCGGGCGGCGCGGTGCGCCACCGGAAATCAAAGCAACCCAAGGAGACACATGTCCAAGGACTGGAAATTCGAGACGCTGTCGGTGCACGCCGGCTATTCGCCGGACCCGACCACGCGCGCCGTGGTGCCGCCGATCTACCAGACGGCCGCCTACGCCTTCGACAGCGCGCAGCACGGCGCCGACCTGTTCGACCTCAAGGTGCCGGGCAACATCTACACGCGCATCATGAACCCGACGCAGGACGTGCTCGAGCAGCGCGTCGCGGCGCTGGAGGGCGGCATCGCGGCGCTGGCCCTGGCCTCGGGCCAGGCGGCCGTGACCTACGCCATCCAGACCATCGCCGAGGCCGGCGACAACATCGTCAGCAGCACCGCGCTGTATGGCGGCACCTACAACCTGTTCGCGCACACGCTGCCGCTGTCGGGCATCACGACGCGCTTCGCCGACCACCGCGACCCGGCCAGCTTCGAGAAGCTGTTCGACGACAAGACCAAGGCCGTGTTCGTGGAGTCGCTGGGCAACCCGGCCGGCAACGTGACCGACATCGCCACCATCGCCGCCATCGCGCACCGCCACGGCGTGCCGCTGATCGTGGACAACACCGTGCCCTCGCCGTATCTGAGCCGGCCGATCGAGCACGGCGCCGACATCGTCGTGCACTCGCTGACCAAGTACCTGGGCGGCCACGGCAACAGCATCGGCGGGGCCATCGTCGATTCGGGCAAGTTCCCCTGGGCCCAGCACAAGCAGCGCTTCAAGCGCCTGAACGAGCCCGACGTGAGCTACCACGGCGTGGTCTACACCGAGGCCCTGGGCCCGGCCGCCTACATCGGCCGCGCGCGCGTGGTGCCGCTGCGCAACACGGGCGCGGCGATCTCGCCGTTCAACGCCTTCCTGATCCTGCAGGGCATCGAGACGCTGGCGCTGCGCATGGACCGCATCACGGCCAACACGCTGGCGCTGGCGCAGCACCTGCAGGGGCATGCCAAGGTCGGCTGGGTCAACTACGCCGGGCTGGAGGACCACCCCGAGCACGGGCTGGCCCGCAAGTACCTGCGCGGCACGGGCTCGGGCATCCTGACCTTCGGCGTCAAGGGCCAGGGCGGCGGCCGCGAGGCGGGCGCGCGCTTCCTCGACGCGCTGGGCCTGTTCACGCGGCTCGTCAACATCGGCGACGTGCGCTCGCTGGCCACGCACCCGGCGTCCACCACGCACCGGCAGCTGTCGCCCGAGGAATTGGCCAGGACCGGCGTGAGCGAGGAGACGGTGCGCCTGTCGGTCGGCATCGAGCACATCGACGACCTGAAGGCCGACCTGGAGCAGGCGCTGGCAGCGGTCTGACCGCGCGCCGCGCGGCGCAACCGAAGGCAAGGGCCGCACGCGGTCCCCGGCAGGGGGCGGCGTGCGGCCCTTTCTTCTGGCCGCGTTCAGCCGCGGTCGGGCCGCGCTTATGCCTTGGGGTTCTTTGAAAACGAGAAAACAGTCGTTCGTTCTGCGGCACATGCCCCCTACATTCGTTTCACCCCATCCCGCAACGACCCGTTTTCCCAGGAGTTTCTTGATGTCGTCCGATCTCGCCGAAATCGTTTTGCCCGCCGCCCTGGAGCATGCCCGCGCGCAGGCTGCGGAGCAGGGCCTGTCCTATGCCGGCGGCGTGACGCCGCGCCAGGCCTGGCAGCTGCTGCAGGACGGCGCCGCGCAGCTGGTCGACGTGCGTTCGGCCGAGGAGCTCAAGTTCGTCGGCCAGGTGCCCGGCAGCCAGCACGTGGCCTGGGCCACGGGCACGGCGCTCACGCGCAACCCGCGCTTCGTGCGCGAGCTCGAGGCCAGGCTGGCCAAGGCCGGCGGCAAGGACGCCACGGTGCTGCTGCTGTGCCGCAGCGGCAAGCGCTCGGTGCTGGCCGCCGAGGCCGCGGCCAAGGCCGGCTTCACCAACGTCTACAACGTGCTCGAAGGCTTCGAGGGCGAGATCGACGCCAACGGCCAGCGCGGCCACGGCGACGGCTGGCGCTTCCACGGCCTGCCCTGGCAGCAGGACTGACCGGCGCCGGGCGCCCCGCGATCCGCCAGCACCAACAAGGAAAAGATTTGGCCCAGTTCGAAGTTGCAGACATCGTGCGCGCGCTGCATGGCGTGCGCGACGAATGGCGCGCCGCGCAGAAGCGCTCGCGCGAACCCGGGGGCCGCGAGTTCCCCTCGCGCGATGCGCTGGCCCGCATCGTCGAAGGCCTGAAGGGCGTGCTGTTCCCGATGCGCCTGGGCCCGCCGGACCTGCGCGTGGAGAGCGAGGACTACTACGTTGCCCACGAACTCGACACCGCGCTGCACGGCCTGCTGCAGCAGGCCCGGCTCGAACTGAACTACGCGCACCGCCATGCGCCCTTGCCGGCCGAACAGATCGACCGCCGCGTGCTCGAGGCCGTGAAGGCCTTCGCCGAGAGCCTGCCGGCCACGCGCCGCCTGCTCGACAGCGACGTGCTGGCCGCCTTCCACGGCGACCCGGCCGCCGGCAGCGTGGACGAGGTGCTGCTGTGCTACCCGGGCGTGCTGTCCATCATCCACCACCGGCTGGCCCACAGCCTGTACCGCCTGGGCCTGCCGCTGCTGGCGCGGATCATCGCCGAGCTGGCCCATGCCCAGACCGGCATCGACCTGCACCCGGGCGCCAGCATCGGCGCGGGCTTCTTCATCGACCACGGCACCGGCGTGGTGATCGGCGAGACCGCGCAGATCGGCCAGCGCGTGCGCATCTACCAGGCCGTGACGCTGGGCGCCAAGCGCTTTCCGACCGACGGCGAAGGCAAGCTGCGCAAGGGCCTGCCGCGCCACCCGCTGGTGGAGGACGACGTGGTGATCTACGCCGGCGCCACCATCCTGGGCCGCGTGACCATCGGCGCGGGCGCCGTGGTCGGCGGCAACGTCTGGATCACCGAGGACGTGCCGCGCGGCGCCAGCGTGACCCAGGCCAGCCTGCAGAACGCGCCCCTGCCGCGCTGAGCCATGAGCAGCCTGGTCGAGCATTTCGGCATCGCCGTGCGCCAGCTGCGCGAGCAGCGCGGCTGGTCGCAGGAGCACCTGGCGGCGCTGTCGGACCTGAACCGCAGCTACGTGGGCGAGATCGAGCGCGGCCGCGTGATCGTCTCCATCGTCACCGTGCAGAAGCTGGCCGTGGCGCTGCAGCTGGAGCCGGCCTCGCTGCTGGCGCGCGGCGAACAGGTGGCGTCCGTGCGGCGCGCGCACCACGAGGCCCTGTCGGCCTTGGCGGCTATAGGCGGTTGAGCCCGCCGCCGGCGCGCCGGACACTGGCCGCCGTCCTTCCCGTGACCATCCCTGGAGTTTGAATGACTGCAACCGTAGGCGGCACCGTCGCCCTGGGCGACAACGCCGCACGCCAACTGGCCAATGCCACCAAGACCGTTCCCCAGCTCGCGACGATCACGCCGCGCTGGCTCACGCACCTGCTGCAGTGGGTGCCGGTGGAGGCGGGCATCTACCGCCTGAACAAGGTCAGGAACCCCGAGGCCATCAAGGTCACCTGCACGGCCAAGGAGAGCGAGAACCAGCTGCCGCGCACCTACGTGGACTACGAGGAGCACCCGCGCGAATACTTCCTCAACGCCGTCAGCACCGTGCTGGACGTGCACACGCGCATCTCCGACCTCTACAGCAGCCCGCACGACCAGATCAAGGAGCAGCTGCGCCTGACGATCGAGACGATCAAGGAGAACCAGGAGAGCGAGCTCATCAACAACCCGGACTACGGCCTGCTGGCCCAGGTCACGGACGAGCAGCGCATCTTTCCGCTCTCCGGGGCGCCCACGCCCGACGACCTCGACGAGCTGCTGACCCGGGTCTGGAAGGAGCCGGCCTTCTTCCTGGCGCATCCGCTGACGATTGCCGCCTTCGGCCGCGAGGCCACGCGCCGCGGCACGCCGCCGCCCACGGTGAGCCTGTTCGGCTCGCAGTTCATCACCTGGCGCGGCATCCCGCTGATCCCCTCGGACAAGGTGCCCGTGGCCGACGGCAAGAGCAAGATCATCCTGCTGCGCGTGGGCGACAAGCGCCAGGGCGTGGTCGGCCTCTTCCAGCCCGGCTTGCCGGGCGAGCAGGGGCCGGGCCTGTCGGTGCGCTTCATGGGCATCAACAACCACGCCATCGCCTCCTACCTGATCTCGCAGTACTGCTCGCTGGCCGTGCTGACGCCCGATGCGCTCGCCGTGCTGGACGACGTGGAGATCAACCGCTACCACGACTACGCGGTCCTGGATACCTATAAATGAGTACCCCCCGTTTGGACGGACGCACTTCGTGTAGCCGTCCAATGCCCCCAGGGGGCGCACCCAGCGGCCTGGCAGAGCCAGTTCCGCGGGTGCACTCGCATGGCCTGCTCCGCGGCCATCTGAACCATTGATTGCGTCGGCCGTCGTCTGCGATGCGTCCGACGCGCGCTACCCGAGGTCGTCCACATGAACATCGCTTCTCTGCCGTCCCAGGCTGTGGGGCCGGAGGCGCCGATCGACCCCGCGGTGCTCGCGCGCATGGCCAACGCCTTGTTCGCCGTCCTGCCGGGTACGCCCCCTTCGTCCGTGCCCGCACTGGGTTCGGCGGGCGTGCCGGCCGGCGTGCAGGCACCCGTGAACATCGCGCCGCCGGGCTCGCCGCTGGTCAGCCCGGCGGGCTTCGGCCCCTCGGTGCCCGGCACGCCCATCCCGCAGGGCGTCGCGCCCGGCGCCAACCTGCTGCCGGCCTCGCCGACGCCGCTGGCCTCGCTGGCGCACCGCGCACCGGCGCTGCTGCCGCACGCACAGGCCGGCAACGGCCTGCCCGACACCGTGGTCACCGCCTTGCCGGCCTACGAGCCGCGCTTCGGCGGTGCCGCGCTCGGCGTGCCCGAAGCCTCCGGCGCCACGGCCCAGCAGGCCGCAACGCACCCGACCACCGGGGCCGTGCCGTACTACTTCATCGACACGGCGCACGGCCATCCGGCACCGGGCGGGGCCGACCCGCTCGACGCATTGGCCGGCCTGCCGTTCACGGGCCACATCGCGCCGCCGCAGGCCGCCGGCATCCCGGCCGGTGCCGGCGTACCGCAGACCACGCCGTCCGCCGAGCCGAAGTTCTACTTCGTCGACGCGGTGGTGCTGCCCAGCGGGTATGTGACGCCCGCCAAGCCTGCGCCGCATGGCGCGGTGCCGCTGGCCGACCAGAGCCGCCACCCGGCCTTCGACGTGAACGCCGTGCGGCGCGACTTCCCGATCCTCGCGGAGCGCGTCAACGGCCGCCAGCTGGTCTGGTTCGACAACGCCGCCACCACGCACAAGCCGCGCTCGGTGATCGAGCGCATCAGCCACTTCTACGAACACGAGAACTCCAACATCCACCGCGCCGCGCATGAGCTCGCGGCCCGGGCCACGGACGCCTACGAGGGCGCCCGGGAACGGGTGCGCGGGTTCATCAACGCGCCGGACGTGAACGAGGTCATCTTCGTGCGCGGCACCACCGAGGCCATCAACCTCGTGGCCAAGAGCTGGGGCGCGCAGCACGTGGGCGAGGGCGACGAGATCGTCGTCTCGCACCTGGAGCACCACGCCAACATCGTGCCCTGGCAGCAACTGGCCAGCGCCAAGGGCGCGAAGCTGCGCGTGATCCCGGTGGACGATTCGGGCCAGGTGCTGCTGGACGAGTACAGGAAGCTGCTCAACGACCGCACCAGGATCGTGGCCGTGACCCAGGTCTCCAACGCGCTCGGCACCGTGGTGCCGGTCAAGCAGATCGTGGAACTGGCGCACCGCGCCGGCGCGAAGGCGCTGGTCGATGGCGCGCAGTCGGTCTCGCACATGCGCGTGGACGTGCAGGACATCGGCGCCGACTTCTTCGTGTTCTCGGGCCACAAGGTGTTCGGCCCCACCGGCATCGGCGTGGTCTGGGGCAGGCGCGAGGTGCTGGAGGACATGCCGCCCTGGCAGGGCGGCGGCAACATGATCGCCGACGTGACCTTCGAGAAGACGGTGTTCCAGCCGCTGCCCAACACCTTCGAGGCCGGCACCGGCAACATCGCCGACGCGGTGGGCCTGGGCGCGGCCATCGACTACGTGAACCGGGTCGGCATCGAGAACATCGCGCGCTACGAGCACGAGCTGCTGGTCTACGGCATGGGCTGCCTGCGCGAGATCCCGGGCGTGCGGCTGATCGGCACGGCCGCGGACAAGGCCAGCGTGATGTCCTTCGTGCTCGAGGGCTACGGCACCGAGGAGGTCGGCAAGGCGCTCAACGCCGAGGGCATCGCCGTGCGCACCGGCCACCACTGCGCCCAGCCCATCCTGCGCCGCTTCGGCGTGGAGACCACGGTGCGGCCGTCGCTGGCGTTCTACAACACCTTCGACGAGATCGACCGGCTGGCCGCGGTGGTGCGGCGGCTGGCGTCGCAGCGCCGGGCCGGCTGACGCGCGGGCAGGGCGCGGCGCGCCCTGTCCAGGCCCGGTGGCGTGGTCCCTTCCCGGTCAGCGCGTCGACAGGATGGCGTCGAACGCCTGCGCCAGCGCCGCCTGCGGGTTGGCGTTCTCGCCCGCTGCGCGGAAGGCGACGTACCGGTCGGGCCGCACGACCACGACGCCCTTGGCGCCGATGGCGCGGTTCTTCAGCCACGACAGCCGCACGTCGATGTAGTCGCTGTCGGCCAGGCCCAGGGTGAAGGCCTTGATGGGCAGGCCCTTCACGGCCGCCAGCGTGTTGGCCGCATCGACCCAGGCGCGCCCTTCCTCGCCGGCGATGACCAGGAAATGCCCGCGGTCCACCAGGCTGCCCAGCGCGACGCGCTGGCCCTGCAGTTCGACGAAGGCATGCGGCAGCGGCGCGCCGGGCTGCGTGCTGGGCTCGTAGAGCCGCACCGGGTCCAGCGGCACGTAGGCCGGGCTGCCGTCGCCCACCACCGCCGTGGAGTCGTAGCGGTAGCCGAACTCCACGTTGTGGTGGTGGAACTCCATGGTCTGCGAGACGATGGCCTTGTTTAGCGCATGCTTCTTCTCGGCCGAGCCCGGCAGGCTGTCGTCCCACAGCGGCAGCAGCTCGGCCCAGTTCTGCTCGACCGTCTTGTCCGTGGACATGTTCAGCGCTTCGTCGATCCGGAAGTGGTTCTGTGCGCTGGCCAGGGCGCTGTCGATGTTGGCCTGGTCGGTGGGCTTGCGCTCGGCCTCGTAGGTGTCGAGCAGGCCGTCGCCCGCCTTGCCTTGCAGCACCAGCGCCAGCTTCCAGCACAGGTTGTAGGCGTCGTGCACGGCGGAATTGAGACCCAGGCCGCCGGTGGGCGGGTGGCGGTGCGCGGCGTCGCCGAGGAAGAACACGCTGTCCTTGCGGAAGCGGTCGGAGATCACGCCTTCCATCGACCAGGTGGAGATCTTGTGGACCGTGGTCTTCAGGTCCTTGACCCCCAGTGTGGCGCGCATGCGCTCGAGCACCCGCTCTTCCTTCATGGCGTCCGCGTCGTCGGTCGCGTAGGACATGTGGAAGACCCATTCCTCCGAATGCCGGCCCCAGCGCTCGGGGCCCATGCCCACCAGCACGCCGCTGGCCCAGGAGCCGCCGAAGGCGGGGTTGACCAGCCAGCGGATCAGCACGTCGTCGTCGCGCAGCCATTGCGAGAGGTCGGCCGTCATGTGGACCGAGACCATCTTCATGATGTCGCGCGGGCCGGACATGCCTACGCCCACGATCTTGCCCACGGTGCGCCCGCCGTCGGCGGCCAGCAGGTAGCGCGCCTTGACCTGGAGGGTCTCGTTAGTGTCCTTGTCCAGGATGGTGGCCGTGACGCCGTCGGCGCGTTCTTCCAGGCCGGTCAGCTCGTGGTGGAAGCGCACGTTGCCGGGGTTCAGCGCCTCGGCACGGGCGCGCAGCAGCGGCTCCAGGCGGATCTGCGGCAGGTTGCAGGTGCGGCAGGGGCTGCCGGCGATGTAGTCCGGGTCGGTGTAGCCGGCGCCCCAGACTTCCAGGTGGCCCAGGCGGCGGCCATAGGCTGCATGGTCGCCGGCCATGCCCGCGTACCAGCCGGTGGCGCGCATGTTCTCGGCGGGGGTGCTGCGCTCGTAGATCGCGTCCGCCACGCCCACCTCGGTGAAGATTTCCATGGTGCGCTGGTTCAGCACGTGCGCCTTCGGTAGGATCGAGGTGCCCGGGAACGCGCTCACCAGCAGGTGGTCCACGCCCAGCGTGGAAAGCGTCATCGACGCCGTCAGCCCGGCGCCGCCACCGCCCACGATCAGAACCGGAACATTCAACTCTTTCATGTCTCATCCTTTTTGGAGGGTTGCAAGGGTCTCGTGCGCTTGGGGCCGTGGCCGCCGGTGCGCCGAGTGCGTGCAACTTTAGGAAGGGCGCCGCGCACGATGAAGGCCGCTTTCCCGATGTCAAAATGACGGCGCGTCAGTCTGCTGCGCGCTGCAAGGATGGAGACCCATGGGAAGCACGTCCGAGGGCAAGGCGCCCCCACTTCCAGACCACCGGGTCGAAGTCGCCGCGCGCCGGCGCGAGAAGATGCGCGCCCGGCTGCTCGAGGCCACCCTGGCCGTCTTCAGCCGCCCCTCCAGGACGGCGCCCGACATCGGCGATGTCGTCGACTGCGCCAAGGTGTCGCGCGGGACGTTCTACCTGTACTTCCAGACGCTCGACGAGGCCCTGCAGACCCTGGTGCAGCAGCAAAGCGACGAGATGACGCGCGCCTGCCTGCCGTTCTACGACATGCTGAAGGAGCCCTGCCAGCGGTTCGCCGTGGGATGCAGGCTGTTCCTCATGCGCGCGAGCATGGACCCGCAGTGGGCCTCGTTCATGACGCGCGCCATGCCGCTGGACAACAAGCAGCTGCTGGCCGGGTACATGCACGAGGACCTGGAGCAGGGCAGGGCGCTGGGGCAGTTCAGGTACGTGGACGGGCATGCGGCCCTGGACATCGAGCTGAGCACCCTCATCGCCGGCATCGGTTCGCTCGGAAAGGGTGTTCCCGACCCGGAAAGCTACATGGACGAATGCATCCGGATCGCGCTCACCGGCCTGGGGTGCGCACCCGACCTGTGCGAACGGAGCCTGCACTTCTCCCGCAAGCATCTCCAGGGCTGGACATGGGTCCGCACGGGAACCCCGGGCCCCCGCTTCGCGCAGTGAGCCGGGCGGCGGCGCAAGGCGCCTGCGCCCGCCTTCTGGAAGACCTGCAGCGCCGTCAGGCCAGCATCTTGCCGAAGCCCGGCGTCGCCGCGGGCAGGCCCAGGAGATCGAGCATGTTGCGCACCGTGCAGACGGAAGTGGACGTGACGGGAATCCCCAGCATGTCCTGCGCGGCCTGGATGGCGGGGATGGACTGCATCTGCACGCAGGCCGACAGCACCACCACGTCGACGTTCGCCGTGTCGAGCTTTTTGACGTCTTCCAGCAGGCGCAGGGGGTCGCGCCGGCCGACCTCCAGGTTGTCCGGGATCTCGAAGCAGATGCGGTCCTGGACCTCGATGCCCTCGTTCTCGATGTAGGCCACCACCTTGTCGGTGAGCGGCTTCATGTAGGGCGCCAGCAGCGACACCTTCTTCGCGCCGAGCTGGCGGAGTCCGTGGACCAGCGCGCCGGCCGAGGTCATCACCTTCGCGTCCGAGCGGTTCTCGCTGGCGACCCGCCGGAAGTCGTCCTCGACCTGCCGGTGGTAGCCCAGGCCCTGCGCCATGATCGCCACCAGGCACGCGGTGCTCATCACGTCCACCCGCGCGTCGGCCAACTCCGCGGCGCAGCGCAGGCCCTCCCGGTTCATCGCCGCGAGCTCCTCGGCCGTCACCTGGTGCATGCGCATGCGGCTGGAATGGAAGGTGAAGCGCTCGGGATGGAGCGCTTCGCGGGCGCGCAGCATCGCGGGAATCTCCGTCTCCATGGTCGTGTTGGAACTCGGGACGATCTGGCCGATGCGGATGGGGCGGTTCATGGTGTGTCCTGGGAATGGGCGCCGGAGGGGGCGACGAAGGGAGCGAGGGCCGCCGCCATGGCGGCCGGGATGGGCGCGCGGACGCGGGCATCGCGGCGGATGCAGATCGGCGAGACCCTGGCGCTGAAGATGCGGACGCCGCCGGGCTGCGTCGCCTCGATCAGGATGTCGTAGCTGTGCTCGCGCACCGCGCCGACCTGCAGGTGCATCTCGAACTCCTCCTCGGGCCACAGCGCGCGGTGGAATTCCAGCGCCATGCCCTTGCACGGCGTGTCGACGCCGAGCGACGCGCGCCATTGCGCCGGCTGGCCTTCGCCGAGTTCGCAGTAGAACAGCGCGACCGCGTCCAGGGCGTAGTCGGTGAACCGGCCGGTGTAGACCACCCCGGCCGGGTCGCAATCGGACCAGCGCACGCGGCGCCGGACCACGAAGGGCCGCCGCGACACGACGGACTCGTAGCTGTCGATCACGCCTGGAGCCCGGTGGACGCCGCCGCGGCAGGCCGTTCCGCGCGCGCCTGCCGGATCTGCGCCATGAGTTCCGGATAGGCCGCCGCCAGCCGTTCGTCGCTGACGCGGCCCGTGCGCGTCATGAAGGCATGGACGAAGTCGTAGGGCGTGTAGCGCTCCATCCACTGCGCGATGTCCTCGTACCACCGGTAGGACTTTTCGGAGGCCGAGATCAGCTTGCGCTTGGCCGGCCCGCGCGTTTCGGCGAAGTGCTTCAGCCGCTCCACCGGCGGGACCGACGGATCGTCGCCGCCCTGCACCAGGGCCTCCGCCAGGGCGATCGCGTCCTCCATGGCGATGCGCGTCCCGGAGCCGATGGAGAAGTGCGCGCTGGTTTCGGCGTCGCCGATCAGCACCGCGTTGCCGGCGAACCAGTGCGCATTGCGGATGACCGGGAACTGGCGCCAGTTGGAGTTGTTCGAGATCAGCGGATGCCCGTCCAGTTCCGGCGCGAAGACCTTCTCGAACAGCGCCTCGCGCTGCTCGGCCGTCATGGCCTCCATGCCCAGCCGTTCCCAGGTCGCGTGGTCGCACTCGGCGACGAACGTGCTGTTGGTGGCCGAGTAAGGGTAGTAGTGGGCCACGAACGCGCCGCCCTCGTACTGGCGGAACACCAGCGCCGCGGTCGGGAACGCCTTGCCCACGCCGAACCACGCGAAGTGGTTCGTGAGGAACGAGCGCGTCGTGCCGAACGCCTGCTCCCGCGCGTTGCGGAGCGTCGAATTGATGCCGTCGGCGCCCACCACGATGTCCGCGTCGGCCAGGCCCCACCGGGCGAGCTCGTCGGGATGCTCGATCCGCGTGCCGAAGCGGATGTCCACGCCCAGGTCCAGCGCGGCCTTCTGCAGCACATGCAGCAGATCGATCCGCGCGATGGCACCCCCGCCCGAGTCCGGGCGCTTCACGGTGATGGGCGTTTCCTTCGTGGTGATGATCTGGTGCGTGGTGAAGGTCATCCTGGCGACCATCGCCTCGTAGGTCGCCGCGTCCGCGGCCTGCAGGCGCGCCAGCCCCGAATCCGCGAGCACCACGCCGAAACCGAAGGTCGAGTCCGCCTGGTTCTGCTCGATGATGCTGATCTGCCAGTCGGGGCAGCGGCGCTTGACCAGGATCGAGAGGTACAGGCCGGACGGGCCGGCACCGATGATGGCGATTTTCATGGTCAGCCCTCCTGCACGATCACCAGCTTGTCGTTGTCGAAGTGCTCGATCCTGCCGAGCAGCCCGCCGGTCAGCGCGCCATGCCAGACGGCCGGCTTGAACCCCAGGACCTTGCGCTCGAGCCGGATCTCCCGGCTGCCGTCAATGCGGAAGTAGCCGAGCTTGGGGCCGGTGACCGTCAGGCCCTCGACGCCGCGCGCATGGTCGACCATGGGCGCGAATTCCGGGACGTCCAGAACGAAGATCGCGGGCATCACTGCGCCTCCATTTCCGCTGCCAGTTGCCTGGCCTTGCCACGCCACACCTCGTCGATGGAGGTGAAGGGCGCGCCGCCGGCCTGGCTGGCCTTCTCGAGCGCGATGCCGGCTTCCAGCGTGCGGTTCGCGTCGGCGATGTCGATCTCGGTGAACGGTCGCACCTGCCAGGTGATCTCGAGCGAGTAGCCGTTCGGATCGTCGAAGTAGATCGACTCGATCACCTCGTGCCGGATCTGGTAGTGCAGCTTGATGCCCGCCGCCTCGACGCGGGCCCGGCAGGCCAGCAGGTCTTCGCGCGTCTCGACCCGCCAGGCGGTGTGCGTGGCGCGGTAGCGGTAATCGTCGCGCACGGCGACGAACTCGGGCGGCTCGGTGCCGATGTAGTAGAAGAACGCGATCGTGCTGCCGGTTCCGCTGTCGAAGAAGAAGTGCAGGAAGTCGGCGTGCTCCTCGGGCCCCCAGCCCCGCGCCGAGATGGCGTGGACCAGCGGCAACCCCAGCAGGTCGCGGTAGAAGTGGACGGTCTCGGCGAGCTTCCAGGTGGGGCGCGCCGTGTGGTGGACGCCGACCAGCGGCAAACCGGATGGGAGGGTCATGTCTGGCTCCTTGGTTCAGATGGTTGGGGTGCTGCGGCACGTTCGGCCGCCAGCGTCTGCGTGATGGCTTGCTTGAGCAGCGGCTTGCTCAGCTTGCCTGTCTTGGTCAGCGGAAACTCGCTGACCACCTCGACCCGTTCGGGCCACTTGAACTTGGCCAGGCCCTGCGCCTGCAGGAACTCGCCCAGCTCCTTCACCGTGGGTGCCGTCGCGCCGGGCTTGAGGACCATGAAGGCGCACACGCGTTCGCCGAACGCCGGGTCCGGCATGCCGACCACCGAGGCCACGCCGACCGCGGGATGCCGGCAGACCACGCCCTCGACCTCCTCGCAGTTGATCTTCTCGCCCCTGCGGTCGACCACGTCCTTGGTGCGGCCGCAGAACTTGTAGTAGCGCTGCCCGCCGATGTCGCGGAACAGCATCAGGTCGCCCGACCTGTAGAAGCCCCCGGACGTGAAGGTTTCCTTGTTGCGCTCGGGCGCGTTGTAGTAGCCATGGATGGTGTAGGGGCCGGCGAACGCGCACTCGCCCTCGACGCCTTCCTCCAGGATCTCTTCCTCGGTGCCGATCTTGAAGAGCTTGACTTCGTCCCACTCGGACACCGGCCGGCCCACCATGGTGTCGCGCACTTCCTGCGGCTGGTCGTCGCGCGTCATCATGATGACGCCTTCGGTCATGCCGAAGATGTGGAAGGCCGGGGCGCCGAAGATGCCGCGCAGCCGGGGCGCGCCGTTGGCCGAGATCACGCCGCGCAGCTGGGACACCGGCATCTGGCCCGCCTCGATGGCCGGCTGGAGCTTGTCCAGGATCGGCCCTGCGAAGACCGCCCAGGTGGGGCGGTACCGGTCGAACGCCTCGATCAGCGACGCGGGCCGCAGGTCGGCCGACACGGTGACCGTGCCGCCCGTGAGCAGGAACGGCCCGAAGCAGCAGCCCATGTTGAGGTTGTGCACCATCGGCAGCGGCATGAAGAGCACGTCGTCGCTGCGGTAGCCGTTGAACTGCGCGACCGCCCGCATGTTGTAGAGGTACTCGTTGTGGAAGCGCGGGATGATCTTGGGAACGCCCGTCGTGCCGCCGGACAGCTGGAACACCGCGACCTGGAACGGATCGAGCTGCACGCCGGCCAGCCGGGCGCGGGCCTGCTCGAGCGGCATCGCCTCGATCAGCTGCTGCATGGCCAGCGCCTTGCCGCGGGCCGGGCCGCGCGCCTGCACGATCCAGGCCAGGGAGGGTACCTGCGCCTGCATGCGCTCGGCGAACGCGACGTCGTCGAACTTGGCATCGTCGCCCTGCACGAAGTGCAGCCGCGCCGCGCTCAGGCCGGCGAGGTAGCCGATCTCCAGCTCGCGGTGCGCCGCGAGCGTGCAGACCGGGATCAGGCCGGCTTTCAGGCAGGCGACGAAGCCGACGACGATTTCGTTGCTGTTCGCGAGCTGGAACACCACGCGGTCGGTCGGCACGAGCCCGAGTTGCAGCAGGGCCGCGGCAAAGCGGTCCGTGACCTCGTCCAGTTCCTGGAAGCTGAAATCGCCGCCGGCGCCGCGCAGCGCGGCCTTCGGTGCGTGCGCGCGAAACGCGGCGCGCAGGCCGTCGGGCAGTGTCTCGTGCGTCAGCGCGCCGGCTTCGAGGTAGCGCGCCAGCTTGTCCTTGGGCGGGTACACGACCCCCTCGATGGGGTTGCGCACGCCGATGTCTCGATGGTTCGTCATCGCATCACTCCGGCTTCACGCCAATGGCCTGGACGACGCCGCCGAACAGGGCCTTCTCGCGCTTCACGAAGCGTTGGCCGTCGGCCACCGAGCCGGGCTGCGCATAGGTGCCGAACTCCTTGAACTTGGCGACCAGATCCTCCGACTTCAGCGCCTCGTTGATCTCCTTGTTCAGGCGCTCGACGATGGGCTGGGGCGTGCCCTTGGGCGCGGACACCATGAACCAGCCGTACACGTTGAGCTCGGGCACCGTGTCCTTGGCCAGGGGGATGCCTTCCAGGCCCGGGAGCGTCTTCTCCGACGCGACCGCGAGGGCTTTCAGCCGCCCGGCCTTCACCAGCTGGAGCAGGGGGCCCACGCCGTCGACGTACAGGGCAATGTCGCCGGCGATGGCCGCCTGGACCCCTTGCCCCGTCGTGGCGAAGGGAACGTGCTGGAACTTCGTCTGCGACTTCAGCGCAAGCAGTTCGGCGGCCAGATGCGGGATTGACGTGCGCGTGGGATTGCCGATGGTGACCTGCTCCGGGGCGGCCTTCGCCGCCTTGACGGCAGCGGCCAGGTCGTTGCCGGCGAACTTGTTGCCGGCCACGAACATCATCGGCGTGACGCCGAGGATGGCGATGGTCTCGAAGTCGTGTTCGATGTCGTAGCGGGCCTCCTTGTAGGTCAGCGGCGTGACCGTGGCCACGGCGGCCTGCACGAGCGCGAAGGTGTAGCCGTCGGCCGGCGCCTGCTTGAGCTGGTGCATCGCGATCATCCCGCCGGCGCCGGGCTTGTTCTCCACCACGACGGGCTGGCCCATGGAGCGCGCCAGCTTGTCCCCGACGATGCGGGCGATGGTGTCCGGTGCGGTGCCCGGCGCCGTCGGCAGGAGCAGTTTCATGGGCTTGCTGGGATAGGTCTGGGCCGATGCCGGCATCCAGCCGGTCGCGAGCGCCGCGGCCCCCGCGAGAAGGGTCATTCTGATGGCTTGCACGGTGTCTCCTGGTGGTGGTGGGATGAGAAGGGGCGGGTGCGCGTCAGGCCAGGGCCTTGGCCTGGAGCCACTGCTGGATGTGCCGGCCGGCCACGACCTGGCCCGGCTCCTCGCCTTCGGCCAGCGCCATGCCGTGGTGGTTGCCGCGGACCTTGTGGCGCACCTTGTCCGCGGTGCCCAGTGCGTCGAAGATGGCATCCATGTCGGAGGGGAAGGCGGCCTGGTCCCCCGTGTACTCGAGCATGAGCGTGGGCAGTGCCAGCTCGGGGCCGCACTTCTCGAAGCTGGCGTTGGAGCTGATGCCGGACCAGGTCGACAGCCACGACTCGGGCGTCACCAGCCGCGCGAAGCCCACGCTGCCGAGGTTGGAGGTGAAGGGGTCCTGGCCCCAGAGCGTGCCGACCTCGCGGTCGGACGGGTCGAGCGACAGGTCCCAGCAGCGCAGGTCGGCGTCGGTGCGCCATACCGGGAAGATCGGCGTGTGCGCGACCTGGCGCCGCAGGGAGGCGGGCGCCGGCGCGCCTTCGGCGAGCGACTTCAGTTCCTTGCGCGCCGCCGCGCGGCTGCGGAGCAGCTGCCGGGCGTGGGCGTCCAGGCGCTCGACGCGCGCGCGCTGCGCGGCCCGGAAGCGGGCGACGAATTCGGGGCTGTAGCTGGAGGAGGCGGGCGGCGGCGCGAAACCATTGGCCGGATCGAACGGATCGAGGGCGGCGTCGACGGACATCGGGTCGCTCTCGTCGGCGACCGAGGGGTCGATGCAGTTCATCAGCAGCTTGCCCTGGCCGGGATGCGGGGAGACGAAGACGAGCGCGTCCGGCGCCGGCATCCGGGCCTCGGCCAGCTTGACCGGCCGTCCGCCCGGCGTGGCCGACAGCCGAGCCTGCGGTGCGCGCAGGGCCTGCTGCGTGTAGAAGGCGTACAGCCCCGCGCCGCCGGACAGCCCGAGCAGGACGATCTTCTCGAACCCTGCGTCGCGCAGGTGGACCATGGCGGCCGCGACATCCAGCAGCGCGACCTCGTGCTCGAGCCGCAGGTCGTTGCCGATCGCGCGCGGCGCCTGCACCCAGCAGGCGCATCCGGCGTCCAGGATGTCGGGCACCAGGTACGGCGTGCCGGAGAACTCGCGCGGGTGCATGAGGCAGACGACGGTCTTCTCGCGCCCGCTTTCCTGGTAAAGAAAGCCCAGCGTGCGCTGGTTGTCGGCGGTCGCCAGCGTGTGCGGCTTCACGGTGTAAGGTCGCTCCATGCGCGCCCGGTTCCATCCCGTTCCCCGCAGCCCCGCGGTCACCTTGGCCTTTGGTCGATCACCCATCTGCGTCTCCAGTCAATATTTAACGATCAATTAATTTGGATGCTAGGGCAAAATTAATGAAGCGTCAAATTCAAGCTCCAGCCGATATGAAACAAGACGAAACAGGCGCCGCGGGCGCGAAGCGCAGGCCGTCGGCCGACGGCGCGGCGGACCGCGCGGCCGATCCCGGCCCGCCGCGCCGGCGCGGCCGCCCCAGCCGGGCGGAGGCGGCGGATGCGTCGGTGACGCCGCTTCTTTCCAGGGAGGCGATCCTCGACAAGGCCGTGGAGCTGGCCATGGTCGAGCCCTTGAGCGACCTGTCGATCGTCGGGCTGGCGCGGCAGTTCGGCGTGACGCCCGCGCTGATCCACTACTACGCCGGCAGCCGCGACGACCTGATTTCAGGCGTCATCAACCGCTACTTCATGGAGCGGGTGGCGATGCTCAAGCCGCTGACGCGGCGGAACTGGCGCAGCAACGTCGAGGACCATGCGCGGGCGATCTTCGACGTCATGAAGAAGTACGGCGGCGTGCTGCGCTACCTGATGTCGCACAACCGCTTCCGGCTGTTCCAGCACGTCGGCCCCGGCGAGACCGACTACGGCATGGAGTTCCTGAACCAGATCGCGAACATCTTCCGCAGCGGGGGCTTCAGCCCCGCGCAATGCGCCATGGGCTACCACCTGCTGATGCAGTACGTGATGACCTCGGCCTACGCCGAGGTCAACCGCCAGCTGCCCGCGACGCATGCGGAGTACATCCTGGGCCGCATCCGGGCGACGTCCAGCGACAGGTATCCGGCCGCCCACTACTTCGCGGTGCCGCTCTCCGAGGTCGACAGCGAGAGCGCGTTCGAGGCCGGGCTGGAGATCATGCTGGACGGCATGGCGTCGTGGCTCAAGAAGGACGCCAGGTCGAAGCACGCGCCCTAGCGCGGCCGGGCCTGGGCGCCGTTCGCGGTGGTCGGCCCGCTCACCACCGTGATCTGCCCGATCGGGGCTTGCACCATCGGCGGCAGGATGTCCGACGTGTACATTGCGCTGGCCTTCGGGGTGCCGGGCGACGTGTTCAAGCAACGCGACGGGCACTGCTGCTGCCCTGGGGCCTGGTGGGGCGCCTGTTCTGCCGGCGCGAACTACCGGCCGCGGGCTGAACGAGACGACGGGACGAGAAGATGAGCATTTCGACGGAACGCAAGGGCGGCGTGCGGCTGGGCTGCATCGCCGACGACTTCACGGGCGCGACCGACCTGGCCAACAACCTGGTGCGCGCGGGCATGCGCGTGGTGCAGACCATCGGCGTGCCGGGCGCGCCGCTGGACGCGCAGGCCGATGCCGTGGTCGTGGCGCTCAAGAGCCGCACCATCGCGCCGGCCGAGGCCGTGGCGCAGTCGCTGGCCGCGTTGCAGTGGCTGCAGGCGCAGGGCGCAGGGCAGGTCTACTTCAAGTACTGCTCGACCTTCGACAGCACGCCCGAAGGCAACATCGGCCCCGTGACGGATGCGCTGATGCAGGCGCTCGGAACCGGCTTCACCATTGCCACGCCGGCCTTCCCGGACAACAAGCGCACCGTGTTCAAGGGCTACCTGTTCGCGGGCGACGTGCTGCTCAACGAGTCGGGCATGCAGGACCATCCGCTCACGCCCATGAAGGACCCCAACCTCGTGCGCGTGCTGCAGGCGCAGACGAAGCACAAGGTCGGCCTGGTGGACTACCAGGCCGTGGCGCAGGGAGAAGACGCGGTCCGCGCGCGCTTCGCAGCCCTGCAGGCCGAGGGCGTGGGCATCGCCATCGTCGACGCGCTGACCAATGCCGACCTCGTGACGCTGGGCGCCACGCTGAAGGGCGTGCCGCTGGTCACGGCCGGCTCGGGCGTGGCCATCGGCCTGCCGCAGAACTTCGGCATCGCGCCGGATTCGCAGGCCGCCGCCTTGCCCCCGGCCGAGGGCCTGCAGGCCGTGGTCTCGGGCAGTTGCTCGGTGGCGACCAACCGCCAGGTGGCCGAGTTCATCGCCACGGGCCGGCCGGCGCTGGCCATCGACCCGCTGCGCATCGCCGACGGCGCGGACGTGCGCGGCGAGGCGCTGGCCTGGGCCAAGGAACGATTGGCCGGCGGCCCCGTGCTGGTCTATTCCACGGCCGAACCGGCCTCGGTGCGTGCCATTCAGGGCCGCCTGGGCGTGGAACGGGCCGGCGCCATGGTCGAGCAGACCATCGCGGGCATCGCGCGCGGCCTGGTCGAGCTGGGCGTGCGCCAACTGGTCGTGGCCGGCGGCGAGACCTCGGGCGCCTGCGTGCAGGCCCTGGAGATCGCGCAGATGCGCATCGGCGCGCAGATCGACCCGGGCGTGCCCTGGTGTTATGCGCTGAGCCCGGCCGCGCCGCAGGGCCTGCACATCACGCTCAAGTCGGGCAACTTCGGCACGCCGGACTTCTTCACCAAGGCGTTCGGCACGCGATGACGGCCTTCCTGGACGAAGCCACGGCCCGCGCCGAGATCGTGCGCGTGGGCGCCAGCCTGTTCGCGCGCGGCTACGTGCATGCCACGGCCGGCAACATCAGCGTGCGCCTGGCCGACGGCTACCTGATCACGCCGACCGACGCCTGCCTGGGCGCACTGGACCCGGCGCGCCTGGCCCGGCTGGACGCGGGCGGCCAGCAGACCGGCGGCGACCGCGCGAGCAAGACCATCGTCCTGCACCGGCGCATCTACGAGGCCAGCGCGGCCACGGCCCAGCCCGCGCGCTGCATCATCCACACGCACAGCACCCACCTCGTGGCCTGTTCGCTGCGCGACGAGGAGGCCGCCGAGCTGCTGCCGCCCATCACGCCGTACTTCGTCATGAAGGTCGGCCGCGTGCCGCACATCGGCTACCGCCGCCCCGGCGCGCCCGAGGCCGCCGAGGCCGTGGCCGACGCGATCGCCCGGTACCAGCAGGACGGCCGGCCGATCCGCGCCGTGATGCTCGCGCGCCTGGGCCCCAACGTCTGGCACGACAGCCCGGCCGCGGCCATGGCCACGCTGGAAGAGCTGGAGGAGACCGCGCGGCTGTGGATGCTGACGCGGCCCGCGCCGCTGGATGCCGGGCAGATCGAGGAACTGCGCCGCCAGTTCGGCGCCAGTTGGTGAATACACGCCCGTCTAGAATCGCGGGCTGTTTGCAAACCAACCCGGACGAGGAATTCTGAGCATGTACCAAGAAGACAAGGACGACACGCAGCGCGTGGGTCTGTGGATCACCTTCGGCATCGTGGCCCTGGTGGTCATCAGCACGGTCAGCGCCATGGTGGTGCGCCAGCTGCAAAGCATCGAGGTGCCGGCCGCCGCGGCAGCCGCACCGGCGGCGGCCGTGGTCGTCGTCGAGGAGATCGTGCTGATCGAAGCCCCGCTGGCCGGCGACCTGGCCGCCACGCTGTATTTCGGCACGGCCGAATCCGCGCTGCCGGCCGATGCCGTCCCCGTGGTCACCGCCGTGGCCCAGGCCCTGGCCGCCGCGCCGGGCCGCAAGGTCGTGCTGTCGGGCTTCCACGACGAAACCGGCGATCCCGCCAAGAACGCCGAGCTGGCCAAGCAGCGCGCGCTGTCGGTGCGTGCCGCGCTGGTCGCCGCCGGGGTCGACAAGTCGCGCATCGCCCTGCGCAAGCCCGAAGTCACGACCGGCACGGGCTCCGACCAGGAAGCGCGCCGCGTGGAGCTGCGCCTGGTCGACTGAACGGCCGCCCCGCTCTCGCACCGAGCCGGGCCGCGTGCCCGGCTTTTTCTTGGGCGCGGCACGCCGCGCCGGGCGGCCCGCGCTTCTGAAACACGGCGCGCTGCCCGGCCCTGGACCATTCCCCTGCGCGGGCCGAGCTTCTCGCGCCCCGGCCGGGAGGCGATGCTGTAATGGTCCGATGGTCGATGCAGGATTCGGAACGCGCGAGACGCCGGGGGCGCGGCTGCTGGTCGTCGGCGGCGGCGTTGCCGGGCTGGAGATCGCCACCGTGCTCGGCCGGCGCTGGCGCGCCCGGCCCGGCGCGCCCACGGTCACGCTGCTGGACCGCGACGCTGCCCATGTCTGGAAGCCCATGCTGCACACCATCGCGGCCGGCACGCGCGACATCGCCCAGCAGCAGACCACCTACGTGGCCCAGGCGCGCGATGCGGGCTTCGTCTACCAGCCCGGCGCGCTGAGCGGCCTGGACCGCGCGCGCCGCGTGGTGCAGGTGGCGCCGCTGCATGCCGAGGACGGCCGCTTGCTGGTGCCGGCGCGCGAGTTGCCCTACGAACTGCTGGTGCTGGCCGTGGGCAGCCAGGCCGACGACTTCGGCACGCCGGGCGTGGCCGAGCACTGCCACGCCATCGACTCGCGGCTGCAGGCCGACGCCTTCTGCCGCGAGGTGCGGCTGCGCATGCTGCAGTGCGTGGCCATGGCGCAGCCGCTGTCCATCGCCATCGTGGGCGGCGGTGCCACGGGTGTGGAACTGGCGGCCGAGCTCGTGCAGCTGACCGAGACCGCCGAGGCCTATGGCGCGAGCGGCCTGGCCGATCGGCTCACGATCACGCTGCTGGAAGCCGGGCCGCGGCTGCTGGCCGCGTTCCCGCGGGACATCTCGGCCGCCACGCAGCAGCGCCTGCAGTCGCTGGGCGTGCGCGTGCGCACCGGCACCCAGGTCAAGTCCGCGCGCGCCGAGGGCCTGGAGCTGGCCGACGGCAGCCTGCTCAAGGCCACGCTGCAGGTCTGGGCGGCCGGCGTCAAGGGCCCGGCCGTGCTGGCCACGCTGGACGGGCTGGAAACCAGCCGCAGCCGGCAGCTGCTGGTGACCCCCTCGCTGCTGACCACGCGCGACGACGCCATCTACGCCGTGGGCGACTGCGCCAGCCTCACCCTGCCGGGCAGCGAACGCCCGCTGCCGCCGACGGCGCAGGTCGCGCACCAGCAGGCCCGGCACCTGGTGCGCTACCTGCCCGAGGTGCTGACCGGCGGCAGGGCGGTGCCGCCGTTCCGCTTCCGCGACTTCGGCGCGCTGGTTTCGCTGGCCGACTACGACGCCTTCGGCTCGCTGGGCCGGTTCGGCTTCTTCGACGGCGGCGTCATCCGCGGCCGGCTCGCGCAGCTGAGCCACGCCATGCTGTACCGCAGCCACCAGGCCCGGCTGCACGGCTTCTGGCGCGGCGGCCTGCTGTGGCTGGCCGACCGCATCCATGCGCGCGTGCGGCCGCCGATCCGGCTGGATTGAGTGTGAGGGCGGATGGCGCGGCCGGTGAGATGAGGGATGTGGTTTCACTTGGTGTGTCATCGACGGTGGCTTGCTTGCGGAGTCGATGTGGCCTTGCAGGGCGTGTCGTTGAATGGACAGGGGGCGATGGCTGTGAGGAGCGGCGATGCGCCCTTGCTGTCGGTCGCCTTGTGGACCTAGACGGCGGCAGTGCAGCGGTTGCAGACGTTTGGCCCCACCGCTTCTGGTGACCGCTCACGAGAACACCTGTCACCCCACAGCGCTGCCTGTTGGCACGCAACGGGCGCGTCATGCGGCCGGCGGCATGTTCGGCATTCCAAGGCTTCAACCAGGGAGAGACATCCTGCTCTAAGTCGACAACGATCTTCACGGTCTGACTCCTGAATGTCGGCTGTTGAGGCTCAACACCCTGCTGCGCTGGGCCTCTGGCCGTCGCCCGAGACCGGGAGGCAAGGTGCACGGGCGGCTGTTGGGGAGGGGCTCACCCGCGCGCAGCGCGGCCCGCAAGGTCATCTTGCAGCACTTGCAAGGGTAGTGACACCCCGTCAGCCGGGCGCGGCCTTCACCCTTGCGCCGCGCCAGCGTAGCGCCCTTCGATTTTCGACGCAGCCGGCCGCGGGACACGGGTCGGATCACTCGGTGCGACCGCGCCGTACTACGGTTATTCGCGTCATGGGGCGTTGTGGGAGGCCGAGACGGTCTCAGCTCGGGACGCGAAAGCGCGCAGTACCCACCTGACCCGCCCCGGCCGGGTCGGGCCAGTCAAGCTGGCCTGGCGCCGCTAAAATTGTCGACTTGACGAATTCCGGCTTCTGGCCATTCGAGAGGGAACAAGGAGCGTTCCAGCCGTTGGCCCTTATTAGCTGCACCCAAATAGGAATGCGGAACCGACCTATGGCACGACGCGCTGGCTATACCGAAGTGAGAAAGACCGGGCAGGAGCGGCCCGAGCACGTGCAGGGCATGGGCGATGTGCTGTTCAAGCACTTCCAGTGCCTGTCGCCGAAGTGCCAGAACTTCATCACTGTGAAGGTCAACGAAATCGGCGAGGATTTCTCCATCCCTTGCCCAGAGTGCGGCTTCGATCATGAGTCCGGTGGCGAGACCAAGTTCTTCGACTACGAGCTATACCACAAGGTTGAAAAGAAAGTCATCGAGTCTGGGGAGTTCGTCGTGCTGCACGACGACTACATCTCCGAAGCCAAGCTGCACAAGTACTGTCTGCTTTGCTACACGATGAAGCCGGTCGAATTGTTCTCCCGGCACGGGTCGCGGGAGTCAGGCTACCAAGGCGAGTGCCAATCCTGTAAGGTCATCTACAACGGGATCAAGAATCAGACCCGCATCACGGACCAACACCGTGAAGCGGCGCAGCGCCGGCGGCTGTACAACCAGCTTGCGGTAGGCGGCGGCAAAATCGATAGCAAAGCGATCTTCGACAAATTCGGCGGCAAGTGCTTCAACTGCGAAAAGGTTCTGACGTTCACGGTGAAGGGAAAGCGTTTGTTCGACCTCGATCACACCCTTCCGGCCAGCTTGCTGTGGCCGATGCGGACAGACAACTCGACACTGCTGTGCAGTGCGTGTAATAACGAAAAGCACGGCGAGTGGCCGTCGAAGTTCTACAAGACTAAGGAGAAGCTGAAGAAGCTCGCGGTTCTCACCGGCTATCCGTATGACCTGCTGACCGGAGAGGCCGTACTAAACCTGGAGGCGGTCGATCTCATCACGCAAGACGTAGACGGGTTCTTGGAAACCTGGATCCCGTACCCGAACGACATCAAGAAGGTACGGCGTCTGCTCATCCAGCACGCCAAGGTTGACATCTTCGAACACGCGGTCAACGTTCCTGCCCATCTGCGGGACGAAGGCGAACTGGACGAAGATCAGTAGAGCACCAGATACAAGTGTTCGACAACGGTGCCCTTGTCACGGATACCATGTGATTCGCAATGCTCCACGTTCTCGCTGAAGATTTCTGAACGGGCAAACCAGGGCTTAGCAATCCTCTGAATCTCGGCCGCCATGTCGCACTTCCTGCTCTTGCCGAGGTGGAGCACGCAGACACCGCCAAGCTTCAGCCGCTCACGCGCTTGCCGGATGATCGGTTGATAGACAGAAAAACCCTGCTTTTGCCGTTCATCGACAAAGGCCAGAGGGCGCTTCTTGAAGTCCTCGCTCAGCCAACCAGCAAACCATAGACGCATCCAGTTCGCCAAATAGAAGCGTGTGCTGTCAAAGAATGGTGGCGACGTGATGATAGCGTCGATGTTGTCAACTTCAATCGGCCAAGGCGCGGTCGCATCTTGATATAGCGACGCGCCAGGAACAAACATCGGTGATCGCTCGACCGCAAGGGCACGGTCAACCTTCCCCTCAACCTTTTCGATCAGGCTTTTGTACTCGGCTTCACCTGTTGGAGCGAAGGGCGTGATCGGATGCGAACGGCGGCTCAATGCGTATGGTCGGTTGCCATGGAGCACGTGCAGAAGTGATGCAAACACCAGAGCGGTCGCGGACGTAGTGGGCGGCGCTGCGTGGAAATAGGCCCGAGCCTTCAGGATCTCATCGAATGTGTTTGGATGGAAATAGTCCGCCAGCAACCCATTGAAGCGGATATCAGCCACCGCGGCGCGTTCGGCTTTGGTGACCGACGTTATGCGGATGTGGCGGTCAAGGTCACGGAGCACAACAGCGCACTCCGCAGCCGATGCCGGTTGCAGCTTTGCCATTGCGATGGGGACCGCAGCGGGGCTTATGTCGAAGCCCCATGCCTTCACACCCGCCATGGCCGCTTCAAAAGGAATCGTTCCGACCCCGCCGAAGGGGTCGAGCATCGTGTCACCTGGGCGGGTGAATGCCTCGACAAGATGCTTCGCCAGCGATGGCTTCATCTTGCCCTGATACGAGCAAAGAGAATGCAGTGGGTTGCCCCAATTGCGCTTGCCGTACTCACCACCTTGATGGGGAAGCGTCTTCTTAAACTTTGTCCACTGCCGTTTCCAGGTTGGTAGTTCCACTGGCTTGAGCGACGGCGCGGGAGCATCAGTGACGATTAAAACCTGTCGCAACGCCTGGCCGCTACGCGACAGGCGCTTGCGCAGAACAATCTCTCGGGAATTGCGCCAGCCCCGCTCTCGAAGCATTTCGAGGAGGATGCCGGGGGTGTCAACGTGCACACGAGCGTAGGCCGAATCGCCAATATCCATCAGTAGCGGCGCGTTTGCCTTCATGTGCGGTTCGAGGCCGGCAATTACCTTGTTCATGTCCGCAAAGTAGCTGCCGACCATCTGAGGAATCCGGCGGTCGTATGAGTCACCATTCAATGTGCAAACCAAAGCCGCGACGGTGTCATTGACTGGGGCGGCCAACTTTTCTACCGTGACATCGTTGATGCCTGCCGTGACTGTCTGGGCGCGGAAACTCGACAGGTCAGCCTGCGTATGAAGTGATCGCAGAAACCAGAGTTCTACCTTTGTGTTGCGATAGTAGTTCGTGCCGTTGAGATAGGGTGGCGAGGTGACAGCCGCATCAAGGTCCAGTGCAGCCAAGCGTTCGAGCCGCTTTGCGTCGCCGGCAATCAGCAATGGATGCTCAGCGACGGTGTGGAGCGTCTTGATACTGGACGCCATCGCCCGAAGGCGTGCGGCCACGTCACTGAGCAGGTCGTCATTCCGCGCAGCGATTTCGTTCACGCCCTTGCGGAATCGTACGTCACCGCGTCGTATTAGATTCGAGCTAGAGAGAAGTGCAGCACAAGTCGCAACCGTTGCGATTGCCCCGGCCTCCGGCTCACCACAGGAGACTGTGTCAAGCCACGTGCGCAGCTTCAACACCGTATCCAATGTATGCGCTGGAAAGAACTCACTGCCGCCGAACGTTGCGCCATAGGCAGAAAACAGCCGTCCATCTGGCTCATGCAGCGGCACGTCGTGTGCGACGAGCTCCGCCAAAGCTTCGACAGTCGCGACAAGAGCTTCACGTTGCCTTGCAGTCTGGAGCACGGTCCCAGCTTTGGTCTCGATGAGAAACTGTAGCAGCGGGTTGAGCTCGCAATAGAAACCGAGACCACCCCGTTTGGCAACTGCCAGCGGCGTCGTGCCAGTGCCCCCAAAAGGATCAAGTACGCGACGCGCCTTAGGCGCAAATGTGTCGAGCACGGTGTTTACGAAGTCAGGCGAATAACCCTCCAGATAGGGGTACCAATCGTGTAGCGGCTCTGCGATGCCGCCTTTGAAGGTGGTCTGGATGGGATCGATATTGAACAAGGGCGGCGGTGAAACAGCAGGGAGGACACCTTGCCCGCTCTGTTCTTCATCGTGTACTGACCTGAGGCGGTCGATGCAGTACGCATTGATCGTTCGGCCTGCAGCTCGGGCACGCTCCTGAATCTCAAGAAAGCTGCTTGTGCCCATAGCCTGCCGCAATTCCTCGCTGGATAAGCTGGCCACGCGCTTGTAGAGAGTCTGATCGGTAGCCCCAAAGGCGATCTTCAGGTTCTTGCTGTGCGTTGACGATGCGGGGTGATCCGCGAAGTAGACGGTCTTAAACTGCTGCATGTGTTTCTCGTAGTAGCTACCATACCATGGTAGCTACTACTACGCCAGCAAAAATTGATCGTCGTTAGCGTTGCCGATGTGGCCTGTCATGGTCTTCCGGCACCTTGTAGGCTGCGCGTTCCCATACGCGATGTCGAGCAGCCAGACAATGAAGCAGTCACCACAAGGGCACGGACATGGGAGTGTCGAATCAGCACTTCGTCAAAGCAGCGTCGAGCAGAGGTTGGTCAATGAGCCCACAGCCATCACGATCATCTCCTTTGCGCACCAGCCGCCACGCATTCCCTTTGGTCTGAACGTCCGATTTCAGTCTGCAGGAGTCGTTCGCAGGTTTGCGGCACATGACTGCTGATGGCCGCCTGTCGCCGCACCGCAAGCCTGCAGACCGGATGAACGCCCTTACCCAGCAAGCCAAAGCAGGTTCGCACTCTGGAATCCACAACCCATGCAATCTGCCAGATGCTGCAAGCGGCCCACAGCCCCATCCATATGCGTCACAACAGCCAGTCGATCGGTAGCCACGACAGCACGCGCACGCCCAGTCGCCGCCACAGGCTGGTGCCGGGTTCCTGGTCCAGCACCCGCGGCGGATCGCTGCGGCCGTCCAGCCACTGCAGCCGGTCCTGCGGCCCCAGCCGCAGCTGGTAGCCGCGCTGGCGCGCCTTCTCGCGCAGCTGCCGGTCCAGCTGCGCGGCCAGCGCGGGGCTGTCGATCACGAAGCCCAGTTCGGTGTTGAGCCGGGCCGAGCGCGGGTCGAAGTTGAAGGAGCCCACGAACAGCTGGCGGTGGTCGACCACGAAGGTCTTGGCGTGCAGGCTCTCGGCCGAGCTGCTGCCCAGGCGCAATTTGGCGTCCGGCGCCTGGGCGTCGGCCTCGCGCCGCATCTCGTACAGCTGCACGCCGGCGCGCAGCAGCGGCACGCGCCAGGGCAGGTAGCCGGCGTGGACCACGGCCACGTCCGTGGCCTCCAGCGCGTTGGTGAGGATGGCGACCTCCACGCCGCGGGCCGCCAGCTTCTCGAACAAGGCCGCGCCGCGCGCCGTGGGCACGAAGTAGGGCGAGACCAGCTTCAAGGTCTGTGCCGGGGCGTCGACGAGGCGGACCATGCGGGCGAACATCAGGTCCTCGTCGGCCGCCTGGCCCAGGCCCTTGGCGGGGTCGTCGCTGACGAGTTCGACCGGGGCCCAGTGCAGCGGCAGCCGCGCCGCGATCAGGTCGGCCACGAAGGGCGAGCGCGCCACGGCGTCCAGGTACTGGCGGGTGCGCTCGGGCAGCGCGTCCAGCTCCCTGGGCGGGGGCGGGGCGGCGTCGCCGGCGCCGAACAGCAGCGCCACCGGGTAGGCCGAAGCGCTGGCCCAGTAGCGGTCGAAGTCCTCCGACACGGCCTGCACCACGGGGCCGACGGCCAGCACGTCCAGGTCCACGAACAAGGTGTCGACCTCGGCGCCGAAGTACTCGTCGCCGACATTGCGTCCGCCCACCACGGTGGCCTGGTTGTCGGCCGTGAACGACTTGTTGTGCATGCGCCGGTTGGCGCGCATGAAGTCGGTCACGAAGCCCAGCGGCTTGAAGCGCCGCTGCACGAAGGGGTTGAACAACCGCACCTCGATCCGCGGGTGCGCGTCCAGCGCGGCGAGCAGCGCGTCCAGGCCGGCGCTGCCCAGGTCGTCGAGCAGCAGGCGCACGCGCACGCCGCGGTCGGCCGCGCGGCGCAGCGCATCGGCCAGCAGCCGGCCCGACATGTCGTCGCGCCAGATGTAGTACTGCACGTCCAGCGTGCGCTCGGCGGCCTCGGCCAGCAGCATGCGCGTGGCAAAGGCGTCGCGGCCCTGGTCGAGCAGGAACACGCCCGAGTGCCCGGGCGGCTGCGGCGCCGCGGCCTGCTGCACGGCGCGGCCCAGGCGCGTGGCGGCGGTGTCGGGCGCCAGCCGGCTCTGGCTGCGGCCGTCCAGCGGCGGCAGCTGCGCGCAGCCGGCCAGCAGCGCGATCAGCGTGGCGATGGCGGCGAGGCGGGCGCGCGTCGGCGGCATGTGCGGCAGCGGTTCAGAGTGGCGCCAGCACTTCCTGGGCATGGCGCGCCGCGATCCATTCCTCGTTGGTCGGCTCCACCGCCACGCGCACCGCGCTGCCGGCGGCAGAGATCAGCCCGGCATGGCGCGCGTTGGCCTCGTCGTCCAGCGCCACGCCGAGCCAGCCCAGCGCGGCGCAGATGCGCTGGCGCAGCACCACGCTGTGCTCGCCGACGCCGGCCGTGAAGACCAGCAGGTCCAGCCCGCCGAGCGCGGCGGCCATGGCGCCGATCTCGCGCACGATGCGGCGCACGTACAGCGCCAGCGCCAGCGCGGCGCGCGGTTCGTCGGCCTCGCGCGCCAGCAGCACGCGCGGATCGGGCGAAATGCCCGAGACGCCCAGCAGGCCCGACTCGTGGTACAGCACGCGGCCCACCTGCTGCAGCGTGAGCTTCTCGATCTCCATGAGGTAGAGCACGGCGCCGGGGTCCAGCGCGCCGGTGCGCGTGCCCATCATGAGGCCGTCCAGCGCGGAAAAGCCCATGGTGGTCGCCATGCTCTTCAGGTCCAGCATGCCGCACAGGCTGGCGCCGCTGCCCAGGTGGGCGACCACGGTGCGCCCGCGCGCCGCCGCGCCGTAGCGCTCGCCCAGCGCCAGCGCCATGTACTCGTAGGACAGGCCGTGGAAGCCGTAGCGGCGCAGGCCGCGCTCGAAGGCCGCGTAGGGCAGGGGCAGCACCTGTTCCACCAGCGGCAGGCTGCGGTGGAAGGCGGTGTCGAAGCAGGCGACCTGGGGCAGGTCGGGCTGCTCGCGCAGCAGGATCTCCATGGCCTCCAGCGCGAATGGCTGGTGCAGCGGCGCCAGCGGCACCAGGGCATGGAGCTCGGCCAGCACCTGGGCGTCCACGCGCACCGGGGCCAGGTAGCGGGCGCCGCCGTGCACCACGCGGTGGGCCACGGCGGCCACGGGCCGGCCGTCCAGCCAGCGCACGATCTTCTTCACGGATGCACTGCAGCGCCCGGGTGTAGGGCTGCTCCGTGCCCAGCGCGACGGGGCGCACCGGCACGGTGCTGGCGCCGAAGTCGGGGGCCGGGCCGCCGATGCCCTGGACCTTGCCGTTCCAGGCGGGATGGCGGTCCGGCGCGGCGGCGTCGAAGAGGGCGAACTTGATGCTCGACGAGCCGCAGTTCAGCACGACGGTGAAGGATGTCATGGTGGTGCTCCGCAAATGCCGGCCGGCGTTGCACGCGCGCGCCGCCGGCCCTGGTGGACGGCAGGCATTCTCGCCGCGGCGGCGGCCCGGGTCCGGCGGCGACAATGCACGCCGGCGGTCCACCGCCGCTCCTGGTCCGCCACTTTCCTATGCATACCGTCGAAACCGTGCTGCTGGTGCTCCTGCTCGGCGCCATGACCGGCATCGCGGCGCGCTACCTGCGCGCCATTCCGCTGCCGCTGATCCAGATCGCGCTCGGCGCGGCCCTGTCCTGGCCGCAGCAGGGCCTGCACATCGCCTTCGATCCCGAGCTGTTCCTGCTGCTGTTCATCCCGCCGCTGCTGTTCGCCGACGGCTGGCGCATTCCCAAGCGCGAGTTCTTCGCGCTGTACCGGCCCATCCTGCGGCTGGCGCTGGGCCTGGTGCTGTTCACGGTGCTCGGCCTGGGCTACCTGATCCACTGGGTGATCCCGACCATGCCGCTCACGGTGGCCTTCGCGCTGGCGGCCGTGGTCTCGCCGACCGATGCGGTGGCGGTCTCGGCCATCACGCGCAACCTGGGCATGCCGGCCAAGACCATGCATGTGCTGGAGGGCGAGTCGCTGCTCAACGACGCCTCGGGCCTGGTGGCGCTCAAGTTCGCGGTGGCGGCCACGCTGACGGGCGCCTTCTCCTGGGCCGATGCTGGCAAGGAATTCCTGTGGGTGGCGCTGGGCGGCCTGGCCGTGGGCACCGGCCTGGGCTGGGCCTTCGCGCTGGGGCGCGAGACCGTCACGCGGCGCGTGGGCGACGTGGCCGCCACGCAGATGGTGCTGCTGCTCGTGCTGCTGCCGTTCGCGGCCTACCTGGTGGGCGAGCACGTCGGCGTCTCGGGCATCCTGGCGGCGGTGGCGGCCGGCGTCACCACCAACTTCGCCGACCTGCGGCGCAGCGAGTTCGTGGCCGAGCGCATGCAGACCGAGGGCATCTGGACCATGGTGGAGGCGGCCTTCAACGGCGCCATCTTCCTGCTGCTGGGCCTGCAGCTGCCCTCCATCGTCGGCACCACGCTGGCGGCCGCCGGCGAGGACTGGTGGCAGCCGGCCGGCGAGGCGCTGCTGATCACGCTGGCGCTGCTGGGCCTGCGCTGGATCTGGCTCACGCTGGGCGTGCGCGGCGCCCTGTGGCGCGCGCACGAGCGCGGCTCCATGGCCGAGCAGCCTTCGCCGCTGCTGACGCTGGCGACGACGCTGGCCGGCATCCGCGGCGCCGTGACGCTGGCCGGCGCGCTGTCGGTGCCGCTGCTGCTGCCCGGCGGCGCGGGCTTTCCGTCGCGCGACCACCTGGTTTTCCTGGCCACGGCCACCATCCTGCTCACGCTGGTGATCGGCAGCGTGGGGCTGCCGCTGGTGCTGCGCCGCCTGCCGCCGGCCGGCGAGCCGCTGGCGCTGCAGGAGGAGCGCAAGGCCCGGCTGGCGGCCTGCAAGGCGGCCATCGCGCACATGGCGAAGAAGATCCCTGCGACCACCGACCCCGAGCGGCTGGCCCAGATCCAGGAGGCCGTGGGCCGGCTCACGCAGGACTACCGCAAGCGCATCGACTTGCTGGAAGACCCGGCCCTGCCGACCACGCCCGAGGCCCAGGCCGAATCGCCCGAGGCCGTGCGCCAGCGCCGCCAGCGCTACCTGCTGGAGATGGAGCTGCGCCTGAAGGCCTTGCACGTGGAGCGCGACGCCCTGTACGCCGAACGCCAGGCGCACCGCATCAACGACGAGTCGCTGCGCGCGCTGGTGGGCGAGCTGGACCTGGCCGAGATCTCGCTGCGCAAGCGCCTGGATGTGGCGCGCCGTGCGGCCGGCGTGGCGACCGAGGCTCCGAGCCGGCACTGAACACCTCATGCCATCTGCGCGATCGTCTTGCGGAAACGCCGCAGCGACAGCGCGAACAGCACGCCACCGATCAGCGCCAGCGCCGCGAACTGCGGCCACACCATGTCCAGGCCCGCGCCGCGGAACAGCACGGCCTGGCCCAGCGCCACGAAGTGCGTGGTCGGCGCGGCCTGCATGATGAACTGCACCGCCTCGGGCATGCTCTCGAACGGCGTGGTGCCGCCCGACAGCAGTTGCAGCGGCAGGATGGTCAGCATCATGAGCATGCCGAACTGCGGCATGTTGCGCGCCACCGTGGCCATGAAGATGCCCATGGCCGTGGTGGCGAACAGGCACAGCGCCGCGCCGGCGAAGAACAGCGGCAGCGAGCCCGCGATGGGCACGCCCAGCACGCGCTGCACCACGATGGTGATCGAGGCCAGCGCCGCCAGCAGCACCACCAGGCCCATGGACCAGACCTTGGCCAGCATGATCTCGGCCGGCGTGACCGGCATCACCAGCAGGTGCTCCACGGTGCCGTGCTCGCGCTCGCGGATCAGCGCCGCGCCGGTCAGGATGATGGACAGCATGGCGATGTGGTTGATGACCTGCACCAGGCTGCCGAACCAGCGCTTGTCCAGCGCCGGGTTGAAGCGCGCGCGCAGCGCCAGGTCCACCGGCAGCGCGGTGCTGCCGCGGTAGCGCTGGGCGAACTCGCTGACCTCCGCCAGCACGATCTGCTGCACGTAGCCGCTGCCGCTGAAGGCCTGGCTCATGCGCGTGGCGTCGACGTTGAGCTGGGCCTGCGGCGCGCGCCCGGCCAGCAGGTCGCGCTGGAAGTTGCGCGGGATCACCAGCACGAAGGTGTAGTCGCCTGCGTCCATGCCAGCGTCCATCTGCGACCAGGCGATCTGCTGCGGCGGCGTGAACTGCGGCGCGTAGAAGGCCGTGGCGATGCGCTGCGACAGCGGCGACTGGTCCTCGTCGACGATGGCGATGGCCGCGTTGTTCAGCGTCTCGGGCAGGGCCGAGGCCGAGCTGTAGATGCCCAGCGTGAACACATAGGCGATCAGCACCAGCATGACCGGGTCGCGCCACAGGCTCCACAGCTCCTTGACGCCCAGGCGGTAGATGTTGGCGAGGGATTGCGGCATCACTTGTCCTGCTTGCGCAGCATCAGGGTGGCCGCGCCGACGATCACCGGCACCGCGACCAGCATCGGCAGCAGCGCCTGGCGCAGGTCGGCGAAGCCCAGCGCCTTGTTGAACACGCCGCGGCTGATGGCGATCATGTGGGTGGCCGGATAGATCTCGCCGAGCATGCGCGCGCCGCCCTGCAGCGAGGACACCGGGTCGGTCAGTCCGGCGTACTGCGTGGCCGGGATCAGCGTGCCGATCATGGCGAAGAACATCGCGGCGATCTGGCTGCGCGTCAGGCTGGAGGCCAGCAGGCCCATGCCGGTGGCGCAGAAGGCGTAGACCAGCGCGCCCGTGGCCAGCAGCCAGAAACTGCCCGTGATGGGAACGCCGAACACGGTCACGGCCAGCAGCGTCATGAGCAGGAAGTTCAGCATGGCCAGCGCCACGTAGGGCAACTGCTTGCCGAGCATGAACTCGGTGCGCGTGACCGGCGTGACGTACAGGTTGATGATGGCGCCGGTCTCCTTCTCGCGCACCACGGCCAGCGCGGTCAGCATGGCCGGCAGCATCAGCAGCAGGAGCGGGATCACGGCCGGCACCATGGCCGGCAGGCTCTTGACGTCGGGGTTGTAGCGAAAGCGCGTCTCCACGCTGGCCGCGCTGGCCACGGTCAGGCCGGCGGCGCGCGCCTGCTCGGCCAGCCAGTGCTGGTGGATGCCCTGCACATAGCCCTGGGCGGTCTCTGCGCGCTGCGGCATGGCGCCGTCGATCCAGGCGCCGATCTGCACGTTCTGGCCGCGCGCCACGTCGCGGCCGAAGCCGCTCGGGATCTCGATGGCCAGGGCCAGCGCGCCGCTCTTCATGCGCCGGTCCAGGTCGTCATAGTCGGCCAGCGGCGCCTGTTCGAGGAAGTAGCGCGACCCGGCCAGCGCCTGCGTGTAGCGCTGGCTCAACGTGGTCTGGTCGCGGTCCAGCACGGCGTAGCGCAGGTCGTCCACGTCCATGTTGATGCCGAAGCCGATCACGAACATCAGGATCAGCGAGCCGCCCAACGCCAGCGTGGCGCGCACCGGGTCGCGCTGCAGTTCCAGCGCCTCGCGCCACAGGTAGCTGTACAGGCGCTGCAGGCTGAAGCGGCGCGGCCGGCCATGCGGCTGGTTGCCGACGGTGCGGGCGCCTCTTCCTCGGCCTCGGCCGTGGCGCTGCCGCCGCCGGCCTCGACCAGGTAGCCGATGAAGGCCTCCTCCAGCGTGGCGGCGCCGCGCTTGGCCACCAGCGCGGCCGGCGCGTCGCTGTCCAGCACGCGGCCAGCGTGCATCATGGACATGCGGTCGCAGCGCGCGGCCTCGTTCATGAAGTGGGTGGAGATGAAGATGGTTACCTGGTCGCGCCGCGACAGCTCGACCAGCAGCCGCCAGAAGGCGTCGCGCGCGACCGGGTCCACGCCCGAGGTCGGCTCGTCCAGGATCAGCAGCTCGGGGCTGTGCACCATGGCCACGGCCAGCGACAGACGCTGGCGCATGCCCAGCGGCAGGCTGTCGGGCAGGGCGTCCCGCACCTCTTGCAGGCCGAAGCGCTGCTCCATCTCCTGCACGCGCGCGTCCATCTGCTCGGCCGGCACCTGGAACAGCCGCGCGTGCAGTTCCAGGTTCTGCCGCACGGTCAGCTCGCCGTACAGCGAGAAGGCTTGCGACATGTAGCCCACGCGCCGGCGCGTGGCGATGTCCTTGGGGTTCACCTCGTTGCCGAACAGCCAGGCCCGGCCCTCGCTGGCGGCCAGCAGGCCGGTCAGCATCTTCATGGTGGTGCTCTTGCCGCAGCCGTTGGAACCCAGGAAGCCGAAGATCTCGCCACGCCGGATGCGGAAGTTCACATGGTCCACGGCCGTGAAGTCGCCGAAGCGCATGGTGAGGTCGCGCGCTTCGATGGCGATGTCGTCCTCGGCCGCCTGCAGCGGCGGGATCTCGACCGCGGCGTGGCCCTTCTTCTTCTCCTCGGGCAGCAGTGCGACGAAGGCCTCCTCCAGCGCCTCGGTGCCGGTGCGCGCCAGCAGTTCGGCCGGCGTGCCGGTGGCCAGCACCTGGCCGTCGTCCATGGCCACCAGCCAGTCGAAGCGCTGGGCCTCGTCCATGTAGGCCGTGGCCACCAGCACGCTCATGCCGACGCGCTGGCGCCGGATGCGCGCGATCAGGTCCCAGAACTGCGCGCGCGCGAGCGGGTCCACGCCGGTGGTGGGCTCGTCCAGGATCAAGAGGTCGGGGTCGTGGATCAGCGCGCAGCACAGGCCGAGCTTTTGCTTCATGCCGCCTGAAAGCTTGCCGGCCGGCCGGGCCAGGAACTTGCGCAGGCCGGTGGCCTGGGTCAGGCTGTCGATGCGCTGGCGGCGTTCGGCCGCGTCGTGGCCGAACAGGCGCGCGAAGAACTGCAGGTTCTCCTCCACCGACAGCGTGGGGTAAAGGTTCTTGCCCAGGCCCTGCGGCATGTAGGCGATGCGTGGGCAGGCGGTGTCGCGGTGACGCTTGTCGGCGATGTCGCCGCCCAGCACCTCGATGCGGCCGGCCTGGACCAGCCGCGCGCCGGCGATCAGCGACAGCAGGCTGGACTTGCCCACGCCATCGGGGCCGAGCAGGCCCACCATGCGGCCGGCCGGGATGTCCAGCGTGATGCCGGCCAGCGCCTGGGTCTGGCCGTAATGCTGGCGCACGCCCTGCAGGCGCACAACGGCCTCGGTCGTCGACACCATCAGCGGACCAGGTTCGACAGATGGGCCGGCCATTCACGCGACGGGTCCAGCCGCAGCCAGGCCGCGCCGGGCAGGCCGGTCTTGACCTGCTGCAGGTGCTCGCGCAGCAGCTCGCGGTCGATCTGCGCGCGCACGCGGAACATCAGCTTCTGACGCTCGCTGGCGGTCTCCACCGTCTTGGGTGTGAACTGCGCATTGCTGGCGATGTAGGAGATCTTGGCCGGAATCACCAGCTGCGGCGCGGCGTCGAGCACGATGCGCACCTCGCTGCCCAGCGCCACGCGGCCGGCGGCCTCGGTCGGCAGGAAGAAGGTCATGTAGACGTCGGACAGGTCGATCAGGTTCAGCACCCGGCCGCCGCCGGCCAGCACCTCGCCGGGCTGGGCCACGCGGAACTGCACGCGGCCGTCGCGCGGGGCCTTGAGCTGGCTGTCGTCGATCTCCACCTGGATGCGCTCCAGCGTCGCTTCCATGGCCTGGACCTGGGACTGCGCGCTCGTGACCTGGGCGCGCGCGGCGGCGATCGCCGCGTCGGCCGAGGCGACCTGGGCCTGCACGGCGGCGATCGCCGCCTCGGCGCTGAGGCTGCGCGCGCGGTCGTCGTCCAGGGTCTGGGCCGAGGCCGCGCCTTCCTTGGTCAGGGTCTCCGAGCGGGTCAGCCGGCGCCGCGCGGCGTCGCGCTCGGCCTCGGCCTGGCGCACCTGGGCCAGCAGCGCGGCCTTGTCGCTCTGGCGCATCGCCACCTGGGCCTGGGCGCTGGCCACGGCCGTGACGGCCTGGGCGCGCTGGGCCTGGGCCTCGCGCAGCTGGGCGCTCAGCGTGAGCACCTGCATGGTGGCCAGCACCTGGCCGGCCTGCACGAAGGCGCCTTCGTCGACCAGGATGTCGTCGACGCGGCCGGCCAGCTTGGTGGCGACATCGACCTCGGTGGCCTCGATGCGGCCGTTGCTGCCGAGGAAGCCCTCGTTCTGCGCCGCGCTCTGGCGGTCCTTATAGAAGGTCCAGCCGGCGGCGGCCAGGGCAGCCACGATGGCGGCGGCGATCAGGGTTTTCTTCAGGTTGGTCTGCATGGGATCAGCGCGGCGTGGCGAGGTCGGAACGGGTGAGGAGAGGGGTGTCGGGCAGCTGCTGCGCGCCGCCGCCCAGCGCGCGGTACAGCGCGACCTGGCTGGCCAGCAGCGCACGGCGCGTCTGCGCCAGCTGCTGGTGGGCGGAGATCAGCGTGCGCTCGGCGTCCAGCACGTCCAGGAAGGCGGAGGCGCCGTGGTCGTAGGCCAGGCGCGACAGGCGCGCACGCTCGCGCTGCACTTCCAGCGCGCCGCGGTGCACCTCCAGCTGTTCGGCCAGCCAGCGCCGCGCGGCCAGCGCGTCGGCCACCTCGCGGAAGGCGCTCTGCACGGCCTGCTCGTACTGCACCACGGCCAGGTTGTGGCGCACCTGGGCCAGGTCCAGGTTGGCCTGGTTGCGGCCGGCGTCGAAGAGCGGCAGCGACAGGCTGGGTGCGAAGCTCCAGGCCCGGCTGCCGCCCTTGAACAGGCCCTCCAGTTCACCCGAGGCCATGCCGCCGAAGGCGGTGAGCCGGATGCTCGGGAAGAAGGCCGCGCGCGCTGCGCCGATCTGGGCATTGGCCGCACGCAGCTGGTGCTCGGCGGCCGCGATGTCGGGGCGTTGCAGCAGCAGCTCGGAGGGCAGGCCGGCGGCCAGCGCCGGCAGCTGCCAGGCGGCCTGGATCTGCGCCGGCGCCGGCATGGGCGGCAGCTCGGCCGGGCCGGCCAGCAGCAGGTCCAGCGCATGGCCCTGCTGGGCGCGCTGCTGGCGCAGCTGCACCACCAGCGCCTCGGCCTGCGCGAGCAGGGTCTGCACCTGCGTGAGTTCCAGCCGCGAGGCGGCACCGACCTCGAAGCGCCGCGTGAAGATGCGCAGCGATTCGCGCTGGCTGGTGGCGCTGTCCTGCGCCAGCAGCAGGCGCTCGTCGAGCTCGCGCAGGCCCAGGTAGGCGTCTGCCACCTGGGCGATCAGCGCCACCGTGGTGGCGCGGCGCGCGGCGTCGGTGGCCAGGAAGCTCTGCAGCGCGGCCTCGTCCAGGCTGGCGATGCGGCCCCAGAAGTCGATCTCCCAGCTGCTGATGCCGATGCCGGCCTGGAACTGGTCGGCCGTGACGGCACGGCCCGTGAGGCTCAGGTCGGCCGGCGTGCGGCTGCGGCTGGCCTCGGCCGACAGGCCCAGCGTGGGGTAGCGCGCGCTGCGCTGCACGCCGTAGGCGGCCTGGGCCTCCTGCTCGCGCAGCACGGCCGTGCGCAGATCGTGGTTGGCGGCGAGGGCCTGCTCGATCAGGGCTTGCAGGGCCGGATCCGTGAAGTAGTCGCGCCAGGGCAGTGCCGCGGCGTCCGTGCTGGTGCCGGTGGGTCCGTCGGCGAAGCGCGCCGGCAGCGGCACGGCCGGGCGTTCGTGCGGCGGCGCCATGGAGGCGCAGCCGGCCAGCAGCAGGGCGCAGGTCAGGGGAAGGAGTGTGCGTGGGCGGAGGGTCATGCGTTCAGCCGAGGATGTGGTAGCCGGCGTCCACATAGAGCGTGCTGCCGGTGATGGCGCGTGCGCCGTCGCCGGCCAGGAAGGCGCACAGCGCGCCGACCTCGGCGATGTCGACCAGCCGGCGCAGCGGCGCGCGCTGCGCCGCATCGGCCATCAGCGCGTCGAAATTCGGGATGCCGGAGGCCGCGCGCGTGGCCAGCGGCCCCGGCGAGATGGCGTTGACGCGGATGCCCCTGGGGCCCAGCTCGGCCGCGAGGTAGCGCGTGCTGGCCTCCAGCGCGGCCTTGACTGGGCCCATCACGCCGTAGTCCGGGATCACCTCCTCGGCGCCCACATAGCTCATGGTCATGAGGCTGCCGCCGTGCGGCATCAGCGGCTCGGCCAGGTGCGCCATGCGTGCGAAGGAGTGGCAGGAGATGTCCATGGCGCGCATGAAGCCCGCGCGCGAGCTGTCGGCCACGCGGCCATGCAGGTCTTCCTTGGGCGCGAAGGCGATGGAGTGCAGCACGAAGTCGAGCTGGCCCCAGCGCTCGCCGATGGCCTCGAACACGGCTTCGAGCTGACCGGGCTGCTCCACGTCCAGCGGCAGCGCGATGGCGGCCTGCAGCTGCTGCGCGAGCGGCTCCACATGCGGCCTGGCCTTGTCGTTGAACCAGGTCAGGGCCAGCTCGGCGCCGGCCTCGTGCAGCGCGCGCGCGCAGCCCCAGGCGATGCTCTGGTCGTTGGCGATGCCGACCACCAGGCCTCTCTTGCCTTGCAGGGAATGGCTCATTCACTTCTCCAATACGTAGGTGCCGGGAGCATCCCCCAGCGGCTTGAAGACGGTGCTGCCCATGCGCGGCGGCTTGACCTTGGCGCCCGAGCGCGCGGCCAGCCACTGCTGCCAGGCCGGCCACCAGGAGCCGGCCTGCGTGGGCGCCTGCGCCAGCCAGTCGTCGGGGGCAAGGTACGTGCCGCCGGCCGGGCGCGCGAGCAGCTGGTAGCGCCGGCGCGAGTCGGGCGTGGGCGGATTGACGATGCCGGCGTTGTGGCCGCCACTGGTCAGCGCGAACGTGATCTCGGCCGGGCTCAGGTAGTGCAGCTTGTGCACCGAGCGCCAGGGCGCCACATGGTCGGTGGTGGTGCCGACCATGAACAGCGGCAGCGTCACGCTGCCCAGCGAGACCGGCCGGCCGCCGACCGGGTAGCGGCCCTCGCTGAGGTCGTCGTCGAGGAACAGGCGGCGCAGGTACTGCGAATGCATGGCTGCCGGCATGCGCGTGGCGTCGGCGTTCCAGGCCATCAGCTCGTTCATGTGCGCGGGCTCGCCGAGCAGGTAGGTGCTGACCAGGCGCGACCACAGCAGGTCGTAGGAGCGCAGCATCTGGAAGGCGCCGGCCATCTGTGCGGCCGTCAGGTAGCCGGTCTGGGCCATCTGGGCCTCCAGCATCGCGACCTGGCTCTCGTCGATGAACAGGCCCAGTTCGCCGGGCTCGCTGAAATCGGTCTGCGCCGCGAACAGGCTGGCACTGGCCAGCCGCTCGTCGCCATCGCGCGCCATGGCCGCCGCCGCGATGGCCAGCAGCGTGCCGCCCAGGCAGTAGCCGGTGGCGTGCACGCGGCGCTTCGGCACGATGGCGCCCACGGCATCCAGCGCGGCATGGAAACCATCACGCAGGTAGTCGTCCATGCCCAGGTCGCGCTCGGCCGCGCCGGGGTTCTTCCAGGAGATGCAGAACACGGTGTGGCCCTGGTCCACGAGGTACTGCACCAGCGACTGCTGCGGCGCCAGGTCCAGGATGTAGTACTTCATGATCCAGGCCGGCACCAGCAGCACGGGCTCGGGGTGCACCGTGGCGGTAGCCGGGCTGTACTGGATCAGTTCCATCACGCGGTTGCGCAGCACCACCTTGCCAGGCGTGGTGGCCAGCTCGCGGCCGACCGCAAAGGGCAGGGCCGGCGCCTCGCCGCTGGCCTGGTGGCCCAGGTCCTCGGCCAGGCGCAGCGCGCCGCGCAGCAGGTTGGCGCCGGCCTGCGCCTGCGTGGTCTTGAGCACCAGCGGGTTGCTGGCGAGCTGGTTGCCGGGCGAGCACATGTCCAGCCACTGGCGCGCCCAGAAGGCCACCAGCTTCTCGTGGTGCGGCTCCACGCCCGGCACGCCCTGCGTTGCCGCGCTCCACCAGGACTGCGTGAGCTGGAAGGACTGCTGCCACAGGTTGAACGGCCATTGCTGCCACTCGGGCGCGGCGAAGCGGCGGTCCTGCGCGGGCGGCGCGACCTCTGCGCGTGCCTCGGCCGAGCCGGCCATTGCGCGCTCGCGCAGGAAGCGGGCCAGCGCCGCGGCCTGGGTCAAGGCCAACTGGGCCAGCTCGATCTGCTTGCCCGGCGCGGTGGCCAGGTGCATGGACCAGTCCTGCCAGGCCAGCAGCGCCGAGGCCGGCGACAGGCTGCCGGTCAGCCGCGCCAGGCCGGCGCGGGCCAGGGTGTCGAGCTGGGCGGTGGGGGAGGGGGTGGTGTCTGGTGACATGGACGCGGCCTGCATGGATGGACGGGCCAGCGGCCGTGCGACGGCCACCGGAAGGATTGGAAAAATCTACAGTGATCGGGTCGCGCGCCGATTGACGTGGATCAAGAAACTCCTGCTACCGACCGGCCGGTCGGTTTTTAATGGCGGGCGCGATAATACGCGGCGCAGATGACGCTGGGGTGGACGGCCGCCTTGCCGGCCTGCGCCAACACTGCTCCACGACATGCCAGTCCTCGCCCTCGATCCTGCGGCCCATGAAGCCACAGCCCCCGCCATCCCGCGCGCGGCGCGCCAGCGCCTGCCCGCCACGGTGCGCACCACCCAGATCCTGGATGCCGCGCTGGCGGTGTTCTCCGAGCGCGGCTTCAGCGCCACGCGCATCGACGACATCGCGGCGGCGGCCGGCCTGTCCAAGGGCGGCATCTACACGCACTTCAGGAGCAAGGACGAGATCTTCGAGGCCCTGCTGTCGCGCTCGCTGGCGCCGCCCGAGGACGCTTCGTCGGCACCGCAGCGCGGCGAGGCCGTCACCGTCGACCTGCTGATCGCGCAGTTCATCGAGCCCATGTACGCCTCGCTGGCGGACCCGCTGATGCTGCGCACGCTGCGCCTGCTGCTGGCCGACGGCGCGCGCGTGCCCGAGCGCGTGGCGCGCTGGCGCGCCAGCGTGGTCGAGCCGCACCGTACCAAGGTCGAGCGCCTGGTGCGCCGCGGCGTGCAGCAGGGCCTGCTGCGGCGCGGCGCGCTGAGCCAGGCGCCCTGGCTGCTGATGTCGCCGGGCATCCACCTGATGCTCGAGCGCCTGGTGCAGGACGAGGCCACCGCGGCCGGCCTGGCCGAGCTCGCCGCCTGCAAGCGCGCACACATCGCCATGCTGCGCGAACTGCTGACGCCTTGAGCATGCGCGTGCTGGGCCTGATCCTGTCATCGCTGCTGTTGTTGCTGGGCACCGGCTGGGCGGCGCTGGCGCTGTACTTCCGCCTGCCGCTGGCGCCGGGCTGGACGCTGGCCGTCTGCGCGCTGTGGGCCCTGTTCGGCCTGGCCGCACTCGCGCTGCTGTGGTCGGGCCAGGCCGCGCGCGCCAGCCTGGCCTGGGGCCTGGCCTTCGCGCTGCTGCTGGGCTGGTGGGTGCGCATCGCGCCCTCGGACCAGCGCGTCTGGGCCGACGACGTGGCGCGGCACCTGCAGGCGCAGGTCGAGGGCAGCGTGGTGCTGCTTTCCAACGTGCGCAACTTCGACTGGCGCAGCGACACCGACTACACCCCGCGCTGGGAGACCCGGCGCCTCGACCTGGACCGGCTGCGCTCGGTGGACATGGCGCTGTCGTACTGGATGGGCCCGGCCATCGCGCACACGCTGGTCTCGTTCGGCTTCGACGATGGCCAGCAGCTCACCTTCTCGATCGAGATCCGCAGGGAGCGCGGCGAATCCTTCTCGGCCGTCGCCGGCTTCTTCAAGCAGTACGAGTTGAGCCTGGTGGCGGCCGACGAGCGCGACATCCTGCGCGTGCGCACCAATGTGCGCGGCGAGGACGTCTACCTGTACCGCGTGCAGCTGGCCCCGGCCGCGCAGCGCGCGCTGTTCCTGGCCTACCTGGCCGAAGCCGAGGCGCTGGCGCGCCAGCCGCGCTTCTACGACACGCTGACGGCCAACTGCACCACCATCGTCTACGAGATGGCGCGCCGCATCGTCGGCGGCCTGCCGCTGGACTGGCGGCTGCTGGCCTCGGGCTACCTGCCCGAGTACCTGCACGGCGTGGGCGGCCTGGTGCCGGGCCACTCGGTGGAGCAGCTGCGCAGCGCCGGCCGCATCACCGAACGCGCCCGGGCGGCCGATGCCGACCCGCAGTTCTCGCAGGCGATCCGCAAGGGCGTGCCGGGCATGGCGAGCGCGCGATGATGCGCCGCCTGGCGGCCCTGCTGGCCTTGGCGCTGCTGACGGGCTGCGCCGGCGTGACGGTCACCTCGATCTCGCCGGCCAGGTATCTGGCCGAGCGCCGCGGCGACGTGCTGACCACGGGCCGGCTCAGCGAAACCGCGCAGGAGGTGCTGCGCGTGGTCGGCATTGCCGACTGCCGCGAGCGGCCCGTGGCCTGCCGTGGCGCGCTGGGCGTCTCGGGCGGCATCAGCGAGGAGCAGCGGCTGTCGGCCCTGGCCGAGCTCTGGCTGGAGCACGCGCTGGCGGCCGACAGGGCCCAGGCCGCCGACGAGACCGTGCTCGACGCCTGGCTGGAGACCGCGCGCCATGCCTACGCCTACCTGTTCTTCACGGCGCGCAAGCCCGGCGAGCGCGCCTTCGAGGACCGCCAGACCCAGGTGCGCGACTACTACAACTACGCCGTGCAGCAGACCGTGACGCGGCTGTTCAAGCTCTACAGCGCCACGCCGGCCGCGCAGCGCGGCGAGACGCTGGCCGTGGGCGGCTGGCGCATCGACAGCCATGCCGGCGAGCTGGCCCTGCCGCCGGATTCGCCCATGCCCGACGAACTGCTGCCGGCGTCCTCGCTGCGCTTCACGGGCCTGCGCAACACCTACCGGCGCGACGGCTTCGGCGCCGAACTGGTGGCCGTGCTGCCGCCGCCCCGGGACGCCGACCCGGCCCGGCCCTTCGACACCACGCGCTTTCCGGCCATCACGGCCTTGCTGCGCTTCGAGGGCGGCACGCTGGCCGACGTGCTGGCCGGCCGCGCCGTGCAGCTCATGCTGTACGACCCGTACCGCAGCGTGCAGGCGCCGCTGGCCGGCGAGCGCGTGCCGCTGGCCGCCAACTTCACGGCCGGCTACGGCCTGTGGCTGGCGCGTGCGGGCTTCGCCACGCAATCGCTGCGCACGCTGTTCGGCCTGTCCGACGGCATCGTGCGCCCGCGCATCGAGCTCATGCAGCCCTACGACCCCGGGCGCCGCACCATCGTCATGCTGCACGGCCTGGCCAGCAGCCCCGAGGCCTGGATCAACGTGGCCAACGAGGTGCTGGGCGACGAGCTGCTGCGCCGCAACTACCAGATCTGGCAGGTCTACTACCCCAGCAACGCGCCGCTGGCGCTGAACCAGAAGGCCATCCGCGAAGCCCTGCTGCAGACGCTGGCGCACTTCGACCCCGGCGGCCAGGCCGCGGCCTCGCAAGACATGGTGCTGGTGGGCCACAGCATGGGCGGCGTGCTGGCGCGGCTGCTGGTGTCGTCGGCGGGCGGGCGGCTGTGGTCGCTGCTGCCGGCGGACCCCGCGGAGCCGGTGGACCCGGCGGCGCGCGAGGCGCATGAGCGCCTGGCGCCGTTCCTGTCCTTCGAGCCGCTGCCGCAGGTCGGCGAGGCCATCTTCATCGCCGCGCCGCACCGCGGCACGCCGTTCGCCGGCGGCCGGCTGGCGCGCCGCATCGCCAACTTCGTGACCCTGCCGCTGGCCATGCTGGAGCAGATCGGCGACGTGACGGGCCTGTTCGGCCGGCCCGGTCCCGAGGGCAAGGAGCCGGGGCCGCGGCGCATCCCCAACAGCATCGACAACCTGCGCGACACCGACCCCTTCGTGCGGGCCGCCGCGCAGCTGCCGATCAGCCCGCGCGTGCGCTACCACTCCATCATCGGCCAGGCCGACATGGCGCTGCCGCGCGCCGAGGCCAGCGACGGCATCGTGCCCTATGCCAGCGCGCACCTGGCGGGCGCGGCCTCGGAGCGCGTGCTGCCGTCCGAGCACAGCGTGCAGGAGCATCCGCTGGCGATCCTGGAGATCCGGCGCATCCTGCGCGAGTCGCTCAACGCGAACCGCTGAGCAGCACCACGCCGGCGACCACCAGCACGCAGCCCGCGGCGCGGCCCGGGCCCACGCGCTCGCGCAGCAGCAGCAGGCCGAACAGCGCGCCCACCATCATCGACATCTCGCGCGTGGGCGCGACCACGCTGAGCGGCGCGCCCATCTCGAGCGCGGCCAGCACCAGGATGTAGGACAGCGGCGAGAGCAGGCCGACCGCCACCGCCAGCCCCCAGTGCCCGCGCATGGCGGCCAGCGCGGCGGCGCGGTTGCGCAGCATCCAGGGCGCCAGCACGCACAGCCGCACCAGGTTGGAGCACCAGTCCAGCACCACCGGCCCCACGCCCAGCACCTTGACGCCATAGGCATCGACCACGGTGTAGCCCGCGATCAGCGCGCCCGTGGCGCCGCCCCAGCGCACGCCGGCCAGCGCGCTGGGCTTGCGGAACATGGCCAGCCGGCCATCGGTGCAGATCAGGCCGATGCCCAGCACGATCGCGGCCAGGCCCAGCAGGCCGTGCGCCGAGGGCGCCTCGCCCAGCAGCACGAAGGCGCCGACGGAGGACAGCAGCGGCCCGGTGCCGCGCGCCACCGGATAGACCACCGAGAGGTCGGCCACGCGGTAGCCCTTTTGCAGGCACATGCTGTAGACCAGGTGCAGCAGGCCGCTGGCCACGATGCAGGCCAGCACGGGGCCGTTCAGCGGCATGCCGCCGTGCGTGAGCTGCCACAGCACCCAGGGGAAATAGGCCGCGCAGGCCACCAGCGTGCTGGCGGCCACGAAGGCGGTGCCGGCATGGGCGGCGCGCTTGGCCAGCAGGTTCCAGGTGGCGTGGATCAGCGCCGCCAGCACCACCATGGACAGGCCCAGCCAGGTCATGGCGCGGCCTGCGGGCGGGCCCGGCGTTTGATGCACATCAAGCAAGGCGCGATCAGGGGCCGAATACCCGGTGGCGCCGGCGTTCTATTGGCCCCGCGTGCGGGCCGGCTATGTTGTATTGCGGGCATGGTCTCTTCCACCGCATTCTCCACCCCCGCATCCACGCCGGCCTGGCACAGCCTCGCGCCCGATGCCGCGCTGGCGGCGCTGGACGCCCGCCGCGACGGCCTGGACCCGGCCGACGCGGCGGCGCGGCTGGCCGCCCACGGCCCCAACGCGCTGCCTGCGGCGCCGCCCGTGCACCCGCTGCGGCGGCTGCTGGCGCAGTTCAACAACGCGCTGATCCTGTTCCTGCTCGGCGCGGCCGTGGTCGCCGCCGCGCTGGGGCATTGGGTCGATGCCAGCGTGATCTGGGGCGTGGTGCTGGTCAACGCCATCGTCGGCTTCGTGCAGGAGGGCAAGGCCGAGCAGGCGCTGGCGGCCCTGCACGGCATGCTGGCGCCCAACGCCCGCGTGCTGCGCGGCGGCCAGCGCGCCACCGTGGCGGTGGCCGGCCTGGTGCCCGGCGACCTGGTGCTGCTGGAGGCCGGCGACCGCGTGCCGGCCGACCTGCGGCTGCTGCGGGCGCGCGGCCTGCTCGTGGACGAGGCCATCCTGACCGGCGAATCGGTGGCAGCCAGCAAGTCCGAGGCCGCCGTCGATGTGGCCGCCGCGCTCGGCGACCGCGCCGGCATGGCCTACTCGGGCACGCTGGTGGCGGCCGGGCAGGGGCTGGGGCTGGTGGTGGCCACCGGCGTGCAGACCGAGATCGGCCGCATCAGCAGCCTGCTGGGCGGCGTGCAGCCGCTGGCCACGCCGCTGCTGCGCAAGATCAACGCCTTCGGCCGGCGCTTCACGGTGCTGTCGCTGGGGCTGGCCGCCGCGCTGTTCGCGTTCGCCGTGGGCGTGCAGGGCATGGAGTGGGTGGCGGCGCTGATGGTCGTGGTGGCCATCGCCGTGAGCCTGGTGCCCGAGAGCCTGCCGGCCGTCATCACCATCACGCTGGCCATCGGCGTGCGCCGCATGGCCGCGCGCCAGGCCATCGTGCGCCGGCTGCCGGCCGTGGAGACGCTGGGCGCCACGACCGTGATCTGCTCGGACAAGACCGGCACGCTCACGCGCAACGAGATGACGGCCTGCCGCGTCGTCACGGCCGGCGCCTGCATCGCCGTGGGCGGCTCGGGTTACGCGCCGGCCGGCGCGCTGCACCTGCCGCCAGGGCAGGACGCGCTGGCCGCCGACGCGCGCCTGCTCGTCGAGGCCGGGCTGCTCTGCAACGACGCGCAACTGGCGCAGGACGCGGCCGGCCAGTGGAAGGTCGACGGCGACCCCATGGAGGGCGCGCTCGTGGCGCTGGCCATGAAGGCCGGCCTGGCGCCCGCCGCCCTGCGCGCCGGCCAGCCGCGCAGCGACGAGATCCCGTTCGACGCCCAGCACCGCTTCATGGCCACGCTGCACGCGCAGGCCGACGGCCAGGCCCTGCTGTTCGTGAAGGGCGCGCCCGAGCGCGTGCTGGCCATGGCCACGGCCCAGCTCGGCGCCGATGGCCGGCCGCAGCCGCTGGACGGCGCGCACTGGCAGGCGGCCGTCGCCGAGGCCGCCTCGGCCGGCGAGCGCGTGCTGGGCTTCGCGCTGCGGCAGCTGCCCGCCGCGCCGGTGCCGCTGGACTTCGGTGCCGTGGCCGACCTCGTCTTCCTGGGCCTGGTCGGCTTCATCGACCCGCCGCGTGCCGAGGCCATGGCGGCCGTGGCCGACTGCCGCTCGGCCGGCATCCGCGTGAAGATGATCACGGGCGACCATGCGGCCACGGCCGCCGCCATCGCCGCGCAGCTGGGCCTGGCGCAGGCGCCCGTGGTGGCCACCGGTGCCGACGTGGACGCCGCCGACGATGCCGCGCTGCGCCGGCTGGCCACGCGCGCCGACGTGTTCGCGCGCACCGACCCCGCGCACAAGCTGCGCGTGGTGCGCGCGCTGCAGGCCCAGGGCCAGGTCGTGGCCATGACCGGCGACGGCGTCAACGACGCGCCCTCGCTCAAGCAGGCCGACGTGGGCGTGGCCATGGGCCACAAGGGCACGGACGCGGCCAAGGAGGCCGCGCAGGTCGTGCTGGCCGACGACAACTTCGCCTCCATCGTGGCGGCCGTGCGCGAAGGCCGCACGGTCTACGACAACATCCGCAAGGTCATCGCCTGGACGCTGCCGACCAATGGCGGCGAGGTGCTGGCCATCGTCGCCGCGCTGCTGCTGGGCCTCACGCTGCCGATGACGGCGCCGCAGATCCTGTGGGTCAACATGGTGCTGACCATCACGCTGGGCCTGGTGCTGGCGTTCGAGCCGGCCGAGCCCGGCGTGATGGCGCGGCCGCCGCGCGCGCCCGACGCGCCGCTGCTGTCGCCCTTCATGCTCTGGCGCATCGTGTTCGTCTCGCTGCTGTTCACGCTCGGCGCATTCGGCATCTTCGCGTGGGGGCAATGGCGCGGCCACGACGATGCGCTGGGCCGTACCATGGTGGTCAACGTGCTGTGCGTGATGGAGATCTTCTACCTGTTCAACGTGCGCTACCTGCACATGCGCTCGTTCACCTGGACCGGTGCGCGCGGCACGCCGGCCGTGCTGTGGGCCGTGGCGGCCGTGGTGCTGGCCCAGCTGGCCTTCACCTATGCGCCGTGGATGCAGGCGCTGTTCGACACGCGCGACGTGCCGCTGCCGGACGGGCTGCTGATCCTGGCGATCGGCGCGGCCTCCATGGTGGTGCTGGAGATCGAGAAGGCCTTGCTGCGCCGCTGGCAGCTGTTCGACGAGTTGAAGAGGAACACGACATGACCGACACCATGCGCCAGAGCGTGCTGCTGGCCACCGACCTGAGCCCGCGCAGCGACCGCGCACTCGACCGCGCGCTGCTGCTGGCGCGCGAATGGCGCGTGCCGCTGGTGGCGCTGACCGTGGTGCCCAACGGCGCCGGCCTGGCCTCGCACCCGGTGCTGGCGCTGTCGTCCGACGCCGTGGCGCAGCGCGCCGCGCGCCGCCAGGCCGAGCGCCGGCTGCGCGCCGACCTGGCCGACGCGGCCGTGCCGCCCATCGTGCGCGTGGAGCAGGGCGAGTTGACGGGCACCGTGCTGGCCGTGGCCCAGGCCGAGCGCTGCGGCCTGGTCGTGACCGGCGTGGCGCGCCACGAGGCGCTCGCGCGGATGCTGCTGGGCTCCACCGTGGAAGCGCTGGCGCGGCGTGCGCCGGTGCCGCTGCTCGTGGTGCGCGAGCGCGCCCGGGCCGCCTACACCCAGGTGCTGGTCACCAGCGATTTCTCCGAGCATGCGCGCCATGCGCTGCAGACGGCCGTGGCGCTGTTCCCGCAGGCCGGCTTCACGCTGTTCCACGCCTTCGGCAACCCGTACCCGCTGCTGGCCGGCATGGACGTGGAGCAGGCGCGCCAGGCCGGCCGCGCCGCGGCCGAGGAGCAGGCGCGGCTGTTCCTGGACTCCACGAAGCTGCCCGCCGCGGTACGCGCGCGCACCACGCTGCGCCTGGCCTACGGCGACCCCGGCCTGCTGCTGCGCGAGCACGGCGCCGAGCACCCGGGCGAGCTCGTGGTGCTGGGCACGCAGCGCCGCTCCGGCCTCACGGGCCTGCTGCTGGGCAGCGTGGCCGAGCGCGTGCTGGAACTCGCGGAAAGCGACGTGCTCGTGGTGCCGCCCAAGCCCGCCGCAGGCTGATGGCGCAGGCTCGTTCGAAGTAAGGATGTCGGTCGGTCGCGCGAACTGAACAATGCAGCCATCGGTGAGGTGCGCATACCCGGGAACTCATCGAGCACGCCGCGGGCATGGGGTCTGCGGCGCGGTGGAGTAGCTGCAACCCTATTGCGAGGACCGAACCATGAACATCCGACTGATCGCGTCGTCCTGGATGGCCGCCGCCGCCTTTGTCGCCATGCCCAGCCTTGCCGACGTGCATGCGTCCGGCGAGGTGGGCTACATCCCGCCCGTCACCAGCGAACCCGGCACGCTCACGCGGGCCGAGGTGATCGCCCAGCTGGAGCAGGCGCAGCGCGAAGGCACGATGCCGCCGACCGGAGAAGGCACCGACACCGGCGCCTTCTCCGCACCGCAGCCCACGCTGCTGGCCGAGCAGCAGAACCTGGCTGCACGCTGAGCCGCACGCGGCCCCGGCGCGGCAGCGCGCTGCCGCGCACCACTGCGGCGGCCGCCCAGGCCGCCGGCACCTGGCCTCTCCTTGCCGGGCATGCCCAGCGGCAGCCCTGGCACACAATGGCGCCCGCGCAGGCTGTCCCGGCCCGCCGCGCGTGCCAAACACAACGAGGAGATCTGCCATGGCCAGCCTGTTCCCGAACTGGACCCTGAAGACCGGCGGCGACGTCGCCCCCGACGAACGCCTGCCGACCGGCCAGACCATCGCCATGGGCGTGCAGCACGTGGTGGCCATGTTCGGCTCCACGGCGCTGGCGCCCATCCTGATGGGCTTCGACCCCAACACCGCGATCTTCTTCTCGGGCATCGGCACGCTGATCTTTTTCCTGCTCACGGGCGGGCGGCTGCCGAGCTACCTGGGCTCGAGCTTCGCCTTCATCGGCGTGGTCATCGCGGCCACGGGCTACGCGGGCAGCGGGCCCAACGCCAACATCGGCGTGGCGCTGGGCGGCATCATCGCCTGCGGCCTGCTGTACTTTGCGATCGGGCTGGTGGTGCAGGTGGCCGGCACGGCCTGGATCGAGCGGCTGATGCCGCCCATCGTGACCGGCACCGTGGTGGCGGCCATCGGCCTGAACCTCGCGCCGGTGGCGGTCAAGATGCTCGGCGCCACGCCCGTGGAGACCGGCATCGGCCTGCTCACGGCGCTGGCCGTGGGCCTGATCGCGGTGCGCAGCCGCGGCGTGGCCGGGCGGCTGCCGATCCTGCTCGGCGCGCTGTGCGGCTACGCGCTGTACTGGATCGCGGCCAACGCCCTGGGCTGGGCCAGGCCGATCGATTTCTCGGGCGTGGCGCAGGCGGCCTGGATCGGCCTGCCGAAGTTCAGCGCGCCCGTGTTCGACGGCACGGCCATGCTGCTGATCGCGCCCGTGGCCGTGATCCTCGTGGCCGAGAACCTCGGCCACGTGAAGGGCCTGGCGGCCATGACGGGCCGCAACTTCGACCCGCTCATGGGCCGCGCCTTCATGGCCGACGGCATCGCCACCATGGTCTCGGGCGCCGGCGGCGGCACCGGCGTGACCACCTATGCCGAGAACATGGGCGTGATGGCCGTCACGCGCATCTACTCCACGCTGGTCTTCGTGGTGGCCGCGCTGGTGGCGCTGGCGCTGGGCTTCTCGCCCAAGTTCGGCGCGCTGATCCTGACCTTGCCCGTGCCCGTGGTCGGCGGCCTGGCGCTGGTGGTGTTCGGCCTCATCGCGGCCACGGGCGGGCGCATCTGGGTGCAGAGCAAGGTGGACTTCTCGCGCCCGCGCAACCTGATCACGGCCGGCGTGGCGCTGACGGCCGGGGCGGGGGACCTGACGCTGTCGATCGCCGGCTTCAAGATGGGCGGCATCGGCACGGCGACCTTCGGCGCCATCGTGCTGTACCACCTGCTGCGCGAGCGCGAAGCCGCCCACTGAAGGCATGAAGCTCGACTCCACCACGGTGCAGCTGGTCCTCGCCATCGCGGAGGAGGGCAGCATCTCGCGTGCGGCCGACCGCTTGAACCTGGCGGTGGCGGCCGCCTCGCGCCGGCTGACCGAACTGGAGTCGCAGCTCGGCGCCAGGTTGTTCAAGCGCCAGCCGCATGGCGTGAAGATGACCGAGGCCGGCGAGCGCCTCCTGGCCCACATCCGCCAGATCGACAACCTGATCGACCGGCTCGCGGGCGACGCCCAGGCGCTGGGCCATGGACGCGACGGCCGCATCATCATCGGCGCGCCCAAGGCGGCGATCATCCAGTTCCTCGCGGCCGACATCGCGCGGCTGCGCATGGCCTACCCGCAGATCACGCTCAAGGTGCTGGAGGAGAACAGCAAGATCGTGCAGCAGCTGCTGCGCGACCGTGTGATCGATGTCGGCATCTACGAGAAGAAGCAGCGGCTTCCTGGACCTGCCCAAGTCCGACTACCGGCAGGACCGGCTGGTGCTGGTCTACAGCCGGCGGCACTTCACCTTCGGCGCCGGGCCGCTCGGGCTGGACGAGATGCTGGAGCTGCCCATCGTGAGCCTGGGCAAGGGCTCGGCCGTGCTGGCGGCCGTGCAGCGCGCCTACCGCAGCCGCGGGCGCGCGTTTCCCAACGACTTCTCGGCTAGCGGCTTCGACACCATGCTGGCGCTGGTGCGTCACGGCCTGGGCGTGGGGCTGATGCCGCCCGAGGTGCTGCGCAGCTTCCATCCCGAGGACACGCTGGCCACGGCCGAGCTCGAGGGCGACTGGCACCGGCGCAGCTACGTGCTGTCCTGCGTCGAAGGCAATGCGCAGGAGCAGACGCTGCGCAACGTGGTGGCCCAGCTGCTGGCGCCCTAGCGTTCCGCGGGCCTGCCGGTTTCGCGGATCACGAATCCAGGCATGCCTGGCACGCCATTGCCGGTCTCCGGGTGCTGCGCAACAGTAGCGCCACCACCAACGAGGAGACCGCGCATGAGACGCCGACACTTCATCGCGGGCAGCATGGCCGTGCTGTCCGCCCCCTGGGCCCAGGCGGCCGCCGAACTGCCCAAGGGCATCGTCAGGATCTACGTCGGCTGGGCGCCGGGCGGCGGCACCGACGTGTTCGCGCGCATCGTCGGCCAGAAGCTGTCCGAGCTCTGGGGCCGCAGCGTCGTGATCGAGAACAAGCCCGGCGCCACCGGCGCGCTGGCGGCCGGCTTCTTCGCCCAGACCCGCTTCACCGACGGGCTCAACCTGCTCATGGCGCACGTCAACACGCATGCCATCGGGCCGCACATCTTCAAGGCCATCAGCTACGACCCCCTGAAGGACTTCGCGCCCATCGCGATGGTGGGCGCCACGCCGCACATCCTGGTGACCAGCGCCAGCCGCCAGGGCGCCGGCAGCGTGCGCGAGGTGGTCGAGGAATGCCGCAGGAGCCCCGGCAAGATCAGCTTCGGCTCGTCGGGCACGGGCTCGGTGCAGCACCTGTGCGCGGCGATGTTCAACATGGCCGCCGACGTGCAGAGCATCCACGTGCCCTACAAGGGCTCGGGCCCGCTGCAGACCGACCTGATCGGCGGGCAGATCGACTACAGCTTCGACACCATGACGGCGGCCACGGCCCAGGTCAAGGCGAAGAAGACGGCCGCCATCGTGCAGACCCGCGTCAAGCGCGCCAAGGGCTTCCCCGAGCTCGCGACCATGGACGAGCAGGGCTTCAAGGGCTTCGACGTGTCGAGCTGGTACGGCGTGGTCGGGCCCAGGGACATGTCCAGGGAGCTGGCCGCGCAGATCAACGCCGACATCAACAAGGTGCTGGCGCTGCCCGACGTGGTGGCGCGCTTCGACGGCTTCGGCGTCGAGGACGGCGGCGGCAGCGTCGACAAGTTCGCCGGCTTCATGGCCAGCGAGTTCAAGAAGTGGGGCGAGGTCGTGCGCTCCGCCAAGATCACCGAGGAATCCTGAAGATGGCTGCAACCCGCCCCCTCCCGCTGCAAGGCATCCGCGTGCTGGACGTCAGCCAGGTCATGGCCGGACCCTTCGCCTGCATGCTGCTGGCCGACATGGGTGCCGACGTGATCAAGGTCGAGCCGCCCGGCGGCGACCAGACGCGCGGCGCCATGGGCTTCAAGATGAAGGGCGCCGATTCCATGGGCTTCCTGAACATGAACCGCAACAAGCGCTCGCTGACGCTGGACCTCAAGACCGACGAGGACCGCGCCACCTTCTACGCCCTGGCGAAGACGGCCGACGTGATCGTCGAGAACTACCGCCCCGGCGCCGTGCAGCGCCTGCGCATCGACTACGCGTCGATCCAGCGGATCAACCCGAAGATCGTCTACGTCAGCATCTCCGGCTTCGGCCAGAGCGGCCCCTGGGCCGAGCGGCCGGGCTTCGACCTCATGGCGCAGGCCATGTCCGGCGTGATGAGCGTGACCGGCTACCCGGGCGAGAAGCCGGTCAAGGCCGGCGTGCCGGTGGCCGACATCGGCTGCGCGCTGTTCGCCACCTCGGCGCTGCTGTCGGCCTACATCGGCGCACAGAAGACGGGGCAGGGCCAGCACATCGACGCCTCGCTGTTCGACGCGGCCATGGCCTTCTCGGTCTGGGACATGTCGGAGTACTGGGGCACGGGCGCGGCGCCGACCAAGCTGGGCACCAGCAACAAGATGAGCGCGCCCTACCAGGCCGTGAAGGCGCGCGACGGCTACTTCGTGATGGGCGCGACCAACCAGAAGCTGTGGGCCAGGCTCTGCGCGCTGCTGGACCGGCCGGACCTCGTGGAGCACGCCGACTACGCCACCGTGTCGCTGCGCCTGAAGCACCGCGAGGCGCTGATCGCGGCGCTGGAGCAGGAGTTCGCCCGGCGCGACAGCGAAGACTGGATCGACGCCATGCTGGCCGCCGGCATCCCGGCCGGCCCGATCCTGAGCTACCCCGAGGCCTTCGAGGGCGCGCACGGCCGGCACCGGGGCATGTGCATGGAGATCGAGCACCCGGTCGAGGGCAAGGTCAGGAACATCGGCTTTCCGGTCAAGCTGCTGGGTACGCCGCAGCAGGTGCGCCGGCATCCCCCGCTGCTGGGCGAGCACAACGACGAGATCCTGGCCGAGCTCCGGGCGGCTGCATGAGCGGCCGGGAAGCCGTGCGGCTCGCCGTCCACGCCTCGGGCGCGGCCGAGATCCTGGTCGACCGGCCCGAGCGCCACAACGCGATGACGCGCGCCATGTACGGCGCGCTGCTCGCATGCATCGACGCCTGCGGCCGCGACCCGGCCGTGCGCAGCGTGCTGTTCAAGGGCGCGGGCGGCAAGTCCTTCGTCTCGGGCACGGACATCGGCCACTTCAGGGACTTTGCCGATGGCCGCGAGGGCATCGCCTACGAAGCCTTCGTCGAACGCGTGATCGATGCCGTCGAGCGCATCGCGGTGCCGACCGTGGCGGTGATCGACGGCTGGGCCGTGGGCGGCGGGCTGGCGCTGGCCACGGCCTGCGACTTCCGGGTCTGCAGCGAAGGCGCGCGCTTCGGCGCGCCGATCGCCAGGACGCTGTCGAACACCTTGTCCTCGCGCAACATCGCGCGGCTGGTGGCGGCGCTGGGCGTGCCGCGCGTCAAGCGCATGCTGCTGCTGGCCGACCACCTGACGGCTGCGGAGATGCAGGCCTGCGGCTTCGTGCATGCGGTGGTGGCATCGGAGGAGCTGGACGCGGCGGCCCAGGCGCTCGCCGGGCGGCTCATGGCGCTGTCGCCGGTCACGCAGCGGGCCGTGAAGGAAAGCCTGCGCCGCATCGTCAGCGAGCAGCGGCTGGACGACGCGGATCTCGTGCACGCGGTCTACGGCAGCCAGGCCTTCCGCGACGGCGTGGCGGGCTTCCTCGGCAAGCCCTGAACCTGGATTCGGCAGTCGACCGCTGGCCGCCTTCGGGAAAGCCGCATGGCGACTGGACTTGGCGCCTTCGATGTCCCTCGCCATCTCGGTGAGGGCGCATCCGACTGCCGAATCCAGGCTGAACGGTCCTGATCTCGCGGGCTTGTCCTGCGCTGCGCCCGCCGGCCGCATGGCATGCTGCGGCCCACATGAAAAAGGCGCTGCAGACCTGGTTCGCCACCCGTGGCTGGAAGCCCTTCGCGTTCCAGCGCGAGGTCTGGCGGGCGCTGGCCGCGGGCGAGAGCGGCCTGCTGCACGCGACCACCGGCGCCGGCAAGACCTACGCCGTCTGGCTCGGCGCGCTGGGCGCCTTCGCCGGCAAGCCGCCCGCGCGCGGCGCCGCGCCGCTCACGGTGCTCTGGCTCACGCCCATGCGTGCGCTGGCGGCAGACACCTTGCGCGCGCTGCGCGAGCCGCTGGCCGAGCTGGCGCCGCACTGGACGGCCGGCGCGCGCAGCGGCGACACGACGTCGGCCGAACGCAGTGCCCAGGACCGGCGGCTGCCCTCGGTGCTCGTGACCACGCCCGAAAGCCTGTCGCTGCTGCTGGCCAGGGCCGACGCGCGCCAGCTGTTCGCGCAACTGCAGCTCGTGGTCGTCGACGAATGGCACGAGCTGCTGGGCAACAAGCGCGGCGTGCAGGTGCAGCTGGCGCTCGCGCGGCTGCGGCAGTGGCGGCCCACGCTCGGCACCTGGGGCATGTCGGCCACGCTGGGCAACCTGGAGCAGGCCATGGCCGTGCTGCTGGGGCCGCAACAGGCCGGGCGGCTCGTGCGCGGCGCCATGGCCAGGAAGCTCGTGATCGACACGCTGCTGCCGCCGCGCGCCGAGCGCTTCCCCTGGGCCGGCCACCTCGGCCTGGCCATGCTGCCGCAGGTGGTGGCCGAGCTCGCCGTCAGCAGCACGGCGCTGGTGTTCACGAACACGCGCTCGCAGGCCGAGATCTGGTACCAGGCGCTGCTGCAGGCGCGGCCCGACTGGGCCGGCAGCATCGCGCTGCACCATGGTTCGCTGGACCGGGCCGTGCGCGAATGGGTGGAGGGCGGGCTCAAGGCCGGCCAGCTGCGCGCCGTGGTCTGCACCTCCAGCCTGGACCTGGGCGTGGACTTCCTGCCCGTGGAGCGCGTGCTGCAGATCGGCTCGCCCAAGGGCGTGGCGCGGCTGCTGCAGCGCGCGGGCCGCTCCGGCCATGCGCCGGGCCGGGCCTCGCGCATCACGCTGGTGCCCACGCACAGCCTGGAACTCGTGGAGGGCGCGGCCGCGCGCGCCGCGGTGCTGGCCGGGCTGGTGGAGGCGCGCGAACCCCCGCTGCAGCCGCTGGACGTGCTCGTGCAGCACCTGGTCACGGTGGCGCTGGGCGGCGGCTTCGTGCCCGACGCGCTGTACGCCGAGGTGCGCCGGACCCATGCCTACGCGCAGCTCGACGCGCCGCGCTGGCAGTGGTGCCTGGACTTCGTGCGCCAGGGCGGCGCGGCGCTGACCGCCTATCCGGACTACCGGCGCGTGGTGCCGGACGAGGAGGGCGTCTGGCGCGTGCCCGAGGCGCGGCTGGCGCGGCGGCACCGGGCCAACATCGGCACCATCGTTTCGGACGCCAGCATGGTGGTGCAGTTCGTGGGTGGGGCGCGCATCGGCAGCGTGGAGGAGAACTTCGCGGCGCGGCTCAAGCCCGGCGATGCCTTCATGTTCGGTGGGCGGCTGCTGGAGCTCGTGCGCATCCACGACATGACGGCCTGGGTGCGGCGCGCCAGCGGCCGCAAGGCCGCGGTGCCGCGCTGGAACGGCGGGCGCATGCCGCTGTCCTCGCTGCTGGCCGATGCGGCGGTGATCGAACTGGCCGAGGCCGACCAGGGCCGCTACGGCAGCCCCGAGATGCGCGCCGCGCGGCCGCTGCTGGACCTGCAGCACGCCTGGTCGGCGCTGCCCACGCCCGACACGCTGCTGGCCGAAACGCTGCAATCGCGCGAAGGTTGGCACCTGTTCCTCTACCCCTTCGCGGGCCGCCAGGTCCACCTGGGCCTGGCCAGCCTGCTGGCCTGGCGCGCCGCGCAGCAGGCGCCGCGGACCTTCTCGATCGCCGTCAACGACTACGGCCTGGAACTGCTCAGCGCCACCGAGGTGGACTGGCCGCGGTGGCTGCCCCTGCTGCTGCACCAGGCCAGCGACGGCCCGGCCTTGCTGGCCGAGGTGCTGGCCAGCCTCAACGCGGGCGAGCTCGCGCAGCGGCGCTTCCGCGAGATCGCGCGCGTGTCGGGCCTCATCTTCCAGAGCCATCCGGGCGAGCGCCGCAGCAGCCGCCAGCTGCAGGCCTCGTCCTCGCTGTTCTGGGAGGTGTTCCGGAAGTACGACCCGGCCAACCAACTGCTGCTGCAGGCCGAGCAGGAGCTGTTGGCGCAGGAGCTGGAGGTCGGCCGGCTGCAGGCCGCGCTGCAGCGCATGGCCACGCGGCAACTGGTGCTGCGCGCGCTGGCACGGCCCACGCCGTTCGCGTTCCCGCTCATGGTGGAGCGCTTTCGCGAGCAGCTGTCCAACGAGCGCGTGGCCGACCGCATCGCGCGCATGCTGGCCCAGCTCGAACGCGCGGCCGGCGGCGCGCCGCCGGAGGACGCGGCCCAGGTGCAGGCCAGCCTGCAGTTCGGCCGGCAGACCGACCAGGCCCAGGCGGCACCGGCCCCGCGCCGCAGGAGGGCCCGCCGGTGACGCCGGGCCACGCCGTCCGCTGGGCCGGCGAAACCTTGCTGCTGCTGCCCGAGCGCGCGCTGTGGTGGCCCGCGCGCCGCACCTTGTTCATCGCCGACCTGCATCTGGGCAAGGCCGCGAGCTTCCGCGCCGCCGGCCAGCCGGTGCCGGCCGGCACCACGCAGCGCAACCTGGCCCGGCTCGATGCGCTGATCGCGCGGCACGCGGCGCAGGCGCTCGTGGTGCTGGGCGACTTCCTGCATGCCGAGGAGGCGCGCACGCCGGCCCTGCTCGACGCGCTGGCCGCCTGGCGCGCCCGCCAGGCCGCGCTGGCCATCGTGCTGGTGCGCGGCAACCACGACAGCCATGCCGGCGACCCGCCGCCGGGCCTGTCCATCGCGGTGGTCGACGAGCCGCACCTGCTCGGCCCCTTCGCCTGCTGCCACCACCCGCGGGCGCATGCCACGCACTTCGTGCTGGCCGGCCACGTGCACCCGGTCTGCGTGCTGCACGGCCCGGGCCGCGACCGGCTGCGGCTGCCCGGCTTCGTGGCCGAGGCCGGCCAGGCCTGGCTGCCGGCCTTCGGCGAGTTCACGGGCGGCTGGCGCGTGCCGGCCGCGCCCGGCCGGCGCTGCTACGCGGTTGGCGACGGGCGGGTCTGGCCGCTGCCGCCCGCCTGAACAACTGCGGGAATCCGCGGGTTCCGTCGCGCGCCGACGCCCCCGATGATGCGGCGCGGCGCCCGCAGCCCGCGTGTCGCCGCGCACACCCCAAGGAGGCAGACAAGCATGCACGCATTCCCCGACTTTTCGCGCCGCCGCAGCCTGCAAGGCATGGCAGCACTGGCCGCCAGCAGCCTGGTGCCCGGCCTGCAGGCCCAGACCGCGCGCTGGCCCGACAAGCCGCTGCGCGTGGTCGTGCCGTTCCCGCCCGGCGGCCTCACCGACGCCTATGCGCGCCTGTTCGCCGACCATTTCAGCCAGACCCTGGGCCAGACCTCCATCGTGGACAACCGGCCCGGCGGCGGCGCCATCATCGGCATCGGCCAGGTCACCAAGGCGCCGGCCGACGGCTACACGCTCCTGGTCTCGACCTCCGGCACGGTCTGGCAGAACCGCGTGCTCTACAGCAAGCTGCCCTACAACCTGGACACCGACCTCACGCCGATCGCGCTGTTCCCGTCGGGCCCGCTGGCCGTGGCCGTGGCGCCCGAGGTGCCGGCGAAGAACATGCGCGAGTTCATCGCCTATGCGCGCGAGCGCCAGGTCAACATGGCCAGCTATGCGCCGGGCTCGTACCCGCACATGGTGGCCGACCAGCTCAACCGGCATGCCGGCACCAAGATCCAGACCATCCAGTACAAGGGCGAGTCGCCGATGTGGGTGGACGTGGCGGGCAACTCGGCGCAGATCGGCATCGGCAGCTACCAGGCCTTCAACACCGTGCAGGGGCGCGGCGTGCGCCCCATCGGCGTGACCGGCAACTACCGTTCGCCCAAGCTGCCCGACGTGCCCACGCTGGCCGAGCAGGGCATCGACTCGCCGCTGGTCAAGCTGGAAGGCGGCCTGGCCCTGATGGCGCCCGCCGGCACGCCCGAGGCCGTGCTGCTGGCACTGAACAAGGTGGCGCTGGCCTGCGTGGAGACCGAGCGCGGCAGCAAGCTGCGCGAGAGCTTCGGCATCCCCAACAAGCCCAAGGACCTGGCCGGCACGCGGCGCGACTGGGACACCGAGGTGCCGATCTGGATCAAGCTGGCGGTGGAGCTGGGGATCAAGCTCGACTGAGCAGGCTCACTCCTCCTGCGCGATCACCAGCAGCACCGAGGCCTGCTGCTTGCCGACCGAGGTGATCTTGTGCGGGATGCTGGAGTTGAAGTGCGCCGAGTCGCCGGCGCGCAGCGTCTCGCTGCGCTGCGCCAGCTGCAGCACCACCTGGCCCTTGAGCACGTAGAGGATCTCCTCGCCACGGTGGTGGCTCATGGGGTGGTTGCGCACCGGCTCGTCGGTCGGGTTCAGCACGAAGGCCACCATCTTGTGGTCGGGCAGCGCGCTGGACACCATGCGGGGTGCATGCGGCGTGGCCTGCGGCGCGGCCTCGGCGCGGCGGATCACGATCGGGTCGCCCTCCGACGGCTCGGCGAACACTTCCTCCACCGGCACGCGCAAGGCCTTGGCCAGCTTCAGCGCGGCGCCGATGGACGGCGTGGACAGCCCGCGCTCCAGCCGCGAGACATAGCTGCGCGTCAGGTCGCTCGCCTGCGCCAGCTCCTCCAGCGTCATGCCGGCTTGCACGCGCAGGATCTTTAATTTGATTGACATGTTGCGTATAGGAAACTTGTTTCCTAGAATGTTCTTGGTTTCCGGATCTGGATCAAGGCGGATCCGGCTGGGTTCTGCTCACCAAGGAGTATGGTATGTCGATGCGCAAGCGCCTTCGGGCCGTGGTTCTCGTGCTCTCCTGCGGCCTGGCCGCCACGCTGGCGGTTCCGGCCGTGGCGTCGGCTCAGTCCTATCCAGCCAAGCCGATCCGGCTCATCATCCCGTTCGGTGCCGGTGGCATCACCGACGTGGCGGGCCGGCTGGTCGGCCAGCATTTGGGCGAGGAACTCAAGCAGCAGGTCGTCATCGACAACCGCGCCGGTGCCGGCGGCTCCATCGCGGCGCAGGCCCTGGCCCAGGCCGCGCCAGACGGCTACACGCTGCTGCTGGGCACGGTGGGCACCCAGGTCGTCAACAAGATGCTGTACAGCAAGCTGGCCTACGACCCGGCGGCGCTGACGCCCGTGTCGCTGGTCAGCAATTCGCCCTACGTGCTGGCGGTCAACGGCGTGCCGGGCGTGGACGACCTGCAAGGCCTGGTCGCGTATGCCAAGGCGCACCCGGGCGCGTTGAACTTCGGCTCGGCCGGCAACGGCAGTTCGCCGCACCTGGGCATCGAGCTGTTCAAGCTGTCCAGTGGAACGCAGATCGTCCACGTGCCGTTCAAGAGCGGCGCCGAGGCCGTGAACGCCGCGCTCAGCGGCCAGGTGCAGATCGTCATCGACGCGCTGCCCGTGGTCCTTCCCCACGCCAAGGCAGGACGCCTGAAGTTGCTGGCCATCGCCGACGAACAGCGCAACGCGGCCGCGCCGCAGCTGGCCACCAGCACCGAGCAGAAGCTGCCCGACTTCAGGATCGGCTCGTGGAACGCGCTGGTGGCGCCGCCTGGCACGCCGGCCGCGCAGGTCGAGGTGCTGAACGCCGCGCTGGCCCGGGCCATGGCGCGTCCGGCCCTGGTGGCGCGGCTGGCCGAGATGGGCATCGAGCCCATGCAGACCGGCGTGCCGGCTTACCTGGCCCATGCACAGCGCGAGACCGTCAAGTGGAGCAGGGTCATCCAGGCGGCCGGCACCAAGCTCGACTGAAGCCCGCATGAAGCTCTACGACACGCAGCGCTCGGGCAATGCCTGGAAGGTGCGCCTGATGGCGGGCCTGCTGGGTATTCCGCTGGCGCGCCAGACCTTGTCGATCGACCGCGGCGACCTGGCCCGGCCCGACTTCCTCGCGATCGCGCCGCTGGCGCAGGTGCCCGTGCTCGCGCTCGACGACGGCAGCCACCTGGCCGAGTCCATGGCCATCCTGTACTACCTGGCCCGGCCCACGGCCTGGTGGCCCGCGGCGCTGGCCGACCAGGCCCGCGTGCTGACCTGGCTGGCGTTCGAACAGGATCGCCACATGAAGCCGCTGGCGAAACTGCGCCTGCACCTGGCCCTGCACCGCAACCGCGATCCGCAGGCGCCCGAGATGCAGGCCCATGCCCGCGAGGCGCGCCAGGCGCTCGCGCTGCTGGAGGCGCAGCTGCAGCGCCAAGGGCCGGCCGGCTGGGTCGCGACCATGCCGCACCCCAGCATCGCCGACATCGCGCTGTACCCCTACACGCGCATGGCGCCCATGGGCGGCATCGACCTGGCGGCCTATCCTGGCATCGTGGCCTGGCTGCAGCGCATCGAGGGCCTGCCCGGCTACAGCGCGCTGTTTCCGGGCGAACCCGGGCGCAACCTTTCCACCATCGAAGCCTGATTCCACAAGGAGGAGACCCATGGCATCCGCGACCGACACCTTCACGCTCGACAAGGACGCCCTCGTCGCGCTGTCCCACCGGCAGATGGACGCCCACCTGGCCGACAGCGGCTACACGCTGCGCCAGAAGCTGGCGCTGACCTGCCGCATCCTGTTCGACAACGGCCACGACTCCGGCCTGGCCGGCCAGATCACCGCGCGCACGGGCACGCCCGGCGAGTTCTATACCCAGCGCCTGGGCCTGGGCTTCGACGAGATCGCCGAGGACAACCTGCTGCGCGTGGACGAGGATCTCCACGTGCTCGAGGGCGACGGCATGGCCAACCCGGCCAACCGCTTCCACTCCTGGGTGTACCGGGCGCGGCCCGACGTGCAGTGCATCGTCCACACCCATGCCGTGCACACGGCGGCCCTGGGCATGCTGGAGCAGCCGCTCATCGTCTCGCACATGGACAACTGCGTGCTCTACAACGACGTGGCCTTCGTCGGCCAATGGCCGGGCATCCCGGTGGGCAACGAGGAGGGCGAATTCATCTCGGCCGCGCTGGGCGACAAGCGCGCGCTGCTGCTGTCGCACCATGGCCTGCTGGTGGCGGCCACCAGCGTCGAGGAGGCCTGCGTGCTGGCCATCGCGTTCGAACGCGCCGCGCGCATGCAGCTGCTGGCCATGGCCGCCGGCGAGGTGCAGCCGATCGACCCGCGCCTGGGCCAGGAGGCGCACGACTGGATCCTGCGGCCCAAGCGCAATGCGGTGGCCTTCGACTACTACGCGCGCCGCGCACTGAAGAAGCCGCACAACGCGGACTGCCTGGGCCCGCGCTGAGACCGCTTCAGCGCGCCGCGACGCGGCTGGCGCTGAAGGGCTGGCCATCCGCGCTGCCGCGCATGGATGGGCCATCGACCTCGCCGGTGTAGCGCGTGGCGCCCACGTTGAAGCCGATCCGCGTGCCGTGCATGCGGGCGTCGAAGATCGGCGTGCTGCCGGCGGGGCCGCGCAGCTCGCCCTGCAGCAGCTGGAACTGCTGGCGCAGCACGAGCTCCTGCGCGCCGAGCTTCCAGGTGCCGGCGACCTGGGCCGGCACGGTCCACTTGAGCGCCGTGCAATAGCCCAGGCAGCCTTCGGACACCTGGGCGCTCTCGTCGGGCTGCCAGTCCTGCATCGTGAACGAGTTCGACACGATGCGCGTGCCGGGCGGCATGTCCAGCAGGATGGGGCGCAGCCGCATGTTCAGCTCGGGCAGCAGGAACAGCGTGACCACGGTGGCGTCGCGGAAGTGCGAGCGGAAGATGTCGGCCTGCTCGAAGCGGGCGCGGTCTGCCACGCCTTCGGCCGCGGCGGCGCGCCGCGACAGCGCCACCATGTCGGCGTCGTACTCGATGCCGCGGGCCTGGGCGCCGCGCTTGGCCGCCGTGATCACGAGCCGGCCGTCGCCCGAGCCCAGGTCGACCAGGCGATCCTGCGGCGTGAGGCCGGCCATGTCGAGCATGCGGTCGACCAGGGCCTGGGAGGTCGGCACCCACACCACGTCCTTGCCGGCCTGGCCCACGCTGGGCTGGTAGTCCGGTGCGCCGGGCGGGTGGGGCAGTTGGGCGCAGGCGGTACCCGCCAGGGCCAGGATGCAGCTGGCGGTGGCGGCAAGGGCGGGTCTCCAGGCGGTCATCGGCGCTCCGGTGGCGGGAATGCGGTCCGCAGTCTACGGAGCATGGCGATGGCCCCACCGGCCCCGGCCTTATTTGACCTGCTGCTTCTCGAGCTTGCGCGCCAGCGTGCGCCGGTGCATGCCCAGGCGGCGTGCGGTCTCGGAGATGTTGAAGCCGGTCTCGGCCAGCATCTGGTGGATGCGCTCCCACTCCAGCGTCTTGATCGAGCTCGGCGCGGTTGGTCAGCTCGACCTCGGTCGTGCCCTCGGCGCGGCCGAAGGCGGCCTCGATGTCGTCGGTGTTGGAGGGCTTGGCCAGGTAGTGGCAGGCACCGAGCTTGATCGCTTCCACGGCCGTGGCGATGCTGGCGAAGCCGGTCAGCACCACGATCAGCATGTCCTCGTCGCGTGCGTTGAGCGTCTGCACGCAGGCCAGGCCCGAGGCCTCGCCCGCGAGCTTGAGGTCGACCACGGCGTGGGTGGGCGCGAAGTCCTCGAGCTGCACCAGCAGCTGCTCCAGGCCGGTGGCCACGCGCACCGCGTAGCCGCGGCGCTCGAACGAGCGCGCCAGCGTGCGCGCGAAGGCCGCGTCGTCCTCGACGATCAGCAGGCGGCGGTCCAGGGGCTCATCGGTCATCGGCCGTATCTTCCTCCAGCAGGGCAATCGCCGACAGCGGCAGGGTGATCCGCAGCTCGGCACCGCCGCCGTCCAGGTTGCGCGCGGCCACATGGCCGCCCAGCGTGCGCGCCACGTTGACGACCAGGAACAGGCCCAGGCCGCGGCCGGGTTGGCCCTTGCTGGACTGGTAGGGCTTGCCGAGCTCCTGCAGCATCTGCGGCGCGAAACCCGGGCCGCGGTCGCGCACGGTCAGTACCAGCTGCTTGCCGTCGCGCGCGGCCTGCAGGTGCACGGACTCGGGCGAGACCTCGGCGGCGTTGTCCAGCACGTTGCCCACCATCTGCTGGATGGCCGAGTCCGCCACCACGGCCAGGTCGTCGTCGCCGACCTGGTTGTCGAACACGAAGCCAGGGCAGGGCTGGCGCTGGCGCCAGCGCGCGACCATGTCCTCGAGAAAGGCGTTGAGCGTGGTGGCGCGCGAGGATTCGCCGCGCGCCTCGCCGGCCGACAGCAGGATGCCGCTCACGATGGCCTTGCAGCGCGCCACCTGGGCCTGCATCTCGGCCACGTCGTCGGCCAGCTCGGGCTCGGAGCTGAAGTGCGGCAGGTGCTGCCAGTCGCCCAGGATCACCGCGAGCGTGGACAGCGGCGTGCCCAGTTCGTGCGCGGCGCCCGAGGCCAGGAGGCCCATGCGCACGATGTGCTCCTCCTCGGCCGCGCGCTGGCGCAGCGCGGCCAGGCGCCGATCGCGCTCGCGCAGGTTGCCGACGATGCGCGTGATGAAGGTCACCAGCAGCGCGGCCGTCAGCGCGAAGCTGACCAGCGTGCCCATCATGTAGGAGCTGGCCAAGCCGCGGTGGTGGTCGGGTGTCAGCGCCAGCGGCCGGGCCCACAGCGCCAGCGCGGCGAAGCAGGCCGAGGTCACGCCCACCATGGCCCAGGTCGCCCAGGGCGGCAGCAGCACGGCGCCCAGGATCACCTGCAGCAGGAACAGGAACACGAAGGGGTTGGTGGCGCCGCCGGACAGGTAGAGCTGCGCCGTGAGCGCGGCCACGTCCACCAGCAGCGCGACGAGCAGCTCCACGCTGGTCACGCGCCGGCCCGTGCGTGCGCGCAGCAGCGAGAGCACGTTGAACGCCACCAGGCAGCCCAGCACGGTCAGCATGGGCTCGACCGGGATCGCGATGCGCAGGCCGTAGTGCACGACCTCGATGGTCAGCACCTGGCCGAACACGGCGATCCAGCGCAGCTGGATCAGCTGCTGCAGGTTCTTGAGGCCGGCGGCCTTGTCGGGGCTGGCCGGGCGTGCGGGGGATTCCGCGTTGCCGGTGGCGGAGGGAAGCATGGGGCCGGATTCTCAATCCGGCGGGCGGCGCGCCGAGCGCCACGCGTACCAGCCACCGGCCGCCACCATGGCCGCCAGCGCGAACCAGGTCAGCGCGTAGACCAGGTGGTTGTCGGTGAAGCGCAGCACCGTGAGCCCGCCCACGGGCCACTGGCCGGGCGGCGACGCCTCGGCATCGACGAAGTAGGGCGCCACGCGGTCGGACGGCAGGCCGCGCGCGGCGGCGATCGCCGCCACGTCGCGCGAATGCCAGCGGTCGGCGGCCGGGTCGTTCTCGCGCAGGAAACCGCCGTGCGGTTCGCTGATGCGCAGCAGGCCGGTGACGGTGGCGAGGCCGGCCGGCGCCGCGGCCCCGCGCCGGGCCGGGTCGCGCCGCTCGGGCGGCACGAAGCCGCGGTTGACGAGCACGATGCTGCCGTCCTGCAGACGCAGCGGCGTGAGCACCCAGAAGCCGGCGCCCAGGGCCGTGCTGGCCTGCACCAGGGCCTCGTCGGCATGCAGGAACTCGCCCACGAGCCGCAGGCGGCGGTACTCGAAATCCAGCGGGGCGGCCTGGACGGCGGGCCAGGCGCGCAGGTCCGGCGGGGCCGCCGGCGCGGCGCCGACGCGGGCCTCGGTGCGCGCGATCAGGCCCTTCTTCCAGCCCAGGCGCTGGACCTGCCAGGTGCCCAGCGCGACGAACACCGCGCTGAGCAGGGCCGCGGCCAGCAGCACCCAGGGCAGGCCGCGCGCCGGCCTCATTGCGGCTGGTGCTGGTGCGTCACCGCGGGTTGCTGCTGGGCGTGGCCCGGCATCATGTTGGTGTTCATGTGGAACATGACCCACAGCGTGCCGGCGATCGCGATCGCCACGAAGACCACCGTGAAGATGGTGGACAGCATGGTCCAGCCGCCCTCGACCTTGCCGTTCATGTGCAGGAAATACACCATGTGCACGAGGATCTGCACCACGGCGAAGCCGCCCAGCACCAGCACGGCGGTGGTGCGGTTCTCGATCACGTTGTTCATGACCAGCCAGAACGGAATGGCCGTCAGGATGACGGACAGCACGAAGCCGATCACGTACTCGCGCATCGAGCTGTGCGGGCCGACGTCGCCGTGGTGGTCGTCGTGGTGGTCGTCGTGGTGGTCGCCGTGGTGGTCGCCGTGGTGTGCGTGGAGTTCAGAGGCCATCACAGCACTCCCATCAGGTAGACGAAGGTGAAGACGCCGATCCAGACGACGTCCAGGAAGTGCCAGAACATGGACAGGCACATCAGACGGCGCTTGTTCTCGTGGATCAGGCCATGCTTGGCGATCTGCACCATGAGCACGATCAGCCAGATCGAGCCGAAGGTCACGTGCAGGCCGTGCGTGCCGACCAGCGTGAAGAAGGCCGACATGGCGGCGCTGCTCTGCGGGCCGGCGCCGGCGTGGATCAGGTGGTGGAACTCGTACAGCTCCACGGCCAGGAAGGCCAGGCCGAAGATGCCGGTGACGGCCAGCCAGACCAGCGTGCCGCCCTTGTCGTTGACCTGCTTGCGCAGCATGGCGAAACCGAAGGTGATGGACGACAGCAGCAGGAAGGCCGTGTTGATGGCCACCAGCTTGAGGTCGAACAGTTCGGCGCCGCCGGGGCCGCCGGCGTAGCTGCGGCCCAGCACGCCGTAGGTGGCGAACAGCGCGGCGAAGATGAGGCAGTCGCTCATCAGGTACATCCAGAAGCCCAGCGCGGTGCCGTTCTCCGGATGCGGTTCATGGTCCAGGTGGTAGGCGCGCGCGGCGCCGGCGCTGGCGGGGTGGGCGAGATCAGACATGGCGGGCCAGCAGTTGGGTGCGTGCGTTCTCCGCGGCGGTCACTTCGGCCGCCGGGATGTGGTAGTCGCGCTTGTAGTTGAAGGTGTGGACGATGGACACGACGACGATGGCCGCGAACGAGGCGATGGCCAGCGGCCACATGTGCCAGATCAGCGCGAAGCCCCAGACCAGCGAGAGCACCGAGATGACCACGCCCGAGCCGGTGTTGAGCGGCATGTGGATGGCCTTGAAGCCGGCCAGCGGACGCTTGTAGCCATGCTTCTTCATGTCCCACCAGGCATCGACCTCATGCACCACGGGCGTGAAGGCGAAGTTGTACTGCGGCGGGGGCGAGGAGGTGGCCCATTCCAGCGTGCGGCCGTCCCAGGGGTCGCCCGTGTGGTCGCGCAGCTGGTCGCGCTTGAGGAAGCTCACGCCCAGCTGGACGATGAAGGCGCCGATGCCCATGGCGACGATGGCGGCACCGCAGGCGGCGATGATGAACCAGATCTGCAGCGAGGGGTCCTCGAAGTGGTTGGCGCGGCGCGTGACGCCCATCAGGCCCAGCACGTACAGCGGCGTGAACGCGACCCAGAAGCCGACCAGCCAGCACCAGAACGAGACCTTGCCCCAGAACTCGTCGAGCCTGTAGCCGAAGGCCTTGGGGAACCAGTAGTTGATGCCGGCGAACATGGCGAACACCACGCCGCCGATGATCACGTTGTGGAAGTGGGCGATCAGGAACAGGCTGTTGTGCAGCACGAAGTCGGCCGGCGGCACGGCCAGCAGCACGCCCGTCATGCCGCCGATGGCGAAGGTGACCATGAAGCCCACCGTCCAAAGCATCGGCACCGTGAAGCGGATGCGGCCGCGGTACATGGTGAACAGCCAGTTGAAGATCTTCGCGCCGGTCGGGATCGAGATGATCATGGTCGTGATCCCGAAGAACGAGTTCACGCTGGCGCCTGAGCCCATCGTGAAGAAGTGGTGCAGCCACACCAGGTACGACAGGATGGTGATGCAGACCGTGGCGTACACCATGGAGGTGTAGCCGAACAGGCGCTTGCGGCTGAAGGTGGCCACGACTTCGGAGAACACGCCGAAGGCCGGCAGCACCAGGATGTAGACCTCGGGGTGGCCCCAGATCCAGATCAGGTTCACGTACAGCATGGGGTTGCCGCCCAGGTCGTTCGTGAAGAAGTTCGTGCCGACGTAGCGGTCCAGGCTCATCAGCACCAGGGCGGCCGTCAGCACCGGGAACGAGGCCACGATCAGCGCGTTGGTGCACAGCGAGGTCCAGGTGAAGATCGGCATCTTCATCATGTCCATGCCCGGTGCGCGCATCTTGACGATGGTGACCAGCAGGTTGATGCCCGACAGCGTCGTGCCCACCCCCGCGATCTGCAATGACCAGATGTAGTAGTCCAGCCCGACCCCGGGGTTCTGGTGGCCCAGGTTGGACAGCGCCAGCCAGCCCGAGGTGGAGAACTCGCCGAGGAACAGCGAGACCATCACGAGGATGGCGCCGGCCGTGGTCATCCAGAAGCTGAAGTTGTTCAGGAACGGGAAGGCCACGTCGCGCGCGCCGATCTGCAGCGGCACGAGGTAGTTCATGAGGCCCGTGACCAGCGGCATGGCCACGAAGAAGATCATGATCACGCCGTGCGCCGTGAACACCTGGTCGTAGTGGTGCGGCGGCAGGTAGCCGAGGTTCTCGCCGAAGGCCATGGCCTGCTGCAGGCGCATCATGACGGCGTCGGCAAAGCCGCGCAGCAGCATCACGATGCCCAGCACCATGTACATGATGCCGATCTTCTTGTGGTCGATGCTGCAGAACCAGTCGCGCCACAGCGGGCCCCACAGGCGGAACCGGGTCAGCAGCGCGAGCACGCCGATGCCGCCGATCACCACGGCGACGAAGGTCCACAGCAGGATGGGTTCGTGGGACATCGGAATCGAGTCCCAGGTCAGGCGGCCCAGCAGCCAATGGGCGGGCGCGGTCGTGTGTTCGGTCATGGCCATGGATCAGAATTCCTGGAGATCGGTGCGCGTGGCGGCGGTGCAGAGCGCGTCCTCGGCCGCTGCGTCGAGCTTGCGTGCGGCCGCATGGGCCTGGTTGCGCTGGGCGTCCTTGGCCATCACCTCGTGCATGCAGGGCTTGCCTTCCTCGACGCACAGGTTCAGCACGCGCTGGTACAGGCCGTTCTCGACGCTGGAGAAGCGCGCGACCGGGTTGCGCTCGCTGGGCTTGGCCAGCTCGGTGTAGCTGGCGCGCGTGAGCGGCTGGCCTTCGGCCTTGGCCTGGGCCACCCACTTGTCGAAGTCCTCGCCGGACAGGCCGTGGAACTTGAAGGTCATGCCCGAGAAGCCGGCGCCGCTGTAGTGCGAGGACATGCCGTGGTAGACGCCGGGCTTGTTGATGACCGCGTTGAGCTCGGTCTGCATGCCGGGCATGGTGTAGATCATGCCGGCCAGGTCCGGCACGTAGAACGCGTTCATGGTGTGGCTGGAGGTCAGCTTGAAGCGGATCGGCCGGTCCACGGGCGCGGCCAGTTCGTTGACCGTGGCGATGCCCTGCTCGGGGTAGAAGAACAGCCACTTCCAGTCCAGCGAGACCACCTGCACCTCGAGCGGCCGGGTGCCTTCGGGGACCGGCTTGCCGGCCGCGATGCGGTCCAGCGGGCGGTAGGGGTCGAGCTGGTGGGTCGTGATCCAGGTCAGCGCGCCCAGCGCGATGATGATGACCAGCGGGGCCGACCAGATCACCAGTTCGAGCTTGGTCGAGTGGTGCCACTCGGGGTCGTAGTCGGTCTGCGCATGCTTGCCGTTCTGCCGGTAGCGCCAGGCGAACAGCAGGATCAGGAAGATCACCGGCACGACGATCAGCAGCATCAGCACGGTGGCGATGACCACCAGGCGGCCTTGCTGGGCGGCGATGTCGCCGGCGGGGTAGAGCACCACCATCTTGCTGCACCCGGCCAGCAGGGCGGCCATGGCGAGTAGGAGCGGTCCTCGGACGATGTTGGATAGACGACGCATGCTGTTGGCGAGGCTTTCGGGAGAACCCTGTGCGGGTTACCCCGGGTTGCGGATAACCCGTGAATGTATCCGGGCTCTTGGCGTCGGGCGATTGGACGTTTTGTCCTACATCAAGCCGATCGCCCGGGTGCGACGGTATATAGTCGCCCCAGGATAAGCAAGGGGCAACCCACTGGAGACCGCTCGATGTCCAGCATCAGCCAAGCAGCAAGCCTTCCCCTCTCGTTCGACGAGCGCCAGCACGGCCGCTTCCCGGAAACGGAGCACCATGTCGATCCCGGCGACATCGCCGTCGGCGTCGTCATCGGCCGGACCTCCGAGTATTTCGACTTCTTCGTCTACGGCATCGCCTCGGTGCTGGTGTTTCCCTCGGTGTTTTTCCCGCACATGCAGCGGCTGGACGGCACGCTGTGGTCGTTCGCGCTGTTCTCGCTGGCCTTCATCGCGCGCCCGATCGGCACCGTGGCCTCCATGGCCATCCAACGCCGCTGGGGCCGGGCCACCAAGCTGACCATCGCGCTGTTCCTGCTCGGCTCCTCGACGGCCGGCATCGCCTTCCTGCCCGGCGCCGCCAGCCTGGGCGTCACCGCGGTGTGGCTGCTGGCCGCGCTGCGCATCGGCCAGGGCCTGGCCCTGGGCGGCTCCTGGGACGGCCTGCCGTCGCTGCTGGCCCTGAACGCGCCCAAGGGGCGGCGCGGCTGGTACGCGATGCTGGGCCAGCTCGGCGCGCCGATCGGCTTCATCCTGGCCAGCGCGCTGTTCGCCTACCTGTACGGCGCGCTGTCGCACGCCGACTTCCTCGACTACGGCTGGCGCTATCCCTTCTTCGTGGCGTTCGCGATCAACGTGGTGGCGCTGTTCGCACGGCTGCGGCTGGTGGTGGCCGAGGACGTGGAGGAGCAACTGACGCAGCGTGAGCTCGAGCCTGTGTCGGCCTCCGAGCTGGTGCGCACGCAAGGCACCAACGTGTTCATCGGCGCCTTCGCAGCGCTGGCCAGCTACGCGCTGTTCCACCTGGTCACGGTGTTCCCGCTGTCCTGGATCCAGCTCTACACCGAGCAGTCCATCGTCGGCTTCCTGCTGATCCAGGTGCTGGGCGGCTTCCTGTGCGCGGCCAGCATCGCGTTCTCGGGCCGGCTCGCCGACCGCTACGGCCGCCGCCGCACGCTGGGCACGCTGGCCACCATGATCGCGGTGTTCAGCGGTTTCGCGCCCACGCTGCTGGACGGCGGCACGCTGGGCCAGGACGTGTTCATCCTGCTGGGCTTCATCCTGCTGGGCCTGTCCTATGGCCAGTCCTCGGGCACGGTGACGGCCAACTTCACACCGCGCTACCGCTACACCGGCGCGGCCCTCACGTCCGACATCGCCTGGCTGATCGGCGCGGCCTTCGCGCCGCTGGTGGCGTTGGGCCTGTCGGCGCACTTCGGGCTGGGGTACGTCAGCGTCTACCTGCTCTCGGGCGCCGCCTGCACGCTCGGCGCGCTGGCCCTGAACCGCGCGCTCGAGGACCGCGAGCGCGACTGATCCGCCGCGGGGCAGGGCGTTCGCCCTGCAGCGCGACGTCGATGCGGTGGACGCCCGGGGGCCCGGCGCAAGGCGCCCGTTGCCGCGCGTGGCCATCGTCGGCGCGGCGCCGGCCAGCAGCCGTCGCCCGTGCATGTCTTCTCCGATGGCGTCGAGCGGACCGTCCTTTCCGTGGGACGGTGAAGCCTGCGCACCGCACCTACCGGCAGGGCATGGCGGCCCCATCTGCAGCACGACAAAGGAGGTCCCCATGAAGAAGATCCTTGGCGTGCACAGCGCACCGCGCCCGCATTGGGTGGGCGACGGCTTTCCGGTCCGTTCGCTGTTCGGCTACGACGGCCTGGGCCGCGCTTTGAGCCCCTTCCTGCTGCTCGACCATGCGGCGCCCACGGCATTCGAGCCGGCGGTGCGGCCGCGCGGCGTCGGCGCGCACCCGCACCGTGGCTTCGAGACCGTGACCATCGTCTACCAGGGCGAACTGGCGCACCGCGATTCCACCGGCGCGGGCGGGCTGCATCGGCCCCGGCGACGTGCAATGGATGACGGCTGCCGGCGGCATCGTGCACGAGGAGTTCCACTCGCCGGCGTTCACGCGGCAGGGCGGCACCATCGAGATGGTGCAGCTGTGGGTCAACCTGCCCGCGCGCGACAAGCTGGGGCCGGCCGGCTACCAGACGCTGCTGGATGCGGACATCCCTACCGTCGACCTGCCGGACGGCGCCGGCCGCGTGCGCGTGATCGCCGGTCGCTTCGGCGCCGCGGCCGGCCCGGCGCGCACCTTCACGCCGATCGACGTGCTGGACATCCGGCTGCGCGCGGGCGCCGTGGGGCGCTTCTCCGCGACGCCCGGCCATACGCTGGCCCTGGTGGTGCTGCACGGCACGGTGCGCGTCAACGGCGAGGCGGTGGCGCGCGAGGGCCAGCTGGTGCACCTGGCGCGCGAGGACAGCGCCGTGGCGGTCGAGGCCGACACCGATGCCACGGTGCTGTGGCTGGCCGGTGCGCCGATCGACGAGCCGGTGGTGGGCTACGGGCCGTTCGTGATGAACAGCGAGGCCGAGATCCACCAGGCCATCGCCGACTTCAACAGCGGCCGCTTCGGCGGTGTACAGGCGCCTGCCTGACTTGGTCCACAATGCCGCCCGGCCGACCCGCCGGGCGGCGTCCCATGTTCTTGTCCCCCGAAGTTCATCCATGTCCGCACGCCGTCTCCTCGTCATCCCCGCCAGCGCACGCACCGGGTCCTTGAATGTGCAACTGGCGCGCCACGCCGCGCGCACGGCCGAGGCGGCCGGCTGGCAGGCGCGGCTGCTGGACCTGCGCAGCCTGGCGCTGCCGGTCTACGACGGCGACCTGGAGGCCGCCGAGGGCGTGCCCGCCGGCGCGCTGGCCTTGCAGCAGGCCATTGCCGAGAGCACGGCGCTGCTGGTCGTGACGCCCGAGTACAACGGCTTTCCGACGCCGCTGTTCGTGAACGCCTTCGACTGGCTGTCGCGCATTCCCGCGGCCGATGGCCGGCCCGCGGGCCTGGCCAGCACCGCCGACAAGCTGGTGGGCCTGCTGTCGGCCTCGCCGGGGCCGCTGGGCGGGCTGCGCTCCATGAACTTCGTGCGGCAGTACCTGCAGATGGCCTTCGCCATGCTGGTGGTGCCGCAGCAGTTCGCGCTCGGCCGGGCGAACGAGGCGTTCGACGCCGAGGGTGGGCTGGCCGACGCGCGCGCGGCCCAGTCGGTGGCGCGCGTGCTCGATGCGCTGGCGCGGCTGGTGCCGGCCGGGCGCTGAACCTCAGCCGGCGCGGGCCGCCAGGTCGGCCTGCAATCCCGCGGGCAGGCGCGCCAGCAGCCAGCGCATGGCCAGCGGCAGCAGCACGAGGTCGTCGACCACGCCCAGGAACGGAATCGCATCGGGCAGCAGGTCGACCGGGCTCAGCAGGTAGACCAGCAGGCCGGCCGCGGCCAGCTTGAACCAGCGCGGCGCACGCGGATCGCGCAGCGCCCACCAGAACCTCAGCAGGTCACCACGGACCAGGGTCCACAGCAGCGATACACGTTTGAACATCGGCGGTGCTCCTCATGCGGCAGACCTCGGCCGCAGCAGGGCACATGGGGCCCGCGACGACGGCCGCAAGTGCGGCTGACGCCTTGTTTCAATTCGGCGGCTTGTCGATCCGCCGGGCCGCGTGCATCGCGTTGTCCGTTGTGCTCTGCCAAGGTGCCGCAGCGCGGCCGGCAGACCGCGCTGCCGACACGGAGACCTGTACCCGGGCGGTCGGGCCGGTGAGCCAGAATGCGCGCCAGCCATGCCGACCGACGACCCCCGCCCCAGCGACAGCCCGATTCCGGCGGCAACGCCGCCCGCCGTGCGGCCGGTGCCGGCGCCCTGGCGCTGGCTGCTGTGGCTGCTGGCCTGCGTGTCGCTGGCGACCGGGGTGGTGGGCATCTTCGTGCCTGGCCTGCCGACGACGGTGTTCGTGCTGATCGCGGCCTGGGCCGCAGCGCGCAGTTCGCCGCGGCTGCACCGCTGGCTGCTCGACCACCGCGTGTTCGGCAAGCTGATCGCCGATTGGCAATCCGGCGGCTGCGTGAGCCGGCATGCCAAGTGGAAGGCCACCGTGGCCATGTCGGCCTGCGCCGCCTTGCTGCTGTGGATCGGAAACCGCTGGTGGGTCACGGCGCTGGCCTGCGGCTGCATGGCCGCCGTGCTGTGCTGGCTGTGGTTGCGGCCGGAACCCGTGCCGGGTTGAAACAACCTTACACCGCGTCACACTTCGTCACGCGGCCGCTATACTGCGCCGCCTTTTCGGGCGGCCCGCTGCGCGCCGCCGTCCGAGGCCGCACCAGCCAGGTTGCCTGCACAGGACTCCCCAGCCATCTCAACACCGCGTGGCCCGCACCGCGCGGTCCGAATGTCTTTCGGGAATTCCACCATGCGCCACCGCACCGTGCGCCGCCGCACCGCCATCCGTCCCTTCGCCATGCGCAGCAGCGCCATGGCAGTCTGCACCGTGCTGTTCGGTGCCGATGCCCTGGCCCAGCAGGACAGCACCACGCTGCCCGTCGTCAACGTCAAGGCCAGCGAATACGACCCGGACGACGTGCGTCCCGAAGGCGTGACCACGGCCACCAAGACCTACCTGGCGCCCAAGGACATCCCGCAGACCATCGACACGCTGGAGGTCAACAAGTACAAGAGCTACGGCTTCAACGACCTGTCCATCATCCTGGACGGCGTGCCGGGCGTGAACACGGTCTACGACATGCGCGGCGAAGGCATCATGATCCGCGGCTTCTCGGCCAGCGACGGCGACATCTACCGCGACGGCGTGCGCGAGAGCGGCCAGGTGCGCCGCAGCACGGCCAATGTGGAGCGCATCGAGATTCTCAAGGGTCCAGCCTCGGTGCTGTACGGCCGCAGCACCGGCGGCGGCATCGTCAACCTGGTCAGCAAGCAGGCCCGCTTCGACGCCAGGAGCAGCGTGACGCTGCGCGGCGGTTCCTGGGAGAACTTCGGCGGCACCATCGACATCAACCGCGTCGTCAACCCCAACGTGGTGGTGCGGCTGACGGCCGACCGCGAGCAGGCGCACAGCTTTCGTTCCGGCATCCGCAACCGCAACGAAATGGTCTCGCCCAGCATCCTCGTCGACACGCGTCAGGGCCTGCGCTGGAGCGCGCAGTACACCTACGACAACGTCTGGCGCGTGCCAGACCGCGGGCCGGCGTACAGCACCTTGCCGGCCGGCGTGTCGATCCGCACCGGCTTCCAGACCCGGGCGACTACGTGGAAGACCGGCTGCGCATGTGGCGCTCCGACCTGACCTACGACTTCAACCCGCAGTGGAGCCTGCGCTGGGTGGCGAGCCAGCGCGAGGCCAGCCAGGACTTCGACCACTACTTCGCCGGCACCTACATCCCTGCCACCGGCCAGATCCGCCCCAACTATGCCTGGCAGGAAACCAACAACAAGACCACCGCCAACACGCTGGACCTGACCGGCAGGTTCAAGACCGGCAGCATCGAGCACGAGCTGCTGGTCGGCCTGGAGGTCAGCGACGAACTGCGCCGGCCCAAGGTCTACGGCACGGTGCCGGGCACCTTCACCTACGACCCGTTCAATCCGAATCCCGCCGCCTGGCCCGACCGGCCCGCGCGCGTGGCGCCGACGCAGAACAACCGCCATGAAGGCGAGGCCCAGGCCCTGTACGTCCAGGATCTGGTCACGCTGACGCCGCAGTGGAAGCTGCTGGCCGGCCTGCGCCACGACCGCTATACCTTCAGGTCGACCAACTACGTCAGCAACTTCGCGCGCGAATACGACGGCAGCGCGACCAGCCCCGCCTGGGCGTGGTCTGGCAGCCGGTGTCCACGCAGAGCCTGTACGCGTCGTACAGCAAGGGCTATTCGCCCTACGGCGGCCGCGGCATCCTCTCGGTCAGCACGGTGGCCACGGCGGTGTTCGACGAAGCCCCGCAGTTCTCGCGCCAGTTCGAGCTCGGCATCAAGAGCGACTGGCTGAACGGCGCGCTGTCGACGCAGTTCGCCGTGTACCAGCTCGAGAAGTACAACATCCGCTACCAGCCCGACGCGACGAACGACCCCTTCACCTGGGCCGTGCGCGGCAAGGAGCGCTCGCGCGGCGTCGAGTTCAGCGCCGCGGGGCAGGTGGCCCGGGGCTGGTACGTGCGTGGCGGCGCCGGCCTCATGGCCGCCAAGGTCGCCGAGGACGTGCAGGTGCCGGCCAACGAAGGCCTGTACCTGCAGAACACGGCCAAGCGCAACGGCAACCTGTTCGTGCGCTATGCGCCGCCGGGCCCGTGGTACGGCGAGGTCGGCGTGACCTACACCAGCGAGCGCTACGCCGAACGCGGCCCACACCCAGCGCGTGCCCGGCTACACGCGCTGGGACGCGCTGCTGGGCTGGCGCGCCGCACCCTGGACGGTCACGGCCGGCGTGTCCAACCTGTTCGACACCGAGTACTGGCGCAGCAACGCCATGCCGGGCGCGCCGCGCAGCTTCCTGCTCAGCGCCAACTACCAGTTCTGACACCGGGCACGGCCCGTGCTCGGCGGTGTGCCCGGCGCTGGCGCCGCGCGTCAGGCGACCAGCCGCGGCCGCGCGGCGGCCCGGGCCGGCATCGGCACCAGGCTGTCGACGACCACGCTCAGGGCCTGGCCACGCAGGTCCTGGCCCTGCGCCGCGGCCGCCGCCAGCAGGCGCGCATGCAGCTCGGGGTCGGCCAGCGTGACGGTGCGGCCGGTGCCGCGGCAGACCAGCCGCACGGCCTGGGCATCGAAGCCCTCGGGCTTGATGCCGTACAGCGCGCGGCGCTGCACATCCCATTCGTGCACGAGCAGGCCGGCCGCGTGCAGCTGCTGCACCACGCGGTAGACCGTGCCCACGCTCACGCGCGTGCCACGCTGCAGCATGCGCTGGAACAGCTCGTCGGCGCTCAGGCAACTGGGCGCCGCGGACTCGAGCACCTGCAGCAGGCCGATGCGCGCGACGGTGGGCTGCAGCCTGGCAGCCCGCAGCCGCTGCAGAACGGTGGTGTTCATGGCGACCAGCGCGTTCAGCGCTGCACCTCGAAGCTCAGCGTGGCGGTGTGGCGCACGTCCTCGTACTTCCTGCCGTCCAGCGTGACGCTGCCGTTGTTGACGCGCGCCGTGACCTCCAGCACGTACAGGCCCGGCATCCAGGGCGTGAAGCCCACGGTGCCGTCCTGCGCCGGCGTCAGCACGCGGCGCCAGCCCTCGCTGGTCTCCACGTTGACCTGGCTGGCGGCCACCGGGCGGCCCTTGAAGAACAGCTGGAAGCGGTTGCCGCCGGGTTCGGTGGGCACCAGTTCCAGGTCGTTGACGGGCTTGGTCTCGGCGCGGCCGAAGCGGGCCTGGAAGTAGGTGAGCACGCCGTCGCCGGTGCGCACGGCCGTGAAACGCTGGTCGCCCGCCGGCGCCTGGAAGGCGTAGTGGTTGGCGGCCGTTTCCAGCGGCAGCGTCTTGCCGTCGGGCAGCACGGGCTTGGGATCGCCCAGCGCGGGCAGTTGGGCCAGCGGCTTGCCGAGTTCGCCGGCGTAGACCTTGGCTTGGCCGCCCTCGGCCTGCAGCCAGAGGTAGTCGGCCTGGGCCGCGCTGGCGAGCAGCAGGGCGGCGGCGCAGGCGGCAAGCCGCCCGGCGGTGCGGAAATTCATCGGATGGTGTCCTTGTCTGGAGATGCGTGGCAGGCAGGAGACCGGGCAGGCGCGCGAACCGCGCTGGCCTGGGCTGGTGCTCCTACTGTGTATGACGCACGAGACCTCCGAAACCAGCACCCCTTTACAGAACTTTTACAACTCGGTGTGGCGAAAGTGCGGCACGCCGGCCGCTATGGCTGCTTCGGCGCGTTCAGCGCCATGAGCTTGAGGTATTTGTAGAAGGTCGTCTCGGCGTTGTAGACGGCGATCAGAAAGCCCGCGCGGCCATCGCGAAAGCCCTGGCGCACCAGGTAGGTCCGCACGAAGGCCCCACAGGCCATGCACGACGGCGCTGCCCAGCGAGGCTTTCTTGCCGCGCGCCTGCATGTCGCGTGCGCCGACGGCGGAATAGCGGTTGAGCTTCTCCAGCACGTCGTCCAGGTCCTGGTAGCTGTAGTGGACCAGGCTGTGGCGCAGGTCCTGGCGCGTGCCGTCCACGGTCATGTGGGCGTGCAGCAGGTGGGCGGTGAAGCCGGCCTTCTCGCGCCGCACGAGGCGCAGCGTGTAGTCCGGCCGCCAGCCGCTGTGGTGGATGAACTGGCCGCAGAAGCTGGACAGGCGCGGCAGCCGGTAGCCGTCGGCAGCACCGGAGGCGATGGCGGCGCGGATCTCGGCCTGCAGCTCGGGGCTGATGCGCTCGTCCGCGTCCAGGGACAGCACCCAGTCGCAGCGGGCCATGGCGATGCCGCGCTGCTGCTGCGGGCCGTAGCCGGGCCAGTCGGTGGAGACGACGCGCGCACCCTGTTCGGCCGCCAGGGCGGCGGTGGCGTCGGTGCTGCCGGAGTCCAGCACCAGGATCTCGTCGGCGAAGCTGGCCGAGCGCACGCAGTCGGCGATGTGGAGGGCCTCGTTCTTGGCGGCGATGACGACGCTGAGGCTGGGAGAAGGCGAAGGCATGGAGGGGATTGTCGGCGACGCCCGTCAGCCGCGGGCCGCGGTCATGCGCCAGGCCAGCAGCGCGCCGGCCGCGCAGCACAGCCCGGTCAGCGCCCAGGTCCATTGCCAGCCGCCCGCCAGCCGCGCGACCCAGCCGACCAGCGGCGGCAGCACGAACTGTCCGACTGCCGAGCACTGCTGCATCCAGCCGACCGTGGTGGCGACGGTGTCGCTGCCCGGCGCCAGGCGCACGCACAGCGCGAACAGCGTGGCCGGCACCAGGCCGCCGACCAGCGAGAACAGCAGCACGGCGCCGGTGCGGACGGCGGGGCCGGCGTCCAGGCCCGGCCAGAAGGCCAGCACGGCGCCCAGGGCGATGGCGGCGAAGCCGGTCCACAGCAGCTTGTGCGGGGCCGCGCCGCGGCGCAGCAGCCGGCCCGCGGCGATGTTGCCGCCGATGTTGACGGCCGCCACCAGCGCCGTCAGCGCGCCGGCCAGCTGGGCGCCGACCTGGGCCTGCGCGAACACCGTGGGCAGGAAGCCGACCACGGCCAGCCACTGGCCGGCGTACATGGCGAAGCTCGCGCCCAGCAGCCAGGGTCCGGGCGCCGCCAGCGTGCGGCGCAGCCGCTCGGACCAGGCGCCGTGCCCTGGGGCCGGGTCGCGGACATCGGCCGGCAGTGCCAGCCAGAGCAGGGCGGCCATGGCCAGCGAGGGCACCGCCAGCAGCCACCACCAGCCCGACCAGCCCAGCTGCGGCAGCAGCCAGGGGCCGGCCAGCAGCGCCATGGCCGTGCCCAGCGGCATGTAGGCACCCCACAGGCCGAGCTTGGCGTCGAGTTCGCCGGCGGCCGCGACGCGGCGGATCAGGCTGGGGCCGGGCGTGACGGCCAGCAGGAAGCCGAAGCCCTCCAGCGCACGCAGGGCGAGCAGGACGGTCGCGTCCTGGGCGAAGCCCCCGGCCAGGCTGGCCGCGCTCAACAGCACCAGCCCCGCGGCCATGCAGCGCTTGAGGCCCAGGCTCTCTCCGGCCAGGCCGACCGCAAGGCCCAGGCCCATGCCGGCCAGCTGCACCAGCGAGAGCAGGAACCCGGCCTGCACCAGCGACAGTTCCAGCGCCTCGCGCAGCACGGGCAGGGCCGGCGGCAGCTTGCCCACGTGCAATGCGGCCGCGACCCCGGCCAGCACCACGGTCAGCGCCGGGTCGCGGCGTTGTGCGCTCACTCCGGAAGGCCCAGGCCGTAGAGGCGGGCGTAGGCGCCGCCCTGCGCCAGCAGTTCGGCGTGGGAGCCGGTTTCGACGATGCGGCCGGCCTCCATGACGACGATGCGGTCGGCGTGCTGCACGGTGGACAGCCGGTGGGCGATGACCAGCGTGGTGCGACCCTGCATCAGCCGCTGCAGCGCGGCCTGCACGGCCCGCTCCGACTCTGTGTCCAGGGCCGAGGTGGCTTCGTCGAGGATCAGCACGGGCGCGTCCTTGTAGAGGGCCCGGGCGATCGCCAGGCGCTGGCGCTGGCCACCGGAGAGCTGGGCGGCGTTGTGGCCGACCAGCGTGTCCATGCCCTGCGGCAGTTCGGCGACCAGTTTGTCCAGGTTGGCGTCGGCCAGGCAGCGCGCCAGCCGTTCGCGGTCCAGCGGCTGGCCCAGCGCCACGTTGGCGGCCACGCTGTCGTTGAGCATGACCACGTGCTGGCTGACGACGGCGAACTGGCGCCGCAGCGCCGCCACGTCCCAGTCCTGCACGGCATGGCCGTCCAGCGCCACGCGGCCCGAGGTGGGCTCGAGGAAGCGCGGCAGCAGGTTCACCAGCGTGGTCTTGCCGGCTCCGGAGGCGCCGACCAGGGCCACGGTCTGGCCCGCGCCGACGCGCAGGTCCAGCGCATCGAGGGCCGGCTGGCCGGTGCCGTCGAACTGCACGGTCACGCCCTCCAGCGCGATGTCGCCGCGCGCGCGCGGCAGGCTGAAGCTGCCGCCGCGCTCGTCCTCGGTCTGCTGCATGAGCTCCAGCGCGCGCTCGATGGCGGCCAGCCCGCGCGTGATCGGGTTGGCCACTTCCGACAGGTGCTTGATCGGGGACACCAGCAGCAGCATGGCGGTGATGAAGGCGACGAAGCTGCCGACCGAGGAACTGCCGTCCGCGCTCTGCACCAGCGCGATGGTGATGACGGCCGACATCGCCACGGCCACCAGCATCTGGGTGAGCGGCGACATGGTCGAGGAGGCCACGACCGACTTGATCGACAGCTGGCGCAGCCGCTCGCTGAGGTCGTTGAAGCGCTGCTGCTGCAGGGCCTGCGCGGCCTGCAGCCGCACGTCGCGGTGGGCCAGCACGTTTTCCTCGACCACGTAGGCCAGCGCGTCGGTGGAGCTCTGGCTGGCCCGCGTGAGCTTGTAGAGCCGGCGCGACAGCACGCCCATGACCCAGGCGACGGCGGGGATCAGCAGCGCCACGATCAGCGTCAGCTTCCAGTTCAGGTAGAGCAGGTAACCGACCAGCGCCAGCAGCGTGAGGCTGTCGCGCGAGAAGGCCATGATGGCGCCGACCAGCACCTGCGAGCCGGTCTGCACCTCGTAGACCACGGTGTTGGCCAGCGAGCTGGCCGACTGGCTGCGGAACAGCCGCAGGTCGCCGGACAGGATCTTGGCGAACAGCTCGCGCCGCAGCTGCAGCAGGCCCTGGTTGGCGATGCGCCCGAGCGCGTAGTTGGCCGTGAACGCCGCCAGACCGCGCAGGCCGAACAGGCCCAGCAGCGCCACGGGAATGGCCCACAGCGGCAGGCTGTCGCGCTGGAAGCCGCGGTCCAGCAGCGGCTTGAGCAGCGCCGGGATCATGGGCTCCGTCGCGGCGACCACGGCGGTGGCCAGGATCAGCAGTACCCAGCCCGCACGGGCCGAACGGAAGTAGGGCCAGACGCGCCGCAGGCGCTGGCCGATCGAGGCCTTGGGGGCGGCGATCGGCCCGGTCATGCGGCGCGGCCCTCCTGTGCCGGCCCGGCGGCCGTGCGCAGGCTCAGGGCCATCAACAGGCCGATGGTGACGCAGAAGAAGTCGCCGATGGCGGCGTCGAACAAGGTGGAGTTGAACATGCAGGAGATCAACAAGGCGGCCATGGTCGAGGCGCCGGCCCGCACGGCAGGCCGTTCGCCCAGGCACAGGTCGCGGTAGAGGCAGTACAGCAGTGCGCACAGTAGCAGCATGGCGCCGATGCCGGCCTCCACGCCCCACAGCAGGAACTCCTGGTGCGGGTTCTTGACACCGAAGGTGATGGGGTTGCCGCGCCCGGCATCGAGCCGGTTGTACTGCTTGTTGAAGCTGCCCAGGCCGAACCCGCTCAGCGGACGCTCGGCGATGGCCTGGACCGAGCGGTGCCAGAAGTTCAGCCGCTCGCCGGAAGAAGACCGGTTGTCGGCCCGCTCGGCGAACGCCACGCTCTCGTCCACCACGAGGCCGGCACGGTGGCGCATCGGGTCGGAGGCAAGCAGCAGCAGCGCGGCCACGGCAACGGGCGCCAGCACCCCGAGAAAGCGCATGCGCCGGGGCAGCCGCCACAGCAGCGCCAGCGAGATCACCGCGATGGCGACCAGATGGCCGGTGCGGCCCGGCATCACGAACAGCGTGCTCGCCAGCCCGAGCGCGGCCACGCCGACCGCGGCCTGGCGCATCCACGGGTGCGGCAGGTAGCTGCGCAGATGCCAGCAGACGGCGGCCACCGTGGCGGTCATGATGGACTGGCCCAGGTAGTTCGTGAACACGGCGTTGTCGACCAGCGCCGTGTCGGCCGTGGCCCAGGGCACGGGCACGCCCAGCACCAGCAGCCAGGAGCTCAGCAGCAGGAACACCTGGGCGCCAGCGAACCAGGCAAGCGCGACCAAGGCTTCGCGCCGCGTGCGCAGGAACAGCACCAGGATCGGGACCATCAGCAGCTTGGCATGCTTGCCGAGGGCGCCGAGCGCCTCGCCCTGGGGCACCGTGGTCCAGAACAGCGACAGCGCGAGGAAGGCCAGCGCGGCCAGGATCAGGGGGGGCGAGCGCAGCCGCGCCGCGGCGAGGTCACGCTGCCCACGCAGCGCCGGCCACAGCACGAGGCCCAGCGCCCCCAGCAGAAGCAAGGCTTTGGAGATGCTCACCGCCGCCATCGGAAGCCCGACCGCCACGGCCATCAGGCATGCAAGAACAAGACGTAGATTCAAAAACGGTCCATCGAGGGCAGGGCGGTACACGGGCACGGAGGCGGGCGTGGCACGACCGCAGGCGCGGCATTATCGGCGCCAGGCCGCGTGGAATCGGCCATTCGGACTCTGCTATCCTCGCGGGCTGTGGCGTCACCGCCACCGTTCCCGTCACAGCCTTTCCGTGCCAAGCCACCTCACATCCCCGTGCCTGCCGGCCGTCGGCGGGTGGATGTCCATGCGCGTGGGTCGCGCGCCTGCCAGCCGTGTCGGGCATGCGATTGCGCTCCTGTCCTATGGCATGCGGGAGCCGCGGAACCGACCATCGGCGCTGGCCGCACCACCAACATTTTGAAACCTTGAGCGGGAACTTCCTGGGGCTGATCCGACCCGAGTTGCTCGCGTTCATTACATTTCTTCCATGCCATTTGAGTTCTCTCCCCGACGCCGGCACTGTGTCGCAGGCCTGGCGCTCGCCGGTGCCTTGCCCGCCTGGGCCCAATTCCGCGTCGAAGTCACTGGCGTGGGCCTGACCCAGCTGCCCATCGCCGTCGCCACCTTCCGCGGCGACGACCAGGCGCCCCAGAAGATCGCCGCCATCGTGCAGGCCGACCTCGAGCGCAGCGGCCAGTTCCGCGGTGTCGATGTGTCCGGCGCCACGCTCGACGAAGCCTCGCGGCCCGACATGTCGATGTGGCGCCAGCGCGCCGCCGATTCGCTCTTGACCGGCAGCGTGACGCGCCTGGCCGACGGCCGTTTCGACGTGCGCTTCCGCCTGTGGGACGTGGTGCGCGGCCAGGATCTGGGCGGGCAGAGCTACAGCGTGGTGCAGGCCGACCTGCGCCTGTCGGCCCACCGCATCGCCGACTATGTCTACGAGAAGCTGACCGGCGAGCGCGGCGTGTTCTCCACGCGCATCGCCTATGTCACGCGGGCCGGCCAGCGCTACACGCTGTGGGTGGCCGATGCCGATGGCGAGAACAGCCAGACCGCGCTGGCCAGCCCCGAATCCATCATCTCGCCGGCCTGGTCGCCGACCGGCCAGCAACTGGCCTACGTGTCCTTCGAGTCGCGCAAGCCCGTGGTCTACGTGCACGACGTGGCCAGCGGCCGGCGCCGGCTGGTGGCCAACTTCCGCGGCTCCAACAGCGCGCCGGCCTGGTCGCCCGACGGCCGCATGCTGGCCGTCACGCTGACGCGCGACGGCGGCTCGCAGCTCTACGCGATCGACAGCAACGGCGGCGAACCGCGCCGGCTGACCCAGTCCAACAGCATCGACACCGAACCGGCGTTCTCGCCCGACGGCAAGAGCCTGTATTTCGTGAGCGACCGTGGCGGCGCGCCGCAGATCTACCGCATGCCGGCGTCCGGCGGCGCGGCCGAGCGCGTGACCTTCAGCGGCAGCTACAACATTTCGCCGGCCCTGAGCCCGGACGGCCGCTGGCTGGCCTATGTATCGCGCATCGGCGGCGCGTTCCGCCTGCAGGTCATGGAACTGGCGACCTCCACGGTGGCCGGCATCACCGACACCACGGCCGACGAGCGCCCGAGCTTTGCGCCCAACAGCAAGCTCCTGGTCTACGCCACGGTCCAGAACGGCCGCGAGGCGCTCATGACGACCACGCTGGACGGCAAGATCAAGGCCCGCTTGGCCGGCCAGGCGGGCGACATCCGCGAGCCCGACTGGGGCCCGTTCCTGAAGGCTTGAGTACCGGTTTTTTTGTCAAAAAGGGGAGTGTGTAAATGAAGCAGTTCGTATTGACCGCGATCGTCGCCGCCGCTCTGGTGGGTTGCAGTTCGCCCGTGAAGCTGGACGATGTGCCGGTGCAGGACAAGGCCGGCACCTCGGCCTCGACCATCGGCGCGCAAGGCGCCGGCGCCGGCAACGTGGGCCAGAGCAGCGTGGCGCCCGTGGACCTGAGCAAGTCCAACGACCTGGCCGCTGGCCCGGCCGGTGCGCGCACCGTCTACTTCGGCTACGACAGCTACAGCATCGAAGCCAACGAGCAGACCACGGTCGAGAACAACGCGCGCTTCCTGCGTGCCGACCGCAACCGCAAGAGCGTGGTCGAGGGCCACACCGACGAGCGTGGCGGCCGCGAATACAACCTGGCCCTGGGCCAGAAGCGCGCCGAAGCCGTGCGCCGTTCGCTGGTCCTGCTGGGCGTGGCGGACAACCAGGTGGAAGCCGTGAGCTTCGGCAAGGAAAAACCGGCCGTGCAGGGTTCTGACGAGGCGGCCTACGCCAAGAACCGCCGCGCCGAAATCACCTACCGTTGAAGCGCATGCGCACGACAGCAGTGATGCGGGCCGGTGCGCGCGCGGCCGCGGCGGCGTGCCTGGGCATGGCGCTGCTGGCCAGCATGCCGGCGCACGCGCTGTTCGGCGACGACGAGGCGCGCCGCGCGATCCTGGAACTGCGCCAGCGCCACGATGCCCTGCAGGCCGCGCAGCAAAAGGCCGGCGAGGAGCTGCGCCGGGTGAACGACGAGAACGCCCAGATGCGGCGCAGCCTGCTGGACCTGCAGACCCAGATCGACGCCTTGCGCGCCGACCTGGCGAAGTCGCGCGGGCAGGAAGAGCAACTGGCCCGCGATGTCGCCGACATGCAGCGCCGCCAGAAGGACATCGCCCAGGGCGTGGACGAGCGCCTGCGCAAGTTCGAGCCGGCCAAGGTGACGGTGGACGGCCGCGAGTTCCTGGCCGATCCGGCCGAGACGCGCGACTACGACGCGGCGCTGGCGGTGTTCCGCAAGGGCGACTTCGCGGCGGCGGGCACCGCCTTCACCGAGTTCATGAAGCGCTACCCGCAAAGCGGCTACCGCGCGCCGGCCTTGTTCTGGCTCGGCAATGCGCAGTACGCCACGCGCGACTACCAGGCCGCCATCGGCAACTTCAAGAACATGCTGACGGTGGACGCGAACCATGCGCGCGCACCCGAGGCCGCGCTGTCGATCGCCAACTGCCAGCTCGAGCTCAAGGAAGTGCGCGGTGCGCGCAAGACGCTGGAAGACCTGATCAAGGTCTACCCGCAGTCCGAAGCCGCCGCTGCCGCCAAGGACCGTCTGGCCAAGATGCGCTGAGCGCGGCCGCCCCGCCTGCAAGCCGTCCGTGCGGACGGGGCAGGCGGAAGCGGCCTCCGCTCCCGGGACGCGCGGACTGTTTCATGCGCCACATCATCTACAACGCCAAGTCCGAGCTGGCCGCCTTCGTCTTCGAGGGCTACCGCGACAAGGACACCAGCCTGGTCGCGTACCGGGAGATGCCGGGCAGTTGGGTGGGGCGGATCGGCCGGGGCGTCGAATCCAGGTTCCGCGGCGCCCGGCTCGGGCTGTACCCGGATGCGGGCACGCGCAGCCGGCTGCGCAAGATCGCGCCCACGGACGTGGTGCTGTTCTTCGCGATGGAGAACCTCAACAACATCGCCAGCGTGGCGAAGTACATCCGGGCGCAGACGCGCCATGTCTTCCTCTGGAATCCGGTCGCCAGAATCAAGCGCGACCTGGACCACAGCCGGCGGCAGCTCCACAAGCTCAAGCAGATCGTCGACGCCATCCACACCTTCGACCAGGAGGATGCCGCGGCATACGGGCTGCACTTCACGCCCCAGCCCTACCGGCATGTGGCAGCACCCGTGGACCCGGACATCCGGCAGGCGTTCTACTTCTCCGGCGTGGACAAGGGCCGCCTCGGCCTGCTGCTGGAACTCAAGGCGGCCATCGGGCAACTGGGGATGACCGCGCACTTCCATGTGGTCCCCGACAAGGGCAAGGACTATGCGCCTGCCTTGCAGGCGCACCTGCAAGCGCGCTGGATCCCGTATGCGCGCAACCTGCTGGAGAGCCAGCATGCCGACTGCCTGGTCGAGATCGTCCAGGAGCACCAGTCCGGCGCCACGCTGCGGAGCATGGAGGCGCTGTTCCTGCAGAAGAAGATCATCACCAACCGGGCCTCTGCGCGCGAGGATGCGTTCTTCGACCCCGACCGGGTGCTGGTCGTCGAGCGTGTCGACGCCGCCGAGATCGGCGCCTTCATGCGCAGGCCGTTCCGCCCCGTCGATCCGGCCCTGCTGGCACCGCACGAGATCCACGCCTGGGTCCGGCGGGTCGCGCCGCTGGAGCGGCGCGCCGCCCGGTGAGGCCGCCTCCTAGAATCGCGCCGATGCAGTCTCCCGACATTCCGCTGCTGACGCACCAGGTGCTGTGGGCGACCTTGGCGCTGTCCATGGTCTTCGGGGCCATCGCGCAGCGCACGCACTTCTGCACCATGGGCGCCGTCAGCGACGCGGTGCACATGGGCGACTGGACGCGGATGCGCCAATGGGCGCTGGCGGCCGGCGTGGCCACGCTCGGCTTCGGCGCGCTGGTGTTCCTCGGGCAGATCGACCCGTCCAGGACGCTGTACGCATCGCACCGCTGGCTGTGGCTCTCGGCGCTCGCGGGTGGCGGCATGTTCGGCTTCGGCATGGTGCTGGCATCGGGATGCGGCAGCAAGACGCTGGTGCGCATCGGCGGCGGCAGCCTCAAGGCCGTGGTCGTCTTCGTGGTGATGGCCGTTGCGGCGTTCGCGACATTGCGCGGTATCACCGCCGTGCTGCGCGTGGGCTCGGTCGACCGGGTGGCCTGGCAGCTGGACACGCAGGCCGCGTTGCCGCAGCTGCTGGCCCCGGCCGCCGGCTGGAGCATGCCTGCCGCCAGCCTGGCCCTGGGCCTGCTCGTCGGTGGCGCGCTGGTGCTCTGGGCCCTGGTGGGCGAGGGGTTCGTGCGCGCCGAAAACCTGCTGGCAGGACTGGGCATCGGCGCGGTGCTGGTGGCCATGTGGTGGGTCAGCGGCCATCTCGGGCATGTGCCCGAACACCCCGAGACGCTGGAAGAAGCCTACCTCGCGACCAACTCGGGGCGCATGGAGGCGCTGAGCTTCGTCGCACCCGTTGCCTACACGCTGGACTGGCTGCTGTTCTTCAGCGACACGCGCAAGACCTTGACGCTGGGCATCGTCTCCGTCGTCGGCGTGGTCGCAGGCTCCTTGGCCGTGGCGCTCGCTTCGCGCAGCTTCCGCTGGGAAGGCTTCGGCGGCATCGAGGACCTGGCCAACCACCTGCTCGGCGCCGTGCTGATGGGAGTGGGCGGGATCACGGCCATGGGCTGCACCATCGGCCAGGGGCTGTCGGGGCTGTCCACGCTGAGCCTGACCAGCTTCGTCGCCGTCGCGGCCATCCTGGCCGGTGCGGTCCTCGCGCTGCGCTACCAGAGCTGGCGCCTGGAGCGCCAGCCATGATCGCGCTGGACGAGGCGGACCTGGCGCGGCGCTTCGGCGGCCTGGAGCGTCTCTACGGCCTGGCCGGCGCCGGTGCCATCCGCCGCGCGCATGCCGTCGTGGTCGGCATCGGCGGCGTTGGCTCCTGGGCCGCCGAGGCCCTGGCCCGCAGCGGCGTGGCGCAACTCACGCTGGTCGACATGGACCACATCGCCGAATCGAACATCAACCGCCAGATCCACGCGCTGGACAGCACCGTGGGCCAGGCCAAGGTGCTGGCCATGCGCGAGCGCATCGCGCAGATCCATCCGGGCTGCCGGGTGCATGCCGTCGACGATTTCGTGACGCCCGAGAACTGGCCGGCCTTGCTGCCGGCCGATGCCGACGCCGTCGTCGACGCCTGCGACCAGGTGGCCGCGAAGACGGCCATGGCGGCCTGGTCGCGCAGTGCGGCTGCGGGGCGCCGGCTGTTCATCGGCGTGGGCGCGGCCGGCGGCAAGCGCCTTGCGCACGAGGTGCAGATCGATGACCTGGCCGCGGTCACGCACGATCCGCTGCTGGCCCAGTTGCGCCAACGGTTGCGCAAGCACCACCAGGCGCCGCGCGACGGCAAGCGCATGGGCGTGGCCTGCGTGTTCAGCCGCGAACCCGTGGCGCCGCCCGATCCGTCCTGCGCCATCGCGGGGGACGGCAGCCTGAACTGCCACGGCTACGGCTCCGTCGTCAGTGTGACGGCGACCTTCGGCCAGTGCGCCGCGGGTTGGGTCCTCGATCAAATCGCAAGGCGCGCGCAAAAAGCCTGATTCGTCTGGCTATAATCGTTGGCTTTGCTGCACACAGCAGTGGGACGTTAGCTCAGTTGGTAGAGCAGCGGACTTTTAATCCGTTTGTCACTGGTTCGACCCCAGTACGTCCTACCACCCCTTCTTTTCCTGGGACATCCGCCATGCCGTCGATGTTCAAGCTCCTCCCCCCGGTTCTGCGCCAGCTTCGTCCATGACGGACGAAGAGGCGATGGCGCTCGCGCTGGAGCAGGCGCGCACAGCGGCCGCGCAGGGCGAAGTGCCGGTCGGCGCGGTCGTGCTGCACCAGGGCCGGGTGCTCGGCACGGGCGCCAACGCGCCGATCGCGCGGTGCGATCCCACGGCGCATGCGGAAATCGTTGCGCTGCGCGCGGCGGCCAAGGCGCTCGGCAACTACCGGCTCGAGGACTGCGAACTGTTCGTCACGCTGGAACCCTGTGCCATGTGCAGCGGCGCGATGCTGCATGCGCGCCTTTCCCGCGTGGTCTATGGCGCGGCCGATCCCAAGACAGGCGCCGCCGGTTCGGTGGTCGATCTGTTCGCCCAGGGTGCCTTGAACCACCACACCCGCGTGCGCGGCGGGGTGCTGGGCGAGGCCTGCGGCGCGCTGTTGCGCGGCTTCTTTCAGCAGCAGCGCCAGGCGCAGGCCGATGCGCGCGTGCCCTTGCGCGAGGACGCGCTGCGCACGCCGGCCAGCCGCTTCGAGGGGCTGGCGGACTATCCCTGGCACGGGCACTACATCCGCAGCCTGCCGAGCCTGGCCGGTTTGTCGATGCACTACCTGGACGAGCGGGGGCAGGGCGGCTCCCGCCCGTTGACGCTGCTCTGTGTGCACAGCGCCCAAGGCTGGAGCCACGACTTCCGCACGCTGCTGCCGGTCTGGAGCGAAGCCGGGCACCGCGTCGTCGCCGTGGACCTGCCCGGCTTCGGCATGAGCGACAAGCCCAAGAAGGAGAGCGCGCACAGTCCGGCCTGGCACCGCACGGTGCTCGAGGAATTCGTGCAGGCGCTCGATCTGAACGACGTCGTCCTGGTGCTGCAGGGCAGGGGCGGCTTGCTGGCGCTGGAGCTGCCGCGGCGTACGCCGGCACGCTACCGCGGCCTCGTCGCCGTGGACCCCGGCCTGTCGGAAGCCATCGCGATGGCCCCGCATGGCGGCCCATGGCCGGCCGCGTGGCAGCCTGCGCGGGCGCGGCAGGCCGTGCAGCTGCTGCAGCAGGAGCCGCGCCGGGACGCGGATGGCGCGCCATTTCCCGACGCGGGCCACCGAGCCGCGCCCCGCGCGTTCCTGCGCTGGCCGATGGATGCGTGCGCGGCGCCCGACTGGCCTGCGGCACGACCGCCGGCAACTGCCGGGGGAGGCCCCGCGCTCGCGCGCCATCTGCTCGAAGGATTCGCGGTGGGATACTCCCGCCCGTGAATCCCAAGCACATCTACATCTATTCCCCCGCCGGCGCCGTGCGCGACAAGGCCGCGTTCAAGCGCGCGGTGCAGCGCCTGCGCGGACTGGGCCACGCCGTCGAGATCGACGAGGCCGCACTCAAGAGCCACATGCGCTTCGCCGGCGACGACGACACGCGGCTGGCGGCGCTGCACCGCGCGGCGGCCAGCGGCGCGGACATCGCCCTGGTCTCGCGTGGCGGCTACGGCCTCACGCGCATCCTGGACCGCATCCGTTACCCGGTGCTGGCACGTGCCGCGGCGCGCGGCCTGCGCTTTGTCGGCCACAGCGACTTCACGGCCCTGCAGCTGGCGCTGCTGGCGCGCGCCGGCGGCATCAGCTGGGCCGGGCCCGCGCTGTGCGGCGACTTCGGCGGCGAAGACGAGCCCGACGAGATCATGCAGGCCTGCTTCGAGGATCTGCTGCTGGGGCAGGGCGAGGGCACGGGCTGGCGCATCGGCCGTGACGATCCGATGCCGGCCACGCGCGCGCGCCGTGGCGCTGCCGCAGAGGCGCCGCCGTCCTGGGGCGTGCGCGACGCCACGCTGTGGGGCGGCAACCTGGCCGTGCTGTGCGGGCTGGTCGGCACGCCCTATCTGCCGCAAGTGCGTGGCGGCATCCTGTTCCTGGAAGACGTGAACGAGCACCCGTACCGGATCGAGCGCATGCTCACGCAGCTGCTGCATGCCGGCGTCCTGGCCCGCCAGAAGGCCGTGGTGCTGGGCCAGTTCACGGGCTACCAGACGGTGGCGCACGACCGCAACTTCCGCATGGCCACCGTGGTGGCCTGGCTGCGCAGCCAGCTCAAGGTGCCGGTCTTCACCCAGCTGCCGTTCGGCCATGTGCCCACCAAGGTGCTGCTGCCGGTCGGGGCCAAGGTGCAGATGGTGGTGGAGAACCGCGAGGCGCTGCTGTTCTGGGGCCATCTGGAAGGCGGCCACCACGACCATGGCGACCACGCGCACCACGTGCACCATGCACACGAAGGGCACGGCCACGCGCATTGAGCCTGCGGCCGGCGACTTCCCCTACACTGCGCGCATCTTCCCGTCACCCACCCGCAGCACCATGGGCGTTCAGGCCACGGTTGTTTTTGCAGACCTTTCGGACAGCACGGCGTTCTTCGAGACGTTGGGCAACGAGAAGGCGACAGCGACCATCACGCGGCTCACGCAGTGGATCGGCGCCATCTGCGAGGCCCACCGCGGGCGCGTGGTCAAGACACTGGGCGACGGCATCCTGGCCGTGTTCGAGCAGGCCGTCGATGCGGCCGATGCCGTCATCCAGATGCAGCGCGGGCACCACATCCGGCTGGAGCAATGGCCCGAGCCTTTGCGCATGGAGATCAAGGCGGGCGTGGCACGCGGCGACGTGGTGGAAGTCGATGGCGACTGCTACGGCGATGCCGTGAACGTGGCGGCGCGCCTCAGCGATCTGGCCGGGGGCAGCGAAATCTGGGCCACCGCGTCCGTGGTCGACGGCGTCGACGAATGCCACGGCCTGCGCTTTCGCAGCCTGGGCTCGGTCACGCTGCGCGGCAAGTCCGAGCCGCTCGCGCTGTTCAAGGTGGAATGGGAGGAAGACATCGCCTCCGATTTCCTGACCCAGCAGGCCGTGCTCGTGCGGCCCGTGGTGGCCGACGCCGCTGCGTCGAGCCGCATCCAGCTGCAGCACCTGGACCTCTCGTTGAGCTTCCACGCGCGGGAACTGCCCGTGCACCTGGGCAGGAACGAGCATGCCGAAGTGGTCGTCAACGATCCGCGCGTGTCCCGCCTGCATGCGCGCATCGAGGCCCGCAGCGGCGGCTTCGTGCTGGTCGACCTCAGCAGCTTCGGCACCTGGGTGCGGTTTTCCGGCAGCGATTCGGACATCGCACTGCGGCGCGACGAATGCCAGCTCCATGGCACGGGCGAAATCGCCCTGGGCGTGCCGCACGGCGACCTCAGCGCGCCGACCGTGGCCTTCTCCATCAACGGCAGCACGCAACGCTGACCCTGGTACTGCGAGGAATCTCTGATGCGATGGTTCAAGCGCCTCGGCGCCGTTTTGCTGTTCGTCGTGCTGGCGGCACTGCTGGTGCTGGGCATGTACGTCTGGCGCAGCTTCCCGCAACTGGACGGCACGCTGCGCGTGCAGGGCCTGCAGGGCGCCGTCACCGTCGAGCGGGACGCCTCCGATGTCACGCACATCAAGGCGGCGGGAGCCAGGGACGCCTGGTTCACGCTGGGCTTCGTGCACGCCCAGGAGCGTGGCTGGCAACTGGAATTCAACCGGCGCGTGATGCGCGGCACGCTGTCCGAGGTCCTGGGCGAAGCCACCCTGGAGACCGACAAGCTGATGCGCACGCTGGGCATCATGCAGGCGGCCCAGCGCCAGCTCGAGCGCATGCCGCCCGAGGCGCGGGCGGCGCTGGAGGCCTACAGCGAGGGCGTCCAGTCCTTCTACGCGAACCGGCCGCAGGCACTGCAGCCGGAGTTCCTGCTGCTGGGTGTGCGCCCCGGCCAGAGCGGCAAGGCCTGGGAGGCCGTGGATTGCGTCGGCTGGTCGCTGATGATGGCGCTGGATCTCGGCGGCAACTGGGGCACGGAGTTCGCGCGCCTGTCCGCCGCCCAGGTCGTGGACACGCCCCGGCTGTGGGAGCTGTTTCCGCCATACCCCGGCGAGCCACCGGCCTCCACGGTGGATTTCGCGGCGCTGTACCGCCAGTTGGGCATCTACCGCACCGAGCCGCAGCCGAGCCCGAAGACCTCGCGCGTGCCGGGCGGCGTCCCGCTCGCGGCCCGCCTGCTCGACGACGCGGCGCGCACCTGGTCGGCCGCCTTCGTGCGCGATGCCGGGCTGTCCGAAGGCAAGGGCAGCAACGCCTGGGTCGTCAGCGGCAGCAACACGGCTTCGGGCAAGCCCCTGCTCGCGAACGATCCCCACCTCGGGCTCGGCGCGCCGGCGATCTGGTACTTCGCACGCCTGCAGGCGCCGCAGCTCGACGTGATCGGCGCCACCTTGCCCGGCCTGCCGTTCGTGGTGCTCGGCCGCACGCGCACGGCAGCCTGGGGCTTCACGAACACCGGGCCCGACGTGCAGGACCTGTACATCGAGCAGATCAAGCCGGACGACCCGATGTCCTACCGCGTGGACGACGTCCAGGGCCAGGCCGCCTGGGCCAGGTTCGACCAGCGCACGGAGACCATCCGCGTCAAGGGCAGGGCGGATGTCCAGCACACGGTGCGCAGCACGCGCCACGGCCCGGTCCTCAGCGACGCGCAGAGCGCGCATGCCAAGCTGATCGACCTGAACCGCTACGTGCTGGCGCTGCGCTGGACGGCCCTGGAGGCGGACAACAAGACCGCCCTGGCCATGCAACGCGTGAACGAGGCGGGCACCGTCGGCGAGCTGCTGACCGCCTTCTCCGACTACCACTCGCCGATGCAGAACGTGATGATGGCCGACACCACCGGCCGCATCGCCTACAAGGCCGTGGGCCGCGTGCCCTTGCGCCGGCCGGACAACGACATCCGGGGCATCGCGCCCGCGCCCGGCTGGGACCCGCGCTACGAATGGGCCGGCTGGCTGCCCTATGCCGACACCCCGGCGCACGGAGCGGGCGAGGGCGCCCAACCCGCCTGGATCGCGAACGCCAACCAGCGCCCGACGCCGCCGGACTACCCGTATTTCATCGGCCAGGACTGGGCCGTGCCCTACCGTTTCGACCGCATCGTCGACCGGCTGGGCGCCACGCCGCACCACGATGCACGCAGCATGGCGCAGTTGCAGGGCGACACGGTGTCGCTCGCCACGCAGCGGCTGTTGCCCTTTCTGCGCAAGGCATCGTCCAGCCATCCCCTGGCCCTGGGGGTGCAGCGCATGCTGCAAGGCTTCGACGGCGACATGCATGGCGACAGCGCGGCCGCGCTCGTGTTCTCGGTATGGGTGGACGAACTCACGCGCGGCCTGCTGGTGCCGCGCCTGGGGCAGGAGCGCTTCGATGCGCTGTACGGCAAGCGCCATTTCCGCGGCACGGTCGAAACCGCGCTCGAGGCCGACGACGCCTGGTGGTGCGCACCGCGCGGTTGCGCCGATCAGGCGGGCCAGGCGCTCACGAGGGCGCTGGATCGGCTGTCCAAGCTCTACGGAGACGATCCTTCGCGTTGGCGCTGGGACGTGGCCCACCCGGCGCTGAGCGTCCACCGGCCATTCGGCAATGTCGACCTGCTGGCCCGCTGGTTCGACGTACGGGTTCCCACGGGCGGCGACACGTTCACCGTGGACGTGGGGCAGTACTGGCCGAACGACGCCAAGAACCCCTTCGCCAGCCGCCACGCGGCATCCTTGCGCGCGATCTACGACCTCGCGGACCTCGAACGCAGCCAGTTCATATACCAGACGGGGCAGAGCGGACTGGTGTTTTCCAGCCGCTACCGCGACATGGCGAAGGAATGGTCGCACACCGAGTATCGACTTTTGCGCATGGCGCCGGAAAGCATTCCACATACACTCCGACTAGCACCATGAACTGTTCGACAGTCGCGCGTAAACTGCGTGGTTTTTGAACAGATAGCGGTGCGGCGGTCTCCGGCGGCTTCACCCAAATATCACACCGAGATGAGTAAAAAGGCAAAGATCGAGTTCGAGGACATGAACCTGCAGGTCGGCGTCCGCCTGCAAATCATGCCCAAGCAGACGAGCAGTCCGACGGTGCAATACACATCGCTGATCGGCTTCGTGGTGGACGACTATCTGTTGATGCAGGTGCCGCAACAGGATGGCAAGCCGGTCGAGACGGCGGCGGGCTCGGAAGTCGCACTGCGCGTGTTCTCCGGCGTGTCGGTGTTCACCTTCGACGCACGCATCGAGGCCGTGTTGAGCAAGCCGCGTCCGCTGCTGCTGCTGTCGTTCCCGACGAACATCCAGAAGGTCGGGCTGCGCAAGGCCGTGCGCGTCAAGGCCAACATTCCGGTGCGCGTGGTCAACCCGGCGAACCGCGAACTGGTGAAGGAGGCGACGCTCTCGGACATCAGCCTGTCGGGCGCCCTGGTGTCGACGCCGAACCCGCTGGGTGCCGTCGGCGACACCATCGAGATCAATTTCTCCATCCTCGTGCAGTCCCAGAACGAGGAAGTCGCCATTTCGACGACGGCCTCGATCCGCAGCGTGCAGCAGGCCGTCGGCACCGCGCCCGATGGCGGGGCCTTCTATACCGTCTACACCTACGGCATCAATTTCCTCGACATCGACGCGACCCACCAGGCGCTGTTGCAGAACTATGTCTATGAAACGCTGCTGATCCACCGCAACTGACGCAGGGCAGGATTTCGGGATCCTGCTTTTTTTCGCCTCTTTATATTTACATAAGATACATCGTATAAAGTCATGGATCGACGGAAAGCGGTGCCCGCCAGTCCTCGCGCTGCCGCACCGACCATGCCTTCAGCCCTTGGAACGGCGCGGCTTTCCAAGCGGCACGATGAGCGGCGAGCCCACCACCGGGTCCGCGACGACCAGGCATGGCAGATCGAACACGCGTTCGATCAACTCCGCGGTCACGATCGCGGCAGGCGCGCCCTGCGCGACGATGCTGCCCGCGCGCATCATGACCAGGTGGTCGGCGTACCGGCACGCATGGTTCAGGTCGTGCAGCACGGCGACCAGCGTCTTGCCGGCATCGCGCTGCAGGCTGCGCAGCAACTCCAGCAGGTCGATCTGGTGCGTCAGGTCCAGGTAGGTGGTCGGCTCGTCCAGCAGCACCAGCGGCGTGTCCTGCGCCAGCACCATGGCGATCCACACCCGCTGCCGCTGGCCCCCTGACAGCTGGTCCACCGGGCGGTCGGCCAGTTCCAGGATGTCGGTCGCCTGCAGCGCGCGCTCCAGGGCCAGCGTGTCGCTGGCATTCCATTGACCCAGCATGCCGCGGTGGGGATAGCGCCCGCGGGCCACCAGGTCCGCGACGCGGATGCCCTCCGGCGCCACCGCGGCCTGCGGCAGCAGGCCAAGGCGCCGCGCCACTTCGCGCGTCGGGATGCGCTGGATCGATTCGCCGTCCAGCACGACCTCCCCGCCCGAAGGCCGGTGCACCCGCGCCAGCGTGCGCAGCAAGGTGGACTTGCCGCAGGCGTTGGGGCCGACGATGACCGTGAACTGGTGGTCGGGAATGGCCAGGTCGAGCTGCTCGGCCACGACCACGCCGTCGTAGGCCAGCTTCAGGTCGGCGGCGTGCAGCCGGGAAACGGAGGCAGAGGTCATGGTGCGGATCAAAGCCCGGAACGTCGCCAGTCGCGGCCGAGCAGGTAGAGAAGGTAGGCCCCGCCGAGAGCGCCGGTCACCAGGCCCACGGGGATTTCGAACGGCGCCAGCGCACGCTGGGCCGCCAGGTCCGCGCCGGCGCACAAGGCAGCGCCCATCCACGCCGAACTGACCAGGCCGATGCTGGGCGAGCGGCACAGGCGCCGCGCCAGCTGTGGCGCGGCCAGTGCGACGAAGCCGATGGGCCCGGCGTGGGAGACGGCCAGCGCGGTCAAGGCCACGCCGAGCAGGGACAGCCAGGCGCGGGTCGGGCCGACGGGCACCCCCAGGCTGGTGGCCACGTCGTCGCCCATCTCCAGCAGCCGCAGGCGCGGCCCCAGCAGGCAGGCCAGGGGAATCAACAGCGCGCAGCCGAGCGCGAGGCTGCGCACCTGCGTCCACTCCGTGCCCTGCAGGCTCCCGTGCAGCCAGGTCCTGGCCTGCAACGCCTCGTCCAGGTCCGCGCGCGTGAGCAGGTAGTCGTTGACCGAAGCCAGCATGGCCGCGATGGCGATGCCCACCAGGATGAGCCGCTCGCTGCCTGCGCCGTGTCCCCGGGCGATCGCGTACACCAGCGCGGCGGTGCCGATGCCGCCGGCCACCGCGCCTGCGGGAAGGCTTGCGCCCTGCTCGCCCAGCATCAGGATGACGACCAGCGCGCCCGTGGCCGATCCCGTGGACAGACCGATGATGTCCGGGCTGGCCAGCGGGTTGCGCGACAGCGTCTGGAAGATCGCGCCGGCGGTGGCGAATGCCGCTCCGGCCGCCAGCGCGGCCAGTGCGCGCGGCAGCCGCAGGTCGAGCAGCAGGAGCCCGTCGGGCGAAGCCGCGCGCCCCAGCGCAGCGTCCAGCAATGCCGGCAGCGAGAACCCGTAGCGCCCCGTCGTGAGCGCGAGCAGCGTGACGCAGGCGCAGCACAGCGCGAGCACGGTGGCCGCGATGGCCGAGCGGCGATGGACAGTCCAGCCCCCGGCCGGATGCCGCGGCTGCGCGGCGAGCGCGCCCGGGTCCGCGATCATGCCGCCCTCCCCTTGTGCGCCCGTCCGACCAGCGCCAGCAGCACGGGCGCTCCGACGAACGCGGTGACGATGCCGACCTCGATCTCCGCGGGCCTGGCCACGATCCGCCCGAGCAGGTCGCTGGCCAGCACCAGCACCGGCCCGGCGAGCAGGCTGTAGGGCAGCACCACGCGCCAGTTGGGGCCCACCAGCAGACGCACCACGTGCGGCGTGACGAGGCCCACGAAACCGATCGGCCCCGCGGCCGCCGTGGCCGCACCGCACAGCAGGGCGATGGCCAAAAAGCTCCAGCGGCGCACCCTGGCCAGCTGCAGGCCCAGGGCCTGGCCGAACGCGTCGCCCAGGGCCAGCGCATCCAGCGCCTGCGCCTGGGCCAGCGCGATGACCGCGCCGATGGCCACCAGCGCGAAGGTCGGCCACAGCACGTCCGCGCCCCGCCCTTCCAGCGCCCCGACCATCCAGAACCGGTAGCTGTCGAAGACGGCCGGCTGGAGCAGCGTGACGATGCCCGTCAGCGCCGCCAGGCAGGCGCTGATGGCCGTGCCCGCGAGCAGCAGGCGCACGCGCTGCGCGCCCGGCACGGGGGTGGCGCTCAGCACGTACACGCAGACGGCGGCGGCCAGCGCGCCGCCGAGCGCGAAGCCCACCAGGGCGGCGAACTGCGTGATGCCCAGCCAGGACATGGCCAGCACCACCGCGAAGGCGGCGCCGCTGTGCACGCCCAGCAGCCCTGGGTCGGCGATGGGGTTGCGCGTGAGCGCCTGCATGAGCGCGCCGGCCAGGCCGAGCGCGCAGCCCACGAGCACGCCCAGCGCCACGCGCGGCATGCGCAGCTGCCAGACCACGGCGGCGTCCACGCCGTCGAAGGGATGGCGCACGGCGTGCCAGATGTCCGCGGCGCCGATGGGCCGGGTCCCCATGGCGATGCTGGCGAAGACCAGGGCGAGCAGGCAGGCCAGCAAGGCCAGGACCACCAGTCCCCGCAAGCCCGGTGTGCGTCGGAGCGGCTGCATCGGTGGTACGCGCTCAGGCCAATTCCATGGCCGCGGCCAGGTCGCCGAGAACGGCCCTGGCGGCCACGAGCCCCGGGTCGGCATTGCTGCCGGCGAAGTGGCGGACCGTCCGCGGAAACGCGCCGTCGGCGGTCTCGGGACAGCCCATGCCGTCGGGAATGGAGGTGGGCGCGAAGCGAGGGTTCATGGGGGTCGGGTGGAGGGAAAGGCGAGGATTCAGGAAGAGACGGCGCGCTGCAGCGTGGCCAGCACGGTGCGCGCCGCCGTGGGGCCCGCGTTCAGGTAGAAGGCGTCCAGGTCGACCTCGACCGCACGGTGCGCCCGCACTGCGCCGAGCCGGGGCCACAGCGGCGAGCGCTCCAGCCCCTTGCCGCGCGATGCGTGGAACAGCCAGTCGGCGTCGGCCAGGTCCAGCATCTCCGCGCTCAGGTCCTGCGAGTTGCGTGGGAAGCGCTGGCTGGCAGGACGGGCCAGGCCCATGTCCTCGGCGATGCCGCCCGCGAACGACCCGGTGCCCATGACGCGGATGCGCGCCCCGTTGGACTGCAGGAACGACACCGTCGGGGCAGCGCGCACGCGCAGGCGCGCGGCATGCGCCGCGGCCTCGGCATGAAAGCCGTCCAGCCAGGCCTGCGCCTGCTGCCTGCGCCCGAGCGCATCGGCTAGCAGCAGGAAGTCGACCTTCCAGTTCAGGCCGTTGCCCTGCGTCACGACGGTGGGCGCGATGCGCATGTAGAGCCGGTGGATCTCCGGCCGCAGGATGGCCCGGTTGACGAGGATCAGGTCGGGCTGCAGCGCCGCAATCGCCTCCAGGTCGGGCGCGGCCCGCCCGCCCAGGTCCAGCGTGCGGGCCATCTGCGCCTGCAAGGGCGCATGGGCGCGCGCGAGGTAGGGGGCGAAGAGGTTGCCCACGTCGTTGCGCGCGGCGCCGGCCGGCACCACGCCCAGCGCCAGCGCCGCATCGATCTGGCCGGTGGACAGGACCACGACACGCCGCGGCGCCCGCAGCACGGTGGTCGCGCCCAGGTGGTGCTGCACCCGGCGCGGGAAGACGCCGTCGGCGGCGTCGCTGCCCATTCCCGGCTTCAGCGCGCGCGGCGACGCGTGCCCCGCTGCACGCGCCGGCAGCGCGCAGGCCGCCATGGCGGCGGCCAGCAGCGCGCGGCGGCTCCAGCGCGCGCGGGCCTGCGGCGGGTTCGTCCAAGCGTCCATGTCAGGACTCGCGCTGCGCGCCCGGCGCATCGAGGCGGCCCAACGGCCGCCGCGCGGCGGCCACGGCTGCGGTGGACCGGGAACACGGCCGCCGGCGGTCGAGGTAGAGCCACCAGCCGCTGATGCCGAACAGCGGCAACGCCAGCGCGGCCAGCAGCATCACGGCGCGCCCCACGGGGCCGAAGTAGCTGCCGACGTGCAGGGGATACACCGCAGCCAGCAGGCGCTCGCCCGTCGGCTTGGCGTCGTGGCGCTCGTCGAGCAGCACGTCGCCCTGCGGCAGCGACAGCCGCATGCGGTTGCGGGCCCGTTCGTGGGCCGGGCTGCGGTCCAGCCAGGTCAGTTGGAGCGACGCGCGCGCCCCGCCCTGCGCGCGGATGCTGGCTTCGCTCCAGCCGGCGCCGGCCCGCTGCGCGAAGGCAGTCCAGGCCGGGCCGATGTCCAGCCCCGCCAGGCTTTGGCGGGCCGCGCGCTCGGCCGCCCGCATCCTGGCGCCCTGCCCGCCTTCCGGCGCGCCGGACTGGGCCGCGCCCCACCATGCATGGGCCTGGTCGCGCACGGCGTCGAACGACCAGTACAGCCCGGTCGCGGCCGACAGCACATACACCGGCAGCACGCAGGTGCCGACCACCGCATGCCAGCGCGCCAGCAGCGCGCGCGTCTTGAGCTTCGGCGCGATGCCGAACCACGCGCGCCAGGAACGCCATTGCCGCGGCCAGCGCACCACCAGGCCGGACGCGGCCAGCAGCAAGAGGGCCACGGCCAGCACGCCGGTGGTTGCGCGGCCAGGCTCGCGCGGCAGCAGCAGCCAGCGGTGCAGGCTGTCCACCGTCTCGAAGAATTCCCCGCCCCGCAACGGCGGCAGCGCCGCGCCGGTGTAGGGGTCCAGGTACACGGTGTCGCCACGCCGCTGGCCGGTCGAAGGCGCAAACACCATGCGCGCGGCCGCGCCAGGCACGGCGAACACCGTCAGGGTGCCGACCTCGCGGCCGGGCCGGCTGCGTTGCCCGGCCGCGAGCAGCGCGTTGGGTTGCAGTGCCGCCAGGTCGCGCACCGCCACGCTGCGGCCGCCCGGGTTGAGCCAGTCCGTCACCTCCTCCCGGTACGAGAGGATGGCACCGGACAGGCCGATCGCCATCAGCAGCGTGCCCGCCGTGATGCCGATGCACCAATGCAGCTGGCGCCAGAGCTGGCGTGGCCGGGGCAGGGAGAAGCCGCGCATCAGGTCAACCCATTGCGCGCCGGCCCATGGCAGGACCGGTGCCGCGAGCCCATGGCATCAGTACTTGAGCTTGGCATTCAGGACGATGGTGCGCGGGCTGCCGAAGCTGACCAGCTGCGCATTCGGCGTCGTGCCCTGCAGGTACTCCTTGTCGAAGAGGTTCTTGATGCCCAGGTTGAGGGACCAGGATTTCTGCTCGTAGCCGGCGTTCAGGTCCACCAGGGTGTACTTCGGCAGGTCGACGAAGGCGGTGCCGCGCTGTGCCGTGCGGTCCCCCTGCATGCGCACGCCCCCGCCCACGCTCCAGCCCAGCCGGTCGGCGTTGAAGTAGTACTGGGTCGACAGCGAGCCGGCATTCTTGGGCACGTGGTTGATGCGCTTGCCGATGTCGCTGGCCGTCAGGCTCTCCGAGATCCTGGCCGTGGGGATGTAGCTGTAGGCCGCCGAGACGTTCCACTGCCGCGACAGCGCGGCGGAGACTTCCGCCTCGAAGCCGCGCGTGATCTGCTCGCCGGTCTGCACGGAGTAGGACGTGCCGTCGGCATTGGTGAAGGTCTCGGTGACGTTGCGGCGCTTGAGATCGTAGTAGGCGATGTAGCCCTGCAGGCGCTGGTCGAAGGCCTGGAACTTCATGCCGACCTCGGTCTGCTTGCCCTCCTCCGGGTTCAGCAGGGCGCCGCTGGCGCCAGCGTCCGTGACCGGCATGAACGAGGTGGAGTAGCTCACATAGGGCGCGAGGAAGTCGTTGACGCGGTACATCAGCGACGCGCTGCCCGTGAAGGCGTTGTCGGCATTGGCGGTCACGACACCGGTGAGCTGGTTGCGGCTCTCCACGCGCGTCCAGTCGTGCCGGCCGGACAGGCCCACGATCCACTTGTCGTCGATCTTGATGGTGTTGCGCAGGTACAGGCCGACGTACTGGTTGTAGGTCAGGTTGTGCTGCGGCCTGCCGGTCACGGTCCGGGTAATGCCGTAGACCAGGTTGTTGACGTCGAGATCGTTCACGGTGTCCACGCGCTGGTAGTAGTCGCTGCGCTCCTTCATCATGTCGACGCCGACGGTCAGCTCGTAGTCGACACGGCTCCACCTGAAGTGGCGCTGCAGGTAGTTGTCCAGCGCGATGTTGACGTCCTGCTTGTCCTGGTAGTTCATCTGCCGCGACACGACGGGAAAGAGCGCGTCGTTCCCGCCGAACACCGAGTCGCTCCAGCTGCTGCCCTTGACCAGGGCCAGGTTCTGGCGGAACACCCACTCGTTGTCGAAGTAGTGCGCGTAGTTGGAGCCGATGCGGTAGCCATCGACGTCGTAGCTGCGGTCCGGCTCGCCGATGAAGACCGAGCGGCTGTAGTTCTGGTAGTTGCGCGGCACACCCTGGTTGCGGATGTAGTTCCTGTGCTGGTAGCTGGCGATCACCGACCAGTCGTTGCGCCCGTCCAGGTCGAAGTTGTAGGAGGCTGCCAGGTACTGGTTCTTGAAGTAGACGTAGTCCGTCGGATCGTGCTGGTCCAGCACGTGCGCGACGACGCGCACCGCGCCCTTGCGGCTGTTGTTGGGCGCGTAGTTGGCATCGAAGGTGGCGTCCTTCATGGCGTAGCTGCCGTAGCCCAGGCCCACGTGGGCGAAGGTCTCCGCCACGGGCCGCTTGGTGGTCAGGTTGACCAGGCCGCCTGGCAGGGCCAGGCCGAAGCCCACCGACGTGGGGCCCTTGACCACCTCGATGGAGCCCAGGCCGAAGATGTCCTCGGAGCGCAGGACATTGGTGGACGTCTGCGCGCGCAGGCCGTCCACATAGGTCTGGGCCGAGGAAATCTGGCCCCGGATGATGAAGTCGTCCCAGCCGCGCCGGCCATAGGGGCCGGCTGCGACCCCGGCCACGCCCTCGAGGGCCTCCGCGACCGTCTTGATCTGCTTCTCTTCGATCTGCTGGCCGGTGATCACGCTGACCGACTGCGCGGTCTCGAACAGCGGGGCGTCGGAGCGCAGCACGCCCGCCGCGGTCTCTGCCACGTAGTTCTTCTTCGTTGTTCTTGTACCTGTCCGCCTGCACCTGGACAGGCTTGAGCGTCGCGTCGGCCTGGGGCGTGGTCTGCGACAGCGCCAGCAGCGGGTTGGCCGTCAGCGCCAGCAGCAAGCAGGAGCGCTGCACGCCCAGGGCGACTTGGTTCATGCGGAATGGAAGCTTCATGGAGATCGATGGAGATGGAGAAGAAAAAATGCGAACCGGATCGAGGCGCCGTGGTGCCGTCGGGACGCGCGGACGGTGCCTGCGTGCGTCAGAAGGCGACGCTGGCCTGCAGCCGCATCTCGCGCCGCGCACCCACGTTCACGCGGATGGCGCCCGCGCTGGACGGGTAGTACTGGCGGTCGAACAGGTTGTTGACGTTGAACTGCAGGCGGGTCTTGCGGCCGAGCAATTGGGTCTCCCAGCGCAGGAACAGGTCGGCCAGCGCGTAGCCGTCGACGGTGAAGGTGTTCTCGTCGTCGCCCCAGCGCGCGCCCACGTAGCGGGCGCCGCCGCCCACGGTCCACTGGCCCCCGTCCGCGGGCGCGGCGACGCGGTGGCTCGCGTACAGGCCCAGCGCATGGCGCGGCACGTTGCTCAAACGGTTGCCGCCCAGCAGCGGGTCCTGCAGGATGCGCGCGTCGGTGTAGGCGTAGGTTCCGATCAGGTCCCAGCGTTCGCCCACCCGCGCGGTGGCATCGAGCTCCAGGCCGCGCGAGCCGGTCCGGCCCAGGGCGCGGCTGAAGCTCAAACCCGTCAGCGGATCGGTCTCGGCCACGACCAGGTTCTTCTTGCGGATGTCGTAGGCGGCCACCGTCATGCCCAGGCCGGAGGCCAGCTCGAACTTGGCGCCGACCTCGATGCTGCGGCCCTGCTCCGGATCGAAGGCCGTGCCGGTGTTGGCGTCGGCCCGGTTCGGCACGAAGGAGCGGCTGTAGTTGCCGTACAGCGAGACCTGCTCGCTGAACTTGTAGACCATGCCCAGGAACGGCAGGAACGCGTCCATGCTGTTGTCGGTGCGGACCACGAACGGCCGGCCGATGCCGTAGTAGTGGCTGAAGTGCTGCGCGCGGGCGCCCAGGCCGACGATCCAGCGCTCGTTCAGGTGCCAGTTGTCCTTCAGGTACAGCGACCGGCTGTTGATCTGCGAGACGAAGCCGCTGGTGGCCGCGTTGACGTTGGAGGGCGCGGCCAGGTTGCCGTACTGCGGCTCGAAGATGTTGAAGCTGGTGTTGGCGGCGCCACGCCAGGCGTCGGTACGCGTCTCGCCGTTGCGCTCGGCATCCACGCCCAGCACCAGGTCGTGCCGCATGCCGCCCCACTGCACGTGCCCCTGCAGGTTCCAGTCGAACAGGCTGATCTGCTCGTGCACGTCCTTGTTGCCGTCGGCGCTGCGCGTCAGCTGCCCCGCCGCGGTGATCTGTGCGGGCCGGGCGAAGCGGTCGTCGTACAGGCTGTTGCTCCAGTTGTACGAGAGCTTGGTCTCCCACTCGGCATTCAGGCGATGGGCCAGCTGCAGCCTGGCGTTCTCGTTGTGGCCCCTGGACTCCGACCAGGTCTCGTCGAAGCGCTTCTCGTAGGCCGCCCCGCTCGGCCGGCCATCGATGAACACCGTGCCGCGGTCGTAGGGCTGCACGTAGTCGCTGCGCTCGTAGGACAGCAGCACGCTGGTGCCGTTGCCGCTCCAGCGCAGCGACGGGGCGAACAAGGTGCTCTCGTTGACGCCGAAGTTGCGCCAGTAGTCCTCGTGCTTGCGCTCCACGATCAAGCGGTACGCGAGGCCCTTGTCGGAAACGGGGCCGGTGATGTCCAGCATGGCCGTGCCGCCGCCGTAGCTGGTGCCGCTGACCGCGACCTCGCCCTGGAACGCGGTCTTCGGCTTCTTGGTCACGATGTTCACCACGCCCCCGGGCTCCAGGGCTCCGTATAGCAGCGACGCAGGCCCCTTGAGGATCTCGACGCGCTCGGTGGTGGCGCTGAACTTGTGCTGGCTCGCGCTGCGTGCGCCGTCGCGCAGCACCGAGCCGTCGGTGTTGGTGCCGAAGCCGCGCTTGATGAGGCCGTCCTCGGTGTTGCCGTAGGTGTTGCTCTGCACGACGCCGCTGGCGAACCTGGCGACGTCGTCCAGGCTGCGCACCTGGTAGTCGGTGATCAACTGCGGCGTGATCACGTTGACGACCTGCGGGTCCTCCAGCGTCGGAATCTCGATCTTGGAAGAGGTGCTGCTGCTCACGGCGCCGTAGCCCTGGACGGCCGACTCCGCGCTCGCGACGACCCGGACCTGCGGCAGCGTGTTGGTGCTCACCGGATCGGCCTGCACGCGGATCACCACGGCACGTCCCTCGACGCGCGCCTCCAGGCCGCTGCCCTTGAGCAGCTGCTGCAGGGCCTCGAAGGGCGCGAGCCGCGCATGCAGCGCGGCGGCGTGCTTGCCGGCCACCAACGCCGGCGCCGCAAGCAAGGTCAGCCCCGCCTGCCGCGCCAGTTCGTTGAGCGCGGCACCCAGCGGCTGGGCCGCGATCGAGAAGCTGACGGGCGCGGGGACGGATGCGGCACCCTGGGCGGCTGCACCGGTCGCGCCCAGCGCGAGCACAAGGGCAAGGGCGATGGCTCCCAGGCGCTGGGAGTCCGGAAATGCGGACATGGAAACAGGCTCTCCGTGATGCGAATCGAAATCAGTCGATGCTGATAACGCGGCACATCCGGGAAACCTGATGTCGCTTTACAAATATTTTTTTGGGGCGGACGTGCGCCGCGTCTAGCGGCGGCTGGCAACGATTTCCGTCGTGGCGCCGCGGGACACCAGGCGAACGGGCAGGACCAGCGGCAGCGTGGCTCTGAAATCGGCCAGGCGCAGGAGGTCGACGCTTCCGTTCATGCGCATCGACGCCACGGCAGGATCGGTGATGGACAGGCCGGTGTCGCCATAGCGCTCAAGTTCCTGCAGCACCTCGCCCAGCGGCGTGTCTTCGAAGCTGATCCGGCGTTCCCGCCAGGGGGCCGCCCGGGCGGCCGCGCCATGCGTCACGGCGCCCAGCTGCCCCTGGGCGTCGGCGACGACGGCGTCGCCGGCGTGCAGTTCGACCGCCTGGGGCGGTGTGCCGGCGCCCGGCACGTCTTGCGCGGGCGCCACGCGCACGTGCCCCTCCTCCACCGCCACCTGCACGTGGCCCTGTTGCAGCGCGGGGGTGTACCGCACCGAGAATCGCGTCCCGACCACGGTGATCCGCATCGGGCCGGCCAGCACGTCGAACGGCCGCCCCGCATCGGGATGGACTTCGAACATCACCTCGCCGTCGGGCAGCCGCACCTCCCGCCGCCCGCGGTACAGCGCCACCTCGGCGCGCGAACCCGTGTCCAGCGTGATGACGCTGCCGTCCGGCAGCGTGGCCGCCATGGTCTGGCCGCGCGCCGTGGCGTAGCTCTTGCTGAAGACGGGCTGCTGGTACCACGCATGCCCACCCCACAGAACGCCAGCCAGCACGCCAGCCGCGAGCGCCTGCGGCAGGCCGAAGCGCGGCCAGGCGATCTGGAGCCAGGCCCGCCTGGGCGGCTTTTCCGCGGCCGGCCGGGGCCGCGGCGCCGGCTGCGGACGGCCGACCGGCGCGATGGCCTGCGCCTCGCGCCTGAAGCGATGCACGTCGCCGGCTGGAAGCGCGTCGATGGACGCCCAGACGTCCTGCAGGGCCTCGAACTCCTGGCGGTGCCTGGCATCGGCTGCCAGCCAGCGCTGGAACGCGGCCTCCTGCGCGGCATCCAGCCCGTCCATGCGCCGGACCGACCACCGCAGCGCCGCCGACGCCACGCCGTCCAGCTGCAGGAGGTCGCTGTCGTCCACGGCCGGCACGGCGCCGCCAACGTGCCGCGAAGGCGACAGCGGTTCGGCGGGGGTGGATGGCATGGATGGGGGCATCGTGACGTTGTGGTTCTGAAGGTGTAGACGGATGGCCCCGGAAAAACCTGATGTCCTTGGCGCAACAGCGTGCCGCCAGGTTACCGCGGCCCCGCCGTCGCCCGGTCTGGCAGGGGGTCGCCATCGGATTGCCGGCTCTTGCGGCAGGCCATCACCGCCAGCATGACGTGCCGCTCGACCATGTTGCGCGAGATGCCCATGTGCGCGGCGACCTCGGCGTGCGACATGCCCTCGAACTTGTGCAGCAGGAACGCCTCGCGGCAACGCGGCGGCAGGCCGTCGATCACCCGGACCAGGCGTTCCATGCGTTGGGTGGCAGCGTAGACCTCTTCGGGCTGCGCGGATGCGGAGACCGGCACCTCGTCCAGCCCCTCGTCGTCCACCGCGCCACGCACCTGGCTTCGTCGATGCTGATCGACCATCAGGTTCCTGGCGGTCTGGTAGAGGAACGCCCGGGGTTCTTCGAGCGGGCCGTCCTTGCGTTCCGCGGACAGCGCCCTGGCATACGTTTCCTGCACCAGATCGGCCGCGTCGTCGCGGCTTCCCAGCATCTTGGAAAAGTAGTTGATCAACTCTCTGTAGTAGCGCGTGACCACGGCTTGGCAGGCCCTTGCATCTGGCAAGCTTGCGGAATAACGATGCCAGATCAGGGTGCGTTGATCGCAAACGATTCGTATTATCTCGCAAGTCCGGCGGATCGGCGCCACACGGAGGTCGCCGGATCGCCGGTTCGCTGCGGTGTCCATCTGCGGGGCTGCACAGCGGCGCCCCCAGATGCGCGCAACGGCCGCCTCAACGTTCCGCGCCTGCCTCGGTCCACCAGCTGCGCAGCACCATGGCCGCCGGCACGAGCATGAGCCCCAGGCACAGGTACCGAAAGCCCGTGTGCTCGGGCGTCAGGAGATCGACCATCGCGCCGAATCCCGGCAGCGGGGGATGCGGGAAGGTGGCCAGGAACTGGCCGAGGCCGCCCAGCGTGAGCTCGATGGCCAGCAGGCACAGCAGCAGCGAGGACAGGCGATAGACGGCCAGCAGTGGAATCCTGGACTGCAATGTCCGGAACGCCATGGCGGCCAGCGCCGCGGCCGCGCCGCCCAGCAGCGCGCCGGCAGCCAGCATCGGCCACCCTTCGGCGCCTTCGGCCGCATACAGGAACAGGCCGATCTCCAGCGTTTCGCGCAGCGCCGCAAGGCCGACGAATGCCGCCACGATCAGCGGCGCGGACCGCGCCTCGATGGCCGCCAGCAGCCAGCGCCCCACATGGTCGCGGATCGCGACCTTGGACGAGAGCATGGCCGTGGCCATGAACAGCACGCTGGCGCCCAGCAGCATCGACAGCACGGCCTCCGCCCTCGGCGTCCAGGGGTGCCGGACAATCCAGGCCACGAGCAGCATTCCCAACGCCACGCCCGCGACGATGCCCTGCCGCAGGCGCGGCACGAGTTCTTCGCGGTGCGCCCGGATCAGGCAGGCCTGGGCCGCCCAGGCGATCAACAGAAGCTCGGCGCATTCGCGCAGAACCAGAAAAGCGGCTTCAACCATGGGGAATCGACTTGTACGCAAACGCAAACAATTCCCATCCAGTATAGCCAGGCCTCTGCGACACTGGCCCACCTTCAGCCCGAGCACCGACTGTGAACGACACCGAAATCCTCAGCCTCATCGACCGCGCCGTGGACAACTTCCACGGCAACCTGGACGAGCTGGAAAGCGCCATCGGCATGGTGCTGATGGGCCGGCACTACGGCTGGCGCGTCGTGATGTTGATGCACAGCCCGGGCACGATCCGCAAGTACTGCAAGATCCTGGACATCAAGCACTTGCGGGAGGTGCTGCCCGAAGTGGGCGTCCTGGCCCACCGCTCCAACGCGTGGCGGCTCGTCGAGGGCACGGAGAACTTCTGGAAGGCCGTGCGTGGCCAGATCAGCGGCGTGCGCAGCACGCGCGCGGACAAGCCCCAGCGTTGAACAAGAATGCAGTAGCACTTCAAGGTGCTACGAAATGAACGGTGCATCCCAAGCTCATTGGGAAACAGCATAGTGAAGTTGGTTTGCAACAGTAGCAGTTGACAGTCTACTGATCCGCGCCTACAGTCCGGCCCGATCCTGAAAATGGTTCTCATTTGATCGGCTGACCGGTCGTCGTTCGGATGGGGGCGCTTGCAGATCGCCGCGGCATGGCCGCGTTCTGTCAACACCAACCTCACTGTCCATGCATTCCCAACTGACCGGCGCTTCGCGCGCTCGCACCTTGTCCCGCCATCCCGTTGCACTGGCTGTCCAGCTGCTCGTGGCCACCGGCGGCCTTGCCGCACCCTGGACGGCGGCCATGGCCCAGTCCAGTTCCACCCTGCCCGCCGTCACCGTCCAGGGCGAGCTCGACAAGGGCTACAGCGCCACGCGCAGCACCACGGCCACCAAGACCGACACGCCGCTGATCGACACGCCGCAGTCGATCTCCGTCGTGACCAAGGACCAGATCCGCGACCAGGCCTCCCAAGGTCTGGCCGAGGCGCTGCGCTATGTGCCGGGCGTGGGCTTCGCCCAGGGCGAAGGCAACCGCGAGACGCCGATCTTCCGCGGCATCGCGACCACGGCGGACTTCTACATCGACGGTGTGCGCGACGACGTGCAGTACTACCGCGACCTCTACAACATCGAGCGCGTGGAGGTCTTCCGCGGCCCCAACGCCATGATCTTCGGCCGCGGTGCCACCGGCGGGCTGATCAACCGCGTGTCCAAGCAGGCCAACTGGACGCCGCTGATGGCAGGCTCGGTCTCGCTGGGTTCGGACAGCAACAAGCGCGTGGCGATCGACCTGAACCAGGCCATCAACGACAGCCTCGCGTTCCGCCTGAACGCCATGCACGAGGACTCGGACAGCTACCGCGACGGCGTGTTCCTGCGCCGCACCGGTATCAATCCGACGCTGTCGTGGAAGGCCACCGGCGCACCCTGGTGACCGTGGGCTACGAGCACTTCCGCGACGACCGCATTGCCGACCGCGGCATTCCCTCATACCAAGGCCGGCCTGTGGCCACCGACCCGTCGACCTTCTTCGGCAATGCGGCGGGCAGCCCGACCTGGTCGCGGCTGGATGCGTTCAACCTGTCGGTCGAGCACGAGTTCGGCGGCGGCGTGCTGCTGCGCAACCGCCTGCGTGTAGCCGACCAAGACAAGTTCTACCAAAACGTATTCGCCTCGGGTGCGGTCACGTCTGCTGGCTTGGTTTCCATCGGCGCGTACAACAACGCGACCGCGCGCAAGAGCGTGTTCAACCAGACCGACCTGACCTACAACCTGACCACCGGCGCCATCAAGCACAAGCTGCTGGCCGGCATGGAATTGGGACGCCAGGAGACGACCAACTTCCGCGAGACGGGCTTCTTCAACAACACTGTGGCCAGCGTCAACGTGCCGCTGTCGAACCCGATCGCCACGCAGCCGGTCACTTTCCGTCAGAACGCCAACGACGCCAACAACGAAAGCACGGCCAAAGTCGCGGCCTTTTACCTACAGGACCAGATCGAACTCAGCCCGCAGTGGCAGCTCGTCGGCGGTGTGCGTGTCGACCACTTCAAGACCGACTTCCTGAACCGGCGCACAGGCGGCCGTGTCGATGCCTCGGACAACCTGCTGTCGCCACGCCTGGGTGTGATCTACAAAGCCATGCCGAACCTGTCGCTCTACGCGAACTACAGCATCGCCTACCAACCGCGCGCGGGTGAGCAATTGGCCTCGCTGACGACGATCAATGCCGCGCTGACTCCCGAGAAGTTCAAGAATTACGAGCTGGGCGCCAAGTGGGATGTACAGCCCAACCTGGCCGTGACGGCGGCCGTGTTCCGTCTCGACCGCACCAACGTCGCGGTTCCCGATCCTGCCGATGTGACGCGTTCGATCCTGGTCAAAGGCCAGCGCACCGAAGGCTTCGAGCTGGGCGTGAGCGGCAACATCACCCCGGTCTGGTCCGTCGCCGGGGGCTACACCTACAGCGACGCGCGCTATGCAGCCGATACCACGACGGCGGTGAGCGACGGGCGTGCAGTCGGTCAGGTGCCGCGGCACACCTTGTCGCTGTGGAACCGCTACGACTTCACGCCCGCCTGGGGCGCCGGCCTCGGCGTCATCCACCGCACCAAGTCGTTCGCCTCCAATGAGCAGGCCGCTGCCGCAGCCAACGTCGAGCTGCCCGGCTACACGCGCTTCGACGCCGCGGTGTTCTTCAAGGTCAACAAGAACCTGGGCGTGCAGCTGAACGTGGAGAACCTGTTCGACAAGGAGTACTACGCGAACGCGCACAACAACAACAACATCACGCCGGGCTCTCCCCGTGCCTACCGCGTGGCGCTGAACGCCTCGTTCTGACCCCACCACGACTGCACGGCCCGCCCCATGCTTCGAGTGGCCACCGTCACCGCGGACGCCCCGCCGGACGATGCACACGCCCTGCTGCGGCGTGTGCGTCTGCGCAGCACGCTTTTGCGCGTCGCGGTGCTGGAATTGCTCGGCGAAGCGCCCGACCGTCCCATGACGGTGGATGACATGGCGCAGGCCCTGCTCGGGCGGGGGCACTCCGTCGCCGTCCCGTCCCTGTACGGCGCCGTGCGTTCGCTCGTGGAGCACGGCCTGGTCGAGCGCAGCCGCATGGACGGCGGCCATGCCTTGTGCTGGATCAAGGAGCGCGGCAGCGCGCCGTCGCACCAGGTGCTGTGCAAGACCTGCCAGCGGCATGTCGCGGGCACCGATGCGGAACTGAGCGCGCAGCTCGCGCGGTTCTGCGCGCAACACGGCTTTCCGCTCGGCGGCAGGTCCGTGCTGATCCAGACGCAGTGCGCCGACTGCCTGCAAGCCGCCGTGCAAGGCCACCCCACCCCGCGGCGTGCCGCTTCCTGACCGCTCGCCGCACCCCCTCTATCTGTTCTCCATCCCAACGCCCATGAAGAAACTCCTTGCCCTCGCCAGCGTCCTGGCCTGCGCTGGTACATTCGCCCAAACGCAGGAACTGAACCTGTACTCGGCGCGCCACTACAGCACCGACGAAGCGCTCTACGCCGACTTCACCAAGGCCACCGGCATCAAGATCAACCGCATCGACTCCGACGATGCCGGCCTGGTCGCGCGCCTGAAGACGGAAGGCGCGGCCTCGCCCGCCGATGTGATCCTGCTCGTCGATGCCGCCCGCCTGTACCGGCTCGAGGCGGACGGTCTGTTCCAGTCCATCCGCTCGGACAAGCTGGACGCCGCCATCCCGGCCAACCTGCGCAGCAAGCCGGCGGCCGATGGCGGCAGCTACTGGTTCGGCCTGTCCTCGACGGGCCCGCATCGTCGTCTACGACAAGGCCATGGTGAAGCCCGAGGACGTGGACACCTACGAGAAGCTCGGCGATCCGCGCAACAAGGGCCGCATCTGCATCCGTTCGGGCTCGCACCCCTACAACCTGAGCCTGTTCAGCGCCGTGTCGCTGCACCTGGGCGAGTCCAAGGCCGAGGACTGGCTCAAGGGCGTGGTGGCCAACCTGGCCCGCGCGCCCAAGGGCGGCGACACCGATCAGATCCGCGGCGTCGCCTCGGGCGAGTGCCAGATCGCCATCACCAACAGCTACTACATGGCGCGCCTGATGCGCTCGGACAAGCCCGAGGACAAGGCCGTCGCCGACAAGGTGGCCGTGTCTTTCCCGAACCAGGGCACCTGGGGCACGCACGTGAACATCGCCGGCGGCGGTGTGGCCCGCCATGCGAAGAACCGTGCCAACGCCATCGCCTTCCTGGAATACCTGGCGACGCCGCAGGCGCAGAACTACTTCGCCAACGGCAACAACGAATGGCCGACCGCCCGCGGCATCGAGATCGACAACCCTGCGCTGAAGGCCATGAGCCCGCGCGGCTTCAAGTCGGAAACCATCCCCGTGTCCGCGGTCGCCGAGAACCAGCCCAAGGTGCAGCAGATGCTGGACCGGGCCGGCTTCAAGTGATCGGCGCGATGGCGTGACACGCCGTGCGCCGCACCCCCTCAACGCAAGCCGTATCGATGCCATGACATCACATCCGATCTTCCATCCGCTTCACGACGAGCGCGAGGCCGCGCGGCAAGGCGGCTTCGGCTCGAATCCGCCGTTGGCGACCCCGCCCGTCGACAGCGACACGCTGTTCAAAGGCCACCGGACGCTCATGATCAGTCACAACGGCGGTGTCTACATGCTGCGTGCGACGAATGCGGGCAATCTGAAGCTCACCAAGTAGATCCATCGTGGGGCGCCGCGGGGACTGCCACCGGTCTCCAAGGTCGCCTTTGCCAGCCAGTCGATCCCCCCTCGGCAAGCCATGCAACTTCTTCTCGACAAGCCGCGCAGACGGCGGACGGCCCATGCCGCAGCCAGCGCCCTCGGAACGACCTGCAGCCTTCATCGGTGGCTGGACCATGCCCCCTGAACAACCCGCGCTCGGCAGCCGCACCGATGCCGCTCTGACCGAGGCCGCGCTGGCGATGTGGAGGCAGTGCGCCAGGAAGCCGACGCGGTTGCGCATCCACCTGCTGGAAAGCCTGCTGGCACTGGATGCCGAGAACGGCGGCGCCACTGTCGACGCGCTGTACCTGCACCTGCAAAACCGTCGTGCCCAGATCAGTGTTCCCAGCATCTACAAGGTGCTCGCGGAACTGGTGGCGGCGCAGCTCGTGGAGCGCCACGCTCTGGAAAACAGCCCCACGGTGTTCGTCGTCCGCCGCGGCAACATGATGACCCATCTGGTGTGTTCCCACTGCCAGCGCGTTCGAAGTCTGGATGCATCCGCCTTGCGCAAGCGGCTGCAGGCCGCAGCGACCGCGGAAGGCTTCGAGGTCGACGATGTCGTCTTCGCGCTGCGCGGTCGTTGCCACGCGTGCGCCATGAAGGCACGCATCGCGCGGTAGGCCCCCCGGGGCGCCGGCCTCACGGCGTTTGGGCATCCGATGACGGGATGTGCGCCGCATCCATTGTGAGATGGGCATCATGCTTGGCACGGCGGATTTACCCAACTTCACTTTGCTTCATGGCGCGGCGGCCCGCGCGTTCCTACGATGGCGGGCATCGACAACGCAGGCCGCCATGGCCGCCAACTGCTGCCCGACAAGGGCAACGCATCTCCCAACGACTCCGCCCTTGCGCCACCGCCGTGCCGGCGGGCGCAAATGTCTCGTGCCATGCCGCCCTTCCCATCCCAGAAAGTCCGCCGCGCCATGCTCGGCCTTGTGTTGCAAGCCGCATTGCTGGGCCCCGCGCACCCGGCGACGCGCGATCCGGTCACGCTCAACTTCATCGGCGCGGAGATCGACGAGGTGTCCCGCACCGTGGGCCTGATCCTCGGGCGCTCGATCCTGGTCGACCCGCGTGTCCACGGCAAGCTCAACCTCGTCACGGATGAACCGGTGACGCCGAGCGAAGCCTACGGCCGCTTCGGCACGGCACTGCGCGGGCTCGGCTTCGCCATCGTGCAATCGAACGGCTTGCTCAAGATCGTGCCGGAGGCGGACGCCAAGACCATGGGCGATGCGGCACGGCCCGATCCCTTGTCGCGGCGGGCCGACGTGGTGGCCACGCGGATCTTCCGGGTGGTGCACGAGAACGCCGGCAACCTGGTTCCCGTGCTGCGGCCGTTGATCAGCCCGAACAACACGCTCAACGTGAACGCCGGGACCAACAGCCTCGTCGTCACCGACTACCTGAGCAACCTGGCCCGGATCGAGGCGCTGCTGGCCGAGCTGGACATTCCGAGCACGACGGACGTGGAGCTCGTGCCTTTGCAGCACACGGTGGCCACGGATCTCGCGCCGCTGCTGCGCAGCCTGCTGGAGGGTTCATCGACCACAGGCGCCTCGGCCGGGGCCGCCGCGGCGTCCCAGGCGGCGCCCGCGGCTGCATCGGGGGCGGCCAGCCCCACCATGGTGGTTCCCGATCCTTCGTCCAACGCCCTGCTCGTCAAGGCGCCCAACGCGGTGCGGCTCGCTGCCGTGCGCCAGTTGATCGCGCGCCTGGATGTTCCGCGCAGCACGGGTGCGGGAGGCAGCAACGTCCACGTGATCCATCTGCGCAACACCGACGCCGTGCGGCTCGCCGCGGTGTTGCGCGCGGCGTTCCCCGTGGACAGCAGCCGGCGCGACGGCAGCGCCAGCCCATCGACCGGCACCGCGTCGGCCGGCGCGGCAGGCAGCACACTGCCGGCCAGTGCGCAAGGCGCCGCTTCGACCTCTTCCTCCACTGCATCCGCCGCATCCGCATCCGCGGTCTCCGCCGTGGCCCAGCCTTCGGTCGGCGGATTCATCCAGGCCGATCCGGCCAGCAACGCCCTGATCGTCACGGCGCCGCAGCCGCTGTACCAGCAGGTGCGCGCGGTGGTGGAACACCTGGACATCCGGCGTGCGCAGCTGTATGTCGAATCCCTCGTGGTCGAGATCGACGCGAGCAAGACCCTCGACGTGGGCATCCAGTGGAAGGAACTGTTCGGGCTCAGCACCAGCGCCACGGCCGACCTCACGCTGGGGACGGTCGCGCAGGCCATCGAATCCATGTCGGGCAGCAACATCCTGTCGACGGCCAATCTCATGACCCTGGACAACGAGGAGGCGCGCATCATCGTGGGCCAGAACGTGCCCATGGTCACCGGCAGCTACACGACCTCATCGAGTTCGAGCAATCCCTACCAGACCATCGAGCGCAAGGATGTCGGCGTGACGCTGCGCATCCGGCCGCAGATCGGCGAAGACGGCACGGTGCGCATGACCATCTACCAGGAGACTTCCTCGGTCTCGTCGACCACCACGCCGGGCACCACCGATGCCGGCCCGACCCTCAACAAGCGCTCGATCGAGTCGACCGTGGTGGTGCAGCAGGGCCGCATCGTCGTGCTGGGCGGCCTCATCGAGGACAGCTACACCAGCGATGCCGTGCGCATCCCCTGGCTGGGCGAACTGCCCCTGCTCGGAAAGCTGTTCTCCTCGTGGAGCCGCTCGCGCGCCAAGACCAACCTCCTCGTCTTCCTGCGGCCCGTGGTGTTGCGCGACGACGGCGCGCCGAGCGCGGTGGCGCAGGACCGCTACGAGATGCTGAAAGCGCGTGCGCGCGAACTGCCCGAGGACACGCGCGAGATCCTGTCCGGCGAGGGCGTGCCGCGGCTTGACGACACACCGTTCAAAGCATCGCCCTGAACGGACGCCTTCAGCCTCCCCTGGCCTGCTCGCGGTCGGTCTCGCTGGCCTCCAGCCAGTTGCGGTGCAACTGGTTGCCGCGGCGCATGGCTTCCTGCGCCTTGCGGTGCTGCCGCCTGGCAAGGTAGCGCCACACGCCCACGATCACCAACGGCAGCAGGACGCTTGCTGCGAGCAAGTAGACCGCCGTCAAATGGTGATCAGGAGTATTCATTGCCTTCTGGAACGATGCAAACAGACGCGACTATAGGTCGTGGGATGGAAAAATAAATCACAAAACAGGCTTCGTGTCAGCCGTTCGTCAGCAATTTCACCATTTTCCCCTGGGCTGGCGCTGCCGCACCGCATCACCGACGAGCCTGGCCACGTCGCCGCGGTTGACCGAATTCGCGAAATCGATGGCGGTCATGCCTTGCTCGTTCTTGAGCAGCGGCTCCGCGCCTTCCTGCAGCAGCAGCCGGGCCGCCTCCAGGCTGCCGTAGCGCGCGGCCATCATCAAGGGCGTCGTCTTGTTCGGCGACTCCGCATCGACGAAGGCATGCTCTTCGAGCAGCAGCCGCATCACCTCCAGGTGCCCGTTGGTCGCGGCGTAGTGCAGCGGCGCCCAGCCCGTCTTGTTGACCGCCGCGCCGCGCGCGATGAGCTTCCTGCACAGCTCCAGCCGGCCGTCCAGCGCCGCCGCCATCAGCGGGCTTTCGTCCGCCTTGTTCAGCGATTCGACCTCGGTCTTCGGCCAGTCGATCAAGGTCTGCGCCACCCGGTCAGAGTGCGCACGGATCGCCAGGTACAGGCCGTGCTGGCCGTTCGGGTCGCGCGTGTTGGGGTCGAAGCCGCGCCGCAGCAGGTCGGCCACGACCGCCGCGTCGTCCTTCCTGATGGCGGCGAAGAAATCGTCGTACGAGCCCGCGCGGGCCCAGCCTGCGCTGCCCAGCAGCAGCGCAGCCAGGCACTGGCGCCGTTGCAGATGCGCCGTCATGCCGCCTCCGGCCGGAAAAGAGTGTCGAAGTTGGCGCTGGTCTGCGCGGCCACCGCCTCCACGGCCAGGCCCCGCACGGCCGCGATCTGGGCCGCGACATGCGGCACCCAGGCCGGCTGGTTGGTCTTGCCACGGTGCGGCACCGGGGCCAGGTAGGGGCTGTCGGTCTCGATCAGCAGGCGGTCCAGCGGCACGAAGCCGGCGATGTCGCGCAGGTCCTGCGCGTTCTTGAAGGTCAGGATGCCCGACAGGGAGATGTAGAACCCCAGGTCCAGCGCCGCACGGGCCACCGTTTCGGTCTCGGTGAAGCAATGGAACACGCCACCGGCGGCACCGGCCGAGCCGTCCTCGCCCTGCTCCCGCAGGATCGCCAGCGTGTCGTCCGAGGCCGAACGGGTGTGGATGACCAGCGGCTTGCCGAGCTGCCGCGCGGCCCGGATGTGGGTGCGGAAGCGCTCGCGCTGCCAGGCCACGTCGGCCACGCTGCGCTCGCCCAGGCGGTAGTAGTCTAGGCCGGTCTCGCCGATGGCCAGCACGCGCGGCAGGCGGCCGCGCGTCAGCAGGTCGTCCAGGCCGGGCTCCTGCACGTCCTCCTGGTCGGGATGCACGCCCACGGTCGCCCAGACCTGCGGGTGCGCCATGGCGATCCCGTGCACGGTGTCGAACTCTTCCAGCGTGGTGCAGATGCACATCGCGCGGTCGACCTGCGCGGCGGCCATGTCGTCGAGAATCTGCGGCAGCCGCGCCAGCAGGTCGGGGTCGCTCAGGTGGCAATGCGAATCGGTGTACATGCGCTGGCAGCACCGGCAGGCGGGCCGGCGTGCGAAATCAAACGGTTTGGGTGGGCCGGTCGGACATCAGGTGGCCGCTCAGCAGGTCCTCGATCTTTTCCTTGAGCTGGCGCGACTTCTCGTCCCGGGGGAACTGGATGCCCACGCCCTGCGTGCGGTTGCCCGACGCGCGCGAGGGCGTGACCCAGGCCACGCGCCCGGCGATCGGGTAGCGCTGCGGGTCTTCCGGCAGGGACAGCAGGACATAGACGTCGTCGCCGAGCTGGTACTCGCGCGAGGTCGGGATGAACATGCCGCCTTCGGCGAACAAGGGGATGTAGGCCGCGTACAGGGCGGCCTTCTCCTTGATGGCCAGCTGGATGACGCTGGGGCGCGGTGCCGGGGCGGGACTGCTCATGGTGGGCGCGAGTTTAGGGCGCTTTTCGCAAGCGCAACAAGGGACTCCAGCATCAGGCCGGCGTTCAGGGGATGCTCGGCGATGCGGGCGCTGTCCTGCAGCTTGCGCGACCACTGCAGCAAGGTGTCCAGCCGGGCTGGCGGTGGCAGGTCGGCGGCCGCGAAGAAGCGCGGCGCCGCGCCCTGCCCCACGCGCAGCAGGTCGTGGCAGAGCTTCTGCATGGCGTCGATGAGTTCGGCGGGCGCCAAGCCGCCGACCGCGCCCATGTCGCCGCGCGCCAGGGCCTGCGGCAGGGCGCTCCAGGCGCGCGCGCTGCGGCCGGCCCCGTGCATGCGCAGGGCCTCTTCGGGCCGGCCGCCGGCGGCTGCCAGCAGCACTGGCACGTCGGCCGCCGCGACACCCTCCTGCGCCTGCAGCCAGTCCTGCGCCTCCTGCGGCCTGGGCCAGGCCATCTGGTGGCCCATGCAGCGGCTGCGGATGGTGGGCAGGAGCAGGTGCGCCGCGCCCGTGGCCAGCACGAAACGCACATCGCCCGGCGGCTCCTCCAGCGTCTTGAGCAAGGCGTTCGCGCTGATGGTGTTCATGCGTTCGGCCGGAAACACCAGCACCGCCTTGCCGCGCCCCCGCGCACTGGTGCGCTGCCCGAACTCCACGGCAGCGCGCATGGCTTCGACGCGGATCTCGCGGCTGGGCTTGCGCTTCTTGTCGTCGATCTCGGGCTGGGCCTTCTCGTCCAGCGGCCAGCCGAGCGCGAGCATCTCCACCTCGGGCAGCAGCACGCACAGGTCGGCATGGGCGCGCACATCGATGGCGTGGCAGCTGGCGCAGGCGCCGCAGGCGCCCTGCCCCTGCGGTCTGTCGACGCGTTCGCACAGCCAGGCCCGCGCCAGCTCCAACGCCAGTTCGTACTGTCCCAGGCCGGACGGGCCGTGCAGGAGCCAGGCGTGGCCGCGCTGAGCGCAGCAGGCCGGTGCGCTGGCGCCGCAGCCAGGGCGCCAGGCTCATCGCGGCCCCGCCTGCGCGGCGACCATGATGGCCAGCCAGCCGCGCCGCACCATGGCCGCCGTGATCTGCTGCCAGACCGCGTGCCGCGTGGCATCGGCCGCGATGCGCACGAAGCGCGCGGGCGCGGCCTCGGCACGCTGCGCATAGCCCGCATGCACGCGGGCGAAGAAGGCGGCGGGCTCGGCCTCGAAGCGGTCGGGCGCGCGCGCCGCGGCCAGCCGCTGCGCCGCGACTTCGGGCGCCAGTTCGAACCACAGCGTCATGTCGGGCTGGCGCAGCTGCCCGGCCGGCAGGCCCGCGTCGGCCTGCACCCATTGCTCCAGCGAAGCCAGCACGCCGAGGTCGAAGCCGCGGCCGGCGCCCTGGTAGGCGAAGGTGGCGTCGGTGAAGCGGTCGCACAGCACCACCTCGCCGCGCGCCAGGGCCGGCTCGATCACGCGCCGCAGGTGGTCGCGCCGGCCGGCGAACACCAGCAGGGCTTCGGTCAGCGCATCCATGTCCTCGTGCAGCACGAGTTCGCGCAGCCGCTCGGCCACGGGGGTGCCGCCCGGCTCGCGCGTCTGCGTGACGGTGCGGCCCTGGGGCGCGGAAGGCATCGGCGAGCGCCGCGATGTGGCTGGACTTGCCGGCGCCGTCGATGCCTTCGAAGCTGATGAAGAGTCCGCGTGGTGGCTGCATGTGGCTCAACGTCCGCGTATGTAGCGGTTGACGGCGCGGTTGTGCTCGTCCAGCGAATGGCTGAAATGGCTGGTGCCATCGCCGCGCGCCACGAAGTACAAGGCCTTGGAATCGGAGGGCTGCACGGCCGCCAGCAGCGCGCGCGCGCCGGGCATCGCGATCGGCGTGGGCGGCAGGCCGGGCCGCGTGTAGGTGTTGAAGGGCGTGTCGGTGCGCAGGTCGCTGCGGCGCAGGTTGCCGTCGAAGCGCTCGCCCATGCCGTAGATCACGGTCGGGTCGGTCTGCAGCAGCATGCCGATGCGCAGCCGGTTGTGGAAGACGGCGGAGATGTCGGCACGGTCCTCGCCGTGGCCCGTCTCCTTCTCGACGATGCTGGCCAGCACCAGGGCCTGCTCGGGCGTCTTGAGCGCGACGCCGGGCAGGCGCTGGGCCCAGGCCGCGTCCAGCTGCTTGTCCATGGCCTGCAGGGCCTGGCGCAGCACGGCCAGGTCGCTGCTGTCCTTGGCGTAGCTGTAGGTGTCGGGGAAAAAGCGGCCCTCGGGCGCGACACCGGGCCGGCCCAACGCGGCCATCAGCGCGGCATCGTCCAGGGCCCGGCTGTCGGGTTGGATGCGGTCGGCCCTGGCGAGGGCCTGGCGCATCTGGCGGAAGGTCCAGCCTTCCACGAAGGTCACGGCGCGCAGGGCCTGCTCGCCGCGCACCAGCTTGTCCAGCAGCTGGCGCGGCGTCGTGCCGGGCGCGAATTCGTAGCTGCCGGCCTTGATCAGGCGCGACTGGCCCGACAAGCGGAACCAGCCGAACAAGGCCCAGTCCGGCGCCTGCACGCCGGCCTCGGTGGCCGCGCTGGCGATGGCCCGGGCGCTGGTGCCGGGCGCGATGTTCAGTTCCACCGGCGCGCGGGCCAGCCGCAGGGGCTGGTCCAGCCACCACCAGGCACCCGCCGCCGCCGCGCAGGCCAACACCAACAACACCATCAGCCCACGACGCACAGCAGCCCTACAAGCCAGGAGAACAAGAGCTGGCCATGATAATTCAGCGCATGCAACCCACTCCCGACACCCGAAATGGCCTCGCGCCACTGACGCATCTGGGCGTGATCGCCGTCCAGGGCGAGGAAGCCGCCAAGTTCCTGCACAGCCAGCTGACCCAGGACTTCGTGCTCGCGGCGCCCGACCAGGCCCGCCTGGCCGCCTTCTGCTCCCCCAAGGGCCGCATGCAGGCCAGCTTCGTCGGCCTGCGCTGGACCGACGGCCAGGTGCTGCTGGTCTGCGCGCGCGACCTGCTGGCGCCCACGCTCAAGCGCCTGTCCATGTTCGTGATGCGCGCCAAGGCCAGGCTGCGCGATGCGACCGCGGAGTTCCAGCTGTTCGGCGCACTGGGCCCCAGCGCGGCCGCGCTGCTGGACGGCGAACCCGCGCCCTGGCACCGCCGCGAGGTCGCCGGCGGCGTGGCGGTGGCGCTGTACCCGGCCGACGGCCAGCCGCGCGCGCTGCTGGTGCTGCCGGCGCAGGCTGCCCTGCCGGACGCGGTGGCGTCGGCGCCGGCCCTGCCGCTGGCGGACTGGCAGCTGTCCGAGGTGCGCAGCGGCGTGGTGCTGGTCGCGCAGCCGCTGTTCGAGGTGCTGGTGCCGCAGATGCTGAACTACGAGTCGGTCGGCGGCGTGAGCTTCAAGAAGGGTTGCTACCCGGGCCAGGAGGTGGTGGCGCGCAGCCAGTTCCGCGGCACGCTCAAGCGCCGGGCCTACGTCGTGCATGCCGATGCCGAACTGGCCGCCGGCCAGGAGGTGTTCCAGGCCGGCGATGCCGAGCAGCCCACGGGCACCGTGGTGCAGGCCGCAGCCAACCCCGCCGGCGGCTGGGATGCGGTGGTCTCGGTGCAGATCGCGGCGGCCGAAGCCGGCGAACTGCGCGCCGGCAGCGCCGCCGGCCCTGCGCTGCAGCTGCAGCCCCTGCCCTACGCCCTGCTGGCCGACGTCTAGGACCGTGTTTTCGGGCTACGCCGTGAGCGGCAGCACCATCTCGACGTGGGCGATGCCGACCTCGTCGAAGGGCTCGCCGCGCGCCGCAAAGCCCAGCCGGCGGTAGAAGCCCTCCGCACTGCGCTGGGCGTGCAGCACGACCTCCCGGTCGCCGCGCGCGGCCGCGGCCTGCACCAGGGCCTGCAGGATCCCGGCGCCCAGGTTGGCGCCGCGCAGCATGTGGCGCACGGCCATGCGGCCGATCCTGGCCACGCCGGGCGCATGCTGCAGCAGCCGGCCCGTGGCCAGCGGCTGGCCCAGCCGGTTGTAGAGCACGGCGTGCACGGCGGTGGCGTCGGCTGCGTCCCACTCGTCCTCGCGCGCGATGCCCTGCTCCTCGATGAAGACCTCGGTGCGCACGCGGCGCGCGTCGGCCTGCAGGGCCTCCCAGCCGTCCAGCCGCAGTTCCGTCACGGACCGGCCGGCCTCGTAGTCCAGCAGCAGCGCGCGCAGCGCGTCGGGCACCGGGCGCGACTTCTGCTCGGCGGGATCGGCGAACACGTAGATGAGCTCGCCCGTGATCAGCAGCTGGTTGCCGCGGAAGATCGCGCCGGCGAAGCGCATCGAGCTGCGACCCACGTGCTCGCACTTGAGCGCCACGTCGAGCTGGTCGTCGTTGCGGGCCGAGGCGTGGTACTCCACCGTCGCCTTCTTCACGTAGAGCTCTCCGCCCAGGGCCGCGAAACCTTCTTCGTAAGGCAGCGCCAGCGCACGCCAATAGGCGGTGACGGCCGTGTCGAAGTACATCAGGTAGTGGCCGTTGAAGACGATCTTCTGCATGTCCACCTCGACCCAGCGCACGCGCAGGCGGTGGAAGAAGCGGACGTCCTGGCGTTTCATGCGGTGTCTCCTCCTGCGGTCTGCAAGGCCATGGCGAGCGCGCGCGCCGCATCGGCATGCGCCATGCGCGCCTGCGGGATGGCGCGGCCCATCTTGATGAATTCGTGCACCACGCCGCGGTAGATCTCCAGATCCACCGCGACGCCGGCGGTGCGCAGCTTGTCGGCGTACAGCACGCCCTCGTCGACCAGCGGATCGCATTCCGCCAGGCCGATCCAGGCCGGGGCCACGCCGTCGACGTCGGGCGCGTTGAGCGGCGCGAAGCGCCAGTCGGCACGCGCCGGCCGGTCGGGCTGCACCTGGTCGAAGAACCAATCGATGCTGGCGGACTCGAGCACGAAGCCTTCGGCGAAGCGCTGGTGCGAGGGCGTGTCCTGGAAGGCCGCGCAACCGGGGTAGAACAGCAGCTGCAGCGCCAGCGGCAGGCCGGCGTCGCGCGCGGCGATGGCGCAGACCGCGGCCAGCGTGCCGCCGGCGCTGTCGCCGCCCACGGCCAGCCGCGCGGTGTCCAGGCCCAGCGTCGCGCCCTCGGCGGCTAGCCATTGCAAGGCGTCCCAGGCGTCGTCCTGCGCGGCCGGGAAGCGGTGCTCGGGCGCGAGCCGGTAGTCCAGCGACAGCACGGCGCAACCGGCCTGGTGCGCCAGTTCGCGGCACAGCGTGTCGTGCGTCTCGACCGAACCGATCGTGAAGCCGCCGCCGTGCAGGTACAGCAGCACCGGCAGCGGTGCCGCGGCGGCGGGCGCCACCAGGCGGGCCGGCAGGCTTGCGCCGTCGCGCGTGGGCAGCGCCAGGTCCTGCACGCGCGCCAGCGGCCGCGGCGGGATGTCCAGCACGCCGGCGCCCAGCGCATAGGCGGCGCGCGCCTGCGCGGGGGGCAGGCTGTGCAGCGGCGGGCGGCCGGCGCGGTGCATGCGGTCGATCACGCCGCGCATGGTCGGCGTCAGCAGCTCTTGGGGGTTCTTTGGCATCAGAAGTGGGCGGCGTCGCCGCCGCCCCAGTCGATCGGGTCCTGCTGCAGCACCATGTCGATGTCCAGGCCCAGGGCCAGGCCCACCTCGCCCGGAAAACTGGTGGCCAGCGCACGTTCGTCGTAGCCCGACTCCTGGGCGCGCGCACGCCAGGCCGCCAGGTGCACGAGGCCGGCCAGCGGCTCGTAGACCTCGTTCTCGAACGGGGCGAGCTGGTAGCGCAGCGCATCCACCAGGGGGCCCGGAAACTGCCACTGCTGCGCCAGCGTGGCGCCGGCCGCGGCATAGGTGGTGTCCAGCATGCGTTGCTGCAGCTTGGCGCGGCGCGCGTCGCACAGGCCGGCGATCAGGTTGACGGAGGCCATGTCGTCCTGCGCCGCGGCGTGCAGCACCAGTTCGCCCACGGCGTGCAGCAGGCCGGCGGTGTAGGCCACGGCGCGGTTCTGGCGGACGCTGGCGGCCAGCGCGCGCGCGAGCTTGGCCACCTGCAGGCTGAAGCGCCAGAACTGCGGCAACGACAGCCCCGGCACGGCATTGGGCACGCTGGCGCGCGCGGCCGCCTCGGCCAGCGGGCGCAAGGCCTCGGTCGGCAGCAGCGCCAGTGCCTGGGCCACGCTGATGACGCCGCGCGTGTCCTCGCGGTGCACGGCATTGGCCAGCCGCAGCAGCCGCATGGCCAGCGCCGGGTCGCCGCAGAACAGCTGGCTGGTGCGGCGCAGGTCCGGCGCGGGCCGGGCCAGTTCGGTCAGCAGCAGCGCGATGAGCCTGGGGCTGCTGGGCAGCTCCGGCTCACGGACCTGGGCGCTGGTCGCCTGCATGGTGTCTGCCCGCCGCGTGCGCCCTGCTTCAACGCTTGCCGGCCTGCAGCCTGGCGAAGGCCGAGGCCATGGCCGAGGGCGCCGCGGCCTCCTGCCGGCCGCCACCGCCGTGGCGCTGGCGCGCGCCGCCGTGCTCGAAGCGGTTCTCGCGCGGGGCATCGCGGCGCGCGGGCGCGGCGTCGAGCTTCATGGTCAGGCTGATGCGCTTGCGCGCCACGTCCACCTCCAGCACCTTGACCTTGACGATGTCGCCGGTCTTGACGACCTCGCGCGCGTCGTTGACGAACTTGTTGGACAGCTGGCTCACGTGGACCAGGCCATCCTGGTGCACGCCCAGGTCGACGAAGGCGCCGAAGGCGGCCACGTTGCTGACCGTGCCCTCCAGCACCATGCCTTCGGTCAGGTCCTTGATGTCCTCCACGCCGTCGTTGAAGCGCGCCACCTTGAAGTCCGGGCGCGGGTCGCGGCCGGGCTTTTCCAGCTCGGACATGATGTCCTTGACCGTGATGACGCCGAACTTCTCGTTGGCGAACAGCTCGGGCTTGAGCGTCTTGAGCATCTCGGCGCGGCCCATGAGTTCCTGCACGGGCTTGCCGGCGCGCTCCAGGATGCGCTCGACCACCTCGTAGGTTTCCGGGTGCACGCCGGTCATGTCCAGCGGGTTGGCACCGCCGCGGATGCGCAGGAAGCCCGCGCTCTGCTCGAAGGTCTTGGGCCCCAGGCCGCTGACTTCCAGCAGCTGCTGGCGGCTGGCGAAGGCGCCATGGCTCTCGCGCCAGCGCACGACCGCCTTGGCCACGCTGGGCGACAGGCCCGAGACGCGCGACAGCAGCGGCACGCTGGCGGTGTTGAGGTCCACGCCCACGGCGTTCACGCAGTCCTCGACCACGGCGTCCAGCGTGCGCGCCAGTTCGCCCTGGTTCACGTCGTGCTGGTACTGGCCCACGCCGATGGACTTGGGGTCGATCTTGACGAGCTCGGCCAGCGGGTCCTGCAGCCGGCGCGCGATGCTGGCCGCGCCGCGCAGGCTCACGTCCACGTCGGGCATTTCCTGCGAGGCGAATTCGCTGGCCGAGTAGACCGAGGCGCCGGCCTCGCTGACCACCACGCGCTGCAGTTGCACGTCGGGCGCGAGCTTTTCCAGGCGCTTGACGAGGTCGGCCGCCAGCTTGTCGGTCTCGCGGCTCGCGGTGCCGTTGCCGATCGCGATCAGGTTCACGCCGTGCCGGGCGCACAGCTGGGCCAGCGTGTGCAGCGAACCCTCCCAGTCGCGCCGCGGCTCGTGCGGGTAGACCGTGGAGGTGTCGACCAGCTTGCCGGTGGCGTCGACCACGGCCACCTTGACGCCGGTGCGGATGCCCGGGTCCAGGCCCATGACCACGCGCGGGCCGGCCGGCGCGGCCAGCAGCAGGTCGCGCAGGTTGTCGGAGAAGACCTTGATGGCCACCTTCTCGGCGTCCTCGCGCAGCCGCGTGAACAGGTCGCGCTCGGTCGACAGGCTCAGCTTGACGCGCCAGGTCCAGGCCACGCACTTGCGCAGCAGGTCGTCGGACGGGCGGCCCTGGTGGCTCCAGCCCAGGTGCAGCGCGATGCGGCCCTCGGCCAGGCTGGGCACGGGCTGGCCGGGCCTGGCCGGCGTGGCGTCCGATTCGGGCAGCACCAGCTTGGCATCCAGGATGTCCTGGGCGCGGCCGCGGAACACCGCCAGCGCGCGGTGCGAGGGCACGCGGCCGATCGGCTCGTCGTAGTCGAAGTAGTCGCGGAACTTGGCGACGTCGGCGTTGTTCTCGTCCTTGCCGGCGGCCAGCTTGCTCTGCAGCAGGCCTTCGTCCCAGAGCCAGGCGCGCAGGCCCTGCACCAGCGCGGCGTCTTCGGCCCAGCGCTCGGACAGGATGTCGCGCACGCCGTCCAGCACCGCCGGCACGGTGGTGAAGTCCTCGCCGTTCTCTCCCTTGTCGGCCTTGACGAAGGCGGCGGCTTCGTCGGCCGGCACCAGCGTGGGGTCGGTGAACAGCTTGTCGGCCAGCGGCTCGATGCCGGCCTCGCGCGCGATCTGGCCCTTGGTGCGGCGCTTGAGCTTGTACGGCAGGTACAGGTCCTCGACCTCCTGCTTGGAGGCGGCGGCCTCGATCGCGGCGCGCAGCTGCGGCGTCAGCTTGCCCTGCTCCTCGATGCTCTTGAGCACGGCTTCGCGCCGGTCTTCCAATTCGCGCAGGTAGGCCAGGCGGGCCTCCAGCTCGCGCAGTTGCACGTCGTCCAGGCCGTTGGTGACCTCCTTGCGGTAGCGGGCGATGAACGGCACGGTGGCGCCGCCGTCGAGCAGTTCGACGGCCGCCTTGACCTGGTCTTCACGGATCTTGATCTCGGCGGCGAGCTGGCGAAAGATTTTGGGGAGCATCCTGGGCAAACGGTGGCGCAATGGAGAAGGGGCGGCAGTTTGCCATAGCCCCCCTGCCGCCCCCGCATCCACCGTTCTGTGGATGTCCTGTCTCCGAAACACCTACAACCGCTTCATCCAAAGCGGGACTTTTGTGTGCCGAATCCCAAATTTACATTCCCTCACATATCAATGGCAGGTTCATGCGGGCGGTTGTCGCAGCGCGGGCCGGCCGGGGAGGATTGCTGTGAATCTGAATGAACACCATGGTCGCCCGGCGCCTTCCGGCTGGTCGCGCACGCAGGAGTTGCTGGCGCTGCCGATGCAGTCCGAGCGTCTGCCGTTCAGCGTGCGCGTGGTGCGCTCCGAAGCCGACCTGTACAAGGCCGTGCATGTGCGCCACAGCGCCTATGCGCGCCACGTGCCGGCGTTCGCCGAGAGCCTGCGCCTGCCCGAGAGCTACGACACCATGGATGGCACGGTCGTGCTGCTGGCCGAATCCAAGCTGGACGGCACGCCGCTGGGCACCATGCGCATCCAGACCAATGCGTTCGCGCCGCTGCCGCTGGAACACTCGCTCACGCTGCCGCCCAGGATGCGCCACAGCCCGCTGGCCGAGGCGACGCGCCTGGGCGTCGGCGAGCCGACCCAGGGACGGGCGGTCAAGACCGTGCTGTTCAAGGCCTTCTTCCTGTACTGCCAGCAGCAGGGCATCGACTGGATGGTCATCACCGCCCGCGCGCCCATCGACCGCCAGTACGAGCGCCTGCTGTTCACGGACGTCGACCCCGCGCTCGGCTATGTTCCGCTGGCCCATGTTGGCAATCTGCCACACCGCATCATGTGCCTGGAGGTCAGCGGCGCCGAGCAGCACTGGGCCGAACTGCAGCATCCGCTGTTCCAGTTCGTGTTCCGCACGGACCACGTGGACATCGACCTGGGCCAGGCGCCCGCCCGCAAGGGCCTGAGCCCCGCCGCGTTCGCCGCACCCCTGCCCCGGCTGCAGATGTGAACCCACAGGCCGGCGTGAGAAAAGCACGGGCCACATGGGAAATTGCGCGGGAGCCGCGCGATTCGCTTCAGCACCTGCCGAATTAGCTCCATAATTTGTTTCAATTTGTGGCCGGCTTACCATGCCGGTTCGGCTCGGGCATTTGGCGAACTGAGAACTACATGAACGGCAGCGTGCTGCGGCTTTCTCGGCTGAACGCAGGCCTGGACAAGGCCTTGTATGCGATGGGGATCTACGCACTGCCGGCTGTGTTGCTGGTGGTGAGCCTGTTCGCGCTCCTTTCCTGGTCCAACCAGTACGGCAGCGCGGGTGCGCGCAGCCTGTCCTTCCAGGTGGTCGAGGCCCCGGCGGACGGGCCGGAGCTGTCGCCGCAAGAGGCGCTGGCGCTGCTCAAATCCGCGCCCGCCCCGGTCGTGCTGCAGGACACGCGGCTGTCCGAAGCCGCGTTCTGGCTGCTGGTGCCGCTGGCCGAGCAGCGGGTGGACGCCGCGGCCGACAGCGTCGAGTTCGCTTCGCGCCACGCCACCGACCTGCGCTGTTGGAACGCCGCAACACTGCAGCCGCTGGGCCATGCCAGCCGCACGGCCAGCGAAGGCCACCTGTCCGCCGCCAAGGCCGGCTTCGCGATGCCGCTGGAGGCGGCCGGCAAGCCGTCCGCCCTGCTGTGCGAAAGCCATTTCGTCGGGCCCGCGCGCATCACCGTGCTGCACTGGCCCACGGCGGCCCTGGCCAGTTCCGGCTTCGAGTTCCACCGCAATGCGGGCCTGCTGGACGGCGGCCTCATCGTGCTGGCGCTGTTCGTGCTGACCACGGCGCTGGTCAACCGCAGCGGCATGTATGTGCTGTTCGCGGTCTGGCTGCTCGTGAACCTGCGCATGGGCGCGCTGTCCGCCGGCTGGGACGCCCAGTGGCTGGGGCGGGCCGTGCCGACGGAGTGGATGCCGCGCATGCGGCTGTTCACCATGTCGCTCTACTACACGCTGACGGCCACGCTGTTCCGCGAGCTGTTCCGCGAAGACCTGGCCAAGGTCGGCTACGCGCCGCTGCTGCGCATCATCATGTGGCCGGCCCCGCCGCTGCTGCTGATGTCGGCCTTCCTACCCTACGGCACGGTGCTGCCCTACATCTGGGCGGCGACCGGCGTGGGCACCTGCATCGCGGTGTTCCTGCTGGGCCGGATCCTGGTGCGCACGCGCTCGCGCGTGGCCATGTGGTACAGCGCCTCGCTGGCCGTGACGCTGGCCGCCAGCCTGTACGAGGTGGTCTCGGCCGCGGTCGGCATGCGCGGGCTGATCGGCGCCGTCAACAGCGTCACGGCGGCGTTGTCGTCCAGCCTGCTGGCCTCGCTGGCCATCGCCGAGCAGATGCGCCAGGAACACAACCAGCGCCTGGAAGCCCAGGCCCAGCTGGAGCACACCTTCGAGGCCATGCCCATCGGCCTGTTCACGCTGGACCTGCAGGGCCGCTTCACGAGCGCCAACCCGGCGCTGCGCGCGATGCTGGCCACCGATGTGCTGGAACCCGGCCGCGAGGCCTGGGACCGCTACTTCCACGAAGGCGCCTGGCTGCAGCTGCTGCAGTTGCTGCAGAACCAGGACAACGTGTCGCTGGAACTGCGCGGCCGCATGCCGGACGGGGGTGGCGTGCACAAGCGCTTCCTGGTCAAGGCCGCCCGCGCGCGCGACAAGGTCGAAGGCTCGCTGCAGGACGTGACCGATTCCTCGCGCGCGACCGAGGAACTGCAGTTCATGGCCAACAACGACGCCTTGACCAAGGTGCTCAACCGCCGCGGCATCGAGCGCGAACTCGAGCGCGCGCTGGCCGGCATGGACACCAGCCATCCGCTGGCCCTGGCCTACCTGGACCTGGACCGCTTCAAGCTCATCAACGACCTGTTCGGCCACAACGCCGGCGACGAGGTGCTGCAGCAGGTCTGCGCGCGCGTGGGCAACATGCTCTCGGGCAGCATGGCGCTGGGCCGCATGGGCGGCGACGAGTTCCTGATCCTGATGCCCGACACGCGCATGCCGCTGGCCGCCGTGATCTGCCAGGGCATCGTCTCGGCCATCGGCGGCACGCCCTACCGCGTGGGCGACAAGGCCTTCCACGTGCGCGGCTCCATCGGCCTGATCGAGGTCAGCCCCGGCACGCGCTTCAAGGACGCCGTCTCCACCGCCGACCGGGCCTGCCGCGAAGCCAAGACGCACCACAACGAGGGCCTGGTGGTCTACGAGAAGAACGCCCAGGCCTTCCAGGACCACCATGCCGAGCTGCAACTGGTCGAGCGCCTGTCGGGCGCCCGCGCCACCGAGGGCCTGTTCCTGCAGATGCAGCCCATCATGTCGCTGTCGGCGCCGCACGCCTCGCTGAACTTCGAGGTGCTGCTGCGCATGCGCGACGCGGACGGCCAGCTGGTGCCGACCGAGCGCGTCATCTCCGCCGGCGAGAACAGCGGCCGCATGGGCGTGATCGACCGCTGGGTGCTGTCGGCCGCGCTGACCTGGCTCAACACCCACCTCACGCGGCTGCGCAACACCCGCTTCGTCTGCATGAACCTGTCGGGCGCCTCGCTCAACGACGAGAAGTTCATGAACGACGTCTACACCCTGCTGGCGCAGAACATCCACGTCGCCAGCTACCTGTGCTTCGAGATCACCGAGAGCGTGGCGCTGCACGACCTGGACAACACGCGCCGCTTCATCGACAAGGTGCGCAGCTACGGCGCCAAGGTGGCGCTGGACGACTTCGGCGCGGGCTACACCTCGTTCTCCTACCTGAAGGAGCTGCCGGCGGACCTGCTCAAGATCGACGGCAGCTTCATCGTCAACATGAACAAGCACCCGGCCAACGTGGCCATCGTCGAGGCCATCGTGAACCTGGGCCGCAACCTGGGCATGCGCACCGTGGCCGAATGGGCCGAAGACCTGGCGACCGTGCGCACGCTGGTGGAGATCGGCGTGGACTACGTGCAGGGCTACGCGATCGCGCGGCCCCAGCCGGCCGAACGGCTGCTGGCGGCCTCCTCCTCGGCCAGCTTCATCGAGGACGCCGAACTGGCCCGCTACACGGCCTCGCTGGAACGCACCGACGACGCCGTGCTGCAGGTCGATCTGTTCGAGAACAACCGGACGCGCCGGCTGCACTGAACCGGAGGCCTCAGCCGCGCAGCGCCTTGCGCAGCTCCACGCCCAGTTCGGGCTTGTGCGCGAAGGGGTCGGTCGGGTTGCGCTGCTGCAGGATGTCCTCCATGCGCACCTGCACCGCGCCGATCGCGCGCGGGTGGCTGTAGATGTAGAACTGGTTGGCGGCCACCGCGTCGAAGACCTTCTGCGCGACCTCGGCGGCCGACACCTTGCCCGCGCCCACGGCCTCGTCCATCATGGCCTGGCCGACCTGCTGGCTGCGCGTGGCCGCGCCGGCCGCCAGGTCCGCCGGCCGGTTGCGTTCGCTGGCGTGGATGCCGGTGGCCACGAAATAGGGGCACAGCACCGAGGCGCCGACCTGCCCGGTGACCAGCGCCAGGTCCTGGTACAGCGTTTCGGTCAACGCCACCACGGCGTGCTTGCTGGCGTTGTAGATGCCCATGTTGGGCGGCGTCAGCAAACCGGCCATGCTGGCGGTGTTGACGATGTGGCCGCGCCAGGCCGGGTCGGCCTGGGCCGCCTTCAGCATCATGGGCGTGAACACGCGCACGCCATGGGCCACGCCCATCACGTTGACGCCGAACACCCACTCCCAGTCGCGCGCGCTGTTCTCCCAGACCAGGCCGCCCGCGCCGACCCCGGCATTGTTGAAGACCAGGTGCGGCGCGCCGAAGCGCGCCAGCGTGGCCGCGCCCAGGGCCTCGACCTGATCGGCCTTGGACACGTCGACGCGCATCGGCAGCACCTCGGCGCCCAGCGCCGCCATCTCGGCCGCGGCGCGGTCCAGCGCATCCTGCTGCACGTCCGCCAGCACCAGGCGCATGCCCAGGCGCGCACCGATGCGCGCGCATTCCAGGCCGAAGCCCGAGCCGGCGCCGGTCAGCACGGCGGTCTTGTTCTTGAAGTCGGTGATCACGCGGTTTCTGCTCCAGTCAAACGGGTTTCAACACATAGCCGATGCGCGGGAAGTGCACGTGCACCGTGCCCGCGCGCGGGTCCTTGCGCCTGAGCGTGTAGTGCATGCGCGTGGCCGCCACGAGTTCGCCCTCGGTGGTCTCGGTGCCGAAGCTCTCGGCCGCCACCGTCACCCGGCTGCCCAGCGCGATGCCGTGCTCGTCCTGGAAGGTCTGGCCGGCCACGGGCAGCGGCTCGGCCGCCGCGGCGATGGCCACGGCATCGGCGCTTGCGAGCTTGTCGGGCTGGCCGTGGCCGATCGCGGCCATGCGGTCCATCCAGGCCAGCACCGAGGGAAAGGCGTCCAGCACGCCGGCCATGGACGGCGTGCGCAAGCGGACGAACCACAGCGGGTGGTAGGCCGCGAAATCGGCCAGGCCCGGCGTGGCATCGATGAGGCAGTGCTGCGTCTCCAGCGACTCGGACAGCCGGCGCAGGTAGGACTTGAGCGCGGCCGTCGCATCCGCCGGGCGCAGCCGCGTCATGTTCTGGCTCATGGCGCGGCGGTCCTCGCCGAAGGCCTTGGCGGCTTCGGGCGGCAGGCCGCCGAACATGTCGGCCAGGCCGGCAGGCTGCATGGCATGGGCCATGGCGGCCCAGAACAGGCTGGTGTCGGCCCATTGGGCGAGGATGCGCGCCAGGCCCTTGTGCTGCGGCGGATACAGGCTGGGCAGGGGTTGGTGGTGCTCGAGCACGTCGCAGATCAGCGCCGTGTCGCAGTAGATGTCGGCGCCGACCTGCAGCAGCGGCGTCTTGCGGTAGCCGCCGGTCAGGGCCTGCACGTCGGGCTTGGGCAGGATGGGCGGGATGTGGACCGAGCGGTACGCCAGCTGCTTGAAGCCCAGCACGAGCCGGATCTTCTCGGCGAAGGGCGAGGTGGGGTAGTGGTGCAGGATCAGGTCGGACATGGGGCGCTCTCTTTCTTCAGTGCGGGGTCGCACGCGCGATGATCGCGTCGAAGTCGCAGGCCCCGGCAGGCTGCCGAAGCTGCGGCCCCAATCACCCCCGATGCGCGAGGCGCAGAAGGCGTCGGCCACGGCCGGTGCCGAATGCCGCACCAGCAGGGCCGCCTGCACCGCCAGCGCGATGTCTTCGGCCAGGCGCCGGGCTTCGACCTCGCCCTCGACCTGCGCGATGCGCTGCGGCAGCGCGGCGGCGAGCCGGTCGAGCGCCGGGTTGCCCCGCGCGGGCGCGAGTTCGGCCGCCAGCGCCTCCACCACGTCGCCCTTGCGCAGCACGCGCAGCAGGTCCAGCGCCATGATGTTGCCCGCCCCCTCCCAGATCGAGTTGAGCGGCATCTCGCGGTAGATGCGGGCCATCACGCCCTCGCCGCCCTCCTCCACGTAGCCGTTGCCGCCCAGGCATTCCATGGCCTCCTGGCCGAAAGCGCTGCCGCGCTTGCAGATCCAGAACTTGGCGACGGGCGTGAGCAGCCGCGCCATGTGCTGCTCGTGGGGATCGTCGGCGCGGTCGAAGGCATGGGCCAGGCGCAGGGCCAGCGCGGTCGCGGCCTCCGATTCGAGGGCCAGGTCGGCCAGCACGTTGCGCATCAGGGGCTGCGCGGCCAGCGTCTTGCCGAAGGCCCGGCGCTCGGCCGTGTGGTGCAGCGCCAGCGCGAGCGCCTGGCGCATGAGGCCGGAGGTTCCGAGCGCGCAGTCCAGCCGCGTCATGGTGCCCATCTCGAGGATCTGCGGCACGCCGCGGCCCTCCTCGCCCACCAGCCAGGCCTGGGCGCCGTGGAACTCCACCTCGGAACTGGCGTTGGCCTTGTTGCCGAGCTTGTCCTTCAGGCGCTGGATGCGGATCGCGTTGCGCGTGCCGTCCGGCAGCACGCGCGGCAGGAAGAAGCACGACAGCCCGCCCGGGGCCTGCGCCAGCACCAGGAAGGCATCGCACATCGGCGCCGAGAAGAACCACTTGTGGCCCGTGATCGTGTAGCGCTCGCCCCAGCCGTCGCGGCCATCGGGCACAGCCTGGCTGGTGTTGGCGCGCACGTCCGAGCCACCCTGCTTCTCGGTCATGCCCATGCCCATGGTCACGCCGGGCTTGTCGGCCACGAAGCGCAGCTGCGGGTCGTACCAGCGGCTCTGCAGCTTGGGCGACCAGTCGGCGTGGACGGCGCCGTTGCCGCGCAGCGCGGGCGCCACCGCATAGGTCATCGAGACCGGGCACAGCATGGAGGGCTCGAGCTCGGTGAACAGCATGAAGCCGGCCGCGCGCTGCAGATGGGCATGGCTGCCGCCGGCCCAGGGCGTGCCGTGCAGGCCGGCGCCCACGGCGGCCGCCATCAGCGCGTGGTAGCTCGGATGGAACTCCACCTCGTCCACGCGGCGGCCGAAGCGGTCGTGCGTGTGCAGCTGCGGCCCGTGCACATTGGCCAGCCGCGCATGGGCCTGCATGGCGGCCGTGCCCAGTTCGCGCCCCAGCGCCTGCAGCGGTGCCAGCTGCAGGTCGGGCGCATGGCAGGCCAGCGCGTCGCGCAGGCCGCGGTTGGTGGCGAACAGGTCGTAGTCGACCAGCGCCGAACTCTGGTTGAAGACTTCGTGCGTCCGGTCCATGGCGACCTCCTGGAAAGCGTCAGGCGAGTTGCACCAGCTGCTTGCCGAAGTTGCGGCCCTTCAGCAGGCCCAGGAAGGCCTCGGGCGCGGCCGCCAGGCCCTGGGCGATGGACTCGCGCGGGCGCAGCTTACCGCTGGCGACCAGGCCGCCGAGTTCGGCCAGTGCCTCGGGCCAGACCTCCATGTGCTCGCTGACGATGAAGCCTTCGAGCTTGATGCGGTTGATCAGCAGCAGCGACGGGTTGGCCAGCGGCAGCGGCGCGCCGTCGTAGCCGGCGATCATGCCGCACAGCGCGATGCGCGCGAAGGCGTTGGTGCGCAGCAGCACGGCGTCCAGCACGATGCCGCCCACGTTCTCGAAGTAGCCGTCGATGCCCTGCGGGCAGGCTGCCTTGAGCGCGGCCGACAGGCTCTTCACGTCGCCGTGCTGCTTGTAGTCGATGCAGTCGTCGAAGCCGAGTTCGTCCTTCACGTAGGCGCACTTGTCGGGGCCGCCCGCGATGCCGACCACGCGGCAGCCGCGCGCCTTGCCCAGCGCGCCGAAGGCGCTGCCCACGGCGCCGCTGGCCGCGCTCACGACCAGCGTCTCACCGGCCTTGGGCGCGATGATCTTGACCAGGCCGTACCAGGCCGTGACGCCCGGCATGCCCACCGCGCCCAGGTAGTGCGACAGCGGTACCTGGCTGGTGTCGACCTTGCGCAGCATGCCGGGCTGGTTGGCGTCGACCACGCTGTACTGCTGCCAGCCGCCGAAGCCGACCACCTTGTCGCCCACGGCGAAGCGCGGGTTGCGGCTCTCGACGATCTCGCCCACGGTGCCGCCCTGCATGACCTGGCCCAGCGGCTGCGGCGCGGCGTAGCTCTTGCTCTCGTTCATGCGCCCGCGCATGTAGGGGTCCAGGCTCATGAAGTGGTGGCGCACGAGCACCTGGCCGTCGGCCAGCGCGGGCGTGTCGCTCTCCACGAGCTTGAAGTTGCTGGCCCGGGCTTCGCCCTCGGGGCGGTTGTCGAGCAGGATCTGCTGGTTGCGTGGCATGGGAGACTCCTTGTGCTTGGGGTTCAGTCGCTGGGCGGTTCCGGCATGGACGGCGTGCGCGGGATGTATTTGAAGGTGCCCGTGGCATGGGCGCAGAGTCGGCCCTCCAGGTCTTCGATGCGCGCCTCCGTGAAGGCCATGCGGCCGGTGGCCTGCAGCACGCGGCCGGTGGCGACCAGCGGGCCGCGCGCCGACTGCATGAAGCTGGTCTTCATCTCGATGGTCAGCACGCCCAGCTCGGGCCGCAGGCTGCGGGCGGCCGCCGCCATGGTCACGTCCAGCAGCGTCATGCAGGCGCCGCCGTGCGTGACGTGGAAGTTGTTGAGGTGCTCGGGCTTGGCCTCGTAGCGCATTTCGGACTGGCCGTCCTCGAAGCGCGTCAGCGCGATGCCCAGGTGGTCGATGAAGGGCACCGCGAAGAGCTGCCGGATCGGCGGCGCCGTCATGCCGCGCCCAGCACCACGCTCACGCCGCCGTCCACCGCCAGCCACTGCCCCGTGATGTGCTTGCCGGCGTCGCTCGCGTACAGCAGCGTGATGCCCTTCAGGTCCTCGTCGTCGCCCAGGCGCTGCAGCGGTGCGCCAGCCTTCATCTTGTCCTCGCCCAGGCTGTCGATGAGGCCGTTGGCCATCTTGGTGCGGAAGAAGCCCGGGCAGATCGCGTTGACGGTGATGCCGTAGCGGCCCCACTCGGCCGCCAGCGTGCGCGTGAAGCCGATCACGGCCGTCTTGGAGGTGTTGTAGGCCAGCGTCTTCATGCCCGACCGGATTGCCGTTCAGCGCCGCGATCGAGGCGATGTTGATGATGCGGCCCCCGCCCTGCCGGATCATGCAGCCGTTGGCGATCTGCTGGGCCAGGATGAAGTAGCCGCGCACGTTGAGGTTCATGACCTTGTCCCAGGCCGCGACCGGGTGCTCCTCGGCCGGCACGCCCCAGCTCGCGCCGGCGTTGTTGACCAGGATGTCGACACGGCCGAAGCGCGCCAGCGTCTGGTCCGCCAGGCCGCGCGTCTCGTCCTCCTTGGCGCAGTCGGCAGCGATCCAGTCGGCCTCGATGCCGGCGGCCTTGAGTTCGGCCGCGGCCTGCGCCAGGTCCTCGGCTTTGCGCGAGCTCAGCATGACGCGCGCGCCGGCCTCGCCCAGCGCATGCGCCATCTGCAGGCCCAGGCCGCGCGAGCCGCCGGTCACGAGGGCGGTCTTGCCCTTCAGGTCGAAAAGTTGCTGGATGTTGCGGCTCATGTTGCTCCTCTTCTGGGGAATCGGTGGATGTTCAGGGCGAAGGCTTGAGCCGCGCCCGCACGAAGATCAGCACCACGCCGATCGCCGCGACGATGGCGCCGCCCACGACCATGCCGTGGCCCAGGGCCTGCGCCTCGCCGCGCCCGACCGCCAGGCCAAGGACCAGCGTCAGCAGGCCGCCGTAGATCAGGATCCAGACCAGGTTCTGGAGCCGCTTGAGATTCGGGGTGTCGCCATGCGCACACTGTACCCGAAGCCTTTCGCCCCTGCTGTCACGTCCGCAGCCTCAGAAGGCTTCCTCGGGCAGGTCCAGGCAGGTGCTGTCGCAGCGCGCCACCACGGCCAGCCAGGCGCCGATCTTCGGCAGCTCGTAGCGGTAGAAGAAGCGCATGGCGGCCAGCCGGCCGTGCGCCGCCGCGCCGCCGTCCGCGGGCACGCTGCAGGCCACGTCCAGCCAGATCCAGGCCAGCACCGTGTGGCCGAAGGCCTGCAGGTAGGGCACGGCGTTGGCCAGCGCGCGCTCGGGCTCGCCGCCGGACCAAGCCGCCTGCGTGGCCTGCAGCACCTGGGCCCAGGCGCCCTCGAGCGCCGCCGCCTCCTCGGCCAGCGCCGGCTGCGCGGCTGCCCGCGCGATGGTCTGCTCCATCCGCGCGCCCAGCAGCTGCAGGCCCCGGCCCTCTTCCATGCGCACCTTGCGGCCCAGCAGGTCCATGGCCTGGATGCCGTGCGTGCCCTCGTGGATCATGTTGAGCCGGTTGTCGCGCCAGTACTGCTCGACCGGGAAATCGCGCGTGTAGCCGTAGCCGCCATGCACCTGGATCGCGAGCGAGTTGGCCTCCAGGCACCATTCGCTGGGCCAGCTCTTGGCGATCGGCGTCAGCACCTCCAGCAGCAGGCCGGCCTCGGCGACCGCGGGCGCGTCGCCGGTGCGCTGCACGTCGACCAGGCGCGCGCAATACAGCTCCAGCGCGAGCGCGCCCTCGCCGTACGACTTCTGCGCCAGCAGCATGCGCTTGACGTCCGCGTGCTCGATGATGCGCACCTGCGGCGCGCTGGCGTCCTTGCCGGCCTTGCCCTGGGGCCGGCCCTGCGGCCGGTTCCTGGCGTAGTCCAGCGCGGCGTAGTAGCCGGCCAGGCCCAGCATGGCGGCCGAGGTGCCGACCGCGATGCGCGCCTCGTTCATCATGTGGAACATGCAGCGCAGCCCTTCGTGCGGCTGCCCGACCAGGTAGCCGATGGCCCCCGCGCCGCCGCGCACGGGGTACTTGCCCTCGCCGAAGTTCAGCAGCGTGTTGGTGGTGCCGCGCCAGCCCAGCTTGTGGTTCAGGCCCGCCAGCGTCACGTCGTTGCGCTCGCCCGTCAGCCGGCCTTCGGCGTCGACCAGTTTCTTGGGCACGATGAACAGCGAGATGCCGCGCGTGCCCGCGATCGGCTTGCCGTCCCGCCCCGGGATCTTGGCCAGCACCAGGTGCACGATGTTCTCGTTGAGCTCGTGCTCGCCCGAGGAGATCCACATCTTGTTGCCCGTGAGCCGGTAGCGCGGGCCCAGCGGGTCGGCCTCGAAACCGGCGCCGTCGGGCACGGCGCGCGTGGCCACGTCCGACAGCGAGGAGCCGGCCTGCGGCTCGGACAGGCACATGGTGCCCGAGAAGCGGCCGTTGAATTCGTTGCGCGCGAACACGGCCTTCTGCAGCTCCGTGCCGTGCACCAGCAGCAGGTTGGCGTTGCCCTTGGTCAGCAGCGCCGAGTTGATGCTGACCGAGGCCAGTGCGAAGAAGGCGTTGGCCGCGGCCTCGACCGTGAACGGCAACTGCATGCCGCCTTCGTCGTGGTCCTGCGCCGCGCTCAGCATGCCGGACTCGGCATAGGCGCGGCTCGCGGCCAGCGTGGCGGCCGGCAGGATCACCTTCTCGCCGTCGAAGCGCGGCTCCTCGGTGTCCACGAGCCGGTTGAAGGGCGCGTACTCTCGCGCGCGATGCGCTCGCAGGTGTCGAGCACGGCGTCGAAGGTCTCGCGCGAGTGCTCGGCGTAGCGCGTGCGTTCGGTCAGGGTCTCGGCCTGCAGCCAGTCGTACAGCAGGAAGTCCAGCAGGGGGCGCAGGCTCATCGCAAGCGCCTCACAGGACCTCGAACACGCCGGCCGCGCCCATGCCGCCGCCGATGCACATGGTGACGCAGACCTTCTTGGCGCCGCGGCGCTTGCCCTCGATCAGCGCATGGCCGGTCAGGCGCTGGCCCGACACGCCGTAGGGGTGGCCGACCGCGATCGCGCCGCCGTTCACGTTGAGCCGCTCGGCCGGGATACCGAGCTTGTCGCGGCAGTAGATCACCTGCACGGCGAAGGCCTCGTTGAGCTCCCACAGGTCGATGTCGTTCACCGTGAGGCCCAGGCGCTTGAGCACCTTGGGGATCGCGAACACCGGGCCGATGCCCATCTCGTCGGGCTCGCAGCCGGCCACCGCGAAGCCCAGGAAGCGGCCCAGCGGCTGCAGGCCCTTCTTCTGCGCCAGCGATTCGTGCATGAGCACGCAGGCGCCGGCGCCGTCGGAGAACTGGCTCGCGTTGCCGGCCGAGATCAGGCCGCCCGGCAGCGCCGAGCGCAGGCCGTGGATCGCCTCGAAGGTGGTGCCGGGGCGGATGCCTTCGTCGTTCTCCACCGTCACCTTCCTGGTGATGAGGCCCAGCGTCTTGTCGGCCACGCCCATGGTCACGGTGATCGGCGCGATCTCCTGCTTGAACAGGCCGGCCTCCAGCGCGGCAGCGGCCTTCTGCTGGCTGGCGGCGCCGTACTCGTCCATGGCGGCGCGGCCGATGTTGTAGCGCTTGGCCACCTGCTCGGCGGTCTGCAGCATGTTCCAGTAGATCTCGGGCTTCATGGCCTTGAGTTCGGGATCGACGGCCATGTGCTGGTTGACCTCCTGCTGCACGCAGGAGATGCTTTCCAGGCCGCCGGCCACGAGCACGTCGTTCTCGCCCGCGACGATGCGCTGCGCGGCCAGCGCGATGGACTGAAGGCCCGAGGAACAGAAGCGGTTGATCGTGAGCCCGGAGGTCGTGACCGGCAGGCCGGCCCGGACGGCGATCAGGCGCGCGACGTTGCCGCCGGTCGTGCCCTCGGGCAGCGACATGCCCATGATCACGTCCTCGACCTCGGCGCCCTCGATGCCGGCGCGCTGCACGGCGTGCTGCACCGCGTGCGCGCCCAGCGTGGGGCCGTAGGTCATGTTGAAGGCGCCCTTCCAGCTCTTGGTCAGCGGCGTGCGGGCGGTGGAAACGATGACGGCTTGGGTCATGGCAATTCCTTGATTTTTGGAGTGATCAGTTGAAGGTCTTGCCTTCGGCGGCCAGGCGTCGCGAGCAGCGGCGCGGGCTGCCAGAACGCGGCATCGTCCAGCGGATTGGTGGCGAAGCGCTGCATGGCCTGGACCACGTTGAACAGGCCGACCTGGTCCGCGTAGAGCATGGGGCCGCCGCGGTACACCGGGAAGCCATAGCCGAAGATGTAGACCACGTCGATGTCGCTGGCCTTGTTGGCGATGCCCTCCTCCAGGATGTGGGCGGCCTCGTTGACGAGCGCGAACACCAGGCGCTGCACGATCTCTTCGTCGGAGATCTTGCGCGGCGTGATGCCGAGCGCCTTGCGGTGCTCCTCGATCATCTTGACGACCTCGGCGTTCGGGATCGCGTCGCGCTTGCCCGGCTGGTAGTCGTACCAGCCCGCGCCGGTCTTCTGGCCGAAGCGGCCGCGCTCGCAGAGCAGGTCGGCCGTCTTGCTGTACTTCATGTCGGGCTTCTCGACATAGCGGCGCTTGCGGATGGCCCAGCCGATGTCGTTGCCGGCCAGGTCGCCCATGCGGAACGGGCCCATGGCGAAGCCGAACTTCTCGATGGCCTTGTCCACCTGCTCGGGCGTGCAGCCCTCGTCGAGCAGGAAGCCGCCCTGGCGGCCGTACTGCTCGACCATGCGGTTGCCGATGAAGCCGTCGCACACGCCCGAGACCACGGCCGTCTTCTTGATCTTCTTGGACACGCTCATCACGGTGGCCAGCACGTCCTTGCCGGTCTTGGCGCCGCGCACCACCTCGAGCAGCTTCATCACGTTGGCCGGGCTGAAGAAGTGCAGGCCCACCACGTCCTGCGGGCGCTGGGTGAAGGCGGCGATCTTGTCGACGTCCAGCGTCGAGGTGTTGCTGGCCAGGATGGCGCCGGGCTTCATGACGGCGTCGAGTTGCTTGAACACCTGCTCCTTGACGCCGAGGTCCTCGAACACGGCCTCGATCACGAGGTCGGCTTCGGCCAGGTCGGCGTAGGCGAGCGTGGTGGTCAGCAAGGCCATGCGCTGCTCGTACTTGTCCTGCTTGAGCTTGCCCTTCTTGACCTGGGCTTCGTAGTTCTTGCGGATGGTGGCGACGCCACGGTCCAGCGCCTCCTGCTTCATCTCCAGCATCGTGACCGGGATGCCGGCGTTCAGGAAGTTCATGGCGATGCCGCCGCCCATGGTGCCGGCGCCGATCACCGCCACCTTCCCGATCTTGCGCTGCGGCGTGTCTTCCGGCACGTCGGGGATCTTGGACGCGGCACGCTCGGACACGAACAGGTGGCGCAGCGCGCGCGACTCGGGCGTCCACATCAGGTGGATGAAGGCCTCGCGCTCGGCCGCCATGCCGGCGTCGAACTTCTGCTTGGTGGCGGCTTCCACCGTGTCCACGCACTTGGCCGGCGCCGGGAAGTTCTTGGCCATGCCCTTGACCATGTTGCGCGCGAACTGGAAGTAGGCGTCGCCCTTGGGGTGCTTGCAGGGCAGGTTGCGCACCAGCGGCAGCGGCCGCGCGTCGGCCACCGAGCGCGCATAGGCCAGCGCCTCCTCGGCCAGCGACTCGGGCGAAGCCGCCATCTTGTCGAACAGCTTCTGGCCCGGCACCGCGGCGATGAACTCGCTCTTGACCGGCTCGCCGCTCACGATCATGTTGAGGGCCGCTTCCACGCCCAGCACGCGCGGCAGGCGCTGCGTGCCGCCGGCGCCGGGCACCAGGCCCAGCTTGACCTCGGGCAGCGCCACGGCGCAGCCCGGCGCGGCGATGCGGTAGTGGCAGCCCAGGGCCAGTTCCAGCCCGCCGCCCATGCAGACGGAGTGGATCGCCGCGACCACGGGCTTGGCCGAGTTCTCCACGGCGAGGATCACGCTGAGCAGGTTGGGCTCCTGCAGCGCCTTGGGCGAGCCGAACTCCTTGATGTCGGCACCGCCCGAGAAGGCCTTGCCGGCGCCGGTCAGCACGATGGCGCGCACGGCCCCGTCGGCGTTGGCCTTGGCCAGGCCGTCGGCGATGCCCTGGCGGGTCGCGAGCCCGAGTCCATTGACCGGTGGGTTGTTCAGGCTGATGACGGCAACGTCACCGTGGACTGCATAGGCAGCGGTCATGCTGAGGCTCCTCGTTGGGTATAAAAAGAACGACCGTTCGATTTTCATTTTAGGGCGTCTGTGGGCGCTGCCCGATCAGTGTTGTCCCGGCCGGGACAACACCATGGCGCACCCGTTACACCTTGTTGCCGGCATGGCGTCATGGTCGGGAACCGTCATGCCTTTTCTCTTTTCAGCTGCAATGCGCGGCGTGCATGAGCGGCCCCGCCTACACCTCCAGCCACTCCTTGCGGATGTAGGCGTCGGCGCGCAGCGCCTCGGGCGTGCCCTGGAACACGATGCTGCCGTGGCCCATGACCAGGGCCCGGTCGGAGATGGTCATGGCGATGGTCAGCTTCTGCTCGATCAGCAGCACCGAGATGCCCCTGGCCTTGAGCGTCTTGAGGTACTCGCCCACGAGCTCGACGATCTTGGGCGCCAGGCCCTCGGTGGGCTCGTCGATGATGATGAGGTCCGGGTCGCCCATCAGCGTGCGGCACAGCGTGAGCATCTGCTGCTCGCCGCCCGACAGCACGCCGGCCTCGGTGTGCTGGCGCTCCTTGAGCCGCGGGAACATGCCGTACATGTCGTCGAAGCTCCAGCGGCTGCCGGCCCCCTTGCCCTTCTGGCCCAGCATGAGGTTCTGGTGCACGGTCAGCGTGGGGAAGATGTCGCGGTTCTCGGGCACGTAGCCGATGCCGAGGTGGGCGATCTCGTAGGCCTTGCGGCCCAGGATGTCCTGGCTCTTCCAGTCGATCCGGCCCTCGCAGTCCACCAGCCCCATGATGGCCTTGGCCGTGGTCGAGCGGCCAGAGCCGTTGCGCCCCAGCAGGGCCACGATCTCGCCCTGGCCGATCTCCAGGTTCACGCCATGCAGCACATGGCTCTTGCCGTAGTAGGCGTGCAGGTTGTCGATCTTCAGCATGTCAATGTCCGCCTGCTTGCTGTTCTGCGAGAACCGAGCCGAGGTAGGCCTCCTGCACGCGCTGGTTGGCGCGCACCGCGTCGGGCGTGTCGAAAGCCAGCACCTCGCCATAGACCAGCACGGCGATCTTGTCCGCCAGGCCGAACACCACGCCCATGTCGTGCTCCACGGTCAGCAGCGTCTTGCCCGCGGTCACTTCGCGGATCAGCTGGATGAAGCGCTTGGTCTCGCTCTTGCTCATGCCGGCCGTGGGCTCGTCCAGCAGCACGACCTCGGAGCCGCCCGCGATCGTGAGGCCGATCTCGAGCGCGCGCTGCTCGGCATAGGTCAGGTTCATGGCCAGCGTGTCGCGGCGCTTGTCCAGCTTGAGCATGTGCATGACCTGCTCCGCGCGCTCGTTGGCGTCGCGCAGATTGGCCAGGAACTTCCAGAACGCGTAGCGGTAGCCCAGCGACCACAGCACGGCGCAGCGCAGGTTCTCGAACACCGACAGCCGCGTGAACAGGTTGGACACCTGGAAGCTGCGCGACAGCCCGCGCCGGTTGATCTCGTACGGCGCCAGGCCGTCGATGCGCTGGCCCTTGAGCCGGATCTCGCCGCTGGTGGGGCCGAAGCGCCCGCTGATCAGGTTGAACAGCGTGGACTTGCCCGCGCCGTTGGGACCGATGATGGCCACGCGCTCGCCGGCCGCGACCTTGAGTTCGGCGCCGCGGATGATCTCGGTCTTGCCGAAGCTCTTGCGCAGGTTGATCAGTTCGAGCGCGTAGCCCGTGGTGGATGACGTTTCGCTCACGCGGCCTCCCGCCGTTTGATTTCCTTCTCGATGGCGACCTGCGCCTCGCCCCAGTCGTGCAGGAAGCTGCGCCGCGCGACCTCGAACAGGCCGATGCCGGTCAGCAGCACGAAGATGCAGCCGAACCAGCTGTCCCTGCTTTCGACGTTGAGCGTCGCGCCCAGGAACTTCAGTTCCGGCCCCATGGCCGCGCCCAGCTGCAGGTGGTAGATCATCTCCACCATCGCCGCCGCGCCGGCCAGCAGCACGAGCGCGGCGCCGCCCAGCGCGAGGTAGGAGGTCCACAGCCGGCGCAGCTGGCCGAAGGCGGCCACGCGCAGGTTCATCATGATCAGGCTGGCGATGCCGCCCGGCGCATACATGACCATGAACAGGAACACCAGGCCCAGGTACAGCAGCCAGGCCTTGGTGAACTCGGACAGCAGCACGAAGGCCAGCACCATCAGGATGCCGCCGATGATGGGGCCGAAGAAGAAGGTGGCCCCGCCCAGGAAGGTGAACAGCAGGTAGCCGCCCGAGCGCCCGGCCCCCACCACCTCGGCCGTCACGATCTCGAAGTTCAGCGCACCCAGCCCGCCCGCGATGCCGGCGAAGAAGCCCGCGATGATGAAGGCGAGGTAGCGCACCCGCTGCGTGCTGTAGCCGATGAACTCCACGCGCTCGGCGTTGTCGCGCACGGCGTTGAGCATGCGGCCCAGCGGCGTGCGCGTGAACGCGAACATGGCGGCCACGCAGACGAAGGTGTAGACGGCGATCAGGTAGTAGACCTGGATCTGCGGCCCGTAGCTGATGCCGAAGAAGGGCTTGCCGGCCACGCGGTTGCCGCTGACGCCGGCCTCGCCGCCGAAGAAGCCCGAGAACATCAGCGACATCGCGAACACCAGCTCGGCCATGCCCAGCGTGATCATGGCGAACGGCGTGCCGGCCTTCTTGGTCGTCACGAAGCCGAACAGCACCGCGAAGAACATGCCCGCGATGCCGCCCACGATGGGCAGCAGGCTGACCGGGATCGGCAGGCTGCCGCCGCTGACCATGTTCAGCGCGTGGATCGCGACGTACGAGCCCAGGCCCGTGTAGACCGCATGGCCGAAGCTCAGCATGCCGCCCTGGCCCAGCAGCATGTTGTAGGACAGGCAGGCGATGATGGCGATGCCCATCTGCGACAGCATGGTCGACGACAGGTTGCTCGTGAACACCAGCGGCGCCACCGCCATCACGAGCGCGAACAGGCCCCAGACGACGACGCGGCCGACGTTCCAGGGTTTGAAGCTGTAATGAGTCTTCGACATCTCAACCCTCCCGGCTGCCGAGCAGGCCCTTGGGCCGGAAGATCAGGATCAGCACGAGGAACAGGTACGGCAGGATGGGCGCCACCTGCGAGACCGTCAGCGTGAGCAGCGCGTTGCTGCTGGCCGCTGGCCCCGGCTCCATGCCCAGGCTGCGCAGCAGGCCCAGCAGCGAGCCGTCCATCGCCACCGCGAAGGTCTGGATCACGCCGATCAGGATGGACGCCAGGAAGGCGCCGGACAGCGAGCCCATGCCCCCGACCACCACCACCACGAAGATGATGGAGCCCACCGTGGCGGCCATCGCCGGCTCCGTCACGAAGGTGCTGCCGCCGATCACGCCGGCCAGCCCCGCCAGCGCGGCGCCCGCGCCGAACACCAGCATGAACACGCGCGGCACGTTGTGGCCCAGCGATTCCACGGCCTCGGGATGCGTGAGCGCGGCCTGGATCACGAGGCCGATGCGCGTGCGCGTGAGCAGCAGCCAGACCGCCAGCAGCATCAGCACGGCCACCAGCATCATGAAACCCCGCGTGGCCGGGAACGGCGAGCAGACCACGCGCACGGCGGCGTCGGCCGCCTGGCACATGGCGGCCGGTGCCGCGCCCCAGACCAGGCTGAGCCCGTCCACGGAATGCTGGACCAGCGTGAAGGCCGGCCCCTGCAGCACGGGCGGCGGCGTGAACGGCACGGCCGTGCGGCCCCAGATCAGCTGCACGATCTCGAGGATCACGAAGGACAGGCCGAAGGTCACCAGCAGTTCGGGCACGTGGCCGTACTTGTGGACCTTGCGCAGGCACAGCCGCTCGAACAGGGAGCCCAGCACGCCCACCACGATGGGCGCCAGCACCAGCGCCGGCCAGAAGCCGACCAGCTGCATGACGGTGTAGCCCGCATAGGCGCCCAGCATGTAGAAGCTCGCGTGCGCGAAATTGAGCACGCCCATCATGCTGAAGATCAGCGTGAGCCCGGAGCTGAGCATGAACAGCAACAGGCCGTAGCTGAGCCCGTTGAGCATCGAGATCGTGAAGAACTCCATCACCTCACCTTAACGGCCGAAGGCCGCACTGCAAAAAAAAGCCCGATCCAGAACCTCTGGGTCGGGCTGCCGGGCGGCCGGCGGCCGCCCGCAGAACCGCACGGTTCACCCAGGCCGCTTCATCTGGCAGGTGGTGGGCGTACTGGACACATAGGACTCGAAGGTCTTGACCGGTGCCAGCGTCATGCCCGTGTTCTCGGGGCTGTAGGGGTACTTGGCATCGGCCTTCTGCCACACCGTGAGGTACAGCGGCTGCTGCAGCTGGTGGTCGGACTTGCGCATCTCCACGTCGCCGTTGAAGCTCTTGAACTTGAGCCCCTCCAGCGCGGCCGCGACCTTGACCGGGTCGGTGGACTTGGCCTTGGCCATGGCCTCGGACAGCGCGTTGTAGATGTGGATGACCGAGCCCGTGTAGAAGTCGTCCTTGAACTTGGTCTGGAACTCGTTCGCCCACTGGCCCATCTGGCCGCCCATGTTGTAGTGGTTGTAGGCGATCTGGTAGACGCGGCCCGCGCCGCCCTGGCCCAGCGCCGTGGGCGTGCCCGTCACGCCGGCGTAGTAGGTGTAGAACTTGCCGTTGTAGCCGCCCTCGTTGGCGGCCTTGATCAGCAGCGCGAGGTCGGAGCCCCAGTTGCCCGTGATGACGGTGTCGGCGCCCGAGGCCTTGATCTTGGCGATGTAGGGCGCGAAGTCGCGCACCTGGGCCAGCGGGTGCAGGTCCTCGCCGACGAACTGCACGTCGGGCCGCTTGCGCGCCATGATCTCCTTGGCGAACTTGGCGACCTGGTGGCCGTGCGAGTAATTCTGGTTGAGCAGGTAGACCTTCTTGATCTCGGGCTGGTCCTTCATGTAGCTCGTCAGCGCCTCCAGCTTCATGGAGGTGTCGGCATCGAAGCGGAAGTGCCAGTAGTTGCACTTGCTGTTCGTGAAGTCCGGGTCCACGGCCGAGTGGTTGAGGTAGATCACCTCCTTGCCGGGGTTGCGCGCGTTGTGCTTGTCGATCGCGTCGATCAGCGCGGCGGCGACGGAAGAGCCGTTGCCCTGCGTGACGTAGCGCACGCCCTGGTCGAGCGCGGCCTTCAACGCGTTGAGGCTTTCGGCCGGGCTGAGCTTGTTGTCGAAGGGCACGACCTCGAACTTCACGCCGGCCGGGTTGTTCTGGTTGAACTTCTCGGCGAAGAACTGGAAGCTCTTGACCTGGTTGTTGCCCACCGGCGCCATCAAGCCGGACAGCGGGTCGATCCAGGCGATCTTGACCGTCTCGCCCTTCTGGGCGAACGCGCCCATCGCGCAGGCCATCAGCGCAGCGGCTGCAACGGTTCGTACAACAGGCTTCATTCGCTCGTCTCCTAGTGGTCTGAAAAAGTCGGGGCAGATTACAAGTATTCTTTTGTTGCACCGCACAGGGATTGCCCTAGGCGGTGTCTTGAGCGGCTCACCGGGCCATCACAGGCCCGGCAGGCGGTAGTCCTTGAGCTGCTCGCGCAGCCTGGTCTTGAGCATCTTGCCGGTGGCGCCGAGCGGGATCGCATCGACGAACACCACGTCGTCCGGGATCTGCCACTTGGCGGTCCTGCCTTCGTAGAACGCGAGCAGTTCCTCGCGGCTCACCTCGGCGCCGGGCTTCTTCACGACGACCACGATGGGCCGCTCGTCCCACTTGGGATGGAACACGCCGATGCAGGCCGCCATGGCCACGGCCGGATGCGCCACGGCGATGTTCTCGATGTCGATGGAACTGATCCATTCGCCGCCGGACTTGATCACGTCCTTGCTGCGGTCGGTGATCTGCATGAAGCCGTCGGCGTCGATGGTGGCCACGTCGCCCGTGGGGAACCAGAGGCGGCCCTCGGCGTCGCGCACCAGCGGGTCGCCGCCCTCGCCCTTGAAGTACTCGGCCACGATCCAGGGGCCGCGCACGAGCAGGTCGCCGGCGGCCTTGCCGTCGAAGGGCAGGTCCGCGCCGTCGGCGTCGACGATCTTCATGTCCACGCCGAAGATGGCGCGGCCCTGCTTGAGCAGGATCTTCGTCTGCTCCTGCTTGGGCAGCGCCAGGTGCTTGTTCTTGAGCGTGCACAGCGTGCCCAGCGGCGACATCTCGGTCATGCCCCAGGCGTGCAGCACCTCCACGCCATAGTCCTCGCGGAAGGCGTCGATCATGGCCGGCGGGCAGGCCGAGCCGCCGATCACGGTGCGCTTGAGCGTGGAGAACTTCAGGCCCGCCGGCTTCATGTGCTGCAGCAGCATCTGCCAGACCGTGGGCACGCCGGCGGCGTAGCTGACCTTCTCGGCCTCCATCAGTTCGTAGACCGACTTGCCGTCCAGCGCCGGGCCCGGGAACACCAGCTTGGCACCGGTCAGCGCGGCCGAGTACGGAATGCCCCAGGCGTTGACGTGGAACATGGGCACCACGGGCAGCACGGCATCGCGCGCGCTCAGGCCCATGACATCGGGCAGCGCGGCCGCGTAAGCGTGCAGCACGGTGGAGCGGTGGCTGTACAGCGCGGCCTTGGGGTTGCCCGTGGTGCCGCTCGTGTAGCACATGCTGGAGGCGCTGTTCTCGTCGAACTGCGGCCAGGTGTAGTCGGCGGACTGCGCGTCGACCCAGGCGTCGTAGCTCAGCAGGCCGGGGATGCCGGTGTCGGCCGGCAGCTTGTCGGCTGCGCAGAGCATGACCCAGTGCTTGACCGTGGGGCACCTGGCGTGCACGGCCTGCACGAGCGGCAGGAAGGTGGCGTCGAAGCACAGCACCTGGTCTTCGGCATGGTTGACGATCCAGGCGATCTGCTCGGGGTGCAGGCGCGGGTTGACGGTGTGCAGCACGCGGCCCGAGCCGCTCACGCCGAAGTACAGCTCCAGGTGGCGGTAGCCGTTCCAGGCCAGCGTGGCCACGCGGTCGCTGAAGGCCAGGCCCCAGGCGTCCAGGCCATTGGCGATCTGGCGCGCGCGCCGCGCCACGTCGCGCCAGGCGTAACGGTGGAAATCACCCTCGACACGGCGCGAGACGATCTCGCCGTCGCCATGGTGGCGCTCGGCGAAGCCGATCAGCGAGGAAATCAAGAGGGGTTGGTTTTGCATCAGACCCAGCATGGCTATGGCTCCCGGAAACGCTTGTTTTGAAAGGGCGTGCATCGTAATCGCACGACCGTTCGGTATTTACCCCTACGCCCTGCGGCGCGGATGGTCACTGTGGTGGATTGCCGGTGTTCAGGCCCTGGGCCAGCGCGGCGGACGGCACGGTGCTGCCGTCCTTGGTGCGCAAACGGCCAGAATCGGCACCACCGTGGTGCACTGCACCCCTGGGGATACCTCCGGAAAGCCTGTACGCATGCTGGTCTCCTTGTCCCGTGCTTCGGGGTTACTCGTGATGCGCGTGCAGCGGGCCCTCGTCCATACTGCGCCGCTTCGGGCCGCTGCCGGCGAAAAGTCTAGAAGGGCCCTGTTCGAACACCGCTATCGCAAGCGCGCCAAACCGATGACTTCAGGAACCACGCGGACCACACTCCCCTACCTGCCCGTGCGCACGAGTTCGGCCGCCTGGCTGACCGGCGTGCTGACCATGTTCGAGTCCGAAGGGCTGGACGTGCCCGCGCTGCTGCACGACGCCGGTTTCGACGCGGCCACGCTGCACCGGCACAACGCACGCATCCCGGTGGACCAGATCACGCGGCTGTGGCAGCTGGCGGTGGCGCGTTCCGGCAAGCCCACGCTGGGCCTGCAACGCAGCCTGGCCGCCACGCACAGCAACACCGGCACCGTGGGCCATGTGATGAGCTGCAGCCCCGACCTGGGCCGCGCGCTGGCCCGCCTGGCGCGCTACATGGCGGTGATTTCCGACGCCACGGCCTTCGCGCTGCAGGCGGATGCGCGCGGCGTCTGGCTGACCACCGCGCACACGGGCGGCACGCTGCCGGTCCCGCGCCAGCGCGTGGAGTACGCCATGCTGGCCACGCTGATGCTGTGCCAATGGATCACGCGCAGGGAGTTCGACCCGCTGCGCGTGGAACTGGTCGATGCCGCGCCTGCGGACGACCGGCCGCAGCGTGCGGCCTTCGGTTGCGCGCCCCGTTTCGGTGCGCCTGCCAACCGCATGCTGATCGCGCACGGCGACCTGGCCCGGCCGATCCCGACCTGCGACGCCGAGCTGGCCGGCATGCTGGAGGCGCTGCTGGACAAACAGCTCGCCCAGCTCGGCCAGACCAGCACCGCCAGCCGCGTGCGCGCCGAGATCGCGCGCCTGCTGAACCAGGGCGAGCCGCGCCGCGAGGTGGTGGCCAAGGGCCTGGGTCTGGCCGAACGCACGCTGCAGCGCCGGCTGCAGGAGGAGCAGGTGTCCTACCAGGCCCTGCTCGACAGCACGCGCCACGAGCTGGCCCAGCAGTACCTGGCCGAGCAGCGCCACAGCCTGGCCGACGTGTCCGACCTGCTGGGCTATGGGGACAGCAGCAACTTCCACCGCGCCTGCAAGCGCTGGTTCGGCGTGCCGCCGGCCCAGTACCGCGCCCAGATCGGCTGCTGAAGCGCGCGCGGTAGCCCCCGGCCTCCGGGGTTTCCCGGCCTGGCCGACAATCGGCCCATGCGCTCTCCTTCCGACGCCGCCCTGGCCGACCCCGCGCCCATCGCCTGGCGCACAGGCTTTGCCGCGCTGGGGCCGGCCTTCCTCACGCGGCTGCAGCCCACGCCGCTGCCCGCCCCCTACTGGGTCGGCCGCAGCGCCGAGGTCGCGGCGCAGCTGGGCCTGGATGCCGACTGGTTCGCCTCCGATGCCGCGCTGCAGGCCTTCACGGGCAACCAGTTGCTGCCCGGCAGCGCGCCCTACGCCACGGTCTACAGCGGCCACCAGTTCGGCGTCTGGGCCGGCCAACTCGGCGACGGCCGCGCCATCGTGCTCGGCGAGACCGCCGAAGGCCAGGAGCTGCAGCTCAAGGGGGCCGGACGCACGCCCTACTCGCGCATGGGCGACGGCCGCGCCGTGCTGCGCTCGTCGATCCGCGAGTTCCTGTGCAGCGAGGCCATGGCGGGCCTGGGCATCGCCACCACGCGCGCGCTGTGCGTGACGGGCTCGGACGCGCCGGTGCGCCGCGAGACGCTGGAGACCGCCGCCGTCGTCACGCGCGTGGCGCCCAGCTTCATCCGCTTCGGCCATTTCGAGCATTTCGCGGCCAGCGGCGACCACGCCTCGCTGCGCGCGCTGGCCGACCATGTGATCGACCGCCACTATCCGGCCTGCCGCGACCAGGCCGCGGACTTCGGCGGCAATGCCCATGCCGCGCTGCTGCGCGCCGTGACGCAGCGCACGGCCGCGCTGCTCGCGCAGTGGCAGGCCGTGGGTTTCTGCCACGGCGTCATGAACACCGACAACATGAGCATCCTGGGCCTGACCATCGACTACGGGCCGTTCCAGTTCCTCGATGCCTTCGACCCCGGCCACATCTGCAACCACAGCGACAGCCAGGGCCGCTACGCCTACAACCGCCAGCCCAACGTGGCCTACTGGAACCTGTTCTGCCTGGGCCAGGCCCTGCTGCCGCTGATCGAGGACCAGGACCTTGCGCTGGCCGCACTGGAAACCTACAAGACCGATTTTCCGCAGGCGCTGGAGACGGCCATGCGCGCCAAGCTGGGCCTGGCGCAACCGCTGGACGAGGACCGCGCGCTGATCGAATCCACGCTGCAGCTGCTGGCCCGCCAGCGCGTGGACCACACCATCTTCTGGCGCCGGCTGTCCGACGCCGTGGCGGCCGGCATGGTGCTCGCGCCCGTGCGCGACCTGTTCCTGGACGGGGCGGCCTTCGACGACTGGGCCGTGCTCTACCGGCGCCGCATGGCCGATGCCGCCCCGGCCCAGGCCGGCGCGCGCATGCGGGCCGTCAACCCCAGGTTCGTGCTGCGCAACCACCTGGCCGAGCAGGCCATCCGCCGCGCGCAGCAGAAGGACTTCTCCGAACTCGAACGCTTGCATCGCCTGCTGCAGACCCCATTTGACGAGCACCCCGGCTCCGAGGCCGATGCCGACTTCCCGCCCGACTGGGCTTCTTCCATCGAGATCAGCTGCTCCTCATGACCCGACCCGTTGAAAAGACCGACGCCGAATGGCGTGCCCTGCTGGCCGAGAAAGGCGCCGAGCCGGCGGCCTACCAGGTCACCCGCCACGCGGCCACCGAACGGCCCTACACGGGCAAGTACGAACAGCACTGGGCCGACGGCAGCTACCACTGCGTGTGCTGCGGCGCCAAGCTGTTCGATTCCGACACCAAGTTCGACGCCGGCTGCGGCTGGCCCAGCTTCTCGCAGGAGGCCGTGCCCGGCGCGATCGAGGAGATCGTCGACCGCAGCCACGGCATGGTGCGCACCGAGACGGTCTGCGCCAGCTGCGGCGCCCATCTGGGCCACGTGTTCCCGGACGGCCCCGCCCCCACCGGCCTGCGCTACTGCATGAATTCGGCCTCGCTGCAGTTCGAGGACAAATGACCCCATGAAGATCCTTCTCGATTTCCTGCCCATCCTGCTGTTCTTCGGCGCCTACAAGCTCTACGGCATCTACGTCGGCACGGCCGTGCTGATGGCCGCCACCGCGGTGCAGATGGGCGTGACCTATGCGCTGGAGCGCAAGCTGCAGACCATGCAGAAGGCCACGCTGGCGCTGGTGCTGGTGTTCGGCACATTGACCCTGGTGCTGCAGGACGAACGCTTCATCAAGTGGAAGCCCACCGTGCTGTATGCGGCCATGGCGATCGCGCTGGCCGTCACGGTCTGGGTGTTCAAGAAGAACTTCCTCAAGATGGTGCTGGGCAGCCAGCTCGAACTGCCCGATGCGGTCTGGATGCGGCTGAACTGGGCCTGGGTGAGCTATTGCCTGTTCATGTCCGTGGTCAACGGCTACGTGGCCTACGCCTTCAGCACCGACGCCTGGGTCGATTTCAAGCTCTGGGGCTACGTGTTCCCGCTGGCCTTCATCGTCGGCCAGGGCCTGTATGTCTCGCGCTACCTGAAGTCCGACAGCGAGGCTGTCGAGGTCGTCGAGGTCGAATCCAAGGAGCGCCGCCAATGACGGCCACGGCCGCCGAGATGGCGCAGGCCCTGCGCGCGGCGCTGGCCCCCACGCAGCTCGAAGTGCTGGACGAGAGCGCCGCGCATGCCGGCCATGCGGGCGCCGGTCCGCAGCCCTGGGGCACGCATTTCCGCGTGCGCATCGCCTCGCCGCGGTTCGCCGGACTGTCGCGCGTGGCCCAGCACCGCCTTGTGTATGATCCGCTGCGCCAAATGATCACCCAGGGCGTGCACGCCATAGCCATCGAAGTCTTACCGTCAGTGCACCCGGCCGCGACACCACCGTCGCTCCAGGCCTCGCCCTCGCCAAACCCTTAAGGAAGCAACATGAAGAAGTCTCTGTTTTCCGCAGTTGCGGCTGCGCTCGTGCTGGGTGCGGCGGCGGTGCCGGCCCTGGCACAGAACATCGCCATCGTCAACGGCAAGGCCGTGCCCAAGGCGCGCCTCGACGCGCTGGCCGAGCAACTCGCCCGTGCGGGCCGCCCCGTGGCGCCCGAGCAGGAAGGGCAACTGCGCGAAGCCATCATCATGCGCGAGATCTTCGCGCAGGAGGCGCAGCAACGCGGTCTGGACGCCACCGACGGCTACAGGACGCTCATGGAGCTGGCGCGGCAGGACGCGCTGGTGAACCAGTTGGTGGCCGACTACCAGAAGAACAATCCCGTGACCGATGCCGACATCCAGGCCGAGTACGACAAGGTCAAGGCCGCCAATGCCAGCGAAGGCAAGGAGTACAAGGCCCAGCACATCCTGGTCGAGAAGGAAGCCGATGCCAAGGCCATCATCGCCAGCCTCAAGAAGGGCGCGAAGTTCGAAGACATCGCCAAGAAGCAGTCCAAGGACCCCGGGTCCGGCGCCAACGGCGGCGACCTGGGCTGGGCCAACCCGGCCGGCTACGTGAAGGAATTCGGCGACGCGCTCGTGGCGCTCAAGAAGGGCCAGACCACCGACACGCCGGTCAAGACCCAGTTCGGCTACCACGTGATCCGCCTCAACGACGAGCGCCAGCAGGAGTTCCCGTCGCTGGAGCAGGTCCGGCCGCAGATCGCCCAGCAGCTGCAGCAGCAGAAGATGCTGCAGTTCCAGCAGGAGCTGCGCGCCAAGGCCAAGGTCGAATAAGCGCCCTGCCCCGTCAATGCAAAAGGCTTCCCTCGGGAAGCCTTTGTGCTTTGGAGCGCCGCGAAGCAAGATGCGCGCGCGGCGCCCGGCGTTCAGCCCTGGGCGGCGACGCGCTCGGCCTTGCTGTGCAGCTTGTTCAGCGCCGACAGATACGCCTTGGCCGAGGCCACGACGATGTCCGGGTCGGCGCCCACGCCGTTGACCACGCGGCCGCTGTTCTGCAGCCGCACCGTGACCTCGCCCTGGCTCTCGGTCGAGCCGCTGATCGCGTTGACCGAGTACAGCACCATCTCGGCGCCGCTTCTTCACATGCGATTCGATGGCCTTGAGCGAGGCGTCGACCGGGCCGTTGCCGTCGGAACTGCCGCGCACCTCCTTGCCCTGGACCGTAAACACGACCTCGGCCTGCGGCCGCTCGCCGGTCTCGCTGTGCTGCTTGAGCGAGACGAAGGCGTACTGCTCGTGCTCGTGCGCCACGCTCTCCTCGCTGACCAGGGCCAGGATGTCCTCGTCGAAGATGTCGCTCTTGCGGTCGGCCAGGTCCTTGAAGCGCGCGAAGGCGGCGTTGATGTCGGCCTCGCTCTCCATCTGCACGCCCAGATCCTGCAGGCGCTGCTTGAAGGCGTTGCGGCCCGACAGCTTGCCCAGCACGATCTTGTTGGCGCTCCAGCCCACGTCCTCGGCGCGCATGATCTCGTAGGTGTCGCGCGCCTTGAGCACGCCGTCCTGGTGGATGCCCGAGGCATGGGCGAAGGCGTTGGCGCCGACCACGGCCTTGTTGGGCTGCACCACGAAGCCCGTGGTCTGGCTGACCATGCGGCTGGCCGGCACGATGTGCTCGGTGGCGACGTTGACGTCCAGGCCGAAGTAGTCGCGGCGCGTCTTCACGGCCATCACGATCTCTTCGAGCGAGCAGTTGCCGGCACGCTCGCCCAGGCCGTTGATCGTGCACTCGACCTGGCGCGCGCCGCCGATCTTCACGCCGGCCAGCGAGTTGGCCACGGCCATGCCCAGGTCGTTGTGGCAGTGCACGGACCAGATGGCCTTGTCGCTGTTCGGGATGCGCTCGCGCAGGTTCCTGATGAAGTTGCCGTAGAGCTCGGGGATCGCGTAGCCCACGGTGTCGGGCACGTTGATCGTGGTCGCGCCCTCCTTGATGACCTCCTCGATCACACGGCACAGGAAATCGGGCTCGCTGCGGTAGCCGTCCTCGGGGCTGAACTCGATGTCGCCGACCAGGTTGCGCGCGAAGCGCACCGACTGGCGCGCCTGCTCGAACACCTCGTCGGGCGTCATGCGCAGCTTCTTCTCCATGTGCAGCGGCGAGGTCGCGATGAACACATGGATGCGCGCGCGCGCCGCGTCCTTGAGCGCCTCGGCCGAGCGCGCGATGTCGCGGTCGTTGGCACGCGACAGCGAGCAGATGGTCGACTCGCGCACCGCGCGCGCGATCGCCTGCACGCACTCGAAGTCCCCGTTGGAGCTGGCCGCGAAACCGGCCTCGATCACGTCGACCTTGAGCCGCTCGAGCTGGCGCGCGATGCGCAGCTTCTCGTCGCGCGTCATCGAGGCGCCCGGCGACTGCTCGCCGTCGCGCAAGGTGGTGTCGAAAATGATCAGTTGCTCGCTCATCGTGGTCTCCTTGTCGTGCAGGCGCCGGCCGTCAGCGCGCCGCGGCGGCTTCGGGCTCCGCAGGCACATTGTCCTCGCCGCGCGTGCCGCGCTGCAGTCCGGACACGATGGCCTTGAGCGAGGCGGACACGATGTTCGCGTCGATGCCCACGCCGAACAGGGTGCGGCCGTCGTCCACGCGCAGCTCGAGGTAGGCCACGGCCTTGGCGTTGGCGCCGGCGCCGATGGAATGCTCGTGGTAGTCCATCACGCGCACGCTGCGGCCCGTGGCCTGCTGCAGGCCGTCGACGAAGGCGTCGATGGGACCGGTGCCGCGGCCCTGGATCTGCACCGGCTTGCCGGCGTAGACCAGGTCGGCCGAGAGCTCGACCTCGGTCGTGTCGCCGGCACCGCGCTGCTCCACGATGCGATGCTGGGGCGCGCTCACGTCGTGCAAGCCGTATTCCTTCTCGAACAGCGTCCAGAGGTCGTGCGCGGTCAGCTCCTTGCCTTCGGCGTCCATGACGCCCTGCACCACCTGGCTGAACTCGATCTGCAGACGGCGCGGCAACTCCAGGCCGAACTCGCTCTCGAGCAGGTAGGAGATGCCGCCCTTGCCCGACTGGCTGTTCACGCGGATCACGGCCTCGTAGGTGCGGCCGAGGTCCTTGGGGTCGATCGGCAGGTAGGGCACGTTCCAGACGTCACCTTCCTTGCGCGAAGAGAAGACCTTCTTGATCGCGTCCTGGTGCGAGCCCGAGAACGAGGTGTAGACCAGGTCGCCCACATAGGGGTGGCGCGGGTGCACGGGCAGCTGGTTGCAGTGCTCGACCACGCGGCGGATCTCGTCGATCTCCGAGAAGTCGAGTTGCGGCGACACACCCTGGGTGTAGAGGTTCAGCGCGACGTTGACGATGTCCAGGTTGCCGGTGCGCTCGCCGTTGCCGAACAGGCAGCCTTCGAGGCGGTCGGCGCCGGCCATCACGGCGAACTCGGCGGCCGCCGTGCCCGTGCCGCGGTCGTTGTGCGGGTGCACGGACAGCACGATGGCATCGCGGCGCGCGAGGTTGCGGTGCATCCACTCGATCATGTCCGCGAAGATGTTGGGCGTGGAGTGCTCCACCGTGGACGGCAGGTTGATGATGCACTTGCGTTCGGGCGTGGGCTGCCAGACTTCGGTCACGGCATCGACGACGCGCTTGGAGAACGCCAGTTCGGTGCCGGAGAACATCTCGGGCGAGTACTGGAAGGTCCACCGGGTCTCGGGCTGGCGTGCGGCCAGGTCCTGGAACAGGCGCGCCTGCGCCGTGGCGAGTTCGACGATGCCGTCCTCGTCCATGCCCAGCACCACGCGGCGCATGATGGGGGCGCAGGCGTTGTACAGGTGCACGATGGCGCGCTTGGCGCCGCGCAGCGATTCGAAGGTGCGCTCGATGAGGTGCTCGCGCGCCTGGGTCAGCACCTGGATCGTGACGTCCTCGGGGATCAGGTCTTCCTCGATGAGCTTGCGCACGAAGTCGAATTCGGTCTGCGAGGCCGAGGGGAAGCCGACCTCGATCTCCTTGAAGCCGATCTTGACCAGGGCCTCGAACATCCGCAGCTTGCGCGCACCGTCCATGGGCTCGATCAGCGCCTGGTTGCCGTCGCGCAGATCGGTGGACAGCCAGACCGGCGCCTGGGTGATCTGGGCATCGGGCCAGGTGCGGTCCGTCAGGCGCACCGGTTGGAAGGCGGCGTACTTGCTGGCGGGGTTCTTCAACATCATGCGGATCCTCGAGAGTGGTTGGACAGCACCAGCACATTTCAGAAAGCCAAAAAGAAAAACGGCCCGATGCTGGTGCAAACGGGCCGTTTCGACAAAAGGTGCGCGCGCGCTACCGTCTCCGCCCGTGGGGGTTGATTAGTAGGGCTAGCGCGAACTTTTGCATGGCCCGCACTCTAGCACAGATGTAAGAGGCCTTGCACGCCATGCTGTCGCCGGTGTGTCTCACTTGTGCAGGCCGCGCTCTTCGGGCTCGTCGGTCGAGGTGCTGATCACGCTGGTCGGCTTGCCCTTGGCCTTGCGCCAGGCGTAGACGGCGTAGCCGCTGAAGCCGTACAGCACGAACAGGCCGAACATGACGATGGGCGGGTGGATGTTGACGATGGCGATGCCCAGCGCGATCAGCACGATCACGACGAAGGGCACGCTCTTTTTCATCTGCACGTCCTTGAAGCTGTAGAACGGCACGTTGGTCACCATGGTCAGGCCCGAGTACAGCGCGAGCACGAACATGATCCAGGTCACGTCGGCGCGCGCCACCTCGAGTTCGGTCATGAGCCAGATGAAGCCCGTGACCAGGGCCGCAGCGGCCGGCGACGGCAGGCCCTGGAACCAGCGCTTGTCGACCACCCCCGTGTTGACGTTGAAGCGCGCCAGCCGCAGCGCGGCGCAGGCGCAGTACACGAAGGCCGCGATCCAGCCCCAGCGCCCGGCTTCGCGCAGCGTCCACTCGTAGGCGATCAGGGCCGGCGCGGCGCCGAAGGACACCATGTCGGACAGCGAATCCATCTGCTCGCCGAAGGCGCTCTGGGTGTTGGTCATGCGGGCCACGCGGCCGTCCAGGCTGTCCAGCACCATGGCGCAGAACACCCCCACCGCGGCCAGGTCGAAGCGGTTGTTCATGGCCATCACGACGGCATAGAACCACCGAACAGGGCCGCCAGCGTGAACAGGTTCGGCAGGACGTAGATGCCCTTGCGCCGCTTGCGCGGCATGGGCTCGTCCTGGACCACCAGCGCGGATTCGTTGCCGATCGTGCATAGGGCAGGCAAGGTCTGGAGCGACACCGATGAAAAAGGCCACCGGAGTGGCCTTGCGGGAGACGCGGGAACGCGCTCAGTTGCGGGTCTGGTCGACCAGCTTGTTCTTCTTGATCCAGGGCATCATGGCGCGCAGCTGCTCGCCGACCACTTCGATCTGGTGCTCGGCGTTGAGGCGGCGGCGGCTGATCAGCGTGGGCTGCGCCAGCGGCGGTTTCGAGCACGAAGCTCTTGGCGTATTCGCCGGTCTGGATGTCCTTGAGCACCTGCTTCATGACCTTCTTGGTTTCGTCGGTCACGATGCGCGGGCCCGTCACGTACTCGCCGTACTCGGCGTTGTTCGAGATCGAGTAGTTCATGTTGGCGATGCCGCCTTCGTAGATCAGGTCCACGATGAGCTTGAGCTCGTGCAGGCACTCGAAGTAGGCCATCTCGGGCGCGTAGCCGGCTTCCACCAGCGTCTCGAAGCCGGCCTTGATCAGCTCGACGGTGCCGCCGCACAGCACGGCCTGCTCGCCGAACAGGTCGGTCTCGGTTTCCTCGCGGAAGTTGGTCTCGATGATGCCGGCCTTGCCGCCGCCGTTGGCCATGGCGTAGGACAGGGCCAGGTCGCGGGCCTTGCCCGACTTGTCCTGGTGCACGGCCACGAGGTGGGGCACGCCGCCGCCCTGGGTGTAGGTGCCGCGCACGGTGTGGCCGGGGGCCTTGGGCGCGACCATCCAGACGTCCAGGTCGGCGCGCGGCTGCACGAAGCCGTAGTGCACGTTGAAGCCGTGGGCGAACACCAGCGAGGCGCCCTGCTTGATGTGCGGCGCCACGTCGTTCTTGTAGACCTCGGCGATCTGCTCGTCGGGCAGCAGGATCATGACGACGTCGGCGGCCTTGACGGCCTCGGCGACTTCGGCGACCTGCAGACCGGCCTTCTCGACCTTGCTCCAGGAGGCGCCGCCCTTGCGCAGGCCGACCAGCACCTTGACGCCGCTGTCGTTCAGGTTCTGCGCATGCGCATGGCCCTGGCTGCCGTAGCCGATGATGGTGACGGTCTTGCCCTTGATCAGGGAAAGGTCACAGTCCTTGTCGTAGAAAACCTTCATTGTCTTTGCTCCATGGTTCGGCGAATTGCCGACGGCAGCCTCGCATGGTTCGCGATCCGCCCACGCCGAGCCTGCCAGCAGGCGCGCGCGGATGCGTGATCTCAGACGCGCAGGATGCGCTCGCCGCGGCCGATGCCGCTGGCGCCGGTGCGCACGGTTTCCAGGATGGCGCTGCGCTCGATGGCCTCGAGGAAGGCGTCGTTCTTGCCCTGGTCGCCCGTGAGCTCGATGGTGTAGCTCTTCTCGGTCACGTCGATGATGCGGCCGCGGAAGATGTCGGCCATGCGCTTCATCTCCTCGCGCTCCTTGCCAACCGCGCGCACCTTGACCATCATGAGCTCGCGCTCGGTGTAGGCGCCTTCGGTCAGGTCGACGACCTTGACCACCTCGATGAGCCGGTTCAGGTGCTTGGTGATCTGCTCGATCACGTCGTCCGAACCGGTGGTCTGGATCGTCATGCGCGACAGGCTGGCGTCCTCGGTCGGCGCCACGGTCAGCGATTCGATGTTGTAGCCGCGGGCCGAGAACAGGCCCACGACGCGGGAAAGTGCGCCGGGCTTCGTTTTCCAGCAGCACTGCGATGATGTGTTTCATGGATGCGGATTCCTCTTTTCGCCGCCCTCCCCCGCGCACGGTAATGCGCGGGCTCGGCGGGCAATAGATTCGTCGTTGAAAAGAAAGTCGCGCCTGCCCAGCAGGCCGACCGATCGCGCTGGTTACAGGTCTTCCGAGCCCAGCAGCATCTCGGTGATGCCCTTGCCGGCCTGGACCATGGGGAACACGTTCTCGGTCGGGTCGGTACGGAAGTCCATGAACACCGTGCGGTCCTTGAGCTTGCGCGCTTCGCGCAGCGCCGGCTCCACGTCCTGCGGGCGCTCGATCAGCATGCCCACGTGGCCGTAGGCCTCGGCCAGCTTCACGAAGTTGGGCAGCGCATCCATGTAGCTGCTGCTGTAGCGGCCGGAGTACTCGATCTCCTGCCACTGGCGCACCATGCCCAGGTAGCGGTTGTTGAGCGAGCAGGATCTTGATCGGCGTGTTGTACTGCAGGCAGGTGGAAAGTTCCTGGATGCACATCTGCACCGAGCCTTCGCCCGTCACGCAGAACACCTCGGCTTCGGGCTTGGCGAGCTTGATGCCCATGGCGTAGGGAATGCCCACGCCCATGGTGCCCAGGCCGCCCGAGTTGATCCAGCGGCGCGGCTCGTCGAAGCGGTAGTACTGCGCGGCCCACATCTGGTGCTGGCCGACGTCGGAGGTGACGTAGGTCTCCACGTCCTTGGTCATGTTCCACAGCGTCTCGATGACGTACTGCGGCTTGATGACGTCGCTCGCGCCACGGTTGTACTTGAGGCAGTCGCGCTTGCGCCAGACCTCGATCTGCTCCCACCACGCTGGCCAGCGCGCCGCTGTCGGGCTTGGTGCTCGGACTTCGCGGATCATCGCGATCAGCTCGGTCAGCACGTCCTTGACATCGCCCACGATCGGGATGTCCACGCGCACGCGCTTGGAAATGCTCGACGGGTCGATGTCGATGTGGATGATCTTGCGTTCGTTCTGCGCGAAGTGCTTGGGATTGCCGATCACGCGGTCGTCGAAGCGCGCGCCCACGGCCAGCAGCACGTCGCAGTTCTGCATCGCGTTGTTGGCTTCAAGCGTGCCGTGCATGCCCAGCATGCCCAGGAACTTGCGGTCCGACGCCGGGTAGGCGCCCAGGCCCATCAGCGTGTTCGTGACCGGGTAGCCCAGCATGTCGACCAGCGTGCGCAGCTCGTTGGTCGCGTTGGAGAGCAGCACGCCGCCGCCGGTGTAGATGTAGGGGCGCTTGGCCGTCAGCAGCAGCTGCAGCGCCTTGCGGATCTGGCCGCCGTGGCCCTTGCGCACGGGGTTGTACGAGCGCATCTCCACGGTCTCGGGATAGCCGCTGTACAGCGCCTTCTTGAACGAGACGTCCTTGGGGATGTCGACCACGACGGGGCCGGGCCGGCCGGTGCGGGCGATGTGGAACGCCTTCTTGACCGTCTCGGCCAGGTCGCGCACGTCCTTGACCAGGAAGTTGTGCTTGACGATGGGGCGCGTGATGCCGACGGTGTCGCATTCCTGGAACGCATCGAGGCCGATGGCCGGCGTCGGCACCTGGCCCGTGATGATCACCATCGGGATGCTGTCCATGTAGGCCGTGGCGATGCCGGTCACGGCATTGGTCACGCCGGGACCGGAGGTCACGAGGGCCACGCCCACGTCGCCCGTGGCGCGCGCATAGCCGTCGGCCGCGTGCACGGCCGCCTGCTCATGGCGCACCAGGATGTGCTGGATGGTGTCCTGCTTGTAGAACGCGTCGTAGATGTAGAGCACCGCGCCGCCTGGGTAGCCCCAGATGTGCTTGACGTTCTCGGCCTGCAGGGCCTTGACGAGGATTTCGGCGCCCATGAGTTCCTGGGGACCGGTGTGCGCGAGCGGGGAGGATGCGGCAGCTGCCGACTTGATTTCGGCTTTGGAGATTTCCATGATCAACCTTTGCGAATTTCTCTGACGAAATACCTTGGGTGCCCCTTCGCGCCCTCTTGTGAAGAGGCGTCGGGACTTAAGGCCAGGACCATGGGCGAGATGCTTGCAACGCCGGATCGTGGCCCGTTTGCTTTTTTGACGAGCGCGGGGATTATGCAACGATTTTTCGTGCCATCCCGCATCGAGATGCCATAATCTTTGGCTTTACTCGCGGCCCCCGACGCGAGTGCGCAGCCTCACAGCAGTCGTCTTGGCCACCGACAAAGAACTGTCCGACTTCCTCAAAGACGTGGAGAAACGCGCCTTCAAGCGTTGCCTCTACCACGTACGCAACGAGGAAGCCGCGCTGGACATCGTGCAGGACAGCATGATGAAGCTCGCCGAGCACTACGGCGACAAGCCGCCCGGCGAGCTGCCGCTGCTGTTCCAGCGCATCCTGTCGAACTGCACGCTGGACTGGTTCCGCCGGCAGAAGACGCGCAACGCCCTGTTTTCCAACCTCAGCGACTTCGAATCGGCCGGCGAGGACGGCGACTTCGACCTGCTGGAAACCCTGGCGCCGCAGGACGGCAGGGAGGGCCACGAGAGCGCGGAGGACACGACGCGCCGGGCACAGATCCTGCGGGAGATCGAAAGCGAGATCCAGAGGCTGCCGGGACGTCAACGCGAGGCATTTTTGCTGCGTTACTGGGAAGAGATGGACGTCGCAGAGACGGCTGCGGCCATGGGCTGCTCCGAAGGGAGCGTCAAAACCCACTGCTCGCGGGCCGTCGCCAGCCTGAGTCGCGCCCTGACGGCCAAAGGAATCCACCTATGAAGCAAGCACCTTCCATTGCCATGTCGACCGACCGCCTCGGCAGCTTGATCGCGGGCCGCCTGTCGGAATCCTGCACCAACCTGGACCATGACATCGCGGAGCGCCTGCGCGTGGCCCGGCAGCAGGCCGTGGCCCGGCGCAAGGTGGCGGCTTTCGCACCGGCGGTGAGCACGGTGAGCATCGTGCGCTCGGGGCGCGCGGGCACCCTGCAGCTGGGAGGCGGGGACGAACCCGGACTGTGGGCCCGGCTGGGCGCCATGCTGCCGTTGCTGGCCCTGGTTGGCGGGCTGCTGGCCATCTACGTGGTGCAGAACGACAACCGCGCCAGCGAGGTGGCCGAGGTCGATGCCGCCTTGCTCACCGACGCCCTGCCGACCAATGCCTACACGGACCCCGGTTTCCTGCAATTCCTCAAGGCTGGTGACAACGCACCGCAGAACTGACACAGGGCGCCAGGCTTTGCTCCAATTCAGCCTCTTCCATTGCCTCAAGGTCGTCGCAGGCGCCAGCCTGTGCTGTGCGGTCGCGCTGGCCTGGGCGCAGCCTGCCGCCAAGGCCGCAAGCGGCCCGACCACAGAGAAGGCCGAAGCGCCCAGTCCGCGCTGGGCGGGACTGAGCAGCGCGCAGCGCCAGGCCCTCAAGCCGCTGCGGCCCAGCTGGAACAGCCTGGGCGAAAGCCAGCGCCGCAAGTGGATCATGCTGTCGCGCAACTTCGAGAAGCTCCCGGCCGAAGAGCAGCAGAAGCTGCACCAGCGCATGGGCGAATGGGTCCAGCTCAGCGCCGCGGAGCGCAGCCGCGCACGGCTGAACTTCGCGGAAACCGAGCGCCTGGCCAGCGACGACAAGCAGGCCAAGTGGGAGGCCTACCAGGCACTCAGCGAAGAGGAACGCCACAAGCTGGCCGAGCAGGCGCCGCGCCGCGCCCTGCCCGGCGCGGCCACCGCGGTCCGCCCGATTCCGCGCCAGCGCCTGGCCACCATGCCGGTTGCCCCCGAGAATCAGCGCACCATGCCGCGCATCAGCACAGCCCCCCACCTGATCAATCCGCAGACCCTGCTACCCCAGGTCGACGCCCACGCCACCGAGCCGGACACGGCCGCGCACCCATGAAGGCCGCGGCACCCGAGCCGGCCGCCCCCCTGCAGGCGCCCGGCCTGTGGCGCCGCATGGCCTGCTGGCTCTACGAAGGCATGCTGATGTTCGGCGTGGTCTTCATCGCCGGCTACCTGTTCGGCACACTGAGCCAGACCCGCAATGCCCTGGACAACCGCACGGCCCTGCAGGCGTTCCTGTTCGTGGTGTTCGGCATCTACTTCACCTGGTTCTGGTCCAAGGGCCAGACCTTGGCGATGAAGACCTGGCACATCCGCCTGGTCGACCGCGCGGGCCGTCCCGTCAGCCAGGCCAAGGCCTTCGTGCGCTACCTGCTGAGCTGGCTCTGGTTCCTGCCGCCGCTGGTCCTGATCGCACCATTCGGCCTGCCGGCCAGCGAATCCTTCGTGCTGCTGCTGGGCTGGGTCGCGGTCTGGGCGATCGCCAGCCGCTTCCATCCCCAATCCCAGTTCTGGCATGATGCCCTGGCCGGCACCCGCCTGGTCACGGCCCTTCCACGCACCCGATGAAGCCTGCTTTCTCGCTCTGTGTCTATTGCGGCTCCCGTCCTGGCGCCCAACCCGCCTATGGCGCCGCGGCGCGGCAGGTCGGCCGCTGGATCGGCGAGCACGGTGGACAGCTCGTCTACGGCGGCGGCCACAACGGCCTCATGGGCATGGTGGCCGATGCCACGCTGGCGGCGGGTGGCCAGGTCATCGGCGTGATCCCCAAGGCGCTCGTTCAGAAGGAATGGGCGCACCGCGGCTGCACCGAGCTGCACGTGGTCGACACCATGCACGACCGCAAGCGCATGATGGCCGAGCGCGCCGATGCCTTTTTGGCCCTGCCGGGCGGGATCGGCACCTTCGAGGAGTTCTTCGAGGTCTGGACCTGGCGCCAGCTCGGCTACCACGACAAGCCGGTGGGGCTGCTCAACATCGAGGGCCTGTACGACGGGCTGGAAAGCTTTCTCCAGACCACGGTGCGGGCCGGCTTCGTCAACGACTGGCAGATGGACCTGATCCGCATCGGCCGCGATGCGCAGGAGCTGCTCAAGAGCCTGGTCAACGATGCGGGCTTGGCGCCCGCGTCGCAGCTGGACCAGATCTGACGGCGCGGCCTCAAACGGCCGATTCGTCCTCTTCGCCGGTGCGGATGCGCACCACGCGCTCCACGTCGGTCACGAAGATCTTGCCGTCGCCGATCTTGCCGGTGCGCGCGGCGCGCACGATGGCATCCACGCAGCGGTCGACGTCGTCGTCCTTGACCACGATCTCAACCTTCACCTTGGGCAGGAAGTCGACCACGTACTCGGCGCCGCGGTACAGCTCGGTGTGGCCCTTCTGGCGGCCGAAGCCCTTCACCTCGGTGACGGTCAGCCCGGTCACGCCGCACTCCGCCAGCGCTTCGCGCACTTCTTCGAGCTTGAAGGGTTTGAGGATGGCGGTGATCTGCTTCATCTGAGTCTTTCTGGGAGGCTGGCCAATACGTACTGGCAATAGGATAGCGTCATTCACCCGCGATCCCGCGGGATGCCGCCCGAATTCGCCCGGCGCGCCGGGGCCAAGCAGCCGGACGCAACGGCAGGCCGCCGCTTGCCGGCATCATTCGCACCACAGCATGGCAGACGACGACACCACCCTCCGCATCGTGGCGGACATCTCCGAGATCGACGCTGCCGCCTGGGACGGCCTGCTGGCAACGCAGGCGGACGCCAGCCCCTTCATGCGCCACGCCTACCTGCGCGCCATGCAGGCCAGCGGCAGCGCCGTTCCCGAGACCGGCTGGACGGCCCGCATCCTGGGCCTGTGGCACGGGGGCGTCCTGCAGGCCGCCTGTGCGCTGTACCTCAAGACGCACTCGTACGGCGAGTACGTGTTCGACTGGGCCTGGGCCGATGCCTCCACCGCCACGGCCTGTCCTACTACCCCAAGGCCGTCATCGCCCCACCCTTCACGCCCGTGCCGGGCGCGCGGCTGCTGGCGCGCGATGCGGTCAGCCGGGCCACGCTGCTGCGCGCGGCCGTGGCCTGGTGCGGGGAGCAGGAACTGTCTTCACTGCACCTGCTGTTCGGCAACGAGGCCGACATGGCCGCCTGCGCCGACGCGGGCCTCCTGCTGCGCCACCAGGTGCAGTTCCACTGGCAGAACAGCCGCTCGGCCGACGGGCTGCCGTTCGACGGCTTCGAGGACTTCCTGGCCAGCCTGGCCCAGGACAAGCGCAAGAAGATCCGCCAGGAGCGGCGCAAGGTGGCCGAGGCCGGCGTGCGCTTTCGCTGGGCGCAGGGGCGCGGGATCGCCGCGGCGGACTGGGACCTCTTCTACCGCTGCTACGAGCGCACCTACCTGGAACACGGCAACGCACCCTACCTGACACGCAGCTTCTTCGCGTCGATGGCGCACGACATGCCCGGGCACTGGCTCCTGTTCGTCGCCGAGCAGGATGGCCAGCCCATCGCCTGCAGCCTCGTCGCGTTGGAGCCCGGGCACGGCCTGGCCTATGGCCGCTACTGGGGCGCCCTGGCGCGCGTGGACTGCCTGCATTTCGAGGCCTGCTACTACCAGCCTTTGCAGTGGTGCATCCAGCAGGGCTACCGGCGTTTCGAAGGCGGTGCCCAGGGCGAGCACAAGATGGCCCGCGCGCTGATGCCGGTGCGCACCAGCAGCGCGCACTGGCTCGCGCACCCGGCCTTCGCCGAAGCGGTGGAACGTTTCCTGGAGCGCGAAGGCCAGGGCGTGGAGAACTACCTGGAGGAACTGGCGCAGCGCACGCCGTTCCGCCAGGCGGCCTCCTAGCGCAGCGCCTGCTCGAAGTCGGCCAGCAGGTCGGCGCTGTCTTCCAGGCCGACCGACAGGCGGATCAGGCCGTCGGCGATGCCCATGGCGGCGCGCACCTGGGCACCCGCCTCCCAGAAGATCGTCGGCGCCACCGGGATCACCAGCGTGCGCGTGTCGCCCAGGCCGGTGGCCTTGACCGCCAGCTGCAGCCGGTTGATGAAGGCCATGCAGGCCGCCGTGTCGGCCAGCTCGAACGACAGCAGCCACGAGCCCGCACTGAACAGCTGCCTGGCCAGCGCGTGCTGCGGGTGCGACTCCAGCATCGGGTAGCGCACCGACACCACCGACGGATGCGACTCCAGGTAGCGCGCCAGCGCCAGCGCCGTGGCGCTGGTGTGCGCGACGCGCAGCGCCAGCGTTTCGGCGCCCACGCTGATGTGGTGCGCGTGCTCGGACGACAGCGTCGCTCCCATGTCGCGCAACCCCTTCTTGCGCACCTGCGCCAGTCCCCACTGCTTGGGATCGCCCTTGCGGTAGGCGGCGAAGATGTTGGGATGGTTCTGCCAGTCGAAGCGGCCGGTGTCCGTGACCGCGCCGCCCAGCGCATGGCCATGGCCCGAGATGGTCTTGGTCAGCGACTGCACGACCAGCCCCGCGCCCACGTCGGCAGGACGGAACAGCGCCGGCGAGGTGATGGTGTTGTCGACCACGAACAGCACGCCGCGGTCGGCGCACAGCTGGCCGATGGCCGGCATGTCGGCCACCTGCGTGCCGGGATTGGCGATGGTCTCGACGAAGACCATGCGCGTGTTCGGCCGCAGCGCCGCCGCCACCTGGGCCGCATCGGTGGCATCCACCGTCGTGATCTCGATGCCGAAATCGCGCAGCGTGCCGAACAGGCTGTTGGTGTTGCCGAACACGAACTGGCTGGCCACGAGGTGGTCGCCCGCGCGCAGCAGCGTGAAGAACACCGCGCTGATGGCCCCCATGCCCGTGCCGAAGCAGACCGTGCCCACGCCCCGCTCCAGCCGCGTGATCTGGGCCTCCAGGGCGGCCGTCGTCGGCGTGCCCTGCCGGGCGTAGCTGAAGCCGCCCTTGGTGGTGCCCTGGAACACCCCGATCAGGTCTTCGACCTTGTCGAAGCCGTACTGCACCGAGGTGTGGATGGGCTTGTGCACCCCGCCGTGCTCGATGCCGAGCCGGCGGTCGGAGTGCACGATGCCCGTGCTGATGCCTTCGGAGGCCATGGACGGATCAGGCTCCGGTCTTGTTCTTGTAGTTGGCGACGCCGTCCAGCACTTCCTTCTTGGCCGCGTCGATGCCTTCCCAGCCCAGCACCTTGACCCACTTGCCTGCTTCCAGGTCCTTGTAGTGCTCGAAGAAGTGCGTGATGGCCTTCAGGCGCATGGGGTTCACGTCGGCCACGCTCTTCCAGTGGCTGTAGATGGGCAGCACCTTGTCGGTCGGCACGGCCAGCACCTTGCCGTCCACGCCGGCTTCGTCTTCCATCATCAGGATGCCCAGCGGGCGGCACGGCACGACCACGCCGGGGAACAGCGGGTACGGCGTGATGACCAGCACGTCGACCGGGTCGCCGTCGCCCGACAGCGTCTGCGGCACGTAGCCGTAGTTGCTGGGGTAGTGCATGGCGGTGGTCATGAAGCGGTCCACGAAGATCGCGCCGGAGTCCTTGTCCACCTCGTACTTGATCGGATCGGCGTTCATCGGGATCTCGATGACCACGTTGAACGCATCGGGGATGTTCTTGCCGGGGGAAACTTTGTCGAGGGACATGGTGCTTTCGGAGCGGTTGAGAAAAAGGAACGCCTGGGACAAACCCGGATTTTAGGGCGCGCGCCCGCGGCCGAGGCCGCGATGCAACAGTGGTTGCGAGATTTGCTTATATATTGACCCGGTTGGCCAATCGTCATTCGCACGAGTTCTGAGCACGACGAGGAAGCAACGCAGCGGGGGCACCGCGTGCGTTGTGCCCCTCCGAGCAACGAGAACGAGCGTGAGGAGAGACGTTTTATGACTGGCAACTCGGCGCTGATATTGGCGCTTGTCTGCGGCTTCATCGCTGTGGCCTACGGCTTCTGGGCCCGCAGCTGGATTCTGTCGAAGGACGCGGGCAACGCCCGCATGCAGGAGATCGCCGCGGCGATCCAGACCGGCGCCGCCGCCTACCTCGCGCGGCAGTACAAGACCATCGCCATCGTGGGCGTGGTGCTGGCGGTGCTGATCGGCCTGTTCCTGGACGCCAAGACGGCCGTGGGCTTCGTCGTCGGCGCCGTGCTGTCGGGGGCCTGCGGCTTCATCGGCATGAACGTCTCGGTGCGCGCCAACGTGCGCACGGCGCAGGCCGCCACGCAAGGCATCGGGCCGGCGCTGGACGTGGCCTTCCGCGGCGGCGCCATCACGGGCATGCTGGTCGTGGGCCTGGGCCTCTTGGGCGTGACGGCCTTCTACTGGTACCTGGCGGCCAACGGCGCGCCTGGCATCAGGCCGAGCGAACTGCTCAACCCGCTGATCGGCTTCGCCTTCGGTTCCTCGCTGATCTCCATCTTCGCGCGGCTGGGCGGCGGCATCTTCACCAAGGGCGCCGACGTGGGTGCCGACCTGGTCGGCAAGGTCGAGGCCGGCATCCCCGAGGACGACCCGCGCAACCCGGCCGTGATCGCGGACAACGTGGGCGACAACGTGGGCGACTGCGCCGGCATGGCCGCCGACCTGTTCGAGACCTACGCCGTGACGCTGATCGCCACCATGGTGCTGGGCGCGCTGGTGGTGTCCGGCGGCGGCGCCAGCACGGTGGTGTATCCGCTGGCGCTGGGCGCGGTGTCCATCGTGGCCTCCATCGTCGGCTGCTTCTTCGTCAAGGCCGCGCCGGGCATGAAGAACGTGATGCCGGCGCTGTACAAGGGGCTGGCCGTGTCGGGCGTGCTTTCGCTCGTCGCGTTCTGGTTCGTCACGGCCTGGCTGATCCCGGACAACGCCATCGCCGCCACCGGCAGCCAGCTGAAGCTGTTCGGCGCCTGCGCCGTGGGCCTGGTGCTGACGGCCGCGCTGGTCTGGGTCACCGAGTACTACACCGGCACGCAGTACGCCCCGGTCAAGCACATCGCCCAGGCCTCCACCACGGGCCACGGCACCAACATCATCGCCGGCCTGGGCGTGTCCATGCGCTCCACCGCCTGGCCCGTGATCTTCGTCTGCATCGCGATCTGGGTCGCCTATGCGCTGGCCGGACTGTACGGCGTGGCCGTGGCCGCCACCTCCATGCTCAGCATGGCCGGCATCGTGGTGGCGCTGGACGCCTACGGCCCGATCACCGACAACGCCGGCGGCATCGCCGAGATGTCGGAGCTGCCCCCCAGCGTGCGCGACATCACCGACCCGCTGGACGCCGTGGGCAACACCACCAAGGCCGTGACCAAGGGCTACGCGATCGGCTCGGCCGGCCTGGCGGCACTCGTGCTGTTCGCCGACTACACGCACAAGCTGGAGGCCTACGGCAAGGTCATCACCTTCGACCTGTCCAACCCCATGGTCATCATCGGCCTGTTCATCGGCGGGCTGATCCCCTACCTGTTCGGCGCCATGGCCATGGAGGCCGTGGGCCGCGCGGCCGGCTCGGTGGTGGTGGAGGTGCGGCGCCAGTTCCGCGAGATCCGGGGCATCATGGAAGGCACGGCCAAGCCCGAGTACGGCAAGGCCGTGGACATGCTGACCTCGGCCGCGATCAAGGAGATGATGATTCCCTCGCTGCTGCCCGTCATCGTGCCCATCCTCGTCGGCCTGCTGCTGGGCCCCGCCGCGCTGGGCGGGCTGCTGATGGGCACCATCGTGACCGGATTGTTCGTGGCGATCTCCATGTGCACGGGCGGCGGCGCCTGGGACAACGCCAAGAAGTACATCGAGGACGGCCACCACGGCGGCAAGGGCTCGGAGACGCACAAGGCCGCCGTCACCGGCGACACGGTGGGCGACCCCTACAAGGACACGGCCGGCCCGGCCGTCAACCCGCTCATCAAGATCATCAACATCGTGGCGCTGCTGATCGTGCCGCTGGTGATGCAGTTCCACGGCGGCACGGCACCGGCGGCAACGCCGGCGGCCGCCGCGGCGAGCGACGACGCGGCGTCGTTCCGTGTCGACAACGGCGTCGTCAAGTTCTACTTCGCCACCGCCAAGGCCGACCTGGCCACCGGCAGCGAGGCCGCGCTGGCCGAGGTGGCCAAGGCCGTCGCGGCCGGCAAGCGCGCCGTGGTCAGCGGCTACCACGATGCCTCGGGCGATCCCGCGAAGAACGCCGAACTGGCCCGCCAGCGCGCGCTCGCGGTGCGCGACGCGCTGAAGACCGCCGGCGTGCCCGAAGACAAGGTCGAACTCAGCAAGCCGGAGCAGACCACGGCCGACGGCCCGCCCGCCGAGGCACGCCGGGTGGAAGTCACCGTGCAATAGCCCACGGCCCACGGCCCACGGCCCGCGTCCCGTCCGAGCCCGCCTGCAGCGCGGGCTTTTTCGTTCCCGCGCGGCCCCGGCCAGGCGGCCACCGTAAGATTCCCGCCATCGCCTGCCGCCGCCGGGCCCGATGTCCTGCCTCGGGATGCGGCATCCGCCACCCCCATTCGACGCCATGCCCCTGAACTACATCGCCAACGCCTTCGTCCCCTCCTCCTCCGGCCGCACGATCCCGATGATCGATCCGTCCGACGGCCAGCCTTTCGACGAGATCCAGCGCAGCAATGCGCAGGACATCGACGCCGCCGTGCGCGCCGCGCGCCAGTGCTACGACGGCGTCTGGTCCAAGCTGTCGGCGGCCGAACGCAGCCGGTTGCTGATGCGGCTGGCCGAGAAGATCGCCGAGCATGGCGAGGAGCTCGCCGCGCTCGAGCAGCGCGACTGCGGCAAGCCGACCAAGCAGGCGCGCGCCGATGCCATCGCGCTGGTGCGCTACTTCGAGTTCTACGCCGGCGCCTGCGACAAGCTGCACGGCGAGACCATCCCCTACCAGAACGGCTACAGCGTGTTCACCTGGCGCGAGCCGCATGGCGTGACGGGCCACATCGTGCCCTGGAACTACCCCATGCAGATCTTCGGCCGCTGCGTGGGCGGCGCGCTGGCGGCCGGCAACGTCTGCGTGGTCAAGCCTTCCGAGGACGCCTGCCTGTCGCTGCTGCGCGTGGCCGAACTGGCGGCCGAGGCCGGCTTTCCGGCCGGTGCCATCAACATCGTGACCGGCTACGGCCACGAGGTCGGCGACGCGCTGGCGCGCCATCCCGGCATCGACCACATCAGCTTCACGGGCAGCCCCAAGGTCGGCACGCTGATCCAGCAGGCCGCCGCCGAGCGGCACTGCCCGGTCACGCTGGAGCTGGGCGGCAAGAGCCCGCAGATCGTGTTCGCCGACGCCGACCTGGACCAGGCCCTCCCGGCCATCGTCAACGCCATCGTGCAGAACGCGGGCCAGACCTGCTCCGCAGGCTCGCGCCTGCTGGTCGAGCAGGCCATCTACGAACCGCTGCTCGAACGCCTGGCCACAGCGTTCGAAGGGCTGCGCGTGGGCCCGGCCGCGATGGACCTGGACGTGGGCCCGCTGATCCGCGCCACGCAGCAGCAGCGCGTCTGGGACTTCCTGTCCGACGCGCACTCGGCCGACATCCCGGTCGTGGCCCAGGGCCGCGTGGTCGAGGAAGCGCCGGAGACCGGCTACTACCAGGCACCCACGCTGCTGCGCGACGTGCCCGTGCAGCACCGGCTGGCGCAGGAAGAGGTGTTCGGGCCGGTGCTGGCCGCCATGGCCTTCCGCGACGAGGAGCATGCCGTGGAGCTGGCCAACGCCACCCCGTTCGGCCTCGTGGCCGGCGTCTGGACGCGCGACGGCGCACGCCAGTTCCGCATGGCGCGCAACGTGCGCAGCGGCCAGGTGTTCGTCAACAACTACGGCGCCGGCGGCGGCGTGGAGCTGCCCTTCGGCGGCGTCAAGAGCTCGGGCCACGGCCGCGAGAAGGGCTTCGAGGCGCTGTACGGCTTCACGGTGCTCAAGACCGTGGCGGTGCGCCACGGCTGAAGCGGCTCAACCCAGGGCGGTGTCCAGCAGCATCATGAGCACGAAGCCCAGCATGAGCCCGCCCGTGGCCCAGGCTTCGTGGCCCTTGCGGTGCGACTCGGGAATGATCTCGTGGCTGATCACGAACAGCATGGCGCCGGCCGCGAAGCCCAGTCCCCAGGGCAGCAGCGCCGCCGAGTAGCTGATGACGGCCGCGCCCAGCACGGCACCCACCGGTTCGATCAGCCCGGACGCCATGCCCAGGCCCACGGCGACACTGCGCCGGTAACCTGCCGCCAGCAGCGCCACGGCGACCACCAGGCCTTCGGGCACGTCCTGGATCGCGATGCCGGTGGCCAGTGCGCTGGCCCGCATCGGATCGGTGCCGGCGAAGCCCACGCCGATCGCCAGCCCCTCGGGCAGGTTGTGCAGGGCGATGGCGAAAACGAACAGCCAGGTGCGCTTGAGCGTGCGCGCCTGAGGACCTTCCTTGCCCTTGATGAAGTGCTCGTGCGGCAGCCAGCGCTCCAGGGCCAGCAGCACGATGCCGCCGAGCAGGATGGCCGCGCCCACCGTCATGCCCGAACGCCAGGGCCCGGCGCCGCCCGCGTTCGCGGCGGCCAGGCCGGGAATGATCAGGGAGAACGCGCAGGCCGCCAGCATGACGCCTGCGCCGAAGCCGAACAGCGTGTCCTGCGCGCGGTCCGAGAGGCGCTGCGACAGCAGCACCGGCACCGTGCCCAGGGCCGTGGCCAGCGCCGCCACCGAGCCGGCCTGCAGCGCCGCGGTCAGCACCGGGTCTGCCAGGATGCGCTGGAGCAGATGCACGAAGGGCAAGGCCAGGCCGGCCAGCAGGATGGCCCAGCCCAGCAGCTTGCGCGGGCGCAACGTCCCGAGGGCCGTCGTCTGGCCGGGAGACTGCATGTCGTGCATCGGCTTCCTTTCCAAGGTTCAGCGTGCCTGGCGGGCGGCGGCGAAGCGGCCGGACACCTCGGTCCAGTCCACCACGTTGAAGAAGGCCTGGATGTATTCCGGGCGGCGGTTCTGGTACTTGAGGTAGTAGGCGTGCTCCCAGACGTCCAGCCCCAGGATGGGCGTGTTGCCCGACAGCCAGCCGGCCATCAGCGGGCTGTCCTGGTTGGCGCTGCTCTCGACGACCAGCTTGCCGCCGGGCGCCACGCTGAGCCAGGCCCAGCCGCTGCCAAAACGTGTCAGCGCAGCGCGCGTGAAGGCGTCCTTGAAATTCGCAAAGCCGCCCAGATCGGCCTGGATCGCCTGCGCGAGTTCGCCCGAGGGCTCGCCGCCGCCCTGGGGCGACATCACGGTCCAGAACAGGCTGTGGTTGGCATGGCCGCCGCCGTTGTTGCGCACCACGGTCTGCAGGTTTTCGGGCAGCTCGGCCGCCTTGGCGACGAGTTCGTCGATCGGCACCTCGGCCCATGGCGTGCCCTGCACCGCGTTGTTCAGGTTGGTGATGTAGGTCTGGTGGTGCTTGGTGTGGTGGATTTCCATGGTCTGCGCATCGATGTGGGGTTCGAGCGCGGAGTAGTCGTACGGCAGGGCCGGCAAGGTGTAGGGCATTGGTGTTGTCCTGTGGGTTGGTGAAAACGAAATCAGTGCAGGGGCCCGACTGCCATGCCCAGGCAGCCGGCGCGCAGGGCGCGGGCGATCACCGGATGGGGGCCGTTGGCCTCCAGGTAGAGCAGCAGGGCCGCGTGGGTTTCGCGGCTGTGGCGCAGCGCCGCCTGCCGCAGCGGCCAGTCGGTGGCCGGGTCGCACAGCAGGTGCATGAGGGTTTCGTGCGCCAGCGCCAGTTGCGCGGCGGCCAGGTCGTTGCCGCCGGCGTCGAGCTGGACTTCGGCCAGGTTGTGGTAGGAAACGACCAGCGCGGCCACGCAGTCGTCGCTGCGCTCGCCCGGTCTGGCCAGCAGCGCCCGCGCGATGCCCAGGGCCTCCTGGAAGCTGGCCAGCGCCAGCAGCACATGGCCTTGCCGGGCCGCGGCGGTGCCGCGCGACATGACGGACTGCCAGGGCGCCAGCAGGTCGCCGCCAGTCGTTCGGGAAGTGAGGGGTTCGAGATCCACGCGCATGCCTCCATCTGGGGTGCGCCCTTTGCGTGGACTGGACGTATGCGTACTCGGGCCATCAGATGATAATGACTCTCAATACCCTTGTCCACACTCCCGCGGATTCCCGCAGACCCTGCGGCACAATCCCGCGATGGTCCGCCGTGTCATCCCCCTCGTTGCCCAGGCGGCGCCCTTGCCGGTGCCGCTGTACGCCATGGGCGAGGAATCCGGCACGCTGCACGACCGGCTGCAGCGCCCCTTGCGCGACCTGCGCATCAGCGTGACCGACCGCTGCAACTTCCGCTGCAGCTACTGCATGCCCAAGGAAGTCTTCGGCAAGGACTACCCCTACCTGCCGCACAGCGCGCTGCTGAGCTTCGAGGAGATCGCGCGGCTGGCCCGGCTGTTCGTGGCCCAGGGCGTGCGCAAGATCCGGCTGACCGGCGGCGAGCCGCTGCTGCGCAAGAACATCGAGGTGCTGATCGAGCAGCTGGCCGCGCTGCGCACGCCCGACGGCGCGCCGCTGGACCTCACGCTCACGACCAATGGCTCGCTGCTGGCGCGCAAGGCCGCGAGCCTGAAGGCCGCCGGCCTGAACCGCGTGACCGTGAGCCTGGACGGGCTGGACGACACCGTGTTCCGGCGCATGAACGACGTCGACTTCCCGGTGGCCGACGTGCTGCGCGGCATCGAGGCCGCCCAGCAGGCCGGACTCGGCCCGATCAAGGTCAACATGGTCGTCAAGCGCGGCACGAACGAGCAGGAGATCGTGCCCATGGCCCGGCACTTCCGCGGCACGGGCGTGGTGCTGCGCTTCATCGAGTACATGGACGTGGGCGCCACCAACGGCTGGCGCATGCACGAGGTGCTGCCCTCGGCCGAGGTGGTGCAGCGCCTGTCGGCCGAACTGCCGCTGGTGGCGCTCGAGCCCTCCGCGCCCGGCGAGACCGCCGAGCGCTGGGGCTACGCCGACGGTGGCGGCGAGATCGGCGTGATCAGCAGCGTGACCCAGGCCTTTTGCCACGACTGCAACCGCGCCCGGCTGTCAACCGAGGGCCAGGTCTACCTCTGCCTGTTCGCGAGCCGTGGCCACGACCTGCGCGACCTGCTGCGCGGCGGTGCGTCCGACGGCCAGATCACGCAGGCCATCGCCGGCATCTGGCAGCAGCGCAGCGACCGCTATTCGCAGTTGCGCGGCGCCGGCATGCTGGCACCGGCCGAAAAACGCATCGAGATGAGCTACATCGGCGGCTGATCACGCTTCCCGCCCGCCCCCGTCGCGCGGGCGACAGCTGCACGCATTGCCCCAGCCCTGGCCGACTTGGCCATGGCTACCGCGCCCGGTGCCCAGGGCCGCCCACACCCGCAGCCGGTGTTCTGCCTACTTCGGGGGCCTGCAATCCGGCCTGCGCGCCATTCTCACCGCCGGTGGCCGCCAGGTCGGCGCCTCGGCAAACGCCGAACACACCGTGCTGGTGCCCTTCGAAGCTTGCCCGGCAATGTCCCCCTTGGGGTCGGCGAAGCGGGCCTCGTCCATTTGGAACGGCCCAGCCCCGAGAGCGCGCGCTACAACCTACTGATGCTTGCCCAGCGGCCTGACCAGCGCGGCCACATCGATGTCCAGGGCGTACGCCAGCCGGACGATGTTGTGCAGTGACAGGTTGCGCTCCCCGCGCTCCACCGAACTCACGTAGTTGGTGTGCAAGTCAGCGCGCTCGGCCAGGGCCTCCTGCGTCAACGCCTGCGCCTCGCGAAAGCCGCGCAGGGTGGCACCGAAGACCACCTGGGACTTTTCCTTCGAGGGGGCCTTGGGGGGCAGCCTGGGCATCCCGGGAGTTTTCCGGCACCCACACTTTGAGTACACACACGATGAGTTTGATTCGTGGCATCATGGTGGCTGCCCGAGAGGCAGCGACTGCGGCCGCAGGCAGGCCATTGGGTCCAGAAGTCATATCAACTCTTCAGGAGGAAGAAAACACAAAGAATCACAAATCGGCCATATTCTCAAAAAATTTCTATCTCAAAAAGGGGGAAATATGAATGACTGTGAAAACCTTCTGACGTTCGACACAACGCTCGTCAAGACAGACTTTGCCACCCAGTTCGCCTTTCTTTCGTCGGTGACAGAGCAGAACTACGAGGACATGAAGCGAGATTTTTCCGCATTCGTGCCCGGCTACTTCGACGGGTCCTATTCCGAGTTCAACCAGAAGCGCAACGTGACGACCCAATTGGTGTCATTGTCGTCATCGGCCAGTTTCGCGCAAACCTACCAAAAGAGATCGCTAAGCCCCGGCGCCGCGGAAAGCTACGCGAAATGCCTGGTGGAGAACTCAAGGAAACTGATCGGCGCGTGGATCAGCCATGTTTCCGACGACATCATCGTCGTCTCCGTCCGCACGGGTGCCACAGGGACGGACAAGATCACCGTGACTGCCAAGCCGGCATCGTTGAAGATCGATCCGATCACCCTGCTTCCCGGTAGTGTCACAGCCATTCCCGTGGACTACGACAAGAGGAAAGACTTCCTTTTGGTACTGAACGCAAAATCGGAGAACTCCGGCACAGAGGACTCGACAGTCGTCGAGTATCCAAAGCGGAGATCCCTGGAGATGAAGACAGAGGTCACGGAAGTCAAAGGGTACATCGAAGCCGGCGCCGGGTTCAACGGAAATAGCGCTGCAAACCCGCATTGGCTCGACGCCGATCTATTGGCGCCCGATGGCTCGTATTTCAAGAGAGAGACACTGACAGAGTTATCGCGCGAAAAGGTTTGGGCGGATGGCGGTCTGCGCAACTTCGTTTTGGAAGTGACCGAGGGTCGGGATTCGTCAGGACGCCTCGTGCGGCTCCGCTTGCACCCCAGGGATATCGATGGGACAGATGGACACAGACAAGGAAATGTCCGAATCCACTATATGGTGAGAGCCTATCGCGATTACGTGGTCGACAAGGATGCCCAAATGGCGCAGGCTCCGCTGACATCCCCTATTCCAAGCATCATTTCGACCACCGCATCGCAGGCCATCACCTGGAGTGCGCCGATGGTGGCGTAAGTGGCCGCGCAGGCCACCTACGCGCTCACCCCACCCAGCGCCGCGCGTTGTGCCACAGCTCCATCCAGGGGCTGGCGGCGCTCGGGTCGCCCGAGGTCCAGCTCATCTGGATGTTGCGGAACACGCGCTCGGGGTGCGGCATCATGGCCGTGAAGCGGCCGTCCGCCGTGGTCACGGCCGTGAGGCCCCCGGGGCTGCCGTTCGGATTGAACGGGTAGGCCTCGGTCGCCTGGCCGTGATGGTCGGTGAAGCGCATGGCCGCGATGGCCTTGGCCGCGTCGCCGCGCCGCGCGAAGTTGGCGAAGCCCTCGCCGTGCGCCACGGCGATCGGCAGCCGGCTGCCGGCCATGCCCTGGAAGAACAGGCTGGGCGACGCGAGCACCTCGACCTGCGACAGCCGCGCCTCGAAGCGCTCGCTGCGGTTGGTCGTGAAGCGTGGCCAGTCCTGCGCGCCCGGGATGATGTCGGCCAGCTCGGCGAACATCTGGCAGCCGTTGCACACGCCCAGGCCGAAGGTGTCGCCGCGGCCGAAGAAGGCCTGGAACTGCGCCGACAAGCGCTCGTGGAAGGTGATGGAGCGGGCCCAGCCGATGCCCGCGCCCAGCGTGTCGCCGTAGCTGAAGCCGCCGCAGGCCACCACGCCCTGGAAGTCGGCCAGGTCGAAACGGCCGGCCTGCAGGTCGGTCATGTGCACGTCGAAGGCCTCGAAGCCGGCCTGGGTGAAGGCCCAGGCCATCTCCACGTGCGAGTTGACGCCCTGCTCGCGCAGCACGGCCACCTTCGGCCGGCGCTGCAGCAGCGCCGGTGCCACGGCCGTGGTCGGCGTGAAGCCCAGGGCGACCTGCAGGCCCGGATCGTCGGCCGCGCCGGCGGCCGCATGCTCGGCATCGGCGCCGGCCGGGTTGTCGCGCTGCTGGCAGACCTTCCAGCTCACGCTGTCCCAGACCTGGTGCAGGTCGGCCAGCTTGGCCGAGAACACGGCCTTGGTGTCGCGCCAGACCTGCACCTCGCCCACGCCGGCCTCGATGGCGCCGCCCGCGGGCCGCGTCTTGCCGATGAAATGGCTCCACTTGGACAGGCCGTGCGCGCGCAGCACCTGCATGACGTCGTTGCGCTCGGCCGTGCGCACCTGCAGCACCACGCCCAGTTCCTCGCTGAACAAGGCCTTGAGCGTGAGCTCCTCGCGCCGCGCCGAAACCTGGGTCGCCCAGTTCTTGGCGTCGCCGTACTCGGCCCGGCTGTCGCTGATGCCGTCGCCTTCGGTGACCAGGAGGTCCACGTTGAGTGCCACGCCCACATGGCCGGCGAAGGCCATTTCGCAGACGCTGGCCAGCAGGCCGCCGTCGCTGCGGTCGTGGTAGGCCAGGATGCGGCCCTGGGCGCGCAGCTCGTTGACCGCGTTGACCAGGTTCACGAGGTCCTGCGGCGCGTCCAGGTCGGGTGCTGCATCGCCCACCTGCCCCAGCGTCTGCGCCAGGATGCTGCCGCCCATGCGGTGCTGGCCGCGGCCCAGGTCGATGAGCACCAGCGTGCTGTCGGGCTCGGTCGCGTCGAGCTGCGGCGTCAGCGTGCCGCGCACGTCGGCCAGCGTCGCGAAGGCCGAGACGATCAGGCTCACGGGCGCGCTGACCTGCTTCTTCTCGCCGCCGTCCTGCCACTGCGTGCGCATGGACAGCGAATCCTTGCCGACCGGGATCGAGATGCCCAGCGCCGGGCACAATTCCATGCCCACGGCCTTCACGGTGGCGTACAGCGCGGCGTCCTCGCCGGGCTGGCCGCAGGCCGCCATCCAGTTGGCCGACAGCTTCACGCGCGGCAATTCGATGGGGGCGGCCAGCAGGTTGGTGATGGCTTCGGCCACGGCCATGCGGCCCGACGCCGGCGCGTCGATGACCGCCAGCGGCGTGCGCTCGCCCATGGACATGGCCTCGCCCGCGAAGCCGGCGTAGTCGGCCAGCGTCACGGCGCAGTCGGCCACCGGCACCTGCCAGGGGCCGACCATCTGGTCGCGGTGCGACAGGCCGCCCACGGTGCGGTCGCCGATGGTGATCAGGAAGCGCTTGGAAGCCACGGTCGGGTGCGCCAGCACATCGATCACGGCCTGTTGCAGAGAGACGCCGTCCAGGTCCAGCGGCGCGAAACGGCGCGAAACGGTCTGCACCTCGCGGTGCATCTTGGGCGGCTTGCCCAACAGCACCTCCATGGGCATGTCGACGGGGTTATCGTCAGAGGCCAAGACCAGCTGGCGCTCCTCCGTGGCCCGGCCGACCACGGCGAACGGGCAGCGTTCGCGCGCGCAGAAGGCCGCGAAACGGTCCAGAGACTCGGGCGCGATGGCCAGCACGTAGCGCTCCTGGCTTTCGTTGCACCAGATTTCCTTGGGCGCCATGCCCGACTCTTCGAGCGGCACGGCCGACAGCTCGAAGCGCGCGCCGCGGCCGGCGTCGTTGGTCAGCTCGGGGAATGCATTGGACAGGCCGCCCGCGCCCACGTCGTGGATGGCCAGGATGGGGTTGTCCGCGCCCTGCTGCCAGCAGCGGTTGATGACCTCCTGCGCACGGCGCTCGATCTCCGGGTTGCCGCGCTGCACCGAGTCGAAATCGAGCTCGGCCGCGTTGGCGCCGGTGGCCATGGAACTGGCGGCGCTGCCGCCCATGCCGATGCGCATGCCCGGGCCGCCCAGCTGGATCAGCAGCGCGCCGGCCGGGAACGGGATCTTCTTCGTCTGCTCGGCCGCGATCGAGCCCAGGCCGCCCGCGATCATGATGGGCTTGTGGTAGCCGCGGCGCTGGCTGTCCACGTCGGACACGGCGGTCTGCTCGTACTCGCGGAAGTAGCCCAGCAGGTTGGGCCGGCCGAACTCGTTGTTGAAGGCCGCGCCGCCCAGCGGGCCCTCGGTCATGATCTGCAGCGCGCTGGCGATGTGGGCCGGCTTGCCGTAGGCCAGGTCGGCAGCGTCGGGCCAGAGCCTGGAGACCGTGAAGCCGGTCAGGCCGGCCTTGGGCTTGGAGCCGCGGCCGGTGGCGCCCTCGTCGCGGATCTCGCCGCCCGCGCCCGTGGACGCACCCGGGAACGGCGAAATGGCCGTCGGGTGGTTGTGCGTCTCCACCTTCATGAGCACATGGTGCAGCGCCGGCTGGGCCGTGTAGGCCCCGCCCTCGCCCGCCACGAAGCGCTCGACCTGGCCGCCTTCCATGACCGAGGCGTTGTCGGCATAGGCGATCACGGTGTGCTGGGGCGCCAGCTGGTGCGTGTTGCGGATCATGCCGAACAGGCTCAGCGCCTGGTCCTGGCCGTCGATGGTGAATTTGGCGTTGAAGATCTTGTGGCGGCAGTGTTCGCTGTTGGCCTGGGCGAACATCATCAGCTCGACGTCGGTCGGGTTGCGGCCGAGCCTGGTGAAGGCGTCCATCAGGTAGTCGATCTCGTCCTCGGCCAGGGCCAGGCCGAACGCGCGGTTGGCCGTCTCCAACGCGCCGCGGCCGCCGCCCAGCACGTCGACGCGGGCCATGGGCGCGGCCTGCAGCGTGGCGAACAGGTCTTCGGCCTGCTGGCGGTCGGCCAGCAGGCTTTCGGTCATGCGGTCGTGCAGCAGGTCGCCGATGGCCAGCATCTGCTCGGCGCCCAGGCTGGGCTTTCCGCCCAGCAGGCCGCTCTTGAGCACCAGCCGGTACTCGGTGATGCGCTCCACGCGGCGCACGGGCAGGCCGCAGTTGTGGGCGATGTCGGTGGCCTTGGAGGCCCAGGGCGAAACCGTGCCCAGGCGCGGCGTGACCACCAGCACCGGGCCGTCCGCCGGGCCCGTGTACGGATCGCCATAGTCCAGCAGCGCTGCCAGGCGCTCGGCCGCGGCAGGCTCCAACGGCGCGTCGGCCAGCACCAGGTGCACATGGCGCGCCGCCAGGCCCGTGATCTTGTCGTGGATCGCCTGCAGGCGGGGAAGCAGTTGCTGGACGCGGAAGTCGCTCAAGGCGTTGCCGCCTTCGAGCTGGATCGGGTGCGAGGTCACGTTGTGGCGGCCTGTGGGTGGTGGGCGGGCGGCGGCCGGGCAAGCGCTGACTGGGCTTGGCGGTCCGCCTTGGGCAGGAAAGCCGGCAATTTTAGCGGCGCCGGACAATGGAAAACCCGAGTGGGATAATTCGGCCCCATGAGCATCACCATCAAAGACGCCGCCGGAATCGCAGGCATGCGCGAAGCCTGCCGTTTGGCGTCCGAAGTCCTCGATTACCTGACGCCGCATGTCGCGGCCGGCGTCACCACCAAGGAAATCGACCGGCTCGCCCACGAGTACATGGTCAATGTGCAGGGCACGCGCTCGGCCACGGTCGGCTACCAGCCGCCCGGCTACCCGCCCTACCCGGCCGCGCTGTGCACCTCGCTGAACCACGTGGTCTGCCACGGCATCCCGAACGAGAAGCCGCTCAAGAAGGGCGACATCATGAACATCGATGTCACCGTGATCACCAAGGACGGCTGGTACGGCGACAACAGCCGCATGTACATCATCGGCGAAGGCTCGATCGCCGCGCGCCGCCTGGTGCAGGTGACCTACGACGCCATGTGGCACGGCATCGTCAAGGTCAAGCCCGGCGCCCGGCTGGGCGACATCGGCCACGCGATCCAGAAGTTCGCCGAGGGCCAGGGCTACTCGGTGGTGCGCGAGTTCTGCGGCCACGGCATCGGCCAGCGCTTCCACGAGGAACCCCAGGTGCTGCACTACGGCCGCCCCGGCACCATGGAGGTGCTGGAGCCCGGCATGACCTTCACGATCGAGCCCATGATCAACGCCGGCCGGCGCGAGATCAAGGACGGCCCCGAGAAGGACGGCTGGACCATCGTGACCAAGGACCACTCGCTGTCCGCCCAGTGGGAGCACACCGTGCTCGTCACCGAAACCGGCTACGAGGTGCTGACCCTGTCGGCCGGCAGCCTGGCGCCGCCGGCCTTCGTGCAACCCCAGCCCAGCACGGCCGCAGCTTGAGCAGCCTGCCCGCCCCCTGCAGCGCCGCGCCGGCGGCCGACCTGCCGGTGCTGCGCGCCCAGTACCAGCAGCGCAAGAACGCGCTGCTGCAGACGCTGCGCGACTGTGGCGCCAGCACGCGCAACCTGCATGGCGTGCTGCAGCAGCTGGGGCGGCTGGCCGACGAGACGCTGTGCCAGCTCTGGCAGCGGGCCGGCATGCCGGCCTCCTGCGCGCTGCTGGCCGTGGGCGGCTTCGGCCGCGGCGAGCTGTTCCCGTATTCGGACGTCGACGTGCTGCTGATGCTGCCCGAGGAGCTGTCCCCCGAGCAGGACGCGGACCTCAAGGCCTGCATTGAAGGCTTCATCGGCAGTTGCTGGGACGCGGGGCTGGAGATCGGCTCCTCGGTGCGCAACATCCGCGAATGCCTGGCAGAGGCCGAGAAGGATGTGACGGTGCAGACCTCGCTGCTGGAGGCGCGGCTGATCGCCGGCGACGGCGGCCTGTTCACGCTGTTCAGCCGCCAGTTCCGCAAGGCCGTCGATCCGCAGGCCTTCCTCGTCGCCAAGACGCTGGAGATGCGCCAGCGCCACAACAAGTTCGACAACACGCCCTACGCGCTGGAGCCCAACTGCAAGGAGTCGCCGGGCGGGCTGCGCGACCTGCAGCTGATCCTGTGGATCACCAAGGCCGCCGGCCTGGGCGGCAGCTGGGACGAGCTCGTGCGCACGGGCCTGGCCACCGCCCACGAGGCACGCCAGATCAAGCGCAACGAGGCGCTGCTGGGGCTGATCCGCGCACGGCTGCACCTGATCGCTGGCCGGCGCGAAGACCGGCTGGTGTTCGATCTGCAGACTGCCGTGGCGGAATCCTTCGGCTTTCGCAACGACGCCGGAAACGACACGCCGGTGCGCGCCAGCGAGCAGCTGATGCGCCAGTACTACTGGGCGGCCAAGGCCGTCACCCAGCTCAACCAGATCCTGCTGCTCAACATCGAGGAGCGGCTGAACCCGACCACGCACGCCCTGCGGCCGATCAACGAGCGCTTCTTCGAGAAGGCCGGCATGATCGAGGTGGCCAGCGACGACCTCTACCACCGCTACCCGCACGCCATCCTGGAAACCTTCCTGCTCTACGAGAGCACGGTCGGCATCCGCGGCCTGTCGGCACGCACGCTGCGCGCGCTGTACAACGCGCGTTCGCTGATGACGGCGCGCTTTCGCAACGACCCGGTCAACCGCGAGACCTTCCGCCGCATCCTGATGCAGCCGGCCGGCATCACGCACGCGGTGCGGCTCATGAACCAGACCTCGGTGCTGGGCCGCTACCTGTGGGTGTTCCGCAAGATCGTGGGCCAGATGCAGCACGACCTGTTCCACGTCTACACCGTGGACCAGCACATCCTGATGGTGCTGCGCAACGTGCGCCGCTTCTTCATGGCCGAGCATGCGCACGAGTACCCGTTCTGCTCGCAGCTGGCGGCCGGCTGGGACAAGCCCTGGATCCTGTACATCGCCGCGCTGTTCCACGACATCGCCAAGGGCCGCGGCGGCGACCACTCCGAGCTCGGCGCGCGCGACGTGCGGCGCTTCTGCCTGCAGCACGGCATCGGCCGGCAGGACAGCAAGCTCATCGAATTCCTGGTCGAGGAGCACCTGACGCTGTCGCGCGTGGCGCAGAAGGCCGACCTGTCCGACCCCGACGTGATCGCCGCCTTCGCCAGGCGCGTGGGCAACGAGCGCTACCTCACGGCCCTGTACCTGCTGACCGTGGCCGACATCCGCGGCACCTCGCCCAAGGTCTGGAACGCCTGGAAGGGCAAGCTGCTGGAAGACCTGTACCGCTACACGCTGCGCGTGCTGGGCGGCCGCGCGCCCGATGCGGACGCCGAGATCGAGGCGCGCAAGCGCGAGGCGCTCACGCAGCTGGCGCTGCATGCCGAGCCCTTCGAGTCGCACAAGCAGCTCTGGTCCACGCTGGACGTGAGCTACTTCATGCGCCACGAGGCCGGCGACATCGCCTGGCATGCGCGCCAGATCGCGCGCCACCTGGGGCCCGAAGGCCTGGACCCGGACCAGCCGGCCCTGGTGCGCGCGCGCCGCTCGCCGGTCGGCGAAGGCCTGCAGGTGATGGTCTACACGGCCGACCGCGCCGACCTGTTCGCGCGCATCTGCGGCTACTTCGACCATGCGGGCTTCTCCATCGTCGACGCCAAGGTGCACACGGCCAAGAACGGCTATGCGCTGGACACCTTCCAGGTCGTCACCTCCATGCTGCCGGAGCACTACCAGGAGCTCATGCACATGGTGGAGGCCGACCTCGCGCAGGCCCTGGCCGCGGCCGGGCCGCTGCCCGCGCCGGGCCGCGGCCGCGTGTCGCGCCGTGTCAAGAGCTTCCCGGTCGCGCCGCGCGTGGACCTGCAGCCCGACGAGAAGGCCCAGCGCTGGCTGCTGTCGATCTCGGCCAGCGACCGGCCCGGCCTGCTCTACCTCGTGGCCCGCGTGCTCGCGGCCAACGACATCAGCGTGCAGCTGGCCAAGGTCACGACGCTGGGCGAGCGCGTGGAGGACACCTTCCTGATCCAGGGCCCGGCGCTGCAGCAGAACCGGCTGCAGATCGCCGTGGAGACCGAACTGCTCGAGGCGCTGGCCTGAACGCCCCCGGTCCAGGATGCCGCCGCCTGCTTCCTGGACCTGCGCCGCGGCACTCGCGCTGCTGGCGGCCGGCTGCGCCACGCCGCCGCCGCAGGCCGGCGCGGCCAGACAGGTCAACACGCTGGGCATGGTGTTCGTGCGCATCCCGGCCGGCGGTTTCCGCATGGGCACGGCCGCGTCGCCGGAGGAACTGCAGGCCCTCTATCCCCACGCCGAACCGCGCCGCCTGCGGAGCCTGGACGACGAGCGGCCGGCCCACCCGGTGCGCATCACGCGGCCGTTCTACCTGGGCCAGCACGAGGTCACGGTCGGCCAGTTCCGCGCCTTCCTCGAACGCTCGGGCCACGTGCCCGAATCGGTCGCCGACGGCACCGGCGGCTACGGCTGGAACCCAGCCTACGACCCCGCCACCACCGCGCGCGGCGATGCCTTCGAGGGCCGCGATCCGCGCTACGCCTGGCGCAACCCGGGCTTCGCGCAGAGCGACGCGCATCCCGTCGTCAACGTGACCTGGAACGACGCCCAGGCGCTCGCGCAATGGCTGTCGCGCACCGAGGGCCGGCGCTACCGGCTGCCGACCGAGGCCGAGTGGGAATACGCCTGCCGCGCCGGCCAGCAAGGCGCGGAACCGCCGCCCGCCGTGCTGCAGGGCCAGGCCAACGTGTTCGACCGCGACGCGGCCGTGCATTGGCCGAAGTGGGCGGACCGGGCCTTCCCGTTCCACGACGGCCATGCCTTCACGGCGCCCGCCGGCAGCTTCGCCCCCAACGCCTTCGGCCTGCACGACATGCTGGGCAATGTCTGGGAATGGACGGCCGACTGGCATGCCGACGACTACTACGCCCACTCCCCCGTCCAGGACCCGCAGGGGCCCGCCGAGGGCGAGGTGAAGGTGCGCCGCGGCGGCTCCTGGCACACCTGGCCGCTCTATGCGCGCTGCGGCTTTCGCAACTGGAACACGCCGGAGACGCGCTACACGCTGGTCGGCATCCGGCTCGTGCTCGAGGCGCCCTGAACTTCGGTTGCAGGGGCGATGCTCAATCGTCCTCGCTGGCGGCGATGCCAGGGAACAGCACTTCGGTGAAGCCGAAGCGCGTGAAGTCGCGCACGCGCATCGGGTAGAGCTTGCCGATCAGGTGGTCGCACTCGTGCTGCACCACGCGGGCGTGGAAGCCTTCCACCGTGCGGTCGATGGCATCGCCGTAGGGGTCCAGGCCGGTGTAGCGGATCTTCGACCAGCGCGGTACCACGCCGCGCAGGCCGGGCACGGACAGGCAGCCTTCCCAGTCTTCCTCCTCGTCGGCCGACAAGGGCGTGATGATGGGATTGCACAGCACGGTGACCGGCACGAGCGGCCGGTCCGGGTAGCGCGGGTTGCGTTCGTTGCTGCCGAAGATCACGAGCTGCAGGTCGACGCCGATCTGCGGCGCCGCCAGGCCCGCGCCGTTGACGGCGTGCATGGTGTCGAACAGGTCGGACACCAGCAGGTGCAGCGCGTCCGAATCGAAGGATTCTGCGGGCACGGGCTGGGCGACGCGCAGCAGGCGCGGGTCGCCCATCTTGAGGATCTCGCGGACGGTCATGGGGAGTCGGGCTGCTCGCGCAGCGCACGCAGTTGAAGAAGCGAGCCGTGGCACATCGACCTGGATCAGGCTCCACAGGATGTCGTTGTCGATTCCCAGGTAGCCGTGGAGAAGCCGGTTGCGCGTTGCCACGACCAGGCGCCATGGCACCTCGGCGTGGGCCGCGCGCACGGATTCGGGAATGCGCATGGCGGCCTCGCCCAGCAGTTCCAGGTTGCGCACCGTGGCGTCGTAGCGCATGGCATCGGCCACAAAGCCGGCCTGCGCAATGCCCGCGGTGTAGCTTTGCACCTTCTCGCAGAATTGCAACATGTCGTCGACATAGAAGCGCCACTCACGCGGCGCAGCGGGCTCAGACATGGATGGCATCGCGCTCGACGTGCGACCGCAACTCCGGACGCAAGGCCTTGTCGGTCACGAGATCGACGGGCTGCCCCAGCATGTCCTCCAGGTAGAACATGAGGCCGAAGTAGCGCTCCGACGTGGCAGGCCCGTCGAAGCGCACGAGCAGGTCCACGTCGCTGTGCTCCGAAGCCTGCCCGCGTGCAACCGAGCCGAACAGCGCCAGGTCGAGCACGCCGAAGCGCTCGGCCATCGAACGCTTGTGCTGTGCCAGCAATTGGAGAACGGCCGCCGGGTCCATGGCGGCGATTATGTCCGTGCCCGTTCCAGCAGCACCAGCATGCCCGCCTCGTCCAGCACCGCGACGCCCAACGCCTGCGCCTTCTCGAGCTTGCTGCCGGCTTCCTCGCCGGCCACCACGTAGTCGGTCTTCTTGGACACCGAGCCGGCCACCTTGGCGCCGGCCGCCTCCAGCATCTCCTTGGCCGCGTCGCGCGTGAGCGTGGGCAGCGTGCCGGTCAGCACGAAGGTCTTGCCGGCCAGCGGCAGCGGCACGCGCTGCGCGGCCAGGCCCTCGGACTCGGGCCAGTGCACACCGGCCGCGCGCAGTTGCTCGACCACCTCGCGGTTGTGCGGCTGGTCGAAGAAGGTGCGCAGGCTCTGGGCCACGATGGGGCCGACATCGTCGACCTCCAGCAGTTGCTCGACGCTGGCGTCCATGATGGGGTCGAGCCGGCCGAAGTGCCTGGCCAGGTCCTTGGCGGTGGACTCGCCGATGTGGCGGATGCCCAGGGCGTAGAGGAAGCGGCCCAGCGTGGTGTTCTTGCTGTTCTCCAGCGCCTGCACGAGGTTCATGGCGCTCTTGTCGGCCATGCGTTCGAGCATGGACAGCTTGCCCACGCCGAGCTTGTAGAGCTCGGGCAGCGTGCGGATCAGGCCGCCGTCGACGAGCTGGTCCACCAGCTTGTCGCCCAGGCCCTCGATGTCCATGGCGCGCCGGCCCGCGAAGTGCAGCAGCGCCTGCTTGCGCTGGGCCGGGCAGAACAGGCCGCCCGAGCAGCGGTGGTTGACGCCGTCGGGCTCGCGCACCACGGCGCTGCCGCAGACCGGGCATTGGCGCGGCATGCGGAAGTTGGGCACGTAGCCTTGGCGCGGGCCCGGCACCACGCCCACCACCTCGGGGATCACGTCGCCGGCGCGGCGCACGATCACGCGGTCGCCCACGCGCACGCGCTTGCGCCGGATCTCGAACAGGTTGTGCAGCGTGGCGTTGCTGACCGTGGTGCCGCCCACGAACACGGGTTCGAGCTTGGCCACGGGCGTGAGCTTGCCGGTCCGGCCGACCTGGATCTCGATGCCGTTGAGCCGCGTGATCTGCTCCTGCGCCGGGTACTTGTGGGCCACGGCCCAGCGCGGCTCGCGCGACTTGAAGCCCAGCTGCTGCTGCAGGCCGCGGTCGTCGACCTTGTAGACCACGCCGTCGATGTCGAACGGCAGGCCGTCGCGCGCGGCCGCGATCAGCGCATGGAAGTCCGCCAGGCCTTGCGCGCCCTGCACCACCTGGCGGTCGGCGTTGACGGGCACGCCCATGGCCGCGAGCGCGTCCAGCGTGGCCGAATGCGTGGCCGGGGCGTCCCAGCCCTGCACCTCGCCCAGCCCGTAGGCGAAGAAGCTCAAGGGCCGCTGCCGGGCGATGCCGGCATCGAGCTGGCGCACCACGCCGGCGGCGGCGTTGCGCGGGTTCACGAAGGTCTTGCCGCCGCTCTCGCGCTGGCGTTCGTTGAGCGCCTCGAAGTCGTCGCGCCGCATGAAGACCTCGCCGCGCACCTCGAGCACGGGCACGTTGCCGTGCTTGAGGTAGTTGGGGATGGACTTGATCGTGCGGATGGTGTGCGTCACGTCCTCGCCGGTCTCGCCGTCGCCGCGCGTGGCGGCCTGCACCAGCTCGCCCTGCTCGTAGCGCAGGTTGATGGCCAGGCCGTCGAACTTGAGTTCGACCGCGTAGGCCAGGGCCGGCGCATCCTCGGCCAGCTTGAGCGCGTTGCGCACGCTGGTGTCGAACTTGAGCGCGCCGGCCGGCGTGGTGTCGGTCTCGGTCTTGATCGACAGCATGGGCACGGCATGGCGCACGGGCGTGAGGCCCTCCAGCACGGCGCCGATCACGCGCTGCGTGGGCGAATCGGGGGTCACGAGCTCGGGCCAGGCCGTCTCCAGCGCCTCGAGCTGCTGGTAGAGGCGGTCGTACTCGGCGTCCGGCACCTCCGGGTCGTCGAGCACGTAGTAACGGTGCGCGTAGCGGCGCAGCAGCGCCTTGAGCTGCCGGGCCTGCGCGGTCTGTTCGTGCGGCGCCATCAGCTGAACAGGCGGCGCGCCAGCGCCGAGCCAGCCGACAGCTCGCGCGTGTCCAGCGTGTCGTACAGCTGTTCGAGCTCGGAACCGATCACGTCCATGGCCTCGCGCGTGAGCGGGCGCGCCGCGTCGTCGGTGACCACGCCGTCCATGGCCTGGGCCAGCGCCATCGCGGCCTCGCGCAGGCGCACGAAGGGCTGCTCGGCGCGCTCGACCTGGGGCACGTCCAGCGTCAGCGTCACGCTGCGGATGGCGGCCTGGTCGGGGTCTTCGGCCAGCGCGGCCTGCGGGTCGAAGGCCAGACCCAGCAGCGGCGGCAGGCCCTGGGTGCCCGAGGGCAGCACCATGCGGCCCGGGATCAGCCCGGCCACGAAGCCCAGGCGCGCGGCGTTCTGGTGCAGGTAGCCGGGGCTCCAGGCCGCGTGCAGCGCGCGCAGCGTGAAGCTCAACTGGGCGTCGTGGCTGCTGGCGAACTGGTCGAGTTCGCGCGCACGCGCCACCTCCTCGCGCATCTCGGGAAATTCGGGTGCGCCGTTCATGGCATCGGCGAAGGCCTGGGCCTTCATGACGAACTCTGAGAACTCGATCTCGTTGAGCGCGCCCGTGCGGTTGGCCAGCTGCACGCCGGCCTGCAAGGCGTCGTAGCGCTGGCCGGCCTGCGCGGCCTCCCATTGGCCGCCGTTGACGTTGCGGCCTTCCACCGCGAAGGGCTTGCTGCCGACGCGGCGCGTCGCCGGCAGCGCGGCCAGCACGGCGTCGCCGGAAACCGGGCCCTCGAGCGCGATGGGCGCGATCACGTCGATCAGCGGGTCCAGCGTGGCGCGGCGCTCGGGCGCGGCCGGCAGCGGCAGGCTGGCATCGTCGAAGCCGGGTTCGCGGCGTTCGCCGTCGCCGGCGTCTTCGGAGGCCGCCGGCTCGGCGACGATGGGGTCGGGCTTGCGCGGCGCGTTGCGGCGCGACGACCAGGCGCTGTGCGCCACGATGCCGGCCAGCACGACACCGCCGGCCACGGCCAATCCGATCTGCAGCGTGCTGCTCATCGGTTTCCTCTTGTTCTGTGTTGGAGTTTCAGGATTCGGCCATGGACAGGGCCGATTCCATGTCGACCGCCACGATGCGCGAGACGCCCTGCTCCTGCATGGTCACGCCGATCAACTGCTTGGCCATTTCCATGGCGATCTTGTTGTGGCTGATGAACAGGAACTGGGTCTCGCGGCTCATGGCGCTCACGAGTTTGGCATAGCGCTCGGTGTTGGCGTCGTCCAGCGGCGCGTCCACCTCGTCCAGCAGGCAGAACGGTGCAGGGTTCAGCTGGAAGATCGCGAACACGAGCGCGATGGCCGTCAGTGCCTTCTCGCCGCCCGACAGCAGGTGGATGGTCTGGTTCTTCTTGCCGGGCGGCTGGGCGATGACCTGCACGCCCGAGTCCAGGATTTCGTCGCCCGTGATGACCAGGCGCGCATTGCCGCCGCCGAACAGCTCGGGGAACATGCGGCCGAAGTGGCCGTTGACGGTGTCGAAGGTGCCCGAGAGCAGTTCGCGCGTCTCGTTGTCGATCTTGCGGATCGCGTCCTCGAGCGTGGTCATGGCCTCCAGCAGGTCGGCCATCTGCGCATCCAGGAACTGCTTGCGCTCGCGCGCGGCCGTCAGTTCGTCCAGCGCGGCGAGGTTGACGGCGCCCAGCGCGACGATCTCGCGGTGCAGCCGGTCGATCTCGGTCTGCAGGCCCGACAGCCGCACGTTGCCCTCGGTGATGGACTGGGCCAGCTGGGCCATGTCCACGCCGGCGTCGGTCAGGTGCTGGCTGTACTGCTCCAGGCCCAGGCGCGCGGCCTGCTCCTTGAGCTGGAATTCGGTGATGCGCTGGCGCAGCGGATCGAGTTCGCGCTCGAACTTGAGCCGGCGCTCGTCGCTCGCGCGCAGGCGCTGCGTGAGGTCGTCGTACGCGCTGCGCTGCGCGCCCAGGGCGGCCTCGCGTTCGAGCTTGAGCGCCAGCGCGTTCTGCAGCCCGGCCTGGGCCGCGGCGTCCGACAGGCGCGAGAGCTCCTCGCGTGCGCGCTCCTCCTCGCCCACGAGCGAGCCGGCCTGCTGCTCGGCCATGGCGATGGCGCGCGACAGCTCGTCGCGGCGCGCGCCCAGGCTGCGGTGGGCGAACTGCGCCTCCTGCGCCTGGCGCTCCAGGCTGCGCTGCTGCTCGCGCGATTCGGACAGCCGGCGCTGGGCCTCGATCACGCGCTCGTCGAGCTGGGCATGGCGCTCCTGGCTGTCGGCCAGCTGCATGTCCAGTTCCTCGAAGCGGGCCTCGGCCGTCATGCGGCGCTCCTGCAGGTCTTCGAGCTGGGCGTCGACCTCGGCCAGGTCGCCGGCCAGCTGTTCGTTGCGGGCGCGGGCCTGCTCGGCCAGCTGCTGCAGCCGCAGCGTCTCGACCTGCAGCGTGTGGGCGCTGCTCTGCGTCTCGGCGGCTTCGCGGCGCGCGCCGACCAGGCGCTGCGCGGCGTCGGCGTAGGCGGCCTCGGCACGCACCAGCGCGCTGCGCGATTCCTCGCCGATCAGGGCCTGGGCGCGCAGCTGCTTGTCCAGGTTCTCGATCTCCTGCGCGCGGGCCAGCAGGCCGGCCTGCTCGGAGTCCTGCGCGAAGAAGCTCACGCTGTGGGCGCCGACCGCATGGCCGGCGCGCACGTAGATGGTCTCGCCGGCTTGCAGCTGGCCGCGCTGGGCCAGGGCCTCCTCGAAGCTCTGGGCCGGTGTAGCAGCCGTGCAGCCATTCGGCGAACAGCGCGCGCTGGGACGCATCGCCCAGGCGCAGCAGGTCGGCCAGGCGCGGCAAGCGGGCGGTTTCCTGCGCTGCCGGCGCCGCCGGCGGGCTGTAGAAGGCCAGCTTGGCGGGCGGGCCGTCGGCGCCCTGCTGGCCCAGGAAGCCCTTGACGCTGTCCAGCCGCGAGATTTCCAGCGCGCCCAGGCGCTCGCGCAGCGCGGCCTCCAGCGCGTTCTCCCAGCCCTGCTCGATGTGGATGCGGCTCCAGATGCCTTGCAGGCCGTCCAGGCCGTGGCGGGCCAGCCAGGGCGTGAGCTTGCCGTCGGTGCGCACCTTCTCCTGCAGCGCCTTGAGCGCCTCGGCGCGGGCCGACAGGTCGGCCTCGCGCGCGGACTCGGCGTTGACGGTCTGCTGGCGCGTGCGCCGCTCCTCGTCCAGCTGCGGCACGCTGTCCTGCAGTTCCTGCAGCCGCGCGTCGGCGATGCCGGCGGCTTCCTGGGCCTCTTCGAGCTGCTCCTGCAGCTGGGCCAGGCGGGCCTCGTCGGGCAAGGCCAGCGCGCGCTGGTCGGTCACCAGGCGTTCGCGCCGCTGGTTCAGCTGGCGCGACTGCTCCTCGATGTTGCGCTGCTCGGCCGCCAGCACCTGGATCTGCTGCTGCACCTGGCCCACGCTCGTGCGCTGCTCGTTGGCACGGGCCTGGGCCTGGTTCAGCGCGTCCTCCAGTTCGGGCAGGCGCATGGCCTGTTCCTCGACCTGGGCGGCCAGCAGCTCGGCGGCCTCCTCGGCCTGCTCGCCCTGGCCCGACAGCGTCTCGATCTCGGCCTCGGCGTCCTCGCGGCGCGTGCCCCATTGGCCGATCTGCTCCTTGAGCGTGGCCAGGCGCTGCTCCACGCGCTGGCGGCCCTCGATGACGAAGCGGATCTCGCTCTCCAGCTTGCCGACCTCGGCGCTCGCCTCGTAGAGCCTTCCCTGCGCCTGGTTGACGAGGTCGCCGGCCGCATAGTGGGCCTGGCGCACCGTTTCCAGTTCGGCCTCGATGTGGCGCAGATCGGCCACGCGGGCCTCCAGCGCGGTCTGCGCGTTCGCCACCTCGGCCAGGATGCGGGCCTGGTCGGCTTCGCTGTCGGCACGCTTGAGGAACCACAGCTGGTGCTGCTTGAGCGTGGCGCTGGCCTGCAGCGCGTGGTAGCGCTGCGCGACCTCGGCCTGCTTCTCCAGCTTCTCGAGGTTGGCGTTGAGCTCGCGCAGGATGTCCTCGACGCGGGTCAGGTTCTCGCGCGTGTCCGACAGCCGGTTCTCGGTCTCGCGCCGGCGCTCCTTGTACTTGGAGACGCCGGCCGCCTCTTCCAGGAACAGCCGCAGCTCCTCGGGCTTGGACTCGATGATGCGGCTGATCGTGCCCTGGCCGATGATGGCGTAGGCGCGCGGCCCCAGGCCCGTGCCCAGGAACACGTCCTGCACGTCGCGCCGGCGCACGGGCTGGTTGTTGATGTAGTAGCTGCTGGTGCCGTCGCGCGTGAGCACGCGCTTGACGGCGATCTCGGTGAACTGCGACCACTGGCCGCCGGCGCGGTGGTCGGCGTTGTCGAACACCAGCTCCACGCTGGCGCGGCTGGCCGGCTTGCGCGAGGTCGTGCCGTTGAAGATCACGTCCTGCATGGACTCGCCGCGCAGCTCGCTGGCCTTGCTTTCGCCCAGCACCCAGCGCACCGCATCCATGATGTTGGACTTGCCGCAGCCGTTCGGGCCCACCACGCCCACGAGTTGCCCCGGCAGCAGGAAGTTCGTGGGCTCGACGAAGGACTTGAAGCCGGCCAGCTTGATGGAGTTGAGGCGCAAGGGAGTTCTTGTGTTGGGGCCGCGGCAATGGATGCGCTGCCGGAGTGCGCCACGCGAACTGGCGTTCACCTTGCCACATCGGCCGGCGCTCGAAAATTTTATCTGAGCCGCCAAGCTGCCCCGTCCACTGCACTCGCGGCCCGGAAAAAGCAATGCCCGGCAAGACGGCTTGCCGGGCATTGGCGTGGCGGCGCCGGTGTGGACCGGGCCGCCGGAAGGCGAGGCCGTTACTTGGCCTGCTTGCGGCGGCGGGCGGCAAGGCCGACCAGACCCAGGCCCACGAGCGCGAGCGAGGCAGGCTCGGGGACTTCGGCGACGCGCGTCTTGCTCGTGAAGGTGCCCGAACCGAAGGCGTTGCTCGCGCTGAGGATCGTGGTGAACACCGTGCCGAACGTGAAGTCGGCACCGTCGATCATGGCGTTGGTATCGAAATAGGTGGCAGCCAGGCCGCCCACCACGTCGAGCTGGCCGCCGCCGAACATCGAGCGCACCGTGCCGTTGCGCGTGACGATCGTGCCGTCCAGCGTACTGCCGTCGATTTCATGGCCGACCATGCTGAGCCACAGTTCCGACGTGGAGCCGTAGTTCACCGTCACATTGACCCAGCCGCCCGAGTAGCTCGGCAGGAAGGTGCCGGAGACATTGCCCGAAGGCAGGCTGCCGCTGACAAGCTGGAAGCCGCCGAACGTGAACGTCAGCGTGCAGCCGATGCAGAAGTTCGTGTTGTCGTTGATGCCGGAGATGGTGCCGGTGCCGCTCAGGACGCCCTGCGCGTTGATGGTCTGATGGACGGATGCGGTGTTGCCGGAGAAATCCAGCGAGAGGCCGTCACGGTCGACGGCGGCGGTGTCCCACGTCACGCCACCGACGTTCACGATGGCAGCCTGGGAGATGGCAGCGGCAGTGGCGAGCACCGCGCCGGCAAAGGTCTTCTTGAGCACGTTCATATGTAGTCCTTGATGTTGCTGAGGGCGGCCATTCGCTGCGCCTCTGCACCAAAGGAGCACATTCAGTGCCAACTATTTGAAACAACTTAACTTATTGATTTAAAAGAAGAAAATTAGATGACAAATGCAATATGTGTTTGTTTGTAAATAATGGTGACAGTGGGCTGTGAATTTGTTCACGACTGGTGCCTGGCGGCCCGCCTAGCGGTAGCGTCCTGGGGAGAGGATGCCGTTCGGGTCCAGGCAGTCGTGCAGCCGCGCGTGGAAGGCCTTCGCCGTGTCCTGCAGGCCGACCACGGTCTGCATGCCGCCGATGCCCACGCGGTAGGGGAAGTAGCCGGCCGCGCGCCCGGTCTGCACGAGTTCGGCGTAGCAGGCCTTGGCCGCGGCCACGGCCTTGGGATCGTCGCGCTCGAACACGATGGGCACGGTGCTGTCCACGAGCTTGTCGCTCAGCGTCGTGAAGGTGATGAGCGGCTCGATGCCATGGCGCGCCGTGACCTCGTGCACCATCTGCACGTACGCGCGCATGGTGGCCGGCCGGATCGGCACCAGCGGCGCGTACCAGATCAGCCCGCTGCCGTCGCGCGCCGGGTCGCGGAACTGGCCGCGCGGCGGATTCGGGTTGCGCCAGTAGGCCAGCGGCAGCGCCGTCTCGTTGGGCCGGCCGGCCACGAGTTCCAGCGACAGGGCCAGCGTCTGCGCCGTGCTGCCGATGCGCTCGCCCAGCCCGCCCGGCAGCCGCGCCGCGGCCCTGGCCAGCGTCTTGGCCATGGCCGGCGTCAGGAAGATGAGCCGGCTCGCGATGCCCGACAGCGCGCGCCGGATCTCCTTCTGCGCGGCAGCCACCACGCCCTTGGTGCCGTACAGCGTGCCGAAGCCCGTCCACGGAAAGATCTGGTACTGGCTGCCGAGTTCGGCGATCACCTTGGCGGGAATCAGCCCGTCCACGAGCCGGTCCTCGGGGTACGGTGCCGACATGGCCAGCACGCGGTGCTGGTTCATGAGGTTGATCGCGCCCACCGTGCCCGGCAGCTTGGACAGCACGCCGCGGATCGCCGTGGCCGCCGCCTCCAGCAAGCGGTCGTCCTTGAGGCTGAACAGGCAGACCTTGACGCATTCCGGCCGCCGGGCCAGCACGATGCTCATCCTGGTCACGATGCCGAACGCACTCTGGGTGAACAGGCCGACCGAGTACGGGCCGATGCCGTACTTGAACAGGCGCGCGATCTCCTCGCCGCCCGCCTCGTGCATGGCCGTGCGGTAGATCGAGCCGTCGGCCAGCACGGCCTCGACATCGGTCACGGCCGCGAAGTGGTCGGTGATCGGCGTGACGCCGTAGCCGCGCTCCAGCGCATTGGACAGCAGGCTGCAGGTCGGCCCGGCGCCCGTCACCGGCACCAGGAAGGGATGCCTTCCTGCGTCCAGGAAGTCCGACAGCATGCCCTGGGTCACCCCGGGCTCCACCGTCACGACCCCGAACTCCGGGTCGAAGTGCAGGATCTTCTGCAGCCCGCCCAGGTCGATCAGCACGCTGCCGTTGCCCGGCGGCAGCGCGGTGCCGTAGCCCCAGTTGTGGCCGGTGCTGATGGGATGCACGGGCACCTTGTGCTGTTGCGCGATGCGCATCACTTCAGGCAGCAGGCCGCTGTCCAGGATGCGCAGCGCGGCCGGTATCTCGCGCTCGTTGGCCGCCGTGTCCGCGCCGTAGGCGTCCTGTGCCTGGCGCGCACCGAGCACCTGCTCCGCGCCCAGGAGCCGCCTCCATGCAACGACTGCCGCGTCGATGTCCATCGCCCTACTCCAGCTACGTGAATCAGGGCATATTACGCAAGATTAATGATCACACCGCATCACTGACAATGCGCCGCGACAGAACTGTCGCGTATTCAGACCGGCGGTCGCAGTCTCTCATCCGTTTGCACAGCAGAGCGCAACAAACCCCAGACGGCCTGGATGCGCGCGATGGAGCGGTTCTCCTTGGGCATGGAAATCCAGAAGGTGCGCACGAACTGCGCCTCCTCGGGCAGCACGGCGCACAGCCGCGCGTCGCCGTCGGCGAGGAACGCCGGCAGCACGCCGATGCCGGCTCCCTGGGCCACGGCCTGGTGCTGGGCCAGCACGCTGGTGCTGCGCAGCGCATAGCGCTGCGGCCGGCACAGTTCGGCCAGGTAGCGCAGCTCCTTGCTGAACAGGAGGTCGTCGATGTAGCCGATGAAACTGTGCTGCGGCAGGTCGTCGCGGCCACGGATGGGCGCGTGCTGCGCCAGGTAGTCGGGCGAGGCGTACAGCCGCAGCACGTAGTCGCACAGGCGCGCCGCGACCGCGTTGCCGCGCACCGGCCGCTCCAGCGAGACCACGATGTCCGCCTCGCGCTGCGAGAGGTTGACGTTGCGCGGCAGCGGCAGCAGGTCGACCACGAGCTGCGGATGCGTTTGCGCGAAGCGCGCCAGCAGGGGGGCCAGCACCACGGTGCCGAAGCCCTCGGTCGCGCCCACGCGCACCACGCCCGAGAGCTCGCCATCGCGCGCCGCAGCGGTGCCCAGCACCGCGAGGCTGGCGGCCTCCATGGCCTCCACCTGGGGCAGCAGGCGCCGGCCGGCCTCGCTGACCAGGTATTCGCCGCCCGAGCGCGTGAACAGCGGCGCGCCCACGGCCTGCTCCAGCGCGCGGATGCGGCGCGAGACCGTGGTGTGCTGCACGTCCAGCCGCCGCGCGGCGGCACTGAGCTTGCGCGTGCGTGCCAGCTCCAGGAAGTAGCGCAGATGGTCCCAGTCCATGGGCCGCGAGTATTGTGCAAATTTGCAGAGTCGGACAGCCTGGTTTGCTATTGCGAATGGAAATTTGCACAGGTAGCATGGCCGGCGATCCCCAACCGATACCAGGAGACCCGCCCATGTCCGCCCTTCCCAAGTCCGAGCCCGCCGTGCCCACCGTCAAGCTGCTCATCGACGGCCAATTCGTCGAATCCCGCAGCACCGAGTGGCGCGACATCGTCAACCCCGCCACCCAGGAAGTGCTGGCCCGCGTGCCCTTCGCCACGCCGCAGGAGATCGACGCCGCCGTCGCCTCCGCCAAGACTGCCTTCAAGACCTGGCGCAAGACCGCCATCGGCGCGCGCGCGCGCATCTTCCTCAAGTACCAGCAGCTGATCCGCGAGAACATGGCCGAGCTGGCCGCGATCCTGACGGCCGAACAGGGCAAGACCCTGCCCGATGCCGAGGGCGACGTGTTCCGCGGCCTCGAGGTCGTGGAGCATGCCTCGGCCGTCGGCAACCTGCAGCTCGGCGAACTGGCCAACAACGTGGCCAGCGGCGTCGACACCTACACCGTGCTGCAGCCGCTGGGCGTGTGCGCCGGCATCACGCCGTTCAACTTCCCGGCCATGATCCCGCTGTGGATGTTCCCGATGGCGATCGCCACCGGCAACACCTTCGTGCTCAAGCCCTCCGAGCAGGACCCGATGGTCACCATGCGCCTGTGCGAGCTGGCGCTCGAAGCCGGCATCCCGCCCGGCGTGCTGAACGTGGTGCATGGCGGCGAGGCCGCCGTCAACGCGATCTGCGACCACCCCGACATCAAGGCCATCAGCTTCGTCGGTTCGACCAAGGTCGGCACCCATGTCTACAACCGCGCCAGCCTGGCCGGCAAGCGCGTGCAGTGCATGATGGGCGCGAAGAACCACGCCATCGTGATGCCCGACGCCAACAAGGAGCAGACGCTCAACGCGCTGGCCGGCGCGGCCTTCGGCGCCGCCGGGCAGCGCTGCATGGCGGTCTCGGTGGCCGTGCTGGTCGGCGAGGCGCGCAACTGGATTCCCGACATCGTCGAGAAGGCCAGGACGCTGAAGATCGGCGCCGGCACCGAGAAAGGCGTGGACGTGGGGCCGCTGGTCTCCTGCGCCGCCTACGACCGCGTGACGGGCCTGATCGAGCGCGGCCTGGCCGATGGTGCCACGCTGGACCTGGACGGCCGCAAGCCCACCGTGCCCGGCTACGAGAAGGGCAACTTCGTCGGCCCGACGGTGTTCTCGGATGTGAAGCCCGGCATGAGCATCTACGACCAGGAGATCTTCGGCCCCGTGCTGTGCCTGGCCGGCGCCGAGACCATCGACGAGGCCATCGCGCTCATCAACAGCAACCCCAACGGCAACGGCACGGCCATCTTCACGCAGTCCGGCGCCGCGGCCCGCAGGTTCCAGGAAGACATCGACGTGGGCCAGGTCGGCATCAACGTGCCGATCCCGGTGCCGGTGCCGCTGTTCTCGTTCTCGGGCTCGCGCGGCTCCAAGCTCGGCGACCTGGGCCCCTACGGCAAGCAGGTCATCCTGTTCTACACGCAGACCAAGACCATCACCGAGCGCTGGTTCGACGACTCCACCGTCTCGCAGGGTGTGAACACCACGATCAGCTTGAAGTAAGTTCGGGTCCATGGACTTCGAGCTTTCAGAGGATCAACAGGCCTTCGCCGACACCGCCCGGGAATTCGCCACGCACGAACTCGCGCCCCACGCGGCGCAATGGGACCGCGAGCAGACCTTCCCGCGCGAGGCCATCGGCAAGGCCGGCGACCTGGGCTTTTGCGGCCTGTACGCGCCCGAGCGCATCGGCGGCCTGGCCTTGCCGCGGCTGGACGCCACGCTGGTGTTCGAGCAGATGGCGGCCGTGGACCCTTCGACCACGGCCTTCATCACCATCCACAACATGGCGACCTGGATGCTGGGCAGCTGGGGCAAGCCGGCCGTCTGCGAGCGCTGGGGCGCGGACCTCACGGCCGGGCGCAAGCTCGCCTCCTACTGCCTGACCGAGCCCGGCGCCGGCTCGGACGCCGGCAACCTCAAGACGCGCGCCGAACTGCAGGGCGGCGAGTACGTCGTCAACGGCGGCAAGGCCTTCATCTCGGGCGCGGGTTCCACCGACGTGCTGGTGCTCATGGCGCGCACGGGCGGCGGCGGTGCGGCCGGCGTCTCGGCCTTCGCGGTGCCGGCCGATGCGCCCGGCATCTCCTACGGCAAGAAGGAGCACAAGATGGGCTGGAACAGCCAGCCCACGCGCACCATCAGTTTCGACAACGTGCGCATCCCCGCCGACCACCTGCTGGGCGAGGAAGGCGAAGGTTTCCGCATCGCGATGAAGGGGCTGGACGGCGGGCGCATCAACATCGCCACCTGCTCGGTCGGCGCGGCCCAGGGCGCGCTGGACGCGGCCAGGCGCTACCTGCACGAACGCCAGCAGTTCGGCAAGCCGCTGGCCAGCTTCCAGGCCCTGCAGTTCAAGCTGGCCGACATGGCGACCGAACTCGTGGCCGCGCGCCAGATGGTGCGCCTGGCCGCCAGCAAGCTCGACGCCGGCCACAGGGATGCCAGCACCTATTGCGCGATGGCCAAGCGCTTTGCGACGGACGCCGGCTTTTCGGTCTGCAACGACGCGCTGCAACTGCACGGAGGCTACGGCTACCTGGGCGAATTCCCGCTGGAGCGGCTGGTGCGCGACACGCGCGTGCACCAGATCCTCGAAGGCACGAACGAAATCATGCGCCTGATCGTGGCGCGCAAACTTCTCGAAAGCGACGTGGACATTCGATGACCGAAGCCGTAGTCCTCTTCAATGAAATCAAGGCCGCGAACGGCAAGCGCTTCGGCGTGGCCACGCTCAACGCGCCGGCCGCGCTGAACTCGCTGTCGGTGGCCATGGTGCGGCTGCTCACGCCGCAGCTGCGCGCCTGGGCGGCCGACGCCGGCATCGTCGGCGTGCTGCTGGACGCGGCCGGCGAGAAGGCCTTCTGCGCCGGCGGCGACCTGCGCCAGCTGTACCAGACGCTGCTGGACTGCGGCCCGGCCCGCAACGAATACGCCGAGCGCTTCTTCGGCGAGGAGTACGAGCTCGACCACCTGATCCACACCTTCCCCAAGCCCTTCCTGTGCTGGGGCCACGGCATCGTGATGGGCGGCGGCATTGGCCTGCTGGCCGGCGCCTCGCACCGCGTGGTCACGCCGCAGAGCCGGCTGGCCATGCCCGAGATCAACATCGGCCTGTACCCCGACGTGGGCGGCAGCTGGTTCCTGCGCCGCATGCCGGGCCGCACCGGCCTGTTCCTCGCGCTGACGGCCGCCAACTTCAACGCCAGCGACGCGCTGTTCGTCGGCCAGGCCGACCACCTCGTGCCGCACGAGCGCAAGGCCCAGGTGCTGGAGGCCATCGCCGGTGCGGCCTGGAGCGGCGACGACAAGGCCGACCGCGCCACGCTCTCGCGCCTCCTGATCGCGGCCGGCCAGGGCGCCGAGGCGCCGGCCTCCAAGCTGCGCGAGCACTTCGACACCATCAACACCCTGATGGCCGGCGAGGACCTCAACGACATCGCCGCGCGGCTGTATGCGCTGCAGAGCGAGGACGCCTGGCTGCAGGGCGCGGCCAAGGCCTTCGCCAAAGGCGCGCCGAGTTCCATCGCCGTCAGCTTCGCGCTGTGGCAGCGCGTGCCGCGCATGTCGCTGGCCGAAGTGTTCCGGCTCGAGTACTGGGCCTCGCTGGGCTTTTGCGCGCACAAGGACTTCGCCGAAGGCATCCGCGCCGTGCTGGTCGACAAGGACCGCAACCCGAAGTGGAGCCCGGCCAGCCTTGCCGAGATCACGCCGGCCTTCGTCGAGGACCACCTGCGCCCGCGCGGCGAGATGGCGCCCGAGCTGGTCGGCCTCGTCTAAATCGACAACCTACGGAGACAGACACATGAAGATCGCCTTCATCGGCCTCGGCAACATGGGCGGCCCCATGGCCATGAACCTGCACAAGGCCGGCCACCAGGTCAGCGGCTTCGACCTCTCGGAAGTGGCGTGCAAGAAGTACGCGGCCGACGGCCTGGCCATCGCCGCCACGGCGGCCGCCACGCTGGAGGGGGCAGAGGTCGTGGTCAGCATGCTGCCGGCCAGCCAGCATGTGGAGGCGCTGTACCTGGGCGAGAACGGCCTGCTGGCCAGGATCGCGCCCGGCACCCTGGTCATCGACAGCAGCACCATCGCGGCCGCGAGCTCGCGCAAGGTGGCCGAAGCCGGCGCCGCGCGCGGCATCGCGGTGCTGGACGCGCCGGTCTCTGGCGGCACGGGCGGCGCCATCGCCGGCACGCTGACCTTCATGGTCGGCGGCAGTGCGGCCGACCTGGAACGCGCGCGCCCCGTGCTCGAGAAGATGGGCGCCAACATCTTCCACGCCGGCGATGCCGGTGCCGGCCAGACCGCCAAGATCTGCAACAACATGCTGCTGGGCATCCTCATGATCGGCACCTCGGAGGCGCTGGCGCTGGGCGTGGCCAACGGGCTCGATCCCAAGGTGCTGTCCGAGATCATGCGCCGCAGTTCGGGCGGCAACTGGGCGCTCGAGAAGTACAACCCCATGCCCGGCGTCATGGAGACCTCGCCCGCCTCGAAGAACTACGCAGGCGGCTTCGGCACCGACCTCATGCTCAAGGACCTGGGCCTGGCACAGGAGAACGCGGCCGCCGTGCGCGCCGCCACGCCGCTGGGCGGCCTGGCACGCAACCTGTACGCCGCGCACAGCCTGGCCGGCCATGGCGCGCTGGATTTCTCCAGCGTGCTGAAGATGCTGCAGAAGGGCTGACGTCCTCGCGCCCGCCTTGCCGCGGGTCCAAGGCCGCCCCGGCCCTCGTCAGTGCGCCAGTGCCTCGACCAGCCGTTCGGGCTGCACCGGCTTGAACAGGCAGGGCAGCCCGCTGGCGCGGATGGCGGCGATGCGCTCGGGCGCGGTTTCGCCGGTCACGAGCAGCCCGCGCATCTCGGGCAGTTCGCGGCGCAGCGCCACCAGGAAGTCGAGCCCGCTTTCGCTGCCCGGCAGGCGGAAATCGGCCACCACGGTGCCGATCTCCGGATGCTGCTGCAGCACCAGCCGCGCGGCCGGCACGTCGGCCGCCACGCGCACCTGGCAGCCCTGGGCCGACAGCCACGACGCCATGGCCATGGCACTGACGGCCTCGTCGTCGAGCACCAGCACATGCGCCGGCAGTTGCACGGCCCGGCGCTGCCGCTGCGCCGGCACGGCGCCTGACGGCGCCACCGGCGGCACGGCCCGGACCAGCACGCCGAAGCGCGTGCCCCGGCCCGGGCGCGAGCACAGCTGAACCGGGTGCTGCAGCAGCGCCGACAGCCGCCGCACGATGGACAGGCCCAGCCCCAGGCCCTGGGCGCGGTCGCGCTGCGGGTTGCCGACCTGGTAGAACTCCTCGAACACCTGGTCCTGCTGGGCCGGCGCGATGCCGATGCCGGTGTCCAGGATCTCGAAGCGCACGGCCTGGCCGCCGTCGGGCAGGCGCGCAGGCCGCGCCGCGACCAGCACGCCGCCCCGCTCCGTGTACTTGAGGGCGTTGTCCAGCAGGTTGCCGAGCAGGCGCTCGAGCAGCAGCCGGTCGCTGGCCACATGCAGGTCGCCCGGTGCGCGGATGCGCAGGCGCAGGCCCTTTTCCTGCGCCCGCACGCCATAGGTGTTCTGCAGCGAGACGAACAGCGCGTGCACGCCCAGCGTCTCGATGCGCGGCTGCACGGCGCCCGCATCCAGCCGCGACACGTCCAGCATGCCGTCCAGCGAAGTGCCCAGCATGCGCACCGAATGCGCCAGGCGCGCCACCGTCTCGCGCTGCGGCCCCTGGGCCAGCGCATGCTCCAGCACGGCGGTGAACAGCGAGACCGCGTGCAGCGGCTGGCGCAGGTCGTGGCTGGCGGAGGCCAGGAAGCGCGTCTTCTCGCGGCTGCCGGCCTCCACGCGCTCGACCTGCTCGGCCAGGCGCTGCGCCAGGTCTTCGCGGTCGAAGCGCACCTGCAGCGAATCGACCAGCAGGTCCACCTGCTGCGCCGTCCACTTGAGCAGCGTGGAGGTGTACTGAGTCAGGGCCAGCGCCATGATCCAGCCGATCAGCCCGCCCGACCAGGCCAGCGCCAGCACCAGGCCGCTCATGGCCGGCACGACGAAGGCGGCCACCGTCTGGCGGTGCGAGCTCAACACCGCCGCCGCGCTGGACACCATGCCGACGATGAACACCGCCATCAGCGCCATGGAGGCGGTGTCGCCATGGCGCATCAGCAGCCAGGGCGCCAGCGCCCAGGCACTGCCCAGCGCCCAGAGCAGCCGGGTCTGGCGGTGCAGTTCCGGGCCGAGTTCGGCATCGGGCACCGGCCCGCGCGCGAGCAGCCGGCGCGTGTGGGTGTAGCGCAGCGTCTGCACGCCGTGCACCAGCGCCGCCCAGACCAGCACGCGCGGCGAAGGCCCCAGTGCGTAGAACAGCACCCACAGCGCCAGCGCGTACAGCGCGGCCGCGACGGACGCGGCCAGGCTGAACTTCTGCAGCAGCAGTTCGAGCTGGGCGCGCCGCACCGGGCGCATGGTGTCGGCGCCGCGCTCGGCATCGACGAGTTCCTCGTGCAGCAGCAGGCGCTGCCAGGCGGCGGCCTTGGGCATGCCGGGTTCAGGTGGGGAACATGCCCAGCAGCTCCGCGCGCGAGCGCACGTTGAAGCCCAGGAAGATCGAGGACACGCAGTTCTTGACCGTGCCCAGTGTCAGCCCCGTCTCGGTGGCGATGGCCTGGTTGTCCATGCCGGCCAGCAGCAGCTCCAGCACCTGCACCTGGCGCGGGCTCAGCCCCAGCCCGTGGGCCGTGTGCAGCGCGGCCGCGCCCGGCGGCGCACCCGGGGCCGGCAGCGGCGGCGGCCCGTCGGCATGCTGGCGCAGCACCTCGACCCAGGCGTCCATCGCACCCGCATCGGCGGACTTGCCGATGTAGGCGCCCGCGCCCAGGCGCAGCGCCTCCTCGCGGATGCGCAGATCCTGCGCGCCGCTCAGCACCACCACGGGCACGTCGGGATGGTCGCGCCGCAGGATGCGCAAGCCGGCGAAGCCCTTGGCATCGGGCAGCTGCAGGTCCAGCAGCACCAGCGCGATGCGCCCCTGCGCCAGCCGGGCCAGGCCCTGCTCCAGCGTGCCGGCCTCCTCGACCGCATAGCTGTCGGCGAACTGCTGCATGACCAGCGTGCGCACGCCCATGCGTACCAGGGCGTGGTCGTCGATCACGAGCAGGCGCCGCACGCCGGCCTCGGCCGGGGATTGCGTCACGGAAGCAGACATGGCGCGGAACATACCAACAAGCCTCGCGGCTGACCAGCGGCGCGTGCCGGGGCCGGTGACCGGGGTCATGGCCGCGCCGGCGCCCATGCGCACCCCGATAATCGCGCCCCATGAATCCCCTGCTCGCCCGCCTGCAGCCCTACCCGTTCGAACGGCTGCGCCAGTTGTTTGCCGGCGTCACGCCACCGCCTGGCCTGCGCCCCATCAGCCTGGGCATCGGCGAACCCAGAGCACCCGACCCCGCCCTTCATCCAGGCCGCGCTGGCCGGCGACCTGCGCGAGGGCCTGGCCGGCTACCCGCCCACGGCCGGCACGCCCGCGCTGCGCGCCGCCTTCACGGGCTGGCTGCAGCGCCGCTACGGCCTGGCGCTGGACACCTCCCAGGTGCTGCCCGTCAACGGCTCGCGCGAGGCCCTGTTCGCGTTCGCGCAGACCATCGTCGACCCGACCCGGCCCGGCGCCACCGTGGTGTGCCCCAATCCCTTCTACCAGATCTACGAGGGCGCGGCCCTGCTGGCCGGCGCCGAGCCCTACTACGCGCCGAGCGACCCGAAACGCAACTTCGCCGTCGACTGGGACAGCGTGCCGGCCGCGGTCTGGGCCCGCACCCAGCTGCTCTACGTCTGCTCGCCCGGCAACCCCACGGGCGCGGTGATGCCGCTGGACGAATGGCGCAAGCTGTTCGAACTGTCCGACCGGCACGGCTTCGTGATCGCCTCGGACGAGTGCTACAGCGAGATCTACTTCGGCGCTACCGCGCCGCTGGGCGGCCTGGAGGCCGCGGCGCAGCTGGGCCGCGGCGACCTGCGCAACATCGTGGCCTTCACGAGCCTGTCCAAGCGCAGCAACGTGCCGGGCATGCGCTCGGGCTTCGTCGCGGGCGACGCCACGCTGATCCAGCAGTACCTGCTCTACCGCACCTACCACGGCAGCGCCATGAGCCCGGTGGTGCAGACGGCCTCCATCGCGGCCTGGAACGACGAGGCCCATGTCGAGGCCAACCGCGCGCTGTACCGCGAGAAGTTCGCGGCCGTCACGCCGCTGCTGGCCGACGTCATGGACGTGCGCCTGCCCGACGCCAGCTTCTACCTCTGGGCTGGCGTGCCATTGCGCCCGGGCGAGCCGGCCGAGGGCAGCGACGCGCGCTTCGCCCGCGAACTGCTCGCTCAATACAATGTGACGGTCCTGCCCGGCAGCTATCTCGCCCGCGAGGCCGCTGGCTTCAATCCCGGCCAGGGTCGCGTGCGCATGGCCCTGGTGGCCGAGACCGCCGAATGCGTGGAAGCCGCGCAGCGCATCGTTCAATTCATCCAATCGAGACCGCAAACAGCATGAGCCAACAGCTTCAAACCCTCATCGACAACGCCTGGGAGAACCGCGCCAGCCTGTCGCCGCAAGCCGCCCCCAAGGAGGTGCAGGACGCCGTCGAGCATGTGATCGCCGAGCTCAACAGCGGCAAGCTGCGCGTGGCCACGCGCGAAGGCGTGGGCCAGTGGACGGTGCACCAGTGGATCAAGAAGGCCGTGCTGCTGTCCTTCCGCCTCAAGGACAACGAGGTCGTGCAGGCCGGCCAGCTGGGCTTCTACGACAAGGTGCCGACCAAGTTCGCCCACCTGTCGGCCGACGAGATGAAGGCCACCGGCGTGCGCGTGGTGCCGCCGGCCGTGGCGCGCCGCGGCAGCTTCGTCGCCAAGGGCGCGATCCTGATGCCCAGCTACGTGAACATCGGCGCCTACGTGGACGAAGGCACCATGGTCGACACCTGGGCCACCGTGGGCAGCTGCGCCCAGGTCGGCAAGAACGTGCACCTGTCCGGCGGCGTGGGCCTGGGCGGCGTGCTGGAGCCGCTGCAGGCCAATCCGACCATCATCGAGGACAACTGCTTCATCGGCGCCCGCTCCGAGGTCGTCGAAGGCGTGATCGTCGAAGAGAACGCGGTGCTGGGCATGGGCGTGTACATCGGCCAGAGCACGCCGATCTTCAAGCGCGACACCGGCGAGATCCTCTACGGCCGCGTGCCGGCCGGCAGCGTGGTGATCAGCGGCGCCCTGCACAAGAAGGCGGCCAACGGCACCGACTACTCGACCTATGCGGCCGTCATCGTCAAGACCGTGGACGCGCAGACCCGCGCCAAGACCAGCCTGAACGACCTGCTGCGCGATTGAATGGACCACCCCCAGTCTCCGCGCTGCGCGCTTCGCCAACCCCCTCGAGGGGGCGCCGCGAGCGGCCGGGCGGAGCCCGCTCCGCCGCGTCCGCTGGCACGGCTTGCTCCGCAGCCTTCGGAACTGCGGCCTGCAAGGGGCGGCTGGGACTGCGGGTGGCATTCGGCGCCATGACTCGACTTTTCGGAGAGCCAGCATGAGCACGATGGAACGCATCCTGCGGTTGATGCAGGAGAAGAAGGCCTCCGACCTGTTCCTGTCGGCCAATGCGCCGGCGCAGTTGAAGATCAACGGGCTGACCGTGCCGATCAACAGCCAGGTGCTGCCGTTCGACGCGCCCGTCAAGCTGCTGGCCGAGGTGGTCTCGGCCCAGCAGATCCAGGAGCTGGACCGCACCGGCGAGCTCAACGTCGCGGTGTCGCTGAGCGGCGTCGGGCGCTTTCGCGTGAGCGCCATGCGCCAGCGCGGCAGCTACGCGGTGGTGGTGCGCTACATCAACACCGAGATCCCGACGCTGGAATCGCTCAAGGTGCCCGCCGTGCTGGCCGACCTGGTGCAGCGCCGGCGCGGCCTGCTGCTCGTGGTCGGCGCCACCGGCGCCGGCAAGACGACGACGCTGGCGGCCATGATGGACCACCGCAACGAGCGCCAGAGCGGGCACATCCTGACCATCGAGGAGCCGATCGAGTTCCTGTTCAAGAACAAGAAGTCCATCGTCAACCAGCGCGAGATCGGCACCGACACGCAGTCGCTGCAGGTTGCGCTCAAGAACGCGCTGCGCCAGGCGCCCGACGTGATCCTGATCGGCGAGATCCGCGACCGCGAGACCATGTCGGCCGCCATCGCCTACGCCCAGACCGGCCACCTGTGCCTGGCCACGCTGCATGCCAACAACAGCTACCAGGCGCTCAACCGCATCCTGAATTTCTACCCGGTCGAGGTCCGCCCCACCATGCTGGGCGACCTGTCGGCCGTGCTGCAGGCCGTGGTCTCGCAGCGCCTGCTGCGCACGGTGCGCGGCGACCGCGTGCCGGCCGTCGAGGTGCTCATGAACACCGCGCTGGTGTCCGAGATGATCGAGCGCGGCGATTTCTCCGGCGTCAAGGAGGCCATGGAGAAGTCCATCGCCGAAGGCTCCCAGACCTTCGAGGCCGACATCGCGCGGCTCGTCACCGATGGCGTGATCGAGCGCCAGGAAGGCCTGTCCCACGCCGATTCGGCCACCAACCTGATGTGGCGGCTGCAGAACGACTTCACGCAAGGCGCCGCTGCCCAGGCGGCGCCCGCGACGCCGGACGACGAACCGTCCTTCACCGAGATCACGCTGGACGTGAAGACCCCATGACCGCCACCCTGCGCCTGGCCGAACAGCTGATCGCCCAGCATTCCATCACCCCCGCCGACGGCCAATGCCAGGCCCTGATCGCCGAGCGCCTGGCGCCGCTGGGCTTCGCGAGCGAATCCATCGTCAGCGGCCCCGCCGATTTCCGCGTGACCAACCTGTGGGCGCGCCGCGCCGGCAGCGCGGCCCAGGCCCGCACGCTGGTCTTCGCCGGCCACACCGACGTGGTGCCCACCGGCCCGCTCGCGCAATGGACCAGCGACCCGTTCACGCCCACGCACCGCGACGGCCGGCTCTACGGCCGCGGCGCGGCCGACATGAAGACCTCGCTGGCGGCCTTCGTCGTCGCCGCCGAGGAGTTCCTGGCCGCCACGCCCGCGCCTGCGCTGTCGATCGCGCTGCTCCTGACCAGCGACGAGGAAGGCCCGGCGCGCGACGGCACGGTGGTGGTCTGCGAGCAGCTGCGCGCCCGCGGCGAGCGCATCGACTGGTGCATCGTCGGCGAGCCGACCTCGGTCGAGCAGACCGGCGACATGGTCAAGAACGGCCGGCGCGGCACCATGGGCGGCAAGCTCACGGTGCTCGGCATCCAGGGCCACATCGCCTACCCGCAGCTGGCGCGCAACCCCATCCACCAGGCCCTGCCGGCGCTGGCCGAGCTGGCCGCCACCAAATGGGACCGCGGCAACGCCTTCTTCCCGCCCACCAGCTTCCAGGTCAGCAACATCCACGGCGGCACGGGCGCGAGCAACGTGATCCCGGGCGAGGTGGTGGTCGACTTCAACTTCCGCTTCTGCACCGAATCCACGGCCGAGGGCCTGCAGCAGCGCGTGCGCGAAGTGCTGGACCGCCATGGCCTGGAATACCGGCTGGACTGGACCGTGGGCGGCCTGCCCTTCCTGACCACGCCGGGCCCGCTCGTCGATGCCGTGCGCGCGGCGATCGCCGCGGAAACGGGCCTGGCGACCGAACTGTCGACCACGGGCGGCACCAGCGATGGCCGCTTCATCGCCCAGCTCTGCTCCGAGGTCGTCGAGCTGGGCCCGCCCAACGCCACGATCCACAAGATCGACGAGAACGTGCGCGTGGCCGACATCGAACCGCTCAAGAACATCTACCGCGGCGTGCTGGAACGGCTGGACCGGTCGCTGCGGTGAGCACCGTCCTGCAGACCATCGAGGCCGCGGCCGCGCGGCTGGAGCAGGCCGGCGTCGGCTTCGGCCACGGGACCACCAACGCTTTCGACGAGGCCGCCTGGCTGGTGCTGTGGCGCCTGGGCCTGCCGCTGGATGCGCTGGACGAAGTCGCCGGGCAGGCCGTCGACACCGCGGCCCAGGCCCGGATCGCCGCGCTGCTGGACGAGCGCATCGCCAGCCGCAAGCCTTTCGCCTACCTCACGCGCGAGGCCTGGCTGCAGGGCGTGCCCTTCTACGTGGACGAGCGCGCCATCGTGCCGCGCTCCTTCATCGCCGAACTGCTGGCCGACGGCAGCGTCGACCCCTGGCTCGGCGCACACACGCGCCGCGTGCTGGACCTGTGCACGGGCAACGGCAGCCTGGCCGTGCTGGCGGCCATGGCCTGGCCCGAGGTGCAGGTGGACGCGGCCGACATTTCCGCCGATGCGCTGGCCGTGGCCCGCATCAACGTCGACCGCCATGGCCTGGCGGACCGCATCCGGCTGCTGGCGTCCGACGGCCTGGCCGGCGTGGACGGGCCCTACGACCTCGTGCTGTGCAACCCGCCCTACGTCAACCGCCGGAGCATGCAGGCGCTGCCGGCCGAATACCGGGCCGAACCGGCGCTGGCGCTGGATGGCGGCGCCGACGGCATGGACTTCGTGCGCGGCCTGCTGGCCGGCCTGTCTGCGAAAATGCCGGCCCACGGCGTGCTGGTGCTGGAGATCGGCAACGAGCGGGCGTACTTCGAGGCGGCGTTCCCGCGGCTCGAGGTGGTCTGGCTCGACACCAGCGCCGGCGCCGACCAGGTGCTCCTGGTCACGGCCGAAGCCCTCGCCGCCTGTTAACCGCGCTCCGTGGGGCGCCCACGGTTCTCTCATGATCACCCTCAAGAACGTCGTCCTGCGCCGCGGGACCAAGGTGCTGCTGGACAGCGCCTCCACCGTCATCAACCCCGGCGAGAAGGTCGGTCTGGTCGGCCGCAACGGGGCCGGCAAGTCCAGCCTGTTCGCGCTGCTGAACGGCAGCCTGCACGAAGACGGCGGCGAATTCACGGTGCCGGCCCAGTGGCGCCTGGCCCAGGTGGCCCAGGACATGCCCGAGACCGGCCAGGGCGCGACCGACTTCGTGGTCGATGGCGACACCGTGCTGCTGGCCGCGCAGGCCGAGGTCGCGGCCGCCGAGGCCAGCGACGACGGCGAGCGCATGGCCAATGCCTACATGGCGCTGCACGATGCCGGCGCCCACGACGCGCGCGCCCGCGCCCAGGCGCTGATCCTGGGCCTGGGCTTCAAGACCACCGAGCTCGACAACCCGGTCGACAGCTTCTCGGGCGGTTGGCGCATGCGGCTGCAGCTGGCCCGCGCGCTGATGTGCCCGAGCGATCTGATGCTGCTCGACGAACCCACCAACCACCTGGACCTGGACGCCCTGGTCTGGCTGGAAGCCTGGTTGCAACGCTATGCCGGCACCATGCTGGTCATCAGCCACGACCGCGAGTTCCTCGACGCGGTGACGGGCGTGACCGTCCACATCGAGAACGCCAAGCTCAACCGCTACGGCGCCAACTACAGCAAGTTCGAGGACATGCGCGCCGAGCAGATGGAGCTGCAGCAGGCCTCGTACGCCAGGCAGCAGGAAAAGATCGCCCACCTGCAGAAGTTCATCGACCGCTTCAAGGCCAAGGCCAGCAAGGCCAAGCAGGCGCAAAGCCGCGTCAAGGCGCTGGCGCGCATGGAGCGCGTGGCGCCGCTGCTGGCCGAGGCCGAGTTCAGCTTCGAGTTCAAGGAGCCGGCCAACCTGCCCAATCCCATGCTGTCGCTGCAGGACGCGAGCTTCGGCTATCCGCCGCCCGAAGGCGCGGTGCAGGGCACGCCGCCCACGCTGATCGTGGAGAAGGTCAGCAAGTCGGTGCTGGCCGGCCAGCGCATCGGCATCCTGGGCGCCAACGGCCAGGGCAAGTCCACCGTGGTGAAGACCATCGCGCGTGCGCTCGCGCCGATCGCCGGGGAGATCACCGAAGGCAAGGGCCTGAACATCGGCTACTTCGCGCAGCAGGAGCTCGACGTGCTGCGCCCGGCGGACAACCCGCTGGAGCACATGGTCCGGCTCGCGCGCGAATGCACGGCGGCCGGCAAATTGAGCGGGCAGTCCACGCGCGAGCAGGACCTGCGCGGCTTCCTGGGCGGCTTCAACTTCAGCGGCGACATGGTCAAGCAGGCCGTGGGCAGCATGAGCGGCGGCGAGAAGGCGCGCCTGGTGCTGTGCATGCTGGTCTGGCAGCGCCCCAACCTGCTGCTCATGGACGAGCCGACCAACCACCTGGACCTGGCCACGCGCGAAGCCCTGTCGATCGCGCTCAACGAGTTCGAGGGCACGGTCATGCTGGTCAGCCACGACCGGGCGCTGCTGCGCGCGGTCTGCGACGAGTTCTGGCTGGTCGCGCGCGGCGGCATCAGCCCCTTCGACGGCGACCTGGACGACTACCAGCGCTACCTGCTCGACGAGGCCAAGCGCCAGCGCGAGGCGCTCAAGGCCGCGCCGGCACCGGCCCCTGCCGCTCCCGCGGCCTCGGCGGCAACGCCCTCCCCGGCTTCCGCGGCCCAGCGCAAGCAGGACGCCCAGCGCCGCCAGGAGCAGGCCGAGCGCCTGCGCCCGCTCAAGAAGCAGATCGAGAAGCTGGACCGCAGCATGGCCGCGTTGAGCGAGGAGAAGGCCGCGCTCGAGCAGCGCCTCATGCAGCCACTGGCCCCGGCCGAACTGGCCGAGGCCGGCCGCCGGCTCAAGCAGGTCGGCGACCAGCTGGCCGCGCAGGAGGAGGAGTGGCTGAGCCTGTCGGAGCAGCTGGAAACTTCCTGACAAACCGGTGCCGGGCGCTTGGGTTACATTGGGCCGACCTCAACTCGGCTTGCATGCACCATGTTCTCTCTGATCGGCACCATCATCGTCGGCTTCATCGTGGGCCTGCTGGCCCGCGCGCTCAAGCCCGGTGACGACAAGCTGGGCATCGTCATGACGTCCGTCCTGGGCATCGCCGGCTCCCTGCTGGCGGGCTGGGCCGGCCAGCAGATGGGCTGGTATGCGCCCGGCGCGCCGGCGGGCTGGATCGCGTCCATCGTCGGCGCCATCGTGCTGCTGGTGGTCTACGGCCTCGTCAAGGGCAAATAGGCCCATGGGCACCGCGCTCGAACTGGCCCAGGGCGATGCGCGGCTCGTCGAAGCGGTACGGCGCGGGCGGCGCCTGCTGCATGGCAAGGCCATGGTGGCGGCCGCCGCCAGTGCCGTGCCCGTGCCGGGCCTGGACTGGGCCGTGGACGCCGCCGTGCTGTCGAGGCTCATCCCGGCCATGAGCGCGGAATTCGGGCTCACGCCCGAGCAGATCGCGCGGCTGGAGCCGCGCCAGCGCGACCAGGTCCAAAAGGCCGTCAACATGGTCGGCTCGGTGCTGATCGGCAAGTTCATCACGCGCGACCTCGTGCTCAAGGCCGCGGCCGCCGTGGGCATGCGGCTCACGGCCAAGCAGGCGGCCAAGTACGTGCCCTTCGCCGGCCAGGCCGTGTCGGCCCTGGTCGGCTACAGCGCGATCCGCTTCCTCGGCGAGGAACACCTCAAGGACTGCGTGCGCGTCGCACGCGAGGCGCAGCTCGCGCTGCCCGCGCCCACGCCGCGCAGGCGACTGCTGTTGCCCGGCCGCGCCTGAACGGCGCGCGCCTCAATGCCGGAACGGCTTGAGGTCCAGCAGGATGGTGATGCTCTGCCTGTTGCCCTCGGTGTGCGTCACGATGCGTGCGCCGCACTGGCTGGTCTGGCCCGGCCGGCTCTCGTAGGCCAGCCGCCGCTGGAAGCGCGAGGCATCGCCGTCGGACAGGAAGCCCACGCGGTGGTCGCCCACGCGCACCTCGACGCGGCCGCCCACTTCCTTTGGGGCATGCAGGGTCGCCATGCACATGGGCCCCAGTTGCGCCAGCGCCGCCTGCAGCACGGCATGGTGGCGCTCGGTGTCGACGACCGGGAAGTCGAAGCGGCCCAGCGCCTGCCAGTGGTACAGCTCGGCGGCCGGCTGGGCGCGGCCGCCGGCGTTGCCGCCGAAGTCCGACACGGCCAGCGCGTAGCCATCGTCCGGCGCAGCCGGCCGCGCGCGGGCCAGGCGCCACAGCACGGCCACCGCGCAAACGCCGACCAGGACCACCACCAGTTCAGACATCGACTCTCTCTCCTCCTCACGCAGTGCCGGCGTTCACGCCGAGGCGGCACAGCGCAGCAAAGCTGCGGGTTTTACCGGATTCAGGCAGGCCGACGCAAGGCCGTTGGTCAGGCCCCGCGCACGTTCAGTTGGACTGCGCCAACTGATCGAGGATGGCCGGATTTTCCAGGGTCGAGGTGTCCTGCGTGATCGCCTCGCCCTTGGCGATCGAGCGCAGCAGGCGCCGCATGATCTTGCCGCTGCGCGTCTTGGGCAGGTTGTCGCCGAAGCGGATGTCCTTGGGCTTGGCGATCGGGCCGATCTCCTTGGCCACCCAGTCGCGCAGCTCCTTGGCGATCTGCTTGGCCTCGTCGCCGTGCGGGCGCGGGCGCTTGAGCACCACGAAGGCGCAGACGGCCTCGCCCGTGGTTTCGTCGGGCCGACCGACCACGGCGGCCTCGGCCACGAGGTCGGTCTTGGCCACCAGGGCCGACTCGATCTCCATGGTGCCCATGCGGTGGCCCGAGACGTTGAGCACGTCGTCGATGCGGCCCGTGATCGTGAAGTAGCCGGTCTGCGCGTCGCGGATGGCGCCGTCGCCGGCCAGGTAGTAGCCCTTGAGTTCCGGCGGGTAGTAGCTCTTGACGAAGCGCTCGGCGTCGCCCCAGATGGTGCGGATCATGCCGGGCCAGGGCCGCTTGACGACCAGGATGCCGCCATGGCCGTGCGGCACGTCGTTGCCGGTCTCGTCGACGATGGCCGCCGCGATGCCCGGGAACGGCAGCGTGCACGAGCCCGGCACCAGCGTGGTGGCGCCCGGCAGCGGCGTGATCATGTGGCCGCCGGTCTCGGTCTGCCAGAAGGTGTCGACGATGGGGCAGCGGCCGCCGCCCACGTGCTGGTGGTACCACTCCCAGGCAGCGGGGTTGATCGGCTCGCCCACCGAACCCAGGATGCGCAGGCTGGACAGGTCGTACTGCCTGGGGTGCACGGCCTCGTTGCCCTCGGCGGCCTTGATCAGCGAACGGATCGCGGTCGGCGCCGTGTAGAACACCGTGACCCCGTGGTCCTGGACCATCTTCCAGAAGCGGCCCGCGTCCGGGTAGGTCGGCACGCCCTCGAACACGATCTCGGTGGCGCCGAGCGCGAGCGGCCCGTAGGCGATGTAGCTGTGGCCCGTGACCCAGCCGATGTCGGCCGTGCACCAGAACACGTCCTCGTCCTTGAGGTCGAAGGTCCACTTGGTCGTGACAGCCGCCTGCAGCAGGTAGCCGCCCGTGGAGTGCTGCACGCCCTTGGGCTTGCCCGTGGAGCCCGAGGTGTAGAGCAGGAACAGCGGGTGCTCGGCCTCGACCCATTCCGGTTCGCACCTGGACGGCTGCGCTTCGGTCAGCTCGGCCAGCCAGAGGTCGCGCGGCGCCTGGAACGGCACGGCGCCGCCCGTGCGGCGCGCCACCAGCACGTTGCGCACGCTCTCGCAGCCGCCCAGGCCGATGGCCTCGTCCACGATGGCCTTGAGCGGCAGTTGCTTGCCGCCGCGCACCTGCTGGTCGGCCGTGATCACGATGGAGGCGCCGGTGTCGGCGATGCGGTCGCGCAGCGCCTGCGCCGAAAAGCCGCCGAACACCACGGAGTGGATGGCGCCGATGCGCGCGCAGGCCTGCATGGCGGCCACGCCGTCGATCGACATGGAGATGTAGATGACGACGCGGTCGCCTTTCCTGATGCCCAGGGAACGCAGCGCGTTGGCGATGCGGCAGGTGCGCTCCAGCAGCTCGCTGTAGCTGACCCGGGTGACCTGGCCGTCGTCGGCCTCGAAGATGAGTGCGGTCTTGTTGCCGAGGCCGCGCTCCACGTTGCGGTCCAGGCAGTTGTAGGAGACGTTCAGCCGGCCGTCCGCGAACCACTTGAAGAACGGCGCCTGGCTGCCGTCCAGCACCTGGGTGAACGGCGTCTGCCAGCTGATGAACTCGCGCGCCAGGCCGCCCCAGTAGCCCTCGGGGTCGGTCTCGGCCTGGGCCACCAGCTTGTCGTAGGACGCCCGGCCCGGCACATGGGCGTTGCGGGCCAGATCCGGCGGCGGCGCGTACTGGGCGGTGGTGGCTTCGGTCATCTCGTCTCCTAGGGCACGATGCGGATGGTGGGAACGGGACGATTGCATCACATCGCCCGCCGCGCTGGCCGCCAGCATCCACCAGGAACGTTGCACGACCGTGCCCCAAACTTAACAAATGTTTGCAGCCGGCCAGCCGGCCCGCGCAGCGGTTACGCTAGCACCCCCACGCCCAGCCGGCCATGCCCACCCACGACCCGTCTTCCGACGCGAGCGCGCCGCTGGCGCGCTACCTGACGCTGCAGGCGGGCCTGGACCTGCTGGACCGCGGCCTGTCCATCTTCGACCGCGACCTCAAGCTCGTGGCCTGGAACCGCGCCTACCTCACGCTGTTGGGCTTTCCCGAATCCATGGGCTATGTGGGCGCGCCGTTCGAGAGCTTCATCGACTACAACGCCCGGCGCGGCGACTACGGCCCCGGCAATGCGGCGGCGCTGGTGGCCGAGCGCGTGGCGGCGGCACGCGCCTTTCGCGCGCACGAGATCGAGCGCACGCGGCCGAACGGCCAGGTGCTGCGCATCCGCGGCGAGCCCGTGCCCGGCCATGGCTTCGTGACGCTGTATTCCGACGTGACGGCCGAACGCCAGGCCGAAGCCACCATCCGCGCCCACACCGAGCAACTGGAAGCCCGCGTCGCCGAGCGCACGGCCGAACTGCAGCGCAGCGAGCAGCGCGTGCGCCTGGTCATGGATTCGATCCCCGCGGCCGTGGGCTTCTTCGATGCCGGCCGGACCTACCGTTACCTGAACCGCGCCTACCACGATTGGTTCGGCATCGACACCGGCGCGCCGCACCGCGTCAGCGCCCGCGCCTTCCTGGGCGATGCGGTCTATGCCGGCGTGCGGCCGCGCGTGCTGCGCGCGCTGCGCGGCCAGGCCCAGACCTTCGAGTACGAACTGCAGACCGCCCAGGGCGAGCGCCGCATCGTGCGCACCTCGCTCGTGCCCGAGCGCGGCAGCGACGGCGGCGTGAGCGGCTGCTTCGAGCTGACCTTCGACATCACCGAGGAGCGGCGCGCCCAGGTGCTGCTCGCGCGCGCGCACAAGCTCGAATCGCTGACCCACCTGACGGGCGGGCTGGCGCACGACTTCAACAACATCCTCACGGTGATCATCGGCAACCTGGACGCCCTGGCGCGCAGCCGGCCCGAGGAGGCCGCGACACAGGAATACGTGCTGCCCGCGCTGGGCGCGGCGCGCCGCGGCGCCGACCTCGTCAAGGGCCTCATGAGCTTCGCGCGGCGCCAGCCGCTGGAGGCGCACTCGGTCAGCGTGGGCGCCCTGCTCGCCACGGTGGCCGGCCTCGTGCGCCGCGTGCTGCCCGAAGCCTTGCGGCTGGAGATCGACGCCGGCAGCGAACCGCTGTGGACCTGGATCGACCCCACGCTGCTCGAGCAGGCCCTGATCAACATGGTGCTCAACGCGCGCGACGCCTGCGAGGCCCAGGGCCCGGCCGCGCGCATCCGGCTGCGCGCCTGCGCCACGCGCATCGACGCGGCCGCGGCGGTGCCGCTGCAGCTCTCGCCCGGCGACGCGATCCGCATCGACGTGCAGGACAACGGCGTCGGCATGGACGCCCAGACGCTGGCCCACCTGTTCGAGCCCTTCTTCACGACCAAGCGCGGCGGCCGCGGCACGGGCCTCGGGATGGCCGTGGTCTACGGCTTCATCAAGCAGTCCGGCGGCGCCGTGGACGTGCGCAGCGCACCCGGCGAAGGCACGACGGTGTCGGTCTGGCTGCCGGCCGCGCAGGCCCCGGCCGAGGCGCCGCGCCAGGCGCAGCCGGCCGCGCGCGCCGCACCGCGCCAGCGCGGCCTGGCGCTGCTCGTGGACGACGACGCCCAGGTGCGCCGCGTGGTCCGGCGCAACCTGCTGGAGCTGGGCTACGTGGTGCTGGAGGCCGAGCAGCTGGCCGAGGCGCGCAAGCTGCTGGCGGCCACGCCCGACATCGCGCTCGTGCTGACCGACCTCGTGATGGCCGGCCCGCTGGACGGCGTGCAGCTGGCCCGGGCCGCGCGTGACGGCCAGTACGCGAAGGCGGTCGTCATCATGACCGGCAACGTGCCCGACGACTGGCCGCGCGACGCCGGCAGCCCGCTGCTGCGCAAGCCTTTCACGACAGAACAACTCGCAGCCGCCATTGCGCAAGGGACGATATGAGTGCAGAGACACACCGCGCCGGCAACGACGCCAGCGCCCCGCCCGCCCTGGTCTACGTGATCGAGGACGATGCCGACGTGGCCAGGCTCGTGCTGACCGCGCTGCGCGACTTCGGCTTCGCCTGCGAGGTGTTCGCCACGGGCGGCGCCGTGCTGCGCCGCCTGCAGTTCGAGAAGCCGGACCTGTGCATCGTCGACCTGGGCCTGCCCGACATGGACGGCCTGGACCTCATGCGCCGCATCGCCGCGGCCTCCAGCGCCGGCGTGCTGATCCTGACCGGCCGCGGCCACACGGCCGACCGCGTGATGGGCCTGGAACTCGGCGGCGACGACTACGTGACCAAGCCCTTCGAGTCGCGCGAGCTCGTGGCGCGCGTGCGCAGCATCCTGCGCCGGCGCGGCGCGGCGACCGGCAGCGCGCCGGGCCAGCGCCGCTACGCCAGCTTCCTGGGCTGGCGCATCGACTGCGCGGCCAACGTGCTGCGCGCGCCCGACGGCAGCGAGCACCTGCTGGGCACGGCCGAGACCCAGGTGCTGCGCTGCTTCGTCGAGCGCCCGCACCAGATCCTCACGCGCGAGCAGCTCATGGGCGAGCGCGACCTCTCGCCCACCGACCGCAGCATCGACGTGCGCATCTCGCGCCTGCGCAAGAAGATCGAACCCGACCCGCACGAGCCCGCCATCATCAAGACCGTCTACGGCGCGGGCTACCTGTTCGCGGCCGATGTCAGCTGGGAGTAAGCGCGATCTCGCGCGGCCTTATGACGAATGGTTGCGCCGCCACCGCAAGCTGGCGCGCCACGCTGAAGATGCGCCCCAGGTTCACTTCCTGGAGACAAGCATGGCCAAGGACACGCCGGACGTGGTGCAACGCATCCAGTCCCATCCCGAGTACCAGGCGCTGCGGCGCCGACGCAACCGTTTCGGCTGGACGCTGACGATCCTGATGCTGGTCGTCTACTACGGCTACATCGGACTCATCGCCTTCGACAAGCCCTTCCTGGCCCAGACCATGGGCAGCGGCGTCACCAGCATCGGCATCCCGATCGGCCTGGGCGTGATCGTGTTCACCATCGGCATCACGCTGCTCTACATCCGCCGCGCCAACGGCGAGTACGACCGCGTGACCGCCAAGATCCTGAAGGACGCCACGCAATGAACGCGCGCCGCAACACCCTCCTCGCGCTGGCGCTGGCCGCCGCCGCAGGCATCGCCCAGGCCGCCGGCGGCGACGTCGGCCAGGCCGCCAAGCAGCCGACCAACTGGATCGCGATCGGCATGTTCTCGGTCTTCGTGCTGGCCACGCTCTACATCACCAAGTGGGCCGCCGGCCGCACCAAGTCCGCCGCGGACTTCTACACCGCCGGCGGCGGCATCACGGGCTTCCAGAACGGCCTGGCGATCGCGGGCGACTACATGTCGGCAGCCTCCTTCCTGGGCATCTCGGCGGCCGTGATGGCCACCGGCTACGACGGCCTGATCTACGCCATCGGCTTCCTCGTGGGCTGGCCCATCCTGACCTTCCTGATGGCCGAGCGGCTGCGCAACCTGGGCAAGTTCACCTTCGCCGACGTGGCCGGCTACCGCTTCAAGCCCGGGCCGATCCGCGCGTTCGCGGCCTCCGGCACGCTGGTCGTCGTGGCCTTCTACCTGATCGCGCAGATGGTCGGCGCGGGCCAGCTCATCAAGCTGCTGTTCGGGCTGGACTACTGGGTGGCCGTGGTCATCGTGGGCGTGCTCATGATGGTCTACGTGCTGTTCGGCGGCATGACGGCCACGACCTGGGTGCAGATCATCAAGGCCGTGCTGCTGCTCTCGGGCGTGACCTTCATGGCCGTCATGGTGCTGGCGCAGTTCGGCTTCTCGCCCGAGGCGCTGTTCGCCAAGTCGGTCGAGGTGCGCACGCAGATCGCCGCCAACACCGGCAAGACGCCGCAGGAGGCGGCCTCCATCGGCCTGTCCATCATGGGGCCGGGCGGCTTCGTGAAGGACCCGATCTCGGCGATCTCCTTCGGCATGGCGCTGATGTTCGGCACGGCCGGCCTGCCGCACATCCTGATGCGCTTCTTCACCGTGCCCGACGCCAAGGAGGCGCGCAAGTCGGTGGGTTGGGCCACGGTCTGGATCGGCTACTTCTACCTCCTGATCTTCATCATCGGCTTCGGCGCCATCACGCTGGTGCTGACCAACCCGGAGTTCGCCGACACCGTGACCGGCGTGATCCACGGCGGCGCCGGCGCCTCCAACATGGCGGCCGTGCTGGTGGCCAAGTCGGTCGGCGGCAACGTGTTCTACGGCTTCATCTCGGCCGTGGCCTTCGCCACCATCCTGGCGGTGGTGGCCGGGCTCACGCTGTCGGGCGCCTCGGCCGTCTCGCACGACCTGTACGCCACGCTGTTCAAGCACGGCAAGGCCGACAGCGCCTCCGAGCTGCGCGTCTCGCGCATCACCACCGTGGCGCTGGGCGTGGTGGCCGTGGTGCTGGGCATCGCGTTCGAGAAGCAGAACATCGCCTTCATGGTCTCGCTGGCCTTCGCGGTGGCGGCCTCGGCCAACTTCCCGGTGCTGTTCCTGTCCATCATGTGGAAGGACTGCACGACGCGCGGCGCGGTCATCGGCGGCTTCCTGGGGCTGGTCTCCTCGGTGGCGCTGACGGTGCTGTCGCCCTCGGTCTGGGAGGCCACGCTGGGCCACCCGGCCGGCTCGGCGCCCTTCCCCTACGCCTCGCCCGCGCTGTTCTCGATGACCATCGGCTTCATCGGCATCTGGCTGTTCTCGGTGCTCGACAAGAGCCGGCAGGCCGAGACGGAGCGCGCGCTGTTCGCGGCGCAGCAGGTGCGCTCGGAGACCGGCCTGGGGGCTTCGGCCGCATCCGCGCACTGAAGCAGGCGTCCGCTTCCCGCCTCGACGGCCACCTTGCGGTGGCCGTTTTTCTTTTGCGTGGCATACCGCTTGCATGGCTTGTGCCAAGCGCGGGTGCGGCACATGTCTATACCGCAGTTTGGTGCATCCAAGCCAGCGCGAGCCTTCCATCGAGGTGCGGCACGCACCAAGATGTATAGACAAGATGGGTCAGCAGCAAAAGGAGTCGAGGTGGCAGTTTCCGTGGACGAACAGACGGCGGTGGCGATGCCGCCGGGCCCCGTGGGCGGGGCCGAGGCCTGGCTGGGCGAAGAACTGGCGCAGGCGCAGGATTGGCAGTTCGCCTTCTCGCCGCAGGTGGTGGACGAACTTGCGCTGGCGGTGCAGCGCACCGCGGCCCTGGACCTGGCGCAGATCACGCGCGCGGTCTTCCAGGTGCCCGCCTGGGCCGCGGACCTGGCGCGCATCCGCGACGTGCTGGAAAACGGCCGCGGCGTGGCCAGGATCACGGGCCTGCCGGTGGCGCGCTTCACGCACGACGAGTTGCGCCGGCTGTGGGTCGGCATCGGCGCGCTGGTCGGCACCGTGATCCCGCAGAACGCCTACGGCGAGCTGCTCGAGAACGTGATGGCGGAACCCCACCGCAAGGTGGGCCAGCCCAACGTGCGCGCCTACACCACGGATTCGCGGCTGCGCTTCCATGCCGACGACTGCGACATCATCGGCCTGCTCTGCGTGCGGCCCGCCAAGGAAGGCGGCGAGAACAGCATCGTGAGCGCCATGGCGGTGTTCAACCAGCTGCTGCGCACGCGGCCCGAGGTGCTGCCGCAGCTGTTCGAAGGCTATGTCTGCGATCTGTTCGGCGACGAGCGGCCGGGCTTTCCGCCGGTGTCGGACCATCCGATCCCGGTGTTCTCCTGGCATGCGCAGCGGCTGTCGTGCCGCTACTCGCGCAACTACCTCAACATGGGCGCCAAGCGCCTGGGCAAGGAGCTCACGGCACGCGAGGTCGCGGCGGCCGATGCCTTCGAGCAGGCTTCCGAGGACCCGCGGCTGCGCTACGACCTGCGGCTGGCCGCCGGCGACGTGATGCTGCTCAACAACGCCACCGTGATGCACGCGCGCACCGCGTTCGTGGACTTCGACGAGGCCGAGCGCCGCCGCCTGCTGCTGCGCCTGTGGCTGCGCGCCGACCACGGCAGGGCGCTGGCGCCCGCGTTCGAACACCGCTACGGCGGCGACTGGTCGTTCCGCCTGGGCCTGCCGCGCACCAAGACCCGCGCCGAGGCCGCGCCCGCGTCCTGAAGTTCCGTTTCCACATTCCCCGAAGGAGCCTCCCATGGTGAAGAACAGAAGGCAGGCGCTCGCCTGCGCGCTCGGAGCACTCGCGATGGCCGGCGGCCTGGCCGCCGCCCATGCCCAGGGCCCCGACGCGTTTCCGAACAAGCCCATCCAGCTCATCGTGCCCTACCCGCCCGGCGGCGCGGCCGACGCCCACATGCGCGCCATGGCCGAGGCCGCGGCGCCGCACCTGGGCCAGAGCGTGGTCATCGTCAACCGGCCCGGCGCCTCGGGCACCATGGGCCTCACGGCGCTGGCCTCGGTGCCGGCCGACGGCCACACCGTGGCGCTGCTGCCGACGACGGCCTTCCGCCTGCCCTACATGCAGAAGGTGGCGTGGGACCCGATCGAGGACGTCTCCTACGTGATCAACGTGACCGGCTTCGCCTACGGCCTCGTGGTGCGTGCCGATGCGCCCTGGAAGGACCTGGGCGAACTGCTGGCCTACGCCAAGGCCCACCCAGGCAAGGTCAACTTCGGCACGCCCGGCAGCATGACGGTGCCGCACCTGGCAACCGAGGATCTGTTCTCGCGCGCCGGCGGCAAGGCCACGCATGTGCCGTTCAAGGGCTATGCCGATGCGGCCAATGCGCTGGCCGGCGGCCACATCGAGATGCTGGTGGACGCGCCGAGCTGGGCGCCCATGGTCGAGGCCGGCAAGTTCCGCGTGCTGGCCACGCTGGCGCCCGAGCGGCTGTCGCGCTGGCCCCAGGTGCCCACGGTCAAGGAATCGGGCTACGACGTGGTGGCGACCGCGCCCTACGGCCTCGTGACCGGCAAGGCCGTGCCGCCGGCCCAGGTGAAGAAGCTGCACGACGCCTTCCACAAGGCCATGTCCGAGCCCGTCTACAAGGCGTCGATGGAGAACCTCATGCAGGTCTCGGCCTACCTGGATTCGAGCGCCTACAAGAGCTGGGCCATGCACTACCAGAAGGAGCAGAAGGAGTCGCTGGTGCGGCTGGGCTACGTGCAGCCCTGACCCCCGAGGCGCCGGGCCGGCCGATCTTCTACAGTGCAGGCCATCCCGCTGCCCAAGGAGCCCGCATTGACCATCGACTGGAACGCCTTCACCCCCTACGCCGCGCTGGCCGGCGGCATCCTGATCGGCCTGGCGGCCGCCATCTTCGTGCTGTGCAACGGCCGCGTCGCCGGCATCAGCGGCATCCTGGGCGGGCTGCTGCGGCCGTCCGCGGGCGGCGCGGAGTGGCGGCTGGCCTTCCTGGTCGGGCTGCTCGCCTCGCCCCTCGTCTACGCCCTCGCCGCCGACCTGCCCCGGCCACGCATCGATGCCGGCTGGGGCGCGCTCGTGGCCGCCGGCCTGCTGGTCGGGCTGGGCACGCGCTACGGCGCGGGCTGCACCAGCGGCCACGGCGTCTGCGGGCTGTCGCGCCTGTCGCCGCGCTCGCTGGTGGCCACGCTGGCCTTCATGGGCGCGGGCTTCGCCACGGTCTACGTGGTCCGCCACCTGCTGAACGCTTGAGGGGACCGCCATGCCCCTCGTCACCGCCCTGCTCGCGGGCCTGGTCTTCGGCCTGGGCCTGCTCGTGTCCGGCATGGCCGATCCGGCCAAGGTGCTGGGCTTCCTGGATCTCGCCGGGGCCTGGGACCCTTCGCTGGCGTTCGTGATGGCCGGCGCCATCGCCGTGGGCCTGCTGGCCTTCGCACTGGCCCGGCGCCGCACGCGCAGCCTGCTCGGCCTTCGGATGCAGCTGCCGCAGGGCCAGGGCATCGACCGGCGGCTGGTGCTGGGCGGCCTGGCGTTCGGCATCGGCTGGGGCCTGGCCGGCTTCTGCCCGGGCCCGGCACTCGTCGCGCTGGGCATGGGCGAGGCCAAGGCCGCCGTGTTCGTGCTGGCCATGCTGGCCGGCATGGGCCTGTTCGAGTGGCTGGAGCGCCGCCGCGCGGGCCGCGCCTGAACGCCGTGGTTCAGGGCGCCTGGTGCAGCACCAGCGGCAGCACGTCGGGGGCGCCGGCCTCGCGCAGCAGCGCGGCCGCCACCGTCATGGCCCAGCCGCTGCGGTAGCGCAGGCCGACCAGCAGCAGCGGCCCGGCCGGCAGCGCCACGCCGGGGCGCAGTGCCAGCGAGCGGTTCAGCGCCGCGACCTTGGCGGCTGAAGCGAGTTCGGGGTCCGGCAAGGGGCCGGTCAGGTGCAGTGCATCGCGCAGCGGCAGCCGGCCAAGCTGCGCCACGTGGGCGGCCACCGACTGCAGCAGCCGCGGGTGCGTGGCCGAGGGCATGGGCACCACGGCCACGGGCCGCGCGCCCCAGCTGCGCCGCCAGCGGCCGAGCACGGCGACCACGCCGTCCAGCACGGGCTGCGGGGCCGGCGCATCGGACGCGGCCAGCAGCGGCAGCAGCGCATCGGCCCAGCCGGGGTCGTCGGCGAAGGCCAGTGCGCGGCCCTCGGCGCAGCCCGCGATGCGGCCCTTGCGCGCGCCGCCCGTGGGCCAGAGCTTGCGCGGCTCGATGACCACGTCCTGCCCGCGCGCGTGGACGCGCGCCGCCTCCACGCGCGAGGCGGCAGGCTGCGCGCCCGGTTCGGGCAGGCGGCCCGTGCAGACGCTGCAACGGCCGCAGTCGCTGGGCGCAGGGTCGTCCAGCGCCTCCTGCAGAAAGCGCATCAGGCAGCCCTGGCCGGCCGCGAAGGCGCGCATCAGGCCCGCCTCGCGCGCGCGCACCTGGGCCAGCGCCTGCCAGCGCGCGGCGTCGTAGGTCCAGGGCCGGCCGGTCAAGGCCCAGGCCGATCCTTCGCGCTGCACGACCTCCTCGACGGCCAGGATCTTGAGCAGGCCCTCGAGCCGGCCGCGCCGGATGCCGGTCGCGTTCTCCAGCGCCACCAGGCCCAGCGCGCCGTCCGCGAGCGCCGTCAGGATCTGGCCCACGCGCTGCGCGTCGGGCACGCCGGCCGTTGCGAAATAGGCCCAGATGCGCTCGTCGGTCTCGGCCGGCAGCAGCACGGCCAGCGCGTCGTCCAGCGCCCGGCCGGCGCGGCCCACCTGCTGGTAGTAGGCGACAGGCGAGGCCGGCGAACCGACATGGATGCAGAAGGCCAGGTCGGGCTTGTCGTAGCCCATGCCCAGCGCGGAGGTGGCGACCACGGCCTTGAGCGCATTGCGGCGCAGCGCGTCCTCGATCTGCTGGCGCGCGGCCGCGTCCAGGCCGCCGTGGTAGGCCGCGACCTCGAAGCCGCAGGAACGCAGGAAGCCGGCGATGCGCTCGGTGTCGGCCACCGTCAGCGCGTAGACGATGCCCGAGCCCGCGAAGCGGTCGAGCGCGTCGGCGACCCAGGCCAGGCGCTCCAGCGCGGCCAGCCCGGGCACGACCGCCAGCCGCAGCGAGGACCGCGCGAGCGAACCGCGGAAGGTCTGCGTGTCCGGCCCCAGCTGGCGCGCGATGTCCTCGGTCACGCGCTGGTTGGCCGTGGCGGTCGTGGCCAGCACGGGCGTGCCGGCCGCGATGCCCAGCAGCGTCCTGGACAGGCGCTGGTAGTCGGGCCGGAAGTCGAAGCCCCAGTCGGAGATGCAATGCGCCTCGTCGATCACCACCAGCGCGGCGCCGGCCAGCAGCGCAGGCAGGCGCCGCGCGAAGCCGGGGTTGCCCAAGCGCTCGGGCGAGACCAGCAGCACGTCCAGCCGGTCGGCGGCGATGTCCTCGAAGACGGCGTCCCAGCCATCCAGGTTGGTCGAATTGATGGTGGCCGCGCGCAGGCCTGCCCGGGCCGCGGCATCGACCTGGTCGCGCATCAGCGCGAGCAGCGGCGAGACGATCAGCGTGGGGCCGCCGCCGGCGGCACGCAGGGCCGAGGTCGCGGCCCAGTACACGGCGGACTTGCCCCAGCCCGTGGCCTGCACGACGAGCACGCGGCGGCGCTGTTCGACCAGCGCGGCGACGGCGGCAAGCTGGTCCTCCCGCGGGCGGGCGGCCGGGCCCGCCATGGCGGCGAGGACCTGGCGCAGATGGGTGTCGGCAAGGGCCATGGCGGCATTGTGCGCCGCGCCGCCGAGGCCCCGGACGGTCGACGCCGCCGGCTTACTTGCCGAACAGGCGCAGCAGGTGCTGCCAGGCCCGCAGCAGGAAGCCGGCGCGTTCGACATCGGCCTGCGCGACCAGCGGCGCCTCCGCCACGGGCTTGCCGCCCGCCGTGGCCACCACCTTGCCGACCACCGCGCCCTTGGCCACGGGGGCTTCCAGGTCGGCGTTGATCTGGACGGCCGTCTCCAGCTTCTGGCCCTTCGGCACGGTGATGGTCCAGGGCGCGCCCAGCACGGCGGGCACCGTGTCGGCCTTGCCGAAGCTGACCTTGGCCGCGGCCACCTGCGCATCCGGCTGGATGGGCGTGGCCTTCTCGAAGCGGCCGAAGCCCCAGCTCAGCAGCGCACGCGTCTGGTCGGCACGCGCCTGCATGCTGCTGGTGTTGAGGATCACGGTGATCAGCCGCATGCCGTTGCGCTTGGACGAGGTGACGAGGCAATAGCCCGCCTCCTGCGTGTGGCCGGTCTTGAGGCCGTCGACCGACGGGTCGGTGTAGAGCAAGGCGTTGCGGTTGCCCTGCTTGATCTTGTTGTAGGTGAAGTCGCGTTCGGCGTAGATCGGATAGAAGTCGGCGCTGTCGTGGATGATGGCGCGCGCCAGCACCGCGAGGTCGCGCGCGGAGGCCTTGTGCGCGGGGTCCGGCAGGCCCGTGGCGTTGACGAAGTTCGTGTGCGCCATGCCCAGGCGCTTGGCCTCGGCGTTCATGAGCTTGGCGAAGTTGTCCTCGGTACCGGCGATGTGCTCGGCAATCGCCTTGGACGCATCGTTGCCCGACTGCACGATGATGCCGCGCAGGATGTCGATCACCTTGGCCTGGCCGTTGAGCGGCAGGTACATGCAGGACTCGGTGCTCGAACCCCGGCACCAGGCGTTCTCGCTGACCGAGACGAGGTCGTCCTGCTTGAGCTTGCCGTTGCGGATGGACTGCTCGACCAGGAAGCTGGTCATCATCTTGGTCAACGAAGCCGGTGGCAGCGGTTCGTCCGGGTTCTCGGATGCCAGCACCTGGCCGGAGTCGTAGTCCATCAGCAGCCAGGCCTTGGCCGCCAGCACCGGCGGGCCGCCGGGCTCGGCGGACTGGGTGACGGAAGGTGGCGTGGCCGCCTTCTTCTGCGTTGCGGCCTTGCTGGCAGCTGCCTTGCTGGCGTGCTGCGCGGCGAAGGACGCGGTGGAGGGGACGAAACCGCCGGCGGCGATGGCGAGGACGGCGGACAGGACCAGGGAACGGTTGGCTTGCACGATGCTCAGGGACAGGAAAACGGTTGGGGGTTCGGACGCGGGTTCGGCGGGGCTGCGGGAGTTCACTCCCATTCGATCGTCGCGGGCGGCTTGCTGCTCACATCGTAGGTCACGCGGTTGATGCCGCGCACCTCGTTGATGATGCGGCTGGACACCTTCTTGAGCAGCGCATAGGGCAGCTCGGCCCAGTCGGCCGTCATGAAGTCGCTGGTCTGCACGGCGCGCAGCGCGACCACGTAGTCGTAGGTGCGGCCGTCGCCCATCACGCCCACGCTCTTGACGGGCAGAAACACGGTGAAGGCCTGGCTGGTGAGGTCGTACCAGGTCTTGCCGGTGGCCTCGTCGCGGAAATTGCGCAGCTCCTCGATGAAGATCGCGTCGGCGCGGCGCAGCAGGTCGGCGTATTCCTTCCTGACCTCGCCCAGGATGCGCACGCCCAGCCCCGGGCCCGGGAAGGGGTGGCGGTAGACCATCTCGGGCGGCAGGCCCAGCGCCACGCCGAGTTCGCGCACCTCGTCCTTGAACAGGTCGCGCAGCGGCTCCAGCAGCTTCAGGCCCAGCTGCTCGGGCAGGCCACCCACGTTGTGGTGGCTCTTGATGGTGACGGCCTTCTTGCTCTTGGCGCCGCCGGACTCGATCACGTCGGGGTAGATCGTGCCCTGGGCCAGCCATTTCGCACCCTTGGCACCGGTGCCGACCAGCTTGGCGGCCTCCTGCTTGAACACCGTGACGAACTCGCCGCCGATGATCTTGCGCTTGGCCTCGGGGTCGCTGACGCCGGCCAGCTTGCCCAGGAACAGGTCGCTGGCATCGACGCGGATCACCTTGGCGTGCAGCTTGCCTTCGAACATGTCCATGACCATGTCGCCTTCGTTCAGGCGCAGCAGGCCGTGGTCCACGAACACGCAGGTCAGCTGGTCGCCGATGGCGCGGTGGATCAGCGCGGCAGCCACGCTGGAGTCGACGCCGCCGGACAGGCCCAGGATCACCTCTTCGTCGCCGACCTGCGCACGGATCTGCTCCACGGCTTCGGCGATGTGGTCCTTCATGATCCAGTCGGCGTTGGCGCCGCAGATGCCGCGCACGAAGCGCTCCAGGATCGCGTGACCCTGCCTGGTGTGCGTGACCTCGGGGTGGAACTGCACGGCGTAGAAGCGGCGCGCCTCGTCGGCCATGCCGGCGATGGGGCAGCTGTCGGTGCTGGCCATGAGCTTGAAGCCGGGCGGCAGTTCGGTGACCTTGTCGCCGTGGCTCATCCAGACGTCCAGCATGCCGTGACCGTCGGGCGTGGCGAAGTCCTGGATGCCGTCGAACAGCCTGGTGTGGCCGCGCGCGCGCACCGACGCGAAGCCGAACTCCCGCTTGTGGCCGCCCTCCACCTTGCCGCCCAGCTGGTGCGCCATGGTCTGCATGCCATAGCAGATGCCCAGCACCGGCACGCCGAGCTCGAACACCGCCTGCGGCGCCTTGTCGGTGGTGTCCTCGTAGACGCTGGCATGGCTGCCCGACAGGATCACGCCCTTGAGATGGCCGTCGGCGGCATAGGCGCGCACCCAGTCGTCCGTCACGTCGCAGGGATGCACTTCGCTGAGCACATGGGCCTCGCGCACGCGGCGCGCGATCAGCTGCGTGACCTGGGAGCCGAAATCGAGGATGAGGATCTTGTCGTGGTTCATGGCGGGCGAAAGTGAAACGGGCAGCGTGTGCTGCCCGTGCCGTGGAGATGCGGGGGAATCAGGCCTGCGGCGGAATGCGCAGCACCTGGCCGGGGTAGATCTTGTCCGGGTGCGTGAGCATGGGCTTGTTGGCCTCGAAGATCTTGGGATAGGCGTTGGCGTTGCCGTAGAACTTCTTGGCGATGGCCGACAGCGTGTCGCCGCGCACCACGGTGTGGTACTGGCTCAGGTCGGCCGGCGCGGTCGAGACGATCTCGTCGTTGACGCCGACCACGCCTTCCACGTTGCCGCAGCACAGGACGATCTTTTCCTTGATCTCCTGCGTGGGCACGGTGCCGGACACGGTCACGACCTGCGTGGCGCCATCGAAGGCGATGGTCAGCGCGTCGGCCGGCAGGTTCTGCGCGCGGATGTAGTCGCCGATGGCCTTGGACGCCACCGCGTTCGCCGCCGCCAGCTTTTCCTGGCTGCTCGGCTCGGCGGTGGCCGCGGCCACCTCGGGCTTCTTGCCGAACAGTTTCTCGCCGGCTTCCTTGATGAAAGACATCAGACCCATGAATCGCTCCTTGTATACGGTTAGAGGGCGCGGATCATTCTGCCCGATAGTTCGGCGCTTCCTTGGTGATCTGCACGTCGTGCACGTGGCTCTCGCGGATGCCGGCCGTGGTGATTTCCACGAACTCGGCCTTGTTGCGCATCTCCTCGATGGAGGCGCAGCCGCAGTAGCCCATGCTGGCGCGCACGCCGCCGGCCATCTGGTAGACGATGGAAATCATCGAGCCCTTGTAGGGCACGCGGCCTTCGATGCCCTCGGGCACGAGCTTGTCGGCGTTGGGGTTGCCGGTCGACGATTCCTGGAAGTAGCGGTCGGCGCTGCCCTGCTGCATGGCGCCGATGCTGCCCATGCCGCGGTAGCTCTTGTAGCTGCGGCCCTGGAACAGGATGACCTCGCCGGGCGCCTCCTCGGTGCCGGCGAACATGCCGCCCATCATCACGGTGTAGGCGCCAGCGGCGATGGCCTTGGCGATGTCGCCGCTGTAGCGAATGCCGCCGTCGGCGATCAGCGGAACGCCCGAACCGGCCAGCGCCGTGGCAACGCTGTCCACCGCCATGATCTGCGGCACGCCGACGCCTGCGACGATGCGCGTGGTGCAGATCGAGCCCGGGCCGATGCCGACCTTGACCGCATCGGCGCCGGCTTCCACCAGGGCCAGCGCGGCCGCGCCGGTGGCGATGTTGCCGCCGACCACGTCGACCTGCGGATAGTTCTGCTTGACCCAGCGCACGCGGTCGATCACGCCCTTGCTGTGGCCGTGCGCTGTGTCGACCACGATGGCGTCAACGCCGGCCTTGACCAGGGCTTCGACACGCTCCTCGGTGCCCTCGCCCACGCCGACGGCCGCGCCCACGCGCAGGCGGCCGGCGGCGTCGCGCGCGGCGTTCGGGAAGCTGGTCTGCTTGGTGATGTCCTTGACGGTGATCAGACCCTTGAGCTCGAAGGCGTCGTTGACGACCAGCAGGCGTTCGAGCTTGTGCTTGTTGAGCAAGGCCTTGGCATCCACTAGCGTGGTGCCGTCCTTCACCGTGATCAGGCGTTCACGCGGCGTCATGATGTCGCGCACGGGCACGTCGTAGCGGGTCTCGAAACGCAGGTCGCGGCCCGTGACGATGCCGATGACCTTGCCGCCCTCGAGCACCGGGAAGCCCGAGATGCCCAGTTCCTCGGACAGCTGCATGACCTGCAGCACCGTATGGTCCGGCGTGATCACGACCGGGTCGCGCAGCACGCCGGATTCGTAGCGCTTGACGCGCGCCACTTCGGCCGCCTGCTGCTGGGCCGTGAGGTTCTTGTGGACGATGCCCATGCCGCCTTCCTGCGCGATGGCGATCGCCAGGCGCGCCTCGGTCACGGTGTCCATGGCAGCGGACACCAGGGGCAGGTTCAGGGCGATGTTGCGGGAGAAACGGGTCGCGAGGGAGGTGTCCTTGGGCAGGACTTGGGAGTACGCCGGCACCAGCAACACGTCGTCGAAGGTGAGCGCTTTTCCGAGGAGGCGCATGAGAAAGCTCCAAAAAAAAGATTGTACCCGCGTGCGATTTGCGCGGAAGCCGGCCGCTACACTGGCCCGATGCGCGCAATGGCTGCTCTGCTGCTGATCCTGGGAACGGCATTGTCCCTGCCGGCCGCGGGGCAGTGGATGTGGCGCGATGCCAGCGGCAAGGCCGTGTTCAGCGACCGGCCGCCGCCTCTCGACGTTCCGGACAAGAACATCGTGCAACGGCCTGGCGGCGCGGCACGCGCGGCGGCGCCCGCCCCCGAGGCGGCCCCGGCCGCCTCGGCCATGCCCGCGCCGCCCAGCGGGCAGGACAAGGAGCTCGAGCAGCGCCGCCAGCAGGCCGACGCAGCCGAAGCCGCCCGGCAGAAGGCCGCGCAGGAGGTGCAGGCCAGGGCCCGCGCCGAGAACTGCGCCCGCGCCCGGCAGAACAAGGCCAGCCTGGATTCGGGCATCCGCATCACGCGCACCAACGCCCAGGGCGAGCGCGAGTTCCTCGACGATGCACAGCGCGCCGCCGAGACGCGCCGCACGCAGGACATCATCGCGCGCGACTGCGCGCCCGGCGCCCCGCTTCAGTAACCGGCCTTGGCGCCGGGCCGGCGCTTGGCGAACAGGCCCGTGGACCGCGCGCCCTGCTGCGCGAAGCGCTCGCGCCGCGCCACCTTGGGGTCCACCAGCAAAGGCCGGTAGCACTCGACGCGGTCGCCCTCGCGCAGGCGCTGCGCCGCCGTGGCCCTGCGCCCCCAGATGCCGGCGGGCATGTCGGCCAGCACCAGGCCCTCGAAGGCGGCCAGCGCCTGCGCCGCGCGCAGGGCATCGGCCAGGCAGGCGCCGTCGGGCAGGCGCACACGGGCCTCGACCACCTGCCGCGGGCCGGCCGCCGCCACCACCTCGACGGTGATGGAGGCCGTCATCCGCCGTAGACCTGCTCGGCGCGCTTGACGAAGGCGTCGACCAGGCTGCCCGCGATGCGGTCGAACACGGGGCCGACCACGGCCGCCAGCGCCATGCTGGAAAAGCCGTAGCGCAGCTCCAGGCCCACACGGCAGGCGCCCTGCGTGCCGTCGCCCACGGGCTGGAAGGTCCAGTCGCCCTCGAGCCTGGAGAACGGCCCCTTGACCAGCCGCATGCCGATCTGCCGGCCCGGCACATGGGTGTTGCGCGTGGTGAAGCTCTGGTGGATGCCGGCGAAGGCGATGCCGACCTCGGCCGTCATGCCGTCCTCGTGCCGCTCGAGCACGGCGGCGCGGTCGCACCAGGGCAGGAACTGGGGATACTGGTCGACCTGGGCCACCAGATCGAACATCTGCTCGGCGCTGTACCAGATCAGGACGGACTTCTGGACGGTTTTCATAGAATCGCGGATTCCGCCGGATTCTAGACAGGCTTGCTTCCCGGGCCTTCGTCCCCACCTGCACAGGCCATGGCCAAGAAACCCCAAGCAACCTCCTCCCGCATCGCCGACAACAAGAAGGCCGCCTTCAACTACTTCTTCGAGGAGAAGTACGAGGCCGGCCTGGTGCTGGAAGGCTGGGAGGTGAAGGCCTTGCGCGAAGGCAAGGTGCAGCTGACCGACGGCTACGTGGTGGTGCGCGACGGCGAGATGTTCGTGATCGGCTGCCAGATCAATCCGCTCAAGTCCGCCTCCACGCACGTGAACCCGGACAGCGTGCGCACCAAGAAGCTGCTGCTGCACAAGGAGCAGATCAAGCGCCTCACCGGCAAGGTCGAGCAAAAGGGCTACACGCTGGTGCCGCTCAACCTGCACTGGAAGGACGGCAAGGTCAAGTGCGAGATCGCGCTGGCCAAGGGCAAGGCCGAACACGACAAGCGCGACACCATCAAGGACCGCGAAGGCAAGCGCGAGGTCGAGCGCGCGATGAAGTCGCGCAACCGCTGAGGCCGGGCGCGGTACGGGACGCCACGGTCAGGCGTTGCCGAGCACCGAATCGGAAAACACCAGCGGGCCGTTGCCGGGCACTCGGTCGCTGTCGCCGTCCTGCGCCCAGGCCTGCAGCGCCTGCGCCGACATCGGCCGCGCGAAGTGGTAGCCCTGCAGTTCGTCGCAGCCCATCTCCAGCAGGATGTCGTTCTGCGCCGCCGTCTCCACGCCCTCGGCCACCACGCGCAGGCCCAGCGCGTGCGACAGGCGGATCACCGCGTCGACCACGGCGCGCGCGTCGTTGCTGCACTCCAGGTCCTGCACGAAGCTGCGGTCGATCTTGAGCTGGCGCGCCGGCAGCTGGCGCAGATAGCTCAGGCTGGAGTAGCCGGTGCCGAAATCGTCGATCGACAGGTACACGCCGATGCGCGCGAGGTCGTCGAAGGTGCGCTGCGTGGCCTTGATGTCTTCCATGGCCACCGACTCGGTGATCTCGCACAGCAGTTGCGAAGCCGGCACGAAGTTGCGCTGCAGGGCCTGCTCGATGCGCCGCACGAGGTCGCCCTCGCGCAGCTGGTGCACCGACAGGTTGACCGACACGCGCATGCGCAGCCCCTGGTCGGCCCAGGCATTCATCTGCCGGCAGGCTTCGTCGATGACCCAGCCGCCCAGCTGGTTGATGAGGCCGAAGCGCTCGGCCAGCGGGATGAACTTGTCCGGCTCCACCAGGCCGCGCTCGGGATGCTGCCAGCGCAGCAGCGCCTCCACGCCGTGCACCTGGCCCCGCTTGCCGTCGATCTTGGGCTGGTAGTGCAGGAGCAGCTGGCCGCAGGCCAGGGCCTGGCGCAGATCGCTGAGCAGGCTCAGCTGTTCGCCGGCGCTGCGGTCCATGTGCGTCTCGAACAGCGCGCAGCTGTTGCCGCCATTGCGCTTGGCCACGTACATGGCGGCGTCCGCGTTGGCCACCAGCTTGTGGCGTTCGCCCTGGTCCGGGTAGACCACCACGCCGATGGAGCAGCCGATCTGCACGCTGCGCCCCGCCACCTCGAAGGGCTGGCTCAGCGCCTGCGCCACGCGGCCGCCCAGCGTCATGCAGTCGGCCACGCTGCCGGCGTCCTCCACCAGCAGCAGGAATTCGTCGCCGCCCACGCGCGCCACGGTGTCGCTGCCACGCGCCAGTTGCCGCAGCCGACCGGCCGCGGCCTTGAGCACGGCGTCGCCGGTGGCGTGGCCGAAGACGTCGTTGACCGGCTTGAAGCCGTCCAGGTCGATGAACAGCACGCCGATGCGCTCGGCCTTGCGCTGGCTGATGCTTTCGTCGGCGCGTTCGTGGCGCGACAGGGCATGGGCCAGCCGGTCCTCGAACAGCAGCCGGTTCGGCAGGCCGGTCAGCGGGTCGCTGAAGGCGCGCCGGTGCAACTCGTCGTTGGCGGACTGCAACTCGGCGTTGGCCGCCTGCAGCGAGGACGACAGCGTGGCCGTGCGGCGCTGCACGCGGTAGTCCCAGGAGGAGACCGCCAGCGTCAGCAGCAGCAACAGCACGCAGGCCACGCCCACCGCGATGGCCAGTCCGCGCCCGCCCAGCGCATCCACGCTCAGGCAGACCGCATCCAGCGGGAACGAGGCTGCCGCCATGCCCGCGTAGTGCATGCCGGCGATCGCCAGGCCCATCGCGGCAGCGGCCACGATCTGGTAGAGCCAGCCGCGCAGGCCCTGGAAGCCGCGCAGCCAGAAGAACAGCCACAGCGCCACGGCCGAGGCGCCGACCGCGATCGCCGCCGAGGCCGCCACCCAGCCCATGTTCCAGACGATGCCGGGCGCCATGTCCAGCGCCGCCATGCCCGTGTAGTGCATGGCGCAGATGCCCGCACCCATGACGCCGGCACCGACCAGCACGCGCGCCAGCCCCAGGCGCCCCAGGCTCGCGATGCCCAGGGCCACGCCCGAGGTGACCGCCGCCGCGGCGAACGAGGCGGCCGTCAGCCCGGGCGTGTAGCCCAGCCGGATCGGCAGTGAGAACGCCAGCATGCCGACGAAGTGCATGGACCAGATGCCGACGGCCATGACGAGCGACCCACCGAACCACCACAGCAGCGCCGCCAGCCGATCGGGCTGGCGCACGCGCCGCGCCAGGTCCAGCGTCACATAGGACGCCACGCCGGCGATCAACACCGAGGCCAGGACGCCCCAGACATCGTAGGAGGTGGGAAGAAAGCTCATCGAACCGTGCAGCCTGCATGGTCCGCAGGCGCGTGTGGCGAAGGCATCATTATTGCCAATACCGTTCGATTTATCTGCACATTTGTCATCAAATCAAGAGCAAATCAACGGGGCTGGCCCACCCATAATCGCCGCCCATGTCTTCGCCTACCTGGCCGGCCAGCGCCGGCGCCATCACCGACGTGGCCGGCATCGCGGTCGGCCATTTCACCGATCCCCGCCGGCCGACCGGCTGCAGCGTGGTCCTGGCACGCGGCGGCGCCGTGGCCGGCGTGGACGTGCGCGGCGCCGCGCCCGGCACGCGCGAGACCGACCTGCTGGCGCCGTCCAACCTGGTCGAGCGCGTGCACGCGGTCATGCTGGCCGGCGGCAGCGCCTTCGGCCTGGCTGCGGCCGATGGCGCCATGCGCTGGCTCGAGGAGCAAGGCGTGGGGCTGGACGTGCGCTTCGCCACCGTGCCGCTGGTGCCGGCGGCCGTGCTGTTCGACCTGCCGCTGGGCGACGCGCGCATCCGCCCCGACGCCGCCGCCGGCTATGCCGCCTGCGCCGCCGCCAGCGGCGACGCACCGGCCCAGGGCAACGTGGGCGCGGGCGCAGGCGCCATGGTGGGCAAGGTGTTCGGCGCGGCGCGCGCCATGAAGGGCGGCATCGGCACGGCCAGCGTCAGCGTGGACGGCGTCACCGTGGGCGCGCTGGTGGCCGCCAACCCGCTCGGCGACGTGGTCGACCCGGCCACGGGCCGCGTGATCGCCGGTGCGCGCACGGCCGACGGCCAGGCCCTGCTGGACACGCGCCGCGCGCTGCTGGCCGGCGAGGCGCCCCGCCCCATCCTGGCCGGCACCAACACCACGCTGGCCGTGATCGCGACCGACGCCGCCCTCACCAAGCCGCAGGCACACCGGCTGGCCCAGGCCGGCCACGATGGCCTGGCCCGCACCATCAACCCGGTGCACACCATGTCGGACGGCGACACCGTGTTCGCGCTGGCCACGGGCCTGGCCCAGGCGCCCTCGCCCGGCATGATGGTGCTGGCGACCATGGCGGCGGAGGCCGTGGCGCGCGCCGTGCTGCAGGCCGTGTGGGCAGCCGAGGCGGTGCGCGCGGGCGCCCTGCAACTGCCCGCGGCACGCGATTTCGCCCGCCCATGAAGGCCCTGCCACGCACGCTGCGGCTCGCGCTGCTGGGCCTGCGCGACCTGCTGGTCTCGGCCGGCCCGCTGGTGCTGCTGCCCATCGCCATCCTGGCCGCGGCCTACTGGTACCTGCAGCCGCAGCCGCCGACCAGCCTGCGGCTGGCCACCGGCCCGGCCGGCAGCGCCTACGCCACCTTCGGCCAGCGCTATGCCGATGCGCTGCGCGGCCACGGCATCGCGGTGGAGCTCGTGCCCACCGACGGCTCGCTCGACAACCTGGCGCTGCTGCGCCAGGGCGGCGCCGACGCGGCCTTCGTGCGCGGCGGCAGCGCCGACCCGGTGGCCGACGAGGAAGCCGGCCTGCAGTCGCTGGGTGCGCTGTTCTACGAGCCGCTGTGGATCTTCTACCGGCCCGACGCGCTGCGCCCGGCCCAGCGCCGCGCCGGCCCGCTGCAGTCGCTGGCCGCGCTGCAGCCCCTGCGCGTGAACGTGGACAAGGCCGGCAGCGGCGTGCCCGACATCCTGGAGCGCATGCTGCGCGCCAACCGGCTCGACCCGGCCGCCATGCAGCTCTCGCACCTGGCCCAGAGCCCGGCCGCCGAGGCGCTGGAAGGCGGCCTGCTCGACGTGGTGGTGCTGGCCTCGGCCCCCGAGTCGCCGCTCGTGCAGCGGCTGCTGCGCGCCCCCGGCATCGCGCTGGTGGACCTGCGCCAGAGCGATGCCTACACGCGCATCTTCCCGTTCCTGTCGTCCGTGCGCCTGCCGCGCGGCATCGTCGACCTGGCCGGGGACTTGCCGGCCGAGGACGTGGCCATGCTGGCCGCCACCACCTCGCTGCTGGTGCGCGAGCAGACCCATCCGGCGCTGCGCCAGCTGCTGGCGCAGGCGGCCCAGGGCATCCATGGCGGGGCCGGCTGGTTCAACCGCGCGCGCGACTTCCCGAACACGCGCACCAGCGAACTGCCCGTCAGCAGCGAGGGCGACCGCGCCATCAACGGCCAGCCGCCGTTCTGGCAGCGCTACCTGCCGTTCTGGGCCAGCAACCTGGTCGAACGCATGTGGCTGGTGCTGGGCGGCCTGGTGGTGCTGCTGCTGCCGCTGTCGCGCGTGGTGCCGCCGCTCTACACCTTCCGCGTGCGCCGGCGCGTGTTCCGCTGGTATGCGCGGCTGCGCGAAATCGAGGCACGCACCGGCGATGCGAACGCCTCGCCGGAACGGCTGCTGGAGGAACTCGACCACCTCGACCGCGTGGTCGACAAGGTGGCGGTGCCGCTGTCCTACGCGGACGAGCTGTACGCGCTGCGGCACAACATCCATGCGGCGCGCAAGCGTGTGCTCGCGCGCCGCCTGGACCCGGGCAACTGATTACTTCAGCGCCTTGAAGCGCACGCGCTTGGGCTTGGCGCCCTCCTCGCCCAGGCGCTTCTTCTTGTCGGCCTCGTACTCCTGGTAGTTGCCGTCGAAGAACACCCATTGCGAGTCGCCTTCGGCGGCCAGGATGTGGGTGGCGATGCGGTCCAGGAACCAGCGGTCGTGGCTGATGACCAGCACGGTGCCCGCGTATTCCAGCAGCGCGTCTTCGAGCGCGCGCAGGGTTTCCACGTCCAGATCGTTGGACGGCTCGTCCAGCAGCAGCACGTTGCCGCCCTGGATCAGCGTCTTGGCCAGGTGCAGCCGGCCGCGCTCGCCGCCGGACAGGTTGCCGACCTTCTTCTGCTGGTCCTGGCCGTTGAAGTTGAAGCGGCCGGCGTAGGCGCGGCTGGCCATCTGGAACTTGCCGACGTTGATGATGTCCAGCCCGCCCGAGATGTCTTCCCAGACGGTCTTGTCGTTGGCCAGCGCATCGCGCGACTGGTCCACGTAGGCCATCTTGACGGTCTGGCCGATCACCACATTGCCACTGTCGGGCTGCTCGCGGCCGGCGATGAGCTTGAACAGCGTCGACTTGCCGGCGCCGTTGGGGCCGATGATGCCGACGATGGCGCCGGCCGGGATGTTCATCGACAGGTTGTCGATCAGCACGCGGTCGCCGAAGCTCTTGCTGACGTTGTGGAACTCGATGACCTGGCTGCCCAGGCGATCGGCCACGGGAATGAAGATTTCCTGCGTTTCGTTGCGCTTCTGGTACTCGAAGTCGGACAGTTCCTCGAAGCGGGCGATGCGCGCCTTGCTCTTGGACTGGCGGCCCTTGGCGTTCTGGCGCACCCACTCCAGTTCCTTCTTCAAGGCCTTGGCGCGGGCTTCCTCGCCCTTCTGCTCGGCCTCCAGGCGGTTCTGCTTCTGCAGCAGCCACTCGCTGTAGTTGCCCTTGTAGGGAATGCCGCGGCCGCGGTCCAGTTCCAGGATCCACTCGGCCGCGTTGTCCAGGAAGTAGCGATCGTGGGTGATGGCCACCACGGTGCCCGTGAAGCGCTGCAGGAAGATTTCCAGCCACTCGACCGATTCGGCGTCCAGGTGGTTGGTGGGTTCGTCGAGCAGCAGCATGTCGGGCTTGGACAGCAGCAGCTTGCACAGCGCCACGCGGCGCTTCTCGCCACCGGAGAGCAGGCCGATCTTGGCGTCCCAGGCCGGCAGGCGCAGCGCGTCGGCCGCGATCTCGATCTGGTGTTCCGAATCGGTGCCAGCGGCCGCGATGATGGCCTCGAGCTCGGCCTGTTCGGCGGCCAGCTTGTCGAAGTCGGCATCGGGCTCGGCGTAGGCGGTGTAGACCTCCTCCAGGCGGGCCTTGGCGGTGTTGACCTCGCCCATGGCCTCGTCGATGGCCTGGCGCACGGTGTGCTCGTTGTCCAGCTTGGGCTCCTGCTCCAGGTAGCCGATGGACAGGCCGGCCATGGGGGTGGCCTCGCCCTCGATCTCCTTGTCCACGCCGGCCATGATCTTGAGCAGCGAGGACTTGCCGGAGCCGTTCAGGCCCAGCACGCCGATCTTGGCGCCGGGGAAGAAGGACAGCGAAATGTCTTTCAAGATCTGCCGCTTGGGCGGCACGGTCTTGGAGACGCGGTTCATGGTGTAGACGTACTGGGCCATGCAGAAGGTCCTGGGCAGTGCAAAAAAAGAAGGGCCGTAGAGACCGGCCGAATCAGGGATTATCGTCTGCGTGCGACAATGCGCCGTCGATGGCCTTCCAGTTGGCCATCGCACCAGCGCTCCGCTGGGGGGTACCGCGCTCCGAAACCGCAGCCGGCACCCTGCTTCCCTACCCAATCGTCTGCCTAAGACTGGTGCGATGGCTCTCCATCGCGACAGGCCGATCCCCTTGCGCCCTGGAAGGGCGCCTCATTGCTGTTCATGACATTTGACGAACTGAACCTGGCTCCGGCCATCCTGCAAGCCGTGCGCGAGCAGGGTTACGACACTCCCACCGCGATCCAGGCCCAGGCCATTCCGGTCATCCTCGAAGGCCGCGACCTGCTGGGCGGCGCCCAGACCGGCACCGGCAAGACCGCCGCCTTCACGCTGCCCATGCTGCAGCGCCTCTCGCAGGGCCAGGCCCCGCGCAGCAAGTTCGGCGGCAAGGGCATCCGCGCCCTGGTGCTGACGCCCACGCGCGAACTCGCCGCCCAGGTCGAGGAATCGGTGCAGACCTATGGCAAGCACCTGGACCTCAACTCCACCGTGATCTTCGGCGGCGTCGGCATGAACCCGCAGATCGACCGCCTGCGCAAGGGCGTCGACGTGCTGGTCGCCACGCCGGGCCGCCTGCTCGACCTGCAGCAGCAGGGCGCGCTGGACCTGGGCCAGGTGCAGATCCTGGTGCTCGACGAAGCCGACCGCATGCTGGACATGGGCTTCATCCACGACGTGAAGAAGGTGCTGGCCCTGGTGCCCAAGGACAAGCAGAGCCTGCTGTTCTCGGCCACCTTCAGCGACGAGATCCGCGAGCTGGCCTCCTCGCTGCTGCGCGAGCCCCAGCACATCCAGGTCACGCCGCGCAACACCACGGTGCAGCGCATCACCCAGGTGATCCACCCGGTCGGCCGCAACAAGAAGAAGGCCGCGCTGCTGCACATCATCCAGCAGCACGACTGGAGCCAGGTGCTGGTGTTCACGCGCACCAAGTTCGGCGCCAACCACGTGGCCGAGTTCCTGTCCAAGAACGGCGTCACGGCCATGGCCCTGCACGGCAACAAGAGCCAGGGCGCCCGCACCCAGGCGCTGGCCGGCTTCAAGAGCGGCGACGTGCGCGCGCTGGTGGCCACCGACATCGCGGCCCGCGGCATCGACATCGACGAGTTGCCGCACGTCGTGAACTACGAAATCCCCAACATCAGCGAGGACTACGTGCACCGCATCGGCCGCACGGGCCGCGCCGGTGCCAGCGGCGAGGCCGTGAACCTGGTCTGCATGGACGAGGAAGGTTTCATGCAGGACATCGAGGACTTCACCAAGCAGCGCATCCCGGTGCAGCTGCTCGAAGGCTTCGGCCCCGAGACCGGCGAGAAGGCCGAGCCCATCGCCATGGGCCGCCAGACCCTGTGGGGCGGCGCCGGCAAGCCGCCGAGCCGCGAGGTCATGGCCGCCGCGGCCAAGGCCGCGCGCAGCGAGATGATGCAGCGCATCCGCGAGAACAAGGGCCAGAACGGCGGCGGTGGCGGCCGCGGCCAGGGTGGCGGCAACGGCGGCGGCCGCTCCGCCCAGGGCCCGCAGCAGCGCGCCCCCCAAGGCGGCAACGGCGGTGGCGGCAGCCGTCCGGCCGGTGGCCACAACAACGGCCCGCGCCACCACGGCGGTGGCGGCGGTGGCGGCCATGGCCAGCCCGATCCGCTGCGCACGTCGACGCTGGGCGGCCGCGCCAAGCCGGCGCAGCGCAGCAACGCAGGCGGCCAGCCCGACCCGATGCGCACCAGCGTGGACAGCATGGGCGGCGGCGGCCGCAACCGCGGCTTCGGCGGCGGTGGTGGCCGCGGCGGCCGGGGCGGCGGCCACGGCGGCGGTGGCCGTGGCGGCTTCGGCGGCGGTGGCGGCGGCTACGGCCGCTGAGCCCTTCAGTCCCTGACGAACAGCGTGCGCAGGGGCTGGTCGCCGACCTGGCGGCTCCAATGCCCGTGCACGCCGGCGTCGAATGTGCTGCCTGCGGGCAGCAGGTCGTTGGAATAGAAATGCTCGCCGGGCCCGAACACGCGCGAGCTGCCGTCCTGCAGGCCGATCTCCATCCGACCCGACAGGATCACCACCCACTGCGGCGTGACCGTCACGTGGAACTGGCTGCGAAAGCCCACCGGGCTCTCGCGCAGCTGGTAGCCGCCGCTGGGCAGCAGCGCCGACAGCGCGGACTGCGGCGTGCCTTCGTCGAGCGCCACGTCTTCCTCCTTGAAGCGGGCGCGGCCGTCGGTGTCGGTGAACAGAATCGTCTTGCGGAAAGTGGGCATGCGGCGGGTCCTTGGAAAGCCGCGCATTGTCGCGCGTGCCACGCGGTATAAACGCCGCCCATGCCTTCCCCTTCTTTCCCCTTGCTGGCCATCGACTGGGGCACCAGTTCGCTGCGCGGCGCGCGCATCGCGGCCGACGGCCAGGTGCTGGAGCAGCGCGGCCTGGCGCGCGGCATCCTGAGCGTGCCAACCGGCGGCTTCGAGGCCGCGCTCGACGAAGCCTTCGGCGACTGGCGCGCGCAGAGTGCGCTGTGCCTGGTCAGCGGCATGGCCGGCAGCCGCCAGGGCTGGGTCGAGGCGCCCTACTGCCCCTGCCCGGCCGGCTTCGCCGAACTGGCGGCGCAACTGGCCTGGGTGCCCGGCGCGCGCAGCCCCGTCGCCATCGTGCCCGGTTTGTCCACGGAACAAGGCGGCCTGCCCGACGTGATGCGTGGCGAGGAGGTGCAGATCTTCGGCGCCATGCAGCTGAGCGGCCTGGCCGACGGCCTGTTCGTGCTGCCCGGTACGCACAGCAAATGGGCCCGGGCCGAGGCCGGCCGCGTGACCGGCTTTCGCAGCTTCATGACCGGCGAGGTCTATGCGCTGCTGAGCCAGCATTCGATCCTCGCGCGCACGCTGAACGCCGAGGCCCCGTTCGACGAGGCCGCCTTCGTGCAGGGCGTGGCCCGCGCGCGCGATGCGGGCGGCCTGCTGCACCACGCCTTCGGCGCCCGCGCGCTGGCGCTGTTCGGCCGGCTCGACGCCGACCGGCTGCCCAGCTACCTCTCCGGCCTCGTGATCGGGACCGAACTGCACGGTGCCGCGCCCCGGCCCGACGCGCCCGTCATGCTGATCGGCTCCGACACGCTCACCGCGCGCTACGCGCTCGCGCTCGCGCTCGAAGTCCACGGCGTCGCAAGCCGCCGGCTCGGCGCCGAAGCCACCTGGGCCGGGCTGCACGCCCTGGCCCGCACCCTGGATGGATCCCATGCCCGCCCCTGAACGCCTGAGCGCTGCCATGCGCACCCTGCCCCTGGTCGCCATCCTGCGCGGCCTGACGCCGGCCGAGGCCCCCGCCATCGGCGCGGCGCTGGACGCCGCCGGCTTCGCCATGCTGGAGGTGCCGCTCAACTCGCCGCAGCCGCTGGACAGCATCGCGCTGCTGGCAGCCCGGCATCCGGCCAAGCTGGTCGGCGCGGGCACCGTGCTGACGGCGGCCCAGGTGCGCGAGGTGCATGCGGCGGGCGGCCGCCTGGTGGTGGCGCCCAACTTCGACGCCGAGGTCGTGCGCGAGGCCGTGCGCCTGGACATGGTCTGCCTGCCCGGCATCCTGACGCCGACCGAAGCCTTCGGCGCGCTCGCGGCCGGCGCCCACGGGCTCAAGCTGTTCCCGGCCGAGATGGGCTCGCCGGCCGTGGTGAAGGCCTTGCTGGCCGTGCTGCCGGCCGGCACGCCGCTGCTGCCGGTGGGCGGTGTCTCGGTGGCCAACATCGCCGACTGGCGCGCCGCCGGCGCGGCTGGCTGCGGCATCGGCTCGGCGCTGTACAAGCCCGGCAAGAGCGCCGCGGCCGTGGCGCAGGACGCCCACGCGTTCGCGGCAGCCTGGCACGGCACGCAGGCCGCCTGAGGTCGTTCAGGGGCCGGCCACGCCCTGCTCGCGCAGCAGCCGGTCCAGCGCCTCGGCCATCAGCGGGCGGCTGAAGAAGTAGCCCTGGAAGGCCTGGCAGCCCTCGCTGGCCAGGAAGTCGCGCTGCGCGGCCGTCTCCACGCCTTCGGCGATCACGTTCAGGCCCAGGCTTTGCGCGAGCCGGATCACGGTGCGCGCGATCGCCGAATCGTTGGCATCGACGAGCACGTCGCGCACGAAGGACTGGTCGATCTTGAGCTGGTCCAGCGGCAGCTTCTTGAGGTAGGTCAGCGAGGAGTAGCCCGTGCCGAAGTCGTCGAGCGAGAAGCGCACGCCCAGGTCTTTCAGCGCATCCATCTTGGAGACGATGGACTGCATGTCGTCCACCAGCACGCTCTCGGTCAGCTCGAGCTTGAGCCGCTGCGGGTCGGCGCCGGTCTGCTCGAGCACCGAGCGCACCTGGCGCACGAACTCGTTGTGCCGGAACTGCCGCGCGCTGACGTTGACGGCCATGGTCAGCCTGGCCAGCGCCGGCTGCCGGCCCCATTCGGCCAGTTGCCTGCAGGCGATCTCCAGCACGCGGTGGCCCAGCAGCAGGATCATGCCGGTCTCCTCCGCGAGCGGAATGAACTCGGCCGGCGAGACCAGGCCGCGCGTCGCATGGCGCCAGCGCACCAGCGCCTCCACGCCCGTGATGCGGCCCGCGCCGTCGACCTGCGGCTGGTATTGCAGGAAGAACTCGCGCTGCACGAAGGCCTGGCGCAGGTCGCCCTCCAGCGCCGCGCGCGCCGTCACGGCGGCCTCCAGGCCCGGGTCGAAGAAGCGCAGCGTGTGCTTGCCGGCGGCCTTGGCCTGGTACATCGCGATGTCGGCCTGCTTCAGAAGATCGCCCGCGCTCTCGGTGCCGGCGCTGAAGCTGGCCACGCCGATGCTGGCCGTGCTCTGGTGCTCGTAGCCGTCGAGGCGGTAGGGCTGGGCCAGCGCGGCCAGGATCTTCTCGCCCACGCGGCGTGCCTGCACGGCGATCTCCTGCGGCACGGCGCTGAGTTCCTCCAGCACGATCACGAATTCGTCGCCCCCGAGCCGCGCCACCGTGTCGACCTCCCGCACGCAGGACACCAGCCGCATCGCCACCCGCTGCAGCAGCATGTCGCCCTTGTCGTGGCCCAGCGTGTCGTTGAGGGTCTTGAAGTTGTCCAGGTCCATGCACAGCAGCGCACCGCCGGTGCGGTGGCGCACGCAGCTGGCCAGGGCCTTGTGCAGCCGGTCCTGCAGCAGCTGGCGGTTGGGCAGGCTGGTCAGGCCGTCGTAGAAGGCCAGCTTCTGGATCTTGGCCTCGGCCTGCTTGCGCTGCGTGATGTCGGTGTCGATCATGAGCACGGAGCGCGGCACGCCCTGCTCGTCGCGCACCAGCGTCCAGCGCGCCTCCACCTGCACGGCCTGGCCCAGCTTGCGCCGCCGGGCCACCTCGCCGTTCCACTCGCCGCTGGCCATGAGTTCGTCGTGGGCATGGCCGCCCATGGCTTCGTCCTCGAACAGCAGCCTGGCCACCGACTGGCCGATGGCCTCGTCGGCGCACCAGCCGTAGAGCCGCTCCGCGCTCTTGTTCCAGTACTGCACGCAGCCGTCGGTGTCGGCCACGACGATGGCGTCGCGCGCCTTGTCCAGCAGCGAGGCCTGGTGGCGGATGTAGTCGTCGGCCTTGCGGCGGTCGAGTTCGGCGGCCACGCGCACGGCGAAGATGCGCAGCGTGGAGGCCAGGAACTCCTGGTGGCGCAGGGGTTCGGAGAACACCACCAGCACCAGCCCGCTCGGGCACTGGTTCGCGTCGAACAGGCTGTGCCCGGCATAGGCCTGCCCGCCGATGGAGGCCAGCAGCGGATAGGGCGCGAAGGCCTCGGCCACGCCCTCGGTGACCACGTACGCGCCGCGGCCGAGCAGGCCGGCCAGCCGGCTGCCGGCCAAAGGCGCGTCGAAATTGCGCCGCACCTGCCCGTGCACCACGGCACCCAGCGTGCGCGCCACCATCGATTGCGGCTCCAGCGTGGCGATGAAGCTGGCCTGCGCGCCCAGCGCATCGGCCATGTTCAGCGCGAGCTGCTCGAAGAACTCGGTGCCGGTGCTGGCCGACACCGCGGCCGCGACCTTGAGCATGGCGGTCTGCACGCGCTGCTGGGCCTCCTGCGTGAGGCGCTGCTGCTCGCGCGCGCGCAGCGTCACGAGGCCGAAGGCCAGGTCCTCGGCCAGCGCCTGCAGCAGCGTGACCTCGTCTTCGGTCGGCGTCGCCACCTCGCCCGAGTACAGGTAGAACAGGCCGAAGGTGCGCTCGCCGTCGCGCAGCGGCAGGCAGACCAGGCCGCGGTAGCCGTGTGCCAGCGCGTTGGCCGCCCAGAGCGTGCAGCGCGGGTCGCACTCCATGTCGGGCACGATGATGAGCTGGCCCGTGCGGATCGTCAGCCCCACGGGGCCCTCCCCGGCCGGCCTGTCGGCGGCCCAGCTCATCGGGAAGCTGCCGATGTAGCCGGCCTCGTCGCCCACCTTGGCGGCCGGCTCGACGCTGCGCTCGGCATCGTCGCGCGCGAAGCCGACCCAGGCCATGGCATAGCCGCCGATGTCCACCGTGATGCGGCACAGCTCCTCCAGCAGCGACTGCTCGGAGCTTGCGCGCACCAGGCTCTCGTTGCAGGCCGACAGCATGCGCTGGGCCCGGCTCACGCGGGCCAGCGCGGCCTCGGCGCGCAGCCGCGCGCTGACGTCCAGGCTGCGCACCAGCCGTGCCGGCCGGCCGGCGAAGTCGATCGTCGTGCCCGATATCTCGACATCGAATTCGCTGCCGTCCTGGCGGCGGTGCCGCAGCCGCAGGTTCGCGAATGCCTCGCCCGGCATGGCGACGCGCGGCGCCGTCTCGCCGGGTGCGCGCAGGTCGGTCATGGGCTTGCCGAGCAGATCCTGCGGGTCGTAGCCGTACATCTGGGCGGCGCTGCGGTTCACGGCCAGCACGCGCAGCGTCGGCAGCTCGGTCACGAACATGGGCTGCGGGTTGAGGTCGAACAGCGCGCGGTACTTCTCGGCCACCTCGCGCAGCTGGGCGTGCAGGCGGTGGCGGTCGATGCTCACGCCCAGCGTCTCGCCCAGGATCTGCAGGTTGCCGATGTCGCGGTCGTAGAAGGCGTGGGGCGCGGCGTAGGCCGCCAGCAGCACGCCGATCATGGTCTCGCCGGAGCGCAGCGGCGCAATGATCAGGGAGCGCACGCCGTCGGCGCGGGCCCGCGCGCGGTCCAGCCGGTCGTCGAACAGCGTGTCGTCGCTGATCATCACGCGGCGCTGCGCCAGCGCCTTGGCCGACAGGCTGATGTCCATGTTGGAGCGGCGGCCGATCTGGTCGCGCAGCAGGCCGCAGCCGGCAGCGATCACGAGCACGCCGCCGTTGTCGACCAGCTCCAGCGTGATGCCGTCGGCATTGAGCAACTCCTGCGTGCGCTGCACGGCACGGTCCATCTGCGACTGCAGCGGTGCATCGAGCGCGGCGAATTCCTGCTGCAGCTGGGCGATGCGGATGCGGTCCTGCGCATCGCGCCGGCTTTCCTGCTTGGCGCGGGTGTGCGCCGCCAGGTCGGTGCGGCCCGCCATCTCCAGGAAGCGCTGCTGGCTCTGGGCCACCGCGCCGCGCAGCGGTTCCTGCTCGGCCTGCGCGCCGAGCGCCTGCAGCAGGGGGGCCAGCATCCAGTCGAACTCCGGGTCCGGCGGCCCCGCCGGCGGCGACCGGACGCTGTCGGGGGGGATGTCGGGCGGAGGCATGTTCACAGTAGACCATGCTGGCACAGCGCCGCGCCAGGGCCTGGACCCTCGGACGCCGCGTGTCGGGCCCGGCCGGCCGTCCGGCCGCCTCAGACCGCGTCTTCGGCGGCTTGCGGGGGCTCCGGCGCCAGCAGCGCCAGCGATTCCTGCAGCAGCGCATGCAGTGCGGCCACGCGCGCATCGCCCAGCAGGCGGTTGAGCTCCAGCTGGGCGTTTTTCCAGCGCTGGCGCGCCTCGGCGCGCTTGGCGCGGCCGGCATCGGTCAGTTGCACCAGGCGGCTGCGGCCGTCGCTGCCGGGGCCTTGCGCCACCCAGCCGGCCGCCACCAGCGGCTGCAGGTTGCGCGTGAGCGTGGACGGCTGCAAGCGCAGCTGGCGCGCCAGCTGGCCGGGCTGGGCCGGGCCGAGCTTGTCCAGCGCGGTGAGCAGCGAGAACTGCGTGGTCTTGAGCCCGGCCTGGGCGAGTTCGGCGTCGTACAGCCGCGCCACGCGGCGCATGAGCTGGCGCAGCTGCAGGTGGGTGCAACCCTGCGGCGTGGCCTGTGCATGGAGCGCGGTTCCCATAGAATGATTGTAGCTGCAACAGTTACAGCTGCAATCGACGGAGAAGACATGCGCACAGAAGAAGAAACCCGTGTCCGCTGGGAACAGGAACTGGAGGCCGCCCTGCTGCGCATGCGCACGGGCGGCGGCCAGGCCGGCCTGGCCCGGCCCGAGCAGATCGCCGGCAAGACCGGGCTGCAGACCATGCAGGCCATGCTGGCCGGCGAGCTCCCCTACCCCCACATCGCCGACACGCTGGACTTCGGCCTGGTGGAAGTCGGCTACGGCCTGGCAGTGTTCCAGGGCACGCCGCAGCTCAAGCACTACAACCCGCTGGGCAGCGTGCACGGCGGCTGGTTCGCCACGCTGCTCGATTCGGCGCTGGGCTGCGCCGTGCACACCACGCTGCCGGCCGGCCGCGGCTACACCACGGCCGAGCTGGGCGTGAACATCGTGCGCGCCGCCACGCTCAAGACCGGCCCGCTGCGCGCCATCGGCAAGGTGATCCACAGCGGCCGTCAGCTGGCCACGGCCGAGGCCCGCATCGTGGGGCCGGACGACAAGCTGTACGCCCACGCCACCACCACCTGCCTGGTGTTCGAAGCCCGTTGAGCCGGTGCTCGCGGCACAATGCGCCGCATGCGACTACTCCACACGATGCTGCGCGTTGGCAACCTCCAGCGCTCGATTGACTTCTACACCCAGGTGCTCGGCATGAAGCTGCTGCGCACCTCGGAGAACCCCGAGTACAAGTATTCGCTGGCCTTCGTCGGCTACGGCAACAACCCCGACCATGCGGAGCTGGAGCTGACCTACAACTGGGGCGTGGACAGCTACGAACTGGGCACGGCCTACGGCCACATCGCGCTGGGCGTGCCCGATGCCTACGCGGCCTGCGAGCGCATCAAGGCCGCCGGCGGCCAGGTCACGCGCGAGGCCGGCCCGGTGAAGGGCGGCACCACGGTGATCGCCTTCGTCACCGACCCGGACGGCTATAAGGTCGAACTGATCCAAGCGAAATCGACGGCCCCTGACGACGGCGGCCCCTCGGCCGCCGAAGGCACCGATCCGCTGCGCAGCGCGTAGCGGATGAGCAACCGGAGCCTGCGCAAGCGGGCTTCCCTTGTTCGGCGATGGCACGCAGCCATGCCCACCGACTTCCGCTCCTGACAGGAACTTCCGGTCGTTCCGACCTCAACCCGGAGCACATCGAGACGCCAGGAGCATGAGGATCGATGCGGGGCAGCGCGGCCCGCATCGACCGCCGCATCCATCAGCGCAGCGCGCCAGCCTTCGCAGGTCTGCAGCACGGACCCGGTCGCCGGGCCGATGGCGGTGATCTGCTCGCCCCTGGCTTCACTGGTGATGGAAGAGCTGCGTGCAATAGGTGTTGACCTGGCTGCCCTGCACGACGCAGACGTCCGCCGCCTCGCGCCACTTGGCAAAGTGCGGCGCCTTGCGGTGCGCCTCGATCGCGGCCTCGCTGTCGTACAACTCGTAGAAGATGAAATGCGTCGGGTTCTTGGCGTCCTGCGTTACGTCGAAGTACCGGCAGCCGGGCTCGTCGTTGAAGCTGCGGGCGGCGTTCTCCCGAATCGCGGCGAGGAACTGGTCCAGGCGCTCGGGATGGACGTCGAGCGAGACGATGAGGGCGATCATTTCAGTTTTCCACGGCGCTGGCGCGCCACCCGCAGAGCACGAAACCGGGTCGCAAGCCGCTGGTCGAGAGGCCGCGGAGCAGGCCATGCCAGCGCAGCCGCGGAACTGGCTCTGCCAGGCCGCCGGGTGCGCCCCTGGAGGGGGATGGGACTTCTACACGCCCTTCGAAGTCCAAACGGGGTGGTTTCATCTCAGCATGTCCTTGGGCAGTGCGGTGCCAGTCTCGGCACCCAATTTGGCGAGGCTCTGCCAGGTCTGGTCGGCGACGCAGATGCCTTGCACACGGTGGCGCTCGGTGTTGCTGTCCTCGAGTTCGCCGGGAAAGAAGATGTCGTCAACGCCTTCCGCCATGGGAACCGCCTTGACCTCGGCGATCAGCGCTTCCATGCGCCGATCGAACTCGGCGCGCGGCATCATCGACTCGACGTCGATGGTCAGCAGCATGTGGCCGCAACCGCTCTTGCGGTCGGGCTGGTACGGCCCCGCGATGTCCGAGCCGAAATGGCTGCCGGTCAGCACGCCGGCCAACACGTCCATCATGAACGAGATGACGTAGCCCTTGTGGCCTGCCATCGGCAGGATCAGCCCGTGGATGGCTTCCTTGGCGTCGGTGGTCGGCACGCCGCGTTCGTTGGCGGCCCAGCCGGCGGGAATGTCCTCGCCGCGCTCGGCGGCGAGGTAGATCTTGCCGCGCGCGACGGCGGTGTTCGCCATGTCCATCACCGCAACGCCGTACTTGCCGGCCGGCGCGGCGATCGACCACGGGTTCGTGCCGATCGTCTTCACGCACCCGCCCCAGGGCGCCATCGCCGGCGACGCATTCGTCGAGAGGAAGGTCACGCAGCCGGCCTTCGCCGCATCGCGGGTGAAGTACGCCGCGGTGCCGAAGTGGTTCGAGTTGCGCACGCCGACGGCGCTGATGCCGAACCGCCGGGCGCGCTCAACGCCAAGCTTGACGGCCTGGTCGGCCAGCACCTGGCCGATGCCGTCCTGGCCGTCGAGCACGGCGATGGCGCCGTTGTCCACGGCCAGCGTGCTCTGCGTGACCGCACGCATCGCGCCGCTGCGCAGCCGCTCGACGTACCACGGCAGCCGCAACATGCCATGCGACGAATGGCCCCAGAGTTCAGCGGCGACCAGGCTGTCGGCGAGCAAGCGGGCATCGGCGGCGGGTACGCCAAGGGTTTGCAGCACGGCCGTGCCGAAGCGCGTCAGTTCGTCTGCATGGACGGTGGCAGGCATTCGAGATTCCTCAACGGCCGATGTGTTCAGCGGAGACAAAGTTGGTGGCGCCGGTTTCGGTGAGCGTGCGTGTCGCGTCGAGCCGCGCATAGATCCAGAGGATCTTCATCGGCTGCGTCGCGGACAGGTTGCGGAACCGGTGCGACAGGTTGGCCGGCAGCCATGTCGTGTCGAGCGGCTGCAGCCGCACCGAGTCTCGGCCGTCGATGTCGAGCATCGCGTCGCCTTCGAGCAGCATCACGCTTTCTTCGCAGTTGTGGCTGTGGAACGGAATTCGGGTGCCGGGCGCGAAGCTCGTGATGCCGTTGATGAAGGCTTGTGCGCCCACGGACGGGCCGACGAGCGGGATGGTGCTGGCACCGCCGCCGCGGTCATGGCTCTTGATCGCGGACGGGCGCAGGACGACGGCCTGGGCGTGTTGCTCGGTCATGGAATGTCTTTGGGAGGTGATGGGGCGTTGTTGCGGCCCCATCGTAGGCATCGATGAGGCAGATGTAAAATACATCGATCATATGGAATCCATAATGCTTTGATATGGATCTGCGCGTCCTGCATTTCGCCGAAGCGATCGGCCGTCTTGGCAGCTTCACCCGCGCCGCCGAGGCCATTTGCATTGCCCAGCCCGCGCTGAGCACGGCGATCGCCAGGCTGGAGCAGGAGCTTGGCGTGCAGCTTCTTCCGTATGCCGCGCGGCGCGGTGCCGACGCCGGAAGGCCAGTTGCTGCTCGCGCGCGCGGCGCGCATCTTCGAGGAGGTGCAGTCGCTGAAGCGCGAGCTGTCCGACGTGTCGGAGCTGCGTACCGGCCATGTCACCGTCGGATTCCCGCCGATGTACGGCCTGCACTACTTTCCGGGGCTGGCCATGGCGTTCCGCGAGCGCTATCCGGGCATCGAAGTCACGGCGATCGAAGGCAGCGCGTCGAACATCCGCGACCAGCTCGAAGCCGGCACGATCGACATTGGGGTGCTCGAAGTCCGGCGCGTCGACAGCGCCTGGCAGACGATCCGTCTCGGCAGCGACGAGATGGTGCTGGCGGTGGCGCGGAACCATCCGCTCGCCTCGCGCAAGCGCGTGACCCCGGCCGCGCTGGCGGATCTGCCGATGATCGTGCTGTCGGAAGAATTCCTGCAGCGCGAGTTGTTGGACGCGTACTGCAGCGCGCAGCAGGTGCAGTACCGCAAGGTCATGGAGTGCAATTTCGTCCACATGACCATCGCCGCCGCCCAGGCCGGGCACTGCGCCGCCACGCTGATGCGGTCCATGGTCGAGCAGCAGCCGGGGCTGGTCGGCATCCCGTTCGAGCCGAAGGAGATGTTCAACTTCGAGATGTGCTGGCGCCGGGATCGCTACTTCTCGAAGGCATGCAGGGCGCTGACGCGCTTCGCGGTCGGCCACGAAGCGCCGGTCGGCTGAACGGGCTGCGTGGATCACGCGGGGCAGGTCAGGCCGCGTCGTGCGCGACGTGCGTCATGCGTTCGTCGAACACCTGCGTGCTGCCGCCTCGCCGTACAGCCGCCCGTGGAGACGAGCGGAATCAACGGCCCACGACGATGGCGGGCCATGGATCTGCAGATCCTCGACCTCGTGCCGTTCTGCTCGTTCGGAGCGCCGTGGGCCGCCTCCATGGCCTGCATCGGTTACCGTGACACGCATGTTCCCACTGCAAGCAAGGACGACCATGCTCTGGCGGTTTTCAGCCAACGACACCCACCTGTACCCCGGCACCGTGCTGCGCTGCCTCGACGTTCCCGGCAAGTCCCGCCTGTCCGCCGGCGACGGGCTGCTGGTGGAATTCAGCGACGGCATCATCGCTGGCGCGCGGCTGCTGCAGGCCGAGCCGAATGCGGCCGTTCTGCAGATGCCCGGCTACCGCACCCAGCGCGGGACCACGGTGGCGGCACGCACCTGGCGCATCGTGCCCGGCGGCGAACCCGGGCTGGCGAAGGTGCACAAGCGCCTGCCCGCCGCATGAGCACCAGGCATGCCGATCCGGCTGCCCGGCCTACTCGGCCGTCACGCCGAACAGCATGCCGCACTGCGGTGCAGGCCGGTGGAGGAGCGACAGCGCATGGAGTCCCCTATGGGGGGACGGGCCGGCCCAGGGATCAGACAGCCCCGGCCGCACGCAGCGCGGCGACGGCGGCCGTGTCCAGGCCGACTTCGCGCAGCAGCGCTTCCGTATGCTGGCCGACGGCGGGCACCGCGTCCATGCGGGCCTGCCAGCGGTTGCTGCGGCCGGGCGGCAGCAGCGCGGGCAGTTCGCCGGCCGGCGAGCCGATGCTCTGCCAGCGCTCGCGCGCCTTGAGCTGCGGGTGCGCCCACAGGCCGGCCATGTCGTTCATGCGCGCGTTGGCGATCTGCGCCTCGTCCAGCCGCGCGAGCACCTGGTCGGCCGACAGGGTCGAGAACGTCTCGTCGATGCGCGCGGCCAGCGCCGCACGGTTGGCATTGCGCTGGGCGTTGCTGGCGAAGCGCGGGTCGGTCGCGAGCGCGGCCTCGCGCAGCACCAGTTCGCAGAAGACCTTCCACTCGCGCTCGTTCTGCAGGCCCAGCATCACGGTGCCGCCGTCGCCGGCCCGGAACGGGCCGTAGGGATAGATCGTGGCATGCGATGCGGCGTTGCGCGGCGGCGGCGTGGCGCCCTCGAACGCGTAGTACATCGGAAAGCCCATCCACTCGGCCAGCGACTCCAGCATGGACACGTCGATGTGCGCGCCCTCGCCCGTGCTCGCGCGGCGCAGCAGCGCGGCCAGGATGTTGGTGTAAGCGTACATGCCGGCGGCAATGTCGGCGATGGAGTTGCCGGCCTTGCTCGGCGTCTCGGGCGTGCCGGTCACCGACAGGAAGCCGGCCTCGCTCTGGATCAGCAGGTCGTAGGCCTTCTTGTCGCGGTAGGGGCCGTCCTCGCCGTAGCCGGTGATGTCGCAGACCACCAGGCGCGGATGCGCGGCCTTCAGGCTCTCGTAGTCCAGGCCCATGCGCGCCGTGGCGCCCGGCGCGAGGTTCTGCACCAGCACGTCGGCGCCGGCCAGCAGCTTCTTGAGCACGGCCATGGCATCGGGGTTCTTCAAGTCCAGCGTGAGACTTTCCTTGGAACGGTTGGTCCAGACGAAGTGCGAGGACAGGCCCTTGACGCGCTGGTCGTAGGCGCGCGCGAAGTCGCCCACCTCGGGCCGCTCGACCTTGATCACGCGCGCGCCCAGGTCGGCGAGCTGGCGGGTGCAGAACGGGGCGGCGATGGCGTGCTCGAGCGAGACGACGGTGATGCCTTGGAGCGGAAGGGTCATGGTGTGTGCGGGAAGAAAGGAATCAGTTGACGGAAGCGCCGGAGGACTTGACGATGCGGGCCCACTTGGCCAGGTCGTCGTTGAGCAAGGCCGTGAACTGCGCGGGCGTGGTCGGCGCTGCGATCTCCACGCCCTGCTGCTCGAGCTTGTCGCGCAGGTCCTTCGCGGCCATGGTCTTGCGCATGGCTTCTTCGAGCCGGGCCTGCACCGGGGCCGGCAGGCCGCTCGGGGCGAACAGGCCGATCCAGAGCTGGCCGTCGTAGCCCGGCACGGCCTCGGCGATGGCCGGCACGTCGGGCAGGGTCGGCGAGCGCCGGGCGCCGCTGACCGCGATGGCGCGCAGCTTGCCGGCCTGGATGTGCGAAAGCGCCGACGGCAGGCTGGCGAACAGCATGGGCAGCTGGCCGCCCAGTACGTCGTTCAAGGCCGGCGCCACGCCCTTGTAGGGCACGTGCTGCAGCTTGAGGCCGGCCATGCTGTTGAGCATCTCGCCCAGCAGGTGGTTCAGCGTGCCGTTGCCGGCCGAGGCGTACTGCAAGGCGTCGCCGCTCCTGCGCGCCAGCGCCAGGAACTCCGCGAGGTTCTGCGCCGGGAACGCGGGGTTGACCAGCAGCACGTTGGGCACGGCGCCCACCAGGCCCAGCGGCACGAAGTCCTTGACCGGGTCGAAGCCCGGGTTCCTGTACAGCGAGGGGTTGATGGCCTGGCTGCTGCTGATGGTCATCAGCAGGGTGTGGCCGTCCCTGGGGCCGCGCGCCACGTACTGCGTGCCGATGTTGCCGCCCGCGCCGGGCCGGTTCTCCACGACGGCGCTGCCGCCCAGCACTTCGCCGAGCTTCTGGCCGACCAGGCGGCCCACGATGTCGTTGGTGCCGCCGGCGGCCTGCGGCACGATCAGCACGATGGGACGCGACGGGTAGCCGGATTGGGCGGCGGCCGGCAGCGCGCAGGCGGCCGCCAGAGCCAGCAGCGCGCGGCGGCTGGCAGGACTGAAAGACATGGGCACGGTCTCCTGGTGTGAGGCCGGGATCATCCCGCGCCCCCCCTGCCCCGGCAATCAGCGATTGCGAAAGCCGGTGTTCAGCCCTGCCGAAGGCGCGGCGGCTTCAGCCGCGCGGCAGCGCCGCGGCCTCGCGCGCGAGCTTCTCGATGCGGCCCCAGTCGCCCGCCGCGATCGCGTCGTTGGGCACGATCCACGAGCCGCCCACGCAGGCCACGTTGGACAGCGCCAGGAATTCGCCCGCATTGGCCGCGCTGACCCCGCCCGTGGGGCAGAACCGGACCTCGCCGAACGGCCCCTGCCAGGCCTTGAGCATGGGGATGCCGCCGGCCTGCAGGGCCGGGAAGAACTTGAGCTCGGTGAAGCCGTCCTCCTGCGCCATCATGATTTCGCTGCCAGTGGCGACGCCGGGCAGCAGCGGCAGGCCGGCATCGCGGCAGGCCTGGCCGACCTTGGCGGTGTAGCCCGGGCTCACGCCGAAGCGCGCGCCGGCCCGCACCGAGGCCGCCACGTCGGCCGGCGTGCGGATGGTGCCGGCGCCGACCACGGCCTCGGGCACGTCCTTGGCGATGGCCTCCATGCAGGCCAGCGCCTGCGGCGTACGCAGCGTGACCTCGAGCATGCGGATGCCGCCGGCCAGCAGCGCGCGCGCCAGCGGCACGGCATGGGCCACGTCGTGCAGCACGATGACGGGGATGACGGGCGCATCGCGCATCACGTCGCGGGCGGTCAGGTTGGAATTCAAAGCCATGTCGGCGCTCCTTCTTCTGCGGTGGCGGCATTGCGGCGCATGCCGGCGAACAAATCACGGCCCAGGCCCAGGCCGTTGGCCTCGCGCAAGGCCTGGGGCATGGGGGCCAGCGGACGTGCCGCCCATTCGGCTTCGGGGACCAGCACGTCGAGCCGGCCGGCCGGTGCGTCCAGCCGCACCACGTCGCCGTCGCGCAGCTTTGCCAGCGGCCCGCCGGCCGCGGCCTCGGGCGTCAGGTGGATGGCGGCCGGCACCTTGCCCGAGGCGCCGCTCATGCGGCCGTCGGTGACGAGGGCCACCTTGAAACCCTTGCCCTGCAGCACGGCGAGCGGCGGCGTGAGCTTGTGCAGCTCGGGCATGCCGTTGGCCTGCGGGCCCTGCCAGCGCACCACGCAGACCAGGTCGCGCTCGAGCTCGCCGGCCGAGAACGCCTTCTGCAGGTCTTCCTGCGAATCGAAGATGCGGGCCGGCGCCTCGACCACATGGCGGTCGTCGGGCACCGAGGAAACCTTGATCACGCTGCGGCCCAGCGCGCCCTGCAGCAGCTGCAGGCCGCCCGTGGGACTGAACGGCGCCGTGGCCGGCCGCACGATGGCCTCGTCCTTGCTGGCGCCCGTGGCCTGCCAGCGCAGCGCGGCGTCGGCCAGCACGGGTTCGTGCGTGTACTCGCGGATGCCGCCGGCGCGCACGGTCAGCACGTCCTCGTGCATGAGGCCGGCGTCCAGCAGTTCGCGGATCACGTAGCCGGTGCCGCCCGCGGCCTGGAACTGGTTCACGTCGGCGCTGCCGTTGGGGTAAACGCGGGCCAGCAGCGGCACCACGTGCGAGAGCGCCGCGAAGTCGTCCCAGTCGATCATGATGCCGGCCGACCGCGCCACGGCCACCCAGTGGATCAAATGGTTGGTCGAGCCGCCCGTGGCCAGCAGCGCCACCATGGCGTTGACGATGACGCGCTCGTCCACCAGCTGGCCGATGGGCGGCACCGTGCCGCGCGCGGGGGCCGCCTGGCCGTCCAGCCCGGTGCCGTGGCCGAGGACCGTGCGCGCGGCCTCGCGCGTGAGCGCCTCGCGCAGCGGGCCGCCCGGCGCCACGAAGGCCGTGCTGGGCACGTGCAGGCCCATGGCTTCGAGCAGCATCTGGTTGCTGTTGGCCGTGCCGTAGAAGGTGCAGGTGCCGGCCGCGTGGTAGGCGGCGGACTCGGCCTCCAGCAGTTCCTTGCGGCCGACCAGGCCCTGCGCGGCCTGCTCGCGCACCTTGGCCTTGGCGTTGTTGGACAGGCCCGAGGGCATGGGCCCGGCCGGCACGAACACCGTGGGCAGGTGGCCGAAGTGCAGCGCGCCGATCAGCAGGCCCGGCACGATCTTGTCGCACACCCCCAGCATCAGCGCGCAATCGAACATGTCGTGCGTGAGCGCCACCGCCGTGGCCATGGCGATCACGTCGCGGCTGAACAGCGAGAGCTCCATGCCCGGCAGGCCCTGGGTGACGCCGTCGCACATGGCCGGCACGCCGCCGGCCACCTGGGCCGTGGCGCCGAAGTGGCGCGCCTCGTCCTTCACGAGATCGGGGTAGTGCTGCAGCGGCTGGTGCGCCGACAGCATGTCGTTGTAGGCGTTGACGATGGCGATGTTGGGCGCGCGTTCGGCCACGACCTTGAACTTGTCGTTGGACGGCATGGCCGCGACCGCGTGGGCCACGTTGGCGCAGCCCATGCGGTCGGAGCCGCGCGTGCGGGCCGCCATGGCGGCCAGGCGTTCGAGGTAGGCGGTGCGCGAGGGCGCGCTGCGCGCGCGGATGCGGTCGGTGACGGCGGCGACGGTGGTGTGGGTGTTCATCGTTCTGGGCCGCGGCGGGCGCAGCGGCGCATGAAGAAGGGGCGCGGTGATCCTACCCCCGATGGTCCCCGCACCGTGTGCGAGGGGTTACCAGTGGGTTACCAAAGCACGGGGCCGGTACGCGGTGTCCGGCGGCTTGCTAGAGTGGCGGCCGTGACACCGCATCCCCACCCTGCCCCGCTGCGCGACCCCCTGCCCATGCTGGAGCGCACCCGGCGCGAATGGGGCGGCCAGCAGGACTACTGGGTGTTCGGCTACGGCTCGCTGATCTGGCGGCCCGAGTTCGAGCATGTGGAGCACCGGCTGGCGCGCGTGCACGGCTGGCACCGCGCGCTCAAGATGTGGAGCCGCATCAACCGCGGCACGCCCGAATGCCCAGGCCTGGTGTTCGCGCTGCTGACCGGCGGCAGCTGCCAGGGCGTGGTGTTCCGCATCCCCCAGCGCGATGGCGACGCGGTGCTGGACCGGCTCTGGGCGCGCGAGATGCTGATGGGCGTGTACGACCCGCGCTGGCTGCACTGCCTGACGCCCGAGGGGCCGGTCAAGGCGCTGGCCTTCACGCTGTCGCGCCAGAGCCCGAGCTTCACGCGCACCTTGAGCGACGAGGACTACCGGCGCGTGTTCACGCAGTCCTGCGGGCGCTTCGGCACCACGCTGGACTATGCGCGCGAGACCTTCGAGAGCCTCATGAAGCACCAGATCCGCGACAAGGCGCTGGAAAAGCTGCTCAAGCTGGCGGGTTGAGCAGCGCCCGCTCGGCGCGCGCGAGATCGTCCAGCGTGTCGATGTCGGTCACGCAGCCGGGCCCGTCGAGAACGAGTTCGAGCACCTGGCCGGCCCGCCTGCGCGCCTGCACGATGGCGGCGGCGCCGGCCTCGCCGGACAGCGCCAGCAGCGCGTCGCGGCACTCCGCCGCGAAGCCGACCGGGTGGCCGCGCGTGCCGCCATGCTGCGGCAGCACCACCATGGCCTGGGCCAGTGCGCAAGCCACGCGCCACAGGGCAGCCGGCTCGATCAAGGGCAGGTCGCCCGGCAGCACGAGCCAGCCCCCGGCCCCTGGCGTGGCGCGCACGGCGGCCGCGATCGAATCGCCCATGCCCGGGTGGCCCGCATCCTCCAGGTGCCACGCCAGGCCGCTCGCGCGCACGGCGTCCAGCGTGTGCTGCAGCACGGGCTTGCCGGCCAGCAGGGCCTGCAGCTTGTGCACCCGGCCGCCCGAGGCACGGAAGCGCTCGCCGCGGCCGGAGGCCAGGACCAGGACGACAGGCGGCGCGGTGGACGTCATCACGCCATTTTGAACGGCAGCTCGCGCAGCGGCTTGCCGGTCAGCCGCGCGATGGCGTTGGCGAAGGCCGGCGCCAGCGGCGGCAGGCCGGGCTCGCCCATGCCGGTCGGCGCGTCGGCGCTGGGCACGATGTGCACGAACACCTGCGGCATGTCGGTGATGCGCGGCACCGCGAAGTCGGCGAAGTTGCTCTGCTCGACCACGCCGTCCTTGAGCGTCACGGCCGCGCCCGGCAGGCACATGGACAGGCCCATGAGCGCCCCGCCCTGCACCTGCGCCTCCACGCTCCTGGGGTTGACGGCCAGGTTGCAGTGCACGCCGGCCGTCGCCTGGTGCAGCCTGGGCGTGCCGTTCTCCACCGAGGCCTCGACCACGTAGGCCACGACCGAGTCGAAGGACTCGTGCACGGCCACGCCCCAGGCCCGGCCGGCCGGCAGCTGGCGCTTGCCGTAGCCCGAGCGGTCCACGGCCAGCTGCAGCGCGGCGCGGTGGCGTGCGCTTTTCTCGCCCATGAGGCCCAGGCGGTAGGCGACCGGGTCCTGGCCCGTGGTGCGTGCGATCTCGTCGATCAGCGTCTCCATGACGTAGGCCGTGTGCGTGGAGCCCACGCTGCGCCACCACAGCACGGGCACGTTCAGCCTGGGGTGGTGCACCGACAGGCGCATGGGCAAGGTGTAGGGCTCGCGCATGCCTTCGACCATGGTGGTGTCCACGCCGTCCTTGACCATGGCGGACTCGAAGAAGGTGCCGGCCACGATGGACTGGCCGACGATCACGTGGTCCCAGGCCAGCACCTTGCCCTTGGCGTCGAAGCCGATCTCGACGCGGTGCAGGTGCATGGGGCGGTAGTAGCCGCCGCGCATGTCGTCCTCGCGGCTCCACAGCGTGCGGATGGGCGCGGCGATGCCGGCCGCCTGCGCCGCCTTGGCGATGGTGCAGGCCTCGACCACGAAGTCGCTGCTCGGCAGGCCGCGCGGCGGCCGAAGCCGCCACCGGCCATCTGCACGTGCAGCGTGAGGTTCTCGGGCTTGATGCCCAGCACGCGCACGGCCGCCGTCGGCGTTCCAGGCCCGGCATCTGCGTGCCGGTCCAGACCGTGGCTTTTGCGTCGGCGCCGCTGCCGTTCAACTGCACCGTGCAGTTCAACGGTTCCATGGCCGCATGCGCCAGGTAGGGGAACTGGAACTCGGCGCTGATCCTGTGGGGCGCGCCGGCCAGCGGCGCCGCGTCGGCCTGGTACTTCACATGGCCGGGCTGCGCCGCCAGCGCACGGTAGCTGGCGAGCTGGGCCGCGCTGTCGACCTTCTCGCGGCCCGCGTCGTTCCACTCGCAGCTGTCAGCGCGTCACGGCCCTGCTTGGCAGCCCAGTAGCCCGTGGCCACCACGGCCACGCCCTCGCCACCGTCGTGCAGCGGCACGCGCAGCACGGCCTGACGCCAGGCACGGCACGCGCGGCCGCATCGTCGACCGATGCGAGCCTGGCGCCGAACACGGGCGGGCGCCGGCACACGGCCGTCAACATGCCGGGCACGCGCACGTCGATGCCGAAGGACTGCTGGCCGCTGGACTTGGCCGGCGCGTCGAGCCGGCCCGTGGGCTGGCCGATCAGCTTGAAGTTCTTCGGGTCCTTCAGCGTGACCTGGGTCGGCACGGGCAGTTGCATGGCGGCCTCGGCCAGTCGCCGTAGGTCCGCGCGCTTGCCGCCGGGGCCGATCACCACGCCGCGCTCGGCCGCCAGCGATGCCGCTGGAACGTTCCACTGCGTGGCCGCGGCCTGCACCAGCATGGCCCGCGTGCGGGCGCCCAGTTCGCGGTACTGCACGCTAGGAGTTCTTGATGGCCGTGGAGCCGCCGGTCAGGTGCATTCCGTAGGCCGGGTCGGCATAGGCCGCGGCGGCATTGCCGTGCACGGCGCGTACACGGCTCCAGTCGGCGTCGAGTTCTTCGGCCAGCACCATGGCCAGGCCGGTGTGCGTGCCCTGGCCGAACTTCGAGCCGGTTGCACGGTCACGGTGACCGTGCCGTCGCGGCGCGATGCCGACGAAGGCCGCGGGCTGCTGGCCCGGCTTGAGCGCGGGCGCGGCCGGCTGCTGCTGGGCATCGGCCAGCATGGGGAACAGCCCCAGTGCGAAGCCGCCGGCGGCGCCGAGCTTGAGGAAACTGCGGCGCTGCAGGCCATCGGCCGCGTCGTCTTCGGCAAGGCGGCGGGCCAGTTGGGGCGGCAGCATGGCGCGGACCTGGTCGGCCGGGATGTCGTGCATGAGCATGGTGGTATCCCGGTTCAGGCCAGCGCGGCGGCGGCCTCGTGGATGGCGGCGCGCACGCGCGCATAGGTGCCACAGCGGCAGATGTTGCCGGCCATGGCGGCGTCGATGTCGGTGTCGGAGGGCTTGGGGTTGGCCTGCAGCAGCGCGGTGGCGCTCATGATCTGCCCGCTCTGGCAGTAGCCGCATTGCGCCACGTCGACCTTGACCCAGGCGGCGGACACGGCCCGGCCGACGCGGTCCGCCGGGATGGCTTCGATGGTGGTGATCTTCTGGCCGGCGGCGGCCGCCACCGGCGTGACGCAGGAGCGGATGGCCGCGCCGTTCAGGTGCACGGTGCAGGCGCCGCACAGCGCCATGCCGCAGCCGAACTTGGTGCCTGTCATGCCCAGCGTGTCGCGCAGGGCCCAAAGGATGGGGGTGGAGTCGTCGGCATCGACGCGGACGTCCTTGCCATTGATGTTCAGCGTGGCCATGGGGACCTTTCGTGGGTGGGGAAGTTGAGTGAATGAATGTTCATTCTTTTATGTGCCGTTCTGTCGGAGCAGGCGGGCGGGCATTCAGGCCTTGATGCCGTCCCAGAAGATCGCGAACGCCTGGGCCAGCGCCGCCTCGGTGTCGGGCAGGTCGCCGCTGCGCAGCAGGTTGGCGGTCTCGCGGACCGAGCCGAAGAAGCTGGAGGCCAGCAGCATGGTGGGCACGTCCTTGACGATCTGCTGGGCCCGCGCCTCGTCGAAGAAGCCCAGGCACTCGCCCGTGAACCGGGCCGAGAACCGGCGCGAGGCCTCGCTGAACCAGGGCGAGTTGTAGTACTGCTCCATGAACACCGTCTCGGCGTAGTGGGCCTGGCGGTGCCGCAGCAGCAGCAGCCAGTTGCGCTGGAAGCGCGCGCGGAACGGCATGGACGTGCCGGACTCCTCGGTGATCAGCCGCGCCAGCGCGCCCTTGACCTGCTCGTACAGCGCGTTGAGCAGGTCTTCCTTGGATTTGTAGTAGACGTAGAGCGTGCCCGTGGCGATGCCGGCCTCGCGCGCGATCGCCGCCATGGTCAGGCCCGAGAGGCCGACCTGCGCCACGAGCGCGAAGGTCGCGTCCGCGATGGCCTGCTGCTTGTCTTCGTCCTTGGGCTTCACGCCGCCGATCTTAGGCGAATAATTATTCGGCCGTCAAACCGGGAAGCGTCAAGTCAGCTGGAAGTTGTGGGGTTGCGGCTGCGGCGGCCCGTCGCTGCGGCCCAGGGTTTCGAGCACCGAGGTCTCGATGGTCCAGCACAGGCTGTCCAGGGCGAGGTCATTGGCCGCCGTGCCGAAGGGCTCCTCGAGCTCCGAGCCCAGCGCCTCCAGCGCGAAGAAGGTGTAGGCGATGAAGGCCACGACCGCGGGCGTCATCGGGCCGATCGCGTCGACCAGGCCGAACGGCAGCAGCAGCACGTAGCTGTAGATCGTGCGGTGGATGATCACGCTGTAGGTGAACGGGATCGGCGTGCTGGCGATGCGCTCGCAGCCGCCCAGCGCATGGCCCACCTGCGCCAGCGGCGCCTCCAGCACGGGCACCAGCGGCGCGGCCACCCGGCCCTGCCGGCGCATCTCGCCCAGCCATTCGCCCGCCATCTGCAGCAGCATGGCGGCCGGAAAGCGCGCCGCCATCACACGCGCGGCCTCCTCGGGCGGCAGCAGCCGCGCGAGGTCTGCCCCGGCATCGCTGTGGCGCAGCTGGTGGCGCAGCGCATGGGCCAGCGCGATCAGCCGGCGCGCCAGCACGGGCGCCTGCTCGGGGCCGTCGACCAGGGTCAGCGCGTGGCGCACGGCGGCGCGGCACTCGATCAGCAGCGTGCCCCACAGCACGCGCGCCTCCCACCAGCGGCCGTAGCTGGTGCTGTTGCGAAAGCCCAGGAAGATCGCCAGCGTGAGGCCGATCAGCGAGAACGGCACGAAGTTGAGCGGGATCTTCCACTGCAGCACCCGGCCGTGCAGCAGGGTCACGGCGATGGAAAAGGCCAGCGCCCAGAGCAGCTGCGGCAGGATCAGCGGCAGCACGGAGCCATGCCGCACGAACAGCATGTGCAGCCAACGGGGACGGGGGCGGACGATCATCGAAGGAAAAACGGCAGGTGCAGGGCCGGCATGGTACGCGCCGGGCGCTGCACAATCCGGGCCCATGAGCGAACTCCAGACCTCCATCGCCGCGCTGCGCAAGAGCTACGAACGCGCGGAACTCGACGAAGCGGCCTCGCATGCCGACCCGCTGCAGCAGTTCGACCAATGGCTGACCGAGGCCGTCACCGCCCAGGTGCCCGAGCCCAACGCGATGACGCTGGCCACCGTGGGCAGCGACCTGCGCCCGTCCACGCGCATCGTGCTGGTCAAGGGCTACGACGCGCGGGGGCTGGTCTTCTACACCAACTACGAGAGCCGCAAGGGCCAGGAGCTGGCCGGCAACCCGTACGCGGCGCTGCAGTTCCACTGGGTCGAGCTCGAGCGCGTGGTGCGCATCGAGGGCGTCGTGGAGAAGACCAGCGACGCCGAGAGCGATGCCTACTACGACAGCCGCCCGCTGGACTCGCGCATCGGCGCCTGGGCCAGCCCGCAGAGCCAGGTGATCCCGGGCCGCGGCGTGCTGGTGGCCAATGCGGCGAAATACGGCGCGCAGTTCCTGCTCAAGCCGCCGCGCCCGCCGCACTGGGGCGGCTACCGCGTGGTGCCCACGCAATGGCAGTTCTGGCAGGGGCGCAGGAGCCGGCTGCACGACCGGCTGCGGTACCGGCAGGAAGGCGGGGGCTGGATGCGGGAGCGGCTGGCGCCCTGATGGCGGGTCAGGCCCAGTCAAATTTCTCCCGATGAAGCACGACCTGCCGTCCCTTTGGGGCTGAATCATTTAGCTTGATTGAGCTCCACCGTTTCAGGCCCACTGCCGTCTGCATAAATCTCCACCAGGCGGGCTGCATCCAGATACCTCCCCGCCACCGCATTGACCTGCTCCAACGTCACGGCTGCGAACGCATCATTGCGCTCGACCCATTCCTGCATCGTCAGCCCGTCCTGCAACTGCGCCGGCAACAGCGACAGCACGGTGACGTCCTGCCCCAGCGCGCGTTGGCGCTCTTGCAGGATGGTGCGGCGGGCACGCTCCAGTTCCTGGTCGGTCATGCCCTGGCGCGCCAGCCGCGCAACCTCCTCCTTGACGATGTCGGCCAGCCGCGCACCGTGGCCCGCCGGGTAGGTGCCCTCGACCGCGATCCGGCCGGCATCGTCGTGGCGCGCCACGCGGATCGACGAACGCACGCCATAGGTCAGGCCCTCGGCCTCGCGCAGGCGCTGGCCCAGCCGCGAGGCCACGGGGTGGCGGCCCAGCACATGCTCGACGATGAACAGCGCGGCCGCGTCGGGCGACTGGCCGTCGATGGCGAAGTGCAACCGGCCGATGTAGTGGCCCGATTGCGGCGCATTGGCCTTGGCGTGAACACGCGCCGGCGGCACGTTCTGGTGCCCACGCTCGGCGCGCACGAACGGCACCTGGCCGGACTAGCCGCCGAACAGGGCCTGCACCTGGCGCAGCACGGCTGGCGCGTCGATGTCGCCGGCAAGTGCCAGCGCGCCGTCGCCCGCGCCGTAGAAGCGCGCGTGGAAGCGCACGACGTCCTCGCGCGTGATGCCCGCCGCGGCGGCCGCGAGTTCGGCCGGCTCCGGCTGGCGCCGGATGTCGTCCGCGGCGAAGGGCTGCACCAGGCGGCGCATCTGCAGGGCGGCGACGGCGGCCGGCTGCTCCACCGGGCGGCCCAGCGCCTGCTGCCAGTTGCGCTTGACCTGGTCGATCTCGGCCTGGGCGAAGGCGGGCTTGTGCAGCACTTCGGCCACCAGGTCCAGCACGGCCGGCAGGTTCTGCGGCGGCGCCTCGAAGCGCACCGTCACCGACTGGCCCTGCGGCACCACCGAGATGCCGGCGCCGAGTGTGCGCGCGCGGTCCACGATCTGCTGGTAGCCGCGCTCCCGGGTGCCGCGGATCAGCACGGTGCCGGTCAGGTCGGCCAGCGCGCGCTGGCCGCGCAGGCTGTCCAGATCGCCGAAGCGCAGCACCAGCATGCCCTGCGCCGGCTTTCCGCTGCCGGGCTGCGGCCGCAGCGCGATCTGCAGGCCGTTGTCCAGGCGGCTGCGCTGGATGCCGCGCTCCAGCGCCTGGATCTGCCGGTTGAAGGCCGCCACGTCGACGGCTTCGGAAAGGCCGCCTGCCGTGGCGGCCGGCTCGGGCGCACGGCCGGCGGCGGGCGCCACTGCAGCCACCGGCGTCGGTGTCGGCGTAGGTGTTGGCGCCGCGCCGGCCAGCAGCACGCCGGTCAGCCGCCGATCGGGCACCAGGACCTGTTCGGCAGCGCGCTGCACGGCCGGCAGTTCCAGCGCGGAGAACTGGTCGAAGCGGCGCAGCAGGAGCTGCCAGTCGCCCAGCCCGGCGCCTTCGGACAACAGCTCGGCCAGCGCGGCCGGGTCGCGGCGCAACCGGTCCTGCAACGCGCGGCTGCCGGCCTGGGCGCGGCGCAGTTCGTCCTCGGTGACCGGCTCGCGGGCCAGGGATTCGAGCGCGCCGGCCAGCGCGGCCTGCAGCGCCTGCGGTGGCTGGCCGGGCGGCGCGACGGCGCCGAAGAGGTAGAAGCCGCCCTGCGCGAAGCCCTGCTGCAGCGCCAGCACGCCCTGGGCCCGTCCGGGCTGCACCAGCGCGCGGTACAGGCGGCCATGGGGCTCGCCGGCGAAGATGTCGGCCAGCGCCGCCAGCGCCACGTTGGCGGGGTCCTGCGCCGGCGGCAGCGGATAGGCCAGCGCCAGCAGTTCGGTGTTGCCGCGCCGCACCTCGCCGTGCGCCGGGGCAACGGGCGGCACCAGCGCGGCGCGCGGTGCCGGCTGCGCCTGCCCGGATGCCTGCAGGGCGCCGAGGTGGCGCTGCGCCGCGGCCAGCGCGGCGCCCGGATCGAAGCCGCCGGTCAGCACCAGCACGGCGTTGTCGGGCCGGTAGTGCGCGGCATGGAAGCGGTGCAGGTCGTCCAGACCGATGGCTGCCAGCTCCTCGCGCGTGCCGAGCACGTGGCGGCCCAGGCCCCGCCCCGGCGTCGCTGCGGCCAGCATGGCGTGGCTCAGGGCCTGGAACGGCTCGTCCTGCACCTTCTCCATCTCGCGCAGCACCACGCTGCGCTCGGCCTCCAGCGCGGCCTGCTCCAGGCGCAGTGCGGCCATGCGCTCGGCCTCCAGCGCCAGCAGCCAGTCGAGCTTGGCCGGGTCGCCGTCGAGCACGGCGGTGTAGCGCGTGCGGTCATGGCTGGTGGTCGCGTTGAAGGCGATGCCGCGTGCGCGCAGGCCATCCACCAGTTGCGCGCCGCTGCGCTGCGGCGTGCCCTTGAAGGCCATGTGTTCTAGCAGATGGGCCGTGCCGCCCTTGCCCTCGGGATCGGCCAGCGAACCGGCCAGCACCACGAGGTTGAAGAACACGTTCTGCTGTGCGCCGTCCGGCGCCAGCACGATGCGCAGCCCGTTGGCGAGCCGGTGCTCGCGGATGCCGTCACGTTCGGCCACCGGCGCGGGTGTCGCCGCCAATGCGGCGGTGCACAGGCAGGCCAGAATCGACAGGAACAGGCGGAATGGAATCAGGAGAGCGGCTGACATCGGGTTCTGCAGAGGGAAAAACGTGACGCGCATGGGCGCCGGACGAGCGTACCGGCGCTGCCCCCGGCGTTGCACCCTACGGATGTAGGGGGGCCATCCCAGGGGCGGAAGGCACGCCGTCCCTGGCTTCGTCCTGCTGGATCAGGCACACGGCCAATTGCGTCCGCGTGGTGGTTCCGGTCTTGCGCAACAGCGAGGACACATGGTCGCGCACCGTGAAGTCGCTGATGCCGAGCAGGATGGCGATCTGCTTGTTGGTGCGCCCCTGCGCGAGCAGCGCGAGGATCTCCCGTTCACGTTGGGTCAGTGGCCTTGCAGGCATGGCTTCCCAAGTAGGCATACGCCAATGCAGCAGCACATGCGGTTGCCACGCCATGGCCCCGAGGCTGGTGCACCAGCACGCTGCCAAGTCCGCGCTGGGCGGTTGCCTGCGCTTCCGCGCGGAACAGCGCGCTTGCGCCTTCACGGTCGCGTGCCTCGCAAGCCCTACCGTCTGTGCCATTTGAACCTGTCATCCCATCCGGTCGCAAAAATGCAAATACTTTCTATTTGCATGTTTGTACACAACCGATGAAAGTCTTGTCGCATGGCCTTGCGCGGACTGGGTGAATGCACCGGCATCCGCGCAGTGCATGTCGCGCAGAAGCGTCGCCGCAGGCAGGCGCGCCGGGCGTCCGGGCCCGATCCGCGCCCGCCAGCCGGGCCGCCGCCTTCAGGGAAGCGTCACCGCACCAGCCTGACGGGCCTTCCGTCGCCCATGGCCCCCTCCAGGGTCTTGTCGTCCACGCGCTTGAGCGTGACCGGGTTGCCGTCGGCGCAGCCGGCCAGCGCCTTGGAGGCCCGTCCCCGGAAGGTGATCTCCTGCGCCGTGGTGCTGCTCACCTCGATGGGAACCTCCAGCTTGAAGCAGATGTCGGCGCCCTGCGGCAGGTAGAGGGTCTGCCAGCTGCCACCCTCGCCCTTGATGACGACCCTGGCCGTGCGCGGCTGGTTGGCCGCGTTGAAGTGGGCCGTCCATTCGCCGTCGAAGGCGCCGGTCTGGGCGAAGGCCCAGGGCGCCAGGCCCAGCAGGCAGGCTGCGATTCGCTTGCGCATCACGTTCTCCTTGGTTGCGAAGTGATGCGCCGATTGTTGGAATCGCAGGCGCTCGCCTCATCCCCCAGATGGAGGATCAGACCGGCATCAGCCCAGCACCGTGCCGCGCGCCTCGCCCAGCCCGATGCGCACCGCGCCCGCGCGCTCGCACCAGCCGCGCAGGATCAGCGTGTCGCCGTCCTCCAGGAAGCTGCGCGTCTCGCCGTTGGGCAGCGCCACGGGCTGCTTGCCGCCCTGCGAGAGCTCGAGCAGGGAGCCGGCCTCGCCCGGCGTCGGGCCCGACAGCGTGCCCGAGCCCAGCAGGTCGCCCGGGTTCAGATTGCAGCCGTTCACGGTGTGGTGCGCGACGAGCTGCGCGGCCGTCCAGTAAGCGGCCTGCGTGGTGTTGCCGCGCGTGAGCCGCACGCCCTCTTCGCCGGCCGCGCGCATCCTGGCGGTCTGCAGCCAGACCTCCAGGGTGATGTCGAGCGCGCCGTGCGCGCGGTTGGCCGCGCTGTCCAGGTACGGCAGGGGCTGCGGGTCGTCCGCGGGCCGCGCGAACGGGGCGCGGAACGGCGCCAGCGCCTCCATGGTCACGATCCAGGGCGAGACCGTGGAGGCGAAGTTCTTCGACAGGAACGGGCCCAGCGGCTGGTACTCCCAGGCCTGCAGGTCGCGCGCCGACCAGTCGTTGAACAGGCCCACGCCGAACAGGTGGTCCTCGGCCGCGTCGATGCCGACCGGCTCGCCCAGCGCATTGCCCTGGCCGACGAAGTAGGCCAGTTCCAGCTCGTAGTCCAGCCGCTTGCAGGGGCCGAAGCTGGGCAGGGCCGCATCCGCCGCCTTGGTCTGGCCCTGCGGGCGCTTGAACGAAGTGCCGCTGACCACGATGGAGCTGGCGCGGCCGTGGTAGCCGATCGGCACCCACTTGTAGTTGGGCAGCAGCGGGTTGTCGGGCCGGAACTGCTTGCCCACCGTGGTGGCGTGGTGCACGCTGGTGTAGAAGTCCGTGTAGTCGCGCACCTCGCAGGGCACGGTGTATTCGCACTGCGCCTGCGGCACCAGGGCCCGGGCCCAGGCCGCCTGCTCGGCGCTGCCCTCGGCCAGGCCGGCGGACAGGCGCGCGCGCAGGGCCTGGCGCGCGGCCGGCGGGGCGGCCATCAGCGCGTTCATGTCGGCATGGTCCACCAGGCCTGCGGCCTGCAGGTCCAGCACCTGGTCACCGATGGCGACGCCGATGCGCAAAGGCTCCGCGCTGCCGGCCGGGCGGAAACGGCCGAACGGCAGGTTCTGGATCGGAAAATCGCAGCCCGCCGCGTTGGCGGAGGCGACCCAGCTGCGCAGCTTCGGGTCGTGGGTGGCGTTCACAGAGGTCATGGTTTGAAGTGGTCTTTGAGGCCGGCCCAGCAGTCGGCGTAGTCGTGGTCCAGAGGCGCGCTGTTCAACGCCCAGGCGGTCGGGATGAAGCGGTACCGGCTCTCGAACATGAAGGCCAGCGTGTTGTCCAGCTTCTGCGGCTTCAGGTCCACCGAGGAGGCCTTCTCGAACGCCTCCTCGTCCGGGCCGTGCGGCACCATGGCATTGTGCAGGCTCGCGCCGCCGGGCTTGAAGCCGCCGGGCTTGGCGTCGTACTCGCCGATGACCAGGCCCATGAACTCGCTCATGAGGTTGCGGTGGTACCAGGGCGGACGGAAGGTGTCCTCCATGACCAGCCAGCGCGGCGGGAAGATCACGAAGTCGCAGTTGGCCGTGCCCGGCGTGTCGCTGGGCGAGGTCAGCACCGTGAAGATCGACGGGTCCGGGTGGTCGAAGCTGATCGAGCCGATGGTCATGAAGTTCTTGGTGTCGTACTTCACGGGCGCCAGGTTGCCGTGCCAGGCCACGACGTTGAACGGCGTGCCCTTGGCCGGCGCGCGCCAGAAGCGGCCGCCGAATTTCTTGATCAGTTCGTAGGGACCGGCCTCGTCCTCGTAGGCGGCCACGGGCGCGAGGAAGTCGCGCGCATTGGCCAGGCCGTTGGAGCCGATGGGCCCCAGTTCGGGCAGGCGGAACTGCGCGCCGTAGTTCTCGCAGACATAGCCGCGCGACAGGCCGTCGGGCAAGGCCACCTTGAAGGCCAGGCCGCGCGGCAGCAGCGCGATCTCGCCGGGCGCGACGGCGAGCACGCCGAGCTCCGTCGTGACCAGGAGCCGGCCCTGCTGCGGCACGAGCAGCAGCTCGCCGTCGGCATTGACGAAGGAGCGCCGGCCCATGGACTTGCCGGCCACGTAGACGAGCGAGCCCACGCCGGTCTGCGCATCGGCATCGCCGTTGGCGGCCAGCGTGCGCATGCCGTCGACGAAGTCGAGCTCGGCCCCCTCCAGCGGCACCGGATGCCAGCGCAGCGGCTCGGGCGCCAGCGCCGTGCCGGCGTCGCCGCCCGTGGTCCACAGCGGCTGCGCATAGGGCTGGTAGCGGCCCGCGACCACCGAGGGCTGGCGCCGGTACATCCAGCTGCGCCGCTGTTCGTGGCGCGGCGCCGTGAACGCCGTGCCCGAGATCAGCTCGGGGTAGAGATCGTGCGGCGCGCGCTGCGGGCTGTTGCGCCCTTGCGGCAGGCTGCCGGGCACGGCTTCGGTGGCGTACTCGTTGCCGAAGCCGCTCTGGTAACGCAGCTGGTCCTGGGCCATGGAAGTTCTTCCTTTCAAACGCGCAGCGCGCAGAGGGGTGGTCAATCGATTCTGATGTTGTTGGCGCGGATCACGCGGCCCCAGCGCTCGCGCTCCTGCTTCACGTAGGCGGCCATCTGCTCGGGCGTGCCGGGCAGGCCTTCCACGCCCAGGGCCTCGTAGCCGGCCTTCACGGTCGGCGAGGCCAGCGCCTCCTGCAGCGCGCGGCTGTAGCGGGCCACGGTGGCATCGGTCGCGCCGGCCGGCACGGTCAGGCCCTGCCAGGCGTAGGCCTCGTAGCCCGCCAGGCCCTGCTCGGCCAGCGTGGGCACGTTGGGCAGGCTGGCGATGCGCTGGGCGCTGGCCACGCCGATGGCCTTGAGCTTGCCCGACAGCACGAACTGGTTGCCGCTCGCGGTGTCCACGAGCATGAACGGCACCTGGCCGCCCAGCACGTCGGCCACCGCGGGCGCCGCGCCCTTGTAGGCCACGTGCGTGAGCTTCAGGCCGCCCTGCTCGGCCAGCAGCTCGGTGGCCAGGTGGTGCGGGCTGCCGACGCCGGCCGAGGCGTAGTTGACATTGCCGTTCTGGGCCTTGGCCCAGGCCACGAACTCCTTCCAGTTGCTGGCCGGTACCTGCGGGCCGACCACCAGCACGAGCGGGAAGCGCGCCAGCAGGCCCACGGGCTTGAGGTCCTTCTCGGCGCTGTAGGGCAGCTTGGGGAACAGGAAGGGGTTCACGGCCAGCGTGGCGAAGTCGGCCGTGAAGACGGTGTTCTCCACGTCCTTGGCGCGCACCGCGTACTCGGCCGCGATGTTGGTGGCCGCGCCGGGCTTGTTGTTGACGATCACGGGCGCGCCCAGCGTCTTGGTCATGGCCTCGGCCGTGGCGCGCGCCACGGCGTCGGAGCCGCCGCCGGCCGCATAGCCGACCACCCATTCGATGGGTTTGCCGGATTGCGCCGCGGCGCCGAAGGACAGTGTGGCGGCCAGCAGGCCGGTGGCGAGGAAGCGGGTCATGGTTGTCTCCGTCGGTTGTGAAATTCTCAGGCGCCGCGGGCCGCGGCCAGGGCTTCGCGCAGCACCGGCAGGCTGCCGACCTGGTTGGCCAGCAGCAGCACCAGGCGCGCATTGAGCGCATGGCTCTCGTCGGTCGACAGGCCCTGGTGGGCGTCGATCAGGGCTTCGTAGAAATCGTCGGGCGCGGCCAGGCGCGCGCTGGTGTCCAGGTGTTCCGGTGTCGTCGGCATGGCGGTCTCCTTCAGGCCCTGGCCAGGGCGCGGTCGTGGGCGGCACGCAGCGCGGCGGCCGTGGGCCGGCGCCAGCGCGCGCAGACATGCTGGTCCGGGCGCAGCAAGTAAGTCGTGCCGTCCTGCGCGTCGTAGCGCGCGGCCGCCAGCGCGTGGGCTGCATCCAGCGGCAGCCGTTCGACCTGCAGCGGCAGCTCGGCCGCGGCCAGCGCGCGCAGGCTGGCCTGGGCGCCCTCGCCTTCGCCGAACACCAGGGCCGCGAAGCGCGTGCCGGCCAGGCGCCGCAGCAGCCAGCCGCCGGCCACGGGCGCATCGGCGGCCACGGCGCCGGGCACCATGCGGCCCGCGAAGCCGTCCGCGTCCTCCGTGTTGAGCACCGAGCCGTGCAAGGTGGCCGGCACCGACAGCCGCCCGCTGTTGACCATGCGCCGCGCGAACGCATGCCGGCGCGCCAGCTGCAGCACGGCGTCGCGGAACAGCCGGCTGATCTCGCTCTTGGGCGTGATGAAGTCGGTGGCGCGCGTGGAGTTCAGGATGTTCTCGTCGGCCGCCAGCTCGCGTTCGCGGGCATAGCTGTCCAGCAGCGCATCGGGCGCCTGCCGGCGCAGCACGGCGGCCAGCTTCCAGGCCAGGTTCTCGGCGTCCTGCAGGCCCGAGTTGGCGCCGCGCGCGCCGAACGGCGAGACGCCGTGCGCCGAGTCGCCCGCGAACAGCACGCGGCCATGGCGGAAGGCGTCCATGCGCTGGCAGGCGAAGGTGTAGACGCTGGCCCATTCGAGTTCCACCTCGGCGCCCTTGAACGGCGAGGCGTCCAGCAGCGCGCGCACGCGCGGCATGATGTTCTCGGGCCGCTTCTCGGCTTCGGGGTCGGCGTCCCAGCCGAGCTGGAAGTCGATGCGCCAGACGCCGTCGGGCTGCATGTGCAGCAGCACGCTCTGGTTGCGGTGGAAGTCGGGGTCGAACCAGAACCAGCGCTCGGCCGGGAAGTCCACCTTCATCTTCACGTCGGCGATCAGGAAGCGGTCGCGGAACACCCGGCCGTGGCTTTCCTGGCCCAGCAGCTGGCGCACGGCCGAGCGCGAGCCGTCGCAGGCAGCCACCCAGTCGGCCTGCAGCCGGTAGGGGCCGTCGGGCGTCTCGATGGTCAGCAGCGCGTGGTCGCCCTGCTGCTCGACGCCCGTGACCTTGTTCTGCCAGCGCACGTCGATGAGCGGCAGCGCCGCGGCGCGTTCGGCCAGGAAGCCTTCGACGTAGTACTGCTGCAGGTTCACGAAGGCCGGGCGCGCATGGCCGTCCTCGGGCAGCAGGTCGAAGCTGTAGACCTCCTCGCCGCGCAGGAACACGCGGCCGACCTTCCAGGACACGCCCTTGGCGGCCATGGCCTCGCCGCAGCCCAGGCGGTCGAAGATTTCGAGCGAGCGCTTGGAAAAGCAGATCGCGCGCGAACCGGTCGAAAGCTTGTGGTCGTTGTCCAGCAGCACCACGGGCACCTGCTGCTGGGCCAGGTCGATGGCCAGGGCCAGGCCGACCGGGCCGGCGCCGACCACGACGACGGGATGGCGCGCGGGCGCCGGTGCATCCTGGTCGGCATGCCGGACGTAGTCGAACACGACCTTCTGGAAGTCCTGGGGCTGCCGGGTCGCCAGTTCTCGGATGTGCATGTCTCCTCTCCCCGGTGCGCTCAGCCTTCGAGCGTCTTCCACATCTGGATGTCGCGCTCGGCGGTCCAGATGCGCGGGTCGGCGTATTGCGTGGCCTCGTCGAAGCAGCGCGTCACGTCGAAGGGCATGCAGTGGTCGAAGATGACCCAATGGCCGTACTTGGGCTGGAGCGCCGCGAAGGTGTCCTTGTAGACGGCGTTGAGGTCCTTGCCGGCGGCCACGCCCTTCTGCACGCTGGCGTAGACGTCGGCGATGAAGTCGCGCGTCTCGCGCAGGCCCTGGGCCACGTCGGCCGGCGTGGTCAGGGCGGCGCCGCGGCCCGGCACCAGGGCCTTGGGCTGCAGCGCGGCCAGGTTGTCCAGCGTCTGCGGCCAGTCCTTGAAGTAGGCATCGCCGGCATAGGGCGTGGCGCCGAACTCCACGAGGTCGCCCGACAGCAGCGTCTTCTCGCCCGGCAGCCAGACCACCGTGTCGCCCTTGGTGTGGCCGCGGCCCAGCTGCAGCAGCTGCACCTCGAGCTTGCCGAGCCAGACGGTCATCTTGCCCGTGAAGGTCATGGTCGGCCAGGTCAGGCCGGGCGGCACCGTCTCCACGTTCTGGAACAGGCGCGGGAAGCGGCCGATCTCGCTGGCCTTGTCCTGCTCGCCGCGCTCGACGATCAGGTCCCAGGTGTCCTGGCTGGCCAGGATCTGCTGGGGCTGGTAGGCGCTGGCGCCCAGCACGCGCACGGCATGGTAGTGCGTCAGCACCACGTACTTGATCGGCTTGTCCGTCACCTCGCGGATGCGGCGGATCACGTCGGCGGCCATCGCGGGCGTGGCCTGGGTGTCGGCCACCAGCACCGCGTCGTCGCCGATGACGATGCCGGTGTTGGGGTCGCCCTCGGCCGTGTAGGCCCAGGCGTGCTCGGAAATCTGGCTGAAGGTGACCTTCTTTTCCTCGAGGTCGGCCTGGGAGGCGAACTTCTTCTGCTGGCTCATCGGGGTGTCTCCTGCGGGTTGAGATTTGTCATTGACAAACTGGTTCGCATTATTTCCGTTCGTTTGCATTTGTCAAATGGATTTGCATCCTGCAAACTCACAGGCATGGACAAAACACAAGACAAGGGCCAGCGCGCAGTGCAGTCGGCCGAGGTGGGAGCCCGCCTGCTGCTGGCCCTGGCGGGCCAGCCGGGGCCGATGTCGCTCAAGGACCTGGCCGCCGCGGCCGACATGCCGCCCTCGCGTGCCCACCCCTACCTCGTGAGCTTCGGCAGGCTGGACCTGATCGCGCAGGACGCCGGCACGGGCCACTATGCGCTGGGCCCGGCGGCCCTGCAATTGGGGCTGACGTACCTGCACCAGCTCGACCCCGTGAAGGCGGCCATGCCCGTGGCCGAGGAGCTCGCGCAGCGCACGGGCTATGCCGTGGCGCTGGCGGTCTGGGGCAACTTCGGCGCCACCATCGTGCGCATGATCGACGCGCGCCAGCCGCTGCATGTGTCGATGCGCGCGGGCACGGTGATGTCGCTGCTCAACACGGCCACGGGGCGGGCCTTCGCGGCGGTGCTGCCCATCGAGCGCATCGAACGCACGCTGGCCGGCCCGCTGGGCGACCCGGACCAGGCCGGCCGGCCGCTGCCGCCCGCGCAGCGCGCCGAGCTCGCGACGGCCGTGGCCGAGCACCGTGCCCATGGCGTGGCGCGGGCCAACGGCCGGCCCATGCCGGGCGTCAACGCCTTCAGCGCCGCGGCGCTGGACCACGAGGGCCAGCCGGCCATCGTGGTCACGGCGCTGGGCCACCAGGACCATTTCCCGGCGGACTGGGATTCGGCCGCGGCGCAGGCGGTGCGCGCGGCGGCCCAGGAGGTGTCGCGGCGGCTGGGCTGGCGTTGAGTCACGCGTGCGGCCAGGCCGCGAACGCCGCCAGCGCCTCGGCGCGCCCGGAGGCCGCGCGCTGCAGCGGGAACGGTGCCTCGGGCAGGTGGTCCGGCACGAGCTGCCGCGCGAAATGCCAGACCACGGCCAGCGTCAGTTCGGCCTGCCCGATCGGCTGGCCGCCGGCCGCCGGCGGCGGCGGGCCGCGCCGCAGTTCGTCCTCCAGCGCGCCGAAGCCGGCCAGCATCTGGGCATGGATGCGGTCCAGCCAGGGCTGGTGCTGCTTCTCGGGCGGGCGCACCTGCTGCTCGTAGACGATCTGCACGGCCTTCTCGCAGGCCGCCAGCGCCAGGCCCGTGAGCCGCAGGGCGCGCAGGCGCTCGGGCGCCGTTGCCGGCCACAGGCTGCGCGCCGGGCCGGCCAGGCTCTCGGCGTGGTCCAGGATCAGGCTGGAGTCCATCAGCACGGTGCCCTCGGCCGTCACCAGCGTGGGCGCCTTGACGACGGGATTGATCGCGCGGAAGGCGTCCACCTGCCGGAACACCGAGATCGGCCGCGATTCGAACGGCAGGCCCAGCAATTCCAGGCTCACCGCGACGCGGCGCACATAGGGCGAGTCGAGCATGCCGACCAGCTGCATCATTTCAGTTCTCCTTCATCGGCCCGCGTCCATGCGCGAGCGAGCCGGAAATCTAACGAAGAAGCACCGCCCCTACCATCGACATCTTGTTGTCGAATCCGTTAGGAAAACTGACATGAACGACCTGCCACCCATGAATGCCCTGCGCTGCTTCGAGGCCGTCGCGCGGCTCGGCAGCGTGGGCCGCGCGGCCGAGGAGCTGCATGTCACGCATTCGGCCGTGAGCCAGCAGCTGCGCCAGCTCGAAAGCCTGCTGGGCCTGGCGCTGTTCGAGCGCGAGGGCCGCGGCGTGCGCCTGGCGGAGAACGGCCGGCTCTACGCGCTGCAGGTGCGCGAGGCGCTGCAGGGCATCGGCGATGCCACGCGCGCGCTGCGCATCCGGCCGCGCGCGGGCGAGCTCGTGGTGGCGCTGATCCCCTCCTTCGGCCAGCACTGGCTGCTGCCGCGGCTGCCGCGCTACCTGGCGGCGCACCCGGGCCGGCGCGTGCGGCTGCAGGCCAGCCTGGACCTGCAGGACCTGCGCCAGGCCGGCGCGCAGCTGGCCATCCGCATGGGCCAGGGCCCCTGGGACGGCATGGTGCAGGAGCAGCTGTTCACGGACGAACTGGTGATGGTCGCCGCGCCCGGCCTGAACGGCGGCGCGCTGCCGCGCACGCCGGCCGAGGTGCTGCAATGCCCGCTGATCCGCTCGGCCGAATCCTGGGCCCCCTGGTGCCAGCGGGCCGGCCTGCCCGAGCCCTCGCCCGAAGGCGGGCTCTGGATCAACGATTCCAATCTCTCGCTCCAGGCGGTGCGGCTGGGCCTGGGCGTGGCGCTGGAGCGCGTGAGCCTGGTCGACGGCCTGCTTCGCCAGGGCGAACTCGTCGCGCTGACCGCCATCCGCGCGCCCTATGCCTACCCCTACTGGATGGTCTGGCCGCAGGCGGCCGCGCCGCCGCTGGACTTCATCGCCTGGCTGCGCGAGGAGGCGCAGCGCTACGCGACCGGGCTGGAGGGTGCGGCGCCGGCGGCACGGTAGGATGCGGCGCCCTCACTTCCCGCGCGTGCCATGCAAACCATTTCCGTCCACGTCGTCGATGTCGCCAATGGCCTGGTCGCGCGCAACATGCGCGTCGACGTGCTGTTCCACGAAGGACGGACAGTGGCGCGAACTGGTTTCGGGCTCCGGTCGGCGGCAACGGCCTGGTTGCGGCCATCGAAGGCGTGGCCGAGCCCATGGGGCCCGGCCGTACGAGCTGCGCCTGCACGTGGCCGACTACTACCGCGCGCGCGGCACCCATTGCCCGAGCCGGCCGTTCATGGACGTGCAGGTGTTCCGCTTCGCGGTGGCCGACACGGCGCGCCACTACCACCTGCCCGTGAAGCTGACGCCCTGGGGCATGTCCTGCTTCCGCGGCGCATGAAATGAACCACCCCGTTCGGATGTCTCACTGCGTGTAGACATCCCGTCCCACTCGAGGGGCGCGCCCAGCGGCCTGGCAGAGACAGTTCCGCGGGTGCACTCTTGTGCCTGCTCCGCGGCCTTCAGCACAGTGGCCATGCGCCGCGGTGTCATGCCTGCGCATGGCTTCGTCTCGCTTCAGAAGTTCAGCCGCACGCCCAGCCGCGCGCTGCGTCCGGGCAGCGGCGCCTTCGGAAAGGCCGTGGTCGTCAGCACCGACACGGCGCTGTAGGCCAGCGTGTCGGTGAGGTTGTCCACGCGCGCGAACCACAGCAGTTCGGAGCCGCCCAGCGGCATGCGGTAGCTCAGCGCGGCATTCCACAGCGCATAGCCGTCGGTCGCGCGCTGGCCCTCGGCCGGCACCGCGGCGCTGCGCGCGGACGAGGTCCACGCCCAGCTGCGCGCCCCAGGGGCCGCGCGCCCAGGACAGCGTGCCGCCCAGGCGGGCCGGTGCGATGCGCGGCAGCGGCTCGCCGCTGTCCAGGTCGGTCGCGCGCACGAGGTCGGCGCGCCACAGGAAGTCCAGCGTGCCGATGTCCTCCGCACGGCCCAGGCCGCCCGCGCCCAGCAGGCGCAGCGTGCCGCTGGCCTCGGCGCCGTGGAAGCGCGCGCGCACGCCGGCATAGCGCAGGTCGGCCAGGGCCTCGTCGCCGTCCGTGGGGTTGAGCTCGCCCTCGGCGCTGCGCGTGTTGCCGGTGTCCACGAGCCCGATGTAGTTGGCGAAGCGGCTGGCGTAGACGTTCAGCGCCGCCTTGTGCGGGCCGGACTGCCAGGCCAGGCCCAGGTCCAGGCTGTTGGACTTTTCCTTGCGCAGGGAGGCGTCGCCGGTCTCCCAGGCGGCCGTGGCCAGGTGCGGGCCGTTGGCGAACAGCTCGTAGTCGCGCGGTGCGCGCTCGCTGTGCGCCAGGTTGGCCGTGAACTGCCAGGCCGGCGAGAGCTTGACGAGCATGCCGCCGGCCAGGCTCGCCGGCGTGAAGCTGCGCTCGCCGGTTTCGAAGCGCGTGATGTCCGGATCGCTGCTGCCGTTCGACCGCACGCGCACGCGCTCGACGCGGCCGCCCAGCGTCCACTTGCCCCAGTTGGTGGGCAGCTCCTCGTAGACGAACAGCGCCGACTGGCGCGTGCGGCTGGCCGGCGCGAAGGCCTCTTCGCCCTCGGCGGAGAAGCGGTTGCTGTCCAGCTGCAGGCCGACCACGCCTTCCAGCGGGCCGATGGGCCGGTGGCGGGCTTCCAGGCGCAGGTCGTTGCCCTGGTTGCGAAAGCGCGTGCCGGCCTCGTCCCCCTCGAACTCGGTGTGGCGGTAGCGCGTGTGCGCGGCCTGCAGCTTGACGCTGCTGAACCAGCCCGGGAGCGTGCGCCACTCGCCGGCCAGCGCATAGCGGCGCGAGCGCATGCCGATGGTGACATCGTCCTCGGCCACGGTGCCGTAGTCGCTGCGGTAGTCGGTGATGGAGGCGCCCAGGTAGCCGTGGTCGAAGAACAGCGAGCCGCCGACCGAGCCGCTCTCGGTGTCGCTGGCGGAGTTGCAGATGCGCCGCGCCAGCTCGGCGCTGCCGGGCTTGCTGCAGGGCAGATCGACCGGCACGGAGACATCCCCGGTGCGGCGCTTGCTGACATCCGCATGCAGCGCGTAGCGGTCGTTGCCGCCTTCGAGCAGCAGCGCGCCATCGCGGCCCTTGTTGCCGGTGGACAGGCCCGCCTCGGCCGCGCCCGTGATGCCGCCCTTGGCATCGAACTGCGGCGCGCGCGGGATGCGGTTGTCGATCAGGTTGACCACGCCGCCGACCGCGCTGCCGCCGTACAGCAGCGCGCCGGGGCCGCGCAGCACCTCGATGCGCTCCACGGTCAGGGGATCGGAGGGCACGGCATGGTCGAAGCTCAACGCCGAGGCGTCCAGCATCGCGCCGCTGTTCTGCAGCACGCGGATGCGGTCGCCGTCCAGGCCGCGGATCACGGGCCGGCTGGCGTTGGGGCCGAAATAGGTGCTGCCCACGCCGGGCAGCCCGTCCAGCGTCTGGCCCAGCGTGCCCTGGCGGCGCAGGGTCAGTTCATCGCCTTCCAGGCGTGAGGTGGGCTGGGCGGCATCGGCCGTGCCCAGCGGGTTGCCGGTCACGGTGACTTCCTTCAGCGTGGCGGACTCGGACTGCGCCCACACAGGGGACAGGCAGGCCAGCGAAACGGCGGCGGCGACGGCGCCGCGCGAGAAATGAGGAGACATGGGATGGCTTCGTTGAAATCGGTCGTGCATGCAGCCGCGCGCACCTGTCTTGCGACAGGCGCGCGGGCCGGGACGGGGGGATTCAGCGAAGCGCGGGCGGGCCGCGGGCCTGGAACGGCGGTGGCGCCGGCGCCCGCGGCGCCGGGCACGGCGCGGCCAGCGGTGCCGGTGCCGCCACGGCCGGCAGCACCGGCAGGAGCAGGCCGGCCAGCAGGTCGGCCGCGCCGGCATGGTCGTAGAGCTGGCAGTCGGCCGCGGCATGGCCGGCATGGAAATGGTCGCCAGCGCTGCCGTGCACCTCGCGGTGCGCCAACGCCAGCGTCTGCGCGGACAGCCAGACGCCCAGCAGCAGGCCCAGCCACCACAGTGGCCGGCGCTGGAACAGGCGCAGGCGGCGCATCACGAAGGGCTCAATGCCTGGCCAGGCGGCTGAAGGTCTTGCGGAACTTGGCGACCTTGGGCGCCGCGACGGCCATGCAGTAGCCCTGCGTGGGGTTCTTCTCGAAGAAGTCCTGGTGGTATTCCTCGGCCGGCCAGTAGTTGGCCACCGGCAGCACCTCGGTCACGATGGGCGCGCCGCCGTGGCCGGCCAGCTCGGCGATGACCTCGCGCGCGATGGGCTCCTGGGCCGGGTTGTCCAGGTAGATGCCGCTGCGGTACTGCGTGCCCACGTCGTTGCCCTGGCGGTTCAGCGTGGTCGGGTCGTGCACGACGAAGAAGATCTCCAGGATCTCGCGCAGGCTGATCTGCGCCGGGTCGAACTGCAGGCGCACCACCTCGTTGTGGCCGGTGCGGCCGGTGCAGACCTGCTCGTAGCTGGGCCGCGGAAGCTGGCCGTTGCTGTAGCCGCTCTCCACGTCGAGCACGCCCTGGACTTCCTTGAACACCGACTCGGTGCACCAGAAGCAGCCGCCGCCCAATGTGATGGTTTCCGTTGCCATGCCATGCCCTTCGCAAAAATCCGCAGCCGGCATTGTGCCGTGGCCATCCACGAGAATGCCCGGCCCGTTCCGATCCACCTTCTGCCGCACCGCTTCCCCATGAATCCTGCCGAGTGGCGCCCCATCCTTTCCACCCTGGTGCTGCCGCCGGCCGGCCCCCTGCTGCTGATCGCGTTCGGCTGGCTGCTGGCGCGGCGCCGGCGCGCGGCCGGGCGTGCGCTGGGCCTGGCCGGCCTGGTGCTGCTGTGGCTGCTGTGCAGCAATGCGGTGGCGGTGCGGCTGTCCGACCTGCTGTTGCCGCCCGTGGCGGCGCTGCCGCCGGCCGAGGCCGCGGCCCGGCTGCAGGCCCGGCAGGTGCAGGCCGTGGTCGCGCTGGGCGGCGGCCTGTACCCGCGCGTGCCCGAACTCGAAGGCCCGCAGCCGTCCAGCCAGACCGGTGCGCGGGCCCTGTACGGCGCCTGGCTCGCGCGCGAGAGCGGCCTGCCGCTGGGCTTTGCCGGCGGCATCGGCTGGGCCAATGCGGGCGAAGCCGAACATCCCGACGAGGCCGATGCGGTGGCGCGCCTGCTGGCCCGCACCGGCCTGGCGCCATTGCGCTGGGCCGACAGCCGCTCGCGCGACACCATCGAGAACGCCCAGAACATGGCGGCGCTGCTGCGCCGCGACGGCATCGAACGCATCGCGCTGGTCACCAGCGCCTGGCACATGCCGCGCGCCGTGCGCGCCTTCGAGGCGACCGGCCTCACGGTCCTGCCCGCGCCCATGGGCTTCGCGGTGCCGCTGCAGCGGCCCGTGCTGGAGTGGCTGCCGTCGACTTACGGCCTGTCCAACACCTCGGCCGTGGTGCGCGAATGGCTGGCGCTGCGCCTGGGACGTTGAGCGCCGGCCCGCCTTGACAGGCCGATTCCCGACTGCCTACATTACTAACCGGTCAGTCATTAAGGAATGCCAAGCCCCTCCGACACTCCCAGCACCACGGCCGCCGGCAAGCGGGCCCGGCGCAAGGACGCGCGCCCGAGCGAATTGCTGGACGCGGCGCTGGAACTGTTCGTCGAGAAGGGCTTCGCCGCCACCAAGGTGGAGGCCGTGGCGGCCCGGGCCGGTGTCTCCAAGGGCACGCTGTTCCTGTACTTCCCGAGCAAGGCCGAGTTGTTCCGCGCCGTCGTGCAGGAGAACCTCGCGGCCCGCTTCGCCGACTGGAATGCCGAGTACGAGGCCATGGACGGCGGCAGCGACAGTGCCGCCGACATGCTGCGCCATGCCCTGCAGTCCTGGTGGGCGCGGGTGGGTGCCACCAAGCTCACCGGCCTGACCAAGCTGGTGCTCAGCGAGGCGCAGAACTTCCCGGAGGTGGCGGCCTGCTACCACGCAGAGGTGGTGCAGCCCTCGCAGCAGCTGCTGCGCCGTGTGATCCAGCGCGGCATCGACCGCGGCGAGTTCCGCCCGCTCGACGCCGAATACGCCGTCTACAGCGTGACCAGCGCCATCCTGTACCTGGTCATGCACAAGCATGCGATGGGCCTGGTCGGGCCGGCGTCGGGCCAATTGATGCCGGAACGCTACATTGCCTCCCAGCTGGACATCATCCTGCATGGCCTCTTGGGGCCGGCCCAGGCCCTGCCCTCTAGAATCCCAGCTCTGTCGTGACTTCGCGTCTCCCGCTACGCCTCCCTGAAAAAATGACCCCCGCCGAAATCGAACGCAGCCGTTTCAACATGATCGAGCAGCAGATCCGCCCCTGGGATGTGCTGGATGCAGCCGTGCTGGAACTTCTGGGGCAGGTGCGGCGCGAGCAGTTCACGCCGGCCGCGCTGCGCGGCCTGGCCTTCATGGACACCGAGGTGCCGCTGCGCGCCCCGCACGACGAGGCCCTGCGCCACGGCCATTGCATGCTGGCCCCGCGCGTGGAAGCGCGCAGCGTGCAGGACCTGAAGCTGCAAAAGACCGACCGCGTGCTCGAGATCGGCACCGGTTCGGGCTACTCCGCCGCGCTGATGGCCAGCCTGGCTGCCAGCGTGCTGACGCTGGAGATCGAGGCCGCGCTGGCCGAAACCGCCCGCGCCAACCTGCGCGAGGCCGGCATCGCCAACGCCGAGGTGCGCCATGCCGACGGTGCCCACGGCGCCGCGGCCGACGGCCCGTTCGACGCCATCCTGCTGAGCGGCTCGGTGGCGGCCGTGCCGCCGGCCCTGCTGCAGCAGCTCAAGCCGGGCGGCCGGCTGTTCGCCATCGTCGGCAGCGAGCCCATGATGCGCGCCCAGGTCATCACCCATGTCGGCGCAGGCCGATTCGAAACCACCTCGCCCTGGGACGCCATCGTGCCGCGGCTTCAGAACTTTCCGGAACCGTCGCCTTTCCAGTTCTGATCCGATGATCGACCACGTCAACCCCTCTCAACTCGACGGCTGGCAGCCAGGGCAGATCACGGTCCTCGACGTGCGCGAACCCGCCGAACTCGCGGTGGCCAGCGTGAAGCCCGATGGGTTCACGCTACTGGCCATCCCCATGGGCGAGATTCCCGCGCGCCTGGCCGAGCTCGACCCCGACCAGCCCATCGCCTGCCTGTGCCACCACGGCGCGCGCAGCATGCGCGTGGCGCAGTTCCTGGTCCAGCAGGGCTTTGCGCAGGTCGCCAACATCAGCGGCGGCATCGACGCCTGGTCACTACAGCGCGATCCAACCGTTCCCCGTTACTAACGAAGGCATGGCCATGGTGCAGACAAGAAAACACAAGACCGCACTCCGACGCAACACCACCGGCCTGCTGCTCCTGCTGGCCTTCGGCACGCTGCCGGCCGGCGCATCGGCCCAGACCCTGGTGCAGCTGTTCGAAGCCGCACGCAGCACCGACGCCACCTACCAGGGCGCACGCGCCCAGTACGAGGCCAACCTGGCCAAGGCCGACCAGTCGCGCGCGCTGATCCTGCCCAGCGCCAACCTCACGGCCGGCGCCTCGCGCAATACCTACGAAAGCACCACGCCGCCCGTCGACGGTACCTACACCGCGCTGACGGCCAGCGTGGGCGCCACGCAACCGCTGTACCGCCCCGGCAACTGGGCCGGCTACGAGCAGGGCCTCAAGCTGGCGGACATCGCCAGGGCCCAGCTGCTGGTGGCCGAGCAGGACCTGGTCATCCGCGTGGCCCAGGCCTATTTCGACGTGCTGGCGGCACAGGACACGCTGGCCTTCGTGCAGGCGCAAAAGGCCGCCGTGGCCGAACAGCTGGCCTCGGCGCGGCGCAACTTCGAGGTCGGCACCGCCACCATCACCGACACGCGCGAAGCCCAGGCCCGGCACGACCTGGTGATGGCCCAGGAGATCGCCGCCGCCAACGACCTGCGCGTCAAGAAGCTGGCGCTGGACACGGTGGTCAGCCGCACCGATGCCCGCCCCACCCCGCTGGCGCAGCCGGTGCCGCTGCCTGCGCTGACCGGCGATGCCGAGACCTGGGTGCAGCAGGCCGAAGGCCATCCCGTCGTACAGCAGGCCCGCATCGGCGTGGATGTCGCGCGGCTGGAGACCGAGAAGGCGCGCGCCGGCCACAAGCCCACGGTGGACCTGCAGGCCAGCTACGGCATCAACCGCTATCCGCAGGGCTATCCGAGCAACAGCCTGGCCTTCGGCACGCGCCAGAACCAGGGCTCGCTGGGCGTGCAGGTCACGGTGCCGCTGTTCGCCGGCTATTCGGTGCAGAACCGCGTGCGCGAAACCCTGTCGCTCGAAGAGAAGGCCTCGGCCGACCTGGAAGCGGCCCGCCGCACCGTGGTGCAGAACACGCGCACGGCCTACTTCGGCGTGGTGTCGGGCAAGGGCCAGGTCGAGGCGCTGCAAGCGGCCGAAACCTCCAGCCAGAGCGCGCTGGACGCCAACAAGCTGGGCTACCAGGTCGGCGTGCGCATCAACATCGACGTGCTGAACGCGCAGAGCCAGCTCTACCAGACCAAGCGCGACCTGGCCCAGGCCCGCTACAACGTCTTGCTGGGCGAGCTGCGCCTGCGCCAGGCCAGCGGCAGCCTGCGCGCCGAGGACCTGCAAGGCATCGAGGCCTTGCTGGCGCGCTGAGCATCTCGCAGAAAATCTCGCTCTACAGCCATCCATCGGAGATGGAGCCGCTGTTGCCCGGCGAGCACCGGCTGGGGCCCTTGCTGGAGCAGGCGCATAACCTGATGCGCAGCGCCAGCCGTCTGGCTGGCATGTGCCAGCCCGAAGCCCTGCGCGGGCTGCGCGGCCAACTGCGGGCCATGCATTCCTACTACAACAACAGGATCGAAGGCCAGCACACCTTGCCGGCGGAGATCGAACAGGCACTGCGCAACGACGATGCCAGCGATGCGGACAAGGCGCGGCGCTTCTCTTCCCCCGGCTATGGCCGTAGGCCGAGGTCCCATAGCGCGGCGATGGCAGCCGCCGTGCGCGCCGCCGCACCGCGGTGGGACGCGGCGAAAGCCAGGCTCGCGTCACTGGCCTGCCGGCGCGCCCCAGGGTCCGCCACCAGCCGTTGCACGGTCTGCACGGCCTGCGCCAGATCCTCCACGCGCAAGGCCGCGCCGGCCTGCTCGGCCAGTTCCGCCGCCTCGGCGAAGTTGAAGGTATGCGGCCCCATCAGCACCGGGCAGCCGCAGGCCGCGGCCTCGATCAGGTTCTGCCCGCCCAGCGGCTCGAAGCTGCCGCCCAGCAAGGCCATGTCGGCCAGGCCGTAGTACAGCGCCATCTCGCCCAGCGAATCGCCGAGCCAGACCGCATGCGCGCCGGCCGGCGGCGCATCGCCCCAGCCACTGCGGCGCGCCACGGCAAAGCCGTGCGCACGCACCAGGTCCGCGACGGCATCGAAGCGCTGCGGATGGCGCGGCACGATCAGCCATTGCACGGCTGCGGCGGCGGCCGGATCGGCCTGCAGCAGCGCCAGCAGGGCCGCCTCCTCGCCCTCGCGCGAACTGGCGAACAGCACGACCGGCCTGCCGGCCGCGGCGCGCCATTGGCGCCCACGCGCCAGTTGCGCCGCATCGGGCGTGGCGTCGAACTTGAGGTTGCCGAACACGCCAGCCACCGGCGCGCCGGCGGCGCGCAGCCGCGCCGCATCGTCCTCGGTCTGCGCATAGGCCGCCGCGAGCGCGGCATAGGCCGGCGGCAGCAGCGGCACGCGCTGCGCGCCCTGCAGCGATTTTTCGGACAGGCGCGCATTGGCCAGCACCAGCGGCACGCCGGCCCGGCCGCAGCTGGCGATCAGCCAGGGCCAGATTTCTGTTTCCATGAGGATGCCGACACGGGGTCGGAACTGCGCCAGGAAGCGCCCCGTCGCGCCCGGCGTGTCCCAGGGCTGCCAGACCTGCAGATCGCCTTCGCGCAGCAGCCGCGCGCCCTCGGCCCGGCCCGTGGCCGTGCCGTGCGTGAGCAACAGCCGCATGCCGGGCAGGCGCTCGCGCAGCGCGGCGATGAGCACCGCGGCCGCGCGCGTCTCGCCCAGCGAGACCGCATGCACCCAGATCCAGCCGCTGGAGGGCGGCTGCCCGTAGTGGCCGAAACGCTCGGGCACATGCGCGCCATAGCCGGGCTCGGCCACGGCACGGCGCGCGAGCTTGCGCCGCAGCAACGGTTGCGCCAGCCAGGTCAGCCAGCCGTACAGGCGCAGCAGCATCAGTGCGGCACCGGCCGGGGCGTGGCGGCCAGCACGCCCTGCCAGGCGGCCCAGACCTCGTCCACGCCGGGTGCGCGTTCGCCGCCGACCGGCACCTGGTGCGCATGGCCCACGGGGCCGGCCCGCCAGGCCCGCGGGTAGCTGAAGATCTGCACGTGCAGCAGGTCCAGCGCCACCGCCATGTGGCTGAGGCCGGAATCCACGCCGATCACGCCGGTGGCCGCCGCCATCTCGTGCAGCACGCCGGCCAGCGACAGCCGCGGCCAGACGCGGGCCTTGGGGCCGATGGCGGCGGCCAGCGCGGTGGCCAGGCGCAGTTCGGTGTCCGAGGCATGCGGCAGCCAGACTTCGAAGCCGTCGGCCGCCAGCCGCTGGCCGATCGCGGCCCAGTGCGCCTGCGGCCATTCGTTGTCGGGCCGCGTCGTGCCGTGGGCCAGCACCACGGCGCGCACCGGCGCCGGCCGGTCCACGCGCAGGCCATAGACGGGCGGCGTCTTGAGTTCATAGCCCAGCGCGCCGGCGGCCAGCACGCGGTAGCGCTGCACCGCATGCACGCGCCGCGGCATGGGCACCAGGCGGTCGGCGAAGAAGCGCACCGGCCACTCGTAGCCGCACTCCTCGCTGCGGTTGCCATAGGTCGCGCGAAAGCCCGTGGCGGACAGGCGCGCCTTGCGCGCCACCATCCCCGACTTGATGAGGCCCTGGATGTCGAGCACGGCGTCGTACGCCACGGCCCGCAGCGCCGTGAAGAAGGCCGCGCGCTCGGCCCGTGTCGCGGCGTCCAGCCAGGACTTGCGCCAGCGGCGCCCGGCGAAGCGCAGCACGCGCTCCACGCCGACCACGCATTCCACGAGCGGCGCGAACGACTCCTCGACCACCCAGTCGATCCTCGCGTGCGGCAGCGCGGCACGCAGGTCGCTCACGACCGGCATGGCCTGCACCACATCGCCCAGCGAGGAGAGCTTGACGATCAGGATCCTCATGCAGTGTGGCCGCCGCCCAGGCTCAATGCGCGGCCGCCTGGATCTGCGCGTCGGGCTTGACCGAACGCAGCAGCGCCATGAGCTGCGTCTGGATGCGTTCGAGCGCGGCCTCGGTGTGGCCCTCGAAGCGCAGCACCAGCACCGGCGTGGTGTTGGAGGCGCGGATCAGGCCGAAGCCGTCCGGCCAGTCCACGCGCAGGCCGTCGATGGTGTTGATGGCCGCGGGGGCGTCGAACTTCGCAGCCGCCACGAGCTGGGCCACCAGCGCATGCGGCTCGCCCTCGGCGCAGCCGACGTTGAGTTCGGGCGTGGAGAAGCTCGTCGGCAGCGCGTCGAGCACGGCGCTGGCATCCGGCGACTTGCTCAAGATCTCGAGCAGCCGCGCGCCGGCATAGGTGCCGTCGTCGAAGCCGAACCAGCGTTCCTTGAAGAAGATGTGGCCGCTCATCTCGCCGCCCAGCGGCGCCTGGCCGCCCTCGGCCTCGATGGCCTTCATCTTGGCCTTGATCAGCGAGTGGCCGGTCTTGAACATCAGCGCCTTGCCGCCCGCGGCCTCGATGGCCGGGGCCAGCCGCTGCGAGCACTTGACGTCGAACAGGATGGTGCCGCCGGGCACGCGCGAGAGCACGTCCTGCGCGAACAAGGCCATCTGGCGGTCCGGGAAGATGTTGTTGCCTTCGCGCGTGACGATGCCCAGGCGGTCGCCGTCGCCGTCGAAGGCCAGGCCCAGTTCGGCGCCGGTGGCCTGGAGCGCGGCGATCAGGTCGTGCAGGTTCTCGGGCTTGCTCGGGTCCGGGTGGTGGTTGGGGAAGTTGCCGTCGACCTCGCTGAAGAGTTCGGTCACCTCGCAGCCCAGCGCGCGAAAGATGGCGGGCGACGAGGCACCGGCGATGCCGTTGCCCGAATCCACCACGATCCTGAGCGGGCGCGCGAGCTTCACGTCGCCCACGATGCGCTCGCGGTAGGCCGGCAGCACGTCGGCTTGGCGCACGCTGCCGCCCGGCACCAGCGACCAGTCCTCGGCCTCGATCATGCTGCGCAGGGCCTGGATCTCCTCGCCATAGATGGCGCGGCCGCCCATGATCATCTTGAAGCCGTTGTAGTCCTTGGGGTTGTGGCTGCCCGTGATCTGGATGCCGCTCTTGGCCAGCGTGTGGGCGGCGAAGTACAGGATGGGCGTGGTGACCATGCCCACGTCGATGACCTGCACGCCGGCGGCCACGAGGCCACGGACCAGCGCGGCCGACAGGCCCGGGCCGGACAGGCGGCCGTCGCGGCCCACGGCCACCGTGGTCTCGCCCTCGCGCCGGGCGATGGTGCCGAACGCGCGTCCGAGGCCTTCGGCCACGGCCTCGTTGAGCGTGGACGGCACGATGCCGCGGATGTCGTAGGCCTTGAAGATGGACGCGGAAACTTGCATGGAACTCCTGGGCGGGGGGATGACGGTGCGGGCGATTATGGGGGAAACCCCAGGCACGCCCGACCGCTGCGGCGCCCCCGCGGTTCAGGTCTTCGCGTGCTGGTAGCCCACGCGCTGCGTCGGCACCAGTGCGCCGAAGCGCGGCCAGGCCAGCAGCACGCCCTGCTGCTGCAACAGGCGCTGGAAATCGGCCAGCAGCGCGGGCTTGGCCCGCACGGCGCGCGGCGGCTCGCCCTTGTCCAGGGCGAACGCGGCCAGCAGGCCGGCGGCCTCGCCGATGCTCCACTCGGTCGCGTGCTCGCGGTAGGCGCCGTTCGTGATGCGCGTCGTGCCCAGGTTCTTGCAGGCCGGCAGCAGGTTGTCCACGCGCACGGGCAGCAACGCGCCCAGCGGGATCTGGAACGGGTAGGAATCGATGTCCACCGTGTTGCGCCCGCGCGTGCTGGGGTGCAGGTCGATGCGGTAGGCGCCGATGCCCACGCTGTCGGCGAAGGTCTCGGCTGCATCGCGGCCCGGCCGCGCGGCCACGCCGATGTGCTGCTCCAGCGACCGTGAACTCGGCCTCGATGCGCCGGCCTTCGCGGTAGTAGGCCTGCTTGGCCAGGCCGTCCGCGGTGCCCAGCACGTCGCCGCGCAGGCGCAGGCCGGCATAGCCCTGGCCACCGTCGTGGCGCGGCGCCTCGGTCTGCATCCAGTAGAACCAGGCCAGGCTCAGCTGGCGCGCCTCTTCGAGCGCCGCGGCCTGCTCCTGCGGCGAGACACCGACCACGGGCCGCTCCCAGTAGTCCATCTGCGGCCAGTTGGCCAGCGTGATGTCGCTGGCGTAGGCGCCGGGTTCGAAGTGCTGGCGCCAGGCGATGCGCCGCGCATGCCAGAGGTCGTAGAGCCGAGACCGCATCGGTCGGCCCCACGAACAGCGGGCGCTCGCGCGGCTGGTGCGTCACGAAGTCGGACAGCGTCCAGCTGAACTGCGGGCCGGGCCAGCAGTCCAGTTGCAGCGTGCGCAGACGCTCGTAGCCGGCCGGCTTGGCAATGCGGTGGTCTTCGCCGGGCAGGTAGTCGCAGGCCAGGCACCAGGTGATGGCCTGCTGGTCGAACGGGTCGGCCTCGCGCAGCGCATGCGGCTCCTGCGTGCGCGACTGGGCCTCGGCGCCGAACACATGCTCGATGCCGGCCTGCTCCAGCAGGTCGCCGGTCTCGGTGGCGTCGATGAACAGCGGCGCGCGCAGCACGCGCTGGCGGTCCTGGTCCAGATCCAGCACCGTCAGCGCCTGCACGCGGTCGCCGGCAGTCTCGGCGCGCAGCACGCGGTGGCGGCGCAGCACGGTCAGCAGGCCGGCCGCCTGGTGCGGCGCCAGCAGCTGGTCGATCACGCGGACGGCCACCCAGGGCTCGTGGCACAGCGTGCCCACGTTGCCCTGGCCCGGATTCAACCGCGGCTGCGCGCGCGCGGCGGCCGTCAGCGGCAGGTGCTCGCGGTAGTAGGCGCGGATGGCCTGGCGCAGTTCGGCGTAGCTCTGCGAGCCCGTCAGCACCTCGATCCAGGGGTGCTCGTCGGGCGGCACGCCCTGGGCCGTCAGCTGGCCGCCCAGCCAGTCCAGTTCCTCGACCAGCAGCACGCGCCGGCCCAGCCGGCAGGCCGCCAGCGTGGCGGCGATGCCGCCCAGGCCGCCGCCGACGACGACGAGGTCGGCACTCGGTTCATGGGCCAGAGCCGTCATTCCGCGGTCAACCCCAGGCGGCGGATCGCATCGCCATAGCGCCGGGTCTCGCTCGCGATGAGCGCGGCGAAATCGGCCGGGCTGCCCTGCGCGGGCTCCACGCCCATGCCTGCCAGGCGTTCCTTGACCTCGGGCTGGGCCAGCACGGCGTTGATCTCGCGGTTCAGGCGCTCGACGACGGGCGCAGGCGTGCCAGCCGGCGCCAGCACGCCGAACCAGCCCGTGACCTCGAAGCCCGGCAGCGCCAGTTCGGCCACCGTGGGCACGTCCGGCAGCACGGCCGAACGCCTGGCCGTGGTCACCGCCAGCGCGCGCAGCTTGCCGGACTGGATGTGCGGCAGTGCGCTCGAGGGAATGTCGAATCCCAGGTCGACCTCGCCCGCCAGCAGCGCGGTGAGCGCCGGGCCCGAGCCCTTGTACGGGATCATGAGCATGTCGACCTTGGCCTCGCTCTTGAGGAACTCGGCCGCCAGGCTGGTGGTCGTGGCGCCGCCGCCGCCGGCCGCGTAGTTGAGCTTGCCGGGCGCCTTGCGCGCGGCGGCCAGCAGCTCGCCGAAGTTCTGGGCCTTCGATGCCGCCGGCACCACCACGACCACCGGCGAGGCGCCGACCTTGGCCACGGGCGCGAAGCTCTTGACCGTGTCGTACTTGAGCTTGGGGTACAGCGCCGTGCTGCCCGGGAAACCGCTGGTCACGAACAGCAGCGTGTAGCCGTCGGCCGGTGCCGAGGCCACGTAGCTGGTGGCGATCGTGGCGCCGGCACCCGGCCGGTTCTCCACGACCACGGGCTGGCCCAGCGCGGTGGCGAGCCTGGTCGACACCAGGCGCGCGAGGATGTCGCCCGAGCCGCCGGGCGCGAAGCCCACGGCCATGTTGATGGGCTTGTTCGGGTAGCTCTGGGCCTGCGCGGCGCCGAACGCCAGCGCGGCGGCCGCGGCCAGCGTGGCCAGGCGGATCCAACGGGTCATGCTTGTCTCTTAGAAGCGGAAGGGAGGCCGCATCCTAGGAAGCGCCCTGCCCTGGGTCCAATACCGATCACCGCGGCAGCTATAACATCAGGTTCTTTCCAAGGGTTACCCCTGGGCATCGATGGAATAGGCTGCGCGATGAATCTGCGCCAGATCGAAGTCTTCCGCGCCGTCATGACGACCGGCTCCACGACCAATGCGGCGCGCCTGCTGCACGTCTCCCAGCCGGGCGTGAGCCGGCTGATCCGGCACCTGGAGATCCGCCTGGGCGTGGCGCTGTTCGAGCGCCGCAACGGCCGGCTCGTGCCCACGCCCGAGGCGCGCACCTTGCAGGGCGCGATCGACCAGGTCTACCGCGGTGTGCAGCACGTGCAGAACGTCTCGGCGCACCTGCGCTTCGGCGACCACGAGACGCTGCGCGTGCTGTCCAGCGCCAACACGGGCTTGCAGCTGGTGCCGCGGGCCACGGCGGCGCTGCTCGCGGAGTTCGCGCATTCCAAGGTGTTCTTCGAATCGCTGCCCACGCGCGAGATCGTGCAGTTGCTCGTGGCCGAGGAAGCCGACGTGGCCGTGTCCAGCGCGCCGCTGGACCACCCGGTGCTGCAGGTGCGCGAGATCGGCCACTGGACGCTGATGTGCGCACTGCCGCAGGGCCATGCGCTGGCCGCCGCGCCCGTGCTGGACCTGGACCGGGCGCTGCGCGAGCGCCTGATCGTCTACAGCCCCGAGGCGCCGCAGAGCCGCACGATCGACGCCTGGATCGAGCAGCGCGGCATCGCGCGCCAGGTGGCGGTGGAGGTGCGCTCGGGCTACGCGGCCTGCGCCATGGCCGCCAGCGGCGCCGGCATCGCCTTCGTCGACACGCTGTCGGCGCGCGCGCACCGTGCCGAAGGCCTGGTGCTGCGCGCCGTGCCGGATGCGCCGCGCTATCCGATCTACAGCGTGGTCAACCAGAACCGGCCGCTCTCGCGGCTGGGGCAACGGCTGCTGGAGATCACCGCGGCGCTGCTCGCCGCGCACTGAAGCCCGGTCAGCGCGCGAGCCACTCCCAGCGCGGAATCCCGTCCATCTCCAGCCCTGCCAGCTGCGTCTCGCCCAGCGGCTTGTGCAGCTCCAGCCGCTGCGTGCCCGGCGCCGCGCCGTCCAGCGCGGCCAGCAGCCGCGGCGCGTGCGTGACCACGATGACCTGCGAGGCGCGCGCGGCCTGCGCGATGAGCCGGCCCAGCGCGGGCAGCAGGTCCGGGTGCAGGCTGGTCTCGGGCTCGTTGAGCACCAGCAGGGCCGGCGGCCGCGGCGTCAGCAGCGCCGCGACCCAGAGCAGGTAGCGCAGCGTGCCGTCGGACAGCTCGGCCGCGTCCAGCGCGCGCAGCAGGCCATGCTGGTGCATGCGCAGCGCGAAGCGCTCGCCCTGCACCCCGATCTGCACCTGCGCGCCCGGAAAGGCGTCCTGCACGGCGGCGTCGAGCGCGGCGCGGTCGCCGATCTCGACGATGGTCTGCCAGGCCGCGGCCAGGTCGCCGCCGTCGTCGCCGAGCACGGTCGTCGTCGTGCCCAGCTGCGGCACGCGCGCGGGCGCGTCGGCATCGCTGCGGAAATGGTCGTAGAAGCGCCAGCCGCGGATCTGCTCGCGCAGGCTCAGCATCTCGGGCGCGGCGCGCGGCTCGGCGTACTCGGTCATCATGCTGGCGAAAGCCGGGATGGGGCGCGCCACGCTTTCCCAGCCACGCTCGCCGCGGATGCGCAGCGCGGCGCCACGCCGCTCGACGAGCAGCGCGGCCGGGCGCATGAACGGCCCGTTCCAGACCGCCTCGCGCTTGATCTCGGGGTCGTGGTTGAACACCGAGGTGCTGCGTGGAATGGGCAGGCCGATGTCGATGGCGTAGCCATAGTCCTCGGGCGAAGCCGAACCGAAGCCCAGTTGCAGGGACACCGGTCCGTTGCGCTTCGTGCCCTGCACGGGCTGTTCGCCGCGCCGCACCGCGGCCGAGAACTGCTCGGGCCCGGCCCACAGCGTGGACGCGAGCCCGCCCTCGCGCGCGAGGGCCCGCACCACGCCGCCCTGGGCCACGGCCGCGAGCAGGCGCAAGGCACGGTAGACGCTGGACTTACCGCTGCCGTTGGCGCCGGTCACCAGCGTCAGCCGCCCCAGCGGCAGCACCAGCCGGCGCAGCGAGCGGTAGTTGGCGATGGCCAGCGCCGACAGCACGCTCAGAGTGCGGCGATGGCTTCCCGGTACAGCGCCAGGTACTGCTGCGCCACGGGTTCCCAGGAGAAGTTCTGCGCCATGCCGCGCCGCACCAGCTGCTGCCACAGCGCGCTCTGGCGGTAGGCCAGCACGGCGCGCTGCAGCGTGCGGCCCAGCGCATCGGCCGTGGCCGGGCCGAACGAAAAGCCCGTGGCCAGGTCGCGCGCCAGCGTGTCCTCGTTCGCATCGACCACGGTGTCCGCGAGGCCGCCCACGCGGCGCACGATGGGCACGGTGCCGTAGCGCAGCGCGTAGAGCTGGGTCAGCCCGCAGGGCTCGAAGCGCGAGGGCACCAGCATGGCGTCCGATCCCGCGATGAGCCGGTGCGCGAAGGCCTCGTCATAGCCCAGCCGCACGGCCACGCGGCCCGGGTGCTGGACCATGGCCTGGCGGAACGCGCCTTCGAGCGCGGCATCGCCCGTGCCCTGCACGGCGAACTGCGCGCCCTGGGCCAGCAGGTCGGGCAAGGCCTCGAGCACGAGGTCCAGGCCCTTTTGCGAGGTCAGCCGGCTGACCACGCCGAACAGCGGCGCGTCGGCCTCGGGCAGCAAGCCCAGCGTCTGCTGCAACTGCGCCTTGCACTGCGCCTTGCCGGCCAGTTCCGCCGCGCTGTAGCGCGCGGGCAGCTCGGGATCGGCCGTCGGGTCCCAGACCTGGGGATCGACGCCGTTCAGGATGCCCGAGACCTCGCTGCCGCGCGCGCGGATCACGCCGTCCAGGCCGCTACCGTACTCGGGCGTGCGGATCTCGCGCGCGTAGGTCGGGCTCACGGTGGTCACGCGCGTCGCGAACTTGAGGCCGGCCTTGATGAACGAGAAATGCCCATGGAACTCGAGCGCCGACGGCGCCATGAAGCGCGCCGGCAGCCCGAGCAGGAAGAAATCGGTCGGCTCGAACAGGCCATGGAAGGCCAGGTTGTGCACCGTGAAGACGGTCGCCACGTCGCGCACGGGCCGCGCCGCGAGGTAGGCGCACGACATGGCGGCATGCCAGTCGTGCGCATGCATGACCTGCGGCTTCCAGTCCGGATCGAGCTCGCCGGCCGCCACATGGGCGGCCACCCAGCCCAGCAGCGCGAAGCGCTGCAGGTTGTCGGCCCACTCCAGGCCGTCGGGCCCCAGGTAGGGGTTGCCGGGCCGCTCGTACAAAAAGGGCGCATCGACCACGTAGGCCGCCTGCACGCCGGCCAGCCGCCCGCGCAGCAGGCGCACGCGGCCGGCGCCGAACATCGGGCCGAGCGTGCAGACCTCGGCCAGCTCCTGCACGCCGCCCAGCACGGCCGGCAGGCCGGGCAGCAGCAGCCGCACCTCGGCGTCCTGGGCCGCCAGCGCCTGCGGCAGCGCACCGACCACGTCCGCCAACCCCCCCGTCTTGACCAGCGGATAGACCTCCGCGGCAACCTGCAGAACCTTCATGAACCGAGCTTGTCCAGCATGGGTTGGGTGACGAGCACGATGCCGTTGGGGCTGCGGTAGAAGCGCTCGGCGTCGAGCGCGGCGTCCTCGCCGATGACCATGCCGTCGGGGATGGACACGCCGCGGTCGACGATGGCGCGCGTGATGCGCGCATGCCGGCCGATCTGCACGCCCGGCAGCAGCACCGACCAGTTCACGCTGGAATAGGAGTTCACGCGCACGCTGGAGAACAGCACCGAGCGCAGCACGCTGCCCGAGACAATGCAGCCGCCCGAGACCAGCGACTCGATGGCCATGCCGCGCCGGTCGTCGGCGTTGTGCACGAACTTGGCCGGCGGCAGCTGGGCCTGGTAGGTCCAGATCGGCCAGCGCGTGTCGTAGAGGTTGAGCTGCGGGTCGGTCGCCGTGAGGTCGATGTTGGCGTCCCAGTAGGCGTCGATGGTGCCCACGTCGCGCCAGTAGGCCTCCTCGCCCACGCGCATGTTCACGCACGACAGTTCGAACGGATGGGCCGCGGCCTGCGCGTTCTTCACGGCGCGCGGGATGATGTCCTTGCCGAAGTCGTGGTTGGAGTCCGGGTCGTTCATGTCGCGCTCGAGCTCCTTGTAGAGGTAGCGCGCGTTGAACACATAGATGCCCATGCTGGCCAGCGCCATGTCGGGCCGGCCCGGCATGGCCGGCGGATCGGCGGGCTTCTCGAGGAAGTCCGTGATCATGCTGTTCTCGTCCACGGCCATCACGCCGAAGGCCGTGGCCTCGGCGCGCGGCACGGCGATGCAGCCCACCGTGCACTCGCGGCCCTTGGCCACGTGGTCGGCCAGCATGATGGCGTAGTTCATCTTGTAGATGTGGTCGCCGGCCAACACCACGATGTAGTCGGGCCGGTAGCTGGCCAGGATGTCCTGGTTCTGGTAGACGGCGTCGGCCGTGCCGCGATACCAGCTTTCCTCGTCCACGCGCTGCTGCGCGGGCATGAGGTCCACGAACTCGTTCATCTCGGTCTTGAGGAAGCCCCAGCCGCGCTGCACATGGCGCAGCAGGCTGTGGCTCTTGTACTGCGTGATCACGCCGATGCGGCGGATCCCCGAGTTCAGGCAGTTCGACAGCGCGAAGTCGACGATGCGGAACTTGCCGCCGAAGTAGACGGCCGGCTTGGCGCGCCGGTCCGTCAGGTTCATGAGGCGGCTGCCGCGGCCGCCCGCCAGCACCAGCGCGATGGCCCGTTTGGGCAGGTCGAGCTGCTGGGCCAGGTCCAGGGATTTCATGCGTTCTACTGCAGCCATCGCCTCCACTCACAAATTGGTTACGTTGAACGTCTAGGATAGCCGCAGTCGCGTCGTATACCGGCGTGCCAGCCAAGAAATCGAGGTTTGTCTGGCATGGACCCTGCTAGTCCGCGCCAGCCTCATCCCCCCACCAGCACGGGACAAGAAAAGGAACGCCATGAGCCCAACCCCCTCCACCCACAGCTTCGCTGCCCGCACCGAAGAGGCATCTGCTGCACACCGTGGGCGTGGCCCCGGCCGCGGCCAGCGCCACCGAACTCATGCACGCGGTCTCGCAGGCCGCCCGCGCCGAACTGTCGCAACGCTGGGTGCAGACCCAGGCGGCCGACCGTGGCGCGCGTGCGCGGCGCGTGTACTACCTGTCGATGGAGTTCCTGATCGGGCGCACGCTGTCCAACGCCCTGGCCGCGCTGGGCCAGAACGACGGCGCGGCCGAGGCCCTGGGCGCCCACGCCAAGGCCATGGAAGAGGTCGCCGACCACGAACCCGACGCGGCGCTCGGCAACGGCGGCCTGGGCCGGCTGGCGGCTTGCTTCCTGGACTCCATGGCCTCGCTGGGCCTGCCCTCCTTCGGCTACGGCATCCGCTACGAGTACGGCATGTTCGCGCAGGAGATCCAGAACGGCGCCCAGGTCGAGCACCCGGACCCCTGGCTCAAGGACGGCACGCCCTGGGAATTCCCGCGCTGGGAGTTGAGCTACCCGGTGCGCTTCGGCGGCTGGGTCGAGCATGTGGACGGCCAGGCCGTCTGGCGCCCGGCCGCCGAGGTCGCGGCCAAGGCCTACGACATGGTGATCCCGGGCCACGGCACCAAGAAGGTCAGCACGCTGCGGCTGTGGAAGGCCACCGCGCCTTCGCACATCGACCTCAACGCCTTCAACACCGGCGACTACCAGCGCGCCGCCACGGCCAAGAACGAGTACGAGAACATCTCCTGGGTGCTCTACCCCAACGACAGCACGCCGGCCGGCCGCGAGCTGCGCCTGAAGCAGGAGTACTTCTTCGTCGCCGCCTCGATCCAGGACATCGTGCGCCGCCACCTGGACGAGCACGGCACCTTGAGCAACCTGGCCGACCAGGTCGCCATCCACCTCAACGACACGCACCCGGCCATCGGCGTGGCCGAGCTCATGCGCGTGCTCTGCGACGAGCACGGCATGGACTGGACGCCGGCCTGGGCCATCTGCAGGCGCACCTTCAGCTACACCAACCACACGCTGATGCCCGAGGCGCTGGAGACCTGGCCCGTGGGCCTCATGCAGCACGTGCTGCCGCGGCACCTGGAGATCATCTTCCGCATCAACAAGGAGTTCCTGGACTTCGCGGCGCAGTTCCGGCCCGGCGACAACGGCTTCCTGTCGCGCCTGTCGTTGATCGACGAGGCCGGCGAGCGCCGCGTGCGCATGGCGCATCTGTCCATCGTCGGCAGCCACAAGGTCAACGGCGTGTCCAAGCTGCACTCCGACCTGCTGGTGCAGACCATCTTCGCGGACTTCGCCGCGCTGTGGCCCGAGCGCTTCACCAACATGACCAACGGCGTCACGCCGCGGCGCTGGCTGTCGCAGGCCAACCCGGGCCTGTCCAGCCTGCTGGACCGCCACATCGGCCACGGCTGGCGGCGCGACCTGGACGAGCTGCGCAAGCTCGCGCCGCTGGCCGCCGATGCCGGGGTGCGCGCCGAATTCATGGAGGTCAAGCGCGCCAACAAGGCGCGGCTGGCCGCGCTCATCGCGCGCACGACCGGCGTGCAGGTCAACCCCGACGCGCTGTTCGACGTGCAGGTCAAGCGCATCCACGAGTACAAGCGCCAGCTGCTCAACGTGCTGCACGTGATCGGCCGCTACCAGGCCATCCTGGCCGACCCCAAGGGCCCGGACGGCCAGGGCTGGGTGCCGCGCGTGGTGCTGTTCGCGGGCAAGGCCGCATCCAGCTACCACATGGCCAAGCAGATCATCCGGCTGATCCACGACGCCGGCCGCGTGATCAACAACGACCCGCGCGTGGGCGACCTGCTCAAGCTCGTGTTCATCCCGAACTACGGCGTCTCGGTGGCCGAGACCATCATGCCCGGCGCCGACCTGTCGGAGCAGATCTCCACGGCCGGCACCGAGGCCTCGGGCACCGGCAACATGAAGCTCGCGCTCAACGGCGCGCTGACCATCGGCACCGACGACGGCGCCAACATCGAGATCCGCGAGGCCGTGGGCGACGCCAACATCTTCATCTTCGGCCTGAAGACGCCCGAGGTGCAGGCCCTGCGCGCCAGCGGCTACCAGCCCATGCGCCACTACGAGGGCCAGCCGGATCTCAAGGCCGTGCTGGACGCGATCGCGGGCGGGCAGTTCTCGCCCGAGGAGCCGGGCCGCTACCGCGGCCTCGTCGACGCGCTGCTGTGGGGCGGCGACCACTACATGCTGCTGGCCGACTACGCCAGCTACGTGGCCACGCAGAGCGAGGTCGACGCGCTGTACCGCCAGCCGGCGGCATGGTGCCAGCGCGCCATCGCCAACGTGGCCGGCATGGGCGTGTTCTTCTTCCTGACCGTACGATCAGGGAATACGCCCGCCAGATCTGGCGCATCGAACCGAAACCATGACCCCACCCGTCTCCAGCCCGGCCCAGAACGACTTCCTGATTTCCGATACCGACCTGTGGCTGCTGGCCGAGGGCACGCACCTGCGGCCCTACGAGGTGCTGGGTGCGCATGCGTTCACGCACGGGGGCGTGGCCGGCACGCGCTTCGCGGTCTGGGCGCCCAATGCGCGGCGCGTGAGCGTGGTCGGCGACTTCAACGCCTGGGACGGCCGCGTGCACCCCATGCGGGCCCGGCCCGGCGCCGGCGTCTGGGAAGCCTTCGTGCCGGGGGTGGGCCCCGGCGCGCTCTACAAGTACGAACTCGAGGACGCGCAGGGCCGGATGCTGCCGCTCAAGGCCGATCCCTATGCGCTGGCGGCCCAGCTGCGGCCCGAGACCGCGAGCCAGGTCGCCCCGCTGCCGGCCCTGGTGCCGGCCAGCGCCGAGCGCCAGGCCGCCAACGCCATCGACGCGCCCATCAGCATCTACGAGGTGCACCTCGCCAGCTGGCGCCGCAAGCCCGAGGACGGCGACCGCTGGCTGGATTGGGACGAGCTCGCGGCCGAGCTGATCCCCTACGCCGTCGACATGGGCTTCACCCACCTGGAGCTGCTGCCCATCGGCGAGCACCCCTTCGACGGCTCCTGGGGCTACCAGCCCATCGGCCTGTACGCGCCGACCTCGCGCTTCGGCGATCCGGCCGGCTTCACGCGCTTCGTCGCCAAGGCCCATGCCCAGGGCCTGGGCGTGCTGCTGGACTGGGTGCCCGCGCATTTCCCGAGCGACGCGCACGGCCTGGCCCGCTTCGACGGCACGGCGCTGTACGAGCATGCCGATCCGCGCGAAGGCTTCCACCAGGACTGGAACACGCTGATCTACAACTTCGGCCGCACCGAGGTGCGCAACTTCCTGGTGGGCAATGCGCTGTACTGGCTCGAGCGGCACGGCGTGGACGGCCTGCGCGTGGACGCCGTGGCCTCCATGCTGTACCGCGACTACAGCCGCAAGGACGGCGAGTGGGTCCCGAACCGCCACGGCGGCCGCGAGAACCTGGAGGCCATCGACTTCCTCAAGCGCATGAACGAGGTGGTGGGCGCCGAGCGGCCCGAGGCCACCACCGTGGCCGAGGAGTCGACATCCTTCCTGGGCGTCTCGCGCCCGACCTTCGCGGGCGGCCTGGGCTTTCACTACAAGTGGAACATGGGCTGGATGCACGACACGCTGCGCTTCTTCGGCCGCGAGCCCGTGCACCGGCGCCACCACCACCACGAGCTGACCTTCAGCATGGTCTACGCCTACAGCGAGCAGTTCGTGCTGCCCTTCTCGCACGACGAGGTGGTGCACGGCAAGGGCTCGCTGCTCACGCGCATGCCGGGCGACCGCTGGCAGCAGTTCGCCAACCTGCGCGCGCTGTACGGCTACATGTGGGCCCACCCGGGCAAGAAGCTGCTGTTCATGGGCTGCGAGTTCGGCCAGGCGCGCGAATGGAACCACGAGGCCAGCCTCGATTGGCACCTGCTCGGCGAGGGCCTGCACGCGGGCGTGCAGACCCTGGTGCGCGACCTCAACCGCGTGCTGCGCCACCACCCGGCCCTGCACGCGCAGGACAGCGCGCCGGCCGGCTTCGAATGGATCGAGGCCGACGATGCCCAGCACAGCATCTTCGCCTTCGTGCGCCATGGCCGCGAGGACGGGCAGACCATGCTGGTGGTCTGCAACCTCACGCCCGTGGTGCGGCGCGACTGGCGGCTCGGCGTGCCGCGGCCGGGGCGCTGGCACGAGCGGCTCAACACCGACTCGGTGCACTACGGCGGCAGCAATGCGGGCACGCCCTGGGGGGTGGCCGGCACCGAGCCGATCCCTTCGCACGGGCGCACGCACTCGGTGCTGCTGACGCTGCCGCCGCTGGCCACCGTGTTCCTGGAGTGGACGCCTTGAAGCCGTCCGCCCTGCAGCCCGGCCAGCCCTGGCCGCTGGGCGCCAGCTTCGACGGCAAGGGCGTGAACTTCGCCATCGTCTCCGAGCATGCCCAGGCCATGGAGCTGTGCCTGTACGACGCGACGGGCCGGCAGGAGATCGCGCGCACCGCGCTGCCCGGCCGCAGCGACGACGTCTGGCACGGCTACCTGCCCGGCGCCCTGCCCGGCCTGGTCTACGGCCTGCGCGCGCACGGCCCCTGGCGGCCCGAGCGCGGCCACCGCTTCAACCCGTTCAAGCTGCTACTGGACCCCTACGCGCGCGAGATCGTCGGCGACTTCGCCTGGCGCGACGAGCACTTCGGCGCCGACCTGCGCCATCCGCTGCACATGGACCAGTCCGACAACGCGGCCCATGCGCTCAAGGCCCGCGTGGTGCACGACGACCACGACTGGGCCGGCGACGAGCCGCCGCGCACGCCGCTGGCGGACAGCGTGCTCTACGAAGTCCACGTCAAGGGCTTCTCGGCCCGCAACGAGGCCGTGCCCGCGGCCCTGCGCGGCAGCTATGCGGGGCTGGCGCACCCGGCCTCGATCGCGTACCTGAAGGGCCTCGGCATCACGGCCGTGAGCCTCCTGCCCGTGCACTACGCGCTCGACGAGCAGCGGCTCGTGAACATGGGCCTCACCAACTACTGGGGCTACAACACGCTGGGCTTCTTCTGCCCCTCGCCGCGCCTGGCCAGCAGCCAGGACGGCGCGGCCCAGCGCGCCGAATTCCGCGCCATGGTGGCGGCGCTGCATGCGGCCGGCATCGAGGTGCTGCTGGACGTGGTCTACAACCACACGGCCGAGACCGACGAGACCGGGCCCACGCTGTCCTTCCGCGGCCTGGACAACGCGCTGTACTACCGGCTGCCGCCCGGGCACAAGGCCCTGTACGAGAACGACACGGGCTGCGGCAACACGCTGGACATCCGCGAGCCGCGCGTGCTGCAGCTCGTGATGGACAGCCTGCGCTACTGGGTCACGCAGATGCACGTGGACGGTTTCCGCTTCGACCTCGCGCCCGTGCTGGGCCGCGGCGACAACGGCTTCTCACCCGACGGCCCGTTCTTCACCGCCGTGGCGCAGGACCCGGTGCTCGCGCGCGTCAAGATGATCGCCGAGCCCTGGGACATCGGCCCGGGCGGCTACCAGGTCGGCGGCTTCCCGCGCGGCTGGCTCGAATGGAACGACAAGTTCCGCGACAGCATGCGCGGCTTCTGGACCCAGGCCGCCGCGGGCCGCCCCGCCGCCGACCGCGGCGAGTTCGCGCTGCGCCTGTGCGGCTCCTCCGACCTGTACCAGCCGCGCAACCGCGTGCCCGGCGCGTCCGTCAACTACGTGGTCTCGCACGACGGCTTCACGCTGGCCGACCTCGTGGCCTACGACCAGCGCCACAACGCCGCCAACGGCGAGAACAACCGCAACGGCCATGGCCACAATCTGAGCTTCAACTGCGGCGCCGAAGGGCCCAGCGACGATCCGCAGGTGCTGGCCCTGCGCGGCCGCCTGCAACGCGCGCTGCTGGCCACCGCGCTGCTGGCCCAGGGCACGCCCATGCTCGCGGCCGGCGACGAACTGGGCCACAGCCAGGGCGGCAACAACAACCCCTACTGCCAGGACAACGCCACGACCTGGATCGATTGGTCCAGGGCCGATGCCGACCTGACCGCGTTCACCGCCCGCGTGCTGGCCCTGCGCCGCCAGGCCCTGCCCTTCGGCGGCCACTGGTACAGCGGCCTGTCGGACCCGCTGGGCCTGCACGACCTGACCTGGCTGCAGGCCGACGGCAGCCTGCTGACGGGCCCGGCCTGGCAGGACGCCGGCCAGCGCGTGCTGGGCTGCCTGATCGGCAAGCCGGGCCGTGCCAAGGCGCCGCTGCTGCTGCTCGTCAACGGCGGCACGGCCGACGCCGAGTTCCTGCTGCCCGCGGGCGTGTGGCGCTGCTGGCTGGACACCACCCATCCCCAGGGCCATTCCCGCTGGTACGACCAGGGCGAGCAGACCTACGCATTGCCGGCGCTGAGTCTGTCGCTTCTTGCGGCAGAAGGCGCCAACATCCGGATCGACTGAACACATTCCCATGCGACTGCCCCGCGCCAGCGGCATCCTGCTGCACCCCACCTCCCTGCCTGGCCCGCACGGCGCCGGCGACCTCGGCCCCGCCGCCTACCACTTCGTCGACTGGCTGGCCACGGCCGGCCAGAAGCTCTGGCAGATCCTGCCGCTCGGGGGCGTGGGGCCCGGCAACTCGCCCTACATGAGCCCCTCGGCCTTCGCCGGCAACGTGCTGCTGGTCGACCTCGCGGCATTGGCCGACCAGGGCTGGCTGCCGGCCGCGGCCTTGGCCCGGCCGCCGGCCTTCGACGCGCTGCGCATCGACTTCGCGGCCATGGTGCCCTGGCGCATGGACCTCCTCGCGCAGGCCGCGCAGGCCTTCGCCAGCGATGCCACGCCGGCCCAGCGCGCCGCGCACGAGGCCTTCTGCGCCGAGCATGCGGCCTGGCTGGAGGACTACGCGCTGTTCATGGCCATCAGCGAAGCCCATCCCGGCCGCGACTGGGCCGACTGGCCCGCGCCGCTGGCGCGCCGCGCGCCCGCAGCGCTGGCCGAGGCCGCGGCCCGGCACGCCGGCCGCATCGCGTTCTGGCGCTTCGTGCAATGGCAGTTCTTCGTGCAATGGCGCCAGCTCAAGGCCTATGCCAATGCCAAGGGCGTGTCCATCGTCGGCGACGCGCCCATCTTCATCGCGCCGCAGAGCGCCGAGGTCTGGGCCCGGCAGGACCTGTTCGCGCTCGATCCCGACGGCCGCCTGAGCGTGGTGGCCGGCGTGCCGCCGGACTACTTCAGCGCCACCGGCCAGCGCTGGGGCAACCCGCTGTACCGCTGGAGCGCGCATGCGGCCGAGGGCTACGCCTGGTGGACGGCCCGCATCCGCCACACCTTCGCGCTCGTCGACGTGGTGCGCATCGACCATTTCCGCGGCTTCGCGGCCCATTGGGAGATCCCGACCAGCGAGCCCACGGCCATCCACGGCCGCTGGGTCGCGGGCCCCGGCGCGGCGCTGTTCGAGGCCATCGCCGCCGCGCTGGGCCCGCTGCCCATCATCGCGGAGGACCTCGGCATCATCACGCCCGACGTGGACGCCCTGCGCCGCGGCGCCGACCTGCCCGGCATGCGCGTGCTGCAGTTCGCCTTCGACGGCAAGGCCGAGAACCCCTACCTGCCGCACCACTACGAGGCCGCGACCGTGGTCTACACGGGCACCCACGACAACGACACCACGCGCGGCTGGTGGGCCACGGCCAGCGCGGCCGAGCGTGTCCAGGCCGCGGCCTACATGGGCCAGGACCCGGAACAGGTCACGCCCACCATCCACTGGGCGCTGATCCGCCTGGCCTGGGCCAGCGTGGCCGACACGGCCATCGCGCCGCTGCAGGACGTGCTGGGCCTGGCCACCGAACACCGCATGAACCTGCCCGGCGAGGGCGAAGGCCACTGGGCCTGGCGCTTCGGCTGGGACATGGTGCACCCCGGGCATGCCGAACAGCTCGCCACGCTGACGCGGCTGTACGGGCGCGGCTGAAGCGCGGCCGGGCATCCGCGCCCAGGGCGCCGGCCCGGGCGCATGGCGCTCAAGCCAGCGCGCAGGCCTTGCGCACGAGGTCGACCTGGCGCGAGCAGCCCATCTTGGCCATCAGCACCGCGATCTGCGTGCGCACGGTGCTGATCGCCACGCCCTGGCGCGCCGCATGCGCGGTCGGCGTGAGGCCCTCGGCCAGCGCGGCCAGCACGCCGGCCTCGGCCGCCGTGAGCCCGAAGGCCAGGCGCAGCACCTCGGTCTGCAGCGGCTTGCGCTGGCGGTCCGGCGCGATGCGCACGAGCACCAGGGCCTCGCCGCCGCACAGCGCCGCCGGCGCGGCGGCCAGCGCGAGCCGGTGCGCGGCGCCATGGCCGGCCGGCAGCGCCAGCGTCTGGGTATGGCCGGCGGCGGCCTGGCACAGCGCCGCCAGCCAGTTGGCCTGCACGGCGGGATCGCGGTGCTGCAGGCGCCCGGCGCGCGGCTGCAGGGCACCGGGCCTGCCGAACCATGCCTGCGCCGCTGGCCCCGGCGGATGGGCTGGCGTGCCGGTCGGCGTGACCAGCAGCACGGCTTCACCGAACGAGGCCAGCGCCGTCTCCACGGCCGCGATGGCCTGACCGGCGCACGCACGCTGGCGCGCGAGCGCCTGCGCCACGGCTTGCGTCAGCGCGCGCACGGGTGCGGAGCGCAGCACCTCGTCGATGCGCCCGTCCACGCGGCTGCGCTGCACGCTGATGGCGCTCAGCCGCGTCGCCGACGTCTCCGTCAGGAACGCCAGGATCTGGCGCAGGCGGTGCTTGCACATGAAATCGGCATAGAAGACATGGCGTTGGAGGCTCGCCAGCGGATAGCACTGCGCGCTGTCGAGCCAGACGCCGGCAGCGGCCCCGCGCGCCGGTGGCTTCATGATGTCGTGCGCATGGTAGTGGTCGGCATAGTCGCGTCGCGCCGCGACATCGCCGCCCCGGAACTCGAAGGCCTGCAGCCCCAGTGTGCTGTCGAAGGCAAGGTAGGCGGCCGAATCGCCGCCCAGCAACTCGGCCAGTCCCTCCAGCACCTCCGCCCACGGCGGCGCCGCACCGTCCAGGTGCTGTGCCGCATCCAGGGCCCGGCGCACGATTGTTCCGACCTGCATGCTTGCCTCCTCGCAGTGGACAGGACCCCCGCCCGGCCAACGACGCGCCACTTGTACCCCGTGCCGTCATGCGGCGCTTCACGCATGCGGCGTGGCGCGTCCTCCATTTGGAGGATGTTCCAGGGGAATTGAGGGAACGCAGCGCCGCCGCGCCTACCATCGCGCCCGCCATGCGCCTCCGGAGTTCCTGATCCTGCCGCCGCTTTCGCGCCCGCCCACGGCAGGCCGCATCCGCATGAACGCCGCCCGCACCACGCTGGGACTGTGGCTGCTGCTGCAGCTGCTGCTCGGCGGCCTGCACGGCCCCGTCGCGCCGGCGTCGCCGGACGAACGCCCGGCAGCGCAGTGGCGCGACGGCACCGCAGGGCACGACCGCGCCGACGCGGCCACCGATCACCAGCGCGTGCAGCGCACGGCGAGCCCGTCCGCCGACGACATGCTGGCCGGCCCCGGCACGGCCGCCCCGCCCCCGGCAGGCCCGCAGGCGCAGCCGGCCCCGTTCACGCCTGGCCGCGCCGCAGCCCCGGCCCTGGCGGCCTACCGCGCCCGCGCACCGCCACCGGCGGCGTGATGCGCCGCGCGCCGGCCCGCGGGCCGGTGCGCGCAACTTCTCCCACGAACCCTCCCCGGCACTGGGGCCGCCCGCGGGCGCGCCCATGCCCTCCTTTTCCCCTGGACCGCCATGAATGCCTACACCGCCCTGCTCGGGCTCGTCGCCCTGATCCTGCTGCATGCCGCCTGGCGCGAACGCGCGCACGGCAACCACCGCGATGCCAAGGCCCTGGGCGCCTGCGGCGCCGGCCTCGGCGCGCTGGCCGCCGCCTTCGGATGCGTGCCTTGAGGCAGGTGCTGCGCGCCGGCCTCGCCGCCGCCTGGCTGGCCTTCGCCAGCCTGCCGGCCCAGGCCGCCTTCGACGGCTGCCTGGCCCTGTTTCCGCACCGCCACATGCCGCAGCTGCCGGCGGGCTTCGCGCATGCGACACGGCCGCTGTGCTTCGACGGCTTCGCCATCCTCTACTCGGCCACGAGCAAGACGCCGGTCTATGCCGTGGAGCGGCTCGGCCGCCACGACTTCGAGGACGCGCCCCGCCGCCAGCGCGGCCGCAACCCCTTCCACGAAGAAGCCCGGCTGCCGCGCGCCGAACGCGCCACCCTGGACGACTACCGCGCCACGCTGCCCGGCGGCCAGCGCATGGACCGTGGCCACGTGGCGCCGGCCGGCGACATGACGCGGGCCGCGGGCTTCGCGCAGAGCTTCTCGCTGGCCAACATGGTGCCGCAGGTGCCGGCCGCCAACCAGGGCCCCTGGAACCGCATCGAGCAGGACACGCGCCGGTACATCCGCCGCGCCCGCGGCGACGTCTACGTCGTCACGGGCCCGGTGTTCGGCCCGCGCCCCGCGCGCCTGGGCCCGGGCCAGGTCTGGGTGCCCGAGGCCATGTTCAAGCTGGTCTACGACGCGGACAGCAACCGGGCCTGGGCGCATTGGCTGCCCAACAGCGCCGATGCCCGGGTGCAGCGGCCGATCTCCTACGAGGCGCTGACGCGCCGCATCGGCATGCGCCTGCTGCCGGGCGCGCCGCAGGACTGACGCAGGCCACGCCGCGGCACGGCTTCGCGCCCGGTTCTCAGGCGTCCTGGAAGCCCCTGGCGCGGAAGGTCAGCACCAGCGTGTCGCGGTACCCGCCCAGGTCCAGCGGCTGGATCGGCGTGGACTCGTGGATCACGCGCGCGTCGTCCAGGAACAGCAGCGACCAGGGCTCGGTCAGCGTGAAGCGCTGGCCGTTCGGGCCCTGGGCCTCGAACACGCGCGTCTCGCCGCCCTTGATGCCCTGGCGGCCGACCAGCACCACGGCCACGAAGTCCACGCCGTCGCGGTGCGCGCCCTCGGGCGTGGGCCGGCCGATGCCGTCGGTGGTGTCGATGCGGAACTGGTGCGCCTCCACGTACCAGCGTGCCTGCGCGTCGCCGCGCAGCTGGCTGCACAGGCCGGCCAGGCCCAGCACCAGCTGCCGCCAGGCCGGCTGCGCGAGGTCGGCCGCCAGCATGGGCTCGAACCAGCGTTCCATGCCGCCGTGCAGCGCGTTGTAGGCCACGGGCTGCCAGTGCGCGCGGTGCGGCACGGCCTGCAGCTGGCCGGCCTCGGCGATGAGGCTGGCATGGCGGCGGCGCCGGTAGCGGCCGCCGTCCTTGAGGTAGGCGTCGGGCGGCAGGTCGGACCAGGACGGCTCCAGCACGCGCAGCGCCGCAGGCGCGCAGCCGGCCAGCGCAGCGACGGTGGCGGCGGCCAGCACGGCGTAGCCCTGGCGGTGCACGGTGGCGAGCACCTGGTCGGGCGGGGTCAGCGGAGGAACGAAGGAAGGCGTGGTCATGCGGAAATCCAGGCGGGCCCGCGCCGGGCCCCAGGTGCGTATGGTGCCACCAGGTTCAGGCCCCGGCGGCGCCCGGCACCAGAACCCGCAGCCAGCGCGGCCGCCAGGCCAGCGCCATGGCCACGGCCAGCGCGGCCGCCGCCAGGGCCATGACCCAGACCAGCGCGGCCATCGAGGCATGGTCCACCGCCAGGCACAGCCACAGCGAAGCCGCCAGCGCCAGCACGCCCAGCGCACGCAGCAGCCGCACGCGCGCGGGCGGCTGCGCCGCGGCGCCGCAGACCTGTTGCCAGTGCACGTCCATGGCCAGGGCCAGCCAGCCCATGCCGGCCAGCGCGGCCAGCAAGGCCGCGCCCAGCAGCAAGGCGTCACGCATGGGCGGCCTCCCGCACCAGGCCGGCGCCCTTCGCCTGCCCGGCCGCGCGGCGGCGCAGCTGGCGCGCCGCCAGCGCGGCGGTGCCCGCGCTGGCCAGCAGGAACAGGTCCACGCCGGCCACGGGCCAGTAGCCCGCGCCCAGGGTCTTCCAGAGGTGGTCGCCCGTGGTCCACCAGTTCAGCGCCACGGCCAGCGGCGCGAGCACGGCCACGGCCAGGCACTGCTCGCGCCAGGCCGGGTTGCCGCGCCCCTGGGCCACGGGCGCGCTGCGCCACAGCGCATGCGCGAGCGCAAGCGCCCAGCTGGCCCAGAAGGCATAGCGCTCCAGGTCGCCGCGGCCGGGCCAGCCGGCCGGCAGGCTGTCGGGCAGCAGCCGGTTGGCGATCAGCATGCCCAGCGCGGCGACGAGCATGCCCGTCACCGTGGCCACGGCCAGCGCATCGACCAGGCGCACGCCCTGGATGCCCTGCCGGGCATGCTGCTTCTTGCGCTTCTCGACGAAGAACACGAAGCCGGTGGCGATGCAGACGCAGCCGGCCAGCCCGCCCAGCACGTAGAACCAGCGCAGCAGCCAGTGGCGGAAGTGCTGCAGGTGCAGGCCGGTCAGGAACTCGTTGAGGCTGTCGACCGCGCTTTGCGGCGGGTCCTCGCGCAGCAGTTCGCCCGTCGATGCCTTGAAGTGGATGCCCTCGCCCACCAGCGCGATGCGGTCGGTGCCGGCGCGGTAGACGCTGACGTAGCCGTTGGCATCGCCCACATGCTGCAGCGCCAGGAAGCCGACCTCGCCGGCCATGCCCTTGTCGTGCCAGCGGCGCTGGGCCTGCGCCACCATCGCGTCGACCGAGGCCAGCGGCGCGGCCACGCCCGCGCGCGCGTGTGGCAGGCCGGTCTCCTCGGCCTCCAGCTTCTCGTGCAGTTCGTGCAGCGGGTTCAGCTGGGTGTGGCCGACCGGGAAGTACACGCCCGCGAAGATCACCAGGCCCGTGAACGCGAAGAAGAAGTGGAAGGGCAAGGCCACCACGCCCGTCATGTTGTGCAGGTCCAGCGCGCTGCGCTGCGTGGCCTTCTTCGGCCGGAAGGTGAAGAACTCGCGGAAGATCTTCTTGTGCATCACCACGCCGCTGACCAGCGCGGCCAGCATCATGAGCGCGGCGAAGCCGACGATCCAGGTGCCCAGGCTCATCCAGTTCAGGTTCAGGCTGTAGTGCAGCGGGTAGAAGAACTGGCTGCCGATCTTGAGCCGGTCGTCCGGCAGCGCGGCGCCGCTGCGCGGGTCGATGGTGCGCAGCGCCCAGATGAGCTCCTCCGGGTCCTTGGCGTTCGGCAGCTCGAAGCCCGCGAAGATGCCCAGCACCGGGTCGCGGTGCGTGGTGTAGGCGCCCAGCCGCTGCACGGTGTCGAAGCGCGCGGGCATGGGGCCGTTCACGCGGTCGCGCATGAGCGCCACGCTCTCGGCGGTCGGCTGCATGGACGCGAAGATCGGGCGCAGCATCCTGTCGTACGACGGCATGGGCTGCGGCGCGAAGCGCGAGGACGGGATAGCCCAGCGGTCGATCTCGCGGTCGAACACCGACAGCGCGCCGAAGAAGAACACGACCATCAGCACGAAGCCCAGCACCAGGCCGAACCAGGTGTGCAGCCAGGCCATGGCGAGGCGGAAGTTCGGGAACATCGTCGGCCCCTTTCAGCGCAGCAGCGCGGTTTGCAGCAGCGTCGCCGCGCCCGCCATGAGCGCCCCGCCCCCGGCCAGCACCAGCCACACGCGCGACAGGCTGCGCGCCGCGAAGGCCCACAGGAACGCCACCAGGTAGACCAGCATGGCCAGCATGGCCGTCAGGTGCTCGGCGTCGTGGAAGGACATGCCCAGCGCGAACAGGCCGGCCATGCCCAGCGCGACCAGGCCCCAGGAGAAGGCGTAGCCGCCCAGGACGGCGGCAGCGATGCGCGCCAGGAGATGCGAACGGGTGGCAGCAGGTGCGTGCATGGTCTGTTGTTGAGATTTGTTCTCATTTTAGGGGCAGCGGGGTATAAGCGCGGCCATCCCAACACGAGACAAACCATGCCCACCTCGCCCTCTTCCACCTCCCCCACCCCCGTCGCCATCGTCACCGGCGGCGCCCGCGGCATCGGCCTGGCCGTGGCACGCTGGTTCCTCGCGCGCGGCCAGCGCGTGGCCCTGCTGGACATCGAGGCCGAGGCGCTGCAGCGCACGGTCGCGGCGCTCGGGGCGCCCGACGCGGTGCTGGGCCTGCCCTGCGACGTGTCCGATCCGGCCCAGGTGCAGGCCGCGGTCGACCGCGCGGCCCAGGTCTTCGGCCGCATCGACGCGCTCGTCAACAACGCCGGCATCGCCATCTTCAAGCCCATCGGCGAGACCGGCTTCGACGACTGGCGCCGCGTGCTGGCCGTGAACCTGGACGGCCCCTTCCTGTGCAGCCAGGCCGCCGTGCCGCACCTGCTGGCGGCCGGCGGCGGTGCCATCGTCAACATCGCCTCGATCTCGGGCCTGCGCGCCAGCACGCTGCGCGTGGCCTACGGCACCAGCAAGGCCGCGCTGATCCATCTGACGAAGCAGCAGGCCACCGAGCTGGGCACCCTGGGCATCCGCGTGAACTGCGTGGCACCGGGCCCGGTGGACACCGAGATGGCCAAGCAGGTGCACAGCCCGGCCATCCGCAAGGACTACCACGACGTGATTCCGCTCGAGCGCTACGGCACGCCCGAGGAGATCGCCGAGGCCGTGGGCTTCCTGTGCAGTCCGGCGGCCAGCTACGTCAACGGCCAACTGCTGGCGGTGGACGGCGGCTTCGACGCGGCCGGCATCGGCCTGGCCACGCTGCGGCAGGGTGCGGGGCGCTGATCCGCGTCGAGGTACGGCGGCCGCCCAGCGGGGCCGGGCGCCGGGCATGCCGCCCGTCAGGGTTCGATCGTGACGCCCTTCCAGAAGGCCACGCGGTCCTTGATCTGCGCCGCCTCCGGCTTGGGGTCGGCGTAGTACCAGGCGGCGTCCTGGTTCAGTTCGCCGTCGACCAGCAACGAGTAGTAGCTGGCCTGGCCCTTCCAGGGGCAGGTGGTCTTGTGGTTGCTGAAGCCCACGTACGCGCGGTTGAGCGAGGACATGGGGAAGTACTGGTTGCCCTCGACCAGCACCAGGTCGTCGCTCTCGGCGATGGTCTTTCCCTTCCAGACGGCTTTCATGGGTTCTCTCCTTCCTCAAAAGGCAGGGATCATGCCGCGGCGGCGAGCCAGTGCAGGCTGAACAGGCCGTTCGGATCGGTCCACACCGGCCCCGGCACGAAGCCCGCCTCGGCGGCCAGCGCACGCAGGCTGCCCACGCTGAACTTGTGCGAGTTCTCGGTGTGCAGCGTCTCGCCTTCGTCGAACAGGTAGCTCTGCCCGTCCAGCCGCACGCGCTGGGCGCGGCGGCTGACCAGGTGCATCTCGATGCGCCGGCGCGGGCTGTTGTAGAAGGCGCCGTGGGCGAAGCCGTCCAGGTCGAAGTCCGTGCCGAGCTCGCGGTTGGCGCGCGCCAGCAGGTTCAGGTTGAAGGCCGCCGTGACGCCGGCCTCGTCGTTGTAGGCCGCATGCAGCACGGCCGGGTCCTTCACCAGGTCGGCGCCCAGCAGCAGCGCGCCGCCGCGCAGCACGCGCGCGGCCATGCGCAGGAAGCGCAGCGCCTGCCCGGGGTCGAAGTTGCCGATGGTCGAGCCCGGGAAGAAGCCCAGCCGCATGCCGGCCTTGCGCGCGCTGGCGGGCAGCTGCAGCGGCTGCGTGTAGTCGGCCACCACGGGGTGCACGGCCAGGCCGGGGTAGTCGGCACGCAGCTGCGCGGCGGCCTGCGCCAGGTGCTCGCCCGAGATGTCGATGGGCACGTAGCCGGCCGGGCTGTCCAGCGCGTCCAGCAGCAGCCGCACCTTGCGCAGCGAGCCCGCGCCGAACTCCACCACCTCGGCCTGCGGGCCGGCCAGCGCGGCGATCTCGCCGGCATGGCGGCGCAGCAGCGCCAGCTCGGTGCGCGTGGGGTAGTACTCGCGCAGTTCGCAGATCGCGTCGAACAGCTGCGAGCCGCGCGCGTCGTAGAAGTACTTGGGCGAGATGCTGCGCCGGGGCGCGCTCAGGGCGGCGTGCATGTCGGCGCGGAAGTCGCGCTCGGGCGCGCTGTCCACCACACGCAGATGGGGTTGCATGACGAAGCTCATTCGCGGGTCTCCTGGCTGGCGGTCGTGGCGGTTCGGGGGTCGCGCGCCAGCCGCAGTCCCGAGAACTGCCAGCGCGCGTGCGGCGGAAAGAAGTTGCGGTAGCTGGGCCGGGCGTGGCCGGCCGGCGTGGCCAGGCTGGCGCCGCGCAGCACGATCTGGCCGACCATGAACTTGCCGTTGTATTCGCCGACGGCGCCGGCCAGCGGCCTGAAGCCCGGGTAGGGCTCGTAGGACGAGCGCGTCCACTGCCAGACCTTGCCGGCCATGTCGCGCAGGCCGGCGGCGCCATGCGCGGCCTCCCATTCGAACTCGGTCGGCAGCCGCGCGCCGGCCCATTCGGCATAGGCCGCGGCCTCGTAGAAGCTCAGCTGCATGACGGGCGCGGCCGGGTCCAGCGGCTGCACGCCGGCCAGGCCGAACACCTGCCAGTCGTCCGAAGGCGCGCGCGGATCGCCGGGCGCGAGCCAGTACGGCGGCGCTTGCCAGCCCTGCGCCTGCACCTGGGCCCAGCCGTCGGACAGCCACGGGCCGGCGCGGCGGTAGCCGCCGTCCTCGATGAAGCGCAGGTAGTCCCCGCAGCTGACGAGCCGCTCGGCGATCTCGTAGGCCGGCAGCAGCCGGCGGTGGCGCGGGCCTTCGTTGTCGAAGGCGAAGCCGTGGCCGCCATGGCCGACCTCGACGATGGCCTCGGGCCGGCGCAGCCACTGCAGCGGCCCGGGCGGCTCGCGCACCAGCCGCAGCGGCGCGGCCTCGGCCGGCGCATAGGCCGGCAGCAGCGGGTTGCACGACAGCGCGTGCAGCACATCGGTCAGCAGCAGCTCCTGGTGCTGCTGCTCGTGCTGCAGGCCCAGTTCGAGCAGCGGCGCGGCGGCTGCCCAGGCCTGTTCACCGGCCTCGGCGCCGAAGCGTTCGATGGCCGCGTCCACATGGCGGCGGTAGGCCAGCACCTCTTCGACGCCGGGCCGCGTCGAGCAGGCCGCGCTGCGGGCGAGGATGGCGCGGACCCAGCGCCTCGTAATAGGAGTTGAACAGGTAGAAGAAGCGCGCATCGAAGGCCGCGTAGCCCGGCCACAGCGGCTGCAGCACCACGGCCTCGAAGAACCAGCTGGTGTGCGCCAGATGCCACTTGGTGGGGCTGGCGTCGGGCATGGACTGCACGCACTGGTCCTCGGCCGACAGCGGCGCGGCCAGGGCCAGCGAGTGGGCCCGCACGGCGCCCAGGCGCTGCAGCAGGCCCTGGCGTTCTGGCGGCACGGCCGACAGGTCGGCAGGGCGAGAGGAAACGGTCATGCAAGGCCTCGTTGTCGTCGATTCTTGTGCGGCTTCGCACAGCGAAGTGCCCACCATAGGCCGGCGCCCCGCCCTGCCGCGTCGCTGGCAGGCCGCTGCCGTCGTCGGCGCCGGCCTGCCTCCCGTGCAGGACCAAGCCTACACCTGCACAAGGGCATTCCCGGATTCGACGGCGGCACAGCGCTTGCCTAGACTGCGCCCACCATAAACAACCCAGGGAGTTCCGCCATGTACAAACGCATCCTGCTCGCCTACGACGGGTCCGAAGCCGGCCAGAAGGCCTTGCTCGACTGCGGCGACCTGGCCCACCTGAGCGGCGCGGCGCTGACGCTGATCGCCGTGATGCCTCTGCATGTGGGTTCCATCGGCCTGGAGGTCGGTGTCTACGACCAGGTGGCCGAGGAGCGCGAGCGCGGGCGCCACCAGTCGGTGCTCGATGCCGGCCTGGCGCGGCTGCGCGCCGCCGGCCACCAGGTCGGCGGCGAGGTGGTCACCGGCGACTCCGTCACCGAGATCACGCGGCGCGCCAAGGAGATCGACGCAGACCTCATCGTGGTCGGCCACAAGCACCTGGAGAACTGGGCCGCGCGCTGGTGGCAGGGCGCCATCTCCGGCGCGCTGATCGAGCACGCGCACTGCAGCGTGCTCGTGTCCATCATCCGCTGAGAACGGTTCTCACGGACCCGCCGCGGCGGCGGGTCTTTGCGCGGCGGCGCGATTGCGACTTGTTATCATTTGAAACGGTACCGGCCGCGCCCGCGCGGCGTGCCGCAGCCACCGCTGGCCGCCTGTGCCTCGCGCACGTTTTCCCGCGGCCACGCAGCCCCTCCAACGCCGCCGACCCATGCCCGCCACGGACGACTCTTCCGCGCTGTCTTCTGCGCATGCCTCCCGCAGCCCCTGGCCGCGCCGCCTTCTCTGGCTCTGCCTGCTGGCCGGCGCCGCGGCGCTGGTCTGGCATTTCGTCCTGCGCCCGCAAAAGGCGCCGCCGCCCGGCCCCAGCCCCTGGGCCGGCCCCGTGCCGGTGCGCGTGGAGCCCGCGCGCAGCGAGGACTTCACGGTGCAGGTGCGCGCCATCGGCACGGTCTTGCCGTTCAACACGGTCACGGTGCGCAGCCGCGTCGACGGCCAGCTCGCACGCGTGCTCGTGCGCGAGGGCCAGCAGGTCGCGCGCGGCCAGCTGCTGGCCGAGGTCGACCCCGAGCCGCTGCGCGTGGCGCTGGCCCAGGCCCGGGGCCAGCAGCAGCAGAACCTGGCCCAGCTGCGCAACGCCGAGAGCGAGCTGGCGCGCTACGAGCAGCTGTTCCAGCGCGACGCCGTGGCGCGCCAGACGCTGGAGCGCCAGCGCGCCCAGGTGCAGCAGCTGCGCGGCACGCTGCAGATCGACCAGGCCCAGGCCGACCACGCGCGGCTGCAGCTGTCGTACACGCGCATCACGGCGCCGATCGCGGGCCGCGTCGGCCTGCGCCGCGTGGACGCGGGCAACCTCGTCACCGCCAATGCCGCCGAGGGCCTGTTCACGCTGACGCAGACCCAGCCCGTGGCCGTGCTGTTCAACGTGCCCGAGCCGCAGGTGGCCGAGGTGCGCGCCGCCCATGCCGGCAAGACCGCGCCCGTGGCCGAGGCCTGGGACCGCGACAACCGCCAGCGCCTGGCCGCCGGCCGGCTCGACACGCTGGACAACCAGATCGACGCGGCCACCGGCACGCTCAAGCTCAAGGCGCGCTTCGAGAACGGCGACGACGCGCTGTTCCCCAACCAGTTCGTGAACCTGCGCCTGGCGCTGCGCGAACTGCCCGGCGCCGTGACCGTGGCCACCGACGCCGTGCAGTTCGGCTCGCGCGGCAGCTATGTCTACGTGGTGGCCGACGGCAAGGCCCGGGTGCGCGTGCTGACGCTGGGGCCCTCCGGCGGCGGCCGCACCGTGGTCGAGCAGGGCCTGGCGGCCGGCGAGCCCGTGGTGCTCGAAGGCCTGGACCGGCTGGAGGACGGCCGCGCCGTGACGCGGGTCGAACAGCCCGACCTGCCGGCCGGCTCGCCGCTGGCCACGACGGAGCCACCCGCCCCGGTGGCGCGCTGACGCCGTGGCCGCGCCCGCCTCGCCCTCCTCGCTGTCGCGCCCCTTCATCCTGCGCCCGGTCGCCACGGCGCTGCTGATGCTGGCCGTGCTGATCGCCGGCCTGCTGGCCTGGCGCCAGTTGCCCGTGGCCGCGCTGCCGCAGGTGGACTACCCGGTCATCCAGGTCTTCACCTTCCAGCCCGGCGCCAGCCCCGACGTGACGGCGCGCACCGTCACCGCGCCGCTGGAGCGCCGGCTGGGCCAGATCCCGGGCCTGGCGCAGATGGCCTCGACCAGTTCGGCCGGGGCCTCGGTCATCACGCTGCGGTTCGCGCTGCAGGTCGACCTGGGCGTGGCCGAGCAGGAGGTGCAGGCCGCGATCCAGACGGCCGCGAGCCTGTTGCCCGCCGACCTGCCCACGCCGCCGGTCTACCGCAAGGTCAACCCGGCCGACGCGCCCATCCTGACCTTGGCCATCGGCTCGGAGACGCTGGCGCTGCCGCGCGTGGTCGACCTCGTGGACACGCGCATGGCCGGCCAGCTCTCGCGCCTGCCCGGCGTGGGCCTGGTCAGCCTGGCCGGCGGCCAGCGCCCCGCCATCCGCGTGCAGGCCAACAGCCGCGCGCTGGCCGCCAACGGCCTCACGCTGGAGGAACTGCGCGAGGCCATCGCCGCGGCCAACAGCAACCAGCCCAAGGGCAGCTTCGACGGCGCGATCCGCAGCACCATGCTGGACGCCAACGACCAGCTGCGCTCGGTGGAGGAATACCGGCGCCTGATCGTGGCCTGGAAGGACGGCGCGCCGCTGCGCCTGGCCGACGTCGCCCGCGTCGGCGACGGCGCCGAGGACCGCTTCCTCGCGGCCTGGGCCGGCATGGCCTGCGCGCCGGAGCAGAGCGCCGGGTGCGGCCTGGCCCCGGCCGTGCTGCTCAACATCCGGCGCCAGCCCGGCGCCAACGTGATCGCCGTGGCCGACCAGGTGCGCGCGCTGCTGCCGCAGCTCACGGCCACGCTGCCGGCCGCCGTCAAGGTGCAGGTGGTGTCCGACCGCACCGAGAGCATCCGCGCCTCTGTGCGCGACGTGCAGAAGGAACTGCTGTTCGCCATCGCCCTCGTGGTGCTCGTGACCTTCGTGTTCCTGCGCACGCTGCCGGCCACCATCATCCCGAGCGTGGCCGTGCCGCTGTCGCTGGTCGGCAGCTTCGCGGCCATGCTGCTGCTGGGCTACTCGCTGAACAACCTCTCGCTGATGGCGCTGACGATCGCCACGGGCTTCGTGGTGGACGACGCCATCGTGATGCTGGAGAACATCGCGCGCCACCGCGAGGAAGGCGCCGGGCCCCTGGAGGCCGCGCTCAAGGGCGCGGGCGAGATCGGCTTCACGCTGGTCTCCCTGACGGTGTCGCTCGTGGCCGTGCTGATCCCGCTGCTGTTCATGGGCGACGTGGTGGGCCGGCTGTTCCACGAGTTCGCCGTCACGCTGGCCGTGGCGATCGGCATCTCGCTCGTGGTCTCGCTCACGCTGACGCCCATGATGGCCGCGCGCATGCTGACGCGGCCGGTGGCGCACGCCGAGCGCGACTGGCTCGACAGCACCATCGGCCACTACGGCCGCGCGCTCGACTGGGTGCTGGCCCGCCAGCCGCTCGCGCTGCTGGCCATGCTGGCCACGCTGGTGCTGACGGCCCTGCTCTACCTGGCCGTGCCCAAGGGCTTCTTCCCGGTGCAGGACGCGGGCGCCATCCAGGTCGTGACCGAGGCGCCGCAGAGCGTGTCCTTCGCCGCCATGGCCGAGCGCCAGCAGGCCCTGGCCGGCGCGCTGCTGGCCGAGCCGCCCGTGGCCAGCATCTCGTCCTTCATCGGCGTGGACGGCGGCAATGCCACGCTCAACAGCGGCCGCATGCTGCTCACGCTGGCGCCGCATGCCGAGCGCAGCGTCTCGGCCAGCGCCCTGATCGAGCGGCTGCGCCAGCGCGCGCAACAGGTGCCCGGCATCCAGGCCTGGTTCCAGCCCGTGCAGGAACTCGGCATGGAAGACCGCGTGAGCCGCACGCAATACCAGTTCACCTTGAGCTCGCCCGACAGCGCCCTGCTGGCCGACTGGACCCTGCGCATGCAGCAGGCCCTGGCCCAGCGGCCCGAACTGGCCGACGTGGCCCACAACCTGCAGCGCGAAGGCCTGCAGGCCAGCCTGGAGATCGACCGCGACGCGGCCGCGCGGCTGGGGTTGCGCATGGCCGACGTGGCCTCGGCGCTGCAGAGCGCGTTCGGCCAGCGCCAGATCAGCACCATGTTCACGCACGCGAGCCAGTACCGCGTGGTGCTGGAAAGCGACGACGCCGCCGGCGGCGGCCTGCGCGCGTTGGAAGGCATCTACGTCAAGCCCGCGGACGCGGCGACCAACACCGGTGCGCGCCCCGTTCCGCTGTCTGCCGTGGCGCGCGTGGTCGAGCGCCGTGCGCCGCTGGCCATCGACCACCAGGGCCAGTTCCCGGCCGTCACGCTGTCGTTCAACCTCGCGCCCGGCCATTCGCTGGGCGCGGCCGTGGCGGCCATCGAGGCGGTGCAGCAGCAGGTCGCGCTGCCCGCCGCCGTGGAGCTGCGCCTGCAGGGCGCGGCCGAGGCCTTCCGCAACTCGCTGGCCAACACGCTGTGGCTGGTGCTCGCGGCCGTGGTCGTGATGTACCTGGTGCTGGGCATGCTCTACGAGAGCGCCGTGCACCCGCTGACCATCCTGTCCACGCTGCCCTCGGCCACGGTGGGCGCGCTGGCCGCGCTGCTGCTGATGGGCCGGCCGCTGGACCTGATCGCCGTGATCGGCATCGTGCTCTTGATCGGCCTGGTCAAGAAGAACGGCATCATGATGGTGGACTTCGCGCTCGACGCGCAGCGCCGGCTCGGCATGTCGCCGCGCGAGGCCATCCACCGCGCCGCGCTGCTGCGCCTGCGCCCCATCCTCATGACCACGCTGGCCGCGCTGTTCGGCGCCGTGCCGCTGATGCTGGCCAGCGGCTCCGGGGCCGAGCTGCGCCAGCCGCTGGGCATCGTGATGGTGGGCGGGCTCGTCGTGAGCCAGGTGCTCACGCTGTTCACGACGCCCGTGGTCTACCTGGCCTTCGACCGGCTGGGCCAACGCCGCGCCGCGCGGGCGCAGCCCGCGTGAAGACGCTCGCCCGCTTCTTCATCCACCGGCCCGTGGCCAGCGCCATGCTGGCCGTCGCCGTGCTGCTGGCGGGCTGGCTGGCGCTGGGCCTGCTGCCGGTGGCACCGCTGCCGCGCGTGGACTTTCCCGTGATCCAGGTGCGCGCCAACCTGCCCGGCGCCAGCCCCGAGAGCATGGCCGCCACCGTGGCCGGCCCGCTGGAGCGCGCGCTGGGCAGCATCGCCGGCGTGGCGCGCATCCAGTCCAGCAGCAACCAGGGCGCGACCCAGGTCACGCTGGAGTTCGACCTCGACCGCGACGTGGACGAGGCCGCGCGCGAGGTGCAGGCCGCCATCAACGCCGCGCGCAGCCAGCTGCCCTCGGGCATGGCGGGCAACCCGAGCTACGTCAAGGTCAACCCCTCGCAGGCGCCCATCATGGCGCTGGCCCTGTCCTCCCCCAGGCTGCCGCCCTCGGCGCTCTACGACAACGCCTCCACCATCCTGGCGCAGAAGATCGCGCAGATCGTCGGCGTGGGCGAGGTCAGCGTGGACGGCGCCTCGCTGCCGGCCGTGCGCGTGCAGCTCGCGCCCGAGGCCCTGGCCCACCGCGGCATGGCGCTGGACGACGTGCGCCGCGCGCTGGCCGATGCCAACGCCTGGCAGCCGCTGGGCCAGGTCGAGCAGGACGCGCGGCGCTGGCAGCTCGCGCTGTCCTCGCCGCTGCGCACGGCGGCCGATTTCGCGCAGCTCGTGGTGCGGCGCGACGGCTCCGGCACGCTGGTGCGCCTGGCCGACGTGGCCGAGGTCACGGACGCCACCGAGAACCGCTACGCCAGCGGCTACCACAACGACCGGCCCGCCGTGGTGCTGCTGATCAGCCGCCGCGCCGACGCCAACATCGTGCAGACCACGGACGCCATCCGCGCGCAGCTGCCGCAGCTGCGCGCGCTGCTGCCGGCCGACACCGAGCTGCGCGTGGTGATGGACCGCTCGCCCGGCATCCGCGCCACGCTGCGCGAGGCCCGGCTCACGCTGCTGCTGTCCTGCGGGCTCGTGGTGGCCGTGGTCTGGGCCTTCCTGGGCAGCCTGCGCACGGCGCTGATCCCGGCGCTGGCGCTGCCGGTCTCGCTCGTGGGCGCCTGCGCCGTGATGTGGTGGCAGGGCTTCTCGCTCAACAACCTCTCGCTGATGGCGCTGATCGTGGCCGCCGGCCTGGTGGTGGACGACGCCATCGTGGTGCTGGAGAACGTGCAGCGCCATGCCGAGCGCGCGCGCGCCGCCCAGGCCGCCGCGGGCCGGCGCGAGGTCGGCCGGCGCACGGTCTGGCGCGCGGCGCTGCGGGGCGCGGGCGAGGTCGGCTTCACGCTGGTGGCCATGAACCTCGCGCTGGTCGTGGTCTTCGTCTCCACGCTGTTCATGGGCGGCGTGGTCGAGCGGCTGTTCCGCGAGTTCGCCATCACGCTGGTGGCGGCCATGCTGATCTCGCTGGCGGTATCCACCACGCTCACGCCGGCGCTGTGCGCGCACGGGCTGCCGGCCGGCCCGCCGCCGGCGCCGGGCCGGGCCGCGCGCTGGTTCGCGGCGCTGCTGGCCGACCTGCAGCAGGGCTATGCGCGCAGCCTCGCCTTCGCGCTGCGCCACCGCGTGCTCACGCTCGTGCTGCTGGCCGCCACCGTGGCGCTCAACGTCTGGCTCTACGTGGCCATTCCCAAGGGCATGCTGCCGCAGCAGGACACCGGCCAGATCGGCGGCTTCGTGCGCGGCGACGACGCCTTCTCGTTCCAGGTCATGCAGCCCAAGATCGAGGCCTTCCGCCAGCACCTGGTGGCCGACCCGGCCGTGGCCGACCTGACCGGCTCCAGCGGCGGGCGCGGCGGCATCAGCAACTCCTGGTTCCGCATCCGGCTCCAGCCGCTGGCCGAGCGCGGCGAGCCGGCCGCGAACGTGGTGGCGCGGCTGCGCGCGGGCGCGCCCGCCGTGGCCGGCGGCATCCTGATCCTGTGGGTGGACCAGGACATCCGGCTCACCAGCCAGGGCGGCGACGGCGAATACCTGTTCGTGATGCGCTCCGATGCGCTGGACGACCTGCGCCGCTGGACGCGGCCGGTCGGCGAGGCGCTGCGCCAGTTGCCGGAACTCGTGGACGTGGACATCCCGGGCGGCGAGGAGGCGCAGCAGGTGGTGCTCGAAGTCGACCGCGAGGCTGCGCGCCGGCTCGGCGTGCGCATGGAGACGGTGGCCTCGGCCCTCAACAACGCCTTCTCGCAACGCCAGGTGGCCACGCTCTACGACCCGCTGAACCAGTACCGCGTGGTCATGGAGGCCGACCCGCGCCAGGCCAGCGAGCCCGCGGCGCTGGCCCAGGTGCAGTTGCTGACCGAGGCCGGCCAGCGCGTGCCGCTCAGTGCGGTGGCGACCTGGCGCTACGGCCTCACGCGCGACCGCGTGTTCCACGACGCCCAGTCCGCCGCCGTCGGCATCGGCTACGGCCTGGCGCCCGGCACCACGCTGCAGCAGGCGCAGCAGGCCATCGCGCGCGCCGTGGGCGGCCTCATGCTGCCGGCCAGCATCAGCACGGGCGAAAGCGGCGAGGACCCGGGCAGCCTGAAGGCCACGCTGCAGCGCCAGCCGCTGTTGATCCTGGCCGTGCTCGTGACCGTCTACCTCGTGCTGGGCATGCTCTACGAAAGCACGCTGCACCCGCTGACCATCCTGTCCACGCTGCCCTCGGCCGGCGTGGGCGCGCTGCTGGCGCTGTGGCTCACCGGCACCGAGTTCAGCCTGATCGCGCTGCTGGGCCTGTTCCTGCTGATCGGCGTGGTCATGAAGAACGCCATCCTCATGATCGACTTCGCGCTGGCGGCGCAGCGCGAGCGCGGCCTGGCGCCGGCCGCCGCCATCCACGAGGCGGCACTGCGCCGGCTGCGCCCCATCCTGATGACCAACCTGGCCGCGCTGCTGGGCGCCATGCCGCTGGTGCTGGGCCTGGGCGAAGGCTCGGAACTGCGGCGCCCGCTGGGCATCGCCATCGTCGGCGGCCTGGCCGTGAGCCAGCTGCTGACGCTCTACACCACGCCCGTGGTCTACCTCGCCCTCGAACGGCTGCGCCGGCGCGCGCTGCCGGCCTGACGCCATGCCCCTGCCCCGTTCCGCCCGCCCTGCCCTTGCCATCCCGGCCGCGCTGCTGCTCACGGCCTGCGCCGGCGCGCCCCCGTACCGGGCGCCGGAGATCGCGCTGCCGGCGGCGTTCGTGCATGCCGCACCGGCCGCCACCGCGCCGGCCATCGCCGCCGACTGGTGGAACGCCTACGCCGACCCCGAGCTCGACCGCCTGCTGCGCCAGGTCGCCCAGGCCAATGCCGAGCTCGCGCAGGCCGAGGCGCGCTGGCGCCAGGCGCTGGCCCTTGCCGAGTCGGCGCGCGCGCTGGACCAGCCGCAGTTCGGCGCCAGCGCCGCCGCCACGCGCAGCGGCGCGGGCCGCGGCAGCAGCGCCACCGGCACCGGCACCACGCTGGCCGCCGGCCTCGCGCTGGCCTGGACGCCCGACCTCTGGGGCCGCGCCGCACAGCAGCGCAGCGCCGCCGAGGCCGGCGCCCAGGCCCAGGCCGCGCTGCTGGACGCCGCGCGGCTCGCGCTGCAGCTGTCGGCCGCCCAGGGCTATGTGCGGCTGCGCGCGCTCGACGCACAGCTGGCGCTGCAGGCCCGGGCCGAGACCGCCTACACGCGCTCGCTGGAACTCACGCGCGTGCAGTACGAAGCCGGCCTGGTCGCGCGCGCCGACGTGATCCAGGCCGAGACCCAGCTGCAGTCGCTGCGCACCCAGGTGTTCGCCATCGGCCGCCAGCGCGCGCTCGAAGCCCATGCGCTCGCGCTGCTGGCCGGCAGCACGCCGGCCGGGCTGCGCATCGCCGCGCATGGGCAGGGCGAGGCACAGGCCCTGCCGGCCATGCCCGCCGTGCCCACGGCCCTGCCCGCCGAGCTGCTGCGCCGCCGGCCCGACCTGGCCGCGGCCGAGCGCCAGCTGGCCGCCGCGCACGCCCGATGGGGCATCGCCCAGCGCGCCTGGCTGCCGGACCTCACGCTGTCGGCCAGCGGCGGGCTGCAGGCCGCCAGCCTGGCCCGGCTGCTGGACGCACCGGCGCGGGTCTGGTCGCTGGGGCCCTCGCTGGCCGCCACGCTGTTCGACGGCGGCACGCGCCGCGCCGCCGAGGCCCAGGCCCTGGCCGTCTACGACGAACAGGCCGCCGCCTGGCGCGCCGGCGTGCTGGCCGCGGTGCGCGAGACCGAAGACGCGCTCGCCCAGCTGGCCACGCTGTCGGACCAGGAACGCGAGCAGCAGCGCCTGGTGGCGCTGGCGGCCGAGAACGAGCAGGTGGTGGGCTACCGCTACGAGGCCGGCGAGATCAGCTTCCTCGAAGTCGCCACGGCGCAGAACCTGGCGCTGGCGGCGCGCCGCGCCCTGGTCGACGTGCAGGCCGACCGGCTGGCGGCCAGCATGGCGCTGGTGGCGGCGCTGGGCGGCGGCTGGCAGGCCGTGCCATGATGCACGGCACCATGCGCCCTCTTGCATTCGCCGCCGCCATCCTCTTCGGCGCGGTGCTGCACGCCGCCGTCGTGCTGCTGGCCGGCGTCACGGCCGCCGTGGCGGTGCCGCCGGGCTATTTCGCCTGGTTCGGCCGCGCGCAGGCCGGGCCCGCGCTGGGCCTGCTGCACCTCATGACGTTCGCGGTGCCGGCCGCCATCGTCAACGCCGGTGGCCTGCTCGCGGCCGAGCGCCTGCTGCGCGGCAGCGCCAAGGCCGTGGTCCTGGGCTACCTGGCCGGCTTCCTGTGCGCGATCGCCGGCAGTGCCCTCACGCTGTGGCTGGAGTCCGAAGGCGCCCGCTCGCTCGCCCAGGTGCTGCACGGCTTCGTGCCGACCTGGTGGGCGCTGCCGGGCCTGCTGCTGCCCTGGACGGGCTTCGCGGCCGCCGCCTGGCTGCTGCGGCGCAGGGCCGCGGAGCCGGATCCGGGCACCGCCGGCGGCGGGGCCGTCTAGCCGGTCCCCTGGCGCAACCCGGCCCGGCGCAGAAGGTCTTGCGCGGTGCGCCGCCGCGGCAGGCCGCCGCGCCCCCATGGCCGCGGCCGCCAGGGCGCTGCGCCAGGACGCCTATGCCACCGGCTGCTGCGCCGCCCGGTGCAGATGGGCCACGAAATGCCGCAGCGCCGGCTTGAGCAGGCCGCCGCGGCGCACGATGGCGCCCAGCCGCAGCGGCAGGTGGCCCTCCTTGATCGGCACCACCGTCATGAACTGCGCGGCCAGCGGATGCTCGGCGATGGGCATGGGCATCAGGCCCACATAGTCGCCCTGCGTGAGCAGTGCCAGCAAGGCCAGCGTGGAGTTCACCACGGCCGCCGGCGCGGGCGGCACCAGGCCGTGCAGCTCGAACAGCTGCCGTGCGTAGCCCGACTTGCCCGTCAGGCTCGTGAAGACCCAGCGCGCGCCGGCCAGCTGGCGCAGCGAGCGGGTGCGCGCCAGCGGGTTGCCGCGCCCGACGACCACCGCCATCCGGATCGGCATCAGCTCCTCGACCTCGAACTCCCCGGGCGGCAGCGTGTCGGGGATGGGGCCGACGATCACGTCGACCTCGCCCTCGCGCAACAGCGTGAGCTGCGCCACGTACAGCTCCTCGCGCACGCGCAGCTGGATGTCGGGGTAGTCGCGGCCGAAGGTGCGCATGGTCTCGGGGATCAACAGCATCACCGCCAGCGGCACGGCGCTCACGCCGAGCTCGCCGATCATGCGGCCGCCGAGCTGGTCGATCTGTGCCTGGGCATCGTCCAGTTCGCGCAGCGCGCGCCGGCCGTGCTCGAGCAGCACCTGCCCCTGCGCGGTCGGGAACACGCCGGCCGTGGAGCGCTGCAGCACGGGCGCGCCCACGCTGCGTTCGAGTTCGCGCACGGCCTTCGTCACGGCAGGCTGCGAAACACCCAGGCGCCGTGCCGCGCCGCGCAGGCTGCCCTCCTCCACGGCGGCCAGCAGCGTCTGCAAGGCGGCAAGCTTGATCCCCATGCGAACCATGATAACCACAGGGTATCGCCCATCGGATCGCGGCATCTTCTCGCGGCCGCGGGGCCTGCCTACAGTCGCCCCGTCTGTCGTTGATCCAGCGCAAGTGCGCGGGCCGGCGACGGTGAAGGAGACACGTTCTTGGCCACGATCATCGGCGGCATCGCCGCTTCGCACACCCCGACCATCGGCTTCGCGTTCGACCGCGACAAGCAGGACGACCCGGTCTGGAAGCCCATCTTCGACGCCTTCGGGCCGGTGCAGGACTGGATCGCGGCCAGGCGGCCCGACGTGCTGCTCATGGTCTACAACGACCACGTCACCTCGTTCTTCTTCGACCACTACTCGGCCTTCGCGCTCGGCGTGGGCGCGCAGTGGGCGGTGGCGGACGAGGGCGGCGGCCCGCGCGAGTTGCCGCCCGTGGCCGGCCACGCGGCGCTGGCCGCGCACATCGGCCAGCGCGATGGCCGACGAGTTCGACATGTCCTTCTTCCAGGACCGGCCGCTGGACCACGGCGTCTTCTCGCCGCTGTCGGTGATGTGCCCCCATGAGCCGTCCTGGCCGGTCCGGCTGCTGCCGCTGCAGGTCGGCGTGCTGCAGTTCCCCGTGCCCAGCGCGCGCCGCTGCTGGAAGCTGGGACAGGCGCTGCGCCGCGCCATCGAGAGCTACCCCGAAGACCTCAAGGTCGCCATCGTCGCCACGGGCGGGCTGTCGCACCAGGTGCACGGCGAGCGCGCGGGCTTCAACAACCCCGAATGGGACGCCCGCTTCCTCGACCTGTTCGAGCGCGATCCCGAAGCCTTGACCGGCATCACCCAGGCGGAGTACGCCGCGCTGGGCGGCTTCGAGGGCGCCGAGGTGATCATGTGGCTGGTCATGCGCGGCGCGCTGGCGGCCCAGGTGCGCTGCCTGCACCGCGCCTACTACCTGCCGTCGATGACGGGCATCGCCACGGCGATCTACGAGCCGGCCGAACCGCAAGGCATGCCGCAGCAGGCCGTGTCGCGCCACCTGGCGCACGTGGGCGCGCAACTGGCCGGTGCGCAGGCCCTGCCCGGCACCTACCCGTTCACGCTGGAGCGCAGCGTGAAGGGCTACCGGCTCAACCGTTTCCTGCACGGCCTGATCGTGCCCGCGAACCGCGCACGCTTCCTGGCCGACGAGGCCGCGGCGCTGCGCGAAGCCGGCCTGTCCGACGAGGAACGCCGCCTGGTCGGCGAGCGCGACTGGCCCGGGATGATCCACCACGGCGTGATCTTCTTCATGCTGGAGAAGCTGGGTGCGGTGGTCGGCGTGTCCAACCTGCACATCTACGCCGCGATGCGCGGCGAGACGCTCGAGATTCCCAGAAGACGCGCAACACCAAGGCGCTGTATTCCGTGGCCGGCAAGGAGCGCGCGCCACAGGGCTGGGACACGCCGACGGCCCACCCCGCCGCGTAGCCGGCCCCGCGGCCGCGGCCGCCAGAACCAGGATTCCATCAACCAGCCCCACCGGCACAGGAGACATTCATGCACAAGCCATTCCAACGTCGCGCACTCGCGGCATCCATGGCGGCGATTTCGACCGCGGGCCTCGTGGCCGCCTGCGGCGGCAGCGACGACCCCACCGGCGCGTACGACAGCGCCCTGGCCTTCGACAAGACCAGGTACACGACGATCACGGTCACGCTGGACGGCGTGAGCACGCCGGTGCGCTGGTACCGGGAGGTGTGCTACGTCGGCAAGCCCATGCAGCTGGCGCCCACCCAGTCGGCCGGAGCGGTGGACAACCAGGCCTGCGGCTACCAGAACATGAACATCTTCGTGCGCGAGGCGGACGCGGCCAGGCAGGACAACGCGATCCTGCTGAACGTCAACAACTCGGGCTGGCTGGCCAGCTACCAGGGCGGGCTGGGCGGCTGGAACGGCACGACCCCGATCGCCAACAGCAACTACCGCGGCGCCGACATCGTGGACGGCGGCAGCTACGTCAGCAACAGCGACACCGACAAGCGCGGCGCGGCGCTGGCGCGCGGCTTCGTGTACGTCAACATGGCCTCGCGCAGCCGTGGCGCCACCGCGCCCGCCGGCGTGTACGGCGACGGCATCTACCAGGGCAAGGCGCCGGCCGCCATCGTCGATGCCAAGGCCGCCGTGCGCTACCTGCGACTCAACGACGGCGCCATGCCGGGCAACGCCAGCCGCATCGTGGTCAACGGCACCAGCGGCGGCGGCGCGCAGAGTACGCAGCTCGGCGCCACCGGCGATAGCGCGGACTACCTGCCCTACCTGCAGGCCGTCGGCGCGGCCGGCGTCGACGCGAACGGCAAGAGCTCCATCAGCGACAGCGTCTACGCCGTCGTGGCCTACTGCCCGATCCAGGACATGGGCAGCGCCGACCTCGCGTACGAGTGGATGTTCAACGTGCTCGGCACGCGCGCGCAGGTCTCGGCCGACGAGAAGGCGGGGCTGATCGTCGATGCGAACGGCGGAACTCGTCAGGGCGTCGAACCCCGATCCGACCGGCAGCGCCACCCTCATGGCCAGGTTCGTGGCGTACCAGGCCAGCCTGGGGCTGAAGAACGACGACGGCTCGGCGCTGACGGCCGACAACATGCCGGCCGCGCTGCAGGCGGAGTTCCAGAAGGCGGCCAGCGCCCACGTGAAGGCCGGCAACGCCATCGTCGCCTACAACGCCTACGGGACGGCCGCGGCGAACGGCGTGGCCGGCGGCAGCGGCACCCTGTACTACAGGAACGACTTCATCGACGTCGATGCCAGCGGCACGGTCACCTACTTCGACCTGTCGAACTACCTCAAGTTCGTGGCCAAGCAGGCCCGCCTGAAGGCCGTGCCGGCCTTCGACCAGATCGGCCAGACGCCCGCACTGGCCGCCACGCCCACGGCCGACACCACGCTGGCCGGCGCGACCATCTTCGGCAACTACAGCGGCGGCGAGTCCAACCTGTTCGGCACCGCGGCGCAGGTGTATTCCAACTTCACCGAGTACGCCTGGAACAACAACAACGGCGGCGACGCGACCAACGCCGCGCAGAACGACGTGGGCCTGGCGAAGACCGGCACCACCTGGGCCGCGAACCCGCAGCAGGCCTTCCTGCTGAACCAGTACAAGCTCATCAACGTGCTGCCCTACGTGGGCAAGACCGACGGCATCACGACCCACTGGCGCATCCGCGTGGGCGCGCGCGACCGCGACACCTCGTTCACCGTGGCCTACAACATCAGCCGCGCGCTGAAGGCCGACAGCAAGGTCAAGGACGTGGACTTCGCGTTGCACTGGGACCAGGGGCACGCCGGCAACTACGATGTGCAGGCCGCGTTCGCCTGGATCGACCAGCGGCTGGCCGCCGGCAACTGAGACTGGAGACATTCCGTGGAACATCACTTCTTCGCGCGGCGCGCCGCCGTGCTCAAGCTTTCGGCCATGGCCGTGGCAGCCTTTTCCTTCACCTCCTCGGGGCACGCCCAGGACGCGGTCAAGTGGCCGACCCGCACGGTGCGGCTCATCACGCCGTACCCGACCGGCGGCGCGCCGGACACCATCGCGCGCGTGCTGGCCGAGAAGCTCTCGCGCAAGTGGGGGCAGTCGGTCATCGTGGAGAACCGGCCGGGCGGCAACGGCTTCATCGCCATCGACGCGTTCAAGCGCGGCGCCAAGGACGGGCACGACCTGATCCAGCTCGACAGCGTGCACGTGGCCGCCTATCCCTACCTGTTCAAGAAGCTGCCGTACGACCCGGCGAAGGACTTCGATGTGCAGGCCACGCTGTGGAAGGCCTACATGATGTTCGTCGTCCCCAGCACGAGCAAGTACAGGACCGTGGGCGACGTGGTCGCCGACGCCAGGGCCAACCCCGGCAAGATCGACTACGGTTCGTGGTCCATCGGCAACCCGGTGCACCTGGGCATGGAGGAGTTCCAGCGCCTGACCGGCACCTCGATGCAACACGTGGTCTACAAGGAGACCTCGCAGCTGTACACGGCGGTGGCCACGGGCGAACTGCCGGTGACCCAGGGCACGGCCGGCACCACGAGCCCGATGTACAAGGCGGGCAAGGTGCGCTATCTCGCGGTGGCCGCGCCGCAGCGCCTGCCGGCCTATCCCGACGTGCCGACCGTGGCCGAAGCCGGTGGCCCGAAGGACTACGAAGTCAGCGGCTGGAACGTGATCGCCGCCCCCAAGGGCCTGCCCGCCGCGGTCCGCGAGAAGATCCGCCAGGACATCGCGGAGGCGGTGGCCAGCAAGGACGTGCAGGACCGCTACGCGCTGCTGGGCTACGTGGAGCTGTCGCTGGACCGGGCGCAGACCGAGTCCTTCATCCAGGCGGAAACGAAGCGCCACGAGGCCATCATCAAGCGCGCCAGGATCGAACTGGAGTAGCCGCGGCCCCGGCCTTCCCCTTTGCAACACCGCATCCAACGAGCAAGCATGCACAAGCACCCTTCCCTCCCGCGCCGCGCGCTGCTGGCCGCCGCCGCGGCCCTGGCCGTCTCCGGCGCCCTGGCCCAGGCCTATCCCGACAAGCCCATCCGGCTGGTGGTCGGCTACTCGGCCGGCGGCGCCGTGGACATCATCGCGCGCACCGTCGGCCAGAGCCTGTCCGCCAGCATGGGCCAGCCCATCGTCGTGGAGAACAAGCCGGGCGCCGGCACCAACATCGCCGTCAAGTCCGTCATCTCGGCACCGCCCGACGGCTACACGCTGATGCTGGCGGCCAACGCCCTGGCGGCCAACATGGCGCTGTACCAGCCCGCGCCGTTCGACGCCGAGCGCGACCTCGCGCTGGTCGGGCAGGTCGGCCGCGTGCCGGTGGTGATCGCGGCGAATCCGGCCGCGCCCTACGACGACATCGCCCAGCTGATCGCCGCCGCCAAGGCCAGGCCGCGCAGCATCGCCTTCGCCAGCCCCGGCAACGGGGCCACGCCGCACATGGCGGTGGAACTGTTCGCCAAGGCCGCCGGCATCGCGCTGCAGCACGTGCCGTACCGCGGCGGCGCCCAGGCCATCACCGACACCATCGGCGGCCAGGTGCCGCTGGTGGCCGTGAACGCGCTGGAGGCGCTGCCGCACGTCAGGAGCGGCAAGCTCAAGGTGCTGGCAGCCTTGAGCGCGGCGCGCACCGGCATCTTCCCGGACGTGCCGACCATCGCCGAATCGGGCTACCCGGGCTTCGAGGCATCGGTCTGGTACGGCCTGGTGGCGCCGGCCGGCACGCCGCCCGCGGTGCTCGCCAAGCTGCAGGCGGAACTGCAGAAGGCGCTGGCCACCCGCGAAGTGCGCGAGCGCATGACCAGCGTCGGCGGCGAGGTCACGCCCGGCAGCAGCGCGCAGTTCGCGGCCCTGGTGCGTTCGGAGCGCGAGCGCTACCAGAAGCTCGTGAACGAGACCGGCATCAAGCCGGATTGACGGCCGGAGGAACCGCATGACCCTGCATCGCACGCCCTCCCGCCGCCGCGCGCTGGGCTGGCTCGGCCTGCCGCTGCTGGCCCCGATGGCGCCGGCCCGGGCGGCCGAGGACTTTCCCGCGCGGCCGGTGCGCATCCTGGTGCCGTTCACGCCCGGTGGCTCCAGCGACATCCTGGCCCGGGCCATCGGCCAGGAGCTGGGCCGCGGCTGGAAGCAGCCCGTCGTGGTGGAGAACCTGCCCGGCGCGGGCGGCACGCTGGCGTCCGAGCGCGCCGCGCGCTCCCCGGCCGACGGCCACACGCTGTTCATGGGCCACACCGGGACGCTGGCGGTCAATCCCGCGCTGTACCCCAGGCTGCGCCTGGAGCCGCTGAAAGCCTTCGCCCCCGTGGCGGCCGTGGCGCGCGTACCCAACGTGCTGGTGCTGCACCCCGGCGTGCCGGCCGCCAGCCTGGCGGAACTGGTGGCCTACAGCAAGGCCAGGCCCGGTGCGCTGGCCTATGGCTCGGGCGGCAACGGCAGCGCGGCGCACCTGACCATGGAGTACCTCAAGCTGCAGACCGGCCTGCAGGCGCTGCACGTGCCCTACAAGGGCACGGCGCCTTCGGTCAACGACCTGCTGGGCGGCCAGGTGCAGTTGCTGTTCACGGGCGCGCCCGCGCTGCTGCCGCACATCAAGTCCGGCGGCATGAAGGCCCTGGCGGTGTCCAGCCCGCGCCGCCTGCCGCAGCTGCCGGAGGTGCCCACCGTGGCCGAGACCGGCCTGGACGGCACCAGCGGCTTCGAGGCCGACCAGTGGTATGGCCTGGTCGCGCCGGCCGGCACGCCGGGCCCCGTGCTGCAGACCCTCAACACCCTGGTCAACCAGGCACTGGCCAGCGAGGGCGTGCGTGCCCGCCTGGTGACCGAGGGCGCGGACCCGATGCCGATCACGCCGCAGGCCTTCGGCGCCCTGATCGAGAAGGACCGCGCGCGCTGGGAGGGCGTGATCAAGGCCGCCAGGGTCACCGTGGATTGACCCTGGATGCGGCGGTGGAGCGTCGCCCGGCCGCTGCGCCCGATCACTCCAGCGCGCCGCGCGCCGAATCGCGCGTCAGCGCCAGCCGGGCCCGCCCGAGCGCGGAGATCCTGCGCACCACGGCGATCTTGCCGGCGTCGACCGCCGAGCGGCCGATGCCGCCTTCGACGAAGCCGGCCCGCAGCAGGGCCTCGATCTCCGCCACCAGCGCGGGCGTGGCGACGCGGAAAGGAAAGTTCGCCCGTTCGATGCGGCGCAGGATGTCCAGCAAAGCGTCCTCGCCGTCCGCCGCGACCCCCTGCTCCACGTGCTCTCCATCGGCCACGTCGCCTCCCTGTTCATGTACCGGCCGATCTTAGAGAAGGCGCATGGCACGCCCGCCCGCCTTGGCTGGCAAACCTGACAGGTAAACAGGGGGTGTGGCGCACGATTCTTCGCGCGCGCCCTCAACGATGCCGCAGGGCATCGGCGCGGGTCAGCAGCGCCGTCCAGGACTGGCCCGGCGCCAGGCCCCATGCCACGCCGATGCGCACGGCGCTCGCCACCTGCCGCGACTCGATTTCGAACGGGTGCTGCGCGGCTGCGCTGATCTTGCCGGCGACCGCGACGGCATGCCGCGCATCGGCGATGCCGGCCAGCACGACGGCGAAGGTGCTGCAGCCCAGGCGCGCCACCGCATCGCGGGGGCGCACCAGGCGGCCCAGCCGCTGCGCGAACAGCTGCAGCAGCCGGTCCTGCACGGCCGGGCCCGGCTGCGCCGGCGCGGCGGCGGGCGGCTCCATTTCGATGCACAGCACCGCCAGCATGGCGCCGCCGTTCTCCGCCATCTGGCGCTCCATGTAGGCGACGAAGCCGGCCCGGTTCAGCAGGCCCGTCAGCGCGTCGCGCTGGCCCGACTGCGGCAGCCGGCCTTCCTCGACGCGGTGCTGGCGCACGGCGTGGGCGACCTGCACGAAGCCGTCCGTGCGGCCCGGTTCGTTCCACAGCGGGATGCAGGTGACGACCCAGTGCGCGTTGTCGCGGCGGCCCACGTATTCCGTCTCGAAGCCCACGGTTTCCCCGGCGGCCACGCGTTCGAACCAGGGCAGGCTGCGCGCGTACTCCGCGTGGCCCAGCACGTCGGCCAGCGGCCGGCCCAGGATCTCGGCGCGGGGCGCGCCGCACCACTGCTCGAAGCAGCCGTTGGCGAACTGCAGCACGCCATGGCGGTCGACCACCGACACGTTGGCCGGCACGGCCTCGATGACCGCGCGCAGCGTCGCGCTCTGGCGGGCCACCAGTTGCTCCAGGCCCTTGCGCTCCGTCACGTCCTGGCAGGCGCCCAGCATGCGGACGGGCCGGCCGTGCTCGCACACGACCTCGCCGACCGTGCGGACCCAGATCGCGCGGCCCGTGGCCGTGACCAGGCGCAACTCCAGGTCCCAGGGGCGCGCGGCGCGCCTGCCGGCTTCGACGGCCTCGCGGATGGCCGCGCGCGACTCCGGCGCGAAGAAGCCGATCGCATGCTCGACGGTGGGCTCGAAGCCGTCGTCGACCTCGTGGATGCGGCGTGTCTGCTCGGACCAGGCCAGGCGCTCGCTGCCCAGGTCCAGCGTCCATCCGCCGATGCCCGCGACGTGGCCGGCCTGGGCCAGCAACTGCTGGCTGGTGCGCAAGGCTTCTTCCGCGCGCGCGCGCCCGCCGGTGTTGTCGCCGGCCCGGTGCAGCAGCGCATAGGCCAGCTGGTCGTCGACCGCCGCATCGGCGCGCAGCCCGCGTTCCTCCAGCGCCTGCGCGTGCGCGGCGGCCCGGCGCGGGCCGGTCTCGGCCGAGCGCGCCCGCTCGCGCAACAGCGCGGCGCGCATCTCCAGCGCCTGCGCCGCGATGGCCGCCAGCGACTGCAGCGTTTCGATCTGGGCCTCGTCCAGCGCGCGCGGCCGGTGGTCGGCCACGCACAGCGTGCCGACGCGCGCGCCATCGGCCAGCACCAGCGGCGCGCCCGCGTAGAAGCGCAGGTTCGGCGGGCCGCGCACGCCGGGATGGTCGGAAAAGCGCACGTCGCGCATCGCGTCGGGCACCAGCAGCAGCCGGTCGCTCTGGATCGCGTGCTCGCAGAACGCCACGTCCCTGGCGGTCTCCGTGAGCCCGGGCATGCCGACCTGGGCCTTGAACCACTGGCGCTGCGCGTCGATGAACCCCAGCAGCGCGATGGGCGTTCCGCAGGCCCGCGCCGCCGCGCGAACGATGGTGTCGAAGACATCCTCCGGCCCGCTGTCCAGCACGGCCAGCGCGTGCAGCGAGGACAGGCGTTGCGCCTCCGACAGTGGGGCGGCCGCGCAATGGTGCATTGGCAAATGCTTCCTTTCCTGGACGCCCGACCGGACGCCGGCCGTAGGAGTCTGCCCCTGCAGGCGCGCACCGGATGCCGGACAAAACAGACAGTTGCCGTCAGCCGCGGCGCTGCGTTCGCCATCCGGCGCACGGGCCTGCGGGCTCCCCGCCGGTGCGCGGTCCGCGTGCCACCCGACAGCGCCGCGCAGCCTGCGCCTACTTGCGGCGGGCGCCGCCGCACGCATGCTGGATGCCACGAAACCCTGGAGCACGCACATGATGAACTTCTCCTTGTGGATGGCATTGGCGTTCGCGCAGTCGCAGAAGATGTCGCAGCTGATGGCGTGGCCGCTGTGGCCCTACGCCGCCGGCACGCCGACGAAGAAGCCGCAGCCCCCGCGCTGACGGACCGCGGCGCCGCGCGCGAAGTCAGGCTGCCGTCCTACGCGCGGCCCCGCCTGGCATCGACACAATTTGCGACATGTGCGCGGAGGGCCTCGCCGCGCATGCCGCAAAGGAGGGGGTGCCGCCATGAACGAACAATTGTCTTTCCCCGACCTGCAGCAGCCGGCGGCCTTCGCGCGCTGCATCGCGCGGAGCTGCTCGGCGGGCGTGTTGAGCGCCGAGATCGAAGGCCAGGAGCAGGCGGTCCGCGCGCTGGCCGCCAGGATGCGGACCGGGCCGCTGCGCGCCCAGTTCGGCCTGCGTTCCATCAAGCTGCTGCGCTTCACGGTGCTGGACCAGGGCACGCCCTCGCGCCTGGTGTTCCTGGCGGACTACCGGCGCCATCCTTGAGATCGGCCGGCGCGGCGGCCATGGCGGGCTGAAGGAAGCGCCCGACCCGGCCGGGTGCGCAGTTCAGGGCCTGGGTGCGCCGGCGCGGGCCGCCGCGGCCACCATGTGCTCGGCCAGCGTGCCGTACAGCGGCCGGCTCAACATGCGCGAGACCAGGCTTGCGAGCATGGCGCTGGCCATGAGGCTCAACACCATGGAATGCCCGTCGACCATTTCCATCACGATGATGAAGGCCGTCAGCGGCGCCTGCGTGACGGCGGCCAGGAAGGCGGTCATGCCCATGGCGATCAGCGCCGGGCCCAGGCCCGGCCCGGCGAACTGCGCGATGCCGTCGCCGATGCCTGCGCCGATGGACAGCGAGGGCGCGAAGATGCCGCCCGGCACGCCGCACCAGGCCGTGAGCCAGGTGGCGATGAACTTGAGCAGCGTGTACAGCGGCGACAGTTCGTCGTGGCCGGCCAGCATCTGCTTGACGGCTTCCGAGCCGGCGCCGAAGGTGGCGCCGCCGGTGGCCAGGCCGATGGCCGCCACCAGCAGCCCGCCCGCGGCCGCGAAGCGCACCGGCCAGCGTGCGCGCCAGCGGTTCAGGCGCTGCGGCGATCCGGTCAGCGAGGCGATCATCAGGCGCGCGAACAGGCCGCCCGCCACGCCGCTGGCCAGTGCCACCAGCAGGCCGGGGCCGAACAGGTTCCAGCCCAGCGGCGGCACGCGGATGATGCCGAAGTAGCTCGTGTTGCCGAACGCCGAGACGCCCACCAGGCCGGCCAGCACGATGCCCGTGATGATGAGGCCGCTGGCACGCGCCTCCAGCCGGCCCGACAGCTCCTCGATGGCGAACACCACGCCGGCCAGCGGCGCGTTGAACGCCGCCGCGATGCCGGCCGCGCCGCCGGCGATCAGCAGCGCCCGCGCGTCGATCTGGCTGCCGGGCGACAGCCAGCGCCGCGCGTGCTGCATGACGCCGGCCGCCACCTGCACCGAAGGGCCTTCGCGCCCGATCGACAGGCCCGCCGCGAAGCCCGCGACGCCCAGCCCGATCTTGGCCACGGTCAGGCGCAGCGAGGCGAACAGGCCGCGCTGCGCGGGCGGCACGGCCGGATCGAGCGCCGCCTTGATCTGCGGGATGCCGGAGCCGCCGGCCCCGGGGAACCAGCGCCGCGTGGCCCAGCAGATGCCGGCGGTCAGTGCCGGCGTCCACAGCAGCACGGCCCAGGGCTGGGCATGGTGCAGGCGCTCGAACCAGCCGAAGGCCCATTCGGCGGCCACCGTGAAGCCCACGACGAAGAGGCCGGCGGCGATCGCATAGCCCAGCACGATCGCGCGGTCGACCCACAGGCGCCAGCTGGAGAACTCGGCGCGCAGGTTCTGGAAGAAGTCGGGTTCCTGGTGCATCGGCGCGGATTCTGGCACCCGCGCCGATGCGCGCCATCGGGCCGCCGGCGGCCCGGCCGCGCGGCATCCTGCGCGCCTAGTCGATCTTCAAGCCGACGCTCTTGACCAGCGGCCCCCATTTCCTGCGCTCCGCCGCGGCGAATGCGCCCAGCTGCTCGGGCGTGCCGGCGGCGGCTTCGTGGCCCAGCTCCAGCAGACGCCGCTGCGCTTCGGGCTGCGCGAGGATCTTGACCAGCTCCGCGTTGATCCTCTGGACGATGGCGGCCGGGGTGCCGCGCGGCGCGTAGAGCCCGTTCCAGGCCAGCACCTCGAAGTCGTGCAAGCCGGCGGCGGAGACGCTCCCGGCCCCGGGCAGCAGGGCCGAATCGCCCCGGGAGGTGACGGCCAGGGCCTTGAGCCGGCCGTTGGCGACGAAGGGCCGCGCCGCGCTGGCCGTGTCGATGCCGACCAGCACCTGGCCTCCGATCAGGTCGGTCATGGAGGTGCCGGAGCCCTTGTAGGGGACGGCCCGCAGCTGCATGCCGCCCTGCTGCTGCAGGAGTTCGAGCACCAGGCGCGCGGTGGTGCTCGGCAGGGCCACGTTGACGCTGTCGGGGCGGGCCCTGGCCTGCGCCAGGAACTCGGCGAAGCTGCCGTAGGGCACGCTGGTGTTGGCGAGGATCACCATCGGGAAGGTGCTCACGAGTGCCACCGGCTCGAAGTCCTTCTCGCTGTCGTAGGGCATCGACGGGTACAGGAACTGGTTCAGCACGTGGGTGCCGTTGGTTCCCATCACGAAGGTGTAGCCGTCGCCGGGGGCGCGCGCGGCCTCCGCGGTGCCGATGTTGCCGCCCGCGCCGGCCTTGTTCTCGACCACCACGGGCTGGCCGAGGCTCTTGCCCAGCTGGTCCGCGATGTAGCGCGTGGCCACGTCGGTCCCCTGCCCGGCCTGGTACGGCACGATGATGCGGATCGGCTTGGAAGGGTACGGAGCGGCGCAGGCCACGGTGCCCAGGAACGCGAGCGCCCAGGCGATCAGGAACCGGAATGCTGTCATGTCGTTGTCTCCTTGGATGTGGATGGTGGAACAAAACGGCGTGCTATGGCGGTGGCGGCGGGTGGAGGACGCCCTGCTCCACCAGCTGTCGGATGGCGGGTTCCGGCAGGCCGGCCTCGCCGAGGATCTGGCGGGCGTGCTCGCCGAACCGGGGCGGCTCGCCCTGCGGCGCGCCCGGCGTGCGCGACAGCACCGCGGGCAGCCCGATGCCGCGGTAGGCACCGATCTCCACGCAGGCCCCGCGGTGCGCCGCGTGCGGCTGCGCGAAGGCTTCCGGCACCGTGTTGACCGGGCCGATCGGCACGCCGATGCGCATCAGCTGCGCGCACAGGGCTTCGCGGCGCCAGCCCGCCAGCGCCGCTTCGATCGCGCGGCGCAGCGCGTCCCGGTGCGCCAGGCGGTCCGCATTGGTTGCGAAACGCGGGTCTTCGGCCAGCGGGCCGAGGCCCACGGACTGGCAGAACTTCACGAACTGGCGGTCGTTCAGGATGCCGAGGAAGACGAGCCCGTCCGCGCAGGCGAACTTGTCGTAGGGCGCGATGTTGGGATGGGCGCTGCCCAGCAGGCCCGGCACCGTGCCGGAGTACATCCAGTTGGCCGCGTGCGGGACCAGCAGGCTCATGGCCGTGTCGAACAGCGTGGCCTCCACGCGCTGCCCGCGCCCCGAACGGTCGCGCTCGTGCAGCGCCATCAGGATGCCCGACAGCGCCACGTAGGCCGTCAGGTGGTCCACGATGGGAATGCCGAGCCGCGTGGGGCCGCAGGCCGCGTCGCCGTTCACGCTCATGAGGCCGCACATGGCCTGCAGCACGGCGTCGTAGCCGGGCAGGCCGCCGAGCGGCCCGTCGGCGCCGAAGCCGCTCACGGCGCAGTAGACCAGCCGCGGGAAGCGCGGCTGCAGCGATGCCTCGTAGTCCAGGCCCCAGCGCGCCATCGTGCCGGGCACGAAGTTCTCGACCAGCACGTCGGCATCCGCGACGAGGCGCAGCAGGGTCTCGCGCCCCGCCGGATCGGCCAGGTTCATGGCCATGCCGCGCTTGCCGCGGTTGACGGCCGTGAAGTACGCGGCATCCCCGTGCCGGTCGAACGGCGGGCCCAGGCCGCGCGTCTCGTCGCCACCGGGCGGCTCGATCTTGGTGACCTGCGCACCGTGGTCGGACAGCATCTGGGTGCACAGCGGCCCCGCCAGCACCCGGGAGAGGTCGAGGACGCGCAGTCCGGCAAGCGCACCGCGGGCGTGCGCGCCGTCTCGTGGAGAAGCTTCCATGGCCGGTCTCGTGTAGGCATGGCTGCGCCGACCGGCTGCGGGCCGGCTGCGGGGCCGTGCGGGAAATGCGGTCGGCGGCCCGCGCGCGGGCCGCCGCGGATCAGCCGCGCGAGGGCAGCTCGACGACGCCGGAGGCCACCACCGACAGCTCGTCGTCCTGGTTGTGCGCCTCCTGCGAGATCTCCACCAGGTGGCGGCCGTCTTCCACGAACTTGCGCTTGACCATGCCCTTGATGAAGAGCATGTCGCCCTCCGGGTTGTGCCGGCGGATCTTGCAGTGCGCGCGCCGCAGGAAGCCGGCGTCGCCGGCCCAGTTGGTCAGGTGGTGCGTCATCCAGGAGGTGCGCTCGGGGCCGTAGTCGTAGGCGCCGGGCGCGCCCACCTCCAGCGCGAAGTCCTCCTCCCAGTGCACGCGCTCGGGCACGTCCGGGATGCCGAAGCGGTTGGTGATGCCCACGCCCGGGTGCGCGTCGATCAGGCGCCAGGCCAGCTTGTTGGCCCGGATGTACAGGCCGCCCCAGCCCTGGGCGTAGGCGATGAAGCCGGTCACCGTCATCGGGCCCTTGAACATCACCGGCAGCGCCTCGCCTTCCTTGACGTCCTCCCAGTAGCGCGGCGTGCTGCCACGCACTTCCTCCTGGGCGTAGAGCTTGTAGGCCTCCTGGATCTCCTCGGGCGCATAGCGGCGCGGCGCGCGCGCGCGCACTTCCTTGTACTTGCTGCCCTGCTCGCGCGCATGGTCGCGCTCGGTGCGGAAGCACCAGCTGTCCGCCTCGGCCACCTTGTCGCCGTCCTGGTTGAAGAAGTCGACGTGGTAGACCTGCTGCACGGCCCGGCCGGCGAAGCGCGTCTGGTGCTCCACCAGGTCCTTCAGGTAGGCCTCGGTGGAGATGGCGTCGTTGCGCCGGACCGGCTTGTGCCACTGCCAGTCCGCGCCGGACCACATGGCGTGCACGCCGGGCAGGCCGCCGACATAGCCGGAGACGATGCGGCTGGTCGAGAACAGGAAGCTCGGCAGGGCGATGATGCCGCCGTACTGCGTCGTGGCCGCGTAGTCGGGGTCGCACCACAGCGGGTTGTCGTCGCCGATGCCGTGGGCGTAGTGGCGGATGTTGTCGCGCGTGGCCTCGTGGCACCAGGGCTCGGCGGTGGCGCCGATCTTCAGGCCGATGCGCTTGCGCAGGTCGTCCAGGCCCTCGTCGGTGATCTTGGGGAATGTGCGTTCGGTGGTCGTCGACATGCTGTCTCCTTGTGGTGAAACGGTTCAGGGTTGGGGGGCGAGCGAGGCCTGCGCGGCCAGCTCGGCGTTGGCCGCTTCCTGCTCGCGCAGCTTCTTGCGGTGGATCTTTCCGGCCGGCGTCTTCGGCAGCTCCGCGACGAAGGCGACCTGCCGGGGGTATTCGTGCTGGCTCAACCGGGCGCGCACGCCGTCCTGGATCTCCTGGACGAAGGCATCGCTGCCCGGCCGCTTCGACACGACGAAGGCCTTGACGACCAGGCCGCGCAAGGCATCGGGCACGCCGATGGCGGCGGCTTCCTGCACGTCCGGGTGCTGGAGGATGGCGTCCTCGACCTCGACGGCGCCGATGGTCCAGCCCGCGGAGATGATCACGTCGTCGGCGCGGCCGCCGTGCCAGAAGTAGCCGTCCTCGTCCACGCGGCCGAGGTCCTTGGTGGCGATCCATTCGCCCTTTCGCCACAGCTTGAGCTCGCCCGTGACTCCCGGCGCGCAGGGCCGTCCCTGCGCATCGTGGACCTCCACCCGCAGGCCCGGGACGGGCTTGCCCAGCGCGCCGGACTTGACCGGGAAGTCCTGCGCGCCCGGGTAGTTGACGAGGCACACGCCGATCTCCGTCGTGCCGTACATGCTGCAGGCCTGGTGCCCGAAGGTGGCCTCGACGAAGGCGGCCGTCTCGCTGTCGATCGGCTCGCCCGTGAACGACAGCTTGTCGAGCACGTAGCGGTAGCGCGCCGCCGCGCCGCTGTTGCGCATCATGCGGTAGTGCGTCGCCGCCGCGGACAGGTTGTCGAAGCGGTGCGTGGAGAGCGCCTGCAGCAGCCTTTCGCCGCTGAACCTGCCGGCGTAGGCGCCCACGGTGACGCCCATGGCCAGCGGCGCCAGCGTGCCGTGCCACAGCCCGTGCCCCCAGGCCGGCGAGGACGGGCACATGAAGCGCTCGCCCGGGCGCACGCCGGTGCCGTACAGCGCCGCGAGCATCAGCGTCACCAGCGCGCGGTGCGTGTGCTTCACCGCATCCGGCAGCTCGCGGGTCGTGCCCGAGGTGTACTGGAAGATGGCCAGGTCGTCGGCCCGCGTGTCCACCGTGTACGACGCGGGGTAGGCCCGCAGGTCGGCGAGGAAGGCCGCGTCGGCGATGAGCAGCTCCAGCCCCTCCTGCGCCGGGACGGCGGCGGCCTTCTCGGCGTTGGTGACGACGACGCGCGGCCGGCAGTCGGCCACCCGCAGGCGCACGCCGTCGGGGCCGAACAGCGTGAACAGCGGCACGGCGATCGCGCCCATCTTGATCGCGCCGAAGATCGCCGCGTAGAACGCCAGCGAGGGCTCCAGCATCACGGCGACCCGGTCGCCGGGGCGCACGCCGCGGGCCACCAGGTGGTGCGCGAAGCGCGAGGACGCCTCGGCGATCGCCGCGAAGCCCAGCACCTCGTCCTGGCCCTCGGCGCGCACCAGCACCACCGCATCGCGGCCGCTGCCCGCGTGCCGGTCGATGCATTCGTGGGCGATGTTGAGGCGTTCGCGGTCGCCGTCGAACAGCTCCCACAGCGCGGCGGGACTGCAGTGCGCCTGCGCGTCTGCGTACGAACTGAATTGCGTCAACTGCGTCATGTGCATGTCTCCGTTGGGATGGAGACATTTTTTTGGCTGCACCCTAAAATTGTCAAATACAACTATTGATTGTCTATAGACAATTTATCGACATGACACCCTCGCCTTTCGACGGGCTGCTCGCGCGGCAAAGGGACGTATCCTCGGGGCGCCTTCCACATGCCCCCATGGCCTCGACCTCCTCCCCCTCCAAGCGCCCCGCGGCCGCCCGCGTGCGGCCGGTGCCGGCCGTCTCCCGCGCGCTGGCCATCCTGCGGTTCCTGGCCCGGCAGAACGAACCCTCCACGCTCAAGACCATCTCGCAGGAACTCGAGATGGTCACGAGCACCTGCCTGCACATCCTGCGTGCGCTGGTGGAGGAACAGATGGTCCAGGTGGACGCCGCGACGAAGCGCTACACGCTGGGCGTGGGCGTGCTGTCGCTGGCACGCAGCGTGGCCGAGAACAACCCCTTCCACACGCTGGCCCAGCCGGTGCTGGACAAGATCGCCGAGGACTGGAACGTCACGACCATCGGCGTGAAGGTGGCCGGCACCGAGGACCTCGTGGTCCTCGCCCTGGCGCGCTCGCGCTCGCCGTTCAGCTTCTACGTCGAGGTGGGCAGCCGTTTTCCGGCGCTGACCAGTGCCACCGGCCGCCTGGTGGCCGCGCACGCCGCGCTGTCCGACGCCGATCTGCTGAAGCAGTTCAGGCAGCTGCGCTGGGACAACCCCATCGAGTTCGCGCAGTGGCGCAAGGAAGTCGGCGCGGCGAGCCGCCAGGGCTTCAGCATCGACCACGGCAACTACATGAGCGGCATCACGGTGATCGCGGTGCCGCTGCTCACGGCGCAGGCGCGCATGACGCACGCGCTGGTCGCGGTGGGGGTGACCGACCAGTTGACGCGGGGCACCACGCAGGCGCTCGCCAAGGCCTTGCTCGAAGAGGCGCGGGCCTTGTCCCAGACGCTGGGGGGGCGGCCGTGACGGCCGGGGGCGCCGATCCGGCCGAGGCGCTGCAGGCGCTGGGCTGGAAGCCGCGCGAACTGCCGGGGTTCGCAGCCCGGTTCGGCCCGCTCTGGACGCGCCAGGAAGCGCAAGGCTGGGCCTATGGCGTGCTGGCGCAGCAAGAGCACCTGAACCCGGCCGGGGCGGTGCACGGCGGTGCGCTGACCGCGCTGCTCGACCACGCGCTCAGCGCCATCGCCTGGCAATGCCTCGACCGCAGGCCCTGCGTGACAGTGCAGCTCGATGCGCAGTTCCTGAACCCCGCAGCCGCGGGCGACTTCCTCGTCGCACGCGGCCAGCTGGTCCAGGCCACGGCCTCGCTCGCCTTCCTGCGGGGCCAGGTCTCGGTGGACGACAGGCTGGTCGTGCAGGGCTCGGCCGTGATGAAGATCCAGGGGCCTCGGCGCTAGGCAGGCCGCTGCGCGCAGGCTCGGCCGGCGTCCTACCCGCAGGCTGGCATCTGCGCGACAGACGGGCACCGCGCGGCGGCGCTACGGTGGCGTCTTCCACTTCGCCGCGCCCCCCAGCATGGACCTCATCGACCTCATCCAATGGCCTGCCATGGCCGCATCGCTCGCCGCCGCCTGGCTCGTCGCATCGGCCTCGGAACGGCGGCGTGCCTATGGCTTCTGGGTCTTCCTGCTCAGCAATGTGCTGTGGGTGGCCTGGGGCGTGCACACCGGCGGCTGGGCCCTGGTGGCGTTGCAGCTGGGCCTGGCGGCCATGAACATCCGCGGGCTCCGGAAGAACGACACCGAAGCCGAGGGCTGACCGGCCGGGCGGCGCGGTCTGCACGGCAGGTGGCCGGCTTTCCTACAAGCGCTTGCGGGCCCGCGCGACAGCACCGCCGCGGCAGCCGGCCTAGCCTTGGTGCAGCCCACCCCGAACCGGAAAGGAAGCCCATGCCCACCCATGAACCCCGTGACCGCGAACGCGCAGGCCCGCGCCCGGACGCCGCCGACGACGTTGCCCGCGCCGGCGTGCACGCCGAACGCGGCGTGCCCGAGGCCGAGCACAGCCAGTACGGCCTGGTGCGCGAGGACAGCCAGGCGGCCGAAGGCCTCAGCGAGCCCCAGATCCGCGGCACCGCCCCGCACGATCGCCCCTGACGGCCGCCGGGGAGCGCGGCAAGGGGCGCCACCGCACGCGCCACGACGAAGGAAGCACGGCATGTTCGAACTGACCCTGCCCTGGTGGGAGCTGGTGCTGCGCGGCACGGCCGTCTATGCCGGGCTGCTGGTGCTCATGCGCCTATCGGGCAAGCGCACGGGTCGGGCAGTTCACGCCCTTCGATCTCCTGGTCGTCATGCTGCTCAGCGAGGGCGTGTCCAACGCCCTGCTGGGTGGCGAAGAATCGCTGGCGGGCGGCCTCATCGTGGCCTGCACGCTGCTCGGCCTCAACGCGCTCGTGCGCCGCGTCAGCGCGCGCAGCGACCGCATCCGCAAGCTGGCCGAGGGCGAGGCCGTGGTCGTGGGCTGCGAGGGCCGCATCCTCGCGGACCGGCTGCGCGCCGAACATGTCACGCGCGAGGACGTGCTGCAGGCCCTGCGCGAGGCCGACTGCGATGTCGCCGACATGAAGCTCGCGCTGCTGGAGGCCGACGGCAAGATCAGCATCCTGCGCCGCGCCGAGGGCATGGCCGCACACCTGCGCGGCTGACGCACGCCGCGCGCACGGCGCAGGAGATGGACGACGTGCGCAGTGCGCCTCTTCCCGCAATCCGCCCGCGGCCCGCGCCCTAGAGAAGGTCTGCGTGAATCGCGCCGCGATGTGCTGATGGGCACATGCGTGCAAAGACAATCGACGCCATGAAGCAAGCGGACCTGGGCCTGAACTGACGACCAAAACAGCCTGCGCGGCTGGATCGCGGCGCGCCTCCAGGGCCCGCCGCGGCGCTGCGCCATTGCGCGGCGGTTGCGGCGACCGGCACGGGGCGATACCCGTGAACCGTCAAAGCAAGACAATGTCGTACTGCTCCGGCCCCATCGCGCTCTCGGCCTGCAGCGAGATCGGTTTGCCGATGAAGTCCGACAGGCCGGCCAGGTGCTGGCTTTCCTCGTCGAGGAACAGCTCCACCACCTTGGGCGAGGCCACGACGCGGAACTCGCGCGGGTTGAACTGGCGCGCCTCGCGCAGGATCTCGCGCAGGATGTCGTAGGTCACGCTGCGCGCGGTCTTCACGGCGCCCGTACCGCGGCAGATCGCGCAGGGCTCGCACAGCATGTGGGCCAGCGACTCGCGCGTGCGCTTGCGCGTCATCTCCACCAGGCCCAGCGGCGAGAAGCCGCTCGCCGTGGTCTTCACGCGGTCGCGGCCCAGCTGCTTGCGCAGTTCGGCCAGCACGGCGACGCGGTGTTCGTCGCGCACCATGTCGATGAAGTCCACGATGATGATGCCGCCCAGGTTGCGCAGCCGCAGCTGGCGCGCGATGGCGCCGGCCGCCTCCAGGTTGGTCTTGAAGATGGTGTCGTCGAAGTTGCGCGCGCCGACGTAGCCGCCGGTGTTCACGTCCACCGTGGTCAGGGCCTCGGTCTGGTCGACGATCAGGTAGCCGCCGGACTTGAGGTCCACGCGCCGGCCCAGGGCCTTGGCGACCTCGTCGTCGATCGAGAACAGGTCGAAGATCGGCCGCTCGCCCTTGTAGTGCTGCAGCTTCTGCGTGGCCGCCGGCATGAACTCGCGGCCGAAGGCCTGCAGCTTGTCGAACTGCTCGCGCGAGTCGAGCCGGATGCTCTGCGTCTCCTCGGTCACGAGGTCGCGCAGCACGCGCTGCAGCAGGTCCAGGTCTTGGTGCAGCAGCGAGGCCGGCGGCAGCTTCTGCGCGGCGGCCTTGGTGCGCGCCCAGGCCTTGCGCAGGTAGGCGATGTCCTCGGCGAGCTCGGCATCCGTCGCGTCCTCGGCGTTGGTGCGCAGGATGAAGCCGCCACCGCCGCCGCCGGCGGCGTCGCCCACCAGGGCCTGCAGCCGGCGCCGCAGTTCCTCGCGCTGGGCCGCGGGGATCTTCTGCGACACGCCCACATGCTCGTCCTGCGGCAGGAACACCAGCAGCCGGCCGGCGATGCTGATCTGCGTGGACAGCCGCGCGCCCTTGGTGCCGATCGGATCCTTGATGACCTGCACCATCAGCGCCTGGCCCTCGAACACCTGGCGTTCGATCGGCACCTGGCCATGGCCGTGCGCGCCGGGCCGGGGCTGGGAGGGCTCGCCCTCGCCGCGCACGGCGGCGGCGCTGGGCAGGAGGTCGGCCACGTGCAGGAAGGCGGCGCGCTCCAGGCCGATGTCGATGAAGGTCGATTGCATGCCGGGCAGCACGCGCACCACCTTGCCCATGTAGACGTTGCCGACCAGGCCGCGCTCCAGCGTGCGTTCCAGGTGCAGCTCCTGCACCGCGCCATGTTCGACGATGGCCACGCGCGTCTCCTGCGGCGACCAGTTGATCAGGATGTCCTGCTGCATGCGTTCCTTGCTGTGGGGCGCGCGCGCAGCCGCCCGATATCGGCGACGGTGCGCACGGCGGCTCCTCGTTGTTCTGTTGTCCGGGTCTGGATCGTACGCGTTCAGCGGCGCGGCCAGGCCCGCGCCAGCGCATCCTGGTGGGCGGGCGCCAGCGCGGCCAGCCGCACGTGGCCGGCCAGGCCGAAGGAGGCGCAGTCGCGCAGCTGCACTTGCGCTGCGCGCAGCCGGGCCAGGTCTTCGGCCAGGCGCGCCGGTTCCGGCGGCCGGGCGCAGAAGAAGTTGGTGTCGCTGTCCAGCACCTGCCAGCCCAGGCCGGCGCACAGCGCGGCCTGGCGCGCCTTCCAGGCGCGCAGCTGCCGCAGGCTGGCGGCCAGCCAGTCCTGGGCCGCGCGGCCAGTCCAGGCCTGCAGCATGGCCACGCCATGCGCGCCCACGGGCCAGGACGGCGCCAGCTGCGCGAGCCGCGCGAGCAGCTGCGGGTCGGCCTGCAGCGGGGCGATCGCGTAGGCCGCTCGCACGCCGGTCAGGCCCAGCGCCTTGTTGGGCGACCACAGCTGCCAGACGCGGTCGCGCTGCGCGGCGTCGAGCGATGCCTCGCCGGCCAGGCGCAGCGGCGCGTAGGCGCAGTCCAGCACCAGTGGCACCTGCGGCGCCAGGGCCTGCAGCTGCCCTGCCAGGCCGGCATGGGCCTGGCCCAGCGGCGAGGACGGCTCGCAGGCCCAGGCCAAGACCGGTCGTGCCGGCCCTTCCGTGCTGTGCACGGCCATCCGCTGCGCCTGGGCGGCCCAGGCGTAGTCGCCGTAGGCATGGGCCGGCACCTGCACGGCGGCGCCCGGCCGGGCCACGGCCGCGCTGATGCGCATGATGAACTCGCTGGCGCTGGCCGCCACCAGCACGCGCGCCGGCGCCACGCCGTGGAAGGCGGCCAGCTGCGCGCGCAAGGCGGCGTAGCCGGGGTCCGGGTAGCGGGTGGGATCGGCGGCCTGCAAGGCCGCGAGCGCCGCGGGGCATGGCCCGCAGGCGTTGGCATTGGTCGAGAAATCGTGCGCGGCCGGGCCCCTGGCATCCGGCCCGCCGTGCACGCGCGCCGCCTGCACCGTCTCAGCGCCCACGGCGCGGCAGGGCCTGTGTCATGCGCCGTCGGGGATTTCGGGTTCGACCAGCTGCGCCAGCAACGTCAGCGACTCCTGCCAGCCCAGCATGCAGGCGGCGGCCGGGATCACGGCCGGGATGCCCTCCTGCACCACGTGCATCTCGGTGCCGACCAGGGTCCTGGCCAGGCGCACCGTCACCTGCATCTCGCCGGGCAGGTTGGGATCGTCGAAGCGGTCGGTGTAGCGCAGCAGTTCGCCGGGCACCAGTTCCAGGTAGGTGCCGCCGAAGCTGTGGCTGCTGCCGGTCGTGAAGTTCGTGAACGACATGCGGTGGCTGCCGCCCACGCGTGCGTCCATGGCATGCACCCTGGCCGTGAAGCCGTGCGGCGGCAGCCACTTGACCATGGCCTCGGGCTCGACGAAGGCGCGGTAGACGCGCTCGGGCGGCGCGCGCAGCACGCGGTGCAGGCGGACGGTGTGGGTGGAAGCGGACATGCGGTGCTCCTGATCAAGCCGAGGACGACCCTCTGCACCCACGACGCCTGGAGTGGGCCGGAATCGACAACGGACGGATCAGGATTTGGACTTGCCGGGCCTGGTCTGCTTGGCCATGTCCTCGGCCAGCAGGCGGCGCACTTCCAGCGCGTCCAGCGCGTAGGGCAGCAGCGAGATCGCATGCTCGGGACGGGCCTTCTCGCCAAACACGGCCTGGGTGGCCGACCACATGAATTCCAGCGTCTCGGTGACTTCGCCCAGCGCGTCGCGCGTCATGTTGGGCAGCAGGCCTTCGGCCTGGGCCGACCCGGCCGCCGCCTTGCGCGCGGGGGCGGCAGGCTTGGACTTGGTGGTGGTGGACTTGCGGGCGGGCTTGGCGGTCGTCACGGCGGCTCCTTGTTCTGTATCGGTCGGTGTGGCGCGAGTGTAGTCGCGCCCCGAAGGCGCCGGCACATCCGCAAGCCCGGCGCCAGGCGCGCCCGCTGCCCAGAAACCAGGCAATCCTGTGGGGAGCCGCATGGGCATTGGCGCGGCGCCGGTCCCTCCAAAGCCTGTCCCCAGCGCTGTCCACAGGCGGGCGGGACAAGTCCGGCGCGCGGGTTCAGCAGGCGATGCCGGCCTGGCGCAGCAGCTGCGCGGTCTCGAACAGGGGCAGGCCCATGATGCCCGTGTAGCTGCCGCGCAGGGTGCGGATGAAGGTCTGCGCCCTGCCCTGCACCGCATAGGCGCCGGCCTTGCCAAGCGGCTCGCCGCTGGCCACGTAGGCCGCGATCCGGGCCGGCGTGAGCGCATCGAAGCAGACTTCGGACACGTTCAGGGCCTGCAGGCGTTGCCCGCCGTGCTGCACGGCCACGGCCGTCAGCACGCGGTGCGTGCGGCCGGACAGCGCGGCCAGCATGCGCGCCGCGTCGTCGGCGTCCTCGGGCTTGCCGAGGATGGTGGAACCCAGCGCCACCGTGGTGTCGGCGCAGAGCACGGGCGCGTCCGCCAGGCCGCGCGCGCGCTGGCGCGCCACGGCGGCATCGAGCTTCAGCGCCGTCACGCGCTGCACGTAGCGCGCCGGCGCCTCGCGGCCGCGCACGGCCTCCAGCGCCTCGGCATCCTCGCCGGGCCCGGCCAGCAGCAGTTCGTGGCGCACGCCGATCTGGTCGAGCAACTGGCGCCGGCGCGGGCTCTGCGAGGCGAGGTAGACGAAATCGGGCATGCCGGGACAGCCTACTCGCGGTGGTAGGGATGGTTGGCGTTGATGGACCAGGCGCGGTAGAGCTGCTCGATCAGCAGCACGCGCGCCATGGCGTGCGGCAGCGTCATGTCCGACAGGCGGATGCGCTCGTGCGCGGACTGGCGGAAGGCCGGCTCCAGGCCGTCGGGCCCGCCGATGACGAGGGCCACGCCGTCGCCTTCAAGCTGCCAGGTCGACAACCGCGTGGCCAGGGCCTGCGTGGTCAGCGCGGTGCCGCGCTCGTCGAGCGCGACCACGCGCGCATTGCGGCCCACGGCCGAGGCGATGGCGGTCGCTATGCGTTCGCGCTCGGCGGCCTGCATCTGGGCCACGGTGCGCGAGCCGCGCGGCTCGGTCTTGACGGCGCGCAGCTCCACGCGCAGTTCGGCGGGAAAGCGCTTGGCATAGTCGTCGTAGGCCGTCTGCGCCCAGTCGGGCACACGCTGGCCCACGGCCACGATGACGAGCTTCACGCGCGGCTCAGGCGCGGCGCGCGGCGGCCTTCTTGGCGGGCGCCGCCTTCTTCGCCGCCGGCTTGCCCACGACCACGGTCTTGACCGGGGTCTTCACGGGCGTCTTCTTGGCCGCGGCCTTCTTCGCGGGCGCGGCGGTCTTGGCCGGTGCAGCGGCCTTCTTCGCGGGCGCCTTCTTCCTGGCCGGCGCGGCGATCACGGGCCGCTCGGGCGCGTACTCGGGCTCGGGCTTGGCCTTCTTGCCGGATGCGGTCTTCTTCGCGGCGACCTTCTTGGCAGGCACCTTTTCCACCGCCTTGGCCGGCGCGGCGGGCTTGGGCGCGCCGAGCTTCAGGCGCACGGGCTTGTCGCCCCACAGCTCTTCCAGGTGGTAGTACTGGCGGATGCTGGGCTGCATGATGTGGACCACGGCCGGGCCGCAGTCCACGATGATCCATTCACCGTTGTCCTCGCCCTCCACGCGCGGCTTGGCGAAGCCGGCCTCGCGCACGGCATCGCGCACGCTGGCGGCCAGCGCGCGGGTCTGCCGGTTGGACGTGCCCGAGGCGACGATCACGCGCTCGAACAAAGGGGACAGGTGCTCGGTGTTGAAGACCTGGATGTCCTGCGCCTTGACGTCCTCGAGGCCATCGATGATGGACCTCTGCAGCTTCTGGGTGTCTTTCTTGGCGGCGGATTCCGAGGTGGGGCCAGTGGTCATCGAGCGGTACGGTAGAGGTGGTGTTGGTCAATATAGCCTGCAACGGCGGGCGGAACCAGATGGGCAATGCCCTGGCCTGCCGCGACGCGCTGGCGTATTTCGGTGGCGCTGGTCGCCACCGGAACGGTGTGGAGGAAGTCGATTGTCGCGCCCGGCAATGCCAGGTCGGGCACCTGGCCTTGCGGCGCGGCGTCGTCCACACGGGCGGCGACGCACAGGGTTGCCAGCTTCACGATCTCCTGCCACTCGTGCCAACTGGTCAGTGCACGTGCCTGGTCGGAGCCGATCAGCAGGTGCAGCCGGGCGCGAGGATAGCCGATTTGCAGTTCCCGCAGGCTGTCCACGGTGTAGCTGGGGCCGCTGCGCTCGATTTCGCGCGCGTCCACCACCACGCCCGGGATGCCCGCGAACGCCAGTTCGGCCATGACCAGGCGGTGCACCGCGCCGGTCGGCTGCCTGGGGCGGTGCCAGGGCTGGCCCGTGGGCAGCACGTGCAGCCGGTCGAGCTGCCACTGGGCCATGGCGGCGCGCACCAGGTCCACATGGGTGTTGTGCGGCGGGTCGAAGGCACCGCCATAGACGCCGACGCGCTGCATGGTGGGATGGATCAGGCCCAACGGCGGGGCACCAGGAAGTGCGCGGTCAGCTGCGCCTCGGCCGAGCCGGGTTCGGCCTGGTGCCGGTAGGACCAGGCGGCCTGCGGCGGCATCGACAGCAGGATGGACTCGGTGCGCCCGCCCGACTGCAGGCCGAAGTGCGTGCCGCGGTCCCAGACCAGGTTGAACTCCACGTAACGGCCGCGCCGGTACAGCTGGAAGGCGCGCTCGCGCTCGCCGTAGGCCATGTCCTTGCGGCGCTCCAGGATGGGCAGGTAGGCGCCCAGGAAGGCCGCGCCCACGGCCTGGGTCATGGCCGCGCCGCGCTCCATGCCGAGTTCGGAGAAATCGTCGAAGAACACGCCGCCGATGCCGCGGGCCTCCTGCCGGTGCTTGAGGAAGAAGTATTCGTCGCACCACTGCTTGAAGCGCGGGTACTTGTCATCGCCGTAGGGCGCGAGCGCATCGCGGCAGACCTGGTGGAAGTGCCGCGCGTCCTCCTCGAAGCCGTAGACGGGCGTCAGGTCCATGCCGCCGCCGAACCAGCAGACCGGCGCCTCGCCCGGGTGGCCGGCCGCGATCATGCGCACGTTCATGTGCACCGTGGGCGCATAGGGGTTGCGCGGGTGGAACACCAGCGAGACGCCCATGGCCTCGAACGGCGCGCCCGCGAGTTGCGGGCGGTGCTGCGTGGCCGAGGGCGGCAGCTGGGGGCCGCGCACGTGCGAGAAGCCGCAACCGGCGCGTTCGAACACGGCGCCGTTCTCCAGGATGCGCGTGACGCCTTCGCCCTGCAGCATCTCGTCGGCACCCTTGGTCCAGGGGTCGGTCACGAAGCGACCGCCATCGACCGCGGCGATGGCGCCGCAGATCTCTTCCTGCAGGCCGCGCAGCCAGGCTGCGAACTGGGCAGCGGCGCTGGCCGTCATTTCGCCGCGCGGTGGCCGATGTCGCGGCGGTACTGCATGCCGTCGAAATGGATCGCGCGCACGACCTCGTAGGCGCGCTGCTGGGCCAGCTTGACCTTGTCGGCCAGCACGGTCACGCACAGCACGCGGCCGCCGCTCACGCGGACCGTGCCGTCGGCGTCGCGCTGGGTGCCGGCGTGGAACACCATCGCGTCGGGCTCGGCGGGCGGCAGGCCCGTGATCGCATCGCCCTTGCGCGGCGTCAGCGGGTAGCCGTGCGCGGCCAGCACCACGCCCAGCGCGATGCGGCGGTCCCACTCCAGTTCGACCTGGTCCAGCCTGCCGTGCGGGCCGGGCTCGGTGGCGGCCCAGAACACCTCGAACAGGTCGGACTTCAGGCGCATCAGCAGCGGCTGGGTCTCGGGGTCGCCCAGGCGGCAGTTGAACTCCAGCGTCTTCGGCCGGCCCTGGGCGTCGATCATGAGGCCGGCGTACAGGAAGCCCGTGTAGGCGATGCCATCCTTCTCCATGCCGCGGATGGTCGGCAGGATGATCTCGCGCATGGCGCGCGCATGCACGTCGGCCGTGACCACGGGCGCGGGCGAGTAGGCGCCCATGCCGCCCGTGTTCGGGCCCTGGTCGCCGTCCTGCAGGCGCTTGTGGTCCTGGCTGGTGGCCAGGGCCGTCACGTTCTTGCCGTCGCACAGCACGATGAAGCTGGCTTCCTCGCCGGCCAGGAGCTCCTCGATCACGACGCGCGCGCCGCCCTCGTTGTGCGCCACGCCCAGCGTGTTGTCGACCAGCATGAAGTCGATGGCCTCATGGGCCTCCGCCAGCGTCTGGGCCACGACCACGCCCTTGCCGGCCGCCAGGCCGTCGGCCTTGACGACGATGGGCGCGCCCTTGGCGTCCACGTAGGCATGGGCCTGCTTCGGATCGCTGAAGGTCTGGTACTCGGCCGTCGGGATGCCGTGGCGCTGCATGAAGGCCTTGGAGAAGGCCTTGGAGCTTTCCAGCTGGGCGGCGGCCCTGGTCGGGCCGAAGATGCGCAGGCCATGGGCGCGGAACTCGTCCACCACGCCGGCCGCCAGCGGGCCTTCGGGGCCGACCACGGCGAGCGCGATGTGCTCCTTCTGCGCCCATTCGCGCAGCGCCACCACGTCGGTGATGGGCACGTTGACGAGCCGCTCGTCCAGCGCCGTGCCGCCGTTGCCGGGCGCCACGTAGACGCGCGTGACGCGCGCGGACTGGGCCAGTTTCCAGGCCAGCGCGTGTTCGCGGCCACCGCCGCCAATAACCAGAACTTTCATATGTCAGTGATCCACTAGGCCGCGCCATTCGCAGCATGAAACGAGGTGCGCAAGCAAGGGCGCGAAGGGCCGCGGAGCAGGCCAAGCCAGCAGCCGCCGCGGAACCGGCTCTGCCAGGCCGCGGGCGGCGCCCCCTGGAGGGGGTTGGCGGAGCGCGCGGCGCGCAGACTGGGGGCGGGTCATAACGCCCCGTTGTGGTAGACGTTCTGCACGTCGTCCAGGTCTTCCAGGACGTCCAGCAGTTTTTGCATGCGTTCGGCGTCCTCGCCGGTGAGCTCGATGGTGTTCTCGGCCCGCATGGTCACCTCGGCCAGTTCGGGCGTGAAGCCGGCGGCCTCCAGCGCGTTCTTGACCTTCTCGAAGTCGGGGTACGGCGTCAGCACCTCGATGGCGCCGTCCGCGTCGGTGATCACGTCGTCGGCGCCGGCTTCCAGCGCCACTTCCATGACCTTGTCCTCGTCGGCGCCGGGCGCCAGCACGATCTGGCCGCAGTGCCTGAACTGGAAGGCCACCGAGCCGTTGGTGCCCATGTTGCCGCCGTACTTGCTGAAGGCGTGGCGCACCTCGGCCACGGTGCGCACGTGGTTGTCGGTCATGGTGTCGACGATGATGGCCGCGCCGGCGATGCCATAGCCCTCGTAGCGGATTTCCTCGTAGTGCACGCCTTCGGCGTTGCCCGTGGCCTTGTCGATGTTGTACTTGACGCGGTCGGCCGGCATGTTGGCCGCCTTGGCCTTGTCCACCGCCAGCCGCAGCCGCGGGTTGGCCGACAGGTCGCCGCCGCCCTGGCGGGCCGCGACCGTGATCTCACGGATGATGCGCGTCCAGATCTTGCCCCGCTTTTCGTCCTGCCTGCCCTTGCGGTGCTGGATGTTCGCCCATTTGCTGTGTCCGGCCACGAAGAATCCTTCTATCGGTCTGATTTAATCTCGGGCGCGGATTTTACTTTTCGATTGAAGGACACCCAGCCATGGCCGAGCCGCTCGTGATCGCCAAGAACGCCACCGTCGAATGCGCACTGCTGCCGGGCCTGGCCAACCGGCACGGCCTGATCACCGGCGCCACGGGCACGGGCAAGACGGTTTCGCTGCAGACGCTGGCCGAAAGCTTCTCCGGATCGGCGTGCCGGTGTTCATGGCCGACGTGAAGGGCGACCTCACCGGCATCAGCCAGGCCGGCCAGCCCAACGCCAAGATGGCGGCCATCCTGGCCGAGCGCGGCATCGATCCGCCCACTCCGCTGGCCTGCCCCGTGCAGCTGTGGGACGTGTTCGGCGAGCAGGGCCACCCGGTGCGCGCCACCATCTCGGACATGGGCCCGCTGCTGCTGGCGCGCATGCTCAACCTCAACGAGACCCAGGCCGGCGTGCTGAACCTGGTGTTCAAGATCGCCGACGACACGGGCATGCTGCTGCTGGACCTCAAGGACCTGCGCGCCATGCTGCAGCACGTGGGCGACAACGCCAAGAGCTTCACGACCGAGTACGGCAACATCAGCGCGGCCAGCGTGGGCGCGATCCAGCGCGGCCTGCTGCAGATCGAAGGCCAGGGCGGCGACAAGTTCTTCGGCGAGCCCATGCTGGACATCGCCGACTTCATGCAGACCGACGGCAACGGCCACGGCATGGTCAACGTGCTGGCGGCCGACAAGCTCATGAATTCGCCGCGGCTGTACGCCACTTTCCTGCTGTGGCTGCTGTCCGAGCTGTTCGAGCAACTGCCCGAGGTCGGCGACCCGGACCAGCCCAAGCTGGTGTTCTTCTTCGACGAGGCGCATCTGCTGTTCAACGAGGCGCCCAAGGTGCTCGTCGAGCGCATCGAGCTCGTGGTGCGGCTGGTGCGTTCCAAGGGCGTGGGCGTGTACTTCGTGACGCAGAACCCGCTGGACATCCCGGACAGCGTGCTGGCCCAGCTCGGCAACCGCGTGCAGCACGCGCTGCGCGCCTTCACGCCGCGCGACCAGAAGGCCGTCAAGGCGACCGCCTCCACGATGCGGCCCAAGCCCGGCCTGGACATCGAGGCGGCGATCACCGAACTGGCCGTGGGCGAGGCCCTGGTCAGCCTGCTCGACGCCAAGGGCCGCCCCGGCATCACCGAGCGCGCCTACATGCTGCCGCCGGGCAGCCAGATCGGGCCGATCACGCCGCAGCAGCGCCAGGCGCTCATCGCCGGCTCGCTCGTGGCCGGCGTCTACGAAAAGGTGGTCGACCGCGAATCGGCCTACGAGAAGCTCAAGGGCCGTGCCGAGGACGCGGCGGCCGGCGCGGCCGACGCCAAGGCAACGGCCGGAGCACGCCAGGACAGCGGCGCCGGCAGCACCATGGTGGACGGCCTCAACGACCTGCTGTTCGGCTCCACGGGCCCGCGCGGCGGCAAGCGCGACGGCCTGGTGCAGACCGTGGCCAAGTCCACCATGCGCACCATGGGCACCAAGATCGGCAACGAGATCCTGCGCGGCGTGCTGGGCGGCATCTTCGGCGGCCGCAAGCGCTGACGCCTTGGATTCCCCGACCCCGGTCGTGCCGGGCGGCTGCGCGGCCGCCATCGGCGTGCGCGGCACCCCGCAGCGGCACCTGGCAGCGGCTCCGGCACCTGCCCGCCGCGCCGGAGCCGCCGTTCCCGTCCACCCGCCCCACCCCACCCCATCCCCGGCAGACCCACCCATGAACAGCCTGTTGAACACACCCGAGGAGACCCTGGCATGACGCTCGCGATGTCCTGGGACGAATGGACCGCGCACGACGGCACGGCCCTGGCCGCGCGCGTGCGGGCCGGCGAGCTGACGCCCGCCGAACTCGCGGCCCAGGCCGCGGCCGGCATCGCGCTGACCAACGGCCCGACCAGCGCCGTGGTCGAGGTCTTCGACGATGTCGTCGCCGATCCGCGCAAGGACGGCATGAACCCGGACGGCGTCTTCGCCGGCCTGCCCTACCTCATGAAGGATCTGGGCCCCACGCTCAAGGGCCGGCTGCAGGAGATGGGCTCGCGGCTCATGCAGGGCAACCGCGCCAGCGCCGACAGCTTCCTGGCCGGCAAGCTGCGCCAGGCCGGGCTCAACATCATCGGCCGCACGACCACGCCCGAGTTCGGCGTCTGCAGTTCGGTCGAGAACGAGCTGTTCGTCACGCGCAACCCCTGGAACCTGGACTACACGACCTGCGGCTCCTCGGCCGGCTCGGCCGCCATGGTGGCGGCCGGCGTGGTGCCCATCGCCCATGCCACGGACGGCGGCGGCTCCATCCGCATCCCGGCCGGCGTCAACGGCGCGATCGGCCTGAAGTGCTCGCGCGGCGTGTTCTCGATCGCGCCGGGGCTGTCGGACCTGTCCGGCCTGGTCTCCACCCAGGGTGCGATCAGCCGCAGCGTGCGCGACATGGCCAGCTTCGTCGACCATTGCCGCGGCGGCGCGCCGGGCGAGTTCATGCCCTACTGGAGCGCGCCCGAACCCTATGCGCAGCTCATCCAGCGCGACCCGGGCCGGCTGCGCATCGCGCTCGTGCACCAGTGGGGCGGCTTCGCGGCCACGCCGCACATCGCCGCCGAACTCGAGCGCGTGGGCCGCTTCCTCGAAGGCCTGGGCCACCATGTCGCATGGGCCACGCCGGCCGTGGACATCCGCGCCGCCTTCCAGGCCCAGACCTTCTGCTACATCAGCAACTTCGCGCAGACCATCGAGGGCATGCTGCGCACGCTGGGCCTGGCGCGCCCGCCCGCCGACAAGATCGAGCCCATCAACATCAAGATCTGGGAGGCCGGCCGCGACGCGAGCTATGCCCAGCGCTTCGGGATGCAGGCCGCGTTCAACGGCACGGCGCGCGGCTTCGGCGCCTTCTTCGAGGACTGGGACATCCTGCTCTCGCCCGTCACCGCGCTGCCCACGCCGCGCGTGGGCACGACCGAGTACCTGACCACCAGCGACAACCCCTCGGTGCACGACTGGTTCGAGAACCTCTGGCGCAACTTCGCCTACACGCCGATCGCCAACCTGTGCGGCATCCCCGGCATCTCGCTGCCGCTGGCCTGGAACGAGCACGGCCTGCCGCTGGGCATGCACGCGCAGACGCGCCAGGCCGGCGACGGCCTGCTGCTGCAGCTGGCCGCGCAGATCGAGCGCGCCATCGGCGGACGCTGGAACGACGGCCGCAGGCCCGGCGTGCACGTGACGGCCGGCCGGGCCTAGCAGGTTTTCGGGCGCGGCTTTGTTGCATCTGTCATCTGGGCGCGTGCATCGGCTGTCGCTGCGCACGCGGGCCGCCGCGTTGTGGTTCCAAGCCAGGCGAATGCCCAGCCCACTCGATCGACTCGGAGTTGCCACGAGTCTTGTCCATCGAAGGACCGCACCATGACCCGCACCAAGACCCTGATCGCCGCCGCTGCCCTGGCCCTTGCCGCTTCGGCCAGCTTCGCCCAGGCCCCGGCCGCCGCTCCCGCCGCCCCGGCCGCAGCCACCGCGCCGACCGACACGGCCCCCGCGGCCACCAAGGCCACGCCGGCCAAGAAGACCGTGGCCAAGAAGAAGAGCCACAAGACCAGCAGCCACGCCGGCAAGAAGGCCACGGCCGCTCCCAAGGCCTGATCGGCGGCCCGGCTGTGGCGCGGATGCACACCGCGCCACGGCAGCGCGTGCACCACCGTCCGGCGAGTCGCTATGCTTGGCGCACACCACCATCCGGTGTGCCAGCAGGCCGGCTGCGTTTCCCCGCGCAGCCGGTCCCTTTCGAGGAACGACCATGTCTGCAGAAGCCGGCGCTGCCGCCCCCACCCCCTCCTCCGCGGCCGGCCCCAAGGCGGCCGCGGGCCACATCCGGCTGACCTCGCACAGCGGCGGCTTCGGCGCCCTGCCGATCCGCTGGGACGCCGCCACCGCGGCCGAGCGCGGCCCCGTCGTCGGCACCACCTCCAAGCGCGCCCACCGCAACGTGATCGGCACGCACAGCGGCTCCTACAGCGTCTACCGCGCGCTGGCCGTCGCGGCCGGCGCGCTCTCGCGCCACCACAAGGCCGACCTCACCAACACCATGCCGACCGACCTGATCGGGCCCTACCCGCAGTGGAGCGAGCCCGGCCGGATCGTGAGCCTGGACCCCTGGGGCGCCTCCGTGGCCGAGGTGTTCGCAACCGAGCTGGCGGCCGGCTACGACATCCGGCCGACCATCGCCGTGACCAAGGCCCACGTGATCCTGCCCGAGGTGCTGGAGGCCCTGCAGAAGGGGCGGCTGCAGGCCGACGGCAAGTTCCTGACCGCCGGCGGCGCGGCCATGGTGACCAAGGCCGCGATCGAGCCGGTCTGGTACCTGCCCGGCGTGGCCAGGCGCTTCGGCTGCTCGGAGACCGACCTGCGCCGCGTGCTGTTCGAGGAGACCGGCGGCATGTACCCCGAGCTCGTGACGCGCTCGGACCTGGAGGTCTTCCTGCCGCCCATCGGCGGGCAGACCATCTACATCTTCGGCAACCCGCGCGACCTGGCCAACCCCGACGTGGAGCTGACCGCCCGCGTGCACGACGAGTGCAACGGCTCGGACGTGTTCGGCTCGGACATCTGCACCTGCCGGCCCTACCTCACGCACGCCATCGAGGAATGCATCCAGGGCGCGCAGCGCGGCGGCGTGGGCCTGGTGGCCTACTCGCGCAAGGAGGGCCGCGCGCTCGGCGAGGTCACCAAGTTCCTGGTCTACAACGCGCGCAAGCGCCAGGTCGGCGGCGACACGGCCGACCAGTACTTCGCGCGCACCGAGTGCGTGGCCGGCGTGCAGGACATGCGCTTCCAGGAGCTGATGCCCGACGTGCTGCACTGGCTGGGCATCCGCAAGATCCACCGCCTGGTCTCGATGAGCAACATGAAGTACGACGCGATCACGGGCTCGGGCATCGAGGTCGGCGTGCGCGTGAACATCCCCGACGAACTGATCCCGGCCGATGCGCGCGTGGAGATGGACGCCAAGATGGCGGCCGGCTACTTCACGCCGGGCGTGGTGCCCGACGCCGAGGAACTCAAGAAGGCCAAGGGCCGGGGGCTCGACGCATGACATTCGACGGCACCTCCCTGGAACTGGACACCGCCCACCCCGAAGGCGCGGCCACGGCGCTGCGCACCACGCTGGCCGTGCGCGGCCGCGCGCGCCAGCTGCTCGAGCGCGCGCGCGTCGGCGCCTCGCGCTGGTTCGTCGTGCACGACGACGCGCTGCAGACGGCCGCGGCCGACGTGGCCGCGCTGACGCGCGAGCGCTACCCCGACCTCAAGATCCCGTTCCACAGCCGCTGGCGCCATTTCGAGGCCGGCGGCGTGGACCGCAAGGCCGAACTGGACGCGCGGCTGGCCCCGCTGGACCCGCCGGCGCGTGCGCGCGCCATGATCGACCTGGCCCTGGTCAGCGTGCTGCTGGACGCCGGCGCCGGCCCGGACTGGAGCTACCTGGAGAGCGCCAGCGGCCAGCGCTTCGCGCGCTCCGACGGCCTGGGCGTGGCCAGTTGGCATGCCTTCCTGGGCGGGCTGTTCTCCAGCGACCCGGCCCACCCGCTGCAGGTCGACGCGGCCGGCCTGCGCGGCCTGATCCCCGAACGGCTGGCCCAGGCCTTCCAGGTCGGCAGCGCCAACCCGCTGGTCGGGCTGGAGGGCCGCGTGCTGCTGCTGCGCAAGCTCGGCGAGGCGCTGGCCGCCCAGCCCGAGGTGTTCGGCCCGCAGGGCCGGCCCGGCGGGCTGTTCGACATGCTGATCGCGCCGCTCGGCCCGACCGGCATCGCGCCCACGGCCACCGTGGCCGCGCACGACATCCTGTCGCAGCTGCTGATGTCGCTCTCGGGCATCTGGCCGGCGCAGAACGCCATCGCCACGCAGCCGCTGGGCGACTGCTGGCGCCACGAGGCCGTGGCCGGGCCCGGCCTCACGGCCGGCTGGATGCCGTTCCACAAGCTCTCGCAGTGGCTCACTTACTCGCTGCTCGAGCCGTTCCAGTGGGCCGGCGTGCACGTGGACGGCATCGACGCGCTGACCGGCCTGCCCGAGTACCGCAACGGCGGCCTGCTGCTGGACGCCGGCGTGCTGGCGCTGCGCGACCCGGCGCTGGCCCAGCGCAGCTGGCAGCCCGGCGACGAGCTCGTGGTGGAATGGCGGGCCCTGACGGTCGCGCTGCTCGACGAGCTGGCGCCCATCGTGCGCGCCCAGCTCGGCGTGCCGGCCGCGCAGCTGCCGCTGGCCTGCGTGCTCGAAGGCGGCACCTGGGCCATGGGCCGCGTGCTGGCCCAGCGCTTGCGTGGGGGGTTGCCGCCGCTGCACATCGCCAGCGATGGCACCGTGTTCTAGTTCCAACGCCAACCAATAAAGAAGCCGCCATGTCCAATGTCCACCTGATCGACCACCCCCTGGTGCAGCACAAGCTGACGCTGATGCGCCGCAAGGACGCCAGCACCAACACCTTCCGCCGGCTGCTCAACGAACTGTCCAGCCTGATGGCCTACGAGGTCACGCGCGACATGGCGATGCAGGAGATCGAGATCGAGACGCCGCTGGAGACCATGCGCTCCAACGTCATCGACGGCAAGAAGCTGGTCTTCGTCTCCATCCTGCGCGCGGGCAACGGCATCCTGGAGGGCATGCTCAACATCGTGCCGGGCGCGCGCGTGGGCCATGTGGGCCTGTACCGCGACCCCAAGACCCTGGTGGCCGTGGAGTACTACTTCAAGATGCCGCAGGACATGCACGAGCGCGACATCATCGTCGTCGACCCCATGCTGGCCACCGGCAACTCCGCCAGCGCGGCGGTCGAGCGGCTCAAGGAACTCAACCCCAAGTCGATCAAGTTCGTCTGCCTGCTGACCTGCCCCGAGGGGATCGCCACCATGCAGAAGGAACACCCCGACGTGCCGATCTACACGGCCGCGATCGACCGCCAGCTCAACGAGCACGGCTACATCCTGCCGGGCCTGGGCGATGCGGGCGACCGCATCTTCGGCACCAAGTAACCGGGCCCGGACCATGCGCGCCATCTGCTGGCTCCCCATCGCCTCCCTGGCACTGCTGCAGGGTTGCGCCACGCCCCCTGCGCCCGTGGCCTGCACCAGCGTGGCGCCCAACGCGAGCTACACCGGCCCCTACAAAGGCGAGGAGAACCGGCTCGCGGCGGCCGACATGGCGCGCGACCTGCACTGCGCCGAAGCCTTCAAGGCCGCCAAGTACCCGCGCGGCTTCGTGGTGGTCTACGGCAGTTCGCGCCTGGGCGAGGACAAGGCGGGCGCACCGGCCACCGACAGCGGCAGGCTCTACCAGGGCGTGCGCCGCTTCGCCGCCGACTGGACGCGCGCGCACGGCGCCCGCTTCCCGATCCTGACCGGCGCCGGCCCCGGCATGATGGAGGCGGCCGCGCGCGGCGCCACCGAGGCCGGCGGCCCCAGCATCGGCTACACCACCTACTACGGCCCGGCGCGCGACAAGGCCGATGCGCGGCTCGCGTTCCAGACCTGGCAGGGCCAGCCCATCGTCAGCGACGGCCTGGTGTTCACGAGCGTGGCCATGCGCGAATCCATGATGGTGCTGCATGCCGCCGCCGTGGTCGTCACGCCCGGCGGCACCGGCACCGAGTGGGAGATCTACCAGACCGTGGAGTCGATCAAGAGCCGCCAGCTCGACGCCGTGCCGATCTACCTGGTCGGCCCGCGCGCGGTCTACTGGAAGGGCTTCGAGCAGCGCGTGCAGGAGATGGCGCGGCTGGGCACCATCCGCGCCAGCGAGGTCACCGATCTGGTGCGCTTCGTCGAGGACCCGCAGACCCTGGCCGAGGCGCTCGCGCGCGACATGCGGCTGGCGCGCTGATCAGCGCTGCGTCGCCGGGAAGATGTCCAGCGGCGTGGCGCCGCTGACGGTCCAGCGCACCTGGTTGCGGCCGTTGCGCTTGGCGGCGTACAGGGCCCGGTCGGCCAGTTCCAGCAGTGCGTGCGCGCCGGGGTCGCCGTGGCGCGGATCGTGGCAGGCCACGCCCAGGCTCACGGTCACGCAGGGCGCCACGGCGGAGGCCTGGTGCGGGATGGCCAGGGCCTCCACTGCGGCGCGGATCTTCTCGGCCACCAGCTGCGCGCCAGCCTTGTCGGACGCCGGCAGCACGGCGGCGAACTCCTCGCCGCCGTAACGGGCCAGCACGTCGGTGGCGCGGTTGATCTGCTCGCGCGCGGCATGGGCGATGGCCACCAGCACGCGGTCGCCGGCCGGGTGGCCGTAGGTGTCGTTGTAGGCCTTGAAGCTGTCCACGTCGAACATCACCAGCGCCACCGGAACCTGGCTGCGCTGCGCGCGTTCGAGTTCGGCGCGCAGCTTGTCGTCCAGGTACTTGCGGTTGTAGATGCCGGTCAGGCCGTCGACCACGGCCTCGCGCGAGAGCCGGTCCGAGCGCAGCTGCAGCACGCGCTCGCGCGTGGCCAGCGTGCTGGTGTCGGTGATCTGCAGCAGGCACAGGTGGCCGCCGGGCTGCGCCACCGGCGTGATCGTCACCGACTGCGGCAGGCGCTGGTCGCCATCGCGGTGCTCGGGCCGCGCATAGAGCGGCAGCGGCGCGCGGTGCAGCACGTTGGACAGCACGATGGGCAGGCGGTGCCGCAAGGCATTGCCCAGCGCCTTGCGGAACGGGACCGACAGCGCGTCGGGAAACACCTCTTCCAGCGCGCGGCCCTGGGCGTCGGCCAGGGCGATGCCGGCGTGGCGGCTGATCCAGGCATTCCAGTGCAGCACGCGCCCCTTGCCGTCGAGCAGCACCAGGCCCAGCGCCAATGCGTCGGACAGCAAGGGCCAGTTGACCTTCAGGCGCGGTGCAGTCATCGGTGCGGTGGAAGGGCCGAAGCCTCGTGCCCGTCGTTCAAATGCGCGCCAGGAACCTGTCGACGGCTGCGATCAGTTCGTGGAACGACGCCGAACTCAGCAGGAACACGAGCGCGCCGTGCGTCTCGCGTTTCTCGATGGTCAGGTCGATGTGCAGCACCAGCACCACGGGCTGCTGCATGTCCGAGGTGAGCTCGTGCAGCACCGTCTCGGTGCGGTTCACGAGGTACTGCGGCAGCGTGCTGGTCAGCTCCACGCCCAGCATCTCCGAGATCGAGGCCATGCAGGCGTTCAGGATGATGTTGCCGAGCTCGCACATCGCCTCCTGCTCGAACTCGGGCAGGTCGTCCACGCTGACCTGCGAGCCCAGCATCTCGCGCACGATCTCCAGCGCCTTGTCCTCGGTGAACAGCACGGAGGCGTTGACCGAGAAGGCGCCGCTGAAATCCTGCCGCACCGCGCCCAGGCGTTCGCTGCGCAGCAAGGCCAGGCTGGTGTCGAGTTCGTCGCGGCGGCAGAACGCGATGCGCGGGATCGACAGCAGCACCTCGTCGCCGACGATCTCCGACAGGCTGGCCGCCGCATGCCCTGCGCCGACGTTGAACATCTCGGCCAGCGCATCGGTCTGCAGCTCGGTCAGCGTGATCACACGGCCCCGTCGAAGAAGTTCAGCGCCTGCTGCACGCTGCGCTCGCTGACCGGCTTGGGCACGAAGCAGGCGCCCATGGCGGCGGCCCGCGCCCGATGCGCCGCCTGCACGTTGGCCGAGAACACCACCATGCGCACCTGCGGGTAGGTCTGCAGGATGCGTTCGGCCACGTCCGTCCCGATGGTGCCGGGCATGTTGATGTCCATGGTCACGTAGTCGGGCACGCCCTGCCCCAGCCGGGCCAGCGCTTCGTCGCCGGTCTCGCACTCGTGCAGCGTCCAGTGCGGCTGGCGGGCCGCCACCAGGGTGCGGATCATCATGCGCGACACGCGGCTGTCGTCGACGATCAAAAGGGTCTTGGGAGGCGCGCTGGACATGGGGCCAATGGTGCGAGGGCCGTCGGGCCCGCGCAATAGTCGAATACGTGGGGCGAATTCTAGGCCCTGGCACTGCACAATCCGGCGCCTGCGAGCGCCAGCGCAGTCCGCCCGTCCCGCGCCGTGGCACGGAAGCTGCGCGGCCCTTCTCCACCGCACCTGCCAGCCGCGCCGCGCGGCACCGACCGACACCATGCTCGACCTTCTCGTCACCCACGCCACGCTGCCCGACGGCTCGTCCGACATGTCCATCGCGGTGCAGGACGGCCGCATCGTGGAGGTGGCGCCCGGCCTGCAGGCCCCCGCGCACGGACACTGGACGCGGCCGGCCTGCTGGTCAGCCCGCCCTTCGTCGATCCGCATTTCCACCTGGACGCCACGTTGAGCCGCGGCCTGCCGCGCATCAACCAGAGCGGCACCCTGCTCGAGGGCATCGCGCTGTGGGGCGAGCTCAAGCCGCTGCTCAAGGCCGAGGCGCTGATCGAGCGCGCGCTGGCCTACTGCGACTGGGCCGTGGCCCGCGGCCTGCTGGCCATCCGCAGCCATGTGGACACCAGCGACGCGAGCCTGCTGCCGGTCGAGGCCATGCTGGAGGTGCGCCGGCGCGTGGCGCCCTACCTGGACCTGCAGCTGGTGGCCTTTCCGCAGGACGGCGTGCTGCGCAGCCCGGGCGGCCTCGCCAACCTGCGGCGCGCGCTGGACCTGGGCGTGGACGTGGTCGGCGGCATCCCGCACTTCGAGCGCACCATGGCCGAGGGCGCGGCCAGCGTGAAGCTGCTGTGCGAGCTGGCGGCCGAGCGCGGCCTGCCCGTGGACATGCATTGCGACGAGTCCGACGACCCGCTGTCGCGCCACATCGAGACGCTGGCCTTCGAGACGCAGCGCCTGGGCCTGAGCGGCCGCGTCAACGGCTCGCACTGCACCTCCATGCACAGCATGGACAACTACTACGTCAGCAAGCTGCTGCCGCTGATCGCCGAGAGCGGCGTCAGCGTGGTGGCCAACCCGCTGATCAACATCACGCTGCAGGGCCGCCACGACAGCTACCCCAAGCGCCGCGGCATGACGCGCGTGCCCGAGCTGCTGGCGGCCGGCGTCACCGTGGCCTTCGGCCACGACTGCGTGATGGACCCCTGGTACGGCATGGGCTCGGCCGACATGCTGGAGGTGGCCCACATGGGCCTGCACGTGGCGCAGATGACGGGCGAGGCCGGCATGGCGCAGTGCTTCGAGGCCGTGACCGGCGCCGCCGCGCGCGTGATGGGCCTGCGCGGCCACGGCCTGGCGCCGGGCTGCGACGCGAGCTTCGTGCTGCTGCAGGCGCGCGACCCGGTCGAGGCGATCCGGCTGCGCGCCACGCGGCTGCAGGTGGTGCGCAAGGGCCAGGTGCTGGCCGAAAGCCCCGCCGCCACGGCCAGCCTGCACCTGCCGGGCCGTCCAGGCACGACCGCCTTCATGCCGGCGCGCCGCTGATCTGCTGCGGCCAGGCAACGTAACGAAATAATTCGGAACGCACGGTTCGCGTGCGTCCCCGCTAGCCTCGTGCCCGGCGCAACAGCCGTGGGAGCGGCGGGAGGCGGCCTTGGACAACGAACTGCGCAAGCAGGTGCAGGCGCGCCGGCAGGCCTGGGCGCGGGCCGGCATCGACGACGAGCTGGGCAAGCCGCTGGAAGAAGCCGGCCTGTGGGGCCTGGCGCTGTCCGGCGGCGGCATCCGCAGCGCCACCTTCTGCTTCGGCCTGCTGCGCGCGCTGGCGCGCGAGGGGCTGCTGCTGCGCTTCGACCTGCTCTCCACGGTGTCCGGTGGCGGCCACATCGGAGGCCTGCTGGGCCGCCTGTTCTCGCGCGCCAGCACACCGCAGGAAGCCGCCCAGGTGCAGCAGGCCCTGGGCGCGGCCCGCAGCAACTGGTTCGTCTGGTGGCTGCGCGCCAACGGCCGCTACCTGATCCCGCGCGGCGCGCGCGACGCCACCTTCGTCGCCGCGCTGTACCTGCGCAACCTGGTCGCCATCCATTTCGAGCTCGGCATGCTGGCGCTGCTGCTGGGCGTGCTGCTGACGGCGGCCAACCTGGCGGGCTGGCAGTTCATGCACCACCTGGGATTCACGCACCCCACGCCGGTGTTCGCGATGCTGCGCAACCTGCCGGACTGGGTGCCGCTGTGGCTGCCCATGGCCTGGCTGCTGTTGCCCGGCGTGGTGCTAGTGGGCGCCACGCGCGCCATGGCCTACTGGATCGTGCCCTGGCTCACGCTCGCGCGGCGCTGGGCCCTGGCCGGCTGGCTGGCCGTGGCGCTGGCCACGGCCTGGCTGCTGTCCTGGTACTGGCGCCTGGTGATGGCCAGCATCAGCCCGGTCGGCGAGGTCATGCGCACCACGCTGTGGGCGGTCACGGCCGCCCTGCTGCTGCTGTGGCTGCTGGCCGTGCCCACCGGCGCGCTGGCACTGCGCCGCGCGCGGCTGAAGTGCGCCGGGCCGGCCGCCGAGGCCGCGCGCAGCGACCTCACGGCCCGGCTGGCCAACTCCTTCCGCTGGTTCAGCGCGGTGGCGCTGGCCGGCCTGATCGACCGCGCGGCCTGGTTCCTGGCCTTCGAGCTGGAACCGCTGACCGAGGCCGGCCAGGGCGCGGCCGCGCTGTGGCTGGCGGTCTGGGCCGCCGCCATCCGCACCGTGCTGCCGCTGGCCTCGCAGCTGCTGCCAGGGCGCATCCTCACGCGCGCGCTGCTCGTGGTCGGCCGCGTGCTGGGCTATGGCCTGTCGTTCGCGCTGTGCGTGTGGTGGGTCTCGCTCGTGCACAAGGCCGTCATGGGCGCGGTGTTCAGCTACAACGGCGCGCAGTTCGCGCAGGGCTGGCAGATGTGGCTGCTGTTCCTGCTGCCGCTGGCGGCCTTCTTCCTGGCCACGGCGCGCAACGTGGAGTTCCTGAACCTGTCCTCGCTGCACGCCTTCTACCAGGCGCGCATCGTGCGCAGCTACCTGGGCGCGGCCAACGGCGCGCGCCTGGGGGCCGGGCCCGGCGCGCTGTCGGCCCTCGCCGAGGTGCCGCCGGTGCTGCCGGTGCGGCGCCGCCACATCCCGGTGGACGACCTCAATGCGGAAGACGACATCGCGCTGGAGCGCTACCGGCCGCAGGATTGCGGCGGGCCCGTGCACCTGCTGAACTGCTGCATCAACCAGACGCGCGACCCGCGCGGCGGCCTTTTCAACCAGGACCGGCGCGGCCTGCCGCTGTCGGTGGCCTCCGGCGGGCTGATCAAGGTCTCGCAGGAGGACTGGGAGCGCCCGCCAGCCGGCGGCCTGCCCAGCCTGGGCGGCTGGATGGCGATCTCGGGCGCGGCCATCGCCCCGGGCCTGGGCAACCTCACGCGCGGCGGCATCTCGGCGCTGGCCACCTTCGCGGGCATCCGGCTCGGCTACTGGTGGAACGTGTCGGCGCGCACCGGCGCGCAGCGCCGCTGGCCGCGGCTGTTCGTCAAGTCCTGCGGCGTGCTCAGCGAGACCTTCGGCAGCTTCCTGGGCGGGCGCGGCGACAACTGGTTCCTGACCGACGGCGGCCACTTCGAGAACACCGGCGCCTACGCGCTGCTGGCCGAACGCTGCCAAGTCGTCGTGCTGGCCGACTGCGGCGCCGACCCGCGCTACGGCTTCGACAACCTGGAAGACCTGGTGCGCAAGGCCCGCATCGACCTGCAGGCCGACATCCTGTTCCAGCGCCCGCGCCGCGCGGCGGCGGCCACCGGCGCGGTGCCGGCCGGGCTGGCCCGCTTCGGCTCGCTCAACGACCTGGCCTCGCCCGAAAGCACGGCCTGCCTCGCGCTGGCCAAGGTGCTGTACGGCGGCGCCCGGCCGAGCGCCGGCATCCTGCTCGTCATCAAGCCCAACCTGTGCGACGGGCTGCCGGTGGACCTCGTCAACTTCAAGCGCCAGAACCCGGACTTTCCGCAGGAGACCACGGCCGACCAGTTCTTCTCGGAAGCCCAGTGGGAGAGCTACTTCCACCTGGGCACCTTTTTGGGCCAGAACCTCGGCCGCGCCTGGATCGCCGAGCTGCTGCGCGACCCCGGCACCTGGTTCGAGGACGACGACTGCTCGCCCTTCGCCGCCGCGCAGGCCAGCCGCGCCGCGCAGGAAGGCGCGCGCGCGGCCGCCGGCGGCCGGCTGCCGGCGCGCATCAGCGGCACGGCCACGGCCGTGGGCGCCACCTTGAGCCTGGGCGCCGCCGCCACGCTGGGCGTGACCGTGTGGCAGGCGATCGAGACGGCGCGCACCGTGTTCACCAAGCAGACGCTGGACGAACGCGCCGCGCTCAAGGAGCTGGCCGAGCTCTGGGCCAAGGCCACGCCCGGCGGCCAGGCCAGGCCCGACCCGGCCGCCGCCGGCAACCTGGCGGCCGCCTTGCTGCGCACGGCCGACACGCTGTGCCCGACCGACGAGGCGCGCTGGTTCACGCGCTCGGACCTCGCGCGGCGCATCCACCAGTCGGCCATGCAGCAGTGCGCGGCGCTGACCGAGGCCCTGCCGGCCGCCTGCGCCGCGCTGCTGGCCACCGGCGAGCGCCATGCCGGCACCCGCGCCAGCAGCAGCTGCCTGGTGCCTGCGCCCGAGATCCTGGCCGTGGCCCCGCCGCCGCGCTACTGGGTCTACGACTACACCGGCAAGGGGGCGGCCTCCAGCTCCCACCCCTGCGATCCCGTCGTCGCCGAGCGGCTGTACCTGCAGCAGGCCGCCACCGGCGCGCCGCGCGACGGGCCGCCGGCCAGCTGCCACTACACGGGCCGCTTCACCGAGGGCGTGTTCGCGCGCAGGCCGGCCGGCGGCACCGCGCCGGCCGCGCCGCCTTCGCCGGCGGCCACGCTGCCCCCGCTGCCCCAGCCCGTGCCCAGCCGGGAATGCGCGGGCACCACGGTGTTCCTGCAGATCTACGGCCCCAGCCAGCGGCGCGCGGTCTGGCCGCTGCGCCGCGTCTGGCGCGCCATGGGGGCCGAGGTGCCGCCGCTCGAGGACGTGGTGGAAACCGCCAACGCACGCGGCTACGCCAGCCCCGTGCCGGTGGACAAGACCACGGTGCGCTTCCACGACAGCGCCTCGCTGGCCTGCGCACGCGCGCTCGGCCCCAAGGCCGGCTTCTCGGACTGGATCGTCGAGCCGCTGTCGGCCCGCTACCGGCCGCGGCCCAACACCGTGGAGGTCTGGGTCGCGCCGGCCGACACCACGCTGCAGGACCATCCGCTGCCGCCGGCCGAGAGCCGGCCGCCGCCGCTGCCCAAGTCGCGCACCACGCCCTGAAGCAAGACCCCGGCCGCGCAGGGCGGCCCGGGCGGGCCTATGCTGCGCGCTCCGTCCATTCTCCGAAGACTCCCAAGCACCATGCCCGATCTGTCCGCCTTCGCCATCACCCGCAAGTGGCCCGCGCGCCACCCCGATCGCCTGCAGCTGTATTCCCTGCCCACGCCCAACGGCGTCAAGGTCTCCATCGCGCTGGAGGAAACCGGCCTGCCCTACGAGGTGCACCGCGTCGCCTTCGACAGCAACGACCAGCTCTCGCCCGAATTCCTGTCGCTGAACCCGAACAACAAGATCCCGGCCATCCTCGACCCGAACGGGCCGGGCGGCCGGCCGCTGGCGCTGTTCGAGTCCGGCGCCATCCTGGTCTACCTGGCGGCCAGGACCGGCCAGCTGATGCCCACGGACGAGGCCGCGCGCTACGAGACGCTGCAGTGGCTGATGTTCCAGATGGGCGGCATCGGGCCCATGTTCGGCCAGCTCGGCTTCTTCCACAAATTCGCCGGCAAGGACTACGAGGACAAGCGCCCGCGCGACCGCTACGTGGCCGAGTCGCGCCGCCTGCTCAAGGTGCTCGATGGCCGGCTGGCCGGGCGCCGGTGGATCATGGGAGACGACTACGGCATCGCCGACATCGCGGTGTTCCCCTGGGTACGCAACCTCGCGGGCTTCTATGGCGCCGGCGAGATCGTGGGCTTCGACGACTTCCGCGAGGTGCGGCGCGTGCTCGACGCCTTCGTGGCACGGCCGGCCGTGCAACGCGGGCTGGCGATCCCGCCAGCCCCCTGAACGCCGTCACCGCGCCAGCAGCACCTGGGCGATGATGCCGGTCGCGATGGCGATCAGCACGTAGTCGGCGCCGACCTGCACCCAGTGGTAGCCGCGCGGCGGCCGCTGCAGGCGGTGGCCGCGCCAATCGTCGACGACGTAGGTGCGCGCGCGGTAGGCCGGCGGCAGGCGGTCGCCGCGCTGCCAGTGGCGCGGAGGGCCGCCGTAGGCATGGCCGGGCGGGCCGCCGTGCGGGTGGCGCGAGGGCCTGCCATGGTGGCGGTCGTCATGGCGGTCGGGGCCCCGGCGGTCGTCGCGGTCGCCGCGGCGCCCCCTGTCGTCCCGGTCGCCGTCGCGGTCGCGCGGCTGGGCGAGCGCACCGACGGACGGCACGCCCAGGGCCATGGCCACCAGGGCCGCGGTGAAGGTCGAGCGTTTCATCTGGATTCCTTTCGAGGCCGGTCTGTCGTGCCGGTCTGGAAACGAGCTTAGGCGGGCAATGTAAAGCTGCGGTGGCGCAATGCAGGCCTTGTGCAAAGCCGCGTATCAGCCCGCCAGTGCCGCCAGTGCCGCCAGTGCCGCGCCGATGGGCGATTCGACCTTGAGCGCCAGCAGCGCGTCGGCGCGCGTGCGGCCCAGGTTCAGGGCCGCGATGGGCTTGTGCTGCGCGGCCGCGGCCAGCGCGAAGCGGTAGCCCGAATACACCATCAGCGAGGAGCCGACCACCAGCAGCGCGTCGGCGCGCTGCAATGCGGCCATGGCCTGCGCCACGCGTTCGCGCGGCACGGACTCGCCGAAGAACACCACGTCGGGCTTGAGCATGCCGCCGCAGCGGCTGCAGGGCGGCACATCGAAGCGCGAGAAGTCCGCATGCTCCAGGTCGGCATCGCCGTCCGGCGCGGCGCCGGCCGACAGGCCCGCGAAGGCCGGGTTGCGCGCCACCAGTTCCTGCTGCAGCAGGGCGCGCGGCGAGCGCGTGCCGCAGGCCAGGCAGACCACGGTGTCGATGCGGCCGTGCAGGTCGACCACGCGCCGGCTGCCCGCCGCAGCGTGCAGGCCGTCCACGTTCTGCGTGAGCAGCAGCTCCACGCGGCCGGCGGCCTCCATCCGCGCCAGGGCCAGGTGCGCCGCACCGGGCCGCGCATGGGCCATGGTCGACCAGCCCAGCAGGCTGCGCGCCCAGTAGCGCTGGCGCGTGGCCTGCTCGCCCGTGAAGGCCTGGTAGGTCACGGGCTGCGGCCGCTTCCAGTCGCCGTTGGCGTCGCGGTAGTCGGGGATGCCGGACTCGGTGCTGACGCCCGCGCCCGTCAGCACCATGAGGCGCGGATGGCGCCGCACGAAGTCGGCCAGGGCCGCCTGCGGGTCCATGTCAGCCCAGGTCTGCGGTGATGTCCTCGACATAGGCGTGCAGGGCTTCGAGGATCTCGGTGCCGCGCTCGTCGGCGCCCTGGCCGTGGCGGTCGAGCTCCTCGAGCAGCTGGTCCACGTTGCGCGCGCCGCCCTCGCCTTCGATCAGGCGTGCGCCGCGGTGCTGCTGCCAGCGCTCCTGCTCCTCCTCGGACAGCGTGTCGGGGAAGTTGCGCGCGCGGTAGCGGAAAAAGACCTCCTCGAGCCGCGCATCGTCGAAGCTGTTGCGGGCCGTGGCCAGCTGCTGCGGCGACTGCTGGCGCAGCTGGTTGAGGCGGCGCCGGTCGGCCGGGCCGACGAAGCCGCCGTACAGGTCTTCGTCCACGTCGGGCGTGGCCTGCGGCTCGCGGCGCAGCAGGCCGTCCCACAGGGCCGACAGGTCGGGCAGCGCCGCGGCATGGGCGGCGTTCCGCAGCTGGGCGCCGAGGTCCAGGCCCCAGCGCTCGGCCATCGCGGGCGCCAGCGTCTTGAGGTTGCCGACCACCATGGGCGACTTGTTCAGGTGCACGCTCTTGAGCGGCAGGCGCTCGACGCCGGGCGGCAGCTCGGCCGTGCGCGTGTACAGGCGCAGCCGCGCGTCCTCCACCGTGAGGCCGTCGAGCTGGCGCGGATCGTGCGCGAGGTCCCAGGCCAGCAGTTCGTTCCTGTTGGTGGGATGCATGGCCAGCGGCCACATCAGCGCCAGGCAACCGCGCTCGGTGCCGAACATGCCCGAGACGTGCAGGAAGGGCCTGGCCGTCTGCGCCGTGGTCGGCAGGCCCAGCTCGGCGGCCACGCGGTCCTTCTTGTGCAGGGCCAGCGCGAAGTCGAACAGCTTGGGCTGGGCCTTGCGGATCAGCCGCGCCAGCGCGATGGTGGCGCGCACGTCCGACAGCGCATCGTGCGCCGCCTCGTGCGCGAGGCCGTTGGCCGCGCTCAGGTGCTCGAGCTTGAAGCTGGGGCCGCCGCCCTCCTCGGCGGAGCGTTGCGGCCACTGGATGCCGTCCGGCCGCAGCGCGTGCGTGAGCCGCACCACGTCCAGCAGATCCCAGCGGCCGCAGCCGTTCTGCCACTCGCGCGCATAGGGATCGATCAGGTTGCGCCAGAACAGGAAGCGCGTGACTTCGTCGTCGAAGCGGATCGTGTTGTAGCCCATGCCGATGGTGCCGGCCTGGCTGAAGGCGGCCTCGATGCGCGCGGCGAACGCGGCCTCGGGCAGGCCGCGCTCCAGGCACAGCTGCGGCGTGATGCCCGTGACCAGGCAGGAGGCCGGATCGGGCAGGTAGTCCGGCGCCGGCTGGCAGTACAGCATGATGGGCTCGCCGATCTCGTTGAGCTCGGCATCGGTGCGGATCGCGGCGAACTGCGCCGGCCGGTCGCGCCGCGGCACCACGCCGAAGGTCTCGTAGTCGTGCCACAAAAACGTATGGCTCATATGCGCCCCAATGCCTTGTCCACGCCCTTGTTGGCCAGCGCGTCGGCACGCTCGTTGCCGGGGTTGCCGGCATGGCCGCGCACCCAGCGCCAGTCGATCTTGTGGCCGCCGCTGGTGACCAGCGCGTCCAGCTTCTGCCAGAGCTCCACGTTCTTGACGGGCTGCTTGGTCGAGGTGATCCAGCCGCGCGCCTTCCAGCCGCGCATCCACTCGGTGATGCCCTTGCGCACGTACTCGCTGTCCAGGTACAACGTGACCTCGCAGGGCTTCTTGAGGGCCGCCAGCGCCTCGATCACGGCGGTCATCTCCATGCGGTTGTTGGTGGTGGCCAGTTCGCCACCGAACAACTCCTTCTCGAGCGTGCCCGACTTCAGCACCACCCCCCAGCCGCCCGGGCCGGGGTTGCCCTTGCAGGCGCCATCGGTGTAGATCTCCACGTGGTTCAACGCAGTCCTTTTTCTCTCTTGGAAACGGAAGGGGCCGGCGCTGCGTGCGCCGGTTCGGGAACGGGGCGCCGCGGGCGCCGGTTGGCCAGCGGCACGGGCGTGGTCTTGAGCTTGCGCGCGCCTTTCCAGTTGGCTTCGAGCAGGCGCATGCCGCGCACGCGCTTGACGGCGGTGACGAAGTAGACCGCGCCCAGGATGGGCCAGCAGCGCTCGCCGAGGGCCTCCATCCAGCCGAAGCGGCCCAGCGTGGCCTCGCTGTTCACGGCCGGCCGATAGCAGCCGAAGCGGCTGGACTCGACCTCGAAGGACAGCAGGCGCAGCCAGTCGCGCAGCCGCAGGTAGCCGATGAAGTCGCCATCGGCCGGCAGGTACAGCTGGCCCAGGCCCAGCTTGCGGTACATGCGGGCGCGGCGCTGGCGCAGGCCCCACAGGCTCGCGCTGTTGAAGCCGCAGACGATGGCCTGGCCCTCGGGCACGAGCACGCGCTCGACCTCGCGCAGCGTGGCGTGCGGATCGGGGCTGAGCTCCAGCGCATGCGGCAGCAGCACCAGGTCCAGGCTGTTCGATTCGAACGGCAGGGCCGAGAAGTCGCAGGCCAGCGCGGCGCGCCCCGGCGCACCGGGCGCCGGCGGCTCGGCCGCGGCGAGCCAGCGGTTCTGGATGCGGCAGGCGCGCAGGCCGTCGAGTTCGCCCGCGCCCAATTGCAACGCGTGGTAACCGAAGACATCGGCGACCACCCGGTCGAAGGCGGCCTGCTCCCAGGCCAGCAGGTAGCGGCCGGGCGGGGTCTGGAACCAATCGTGCAAACCTATAATTTGACCGCTCATGGAACTCATTGCGCTGCCCGCTTTCGCCGACAACTACGTGTGGATGCTGCACGACGGACAGGCGGCGCTGGTGGTCGATCCGGGCGACGCCGCGCCGGTCTTCGAGGCCCTGCAGCGCCACGGTTTGCAACTGCGCTCGATTCTAGTCACGCACCACCATGCCGATCATGTCGGCGGCGTGGCGGCGCTGCGCGAGGCCACCGGCGCCCGGGTCTTCGGTCCCTCGCGCGAGCGCATCCCCGAACCGCTGACGCGCGTGGCCGGCGGCGACCGCCTGCCGGCGCACGCCAGCACGCTGGGCCTGGCCTTCGAGGTCATCGACGTGCCGGGCCACACGGCCGGCCACATCGCCTACTGGTGCGCCGCCGTGGCCGACGCCGACGGCGGCCCCGTGCTGTTCTGCGGCGACACGCTGTTCTCGGGCGGCTGCGGCCGGTTGTTCGAAGGCACGCCCGCGCAGATGCTGGATTCGCTGGACCGATTGGCCGCCCTGCCCGGCAACACGCGCGTGTGCTGCGCCCACGAGTACACGCTGTCCAACCTCAAATTCGCGCGCGCCGTGGAACCTGGCAGCGCCGATCTGCTCCACTACAGCGCGCAGTGCGAACAACAACGCGCGCTGAACCAGCCGACGCTGCCCTCGCGCATCGCACTGGAGCGGCGCATCAATCCCTTCCTGCGCGTACGCGAACCCTTGGTGGCCGAAGCGGCCCGCGGTTTCGACGCCGGCGCGCAGGATGCCGTCGGCGTGCTGGCCGCGCTGCGGCAGTGGAAAAACGAATTCAAATGAATGTTCTGATGAAGTATCTCGGCGTGGCGGTCCTGCTCTGGCTGACCGGCTGCGCCAGCATCGACAAACCCGGCTCCGCGATCTCGGCCGATGCGCCGAAACCTCCCGCCACCGTGCAGGTGGACGGCGCCGCCATTCCCGCCGGCCCGCGCCAGGCCATCATCCCCACCGGCCCGTTGAGCCCGATCGCCGCGTCCGAACTGCGCTCGGGCGCCGTCACGCTGCAGCTGCCGCCGGCCGACCTGTGGGAGCGCATCCGCCGCGGCTTCGCCATGCCCGACCTGGACACCGACCTCGTGCGCGACCGCGAGCAGTGGTATGCCACGCGGCCGGACTACATGCAGCGCATGACCGAGCGCTCGTCCAAGTACCTGTTCCACATCGTCGAGGAACTCGAGGTGCGCGGCATGCCGACCGAGCTCGCGCTGCTGCCCTACATCGAGAGCGCCTTCAACCCGCAGGCCGTCTCGGTGGCCAAGGCGGCCGGCATGTGGCAGTTCATGCCGGCCACCGGCACCTACTTCGAGCTCAAGCAGAACATCTTCCGCGACGACCGGCGCGACGTGCTGGCCTCCACGCGCGCGGCGCTGGACTACCTGCAGAAGCTCTACGGCATGTTCGGCGACTGGCACCTGGCCCTGGCCGCCTACAACTGGGGCGAAGGCAGCGTGAGCCGCGCGATCCAGCGCAACCAGCGCGCCGGCCTGCCGACGGGCTACATGGACCTGTCCATGCCCAACGAGACGCGCTACTACGTGCCCAAGCTGCAGGCGGTCAAGAACATCGTGGCCCGGCCCGAGCGCTTCAGCACGGAGTTGCCGCTGATCGAGAACCACCCCTACTTCCAGATGGTGGACCTGGCGCACGACATCGACGTGGCGCTGGCCGCGCAGCTGGCCGACGTCTCGCCCGAGGACTTCCGCGCGCTGAACCCGGCCATGAACAAGCAGGTGATCCTGGCCGCGGCCACGCCGCAGATCCTGCTGCCCTGGGACAACGCGCTGGTCTTCAAGCGCAACCTGGACGCGCGCGGCAAGGGCCAGCACGCCAGCTGGGGCGCCTGGGCCGTGCCCAGCACCATGACCGTGGCCGCCGCCGCCGACCGCGTGGGCATGAGCGAGGCCGACCTGCGCAGCGTCAACAACATCCCGCCGCGCATGCTGATCAAGGCCGGCTCGGTGCTGGTGGTGCCGCGCTCGGGCAAGATGGGCGACGTGGCCGGCCACCTGGCCGACAACGCATCGCTGCAGCTGGCGCCCGAGATCGTGACGCGCAGGACCGTGGTCAAGGCCGCACGCAAGGACACCGTCGCCAGCCTGGCACGGCGCTACCGCGTCAGTGCGGCGCAGGTCGCCGACTGGAACGACATCTCGGCATCGGCCGCGCTGCGCGCCGGCCAGGCCGTCACGCTGTTCCTGCCGGTGCGCGCCACCGCGGCGCGCAAGTCCGTGGCGGCCAGAAAGCCCGCCACCACGCGCCAGGTCGCGCCGTCGGCCAGGCAGCCGGTTGCCAAGAAGCGCGCCGCGCGCTGATCAGGCGGCCTCCTCGGCCAGTTCCAGGCGCGCGGCACGCCGCAGCGACACCGCGTCGATCTCGGCCAGCGACTGCTCGCCGCGCACCAGCCGGAACAGCCGCATCGAGTCGCTGACGCCCTGGGCCCGGCCCTGCAGCGACTGCGCCGCCGCCGCCAGCTGCTCGACCAGGGCCGCGTTCTGCTGGGTGATGCCGTCGATCTGGTTCACGCCCTCGTTGATCTGCGCGATGCCCTGCTGCTGCTCGCGCGCGGCGGTGCTGATCTCGTCCAGCGTCGTGCGCACCTTGGCCACCGAGGCCAGGGCCTGCTGCATGCGCTCGCGCGCCTCGGCCGTGCGGTTCGCGCCCTGCTCCACGCGCGCGGCCGATTCGACGATGAGCTCGCGGATCTCGCGCGCCGCGCCGGAACTGCGTTGCGCCAGCGCGCGCACCTCGGACGCCACCACCGCAAAGCCGCGCCCGCTCTCGCCGGCACGGGCCGCCTCCACCGCGGCGTTCAGCGCCAGGATGTTGGTCTGGAAGGCCACGCCCTCGATCAACTGCACGATCTCGCCGATCTGCCTGGACGACTGGGTGATGCGCTCCATGGTGTCGGCGGCGGCCAGCACGGCGGTGTTGCTGCGCTCGGTCACCTCCGAGGTGGTGTGGGCGAGTTCGGCGCCGCGCGCGGCCGATGTCGCGCTCTGCTGCACCGTGCCGTTGATCTCGTCCATCGACGCCGCCGTCTGCTGCAGGCTGCTGGCCTGCGATTCGGTGCGGGCCGACAGGTCGTGATTGCCGGCGGCGATCTCGCCCACCGCATCGCCGAGCTGGCGCACCTCGGCGCGCACGTCGGACACCACCGTGCGCAGGTTGACCGACATCTGCATCAGCGCGCGCTGCAGGCGCCCCACCGCGCCCGTCGCGTCCGTCTGCACGCGGTGCGACAGGTCGCCCGAGGCCAGCCGGTTGGCGTCCACCACCAGGCCCTTGAGCGGCGCCAGCATCAACTGGCGCACACCCCAGACCGCTGCGGCCGTGGTCACGGCGGCCACCGCGAGCACCGCGGCGTCCGGCAGCCCGGCCCAGCTGGCCAGCACGATGGCCGCCGAAGCTGCCAGCTGCAGCGCCAGCAGCTTGCCGTTGGCCTGCGGCTTGAGGCCCTGCACCAGCCGGCCCCAGAGGTCGCGGCGCAGCAGCTCCCCGCGCTGCAGCCCATGGCGCAGCCGGCCGCTGGCGGCCTCCTCGCGCATGCTGGCGTACAGGCGCTCGGCCGCCTGCACGGCGTCCCGCTCCGCATGGGTGCGCACCGACAGGAAGCCGGTGATGCGGTCGCCGTCCATCATCGGCGTGGCATTGGCCCGCACCCAGTAGTGGTCGCCGTTCTTGCGCCGGTTCTTGACCAGGGCGCTCCAGGGCTCGCCGGCCTGGATCGTGGTCCACATGTCGCGGAAGGCCTCGGCCGGCATGTCCGGATGCCGCACCAGGTTGTGCGGTTGGCCCAGCAGTTCTTCGCGCGAGAAACCGCTGACCTCGATGAAGGCCGGATTGCAGTAAGTGATGCGGCCTTTCAGGTCCGTGACCGAGACGAGTGTCTGGTCAGCGGCAAACTGGTACTCGTGCCCGCTGACAGGCTGGTTGTTGCGCATACGGTCCCCACACGTTCGTCTGTGCGCACAGTCTAGTCACATAAATACACGAATAAATCGAAAATTCCGTTCGGCGTGCGCGCAAATTGATGCATGTCAATCTTGCGCAACATTTGTGTTGCGCAGAAGACCCAGACGCCCGGCATCGGCCAGCGCGGCCACGCCGGCCAGCTGCATGGCCAGCCGCAGTTCGCCCAGCAGGATGGCGATGGCGCGGTGGGCGCCGGCCTCGCCGCCGGCACAGGCGCCGAACAGCGCGGCGCGGCCGATGGCCACGGCCTGGGCCCCGAGCATGCGGGCCTTGAGCGCGTCCACGCCGCGGCGCACGCCGGAATCGACGAGCAGCGGGATGCGCCCGGCCAGCCGGCGCGCGATCGCCGCCAGCGCGTCGGCCGAAGCCTGGGCGCCGTCGAGCTGGCGGCCGCCGTGGTTGGAGACCCAGATGCCGTCCACGCCCAGGGCCGCGAGCCGCTCGGCGTCGTCGGCATGCTCCACGCCCTTGACCAGCAGCCGGCCCGGCCAGCTGTCGCGCAGGGCCGCCAGGTCGTCCCAGCCGTAGGAGGCATCCAGGTTCTGGCCGACCTTGGCCGCGATCGTCAGGCCCGCGCTGTCGTCGCCCAGCAGGCCGCGCACGTTCTCGAACTCGGGCCTGCCGCCGCGCGCCATGCGCCAGGCCCAGCCCGGGTGCGTGAGGCCCTCCCAGAGGTGGCGCGGCGTCAGGCGCAGCGGGATGGAGACGCCGTTGCGCAGGTCGCGCTCGCGCTTGCCGCCGGCCGGCAGGTCCACCGTGACCACCAGCGTGCCATAGCCCGCGGCCCAGGCGCGCCGCACCAGCGTGGCGTTGAAGGCCCGGTCGCGCAGCACGTAGAGCTGGAACCACAGCGGCCCCTGCACGGCATCGGCCATGCGCTCGATGCCGGTGGTCGACATGGTCGACAGCGTGTAGGGGATGCCGTGCGCCGCGGCCGCCCTGGCGATGGCGATGTCGGCACCGGGCCAGCCCAGCGCGCACGAGCCCATGGGCGCGACGACGAAGGGCGCGGCGGCCGGCGTGCCGACGATGTCGGTGGCCAGGTCGGGCCCGGAGACATCGGCCAGCACGCGCGGCACGATGCGCACGCGCTCGAAGGCGGCGCGGTTGTCGGCCAGCGTGAGTTCGTCCTCGGCGCCGCCGTCGATGAACTCGAACACCGAGCGCGGCAGCCGGCGCCGCGCGATCGCGCGCAGGTCGGCGATGGACAGCGCGCGCTCCAGCGCGGCGGCCGTCACTTGCGACGCGAGGCCGCGGCCATGTAGTTGTCGAACGGTCCTTCGCAGAACTGCTGCCAGAGCACCTGCTCGTTGCGGAACTTGACCCAGTGCTCGAAGATTTTCTTGAACGCGGGGCTCTTGTCGGACAGTTCGGCGTACAGGGCCTCGGCCGCCTTGTAGCTCGCATCCAGCACCGGCCGCGGGAACGCGCGCAGCACGGCGCCACCGGCCACCAGGCGCCCCATCGCGCGCGGGTTCTCCACGTCGTACTTGGCGGTGCACCACTGGTTGGCCTCGGCCGCTGCCGTGCGCAGCGCCGCCTGGTAGTGCGCCGGCAGCGCCGCCCAGGCCTTGGGGTTGATGAACAGGCCCAGCGTGGCCGATCCTTCCCACCAGCCCGGGTAGTAGTAGTACTTGGCCACCTTGTGCAGGCCCAGCTTCTCGTCGTCGTAGGGACCGACGAATTCCGCCGCATCCAGCGTGCCCTTCTCCAGCGCCACGTACAGGTCGCCCGCCGCCAGTTGCTGGGCCACGACGCCGAGCTTGGCCAGCACCATGCCGGCCAGGCCGCCGACCCGGAACTTCAGGCCCTTGAGGTCCTCCACGGTCTTGATTTCCTTGCGGTACCAGCCGGCCATCTGCGCGCCCGTGTTGCCGATCGGCATGGCCAGCACGCCCTGGCTGGCATAGAACTCGTCGAGCAGGGCCTGGCCCCCGCCTTCGTAGAGCCAGGCGTTCTGGCCACGGGCGTTGAGGCCGAACGGCAGCGCCGTGCCGAAGCCGTAGGCCGGGTCCTTGCCGATGTAGAAGTAGCTGGCCGAGTGGCCGGCTTCGACCGAGCCGGACTGGGTCGCGTCCAGCACCTGCAGGGCCGGCACCAGTTCGCCGGCCGGGTGCAGCGAAATGTTGAAGCGCCCCTCCGTCAGTTCGCCGACGCGCTTGACGGCCATGTCCATGGCGCCGTAGATCGTGCCCAGCGAGCGCGGGTAGCTCGACGCCAGGCGCCAGCGCACCTGCGGGTTGCTGCCCTGGGCCAGCGCGGGCGCGGCCAGGCCGGCCGCCAGCGTGCCGGCGGCGGTGCCGCGGGCCAGGAATTTTCTGCGTTCCATCTTTCTTGTTTCCCTTCGGTTGTTCCAGTCAGTCGTGGCGGATGGCGACGGTCTTGAGCACCGTGAACGCGTACAGCGCCTCGAAGCCCTTCTCGCGCCCGTGGCCGCTGGCCTTGACGCCGCCGAACGGCAGCTCGATGCCGCCGCCGGCGCCGTAATTGTTGATGAAGACCTGGCCCGCGCGCAGCCTGCGCGCCAGCCGCAGCTGGCGGCCGCCGTCGCGGCTCCAGACGCTGGCCACGAGGCCGTAGTCGGTGGCGTTGGCGATGCGCACGGCGTCCGCCTCGTCGTCGAAGGGCATGGCGGCCAGCACCGGGCCGAACACCTCTTCCTGCGCGAGCCGGTGCGTCACGGGCACGTCGCGCACCAGCGTGGGCGGCTGGTAGAAACCGTCCCGCGGCGCGGCCGGGTCCACGCGGCCCTGCGCGACGATGGGCAGGCCGTCGCGCCGCACCTCGTCGAGGAAGCCGGCCACGCGCTGCTGCTGGGTCTTGCGGATCAGCGGACCGCAGTCCAGGTCCTGCTGCGAGGAGCCCACGCGCAGCGCCGCGAACATCGGCGCAAGGCGCGCCAGCACGGCCTCGTAGGCGCTGCGCTCGATCAGCAGGCGGCTGCCCGCGGAGCAGGTCTGGCCGGCGTTCTGCACGATGGCGTTGACGATCACGGGCAGCGCGGCATCGAGGTCGGCGTCGGCGAAGACGATCTGCGGGCTCTTGCCGCCCAGCTCCAGCGTGACCGGCGTGTGGTTCTCGCAGGCCGCGCGCGTGACCACCTTGCCGATGTCGGGCGAGCCCGTGAACGACACGTGGTCGATGCCGGGATGCTTGACCAGCGCGTCGCCGGCTTCGTGGCCGTAGCCCGTCACGATGTTGATGGCGCCGGGCGGAAAGCCGACCTCGGCCGCGAGTTCGGCCACGCGCAGCAGCGACAGGCAGGCGTCCTCGGCCGGCTTGACCACGCAGGCGTTGCCGGCCGCCAGCGCGCCGCCCACGCTGCGGCCGAAGATCTGCAGCGGATAGTTCCAGGGCACGATGTGGCCGGTCACGCCATGCGGCTCGCGCCAGGTCAGCACGGTGTAGCCGTTCTGGTAGGGAATGGTCTCGCCGTGCAGCTTGTCGCAGGCACCGGCGTAGAACTCGAAGTAGCGCACGATGGCCAGCGCGTCGGCGCGGGCCTGCTTCATGGGCTTGCCGGCGTCGCGCGCCTCGGCCTGCGCGAGTTCCTCGGTGTGCCGGGCCAGGTGCAGCGCCAGCTTGTGCATGAGGCGGCCGCGCTCGGCGGCCGTCAGCCGGCCCCAATCGCCTTCGAAGGCGGCGCGGGCGGCGGCCACGGCCGCGTCGATGTCGGCCGCATTGCCGCGCGCGATTTCATCGAAGACCTGGCCGTCGGAGGGATCGACGACGGGAATGCTTTCGCCCGAAGCGGGCGCGACATGGCGGTTGCCGATGAAATGCTGCTGCATGCTTGTCTCCTGGCCAGTGGCGGCGGCGCGGATGTTAGGCGGGCGCCGGACGAGTTGTCAAAGTGTTTTACTGCTTTTGGCCAAATCCCCCGTACTATCCCGCTCTCCCTGGCGCACGGCTTGCCCATACAAGTAAATCAGGATGACAAATTTCGACGATCCGGATGCCGGCACGCCACCGTTGGGCCTGGAGCCCGTGCGGCACGAACGCTTTGCCGAGCGCGTGTACGACAGCCTGTTCCATGCCGTCATGACCGGCCGCCTGGCGCCGGGCGCGCGGCTGCCGTCCGAGGTGGAACTGGCGGCGCGCTTCCAGGTGTCGCGGCCGGTGGTGCGGCAGGCGCTGGACCGCCTGCGCAGCGACCGGCTGGTCGAGTCCATCCGCGGCTCGGGCACCTACGTGCGCGCGCAGCCCTCCACCGTGCCCGTGGTGCCGCTGGCGCGCAGCACGGCCGACCTGAGCCACATCGCCCATGGCCTGGAACTGCGCCTGGTGCTGGAGCCCGAGTGCGCCTACTTCGCCGCCATGCGCCGCAAGCCGCGCGACCTGGCACGCATGGAGGAGATGCTGGAGGGCTTCGAGAACGCCAACCGGCGCGGCGATGTGGCCCACCATTTCGACTATGGCTTCCACGAAGCCATCGCCCAGGCCAGCGCCAACCCGCGCCTGGCCCAGGTGCTCAAGTCGCTGGAGTACGACGTGAGCCATGCCGTCAACCTGTGGCGCCACCTCGCGCGCATGCAGCCCTGGCGCCGCACGCAGGACGCGCTGGACGAGCACCGCAACATCTTCGCGCTGATCCGCGCGCAGGACGCCGAGGGCGCGCGCCGCGCCATGCGCGCGCACGTGGAGAACGCGCGCGTGCGCATGCTGGAGATCGAGCCGGGGACTTGAGCCCCCGGTTCGGTTCAACCTGGATTCGGCAGTTGGATGCGCCCGATGGTGTCCAGGCTCAGAGCTTGAAGCGCTCCTTGGCCTTGCGCGCGAAGACGTTGGTGGACAGCTTGGCCGGATCGATGCGGGTGCCGTCGATCTCGGGATCGAAGCTGGCCAGCGTGCGCAGCGCCGTGGCGCCGCCGTCGTCCGGCACCAGGCCGTCGGGGGAGATCGTCTCGCGCACCTTCTGGAACGAGGCCAGGTACAGCGCGCGGTCGCCCAGCAGGTAGTTCTCGGGCACGGTGCGCACGATGTCGCCCGGGCCGGCGGTCTGCAGCCACTTGAGCGCATGCACGATGGCATCGGCCAGCGCCTGGCAGGTGCGCGGATGGCTGGCGATGAAGGCGGTGGAGGCGTACAGGCAGGCCGCCGGCATGTTGCCGCCGAACAGCGCCTGCGAGCCCTTGAGCGTGCGCGTGTCGGCCACGATGCGCACATCGCCATGCTGCTCGAGCATGGTCATCACGGGCTCGGTGTTGCACATGGCGTCGAGCTCGCCGGCGCGCAGCGTGGCCAGCGCTTCGGCGCCCGTGCCCACGCCGACGAAGCGCGCCTCGTGCGGCCTGAGTCCGGCCCGGGCGAGCAGCAGCTGCGCCACCATCTGGGCAGAGCTGCCCGATGCCGGCACGCCGATGCGGCGCCCGCGCAGGCTGGCCAGACCCTGGTACTGGGCCAGCGTGCGCGTGGAAACGCCCATGGCGATCTGCGGCGCGCGGCCCTGCAGCACGAAGGCCTGGTAGGGCTGGTTGCGGTTGCGCAGCACCACCATCGCCTCGAAGGGGGCGGCGCCGACGTCGGCCGCGCCACCGAGCACGGCCTGCATGGCGGGCGCGCCGGCGGCGTGGTCCTCCACCACCACGTCCAGCCCTTCCGCCTTGAAGTAGCCGAGCTGCTCGGCGATCGTCAGCGGCAGGTAGTAGAAGGTGGCCTTGCCAGCCACGGCCAGGGTCAGCCGCGGCTTCTCCAGCCTGTCCTGGGCGCGCAAGGCCGGCGCCGCAAGCCACGCCGCGCCGGCGAAGCCGGCGGCCACGATGCCGCGTCGTCGGAGGGCGGGCGTCTGCATGGTTCTGGTCATGGGCACGAAGCCGGCCCAGCATAGACAGGCGCCGCGGCGCGCGTCATCCGGAACATCCCCTTTGGGGAAAGCACGTAAGCAGTGCTGCGCAGAGAACCGCAGGCGGCGCCACCGTCAGCGCCGGTCCACCAGCGCGTGGGCGATGGTCGAGAGGTCGACGTATTCCAGCTCGCTGCCCGCGGGCACGCCGCGCGCGAGCCGCGTGACGGCCAGGCCGCGCGCCTTGAGCGATGCCGCGATCGCATGCGCGGTGGCCTCGCCTTCGGCCGTGAAGTTGGTGGCCAGGATCACCTCCTGCACCACGCCGTCGCAGGCACGCTCGACCAGCTCGTGCATGCCGATGTCCTTGGGGCCGATGCCGTCCAGCGGACTGAGCCGGCCCATCAGCACGAAGTAGCGCCCCCGGAAGGCCGCGGTGCGTTCCACGGCCGACTGGTCGGCCGGCGTCTCCACCACGCAGAGCTTGCTCGCATCGCGGCGCGGGTCGGCGCAGGTGCTGCAGATTTCGTCTTCGGTGAAGGTGTGGCACAGCGCGCAGTGGCGGACGTGGTCGACCGCCTGCGTCAATGCGCGCGCCAGCGCCTGGGCGCCGGCGCGGTCGTGCTGCAGCAGGTGGAAGGCCATGCGCGAGGCCGACTTGGCGCCCACGCCGGGCAGGCGGCGCAGTCCTTCGACGAGCGCCTGCAGCGAGCCGGAATCGGCCACGGACCGGGTGCCGCCGGTCTTAGAAGGGGAACTTCATGCCGCCCGGCAGGCCGGGCATGCCGGCCGTGAGCTTGCCCATCTTTTCCTGGCTGGTCTCTTCGGCCTTGCGCACGGCGGCGTTGAAGGCGGCGGCGACCAGGTCTTCCAGCATGTCCTTGTCGTCGGCCAGCAGGCTGGGGTCGATGGTGATGCGCTTGACGTCGTGCTTGCAGGTCATCACGACCTTGACCAGGCCGGCGCCGGACTCGCCCTCGACCTCGATGAAGGCCAGTTCGTCCTGCGCCTTCTTGAGGTTGTCCTGCATGGCCTGGGCCTGTTTCATGAGGCCGGCCAGTTGTCCCTTGTTGAACATGTGAAAACTCCTAGAGGTTTTGAATCAAAGTGGCTTGATGCCGCTGGCGACGATTTTCGCGCCAAAGTCGCGCACCAGGCTTTGCACATAACTGTCGTTGCGCACGGTTCTTCGGCCACGCGCTGCTTTTCGGCCGCGAACGCGGCGTTGCGGCGCGCCGGGCTGTCGCTGACGGTGCCCACTTCCACGCTGAGCCGCGTGCCCAGGCCGGCCTGCTCCAGCGCGGCGCGCAGGCGCTCGCGGCTGCCGGGCTGGTTCAGCGATTCGCGCTCCACGCGCAGCATCCAGTGCTCGCCATCGCGCGCGACGAGCTGGGCCTGCAGCGCCAGTTCGCGCGCCAATGCGGTGATGGCCTCGGCGGCGACGAGCTTTTGCACCGTCTGGTGCCACAGGTCGCCCTCCTCGTTGGGCACCAGCCGCGAGGGGCCGGTGGCGGACTGGGGCTGCTCGCGCGGGCCGGGCTCGGGCTGTTCGCGCACCGCGATGGCCACCACGTCCTGCTGCGGCACGTGCGGGGGCGCCGCGGGCGCGGGGGCCTGCACCTCCACGGGCGGCATCTCCACCACGCGCAGGCGCTCGCCTTCGGGCCGGACGGGCGCAGCAGCCGGGGGGGGCGTCGCTGCCACGGGCCGCGGCGCAGGGGCCGGGGCGGGAACCGGCGCCGCGCGGTTCAGGCCGGCGTCACGCGGAGTTTTTTTTTCCGCCGCGGCGCCCGCCGGCTTGAAGGCCAGCAGCCGCAATAGCACCATCGTGAGGCCGGCGTATTCGTCCGGCGTCAGGCCCAGCTCGGCGCGGCCGTGCAGGCAGATGGAATAGAGCAACTGCGTCTCGTCGGCCGGCATCGCGGCAGCCAGGCGCGCGGCGTCGGCCAGTTCGGCATCGTCGCCGCGGGCGCCGTCGGGCACGGCCTGCAGCACCGCCATGCGCTGCAGCATAGCGGCCATGTCCTCCAGCGTGGCGGCGGCCGACAGGCCCTGCAGGCGCAGTTCCTCGCAGGTGTCGACCACGCCGCGGCCGTCGCCGTCGGCCAGCGCCTGCAGCAGGCGCAGCACATGGCTGCGGTCGGCGCTGCCCAGCATCTGGCGCACGTTGTCTTCCTGCAGCTGGCCGGCGCCGAAGGCGATCGCCTGGTCGGTCAGCGACAGCGCGTCGCGCATCGAGCCGCGCGCGGCCCGCGCCAGCAGGCGCAGCGCGCCCTCGTCGGCCGGCACGTTCTCGGTCTGCAGCACGCGGCCCAGGTGCTCGCGCACGGTCTCGGGCGCCATGGGGCGCAGGTTGAACTGCAGGCAGCGCGACAGCACCGTGACGGGCACCTTCTGCGGGTCGGTGGTGGCCAGCACGAACTTGAGGTACTCGGGCGGCTCCTCCAGCGTCTTGAGCATGGCGTTGAAGGCCGTGTTCGTGAGCATGTGCACTTCGTCGATCATGAAGACCTTGAAGCGGCCCTGCACCGGCTTGTAGACGGCCTGCTCCAAAAGGCCCTGCACCTCGTCCACGCCGCGGTTGGAGGCGGCGTCGAGCTCGGTGTAGTCGATGAAGCGGCCGGCATCGATCTCGGTGCAGGCCTGGCACACGCCGCAGGGCTGGGCCGTCACGCCGCCCTGCCCGTCCGGCCCCTGGCAGTTCAGCGACTTGGCCAGGATGCGCGACACCGTGGTCTTGCCGACGCCGCGCGTGCCCGTGAACAGGTAGGCATGGTGCAAGCGCTGGCTGGTCAGCGCGTTCTCCAGCGCCCGGACCACATGCTCCTGCCCCACCATCTCTCCAAACGTCTTGGGTCGGAATTTGCGCGCGAGAACCAGATAGGACATCCGCGCATTCTACGAACCGGTCCGAAGGGGAATTGGGCTGCGGCTACAATGCGCCCCGACGGGCCTTCCCGCATGGTGAAGCGGCCAACCGGGTCAGGTGGGGAACCAAGCAGCCCTAACTGTGTAGCCAGTGCCGGGGTCAAGGCTCGTCACCTTTCCTTCTTCTCCTTCTTCGGCACCGACGCCGCGCAAGCGGTGCTTCCGCGTGCAGTGCAGCCCCGGTCTCGCCTGCCATCCGCGCAGCTAGTCGCGCAGCTAGTGGCCCAGGCCCAGCAGCCAGCCCAGAAAGCGCCCCACCAGCACGAGCAGTTGCCACAGCGCCTTGGCGGCGTCCCAGAAGTCCATCTGGCGCAGCATAGGCCGTGCATGTCAACGCTGCATGTAGTGCGCCGCATCCGCCGCGCAGCGCCACCGCTGCCGTCTGCCGCATGCCATCCCTCTTGCTGCGGTTTCCTGCGGCCGCCGGCGCGCAGTAATATGATCTGAATTTGATCAATTAAGTCGATTAAAACGCACACAAATGAGTGCTAATAAGGTCCGCCGGACCCTATGGTCTGCATTACTGCGCGAATGGCTGCTGTTGGTCGGTGTACTTGCTGTTCTGGCCGGGCTGATGGTGTACGCCCTCGTGCGGGAACACCGGCGCGTCGGCGTTTCTGAAAGCGTTCGCCTGCAGACGCAGGCCCAGGTCGTCGACCACCATGTCCGCCGCCAGCTGGAGAGCGTCGACCAGGCGCTGCGCACCACGCTGCAGGCCGCGGCGCACTGGCCCACGCCGGCCGGCAGCGTCGGCGAAACCGCCCTGCGCACGCTGGTCGACGTGATGCCCGGCGTGCGCACGCTGACGGTGATGGATGCCAAGGGCACCGTGCTGGCCGCCACCCGGCCCGAGCTGCTGGGCCGCAACTATGCCGAGCGCGACTTCTTCCGCGCCGCCCTGGCCGCGCCGCAGGCGGGCATGCTGGCGCTGTCGGCGCCGTTCCGCTCCTACCTGGGCAGCGTGGCGCTGAACGCCACGCGCGCCAGCTTCGCGCCCGATGGCCGCGTGCAGCACGTGGTCAGCGCCACGCTGGACCCCGAGTACTTCGGCGGCGTGCTCGGTTCGGTGACCTTCGCGCCGGACATGTGGGCCGCCGTGCTGCATGGCGAGGGCGGGCTGTTCCAGGTCGCCCCGTTGACCGCCAGCGACATGCTGGAGGACCTGCACGACGCCGGCTCGTTCTGGCAGCAGCACGCCGCGGCCGGCACGCCGCACAGCCTGGTGGAAGACCATGGCGCCGGCCTGGACCGGCTCGTGGCGGTGCGCACGGTGCTGTCGCCGCAGGTGCGCATCGACCACCCGCTGGTGGTGGCCGTGGGCCGCTCCGAGGCCGCCATGTACGCCCCGATCTGGCAGCAGGCGCAGACCTACGGCCTGCTGTTCGCCGCGGTGGCCCTGGCCAGCGGCCTGGGCCTGGGCCTGCTGCAGCGCCGCCGCCTGCAGGTCGCGGCACTGCAGCAGGCCAGCCGCGCGGCGCGGCAGGAAAGCGAGGAACGCGTGGCGCTGGCATTGCGCGGCGCCGACCTGGGGCTGTGGGAATGGAACCTGGACAGCGGCCGCATCGTGCTCGATGCGCGCGGCTGCAGCATGCTGGGCTTGACGCCGGCGCAGCTGCAGCTGGAGCGCATGCCCTGGGCCGAGCGGCTGCATCCCGACGATATGGCCGGCGTGCTGGCCCATGCCGCCGACCACGCGCAGGGCCGCGCGCCGCGCTTCGAGGCCGAGTTCCGGGTGCGGCATGCCGACGGCCACTGGGTCTGGATCCTGTCGCGCGGCAACCGCGTCGACGGCCTGCCGGTGCGCCTCGCGGGCACCCACATGGACGTCACGGCGCGCCAGCAGTCGGCCCGGGAACTGGCGGTGCGCGAGGCCGAACTGCGCGACTTCAAGAGCATGCTGGACGAGACGCTGGACTGCGTGTTCGTGCTGGACGCCCAGACGCTGCAGTTCCTCTACGTCAACGAAGGCGCGATCCGCATGAGCGGCTACGACGAGGCGGAGCTGCTCGCGATGAAGCCGACCGACCTGCTGTGGGACACCACGCCCGCGCAGTACCTGGAGCGCACCCGGCCGCTGGTGGAGGGGCGCGAGCCGGCGCAGCTCGTCGAGGTCGTGCACCGGCACCGCGACGGCCATCCGATCCCCTCCGAGGTGTTCCTGCAGTACCTGCCGGCCACGCCCGAGCGCCGCCCGCGCTTCCTGGCCGTGGTGCGCGACATCACGGCGCGGCGCGCCCAGACCGCGCTGGAGCTGTCGGAGGCGCGCTTTCGCATGCTCATCGAGGGCGCGCCCACGGCCATCGCCATCCTGCGCGGCGAGCGCTTCGAGTACACCAACCGGCGCTTCCTCGCGATGCACGGCTACGACAGCGGCGACACGCTGGCCGGCAGCCCCTGGCGCGCAGCGTTCGCGGTCGATGCGCACGCGATCCTCGCCGCGCCCCGGGCCGCGCCGGCCGGCGCCGGCAAGGCCCACAGCACCCGCAAGAACGGCGAGCTGCTGCCGGTGCTGGTGGCCTGCACCGCGGTGGACCTGTCCGACGGCCCGGCCACCGTGGTGTTCCTGCAGGACATCTCGGATCTGGAGCGTGCCGAGGCCGAGCTGGTGCAGGCCCGCGACGCGGCCGAGCAGGCCAGCCGGGCCAAGGCGGCCTTCGTCGCCAACATGAGCCACGAGGTGCGCACGCCGCTCAATGCCATCCTGGGCCTGGCCTACCTGCTGGAACACGGCACGCTGCAGGGCGAGCCGCTGGACCTGGTGCGCAAGATCCACGCGGCGGGGCGCACCCTGCTGGGCACCATCAACCACGTGCTGGACATCTCCAAGATCGAGGCCGGCCGGCTGGAGATCGAGCGCACGCCGTTCCGGCTCGAGGAGGTCATCGACAACGTCGCCACCATCATGGGGGCCAATGCCGGCGACCGGCCGCTGGAACTCGTGATCTCGCCGCCGCCGCTGGGCGCCGGCCAGCTGATGGGCGACGCGCTGCGGCTGCAGCAGGTGCTCGTGAACCTCACCGCCAACGCCATCAAGTTCACCGAGCGCGGCCAGATCGCCCTGCACACGGAACTCGAGCACCGCGACAGCCGCCAGGTGCGGCTGCGCTTCTCGGTGGTCGATTCCGGCATCGGCATCCCCGCCGACAAGGTGGGCGAGATCTTCGCGCCCTTCGCCCAGGCCGACAGCTCGACCACGCGGCGCTTCGGCGGCACCGGCCTGGGCCTGGCGATCTGCCGGCAGCTGGTGGAACTCATGGGCGGGCAGATCGGCGTGCACAGCACGCCGGGCAAGGGCAGCACCTTCTGGTTCTCGCTGCCGTTCGAGCCGGCGCCGGCCACGCACTTCTCCTCGCCCGCCATGCTGCAGGTGCAGGCGCTGGTGGCCGACGACAACCCGCTCGTGTGCGAGGCCGCCGTCGCCACCGCGCGCGGGCTGGGCTGGCAGATGGAGGCCGTGGCCTCGGGCAGCGACGCGCTGGCCTTCATCGAGCGGCGCCTGGCCACGCAGACCCTGCCCGACGTGGTGCTGCTGGACTGGCGCATGCCGGGCATGGACGGGCTGGCCGCCGCGCGCGCCATCCGTGCCGCCGTGCCGCCGCACGCCTGCCCCATCGTCATCATGGTCACCGCCCATGCGCGCGGCGCGCTGCTGGCCCAGGCCGGCCCCGCGCTCGTGGACGCGGTGCTGGACAAGCCGCTCACCGGCTCCAAGCTCTACGACGCGGTGGTGCAGGCGCAGCGCCGCCGCGGCGCCATGCCGCAGGGCCCGGTGGCCGGGCAGGCGGCGCAGGAGCAGCCCCTGGCCGGGCTGTCCATCCTGGTGGTGGACGACAGCGAGATCAACCGCGAAGTGGCGCAGCGCATCCTGCAGCGCGCCGGCGCCACCGTGGTGCTGGCCAGCGACGGCCAGCAGGCGCTGGACCGCCTCGACGACGGCACGGCCCCTGCCGTGGACATCGTGCTGATGGACGTGCAGATGCCCGTCATGGACGGCATCGAGGCCACCCGCCGGCTGCGCCGCGTCGCGCGGCTGGCCCACCTGCCCGTGGTCGCGCTGACGGCCGGGGCCTTCAAGAGCCAGCAGGACGCGGCCTGGGCCGCGGGCATGAACGGCTTCATCGGCAAGCCCTTCGACGTGGCCGAGGCCATCGCCCTGATCCGGCGCCTGACGGGGCGCGACGGCACGCCCACGGCCGTGGCCGCCCCCGCTGCGCGGCGCGCGGCCCCGGCGCGGCCAGAACTGCCCGGCATCGACCTGGCGCAGGGCCTGCAGATCTGGGCCGACGAGCGCGCCTACCGGCGCTTCCTGGCGCGCTTCCTCGACGAGCACGGCACCAACGCGCAGGAGATCCGCACGCTGCTGGCGGCCGGCGATGCCGAGCAGGCCGGCGCCCTGGCGCACCGCCTGCGCGGCGGCGCCGCCCACCTGGCCCTGCCGCAAACCACCGAGGCCGCCACCGAGGTCGAGCTGGCCTTGCAGCAGGGCCAGGACCCCGCCGCGGCGCTGGAGCGGCTGGAGCAGGCGTTGGCCACGGCCGGCGTCTCGGCGCGGCAGCTGCAGGCCGCCGAACCCGCCGCCGCGGCCGCGGCACCCACCGCGCCAGCGCCGGCGGCCTCGGCCCCGGCGGAACGGCGGCAGCTGCTGCAGGACCTGCTGCGCGCGCTCGACGCCGACGACCCCGGCCCCGCCGAGGCCCTGCTGGCCGCCCTGGCCCCGCAGCTGCCGCCGGCCGACCTGCAGGCCCTGCAGGACCTGCTGGACCGCTACGACTTCCGCGGCGGCGAGCGCTATGTCGCCGCCTGCTCGACACCCCATGAACGCGCCCCGAGGAGGCCCCATGCAGCGCCGCCGGCCCATCCTGATCGTCGATGACGAACCGGCCAACCTCGCCACCCTGCGCCAGATCCTGGCCGACGAGCACCCGCTGGTGTTCGCGCGCGACGGGGCCGAAGCCCTGGCTGCCGCGCACAAGCACCAGCCGGCGCTGGTGCTGCTGGACATCCGCATGCCCGACATGGACGGCTACGCGCTGTGCCGCCGCCTGAAGGCCGAGCCGGCCACGCGCGACACCCCGGTGATCTTCGTGACCGCCCTGTCCGACGTCGGCGACGAGGCCGCGGGCTTCGCCGCCGGCGGCGTGGACTACATCGTCAAGCCGGTCTCGCCGCCGATCGTGCGCGCCCGCGTGCGCACCCATCTGTCGCTGGTGCGCGCGACGGCGCTGGAGGCCAGCTACCGCACGGCCATCTTCATGCTGGGCGAGGCCGGGCACTACAACGACAACGACACCGGCGTGCACATCTGGCGCATGGCCGCCTACGCGCGGCTGCTGGCCCAGGCCTGGGGCTGGGACCCGGAACGGGCGGCCATGCTGGAGCTGGCCGCCCCCATGCACGACACCGGCAAGATCGGCATCCCCCACACCATCCTGTGCAAGCCCGGCAAGCTCGACGAGGCCGAATGGGAGGTCATGCGCACGCACCCGCGCATCGGCCACGACATCCTGGTCAAGAGCCGCGCGCCGGTGTTCCAACTGGCGGCCGAGGTGGCGCTGGCCCACCACGAGCGCTGGACGGCACCGGCTATCGCAGGGGCTGGCCGGCAAGGACATCCCGGAATCGGCACGCATCGTCGCCATCGCCGACGTGTTCGACGCGCTCAGCATGCGGCGGCCCTACAAGGAGCCCTGGCCGCTGGACCGCATCATGCAGGCGCTGCACGAGGGCACGGGATCGCACTTCGACCCGGAGATGGCGCCGGTGTTCGCCTCCATCCTGCCGCAGGTGCTGCAGGTCAAGCAGCGCTGGGACGCGCGCGAGGCCGACGGGGGCGAACTCTTCAGCGCCTCGGCGCTGTTGCCGCCGTAGGCCGGACGGCGTGTGTCTTCCTAGTTGCGCATCAGCGCCTCGACCGGGTCGAGCCGCGCCGCGTTGCGCGCCGGCAGGTAGCCGAACACCACGCCGATCAGCGTGGAGCACAGGAAGGCGGCGGCCATGGCCGTGCCCGAGAACGCCAGCGTGAAGCTGCTGGAGAACTGCGCGAACAGCGCGCCGATGCCCAGGGCCAGCGCGATGCCCAGCAGCCCGCCGCACAGGCAGACCAGCACCGCCTCGATCAGGAACTGCTGCTGGATGTCGCCCTGGCGCGCGCCCACGGCCATGCGCACGCCGATCTCGCCGGTGCGCTCGGTCACGCTGACCAGCATGATGTTCATGACGCCGATGCCGCCGACCACCAGCGAGATCACGGCGATGGCGGCGATCAGCAGCGTCAGCGTGGCCGTGGTGGCTTCGATGGTCTGGCGGATGCTGTCGGTGTTGAGCACGTAGAAATCCACGCGACCATGGCGGCGCTCCAGCAGTTGGCCGATGCCCTGCTCGGCCGCGGCCATGGGCACGCCGTCGGCCACGCGCACCGTGATGCTGGACAGGTAGGGCTGGCCCATGAGGCGGCGCATGGCCGTGGTGTAGGGCACGTAGACGTTGAGCCGGTCGCTGCCGGGGCCGAAGCCGCCGCTGGTTTTCTGCGTCACGCCGACCACGGTCACCGGCATGCCGCCCAGCAGCAGCACCTGGCCCAGCGGATCGCTGCCCGCGAACAGGCGCTCGCGCGTGTTGGCGTCGATCACCGCCACCTGGGCCAGCTCGCGCATGGTGCCGGCGTCCAGCGCCGTGCCCTCGGCCAGCGCCATGCCCTTGACGCGGAAGTACTGCTCGCCGACGCCGCTGACGGTGACGGCCGCATCGGCATTGCGCCAGCGCGCCGTGACGGCCGTCGCCACGTTGGGCGTCACGCTGTCCACGTAGCCCTGGCCCATCAGCGCGTCGGCATCGCTGGGCAGCAGCGTCTGGATGCGCGCCGCGCGCGGGTCGCCGAAGCCGGTGCCCGAATACACCTCGATGGTGTTGGTGCCGATCGCGCTGATGTCGGCCAGCACCTTGCGCCGCGCACCCTCGCCCAGCGCCACGACCGAGACCACCGAGGCGATGCCGATCACGATGCCCAGCATGGTCAGGAGCGTGCGCAGCTTGTGCGCGTTCATGGCCAGCAGCGCCATGCGCAGCGCCTCGCGCAGCCGGTCGGCCCAGCCGCCGAGCAGGCCGCGCGCCGGCGCCGGTGCTTCGGCGCGCGGCGCTGCGGCGGGCCTGGCCACCGCGCGCGGCGTGGGGCCGTCGGCCACGATGCGGCCGTCGCGCAGTTCGACGATGCGCTCGGCATGGCCGGCCACGCCCATGTCGTGCGTGACGATCACCACCGTGTGGCCCAGCGCGTGCAGCTCGGCCAGGATGGCCATGACCTCGGCGCCCGCATGCGTGTCCAGCGCACCCGTGGGCTCGTCGGCCAGGATCACGCTGCCGCCGTTCATGAGCGCGCGCGCGATCGACACGCGCTGCTGCTGCCCGCCCGAGAGCTTGCCGGGCGGGTGCTGGCCACGCTCGCCCAGGCCCAGGCGCGCGAGCAAGGCCTGCGCGCGGGCGGCCCGCTCGGCGCGCGGCCGGTTGGCGTAGACGGCCGGCACCTCCACGTTGGCCTGGGCCGTGAGGTCGGGCAGCAGCTGGTAGCGCTGGAACACGAAGCCGAAGTGCCCGCGCCGCAGCGCCGCCAGCGCATCGGCGTCGAGCGCGCCGACCTCGCGGCCGGCCACGCGGTAGCTGCCGCGCGTGGGCCGGTCCAGGCAGCCCAGCAGGTTCATGAGCGTGGACTTGCCCGAGCCCGACTGGCCGACGATGGCCACCATCTCGCCAACGTGGATGCAAAGGTCGATCTCCTGCAGCACGGCCAGCATGCCGTCGGCCACGGGGAACTCGCGCCAGATGCCCTGCAGCGCGAGCAATGGCACCGCGCTCATCGCGGCGGCGGCCCCATGCGCGCGCCGCCGCCGCGCAGGGCCTGGGCGTCGCCGAGCACCACGCGCTCGCCCTCCTGCAGACCGTCGAGCACCTCGGCGCGCACCTTGTTGTCGATGCCGATGCGCACGCTGCGCGGCTGGGCCTGGCCCTGCGCATCGAGCACGCGCACCTGCTGGCTGCCGTCGGGCGCGCGCACGCCGAGCGCGCCGACCGGGATCGTCAGCGCGCCCCTGGCCTCGCCGCGCACGATGTAGACCGTGGCCGTCATCGAGATGCGCAGCGCGCGGTCGGGGTTGGCCACGTCGAACAGGCCGTTGTAGTAGATGGCCGTGGCGCTGGCCGTGCTGTTGCTGCCGGTCGAGGACGACAGCGTGCTGGTGCCGCTGGTCTTGATCGCGTCGGTGGCCGGCTCCACGGTGCGCAGGCTGGCCTCGAAGCGCTTGTCGGGCTCGCCCAGGATCGTGAAGTACACGCGCTGGCCGGGCTTGACGCGCGTCACGTCGGCCTCGGAGATCGAGGCCTTCACGGTCATGGTGTCGACCTGGGCCACGATGATGATGGTGGGCGTGGTCTGGTTGGCGTTGACGGTGGTGCCCTCCTCGGTCACCACGGCCACCACCTGGCCGGCGATCGGCGCGACGATGCGCGTGTAGCCCAGGTCCACGCGCGCGGTGTCCACGGTGATGCGGGCCTGGTCGACCTGGGCCTGCAGCGCGGCGACGCTGGCGCGGCCGGTGGCCACGGCCGCCTCGGCGCTGTCCAGGTTGGCCTGCGAGGTCGCGTCCTGCTCGCGCATGCGGCGTTCGCGGCCCAGCGTGGTCTCGTTCTGCGCCAGCGTGGCGCGGGCCGAAGCCAGCTGCGCCTGGATGCTGGCCAGCGCGGCCTCGGCCGTGCGGATCTTGTTCTGCTGCGGCACCGAGTCGATCTCGGCCACGAGCTGGCCGGCCTGCACCTCGTCGCCGAGCCGGACCTTGAGCGACTTGACCTGGCCCGAGACCTGGGCGCCCACGCTGACCTGGCGGAAGGCCTGCAAGGTGCCGTTGGCCAGCACGGTGTTCTCGATGTCCGCCCGGGTGACGGGCGCCGTCACGTAGGCCGGCGGCGGCGTGGCCGCGAAGACCCAGCGGTACAGGCCGTAGGCGAGCGCGATCAGGAGAAAAGCGAGGAAGACCAGGCGCAGGCGCCGCGGAGCGAAGGAAGACGGCATAGGCGGGCGGCATTCTCGGCCAGGCCCGTGACGCCCCTTCCCGCCCCAGGGTAAAGCTTTGTGAACCCGGCTAGCCGCGCGGCGGCAGGTGGGCGAGCACCCCCTCGGCCGCCACCACGCCGCTGGCCAGGCAGGCCGTCAGCAGGTAGCCGCCCGTGGGCGCCTCCCAGTCCAGCATCTCGCCGGCGCAGAACACGCCGGGCAAGGTCTTGAGCATCAGGCCCGCGTCCAGCGCATCCAGGGCCACGCCGCCCGCGGTGCTGATGGCCTCGGCCACCGGCCGCGGCGCCGCGAGCTGGAGCGGCACGGCCTTGATCGCGCGGGCCAGCGCGGCGGGGTCGTGCAAGGTCTCGGGCGCCAGCACCTCGTGCAGCAGCGCGAGCTTGATGCCGTCCAGCGCGAGCCGGCCCTTCAAGTGGCTGGACAGCGAGCGCGCGCCGCGCGGGTGGCGGCAGGCGGTCAGCACCTGCTCGGGCGTGCGGTCGGGCAGCAGGTCCAGCCACAGCCGGGCCTGGCCCGTGCGCACGATCTCCTCGCGCAGCAGGCGCGATGCGGCGTAGACCAGGCTGCCCTCGATGCCGGTGGCCGTGGCCACGAACTCGCCCTTGCGCGCGAACCAGCCGCCCTGGCCATCGGCGCAGCGCAGCGCGACCGACTTGAAGGGCTGGCCCGCGAAGCGCTCGGCGAAGTGCACGCTCCAGCCGGCGCCGGCCGGTGCGCGCGGCGTGGGCTGCAGGTCGAAGCCGCAGTTGGCCGCAGCCAGCGGCGTGATCGCCACCTGGCGCGCGGCCAGCAACGGCAGCCAGGCCGCGTCCGAACCCAGGCGCGGCCAGCTGGCGCCGCCCAGGGCGAGCACCGTGGCGGCCGGGCACGTCCGCACGGGGCCAGAGGGCGCGTCGAACTGCAGGCCGCCGTCCGCGGCCCAGCCGGTCCAGCGGTGCCGCATGTGCAGGCGCACGCCGGCGGCGCGCAACCGGTGCAGCCAGGCGCGCAGCAGCGGCGCGGCCTTCATGTCGGTGGGGAACACGCGGCCCGACGTGCCGACGAAGGTCGCCACGCCCAGGCCCTCGGCCCAGTCGCGCACGCCCTGCGCGTCGAGCCGCGCGAGCCAGGCGGCCACCGTGCCCTGCTGCGCGCCGTAGCGCGCCACGAAGCGCCCGGCGTCCTCGGAATGCGTGAGGTTGAGGCCGCCCTTGCCGGCCAGCAGGAACTTGCGGCCGACCGAGGGCATGGCGTCGTAGAGGTCGACCGACAGGCCCGCGCCGGCCAGCCGCTCGGCCGCCATGAGCCCGGCCGGACCGCCGCCGACGATGGCGATTTGCGGGGTCTGCCTCATGTTCTCCGCGCGGTGCGCGGCGCCTGTTCAATAGCCGTTTCGGCTATGGCGGCTATAGCCCTGGAGGCCCCGCCCGGATACTTGGTTTCTGTCACAATGCCGCGACTTTAGCCGTACCGTATCACCATAAAGGAAGCGACCAATGGCCAACGAATTGATCAAGCATGTGTCCGACGCCAGCTTTGAAGCCGATGTGCTCAAGTCGGCCACGCCCGTGCTGGTGGACTACTGGGCCGAATGGTGCGGTCCCTGCAAGATGATCGCCCCGATCCTGGACGATGTCGCCACCGGCTATGCCGGCAAGCTGCAGATCGCCAAGATGAACGTGGACGAGAACCGCGACATCCCGGCCAAGTTCGGCATCCGCGGCATCCCCACGCTGATGCTGTTCAAGGGCGGCGAACTCTCCGCCACCAAGGTCGGCGCCATGAGCAAGGCCCAGCTGACCGCCTTCATCGACCAGCAACTCGCCTGAGCGCCTTCCCCACGCCTGCCCGAACCGGTCTTCCTCGCACCGGCTGCCCGGACAGGCGTTCTTTCCTGTCATAATCCCCCGCAGTTCACCGCTACCCCCACCAGGGGCCAGCGGTTCGATTCCGGTGCAAGGCGCACGCCGCCTCCTCCGCACCACCTCCCCCGCGTAAGCACACTGAACTCCCCGACGGAGTCATTCCATGCACTTAAACGAACTCAAGGCTCTGCACGTGTCCGAAGTCCTGCGGCAGGCCGAGGAACTGGAGATCGAGAACACGGGCCGCATGCGCAAGCAAGAGCTGATGTTCGCGATCATCAAGAAGCGCGCGCGTGCCGGCGAGCAGGTGTTCGCCGACGGCGTGCTGGAAATCCTGCCCGATGGCTTCGGCTTCCTGCGCAGCCCGGACACCAGCTACACCGCCAGCACCGACGACATCTACATCAGCCCGAGCCAGGTGCGGCGCTTCAACCTGCACACCGGCGACATGATCGAAGGCGAGGTGCGCACGCCCAAGGACGGCGAGCGCTACTTCGCGCTGAACAAGCTGGACAAGGTCAACGGCGGCGGCCCCGAAGAGAACAAGCACAAGGTCATGTTCGAGAACCTGACCCCGCTGTTCCCCAAGGAGCAGATGAAGCTCGAGCGCGACATGAAGGGCGACGAGAACATCACCGGCCGCATCATCGACATCGTCGCGCCCATCGGCAAGGGCCAGCGCGCGCTGCTGGTGGCTCCGCCCAAGAGCGGCAAGACGGTCATGATGCAGCACATCGCGCATGCGATCTCGGCCAACTACCCGAACAGCCACATGATGGTGCTGCTGGTCGACGAGCGCCCGGAAGAAGTGACCGAGATGCAGCGCTCGGTCAAGGGCGAGGTGATCGCCTCCACCTTCGACGAGCCCGCCGCCCGCCACGTGCACGTGGCCGAGATGGTGATCGAGCGCGCCAAGCGCCTGGTCGAACTCAAGAAGGACGTGGTGATCCTGCTGGACTCCATCACGCGCCTGGCCCGCGCCTACAACAACGTCGTGCCCTCCTCGGGCAAGGTGCTGACCGGCGGCGTCGACTCCAACGCGCTGCAGCGCCCCAAGCGCTTCCTGGGCGCGGCCCGCAACGTGGAAGAAGGCGGCTCGCTGACCATCATCGGCACCGCCCTGGTGGACACCGGCAGCCGCATGGACGAAGTGATCTTCGAAGAGTTCAAGGGCACGGGCAACTGCGAAATCCACCTGGACCGCCGCCTCTACGAGAAGCGCGTGTTCCCCTCGATCCAGCTCAACCGCAGCGGCACGCGCCGCGAGGAACTGCTGCTGGCGCCCGAGATCCTGCAGAAGAGCCGCATCCTGCGCCAATTCATGTACAACATGGACGAGATCGAATCCATGGAGCTGATGCTCAAGAACATGCGCGCGACGAAGACCAACACCGAGTTCTTCGACATGATGCGCAGAGGCGGCTGATCCCCCTGCCCGCGAATATGCGATAATCGGGGCTTTTCGCGGCAAGTATCTTGGCTTTGGATTGCATGAGAGGTTCATGCAAGGCACGGGACGGCTGCCGCAGCTGAAACAGAGGAATTCCCATGAAAGAAGGCATCCACCCGAACTACCGCGAAGTTGTGTTCCAGGACATGTCCAACAACTTCAAGTTCGTCACGCGTTCGTGCGTGAACACCAAGGAAACCGATCAAGCTGGAAGACGGCCGCGAATTGCCGCTGTTCAAGCTGGACACCTCCAGCGAATCGCACCCCTTCTACACCGGCACGCAGAAGTCGGTGGACAACATGGGTGGCCGCGTCGAGCGCTTCCGCAACCGCTTCGGCAAGACCGCTGCCAAGTAAGCAGCGCTTCTCCGTCACGCAGCCCAGGGCAGCCCGGTTCGACCGTGCTGCCCTTTTTTCTGCCCTCTTCCCTTGCCCGCCCAGTGAACCAACCCAGCCCAGCCATCGTCGCCCAGAGCGCCGTGCGCCGCCTGCCGCGCTGGGCGCTGCTGCTGCTGTGCGTGGCCTATGTGCTGGCGGGGTTCGTCGGCGCGCGACCCGCTGGCAAGACACCGACGTCGCGAGCCTTCGGCTACATGCTCGAACTGGCGGGCGGGCACCACCTCCTGGTGGGACCCGGCGCTCATGGGCCAGCGCCGAACTCGGCGTGCTGCTGCCGTTCTGGCTGGGCGCCGGCGCGCTGGCGCTGGCCCCGTCCTGGGTCGATCCGGCCTTCGCCGCGCGCATTCCGTTCATGCTGCTGCTGGCCGCGGCCCTGGCCTGCACCTGGTACGGCGTGTACTACCTGGCGCGCGCACCGCGGGCCCAGCCCGTGGCCTTCGCCTTCGGCGGCGAGGCCCGGCCGGTCGACTACGCGCGCGCGCTGGCCGACGGCGGCCTGCTGGCCCTGCTGGCCTGCCTGGGCCTGGCCCAGCTCTCGCACGAGACCTCGCCGGCGCTGGTGCAGCTCGGCTGCGCGGCGCTGGCCTTCTTCGGCCTGGCCGCCCTGCCCTACCGCCGCGGCCAGGCGCTGGCCGCGCTGGCGGCCGGCCTGTTCGGCCTGGCCCTGTCCGGCGCGCCCACGGTCGCCGTGCTGCTGGGGCTGGGCGGCGCCGCCACCAGCCTGATCGAGCGTGGCGAGGACGACGGCCCGTCCGACCGGCGCCGCGCCGCCCTGTGGGTGCTGGTGCTGACGCTGGCCGCCGCCGGCATCGCGTTCGGCGCTCCATCTGTGGCAATGGCGCATCGCGCTGCCCGCCGCGCAGTGGAGCACCTGGCGCAGCCTGGGCCGGCTGCTGCTGTGGTTCACCTGGCCGGTCTGGCCGCTGGCGCTGTGGACGCTGTGGCGCTGGCGCAGCCAGCTCGCTGGGCGGCCGGCCCAACCGGCATTTCGCCATTCCGCTGTGGTTCCTGCTCGGTGCTCGCTGGGCGGCACGCTGCGTGGCGCCACCCGTCCGACCGCGCGCTGCTGCTGGGCCTGCCGGCCATGGCCGCGCTGGCCGCCTTCGCGCTGCCGACCTTCGGCCGCAGCATGGGCGCGCTGATCGACTGGTTCACGCTGCTGTTCTTCTCCAGCATGCGCGATCACGATCTGGGTCATCTGGATCTCGCTGCAGACCGGCGTGCCGGCCAAGCCGGCCGCCAACGTCTTCAAGCTGGCGCCGGGCTTCGAGCCGGTGTTCTCGCCGCTGGCCTTCGTGCTGGCGCTGGTCGCCACGGCGGTCTGGATCTGGCTGGTGCGCTGGCGCGTCGGCCGCCACCCGCGCCGCGATCTGGAAGAGCCTGGTGCTGCCGGCCGGCGGCACCGCGCTGTGCTGGTTCCTGCTCATGACGCTGGGCCTGCCCACGCTCAACTACGCGCGCAGCTACGCGCCGCTGGTGCGGCTGGTGCAGGCCAGGATGCAGGGGCCGCAGGGCTGCGTGGAGATCCACGGCTTCACGCGCGCGCAGGTCGCGGCCTTCCGCTTCCATGGCGGCATGGACCTGCGCCCGGCCACAGACCGCCCTCCGCCTGCCCCTGGCTGCTGGTGCATTCGGACGCCGCGTCCACGCTGCGCGCCGCCATCGGCGCCCAGCCCTGGACCCTGGTCGGCTCCGTGCGCCGCCCGGCCGACAAGGACGAGGACATGCTGCTGTTCCGGCGCTGATGGCGTCGGAGCTGTCGACCATCGCCCGGCACGCCGGCACCATCCTGGTCGGCCAGCTGGCCGTGATGGCCTTCGGCGTGACCGACACGCTGGTGGCCGGCCGCCATTCCGATGCGGCGCTGGCCGCGCTGTCGGTCGGCTCGGCCCTGTACGTCAGCGTCTATGTCGGCCTGATGGGCATGCTGCAGGCGCTGCTGCCGGTCTGGGCCGAACTGCGCGGCGGCGGCCGCGGCCACGAGATCGGCCGCTCGGTGCGCCAGTCGCTCTACCTGCGCCGCGGCCTGCGCGGTGCTGGGCTGCGCGTGCGCTGCTGGCGCCGGCGCCGCTGCTGCGCTGGGCCGACGTGCCACCGGCGCATGCGCGCCGAGGTGCAGGACTACCTGGCGGTGCTGGCCATGGCCCTGCCGGCGGCGCTGCTGTTCCGGCTCTACAGCACGCTGAACCAGGCCCTGGGCCGGCCCTTGTTCGTGACCTGGCTGCAGGTCGTCGGCCTCGCGCTCAAGGTGCCGCTGTCGATCTGGTTCACCTTCGGCGGCGCCGGCCTGCCCGCCGGCGGCGCGGTGGGCTGCGCCTGGGCCGACGCTGCTCGTCAATTACGCCATGCTGGCCGTGGCCTGGTGGATGCTGCGCACGCCAGCCGCTGTACGCCGCTGGCCCTGTGGCAGCGGCTGGAGGCGCCGGACTGGCGCCAGCTCGCCGGCTTCCTGCGGCTGGGCGTGCCCGCCGGCCTGGCGGTGCTGGTCGAGGTGACGTCGTTCACGCTGATGGCGCTGCATGATCGCGCGGCTGGGCACGGTGGCATCGGCCGGCCACCAGATCGCCGCCAGCATGACGGCCGTGCTGCTACATGGTGCCGCTGTCGCTGGGCCTGGCGACCAGCGCCGCGCGTGAGCTGGTGGCGCGGCCAGGGCGACGCCGCCCGCGGCACGCGCCAGCCTGCGCACCGGCCTGTCGCCTGGCGGCCGGCATGGCGCTGCTGCTGGCCGGCACGCGTGGGCTGCTGCGCGGCCCGATCGCCGACGCTGTACACGGCAGCGCGGCCGTGGCGCGCGCTGACCGCCGGCCTGCTGGGCTGGGTGGCGCTGTACCACCTGGCCGATGCGGTGCAGGCCGTCTGCGTGTTCGTGCTGCGCAGCTACCGCGTGACGCTGGCGCCGCTGCTGGTCTACGGCCTGCTGCTGTGGGGCGTGGGCCTGTACGGCGGGCAGCTGCTGGCCTACCGCGGCCTCGGCCCCTGGCCGGCGCTGCAGTCGCCCGGCCGCGTTCTGGATGGCAGGCGCCGCCGCGCTGGCCACCACGGCCGCCGTCTTCCTGCTGCTGCTCTGGCGCCTCAGCGCGGGCGCGTTGACCGCGGTGCCGGCCCGCATGCGGCTGGCCGGGAACGCGATGGCGAAGCGCGAGCCCTTGCCCAGCACCGACTGGATGCGCAGCTCGGCCCCATGGCGCTGCACCACGTGCTTGACGATGGCCAGGCCCAGGCCCGTGCCGCCGGTCTCGCGCGAGCGGCTGCGGTCCACGCGGTAGAAGCGCTCGGTCAGGCGCGGCAGGTGCTCGGGCGCCACGCCGGGGCCGGTGTCTTCCACCGCGAACTCCGGCTGGCCGGCGGCCAGCGTCTGCCAGCCCACCTTCACGCTGCCCCCCGCCCGGCGTGTAGCGCACGGCATTGCCACGAGATTGGACAGCGCGCTCATGAGCTCGGTGCGCGAGCCCGCCAGCACGGCCAGCGCGGGTGGCGGCACGAAGTCCAGCGCATGGAGCGCGCCCTGCCCCGCCGTCAGCAGGACCGACAAGGCCTGGGCCTCGTCCTCGCATTCCGCGTTGAGCATGGCCCAGCGTCGTCCATTCAGTGCGTGCCGGGCAGCGGGCTGCCCTCGATGCGCGAGAGCGTCGAGCAGGTCGCTGACCAGGGTCTGCATGCGCGCGGCCTGCTGCGCCATGAGCTCCAGGTAGCGCGCGCGCTCGGTCTCGTCCAGCGGCAGCGACTGCAGCGTCTCGACGAAGCCGGTCAGCACCGTGAGCGGCGTGCGGATCTCGTGCGAGACATTGGCCACGAAATCGCGCCGCATGGCCTCGGCCTGCTCCAGGGCCGTGACGTCGTTGCGACAGCATGAGCCGCCGGCCTTCGCCATAGCCATGCAGGCGCACGGCCAGGCGCACCGGATGGCCGGCGCTGTCGCCGCGGCCGGTGACAGATGGCGTTGCGCGTGGGATCGGGCTGCGCGGCTAGTAGGCTCGTGAAGGCCGGGTCGCGCACGAGATTGCCGATGCAGCTGCATCGTGGTCGCGCTCGGTGTCGATGCCGAAGTGCGCCGCCGCCGTCGGGTTGCACCAGTTGATGCGGCCCTCGGCGTCCAGCAGGATCACGCCGTTGGACGAGGCCTGGATGCGCCTCGAGGAACTCCTGCAGCCGGCGCTCGCTGTCCTGCTGGCGGCGCTCGCCGATGCGCTGCAGGCCCGGCGCAGTCGGTCCGCGAACTCGCCCCACAGGCCGCCCCCCATGCGCGGCAGGTTGCGGGTGTCGCCGTCGCGCAGGCTGCGCAGCACGCGCAGCGCGCGCGCCAGGTCGGCCAGCCACCAGGCCAGGCCGGCCAGCAGCATGCCGGCACAGGCGGCAGGCCAGCCGCGCAACCACCAGCCCATGCCGGCACCGGCCAGCAGCAGGACGACGAAACTCGTGAAACGCAACCACATGCGGGCGATTGTCGCGGCTGCCCGCGCGGGCCGAGGGTCAGGAGGCGGATGCCGAGGTGGACGGCGCCTGCGCGACACGCGCGGCCCGCGTGGTGGCCGCGGGCGCCACGGGCTGCGCCGTGATGCGGTAGCCGGCGCCGCGCACGGTCTCGACCATCGGCCCGGCCGCGCCCAGCGCCTCGCGCAGGCGCTTGACGTGCACGTCCACCGTGCGTTCCTCGATGAACACGTGGTCGCCCCAGACGCGGTCCAGCAGCTGCGAGCGGCTGTGCACGCGTTCGGCATGCTGCATCAGGTAGTGCAGCAGCTTGAACTCGGTCGGGCCCATCTTGAGCGGCTGGCCCTCGAAGCTCACGCGGTGCGTGGAACTGTCCAGCAGCAGCGCGCCGATCTGCACCGAGCCGCCGGCCTGTTCGGGCGCGCGGCGGCGCAGCACGGCGCGGATGCGGGCCAGCATCTCCTTGGTGGAGAAGGGCTTGGCGATGTAGTCGTCCGCGCCCGCATCCAGGCCGGCCACGCGGTCGTGCTCGTCGCCGCGCGCGGTCAGCATGATGATGGGCACGGCCTTGGTGCGCGGGTCGGCGCGCCACTTGCGCGCCAGCGACAGGCCGCTCTCGCCGGGCAGCATCCAGTCCAGCAGGATCACGTCGGGCAGCACTGCGTCCAGCTCGACCTGTGCGGTCACGCTGTCCATCGCCCAGGTCGGCTGGAAGCCGCTGTGGCGCAGGTTCACGGCCAGCAGCTCGGCGATCGCTGGCTCATCCTCGACGATCAGGACGCGCGGCATGTGCTTCATTGGACGGCGGACTCGACCTGTTCCATGGTGGCATGGCGCACGTCGGCTCCCTTGACGATGTAGATGATGAACTCGGCGATGTTCTTGGCGTGGTCGCCGATGCGCTCGATGGCCTTGGCCAGGAACAGCAGGTCCAGGCTGGCGGAGATGGTGCGCGGGTCTTCCATCATGTAGGTGATGAGCTTGCGCACGAAGCCGTCGAACTCCGCGGTCGATCAGGTCGTCCTCCTTGAGGATGCTGACGGCGGCGGCCGTATCCAGCCGCGCGAACGCGTCCAGCGCCTTGCGCAGCAGGCCCGAGGCCAGGTCGGCCGAGACGCGCAGGTCGCAGCGTGGGCAGCTTGCGCGCGCGCGCCGCTCTTCGCGATGGACTTGGCCATGCGTGCGATCTTGGCGGATTCGTCGCCCACGCGCTCCAGGTTGGCCGTGGTCTTGGAGATCGCCAGCAGCAGGCGCAGGTCGCGCGCCGTCGGCTGGCGCCGGCGCGATGATGGAGGCCAGCTCGCGAGTCGATCTCCACTTCCATGGCGTTGACCTGCTGCTCGGCGGCCTCGACCTCGTCGGCCACCTCGGTGCTGAACTGGGCCAGCGCGTAGATCGCCTTGCGGATCTGCGACTCCACGAGCCCGCCCAGTTCCATGACGCGGCGGACACGTTGTTCAGCTCGGCATCGAACTGGTCGAAAGATGTTTGTCCGACATGTGTGTTTCCTCTGGGACAAGTGATCCGGATCAGCCGAAGCGGCCGGTGATGTAGTCCTCGGTCTCCTTGCGCTTGGGCTTGAAGAACATCTGCTCGGTGGCACCGAACTCCATCAGGTCGCCCAGGTACATGTAGGCCGTGTAGTCGCTGCACGCGGGCGGCCTGCTGCATGTTGTGGGTCACGATCACCACCGTGTATTCGGCCTTCAGTTCGGTGATCAGTTCCTCGATCTTGGAGGTGGAGATCGGATCCAGCGCCGAGCAGGGCTCGTCCAGCAGCAGCACCTCGGGCTTGATCGCGATGCCGCGCGCGATGCACAGGCGCTGCTGCTGGCCGCCAGACAGGCCGGAGCCGCTCTGGTTCAGCTTGTCCTTGACCTCGTTCCACAGCGCGGCCTTGCGCAGCGCCCATTCGACGCGCTCGTCCATGTCGGTGGCCGACAGGTTCTCGAACAGCTTCACGCCGAAGGCAATGTTGTCGTAGATCGACATCGGGAACGGCGTCGGCTTCTGGAACACCATGCCGACCTTGGCGCGCACCAGGGCCACGTCCTGCTTGCTCTCCAGCAGGTTCTCGCCGTCCAGGATGATCTGGCCTTCGGCGCGCTGCTCGGGATAGAGCTCGAACATGCGGTTGAAGGTGCGCAGCAGCGTGGACTTGCCGCAGCCGGAGGGGCCGATGAAGGCGGTGACCTTCTTCTCGGGGATCTCCAGATTGATGCTCTTGAGGGCGTGGAACTTGCCGTAGTAGAAGTTCAGGTCCTCGACGGCGATCTTGGCGCGTCGACCACGGGGGCGGCAATGCTTGCGGGCAATCGGTTCTCTCTTGGTATTCGTTACAGCTTGGCGTTTACTGCTTGGAGCGCGTCAGCACGCGGGCCAGGATGTTCAGGCCCAGCACGGCCACCGTGATCAGGAACACGCCGGCCCAGGCCAGCTGCTGCCAGTTCTCGTACGGGCTCATCGCGAACTTGAAGATCGTCACCGGCAGGCTGGCCATGGGCTCGCCCATGCTGGAGGTCCAGAACTGGTTGTTCAGCGCGGTGAACAGCAGCGGCGCGGTCTCGCCGGCGATGCGGGCCACGGCCAGCAGCACGCCGGTCACGACGCCGGCGCGGGCGGCGCGCAGCGTGATCGCCATGATCACCTTCCACTTGGGCGTGCCCAGGGCGTAGGCGGCTTCGCGCAGGCCCGGCGGCACCAGTTGCAGCATGTTCTCGGTGGTGCGGATCACGACCGGAATCACGATCAGCGCCAGCGCGATGGAGCCGGCGATGCCCGAGAACGAACGCATCTGCGTGACGATCACGGCGTAGACGAACAGGCCGATCACGATGGACGGGGCCGACAGCAGGATGTCGTTGACGAAGCGCGTGACCGACGCCAGCCAGCCCTTGGGCTCGTACTCGGCCAGGTAGATGCCGGCCATGATGCCGATCGGCGTGCCCACGCAGGTGGCGACCAGCACCATCAGGAAGGAGCCGTACGAGCGCGTTGGCGATGCCGCCCACCTCGTTCGGCGGCGGCGTCATCTCGGTGAAGGTGGCGATGGCCAGGCCGCCGACGCCCAGTCGGACGGTTTCCGCAGAGGATCCAGATCAGCCAGAACACGCCGAAGGCCATGGCCGCCAGCGACAGGGCCAACGCGACCTGGTTGACCCGCTTGCGGCGGGCGTACTTGGCGGCCTTGCCGGCCTCGTCGTCGGCCTTCTTGAGCAGGGCCTGCCGTGGATGCGGTGTTCACGACTTGGCTCCTTCGCTCTTGCGCAGGCGTGCCAGCAGCAGCTTGGAGCAGGACAGCACGACGAAGGTGATGAAGAACAGGACCAGGCCGAGGTACATCAGCGCGGCCTGGTGCAGGCCCGCGCCGGCTTCGGCGAACTCGTTGGCCAGGGCCGAGGTGATGGAGTTGGCGGCCTGGAACAGGCTCAGCGAATCGAGCTGGTTCATGTTGCCGATCACGAAGGTCACGGCCATGGTCTCGCCCAGTGCGCGGCCCAGGCCCAGCATGATGCCGCCGATGACGCCGGCCTTGGTGTAGGGCAGCACGACCTTGGACATGACCTCCCAGGTCGTCGCCCCCAGGCCGTAGGCCGATTCCTTGAGCAGCGGCGGCGTGACTTCGAACACGTCGCGCATCACCGAGGCGATGAACGGGATGATCATGATGGCCAGGATGATCCCGGCCGACAGGATGCCGATGCCCACCGGGGGACCGGAGACCAGCGCGCCCAGGTAGGGCACGCCGTTCAGAAGACTTTGCAGCGGCTGCTGCACGTAGGTCGACAGGATGGGGCCGAAGACCAGCAGGCCCCACATGCCGTAGACGATGGACGGCACCGCCGCCAGCAGTTCGATGGCCGTGCCCAGCGGGCGCTTGAGCCAGGCCGGCGACAGCTCCGTTAGGAACAGCGCGATGCCGAAGCTGACCGGCACCGCGATCACGAGCGCGATGATGGAAGTCATCAGCGTGCCGTAGACCATGACCAGGCCGCCGAACTTTTCCTGCACCGGGTCCCAGGTCGTGCTCGTCAGGAACGACAGGCCGTACTTGGAGATCGCCGGCCAGGCGCCCTGGATCAGCGACAGCAGGATGCCGATCAGCAGCAGCAGCGTGATCCAGGCCGCACCCTTGGCGGCCAGTCCGAACAGCTTGTCTGCCAGGGCGCCGCTGCGCGCCTTCTTGGGTGGAGGTGTTGTCATCGCGCGTTCACCGCCCTTGCCGGCACCCTTGCCGGACAGATCGAAGGGGGCGCCGTTCGCTGGAAGTGTAGAAGACACGGCTTGGCTCGGCGGGTCAGGTCAGGGGGGCCTGTCAGTTGGCGGCCAGCGCGACCGGCTTGCCGGATGCGTCGACGATCTGGCCCCAGGACTTCTCGATCACGCTCTTGACGGTGGCGGGCATGGGCACGTAGTCCAGGTCGCTGGAGGTCTTGTCGCCTTCCTTGTAGGCCCACGAGAAGAACTTCAGGGCCGAGGCGGCAACGGCGGGCTTGTCCTGCTTCTTGTGCATCAGGATGAAGGTCGCGCCGGTGATGGGCCAGGCGCCGTCGCCGTTCTGGTTCGTCAGGATCTGGTAGAAGCTCTTGTCCCACTGGGCGCCGGCGGCAGCGGCCTTGAAGGCGGCGTCGTCGGGTTGCGGGAACTTGCCCGATGCGTTCTGCAGCAGGGCGTAGGTCATCTTGTTCTGCTTGACGTAGGCGTACTCGACGTAGCCGATCGAGTTGGGCAGGCGGCCGACGAACGCGGCCACGCCTTCGTTGCCCTTGCCGCCCGCGCCCGTGGGCCAGTTCACGGCCGTGCCTTCGCCGACCTTGTCCTTCCACTCGGCGTTGACCTTGGACAGGTAGTTCGTGAACAGGAAGCTGGTGCCCGAACCGTCGGCGCGGCGCACCGGGGCGATGGCCGCGTCGGGCAGCTTGACGCCGGCGTTCAGGGCCACGATGGCGGGGTCGTTCCACTTGGTGATCTTGCCCAGGTAGATGTCGCCCAGGACCTGGCCGGACAGCTTCAGCTCGCCGGGCTTGACGCCCTGGATGTTGACCACGGGGATCACGCCGCCGATCACGGTGGGGAACTGCAGCAGGCCCTTGGCTTCCAGGTCGGCATCCTTCAGCGGCGCGTCGGAAGCGCCGAAGTCCACGGTCTTGGCTTCGATCTGCTTGAGACCGGCGCCGGAGCCGACGGACTGGTAGTTGATCTTGGTGCCGGTGGCCTTGTTGTAGTCGGCGGCCCACTTGGCGTACAGGGGGGCCGGGAAGCTGGCGCCGGCGCCGGTCACGTCCTGGGCGCTGGCGAAAGCCCGAGATGGCCAGGCCCAGCAGGCCGAGGGTGGAAAAGCGGATCGTGGATTGCATGAAAACCCCTTTCGAGAGCGCGCGGTTGGTAACCAGGCAGCAGGATTGCCACCGTCGATGGCCGTGAATTTAAGAAGCTTGTGTGACAGCAACATGACACCGAAACGGTATGCAAACTTTTGCAACGGCGTGCGGCGCTGCACTGCAGCATCGGTGCTAGCATCCCGCCCCAGCCATGCAGAACGGAACCCTTCTCGCTGCCCTGGATCTGGGCTCCAACAGCTTCCGGCTGGAAATCGGCCCGCTCGACCATGGCCAGATCCGCCGCACCGAGTACCTCAAGGAGGTCGTGCGCCAGGGCAATGGCCTGGACGAGGCGCGCAACCTCAGCGAAGACGCGATGCAGCGCGGCCTGGACTGCCTGGCCCGTTTCGCCGAACGCCTGGCCGGTTTCCAGAAGCACCAGGTGCGCGCCGTCGCCACGCAGACGCTGCGCGAAGCGCGCAACCGTGACGACTTCCTGCGCCGCGGCCACGCCATCCTGGGGTTCCCGATCGACGTGATCCCGGGCCGCGAAGAGGCCCGGCTGATCTACCAGGGCGTCTCGCGCCTGCTGCCGCAGTCGGACGAACGCCGGTTGGTGGTGGACATCGGCGGCCGCTCGACCGAGATGATCCTGGGCCAGGGCTTCGAGGCCCGCGTCATGGAATCCTTCCGCGTGGGCAGCGTGGCCTGGTCCATGCGCTACTTTCCGAAGGGCGAATTCACGGCGGACGCCTTCCGCATGGCCCAGATCGCGGCCGAGGCGGTGCTGGACGAAGCCCTGGCCGCCTACGGCGCCGGCCACTGGGACCAGGCCTACGGCGCCTCGGGCACGGTCGGCGCGGTGGCCGACATGCTGGCCGCGGCCGGCGGCCCGCCCGGGCTGATCCCGCGCGCCGGCCTGGAATGGCTGCGCGAGCGCCTGCTCAAGGCCCGCAGCGTCGACCGGCTGCAGCTCGAGGGCATGAAGGACGACCGCAAGCTCGTGATCGGCGGCGGCCTGTCGGTGCTGCTGGCCATCTTCGACCTGCTGGGCATCAGCGAGATGCACGCGGCCGACGGCGCGCTGCGCCACGGCGTGCTGTACGACCTCATGGAGCGCGACGGCGCCGACAGCGACGTGCGCTCGGCCTCGGTGCGCCGGCTGGCGCGCAAGTTCGACACCGACCAAGCCCAGGCCCGGCGCGTCGGCGCCGTGGCCAATGCGTTCTTCGCCCAGCTGCAGGCCGGCGGCGAGCACCCGGCCCGAGGAGATCGACCGCATGCAGCGCAAGCTGTCCTGGGCCGCGCAGCTGCACGAGATCGGCTTTCCTGATCTCGCACAGGTGCTGTTCGGATTCTATCGTGTTTCCCTATTAACCTTAGCGATACGT
>JASGJO010000030.1:0-240375 GCA_049840715.1 Pseudorhodoferax sp.
AAGGTTAATAGGGAAACACAATCAAGAATCCGAACAGCACCTAACTTCAACCGGCCGTACGCCGCACGCTCCATCTCCGAGTTCTGGCAGCATGGCATATTTCGATGTCCAGCTTCTTCCGCGACTACCTGTATTTCGCGGTCGGTGGGATCCAAGTACGGGAACGTCTATGTGAACCTCCTCATCACCTTCGTGGCGATCGGGATATGGCATGGCGCTGGGTAGAACTCGTGCTGTACGGGCTCATTCACGGCCTTGTGGTGGGCTATGAGCGCTACCGGCGCAACAGCGGCGCCGTCGCCGGTTTCAGCCCGTTGGCCGTGGCCTGGAGCATCGTGCTAACCAACTTTCAGCATCGTGTCGTTTTCGCGGATCCTGTTTCACGCCGACGGGCTTTCCTCGGCCGTCGAATTCACCAGTGCGCTGCTGTCGGGCGGTGGCACCATGCCTGCCCTGCCGGTGCGGGCGTGCGTGCTGCTCGTGCTCAGCAGCGCTGCCATGCGGTACCGGGCAGTTGGGAGGCTGGCCTGCGGCGGTCCGTATCGGCCTGGCCACGTTGCTCAAGGTGGGTGCGCTCGTCGCGTGTTCCTACCTCCTGCTGGCGATCCAGGACGGCTCCGGGGGCTTCATCTACTTCGACTTCTGAGCCCGGCGTCGCGTCCGACCCCGTGGTGGCAGGCCTCGCCAGAGGGCCAGGCGTGCGGCACCGGTGTTCGGCCAGGGGCTGCCGGAGAACGCTCGGCCCGGTGACGGGGCGGGCCGCCCTCGTATCCGACGAGCGGATCAGGGCGCAGAACAAGGTCGGACAAGATGCCGGCGGCTTCCAGTACCGCCGCCGACGGCAGAGCGACGCTACCGATCATTGTGGAGAGATCCGGCGGACTGTCCGGTTTGGGTGACTTCAACGCCTCATCGATAGATGCTGCGATGAAAATCTTTCTCAATCGAAAGAAAATAGTCCTTGTACTTGTGCAGGGACTCGTTCAGCTCGGTCTGTGGGGACCCCAGCAATGCCGGTCGCCCCAGCGCATGCGCCGGGGTCAGAGGCCATCCGGAACGAGGATGTGTAGACGAACTCGGCGCGGCAAACTTCTTCGGCCACCGTGCGTGGCGTAGCGTCGATGCTGACCACTTTGTAGTGGCGGTTGCTGCGGTGCTCGAAACGTTCCCGGTAGTGCGGGATGAAGATCGTGTTGCCGGCTCCGGGCCGGATGTGGAGGACATCCGGATAGAGCTTGCCGATCAAGACCCCCGGATCGCCCATGAAGCGGGACTCCAGGAGCATTCTCGTGACCGGCCTGCCGGAAGGCATCCAGGTAATCGGCCCGCGAACCCCCACACGCGGATGCGCAATCCATCCGCTGCGGGAATCGTCGATGCTTGCTCCCGATCCGCAAAACGATGTCGCCATCCAGCACGCGGTGCGAAACCGATCCAACGAGAAGCAGCAGCAGGCCTTCATCCTTCACATTGGCAGCCTGCTGCCCGGGTATGCCCATTGCAGGAGGTCAAGGTTGAAGTGACCGCCGGCATTGCCATGCTGGAATCCCTGCTGGCTTCGACCGGATTCCAACGATGCCTTGGTTTTCGGCTGGTTCTCCAGCGCGTCCCAGGTCGAGGATTTTTCTACGGCCATATGGTGTCCAACGGTACTTTGGCGAATGCGGGATTCGAGGTCGTTGATTCCGTAGCTGAGCAAATACATCGTTGCCGTCCACCACGATGCCAGGGAAGTAGACGGCCCACGAACGTGGGGTTGTGCCGTTGGCCCATCAGGATCAGTTTGGAGAACGAATGGATCAGCCTTTTGGAGCCCACGGTGATCGCGACGGCTCCCGCGCTGTCGAAATCCAGACGAACGATCCGCCCGAGATAACCGCGCTTCGAGCGCAGGCGCGGCTTCTCGTGTGCGACCATGTAGGCGGTGCCGCTGTCCACGAAAGCCATCTGCGTGCCGATCGACAGCGATTGGGAGATCGTGTTGCTGGCCGCGGACATGATGCGCTCGAAATGCAGTGGCTTACCGTCGTCCAATTGACCCTGCACGAGGCGCAACTGCGTGAGGGGCTCCAGGGAATAGATTGCCGACAACGTCCCATGGGCAGGCATGTACAACGCCCAGTTCTTCTCGACGGTCTGGCGGCCGTCCAGTTCGCATTTCTGCGGCACGCCGATCTCGGGCCACACCTGCATCAAGTACAGCCCGTTGGGAGAATGCGCAGAATGGCCGGTGTTGAATGTGATGTAGATCCCGCCCGCAAGCGGGACCAGCTTCGGGTCTGCCACTTGGGGCATTCCCAGGTCCTGCAGCATTCGGGTCAGATCGATTGGCCTGGAGAGCTTCCCAGCGCTTCCACTCGTGTAATACGATCTGAATGGTTTTTCGCCAGGCCGCGCCTGTGCGCGGAAAGCCAGATGCCAAGTTCCATCCAGAGATGCGATTCTCGGATTGAATACGTTGGAATATCCATTTTCCTTCGCGATGGCGCGAAGAGCTGGTGCGAACCAGCCGGCGTTAGTAACGGGAAAGTCTCGTGAATTTCATGGCAGCGCAGCGGCGCTTCTCCTTTTGAGCCAGATCTCTTTCAAGGTCGTGGATATTTGGCGAACCTGGTGCCATGCTTGCCAGCCAGATCACCAGTGCGTAGCATGCGAATGTCAGGCCGATTGCAGGCAGGAGGAAGGTCGCGGTGATGAATCGGGCGGACGCCCACGGGGTCTGTTGCAAGCCGTAGCCGACCAACAGGACTGCAATGCCGGCCAGGGCTGGTCCAGCGAACTGTTTCAGGTAGGTGACGTAGGGAAGGCGCGCATTCTTGTGCAGCGTGATAATCCGCACCGGCCAGAATGCGATTTACCTGACTGAGCGCGCTGCAGCCACCGCGGTGACGCCGAACGGAATGGCTGCGACCAGAACAACCGTTCCGAAAACGACTTGGGCCACGGCGACCTTGAGCGATGCCGTCCCGTTGCCGGTGGCCAGCAACAGGCTTTTGTCGAACAGCGTCACGGATGCCAGCATGGCAGACGGTGCCATCATCGCCATCAAGGGGACGCTGGCGCCCCAGCCGGTGCCAAAGAAAAGATCGATCAGGGGATAGCCGAATACCACGAGCACGGAGAATATCGCCACGGCGAGCGTTGCGCTCGCGAATGTGAGCGTCAGGAAATAATGCATCAGGCGCGCATGTTGTTCCTGCAGCCGAGAAAATGTCGTCAGAGACACTTTCGCCAGCGTGGACGAGATAACGTCCATCACGATGTTCAATATCCGCTGGCCAACATAGTAGTAGCCCAGCGCCGCAGGCGGAAAGAATGCGCCAATGAGCAGCTTGTCGATGTTGGCCTGCACGGTGTTGAGAAGTTCGATGCCTACTACTTGCGCACTGAACTTCCACATGCCGCGAATGGCGCGGACGGAATAGACAAGGCGTGGATGCCATTTGGCGCTGAACCACAGGATCATCGCGCCGGCGGCGCTGGCAGCAACGGGCTGCATGACGATGGCCCAGACACCTTTGCCGGTGAGGGCGAGGTACACAGCGACCGCGGTTCCCACGAGCGCGCCGCCCAACTGGCGTCGTGCCAGTTTGGAGAAGTTGAAGGTCCGCTCCAGGAAGGCGGCCGGGACGCTGGAGAAGGCGGCAATCGGCAGCACCAGTGCGCTGACCGGAATGATGGACTCGAGTTGGGGCTGCTTGAACAAGTGCGCCAGCAGCGGCGCACAGAGCACGAGGAGCAGATACAGACCCGCCGCGATCGCGAGGGATGTCCAGAAGGCCGAATGGATCTCCTCTTCGTCAACCTCCTTCTGCACGAGCGCCTGCGCCATGCCGTTCTCGACGAAGACCGCGAGGATCGCGGAGATCGACATCGCCAGCGCCGCCAGTCCGAATTCCGCAGGCGTCAGTAGACGGCCCAGGATGGAGAAAAACGGCCAAGCTCATCAGCCGAGTTCCCCATTTCTCGATCGCAACCCAGACCATTCCCCGGGCCACCTGTCCGGAAAGTTCCGGGCTGCGGCTCACCTGTCCGACTCCGAGGCGGGGCGCTTGTGCAAGGTGGGTTCAAGCTCCCGGGGCATCAAAAGAGACTTTCGCGCACGTAGATCACGTCGTTGGGCGTGATCAGGTCCGTCATGGCCGGGCTGAGCTGTTCGACACGGCCATCCGCCCGCATGCGGTGCAGCCGGATCCTGTTTTCGGTGCCGCGGTTGGTGGGGCCGCCGCCAACGGCCAGGGCTTGCATGACACTCATGCCACGTTCGATGCGGTAGACGCCTGGGCGTTGCGCCTCGCCGTAGATGTAGAACACCGGTGCGCGGCGCACATACACCGTATCGTCGCCGACCAGCGTGATGTCTTCGCCCATGCGGTCAGCAATGTAGAGCGAGGGGATGTCGATTTCCTTGCGGAATGGCGCGCCGGCGCGGGTTCCGGTCACGATGACGACATCGTCTCCGCCGATCGAGCTTCCGCCGCCCTGGATGATGCCGCCCGCCGTGGCCAGGATGTCGCTGACGCGCGTGCTCATGTTCTCCAGCGGATAGCGACCGGGACGGTTGACCTGGCCAAGGACCGAAACGAAGTTGCCGCGCATCTGGGTCACGACGACGGTGACCTGGGGATTGCGGATGAAGCCGCCTTTCTCCAGTGCCTGTGCGATGGTCTTCTCGGCTCCCAGCGTCGACTGGCCGCCGATGCGAACCTGGCCCACCAGCGGGAAACTGATGGTGCCCGCCTCGGAGACCCGGGTCTCCAGCGTCAGGTCGGGGCTCTGGTAGACCGTCACCCGGATGGTGTCGCCCGGCGACAGCATGTATTCCACCGGGCTTTGCGCCCGGGCGCAGATGCTGGCCAGCGCGAAGGCGCAAAAGAGCAGCCAGGTGCGCATGAATCCGAGGCCGAAGACTTGGTCGTTTTTCATTGTGTTTCCCATCGAAGAGGTGGCTTCTTAAGCTTGCAAGGTCCGCTTGAGCATGCGGGCGAACCCCCGTGGCCAGAAACCGTGGGCCAGAAAGCGGCGGTAGTCCTGCAGGGTTGGTTTGATCCCATACACACGGGCGAACATCTGGAGTTGCAGCAACTGGCTGCGCCGCCCGATGCCGTCGCTGTGCGCGGCGTCGACCACGGTGAAGGCCTGGCGGATCTTGCCCTCGCCTTTCGCGGTGATGCGGTCGTCGCGCGGGCTGTTCTCGAAATTGTAGGAGGCCCGTTCGACCAGGCGCGCCGGGCCGAAGGTGCGCAGCATGCGCATGAAGAACTCGAGATCCTGCCATGCCGGCAGATCCACCCGGAACAGGCCCGCGTCGACGAAATGGGCCTTGGGCGCGAAGACCTGGTTGCCGACGGCGTTGTGGCGGAACATGTCCTCGTAGCTGGCCCTGTCGGGCCGGTCGGATGTGGCGACGTGCTGGCCGTGCTGGATCTCGCGCAGCTGCGAGTAGAGGCAGGACGGGCGCTCACCCTGCGTGTCGAACTGCCGCCAGGCCTGCACGAAATCGTCGATGCGGAAGGGCTCGAAGCTGTCGTCGTCGTCGAGCCCGGTCACGAACGCGCCGCGCGCCGCCAGGATGGCCGCGTTGCGCGCGGCGGGACCGCCCTTCGAAGCGTCGTGCCGGATCGTCCGGACGCGCGGGTCATCGTGCGCAAGCTGGCGCAGGTATTCCTGGGTGCCATCGGTCGAGCCGTCGTCCACGACGATGACCTCGAGATCGCGGTAGGTCTGTTGCAGGACCGAGTCGATGGCGGTGGCCAGCAGCGGCTGCCGGTCCTTCGTGGGGATGTAGACAGAAACCAGCACGTCGTTCGTCATGGGCATGGTCGGCATCTGGTGGGCGTGCACTAGAGCGGCCTCGGCCGCCGTTGCAGGCGCGTTCGCACTGAGCGTGCCATCAGGCCGAGGCGAATGGAAGGCCGTCGCTCAGGTAGCGCCGCGCCCAGCCGCTGCGGCTCCTGCGCCAGCCGGTGCGGCCCATTCGAGCCCGCCGGCCTGCATCCACTGCGGGCGCGCGCGGCACCTCTCCGGCCGCGAAGCTGAAGCTGATGCCGACGCCGAGGAACCAGGCTTGCGGCTGCAGGCTGCGCAGTTGGCGGATCAGCTGTTCCTGCTTCGGCGAGCCGAGGCCGACGAAGACGATGTGCGGCGCGAGTCTGACGACAGCTGGCGGAGCCGGTCCATCTGCCTCGGGTGCGTTCGAAGCCGAGTGGGGGGCAGCAGGCTGCGCGTCAGGCGTCCACCCGCACCCGCCAGCTGCGCCGCGCGCTTGCTCCGCGGTACCTGGGTTGCCGCCGATCAGGGCGAGCCGCAGCCCGGCGGCCGCAGCCCGGCGGAACACGCGCGATGAACAGGTCCGAGCCTGCGAGGCGGCACGGGAGCGGCGTGCCCTGCAGGCGGCTCGCCCAGACGATGGGCTTGCCGTCCGCGGTGAAGACGTGGCTTCGTCGACCATCTGCTGAACGCCGGGACCCGGTGCCAGCCTCGCAGGATGTCGATGTTGGGCGTGACGACCCAGCCGCCGTGCGCGGCGGCTGCGCGGTCGCAGATGTGGCGGGCCAGCGAATCCGACGGTCGCTGGCGACGAAGGGCAGGCCGTCGACCGCGATCCGGGCCAGGCCGTCGGGCGCGTCGCGGCAGCGGGGGCTGGAGGGGTGCTTGCACTCCTCACGAATCTCTTTTCGTGCGGACCCAGTCGACCTGCCGCTGGACGAGGAAGCGCAGGATACATGCGGGATCTTGGCCAGCATGTAGAGCGGCGCACCGAGCAGTTCGCGCAGCGACACCAGGTCGGACGGCGAAGCGCGCGCGCGCCAGCACGACGGCCGGCCGCCAGGCTCGCGCAGGCCAGCAGGGCGAGCGCGAGCGGGAGCTACCAGCCCATCGCCCACCACGCCAGGGCGGCAGTGGCGCACAGCGGCAAGCAGGGCCATCGACAGCAGGGCGAGCGGTGGCACCAGCATGTCGAGCACCAGCATCAGGAGGCGCGATGCGTCCCGCTGACGCAGGGCGCCGGCGAGCAGGCGCGGCCCGTCGCCGATCAGCAGCGACAGGTGGCCGTGCTCCCAGCGCGTGCGCTGGCTGCGCTCGCCCTCGTGCGAGCCGGCGAACGTGCTGCGCACCATGGCCTCCTCGCAGAACAGCGGAGGCGTTCCCCTGCGCGCCAGGTGTACGCCGAGCTGCATGTCTTCGGCGAGATGGCTGCTGGCGAGCGGCGCCGTCGGCGGCCACCGTGCCACGGGAAGGCCATGCCGGTGCCGTACAGGCCGCAGTCCAGGCCCATGCGGTGCATGCCGCGCGGCCGGACGCGGTTCTTGACCCGCAGCGCGAACTCGGCGACACGCGCTTCCTGAGGCCGTCGTTCGGGCCGCCGTCATGAGGTAGGTGGCCTGCACCGGCCGGCCGGTGGCGTGGCTCAGGCGCGCAATGCGCTCCAGGCTGCCGGCCTGCGGCGATGCAGTCGGCATCGAGCACGATGACGACGTCCGGCGGGTCCGCGGCGAGATGCCGCACACCGTGGTCCAGCGCATAGCCTTTGCCGCGCAGCGCGGTGTTGAAGCGTTCGGTCAGACCTCCGCGTTCGGCTCCGCGGGCGACGGCGGCTGTGTCGTCGCTGCAGTTGTCGGCGACGACGAGCAGCCGATCCGCGTGCAGCAGCTGCGCCTGCGCCGCCGCCACGGCCGGCAGCAGGCCGCTCGATTCGTTGTGCGCCGGCATCACGATGGCGATGCGTGGACGCGGGCCGGCCGGGGTCGCCGCCCGAGCCGCACCAGGCCAGCAGCGACGCCAGCACCTGGGTCAGCAGGAGCACCGCCGGGAGGCGGCCAGCAACGCTGCGGCTGCCAGCAGCCCGTGCAGAAGGCCTGTCGCGAGATCAAGCATGTTGCGGCGACGCCATGAACAGCTGCGCCAGCTTGGCGGCTTCGGTGTCGATGTCGTGCTCCCGGCGCACGGCACGGAAGGCGGCGTCGCCCATCGCGGCCACCTGGTCGAGCGGGCATTGCAGGCATGCCTGCATCGCATCGGCCAGCGCCGCGACGTCGCCCGGTGGCACCAGCCAGCCGTTGTGGCCTTGCTCGACGAGTTCGGGAATGCCGGCGATGCGTGTGCTGACGACGGGGCGCCTCAGCGCGAAGGCCTCCATCACCACGACCGGCAGGCCCTCGGCAAAGCTGGCCAGCACCAGCGCGCGCGGTGCCGATGATCTCCTCGCGCACCTGGTTGCTGCTGATCCAGCCGGTGATGCGGATGTGGTGCTGCAGTTGCAGCTGCGCGATGCGGGCTTCGATCTGCGGGCGCAGTTCACCGTCGCCGGCGAGCACCAGTTCGAACGCGATGCCGGCATCGGCCAGCCGTCTGGCCGCCTCGACGAGGAGCAGGTGCCCCTTTTGCTCCGAGAGCCTGCCCACGCAGACCAGGCGGTTGCCGCGGCGGGGGGCGCGTCCGAAGCCTCGTGGAACGCGCGCTCCAGGCCGCAGTGCACGACCTTGACCTTGTCCCAGTGCGCGGCTTCGACCCAGCGGTAGAGCTGGCTGCGGCAGAACGAGGTGATGGCCACGACGAAGCGCGACCGGCGGATCTTCTCGCCCAGGTGCAGGAACTCCGGCTTGTCGAACTCGTCCGGCCCATGCACCGTGAAGCTGTACGGCGGGCCGCCGAGGGCCGTCACCAGCATGGCGACTTCCGCGGAGTTGGTGCCGAAATGCGCGTGCAGATGGCGCACCTGCAGCCGGGCCAGCCAACGGTGTGCGAGGCAGGCTTCGGCGAGGTAGACCAGATGCAAGGGCATCGGGCGGTCCGCGCGCCGTCCCATCCGCAGCGCCAGGCCGAGCGCTGCCAGGAAGCGGCCGGGCGCGCTGAACAGCACCGCCAGCATGGCCGGAGCGAGCGCGGCAGCGCCGCGCCTCAGGAGATAGTGGGTTCGCGCCTGTTCCGCCTGGTCGTCTGCATCGGGCACGGCATCGTCCCAGCCGCGCACGGCCAGGCGCGTGACTTCGAAGCCCTGGCGTTCCAGGGCCAGGATCTCGCGCCGGATGAAAGTGTGGCTAACCTTTGGGTAGTGGTTCACCAGGTAGGCGATCTTCAAACGTCTGCTCTCCGGATGGATGGGTTGGATGGGATGGATGGGCCGGGACGATGCGCGCCGGATTGCCGACCGCGGTGGCGCCGGCGGGGACATCGGCGAGGACCACGGCCATGGCGCCAACGCGGCAGCCGGCACCGAGCCGCACGCCCCCGATCACCTGCGCATAGGCGCCGAGGTCGACGCCGTCCTCCAGCACGGGGCAGGGGCCGTTCTCCGCGCGGTTGCCGAGCGTGACGCCCTGACGCAAGGTACAGCCAGCACCGATGACCGTGCCGGGGTTGACGAAGACGCCGCCGAAGTGCCAGATCCGCAGGCCCGGCCCGATGCGCGCTTCCTTGGGCAGGCTGATGCCCGTGGCCGTCTCGACGAGGCGGAACAGCAGCCAGTACAGGCGCGTCAGCAGGCGCCGCCGCAGCCCGTCCGGAAGTGCGTCGACACGGCGGCCGAACCGGTAGACGCGGATGGCCCACAGCGATTGTTCACGCAGCCACTTGGCACCGGAGCCGGCGCATCGGTCCAGATCCGCCTGCCAGTTCGGATCCGTCATTTCTGTCCGCCGGACTGCGCGCCTTGGGTGAGTTGCACCAGGCTGGCGCCGACGGTGGACATCCGGCTGCCGTCGCCGCTGAACGCGGTGACCTCGTGGCGGGCCGGGCCGGCCGGCCATGTGAAGACGCGCGATTCGCCGTTTGCCAGTTCGCCACTGTCGAACACGGGCTGCGCCGGGTCGGCGCCGAAGAGGCGCATGCGCAGTCTGCCGCCGCCGGTCGTGCGCGCCGTCAGCTGGTAGGAGGCGCCGGCCTGGGGCAGTGCCCAGCGGACAGGCTGGAGCATCGAGGCCGAACTGTTCTTCTGTTCGACGCCCGAAAGGCCTGCCTCGAACACCACGGCCTGCTGCCACGTCTCGAAGGTGCCGAGCCGGTCGCCGTGCACCTTGGTCCAGTCGCCGCGCATGGACAGGAGGTTGAGCCGCTGCTCCATCACCATCGGACGCCCATCGCCGTCCAGCCAGCCCGAGACCCCGGTGACCTGGCGAAGCGCAGCGCGCATCCGGTTGAGCTCATTGCCGGTGTGGCTGTCCCAGGAGCCGCCGTGCAGGCTGAACCCGCTTCCGTTCTCGACGTAGATCACGAACGGCGTTCCGACGTTGCGGTCCACGACGTAGGCCCCGTAGACCTTCAAGGTCTCTGCCACCTTGCGCAGGCGGGGGTTGCGGATGCGGCTGGTGTCGTACTCTGCCGGCAGCATCAGCAGAGCGCCTTCGGGGATCTGGCCGGTATTGGTGCGCGCGGCGCCCCTGTCGGCCGAGGTGGCGGGGAACACGTAGGTGGGATCCGCGCTCAGGCCGTTGTGTGCCAGCGACATCGCCAGGGCATGCAGGTACATCGGGTTGCCGTCGTTGATCTCATGGCTGCGGATGAGACCTCCCATGGTGGGCACTGCCGCGGCGCGCGCGCCTTGGTAGTAGTGTCCCGGCTCGCCCCAGCCGCGTCCGTCCAGCCGCGTCCAGGCGTACTGCGCGGTGCGCCACTGCCCATCGATCTGCTTGAGCTTGAAGAACGAGTGGATGATGCCGTCTGTCTCGTCCACGATGTCGGCATGGCCGTCGGAGCCGGTTGCCGGTATGACATCCGCGGGCCAGCGCGGTATGGTGATCGAAGGATGCACGCGTGCGGCATCCGGGTCCCACACCCCGTTGCGGCCGGGCAGCGGCAGGATCTCCATGGGCTTGTCCGTCTTGTTCGCCCTGAACGCGCCGGTGGAGTACGCCCCGCCCGCAATGGCGGGCATGTAGGTCGACGGGGGAATGACGAAGTCGCCCAGCACCGGGTCGATGGGCCGGGCATTCCAGGGCGACTGCGCCGAGAACGGCCGGGCGTAGCTGCCCCATTCGGCGGCGGCCGACACGGCCGCGATCCCGGCCGCCGCCAGCGCCACCAGCGCGGTGCGCAGGCGGGCACGGTTCGGTGTTTCGAGCATGGACATCAGAATTTTCTTCTCCGCGCGGTGGGGCCGAAGCCGGCTCCCGGTTCGGCGGCGGGCGCAGGCTTCGACGGCTCCTTCTTGGCACGCACCGCGTAAGCACATACTGCGCCCGCGGCGAGCCAGAAGTACCAGTTGTAGATGAGGTAGGACAGCATGTTGTCCGACATCGATGTCAGCAGATAGGCGCCCAGCGCCGCCGTACCGATCAGGTACAGCAGGCGGTCCACCCGGTAGAGTGGGCGGATGGCGGTCCAGCCCTTCCAGAACAGCCACAGGTAGCAGGATACGCCGACGACCCCGATGTCGAAGAACAGTTGCACGAGAACGCTGTGGGCGCCCCAGTTGCGGCCGCCAGCCATTGAAAAGAACACGGGGGAGAAGTAGTTGAAGGCACCCGCACCATAGCCCATGAAGTAGCGGCCAGGCTCCATCCAGCGCAGGCCATCCGACCAGATCAACTGGCGCCAGGCGAACGAATTGAGCCGGGCGTACTGCACCACTTCGTTGCCCTGTCCCAGATCGAGCAGACGGTCCCGGAACTCCGGTATCAGCAGGGCGAGCAGCGGTGCGAATGCCAGGTAGAACAGGTAGCGCCGCTTGAAGAACAGGCCATACAGCAGGAACGGCAGCGTCGCGGTGATCCAGGCGCTGCGCGTCTTGGTGGCCAGCAGCAGGCCGAACAGGACGATCAGGTAGCCGACGGAGCCGATCGTTTGCCAGGAAATCGCCAGTGCTTCGGTGCGTTTCCAGAGGTAGAACACGATGGCGATGACGAGCACCAGGTAGAACGCGAGGATGTTGGGGTGGGGGGAACGGTCCGCTGTAGCGTCCGGGCTCGTAGGCAGCTCCGCGTGCGATGGCCAGGATCGTCAGCAGGGCGACGGGCACCGACGACAGCACGATCAGACGCAGGACGTCCACCAGGCTGCGCTCGTCGTCGACGAGTTGAAACGCCACGATGAACATGGCGAATGTCGACGCCTGCGCCATCGCCAGGCGCACTTGCTGAACAGGATCCGGTGCGTAGGTGACCGCAATGAACTGAATGAGCATGAACGGGCCCCATATCCAGTACGCAACCGATGGCACGCGCTTGGGGTTGCGCATCAGCAAGATGATCGTCAGCGCGATGACCGAGAGGTTGACGAAGGCCCCCAAGCCTCCGAGCGGTCCGAGCCTGGTTTCCTCGAACAGGCTGTTCGTTCCTCCGCGCAGAACGATGATCGCCAACAGCAATGCCTTGGGACTGATCGCCAGTGTGAAACCCAGCACGATCAGCAAAGGCAGCGCCGCCAGAATCACCGGTTTGGAACTGGCCAGGTCCCCGATGACCGTGACCAGGATGCCGGTGCCGATGCACAACGCAGCCAGCGCCAGCAACGCGCCGAGATGGTCGGTCCATTGCTGCGCTCCCGTGGATCGGAAGTGCGTCAACGAAGCAGTCCAGCCAACCGGGTGCTTGGACGCGTCAGGCAAGGGTCCGAAGGACGGCATGGAGGACTTGGATGCCTGGCTGGTCAAAACTCGTTGACGACGGCGCCAATCAATTCGGTCGCGCCCCCTGTGACGATGCTGGAAAGATCCTGCAGGTCATTCATGCGGGAAGCGCTCTTGCGCGCAACCGCCACCGCGGCGCCGCAGCGCATCGCCACGATGCTGGCATCCGCGCCCCGGCTGAAGGCAGAAGTGTCCAGCACGATGTGGTCGAACTTGCGGCCGAGTTCCTTGAGCAGCAGGCCGAAGGCGGGGCGTTCCAGCAGCTCGACAGGGTTGGGCGGAATCGCGCCCAGAGGGAGGATCAGCAGGCCCGGCACGCCATGCACCGCCTGGATGACGCGTTCCTCCTTGCGGCCCAGAAGAATCGACGACAAGCCGGACTGGTTCGGGATGTCGAAGATGGTGTGCTGCCGCGGCGAACGCATGTCGGCGTCGATCAACAGTGTCTTGCCCTCGAGTTGCGCGAGGGTCACCGCGAGGTTCGCGGCGAAATAACTCTTGCCGTCCATCGAGTCAGGGCTGATCACGGCCAGCGGCCGGCGCGGCATACCTTCCCGGTAGAGGCGCGACAGCAACTGGCTGCGGATGGCACGGAACGACTCGGACTCGCGCGAGAACGGCTGGAACAGCGTGACCAGTTCCGTGCTCCGGTTGCCACGCTCGTTGGGGCTGTAGGGGTAGTGGAACTGCTGGGACAGGGCTTCCAGCACGTCGTCGGGGCTCGCAAAGCCCAGCGCGATGGCCGCTTCGCCGAAGCGGATGCCGTGGTCGCGCTGGTGCCGCAGCACGCGCTCGACCTGGTCGGCGGTCAGGTTGCGGGCCTCGGCGATGATGGCGCCGATGGAGCGATCGCGGAGCATGTTGCCGGGGGTATCGGAGAGGTCGGACATCACATTGCCTTTTTGCTGCGGCTCACCGCCAGGCCGCCCAGCAGCCGTTGTTCCACCGCCAGCAGGCGGTGCTTGCGGCCGGACCGCCGCGAATCCGGCGCGGGCAGCACGCCGAGGACCGGGATCTGCATCGCGGCGACGACATCGTCGAAATCGCGCACGCGCCTGTCGCGCAGTTCCAGCAGGAGTGCCAGGCCGGTACCCAGCAGCATGCCGACGACGAGCGCCAGGGCGGTGTTGATCTGGATGTTGGGCGATACCGGGTTCAACGGCTCGGTCGCCTCGCCCAGGACGCTCACGTTGTTCAGCGTACTCTGGCTTTCGAGATTCGATTGCGTGAGGCGCATGGAGATGTTGTCAAACGCGCGCTGCTTGCCATCGACCTCCCGGAGCAGCACCGCGGCATCGTCGCGCACGGCCTTCATGCGCAAGACCTTGGCGCGCTGCTCTTCCAGCGATGCGCGAATCTGCGCTTCGCGCTGGCGGTTGATGGCGTTGGTGACGGCGGCACCACCGCTGACGCGGCGCATCTCGGTGTCTAGCCGGGTCCGCAGTTCGGCGGCGGCGGCCTTCGCTTCGATCACCTGCGGATGGCTGTCGCCAAAGCGGATGCTGAGCTCCCGCAGCCGGGCCTCCGAGCGGCCGAGTTCGGCCCTCAGCTGCGTGATCAGCGAGTTGTTCAGCACTTCTTGCGTGCGGTCGGAAGCCGCACCGTCGGCCTGGGCCTGCCGGCTGCCCGACTCGACAAGCACGGCCTGCACGGCGACGAGCTGCGAAGAGAGTTCGTTCAGGCGCGTGTTCTCGACATCGAACCGTTCGTCGGTGCCGATCAGGCCATTGGCGCGTTGGAAGGCCGAAAGCCGGGACTGTGCGGCCTCGAGTTCCTGACGTGCGGCCTTGACCTGCTCATCGAAGTAGCCGGCGTAGCGCCGCGCGGGGTCGACCCGCAGTTCCAGCGCGGTGGCCATGTAGGCCTGTGCGAACGCGTTGGTCACTGCCGCGGCGTATTGCGGGTCCCCGGCGCGGAAGGAAACCTGCAGGACGTTGCTTTCCTTGGATGGCGTCACCGTCATGTTGGCGCGCAGCCCGTCGGCGAGCCATTGCTCGACGGTCCCCTTGCCCTCGGTCGCTTCGAGCCAGCGGTCGCGCACATTGGGCCGGTCCACCAGCTTCAGATCGTTCACCACACGCAAGGCGACCCGCGAACTGCGCAAGACGTCGATCTGCGTGTTGATGAAAGATGGAGACGACAGGCCCGGATAGGTCACCGCCGAAATCGGGTCCGGCTTGACGTCGATCATCAGAAACGCCGACGCCTGGAACTTCTCGGACATCATCAGGCTGACGATCAGGGCCGACACGGTGGTCAGGACCGTGGCCGCCACCACCAGCCACCACCGGGCCCTCACCATCGCAATTAACTTACCAAATGTCACCGACCTTCTCCCAATAGTGGTGTGCTGCAATCAGCCCGTCACATAAATTTGATGCTTGCGCAACGGCGCATCCTGGTGCGCCAAGACCTCCATCATCGCATGCATCTACCGGGCGACACCGCCCCGCGCAGCCTCAAGAAATGCGCTGTGTCCGCGGGAGGCCGCCCCCGCGTACCGCCTTGCAAGCATGCACCAGGAAAGTGTGTGTGCTCAGTAGTCCGTTCAGGCTATTGCTGCGCTGCACAATAATACTTAAGCTTGCCCAAAGTGTCCGGCAATCACCACCTTGAGGCGGGATCAATGCGCAAATTTCAGTCTGTCTTTCTGGCCCTGATGTTGAGCGTTGGCGGCGGCCTTCATGCCAATGCGCAAACCTCTTCTTCTGCTCTCGTGAATAGCACGGTGATGTGGCTGGAGGAATGGGCCCCGTTGCCCAAAGCCCAGACCAAAGAGGCTTCGGGGGCGGGCGACGCTGTGTCACGCAAAGCGGGAAGTTCTTCTGAAGTGGGTGCCCTGCAGCCCACCCCGCTCGACGGACTGATCAGCCGACCCACCATGCTGCTGGCCGGATTGATGGTGATGGGCGTCATCATGAAGCGCCGCGTCGGTCGCCGGGACTAGCAGCGCATCAGAACTCCATGTTCGCGCCGATGCCGATCGAGGTGTTTTTGTAGTCGATTCCCGCGCGGGTCGATTCGCGCCGGGTCTGGCGTACCGCAGACCGGATGGACAGGAAGGAACGGGGCCGCCATTCGACCCCTACCGCGAGTTCGCGCTCGGTGTCGTGGCGGTCGATGGCTGTCGAGGGATCGGGAGAGCCTTCGTAGCTTCTTTCCGTCTTCGAGAATCTTGCGTTCACACGGGTCTTGTCGAAGAGTTGCCAAGTGGGTTCGACGAACACCCGGTCTGATTTGAAGTAGGTGCTGTACGAAGATTGGAAGGCATCGAGGTCGCGTATCCAGCCGGAAGCCAGTGTGACCCGCGAGGTGGCAGACCAGTTGAACCGAACCATGCCCCGCATCCCGTCGAAATTGCGGGCAGGTTCGAGCGGATGGCTGCGGTCCCGTTGCGCAATGCGCAGCCCGAGGGAGGTCTTGGCGGTCATGCGCCATAGAGTGTCCAACTCCACCTCTTTCTGGTCGAACTCGTCTGCTGGCTTCTCCAATGTCGCTGAGCGAATCCGTGTACGAGCCGCTGGCCGTGCGGAACGTCAGGGTGGCCAAGCTGCCGGAAGGAAGGACATACCGCAAGCCAAGATCGCCGGTGGTCTGGCGTGAAGCGCTTTCGATCACCAGGGGAATGGTGTTCCTCTGCGAATAGCGGGCCAGCGCTCCCACAACGTGCCAGCGAGCGCCCAGTTCGTATATGCCATCCAGGCGCTGGCTGGTGTCCAGGCGGTCGTTGCGCTGGTCGATGCGGTTCACGCTGCTCGTGTCGCCGGCATTGTTTGGAAGCTTGCGGCGCTGCATGCTCACGTTTCCATGGAAGCGTGGTGTGATTGCCCAGCCCCAATTCGCCCGGTAGTTGAAGGTGCCGAAGTTCAGGTAGTTGAAGTTTTGGTACCGGTAGTCGACGTAGGCGGCTTCGATATGAACGTTCTGCAGGCCAGTACGTTTTCTCGAACTTGGCGCCAAGGGTTGCAATATTGACCGTGTCTGCATAGGAGCGCCCGCCCAGCCGCGTTGAACTGCTGCCCGGGGGCAGGCGCAACAGGTTGCTTTCGTGACGAACGGTTTCATCGACGAACCAGTTGAGGCCAGAACCTTCGTCCGCGCGGCTTGAGGCACCGCTGGCCATGAGTGCCGCCAGCAGCAGTGTGCTCCATCCATCTGTGCGCTTGCAATGCCGCGCTGCCTTCGCTTGCTTCTCAATACGCTTGGCTGTCACGAAAAACCAGTCTTATCGTTTTTGATGATGTAAAGATCCAGCCGCAGTGACCAGTTCCGAAGGTAGTCGAGGTCGTGGTGGATCCGGTCCTGCATTTCTTCCAGCGTGCGGGTTTCGCCGCGGCAGCCGTTGACCTGCGCCCAGCCGGTGATGCCGGGCTTCACCTTGTGCCGGACCATGTAGCCCTTGATGAGCCTGCGGTAGGTTTCGTTGTGCGACACCGCGTGCGGCCGCGGGCCCACGATGCTCATGCGCCCCTGCAGAACGTTGATGAACTGCGGCAGTTCGTCCAGCGAGGTGCGGCGCATGAATGCACCAAGCGGCGTGATGCGGCTGTCTCCACGCTGGGCCTGCTGGACGTTGTCGCCGTCTTCGGTCACGGTCATGGAGCGAAACTTGTACACCACGATCTCTTTCTCCTTCCAGGCCGTAGCGGTGCTGGCGGAAGATCACCGGTCCCGGCGACGTGAACCGCACTGCGCACGCCAGCACCAGGAGAATTGGCCAGATGAGGGCCAATATCAGCAGCGACAAGACGATATCGCTGGAGCGCTTCAAGATACCGTTGATGCCGCGGAATGGCGTTTCCCGGACGGAGATGACCTGGGTGCCGCAGACATGGCCCAGCCGCGCCTGGATCAGGTCAGTGAAGAACATGTCCGGCACGAAATAGATGGAGGCCGTGGTGTCCTTCAGCTCATCGAGCAATTCGAGGATGCGCGGCTGCGAGGCCATGGGAAGGGACAGATAGATGATCTGGATGCCCTGGGCCTTGACGAAGCCTGGAAGCGCGGTGGCCGGGCCCAGCAGCCCGAACCCCATGGGCGCATTCAGCCGCTGCAGACTCCTGTCGTCGAAAAAGCCCTTCACCTCGATGCCGGAATACGGGGTGTCGCGAATCCGGCGCGCCAAGGCAATTCCCTGCGTATTCATGCCGACGATCACCGCCTTGCGAGGCGGGCCACGCATGGCCAGAACCGCAGGGGCGGCCATCCTCAATGTCCGGTGGGCGGCGATCTGCGCCAGGGGCGCCACCCACATCCAGGTCAGCAGGGCGCTGATATTGAACTGGTGGATATAGCCGGTGGCAATTCCCATGGCCAGGAGCAGCACGCCGACGGCGATCCAGTTGATCAGCGTCTGCACAACCAGTTTCATCATTGACGAATGAATCTGGGACGTGCCGGGAAATGTCATCGAGAAAACGATGACCGACAGGACCAGATAACCCGGGCGCAGGCTGCCCTCGTGGTACAGACCGACCGCCCACAGGGTCAGCACCAGCATGCCGGGGTCGATCAGTGCCTCGATGAAGCGCAGGGGATGGTCCTTGTCGAGCGCGCCGATGTCGGCGGTCGTGCTGGAACGGCGCGGCCTCGTGTTGGCGAGGGGGGCGGGCGAGCTATCCATGGGCGTAGTGACTGTTCTTCAGCCGGGACACGGCCTGGGCGCGGTTGTAGACATCCAGCTTCTTGAAAATGCGTTGCAGGTGGTTCTTGACCGTGAACTCGCTGATGTCGAGGATGGTGCCGATCTCCTGGTTGGTCTTGCCCATTTCGACCCATTGCATGATCTGCAACTCGCGACCTGTCATGCCATTGTCCGGCACGGCCTGGTCCGGCCCGTGGCGCGAGATGGTGATCTGTGCAGGCGCCACGCACGCGCTGCCTTGCGTGATGGGCATGGATGGCAGGGCGGCCTGGCGCATGGCCATGTCGATGTGGGGCAGCAGCGCGGCCATCGCAGCGGCACCGGTCTTTTCGGGGATCGCCTCCCGGCGCAGCACGACATACAGGCAATCCTGCTCACCACGCAGATCGCGCAGCCCATGCACCATGGCCGACCGCATGGCCGGGGCCGTCGAATGGAGCCCGAGAACGCCGTTCAAGCGCTCGGCGGGTGTCACATAGGGTTGCCTGTTTCCGGCCGACCAACTGGCAAACAACTCCTGCAGCCGAGAGACCAGGGCGGACATGCTGGCCTGCGCCGTTCGCACGCCGCGCAGTGGAGAGACGATGTCGTGGCCGATGGCGCCACGCTGGAAATCGCCCCAGGCGGCAACGAGGATGTCATGCGGCATGAAGTGCTGGACACCGCCGCGCAGCCAGTTGACCAGATCCAGGTGCGTGCGGATCTGGGCGACTTCCGTCAGCACATCGAAGCAGCGTCCGCGATCTGCGATGGATAAATTGCTCAGAAATGACATTCACATCCTTGGGGAAGACCTGTCGATCGGAAACGCAACCACCGTGCCGTCGCCTGCGCGCTTCGAAGTGGTGCATTTTCTTGGATGTCCCCCGGCCTTGTTCTCTGCATTAGCCAGTTTGATGCCCGTCCATGTCTGTCTGATGGCATCTTGTTCATAGGCCAAATTGTCATGTTGACGGCATCTTTCCGGGTTAACACGCCCAGTCAGTGTCTGGATTTCAGGCCGCCAATGTTCGGGAAGTTCTGCGTCGACAGATTGTCGATGCCAGTGCTCGGTAGGCAGGAATGTTAGCGGCACTCGGCGTAGAGCAACTTTCAAGCCATCAGGAAATGTAACAGCGTTCGCGGCGCCGCGGGGCGGCGCGCCGGGCCGGGCCCCAGCTCGGCTCAGCCGCGGATTCTCTCTCGCCATGACGACACGGCCTGTTCGACCAGGCTGTGCGTCTCCTGGTAGACCGATTCGTGCTTGAGGTAGGGATCGGCGATGGCGGTGCCGAGCCAATGCCCCAGCATGCGGGCCTTGACCGGTGCCCGGGGATCCACTTGGGCAAGTTGGCGGACATGGCCCTGTTCCATCACCAGGATCAGGTCGGCCCACCAGAGCAAGGTGCTGTTGATCTGCTGGGCGCGATGCCGTTCCAGTTCCTGCAGCAACCGGGGCTGCTGGCGTGCGACATACAGCACGGTCTCGTCGGCTGGCTTGCCGACCAGCGCGCGCGTTCCGGCGGATTGCACCTGCGCCGTCTCTCCTCGGCCATCCGCCTGCAACTGCAGGCGCAGCAGCGCTTCGGCCAACGGGCTGCGGCAGACGTTACCGGTGCACACGACAAGGATACGTTCGTACATGGAATGCCCGTGCAGAAGGCAGAACTAGGCGACAGATCGTGCCAGAAAGTCTCGGTAAGAACGGGCAATGCCTTCTTCCAGGCCGGTGCGCGCCTGCCACCCCATGGCATGGAGTCGGCCCGAGTCCATCAGCTTGCGCGGCGTGCCGTCGGGCTTGCCGTGGTCGTAGACGATGCGGCCCGGCCACGGCATAGGGGCGGCCAGGTCGGTGGCGTCCTGGCCAGTGATGCCGGTGATCAGGGCGACTTTTTTCATGAGGGTCGTCAAAGGTTCCGCAAAAGGGGAGAGGGCCGGCATGCGTGCCGGCGTGACGGGCGGAAGTATCGCAGTGTGGGCCGGCGCGCCGGAACGCGCAGTTACACTCCGCCCCGTTTCACCGAAACGTCATTTTTTTGACACATTCCCCAGGATCTGCGCATGCTGTTCGGCAAGCTGATGCCACGCGATGGCAACTTTTTCGAGATGTTCAACCAGCATGCCGATCGCATCGTGGAGGCCGCGCGCGCTTTCTCGCAGCTGGTGGCCAACTACCACGATGCGCACCTGCGTGAGCAGTACAACCGCGATGTCGACAACGCCGAGCGCGCCGCCGACCGCGTGACGCAGGAGGTCAACCGCACGCTGCACAAGACCTTCATCACGCCGATCGACCGCGAGCAGATCCACTCCCTGATCAACTCCATGGACGACGTGGCCGACCTGCTGCAGGACGCGGCCGAGACCATGGCGCTGTACGACGTGCGCAGCATGACGGACGAGATCCGCCGCCTGACCGAGCTGTGCATGAAGTGCTGCGAGCGCGTGAAGGACGCGGTCAGGCTGCTCTCCAACATCGGCGACCCGGCGACCGCCGAGGCCGCGCTCAAGACCTGCGAGGAGATCGACCGCCTGGAGTCCGATGCCGACCGCGTGATGCGCTCGGCCATGAGCAAGCTGTTCCGCGAGGAGCCGGACGTGCGCGAGCTGATCAAGCTCAAGGCCATCTACGAGCTGCTGGAGACGGTCACCGACAAGTGCGAGGACGTTGCCAACCTGATCGAGGGCATCGTCCTCGAGAACTCCTGATCCGGGCAGCGCGCGATGGCTTCTGTGCAGGTGGCCCTGTGGGTCGTGGTGCTGCTGGTCACCATGGCCCTGGTGTTCGATTTCATGAACGGCTTCCACGACGCGGCCAACTCGATCGCGACCGTGGTGTCCACGGGTGTGCTCAAGCCGGGGCAGGCCGTGGTGTTCGCGGCGTTCTTCAACTTCATCGCGATCTTCGTGTTCCACCTGAGCGTGGCGGCCACGGTGGGCAAGGGCATCGCCGAGCCTGGCGTGGTGGACGTGCACGTGGTGTTCGGCGCGCTGGTCGGCGCCATCTCGTGGAACCTGATCACCTGGTACTACGGCATTCCCAGCAGCTCCTCGCATGCATTGATCGGCGGCATCGTGGGCGCCGTGATGGCCAAGACCGGTGCCTCGGGTCTGGTCGGCAGCGGCATCGCCAAGACGGTGGCCTTCATCTTCGTCTCGCCCCTGCTGGGCTTCGCGCTGGGCTCGCTGATGCTGGTGATCGTGGCCTGGATCTTCCGGCGCGCCACGCCCTCGCGCGTGGACCGCTGGTTCCGCCGGCTGCAGCTGGTCTCCGCCGGGGCCTATAGCCTGGGCCATGGCGGCAACGATGCGCAGAAGACCATCGGCATCATCTGGCTGCTGCTGATCGCCACGGGCTATGCCTCGGCCACGGATGCCGCGCCGCCGACCTGGGCCATCGTCAGCTGCTACGTGGCGATCGCGGCCGGCACCATGTTCGGCGGCTGGCGCATCGTCAAGACCATGGGCCAGAAGATCACCAAGCTCAAGCCGGTGGGCGGCTTCTGCGCCGAGACGGGCGGGGCGCTGACGCTGTTCATGGCCACGGTGCTGGGCGTGCCGGTGTCGACCACGCACACCATCACCGGTGCCATCGTCGGCGTGGGCTCCACGCGGCGCGCCAGCGCGGTGCGCTGGGGCGTGGCGGGCAACATCGTCTGGGCCTGGATCTTCACGATCCCGGCCAGCGCCTTCGTGGCGTCGATCGGCTACTGGATCAGCTTCCAGGTTTTCTGACGCACCGGGAGGCCGTCGCGCTGCCCGCTGCGATGCTGGGCGCCTTGGGGCGGCCCGGCGGTGCTCACTGCGAAATCTTGCGCGCCTCTTCGATCTGGTATTCGAAGTAGCGCTGGAAGCTGAATGCCAGGCTGGCCATCAGCACGCCGGTGCCCAGCAGCAGCGCGGCGGCCACGCCGATCACGGTGAGCCAGTTGGTGGTGCCGGCCGGCGCTTCGGCTGCGGCGTTGAACGTGGCATTCCACTTCTCGGGCGAACGCAGGCCGTAGACGATGGCCGTCAGCGCGCTGGCCGCGATCGACACGCCCAGCAAGGGGATCAGCACCCAGCTCAGATGGTCGTCCTGGCCGAGCTGCTGCACGCGCTCGATGCCGTACAGGCCCAGCGCGGTGGGCAGCGGGTAGAGCCAGCCCCACAGGTCGCCCAGGCCGCGCAGATAGAAGCGGTGCAGGCCGAGCGGGCCGCCCAGCAGTGCCAGCCAGGTGGCGACGGTCTTGTTCTTGATCCTGGACATCGGCTTCAGACCGGCGGCTGGCTGTCGCCGGCGCCCAGGGCCTTCTCCATGAGCACGATGTCGAGCCAGCGTTCGAACTTCCAGCCGCAGGAGCGGATCACGCCGACCTGCTCGAAGCCGAGCGCGCGGTGCACGCCGACGGAGCCGGCGTTGGCCGAGTCGCCGATCACGGCGATGAGCTTGCGCACGCCGCGCGCCTGCGCCTCGTCGGCCAGCGCCGTCAGCAGCTCGGCGGCCCAGGCCGCGGCCGGAGGCATCGGGGGCCAGGTAGATCGAGTCCTCGGCCGAGAAGCGGTAGGCCGGGCGCGGCTTGAACCAGTTGCAGTAGGCAAAGCCCAGCACGCGGCCGTCTTGCTCGGCCACGAGATACGGCAGATCCTTGGCCAGCACGTCGGCGCGGCGCGCGGCCATGTCCTGCTCCGAAGGCGGGTCGATCTCGAAGGTCCCTGTGCCATGCAGCACGTGGTGGGTGTAGATGGCGGCAATGGCCGGGACGTCGGCGTCGGTGCTGGGGCGGATGCTTGGCATGAAACGGATGCGGGCTATAATCGCGGGCTTTTCAGCGTGTCGCTGGCCGGGTGGCCACAGCGCGTGTCTCAGCGCTGAATCTGAAAAAACGAATCTGGTCCATCCGGTGCTATCTAGCCGGCGGGCCGACCCCCTGAGGATAAATCATGGTTGTCATCCGGCTTTCTCGCGGCGGTGCCAAGGCCCGTCCCTTCTTCAACATCGTCGTTGCCGACAAGCGCGTCCGTCGTGACGGCCGCTTCATCGAGCGCATCGGTTTTTACAACCCGACCGCCAAGGCCAACGAAGAGAGCATCCGCATCGCCCAGGACCGCCTGAGCTACTGGCGCAGCGTCGGCGCCCAGGCTTCGCCCACGGTCGAGCGTCTGGTGGCCCAGGCCGCTGCCGCCCCGGCTGCTGCTCCCGCAGCCGCTGCCTGAGTTGGCAGGCCTGCTGATGCTGCAGGCACTCGATCCGGCGCCCCTGCCGGACGATGCGGTCGAAGTGGCCCGCGTCGCCGGTGGTTGGGGTGTCAAGGGCTGGCTCAAGCTCCAGCCCCACAGCGCCCAACCCGAGGCGCTTTTTTCTTCCAAACGCTGGTATCTGCAGGCGTCCGAGCGCGGCCCCAAGGCATTCGACGGCACGCTGCTGCTGAAGGTGCGCGAGGCGCGCGAGCATTCCGGCGGTGTCGTGGCCCAGGTGCAGGACATCGCGGACAAGGATGCGGCCGACGCCCTCAAGGGCGCGCGCGTGTTCGTCTCGCGCGCCAGCTTCCCGACCGCCGCAACGGACGAGTACTACTGGGTCGACCTGATCGGCCTGGACGTGGTCAACCGCGAGGGCGTGGCCCTGGGCCGCGTGCGCGAGCTGCTGTCCACCGGCCCGCAGACCGTGCTGGTCATGGAGCAGCCGGGCGCCGAGGGCGAAAAGCCCGTCGAGCGCATGGTTCCCTTCGTCTCGGCCTACGTCGACAAGGTCGATCTGCCCGGCCGCTGCATCACGGTGGACTGGCAGCCCGACTACTGAAGAAGGGCTGCAGAGGCCATGCGCTTCGACGTCGTCACGCTGTTTCCCGAACTGTTCGCGCCCTTCCTGGCCAGCGGCGTCACGCGGCGCGCGTATGCCTCGGGCCAGGTCGACGTGCGGCTGTGGAACCCGCGCGACCAGGCCGAGGGCAACTACAAGCGCGTGGACGACAAAGCCTTCGGCGGCGGCCCCGGCATGGTCATGCTGGCCGAGCCGCTCGCGCGCTGCCTCGATGCCATCCTGGCCGAGCGCGGCGCCGGCACGCCCGTCGTGCTGTTCGCGCCCGTGGGCGCGCGGCTCGACCACGCCGCCGTGGCCGGCTGGGCGCAGGGCGAGGGCGCCGTGCTGCTGTGCGGCCGCTACGAAGGCATCGACCAGCGCCTGGTCGACCGCTACGTGACGCACAGCATCAGCCTGGGTGACTTCGTGTTGTCTGGCGGCGAGATCGCCGCGCTGGCCTTGCTCGATGCCGTGGCGCGGCTGCAGCCCGGCGTGCTCAACGATGCCGAGAGCCACCAGTTCGACAGCTTCCATCCGGCCCTGGACGGGCTGCTGGACTGTCCGCACTACACCCGGCCCGAGGAATGGCGCGGCGCGCCCGTGCCCGAGGTGCTGCTGTCGGGCCACCATGGCCGCATCGCGCGCTGGCGGCGCGACGTGCAGCTGCGTCTGACGGCCGAACGCCGGCCCGATTTGCTGGCCGCCGCGCGTGCGGCAGGGCGCCTGAGCGCGGCGGATGAGGCGGCGCTGGCGCAAAAGACATCCGGCGCGCTATAATCGCGGGCTTTTCGGATCCTCTGCCCGCTGCCTTTCGCAATGTCGCGACTGGCCCCGTCCCGGCACACTGCAGTCCATGCAGTCCGCGCGACACCCGAGCGTGAGCAAGATCCTGTGGAAGAACCATGAACCTCATCCAGATCCTCGAGCAGGAAGAAATCGCCCGCCTGGGCAAGAACATCCCCGAATTCGCGCCCGGCGACACGGTGGTCGTCAGCGTCAACGTGGTCGAAGGCACCCGCAAGCGCGTCCAGGCCTACGAAGGCGTGGTCATCGCCAAGCGCAACCGTGGCCTGAACAGCGGCTTCACCGTGCGCAAGATCTCCAGCGGCGAAGGCGTGGAACGCACGTTCCAGACCTACAGCCCGCTGATCGCCGGCATCGAAGTCAAGCGCCGTGGTGACGTGCGCCGCGCCAAGCTGTACTACCTGCGCGAGCGCAGCGGCAAGTCGGCCCGCATCAAGGAAAAGCTGGTGCTCAAGGCCCCCAAGGCCGCTGCCGCAGCCGAGTAATCCGAACGGCCTTTCGGTCCGTCAGCCGCCACCTGCTTCGCGCGTGGCGGCTTTTTGCTTTCCGGCCCCTGCCGTTCCTCCTTGTTGCGAGTGCCTGTGTCCGATCTGCCGCTGACGCCGCTGTCCAAGATTCCCAACTTCGATCCGCGCCACGCGCCCTCGCTGGGCACGGATGCGCACCTGCCCGCGGTGCCGCTGGCGCGCCTGGGCGCCGAGGCCCTGCGCGAGCGCTTTCGATCGCCGCCGGTCTGGGAGCCCGAGGTGCGGGCCGAGCCGCGTTTCACCGACCGTTCGCCGGCCCGCGCGGCCGTGCTGGTGCCGGTGGTGCTGCGCGCGGGCGGGCCGACGCTGCTGCTGACCGAGCGTTCGCTGCAGCTGGCCAACCATTCGGGCCAGGTCGCATTCCCTGGCGGGCGCATCGATGCCACCGATGCCGATGCCCATGCCGCCGCGCTGCGCGAGGCGCAGGAGGAGGTCGGGCTGGACCGCGCCCATGTCGAACTCATCGGCACGCTGTCCAACTACGTGACGGGCACGGCCTTCGTGGTGACGCCGGTGGTGGGCCTGGTGCGGCCGGGTTTCGAGCTGGCATTGAATGCCGGCGAGGTGGCGGCAGCCTTCGAGGTGCCGCTGGCCTTTCTGATGGACCCGGCCAACCACCACCGCCACATGCTGGAGTGGCAGGGCGCGCGGCGCGAGTGGTTCTCCATGCCGTTCCGCGACGGCGAGGCCGAGCGCTTCATCTGGGGCGCGACGGCCGGCATGTTGCGCAACCTGTACCGCTTCCTGTCGGCCTGAGGCCGTGCGCCCGTCGCCTATGATGGCCGCCCCATGAGCTTCTTCGCCATCTTCTGTGCGCTGCTGCTCGAGCAGGTGCGGCCGCTGGCCCGCGACAACGCCATCCACGGCTGGCTGCGCACCTGGGTGCGCTGGAGCAGCGACAACTTCGACGCCGGCAAGTCCCTGCACGGCTGGACCAGCTGGGCCCTGGCCGTGCTGCTGCCGACCATCGTCGCGCTGGCCGTGTACTGGATGCTGGCCCACTGGATCGGCTGGCCCGCGGCCGTGCTGTGGAACGTGGTGGTGCTGTACGGCACGCTGGGCTTTCGGCAGTTCAGCCACCACTTCACCGAGATCCGCAATGCGCTCGAGGCGGGCGACGAACTGCAGGCGCGCGAGCACCTCGCGGCCTGGCAGCGCGTGGATGCGAGCGAGCTGCCGCGCCGCGAGATCGTGCGCCATGTGATCGAGTACTCGGTGCTGGCCGCGCACCGCCATGTGTTCGGCGTGCTGGCCTGGTTCGCGGTGCTGGCTGCGCTCGGCCTGGGGCCGGCGGGGGCGGTGTTCTACCGGATGGCGGAGTTCGTCTCGCGCTACTGGCGCTACCGCGCCAATCCGCAGAACCAGCCGGCCAGCGCCGCCCTGCAGCAGGTGGCGGGTGCCGCCTGGACCGTGGTCGACTGGCTGCCCGCGCGCGCCACGGCGCTGGGCTTTGCCATCGTCGGCAGCTTCGAGGACGCGATCGACAGCTGGCGCCACCATGCCCAGCAGTTCCCCAACGACAACGACGGCGTGATCCTCGCGGCCACCTCGGGCGCCGTGAACGTGCGCCTGGGCGGCGAGGCGCTCAAGGCCAAGCCGGCTGCCAACGCCTTGCAGCCGTTCGAGGCGGGCCTGCAACCGCCGCAGGATTCCGCCGCCACGCCAGGCCGCGAGCCCGAGCTCGCGCACCTGCGCAGCGTGGTCGGGCTGGTCTGGCGCGCGGTGGTGCTGTGGCTGGGCCTGCTGGCCCTGCTGACCTTGGCGCGCCTGCTGGGATGAGTTTCACGAGCCCGCACCTGGCCGCGCTGGCGCCGTACACGCCTGGCGAGCAGCCGGCCATCGAAGGCCTCGTCAAGCTCAACACCAACGAGAATCCGTACCCGCCCTCGCCGCGGGTGCTGGCGGCGATCGAAGGCGCGGCACGCACGGGCCTGCAGCTGTACCCGGACCCGGAATCGCGCGCGCTGCGCGGTGCGATCGCGCGCCACCATGGCGTGGCGCCGGACCAGGTGTTCGTGGGCAACGGTTCGGACGAGGTGCTGGCGTTGGCCTTCGACGCCTTCTTCCGCCACGCCGGCCAGCCGCTGCTGCTGCCCGACGTGAGCTACAGCTTCTACCAATCGGTCTGCCGCTGGCTGGACGTGGCCGTGCGCCGGCTGCCGTTGGACGAGGGCCTGCGCGTGGACCTGGCGGCCTTCGAGGCCACGCGCGGCGAGGCGGTGGCCGGCATGGTCATCGCGAACCCGAACGCACCCACCGGCATCGCGCTGCCGCTCGACGCGCTGGAGCGGCTGGCGCAGATCCATCCGCAGCGCGTGCTGCTGGTCGACGAGGCCTATGTGGATTTCGGGGCCGAATCGGCCACCGCGCTGGTGGCGCGGCATCCGAACGTGCTGGTGGTGCAGACCCTGTCCAAGTCGCGCGCGCTGGCCGGGCTGCGCGTGGGCTGGGCCATCGGCCAGGCGCCGCTCGTGGACGCGCTCACGCGCGTGAAGAACAGCTTCAACGCCTACCCGCTGGACCGGCTGGCCCAGGCCGGCGCCATCGCGGCGTTCGAGGACCAGGCCTGGTTCGTGCGCCAGCGCGATGCCGTGTTGCATTGCCGCGAAGGCCTGCTGCTGCAGCTGGAAGACCTGGGTTTCGCGGTACTCCCCTCGCAGGCCAACTTCGTGTTCGCGCGCCATCCCGCGCACGATGCCGCGCAGCTGGCAGCGGCGCTGCGCGCGCGCAAGGTGCTGGTGCGCCACTTCGCGCAGCCGCGCATCGACCAGTACCTGCGCATCAGCGTGGGCACGCCCGCGCAGTGCGAACAGCTGCTGCTGGCGCTGGCCGACTGCCTGCGAGGCTGATCTTCAGCCGCGCAGCGCCTGCGCGTGGTGGGCGAAGTGCTCGCCCAGGAAGCTGGCGATGAAGTAGTAGCTGTGGTCGTAGCCCGGCTGCAGCCGCAGCGTGAGCGGGTGGCCTGCCGCGGCGCAGGCGGCCTGCAGCAGCTGGGGCTGCAGCTGGCCGGCCAGGAATTCGTCGGCATCGCCCTGGTCGATGAGCAGCGGCAGGCGTTCGCTGGCGCCTTTGACCAGCTCGACCGCATCCCAGGCGGCCCAGCCGGCGCGGTCCGCGCCGAGGTAGGCCGTGAGCGCCTTCTGGCCCCAGGGCACCTGCGAAGGCGCGACGATGGGCGAGAAGGCCGACACGCTGCGGTAGCGGCCCGGATGGCGCAGGGCCGTGACCATCGCGCCGTGGCCGCCCATGGAATGGCCGCAGATGCCGCGCGCCGCGCTGGCCGGGAAATGCTGCTCGACCAATGCCGGCAGTTCTTGCGCCACATAGTCCTGCATGCGGAAGTGCGGCGCCCAGGGCGCCTGCGTGGCGTTGACGTAGAAGCCCGCGCCCTGGCCCAGGTCGTAGGCGGGGTCGTCGGCCACGGCCTCGCCGCGCGGGCTGGTGTCGGGCGCCACGACGATGAGACCGTGGCGTGCGGCATGCTCCTGCGCGCCGGCCTTGGTGATGAAGTTCTGCTCGGTGCAGGTCAGGCCCGAGAGCCAGTACAGCACGGGGCACTTCTCGCCGCCTGGTTCGAGAACGGCGGCCGGCGGCAGGTAGATGCCGAACTTCATCTCGCAGCCCAGCGCCGTGGAGGTGTGCTTCCAGACCTCCTGTCGGCCGCCGAAACTGGCGTGGCTTTCGACGCGTTCCATCAGTAGTGCACCACCGAGCGGATCGACTTGCCTTCGTGCATGAGGTCGAAGGCTTCGTTGATGCCGGTGAGCGGCATGGTGTGCGTGACGAAGGGGGCGAGCTGGATGTCGCCCTTCATCGCGTCCTCGACCATGCCCGGCAGCTGGCTGCGGCCCTTGACGCCGCCGAAGGCCGTGCCCAGCCACTTGCGGCCCGTGACCAGCTGGAACGGCCGCGTGGAGATCTCCTGGCCCGCGCCGGCCACGCCGATGACGACGGACTGGCCCCAGCCGCGGTGCGCGCATTCCAGCGCCGCACGCATCACGTTGGTGTTGCCGATGCACTCGAAGGAATGGTCCACGCCCCAGCCCGTCATCTCGACGATGACCTGCTGGATGGGCTTGTCGAAGTCCTTGGGGTTCACGCAGTCGGTGGCGCCGAAGGTCCTGGCCAGGTCGAACTTGGAGGGGTTGGTGTCGATGGCGATGATGCGGCCGGCCCTGGCCTTCTTCGCGCCCTGCACGACCGCGAGGCCGATGCCGCCCAGGCCGAACACGGCGACGGTGTCGCCTTCCTGCACTTTGGCCGTGTTCCAGACCGCGCCCAGGCCGGTCGTCACGCCGCAGCCCAGCAGGCAGACCTGCTCGGGGTTGGCGTCGGGGTTGATCCTGGCCAGCGAAACCTCGGCGACCACGGTGTACTCGCTGAAGGTGGAGCAGCCCATGTAGTGGTAGATGGGCTGGCCGTTGTACGAGAAGCGCGTGGTGCCGTCGGGCATCACGCCCTTGCCCTGCGTGGCGCGCACGGCCACGCACAGGTTGGTCTTGCCGCTCTTGCAGAACAGGCATTCGCCGCATTCGGCCGTGTACAGCGGGATCACGTGGTCGCCGGGCTTGACGCTGGTGACGCCTTCGCCGACCTCGACCACGATGCCCGCGCCCTCGTGGCCCAGCACGGCCGGGAACAGGCCTTCAGGGTCGTCGCCCGACAGCGTGAAGGCGTCGGTGTGGCAGACGCCGGTGTGGGTGATCTTGACCAGCACCTCGCCCTTTTGCGGCGGGGCGACATCGATCTCGACGATCTGCAGCGGTTCTCCGGCCTTGAAGGCGACGGCGGCGCGGGATTTCATGGGTGGTTCTCCTGGAAGGGGTTAGCGGAGGTAGGTGCGGACCAGCGTGGTCATGTCCTGCACGCGCTGGGCATGGCGGTCGTCGCCTGCGTCGGGCGTGCCGAACTCCTCGCGGATGTGCGATTCCAGCACTTCCGCCATCAGGCCGTTGACGGCGCCGCGGATGGCGGCCAGCTGCTGCAGCACGGGGCCGCAGTCGGCGCCGGCCTCGAGAGCGCGCTCGAGCGCATCGGCCTGGCCGCGGATGCGGCGCACGCGCAGCAGGGCTTTCTTCTTCTCGGCGGGGGAGTGCGGCATGGGAGTGCACTATACCCCAGGGGAGTATTGGTTCAGTAGCGCGGCGGCTGGCTCAGTTCGTCGAACAGGCCGGCGTAGATGGCATGGCGGCGCGGCGCGATGGAGCCGTCCTCGCCCACGGCGGCCAGCACGGCGCAGCCCGGCTCGTGCAGGTGGGTGCAGTTGTAGAAGCGGCACTGGTCCGCATGGGCTGCGATGTCGGGCATCAGCGCGGCCAGCTGGCGCGGCACGATCTGGTGCAGGCCGAATTCCTGGAAGCCCGGCGAATCGATCACGGCCGTGCTGCGCGCCGCATCGGTCCAGTACCAGGTGGTGCTGGTGGTGGTGTGCTTGCCGGACTTGAGCGCGTACGAGATCTCCTGCGTCTGCGCGGCGGCGCCCGGCACGAGCAGGTTGATCAGCGTGCTCTTGCCGGCGCCCGAGGGGCCCAGCACCAGCGTGGCCTTGCCGTGCAGCAGCGGTGCCAGTTCGCCGGCGCCCTGCGCGCGCAGGCTGGCCGTGTGCACGGCATAGCCCATGGCGCGGTAGGGCGCCAGGCGCTGCCAGGCGCGCGCGAAGGGCTCGGCCAGGTCGCGCTTGTTGAGCACGACCAGCGGCGTGATGTGCTCGGCCTCGGCCGCGATCAGCACGCGCGCGAGCTGCTGCTCCGACGGTTCGGGCTCGGCCGCGATCAGCACCAGCACCTGGTCGATGTTGGCCGCGAAGGACTTGGTGCGGATCTCGTCCTGCCGGTAGAGCAGGTTGCGGCGCGGCTCGACGGCCTCGATGCTGCCCTCGTCGCCCTGGCCGGGCGGCGGCGCCAGCCAGCGCACGCGGTCGCCGACCACGGCCTGGCTCTTCTTGCCGCGCGGATGGCAGATGCGCCGGCTGCCGTCGTCGGCCTCGACCAGGCAGTGCCGGCCATGGGCGGCGACGACGAGGCCGCTGGACAGGGCGCTCAAGTCAGCAGCGCGTCGAAGCGCGTGGCGCAGTCGAAATCGGTCTCGGAGAGGCCCCGCACGTCGTGCGTGTTGAGCGCCACCACGCAATGGTCGTAGCGCACCAGCAGCTCGGGATGGTGGTCCTGCACATGGGCGACGAAGGCCACGGCGTTCACGAAGGCCATGGTCTCGTGGTAGTTCGCGAAGCGGTAGGTCTTCTCGATGGCCACGTCCTCGCCGTCGCCGCGCAGCGTCCAGCCCTGCAGCTGGGCGAGCCGGGTCACGATGTCGGTGGGCTTGAGCGCGCGGCGTGGCGTGGTGGCCCAGTCCTTCTTTGGCAATGTGCTCATGCGGTGCTCCTCAGGCAGCGGGCTGCAGGCGGGCCAGCCGTTCGGACGCTGGCGGGTGGGAGTAGTAGAACTTCACGAACACCGGGTCGGGCGTCAGCGTGCTGGCGTTGTCCTGGTAGAGCTTGAGCAGCGCGGCCGACAGATCGGCGCCGCTGGTCTGGGCCACGGCGAAGGCGTCGGCCTGGAACTCGTGGCGGCGCGAGAGCTGGGCCGACAGCGGCGCCACGAAGAAGCTGAACACCGGCATGGCCAGCATGAACAGCAGCAGCGCCAGTGCGTCGTTGGGGGCCGGGCGGCCGTCGGGCAGCAGGGCCATGAAGGGGGGCGCGCCCAGGCCGGTGTAGAACCAGGTCTGGCCCGACAGCCAGCCCAGCAGCGCGAAGCCGGCCAGGCTCAGCGCGAACATCAGGACGATGCGCTGCACGATGTGCCTGTGCTTGAAGTGGCCGAGCTCGTGCGCCAGCACGGCATCGACCTGGCGCGGCGACAGGCGGGCCAGCAGCGTGTCGTAGAACACCACGCGCTTGGCCGCGCCGAAGCCCGTGAAGTAGGCGTTGCCGTGGGCGCTGCGGCGGCTGCCGTCCATCACGTACAAGCCCTTGGCGGCAAAGCCGCAGCGCTGCATGAGCGCGGTGACGCTGGCCTTCAGGCCCTCGTCCTCCAGCGGCTTGAACTGGTTGAACAGCGGTGCGATGAAGGTCGGGTAGACCATCAGCAGCACGAGGTTGAAGCCCATCCAGGCGCCCCAGGCCCACAGCCACCAGCGCTGGCCAGCCGCGCCCATGAGCCACAGGATCAGCGCGGCGATGGGCAGGCCGATCAGCGTGCCGACCAGCACCGACTTGAACAGGTCGGCCAGCCACAGCCGGGCGCTCATCTTGTTGAAGCCGAAGCGCTGCTCGATGCCGAAGGTCTGGTACAGCGAGAACGGCAGCTCCAGCAGGCCGCCGATCAACGCAAAGGCGGCCAGCAGCGCCAACTGCTGCAGCATGCCGGGCCCCAGCGCGCGCAGCAGCAGCTCGTTCAGCAGGTTCAGGCCGCCCAGCAGGGTCCAGCCCAGCAGCACGGCCGCGCCGAAGGCCATCTCCAGCAGGCCGAAGCGCGTCTTGGCGATGGTGTAATCGGCAGCCTTGCGGTGCATCTCGGGCATGACGGTGCCGGCGAACGCGGCGGGCACTGCGTCGCGGTGCCGCGCCACATGGCGGATCTGGCGGCTGGCCAGCCAGAACTTGACCAGCAGGCCGAGCACGAGGGCCACGGCGAATGCCGCGGTGAAAAGGTCCGCAGCGGACAGGTCGGGGGGCATAACCGGGCAGTGTAGGCCATCGGCGAGAATGCCCGCATGGACCCGACCAACACCACTTCACCCCCCGTCCTGCTGGGCAAATCCGACAAGAACCTGGTCTGGCTGGACTGCGAGATGACCGGCCTGGACCCCGAAGTCGAGCGCCTGATCGAGATCGCCGTGGTGGTGACGGGGCCGGATCTGCAGCCGCGCGTGGAAGGGCCGGTGCTCGTGATCCACCAGTCCGACGCGCAGCTGGACAAGATGGACGCCTGGAACAAGGGCACGCACGGCCGCAGCGGCCTGATCGACAAGGTGCGCGCCTCCACCATCGACGAAGCCCAGGCCGAGGCCGAACTGCTGGCCTTCCTCGCGCGCTACGTGCCCAAGAACGTGGTGCCCATGTGCGGCAACAGCATCGGCCAGGACCGGCGCTTCCTGGTCAAGTACATGCCCAAGCTGGAGGCGTTCTTCCACTACCGCAACCTGGACGTCAGCACGCTCAAGGAACTGGCCAAGCGCTGGAAGCCCGAGGTTTACAGCAGCTTCAAGAAGGCGCAGAAGCACACGGCGCTGGCCGACGTGCACGAGTCCATCGACGAATTGGCGCATTACCGCACGCACTTTCTGCGCATGGATTGACGGCGCATGTCATAATCGAGGGCTTCGGCAAAGTCGCACAAGCGATGCGATGGCGCCGTCCCTTTGCATCTCCCCTCACACTCCCGGCTCTGAAAGAGCCGCCAACGCCCAGGCAATGGCCAGGCGTTGTCTCGTTTGAAGGTGGATGTTTGTTCCACCGATGACGAGCTTTGCACCGCCAGGCAGCGCGGGGCATCGCACGTGTGAGAAATCCATGACCGACTCTTTCGAAGACCGGGCAGCTTTGCCCATGCCCGCCCACGACAACGCCTTTGTCGAGGGTGAAACCGCGAGCACCGCCGCGCCGGACGTTTCCGCCTTCGCCGCTCTGGGCCTGGCCGAGCCGCTGCTGCGCGCCGTGGCCGACCTGGGCTTCACCCAGCCCACCGCCGTGCAGCAGCAGGCCGTGCCCATGGCCATGGGCGACACCACCGGCTTCAACGACCTGATGGTCTCCAGCCAGACCGGCAGCGGCAAGACCGCGGCCTTCCTGTTGCCCGTGCTGCACACGCTGATCCGCCAGCAGGAAGCCAACGAGGCGGCCGAGCGCGCCGAGCGCGAACGCCTGGCAGCCGAGGCCGAGGCCCGCGGCGAGCCGGCACCCAGGAAGCCGCGCCGCAAGGACCCGACCAACCCGCGCCACTTCAAGCCCGCCGAACCGGGCGCGCTGGTGCTGTGCCCCACGCGCGAACTGGCGCAGCAGGTGGCGCACGACGCGATCGAACTGGTCAAGCACTGCCGCGGCCTGCGCATCGCCAACGTCGTGGGCGGCATGCCCTACGCGCTGCAGATCGCCAAGCTGCAGAACGCCAACCTGGTCGTGGCCACGCCGGGCCGCCTGCTGGACCTGCAGCGCTCCATGCAGCTCAAGCTCGACAAGGTGCGCTTCCTGGTCGTGGACGAGGCGGACCGCATGCTGGATCTGGGCTTCGCCGACGACCTGGCCGAGATCCATGACCTGACGGCCCAGCGCCAGCAGACCATGATGTTCAGCGCCACCTTCGCGCCGCGCATCCAGCAACTGGCCATGCGCGTGATGCGCGAGCCCAAGCGCATCCAGATCGCCACGCCGCAGGAAAAGCATCAGAACATCCGCCAAGTGCTGTTCTGGGCCGACAACGCGCAGCACAAGCGCGCGCTGCTGGACCACTGGCTGCGCGACGCCAGCATCGAGCAGGCCATCGTGTTCGCCAGCACCCAGATCGAGTGCGACGGCCTGGCCCACGACCTGCAGCAGGCCGGCTTCTCGGCCGTGGCCCTGCACGGCGCGCTGAGCCAGGGCCTGCGCAACCGCCGTCTGATGGCGCTGCGCAACGGCCAGGTGCAGATCCTGGTGGCCACGGACGTGGCGGCGCGCGGCATCGACGTGCCGGCCATCACGCACGTGTTCAACTTCGGCCTGCCGATGAAGGCCGAGGACTACACGCACCGCATCGGCCGCACCGGCCGTGCCGGCCGTGACGGCCTGGCCGTGACCTTCGCCGAGTTCCGCGACCGCCGTCGCATCCAGGACATCGAGCACTTCACGCGCCAGCCGTTCAAGGCCGAAGTGATTCCGGGCATGGAGCCGCGCGAGCGCTTCCCCGAGCCGCGCAAGCCGGCCTTCGGCCGCGGCGGTCCGCGTGGCGGCGAGCCGCGTGGCCGTGGTTTCGGCGGTCCGCGCGGCGGCCAGCACGAGCGCGCTGGTTTCGGCGCCTGGCAGGGCGGTGACCGCGGCGGCTTCGGCAGCCAGGCACGGCCTGCGCCGCGTGCGGACGGCGCCCGCACCGGTGGCGCACGCCCCGCCGGCGGCGGCAAGGTGTTCGTGCCGTTCGACGCCAAGCGGCGTCCGCACAAAGCATCGCGCTAGTCCGACGGGCGAGGCAGGCCGGGTCTGATGCCAGGTCGGCCTTTTACAATCGCCCGGAGATTTGTGGGTTTTTGCGCACATTCCCCTCAAATGGGGAGCAATCGTTGCGCCCGTGGCTGGATCGGGGCTGCCCTGCATCTGATGGCACGTACAGTTGTGGTTGGCGGGCTCTGTCTTTTACCGGGAACGGCATCGGATGATTCGACTTCGACGTAACAACACCAAAGGGAGGCGATCCCTGATTCCATCTGGCGCTTGGGCCGAGGGTCGCGGCGCATGATCAAGTTGTTCAACCACTACCTGCATCGGCGTACGGTGTTGCAGGTGGTTCTCGATTTCGCGTTGATCCTGGCGGCGGTGTTCGCCGAGTTGCTGTGGCGGCGTGCGGAGTGGCCGGTGATGGTGCCCGTGCTGGGCTACACGGCCATGCTGGCGACCGGCATGTTGGTCATCAACGGCAGCATGGGCTTCTACCAGCGTGTGCATGGCCGCTCCTTGAACCAGTCGCGCGCGCGCGCGGCGCTGGCGCTGCTGCTCGCAGTGCCCGTGACCTACGCCGTCTTCGTCTCGGTTCCCTTGGGCATCGAGGGGCGTCAGTCGCTGGCCCTGGCGGCCATGGTCGGGCTTCTGGTGGTGCTGGCGCACCGCGTCGATGCGGCGCACTCCGGCGCGCAGTCCGCCCTGCGGCACCGCGTATTGGTGTTTGGGACCGGCCCCCGGGCCGCGCTGGTCGGACGGGCGCTGAAGAAGGACGACCCGCATGTCGACGTGGTGGGCTACTACGCCAGTCCGAACGAATCCGAGGCCGAGGTTTCGGCCTGGGGCATCCTCTCCAAGAACAAGTCGCTGACCGACACGGCGCTGGAGCTCGAGGTCGACGAAATCGTCGTGGCCCTCGTCGAGCGCCGCGGTGGCAGCATGCCCTTGCGCGAGCTGCTGGACTGCAAGCTGCACGGCGTGCGCGTGACCGACATGGCCACGCACTTCGAGAAGACCAAGGGCCAGATCCGGCTCGACTCGGTATCGGCCGGTTGGCTGGTCTTTGGCGATGGGTTCAGCCAGGGCGGGCTGCGCACGGCGGTCAAGCGCATCTTCGACATCGCCTGCGCGTTGCTCTTGATCGGGATCACCGCGCCTGTGATGCTGGTCACCGCGCTCATCATCAAGCTGGAGAGCCGCGGCCCGGTCTTCTACCGCCAGGAGCGCGTGGGCTTCAATGGACGGCTGTTCAATGTCGTCAAGTTCCGCAGCATGCGCACCGACGCGGAAAAGGACGGACCGCAGTTCGCGGCGGCCAAGGACAACCGGGTGACACGCGTAGGGGGCTTCATCCGCAAGGTGCGCATCGACGAGTTGCCGCAGCTGTTCTCCGTCTTGAATGGCGACATGAGCCTGGTCGGCCCCCGGCCCGAGCGGCCGTTCTTCGTCGACCAACTGACCCGCGAGATTCCCTACTATGCAGTCCGCCAGAGCGTCAAGCCGGGCGTGACCGGCTGGGCCCAGGTGCGCTACCACTACGGCGCCTCGCTGGAAGACTCGGCGGAAAAGCTGCAGTACGACCTGTACTATGTCAAGAACCACTCCCTGTTCCTGGATCTCGTGATCCTGTTCGAGACCGTCGGGGTGGTGTTGATGGCCAAGGGCGCGCGCTGAGCATGCCGGCGCCTGGTGTGGCGCAGAACTGCCCGCGCCCGGAGTAGGGAGGCGCGTGGACAGTCCCAACATCCTGCTGAGTGTCTGGGGGTATGCCTTCACCGGGCTGACCTTCACTGCATTCGCCGTGGCGCTGGCGCGCCGGCGCACACTGTGGTCGGCACGCGAGGTCTCTCCCGGACTGCTGCTGGGGGCGGTCGTCGCGTCGACGGTGTGGGCCTTCCTCGTGCTCGCTGCCCTGCTGGGCGCACCGTCCTGGCTGTTCGACCTCAGCCTGCTCGCCGATTGCCTGCGCTACGCATGCTGGATCGGCTTCCTGCTGCTGCTGTGGCGGCCCGAGCGCCCCGGCTGGCTGGTCCAGCGCTTCGGCTGGGCGGGCGTGGTCGCGGCGGTGCTGGTCGGCGGCACGGTGGCGGTGCGCTTGAACAACCTGCTGGACGACGACGCAGCGGCAGCGGTCGGCCAATGGCAGCTGCTGGGCGCGATGGCCCTGCCGGTCTTTGCGCTGTTTCTGTTGGAACAGGTGTACCGCAACGTGGCCGACGACGTGCGCTGGAGTCTCAAGCCCTTGTGCCTGGGCCTGGCCGGCACCTTCCTGTTCGACCTGTACGTGTTCTCGCAGGCGGTCCTGTTCAACCGGCCGGACCTGGACGCCATGAGCGTGCGCGGCCTGCTGCATGCGGTGATGGTGCCGCTGATGTGGCTGTCGATGAGCGGGCGCAGCGACTGGGTCGGCAAGGTGCGCGTCTCGCGCACGGCCATCTTCCATTCCGCCACGCTGGTGCTGGCAGGCGCCTACCTGATCTTCATCTCCGCGGTCGGCTATTACGTGCGCTATTTCGGTGGCGACTGGGGCCGGGCGCTGCAGCTGGCGCTCGTGTCCGTGGCCTCGGTGGGCATGATGGTGCTGCTGATGTCAGGCACGGTGCGCTCGCGGCTGCGCGTGACGGTGGGCAAGCACTTCTTCCGCTACCGCTATGACTACCGCGAGGAGTGGCTGCGCTTCACCCAGACCCTGTCGAACGACCGCTCGCCGCTGGCCATGGGCCAGCGCGTGATCCGCGGACTGGCCGACATGCTGGAGAGTCCGGCCGGCCTGCTGTGGCTGCGCAGTCCGGGCGAAAGCTCGCTGCGCTGTGCGTCGACCTGGAACATGCCTGCCTCCAAGGACAAGGAGGAGGCCGACTCCGCCTTCTGTCGCTTCCTGCTGCAAAGCGGCTGGGTCATCAACCTGCAGGAGTACCGTTCGTTCCCGCAGCGCTACGGGGATCTGGCGCTGCCGGCCTGGTTGCAGGAGGTGCGGCAGGCCTGGCTCATCGTGCCGCTGACCGTGGGCGACGAGTTGACGGGCTTCGCCGTGCTGGCCAGCGCGCGTGCCGACGTGGACGTCAACTGGGAAGTCAATGACCTGTTGAAGACGGCCGGCCGGCAGGCGGCCAGCTTCCTGGCGCAGATGCAGGCCACCGAAGCCTTGCTGGAGGTGCGCAAGTTCGATGCCTTCAACAAGATGTCGGCCTTCGTGGTGCACGACCTCAAGAACATCGTGACCCAGCTGTCCTTGATGATGAAGAACGCCAAGCGTTTGCAGGGCAACCCGGAATTCCAGCAGGACATGCTCATGACTGTTGAAAATTCCTTGGACAAGATGCGACAGCTGATGCTTCAATTGCGCGAGGGTGCCAAGCCGACCGGCACCGTGCACGGTGTCGCGCTGGCCGGCATTGCCCAGCGCATCGCCCGGGTGGCCGATGGCCGCGGCCGGCAGCTGGAGCTTGATCTGGACGACGAGCCGGTTGCGCGGGGGCAGGACGAGCGGCTCGAACGCATCATCGGCCACATGGTTCAGAACGCCTTCGACGCCACGGACCCTTCGGGCCGCGTCTGGCTCAGGCTCGGCCGCGAAGCCGGCATGGCGCTGGTCGAGGTCGGGGACACCGGGCGCGGCATGTCCGAGGAGTTCGTGCGCGAGCGCCTCTTCAAGCCCTTCCAGACCACGAAGCAGGCGGGCATGGGCATCGGCGCCTACGAGAGTTATCAATATGTGCAGGAGTTGGGCGGAAAAATCCGGGTGGACAGCGAACTTGGCCGCGGAACGGTGATCAAGATGCTGTTGCCGCTGTTCGATGCCCATTCGACGTCTGTCCTGCAGCCCTTGGAGAACGCATGAGTTCGGAAAAAATGCGCGCGCTGTTGATCGTCGAAGACGACCCGGCGCTGCAAAAGCAGATCAAGTGGTCGCTGGACCGCTTCGAGTCGGTGACGGCGCTGGACCGCGAGTCCGCGCTGGTGCAGCTGCGCCGCCACACGCCGGCGGTCGTCACCATGGACCTGGGCCTGCCGCCGGATGCGGATTCGGTCAGTGAGGGCTTCAAGCTGCTCGAGCAGATCCTGGCGGTGGAGCCCGATACCAAGGTCATCGTCCTGACGGGCCAGAACGACCAGGCCAACGCCCTGCGCGCCGTGGCCATGGGTGCCTACGACTTCATGCCCAAGCCGTTCGATCCGGATGTGCTGAACCTGACGGTGGACCGGGCGTTCCGCCTGTTCGAGCTGCAGAAGGAGAACCGCCGCCTGCGCTCCATGCAGCAGCCCGATGCGCTCGGCGGCCTGATCACGCGCGACCCCGAGATGCTGCGCATCTGCCGCACCATCGAGAAGGTGGCCAACAGCACGGCCACCGTCATGCTGCTCGGCGAAAGCGGCACCGGCAAGGAGGTGCTGGCCAAGGGCCTGCACCAGGCATCGCCGCGTCGCAACGGCAAGTTCGTCGCCATCAACTGCGCCGCGATCCCGGAGAACCTGCTGGAAAGCGAACTCTTCGGCTACGAGAAGGGCGCCTTCACCGGGGCAGCCAAGACCACGATCGGCAAGATCGAGACGGCCAACGGCGGCACGCTGATGCTCGACGAGATCGGCGACCTGCCCTTCAGCCTGCAGGCCAAGCTGCTGCGCTTCCTGCAGGAGCGCACCATCGAGCGCGTGGGCGGCCGCCAGGAGATTCCAGTCGATGTGCGCATCGTCTGCGCCACCCACCAGGACCTCAAGGCGCTCAGCAAGGAGAGCCGCTTCCGCGAAGACCTGTACTACCGGCTCGCGGAGATCGTGGTCAACATACCGCCGCTGCGCGCCCGTGTCGGCGATGCCGCGCTGCTGGCCCACGCCTTCGTGCGCCGGTTCGCGCAGGAGCAGAACCGCGGCACGGTGAGCCTCAGCGAGGAGGCCATCCGGGCGATCGAGGCGCACGGCTGGCCCGGCAACATCCGCGAGCTCGAAAACTGCATCAAGCGCGCGGTCATCATGGCCGACGGCAACCAGATCGTGCGCGACGACATCGGCCTGGTGGCCCCGGATGCTCCGGATGGCCTGGACCCGGCGCTGGACCTGCGCGCCGTGCGCGATGCCGCCGAGCGCACCGCCATCATCGCGGCGCTGGGCCGGGTCAACGGCAACATCGTGAAGGCCGCGGAACTCCTCGGCGTCAGCCGGCCCACGCTGTACGACCTCATGCACCGGCTGGGCTTGAAGTAAGCCTGCCGTTCCGTCAAGACCATCTCAGAGAGCCGTTCCATGTCGCACCATAAAACCTCCTTCGCCACGATCGCCGTCGCAGTGGCCCTGCTGCTCGCGGGCTGCGGCGACAGCCCCGAGGCCCTGCTGTCCTCCGCCAGGGACTACATGGCCAAGAACGACTACAAGGCGGCCACCATCCAGATCAAGAACGTGCTGCAGAAGCAGCCCGATTCGGGCGAGGCCCGCCGCCTGCTCGGTCTGGCGCTGCTGGCCGGCGGCGATGCGTCGGCCGCGGAAATCGAGCTGAGCAAGGCGCGCGATCTCAAGCAGCCGGCCGACGAGGTGTTGCCCAGGCTGGCGCAGGCGATGCTGATGCAGGGCAAGAACAAGAAGGTGATCGAGGATTTCGCCGACACGCAGCTGTCGTCTCCCGCGGCCATCGCGGAACTGCAGACCGCACTGGCGAGCGCCTATTCAGCCGAGCGCAACCAGGCTGCGTCGGCGAAGGCGCTGGAGAAGGCCTTGGCGGCCGAGCCGCAGAACCAGGGGGCGCTGCTGTTGCAGGCCCGCAGCAAGATGGCCGCGCGCGACACGGAAGGGGCGCTGGCGGTGCTGGACGGCGTGCTGCAGCGCAACGCCAAGAATGCCGAGGCCTGGCGCGTCAAGGGCGACATCCAGCAATATGTGCTGCGGGTGCCCGAGGAGGCGGCGGCGTCCTACCGCAAGTCCATCGAAGCCCAACCGGGCGATGGGCGCGGCTACTTCGGCCTGGTCGGCCTGCTGACCCGGCAGGCCAAGCTGGACGATGCCGAGAAGGAGATGGCGACCCTGCGCAAGCTGGCGCCCAAGCACCCCGAGGCGATCTACCTGGATGCGCAGCTCGCCTACGCGAAGAAGGACTTTCCCAAGGCCCGGCAGCTGGCGCAGGACCTGCTGCGCGTCGCCCCCACCAGTGCCCGCGCGCTGGAGCTCGCCGGCGGCATCGACCTGCAGCGCAACGCGCTGGTCACGGCGGAGGAATACCTGGCCAAGGCCGTGCAAGGCGATGCCTCCCTGGAGATGGCGCGCCGCTGGCTGGCCATGACCTACCTGCGTTCCGGTCAGGCCGCCAAGGCGCAGGCCACGCTGGCGCCCGTGGTCAACGACAGCACCAGCGATCCGACGCTGCTCGCGCTGGCAGGGGAGATCCAGCTGATGGGCGGCGATGCGCGCAAGGCCGAGCAGTACTTCGCGCGGGCCAGCAAGCTCGATCCCGCCGATGGCCGCAAGCGCACGGCGCTGGCCATGACGCAGATGGCCAGCGGCAAGCTGGAAGCCGGCCTGGAGCAGTTGCAGGACATCGCGGCCACGGACACGGGAACCTCCGCCGACATGGCGCTGATCAGCACCCTGGTGCGCCGCAACGAGCTCGACAAGGCGCTGGCCGCGATCGACCGCCTGGAGAAGAAGACCCCCAACGTTCCGCTGACCGGCCAGCTGCGCGCCGGCGTGCTGATGGCCAAGAACGATCTGGCGGGCGCGCGCAAGAGCTACGAGGCGTCGCTGGCGATCAACCCCAACTTCTTTCCTTCCGTGGCCGGCCTCGCCGCGCTGGACCTGGCCGACAAGAAGCCCGAGCAGGCGCGCAAGCGCTTCGAAGACCTGCTCGCGCGCGAGCCGAAGAACGCGCGCGCCATGCTGGCGCTCGCGGAGACCTATGCGCGCCAGCCGGGCAACCACACCAAGGAGATCGGAGACCTGCTGGCGCGCGCCGTGCAAGCGGAACCGACCGAGGTGGCGCCCCGCGTGATGCTGGTGGACCACCTGCTGCGGCAGCAGGACACGAAGCAGGCGGTGTCGGTCGCCCAGGCCGGCGTGGCCGCGCTGCCGGACAACGCCGTCATGCTCGATGCGGCAGGCCGCGCCCAGATGGCGGCCGGCGACACGAACCAGGGCCTCACGACGCTGGCACGCGTCGTGTCGCTGCAGCCGCAGTCCACGGGGCCGCTGGTGCGCCTGGCCGATGCCCAGATGGTGACCAAGGACACGGTGGCTGCCGAGCAGACGCTGCGCAAGGCGCTCGACCTGCAGCCCAACCTCATCGAGGCACAGCGCCGGATCATTGCGCTGCGCAATGATCAAGGGCGCATGGCCGATGCCGTCGCGCTTGCGCGCACGGTCCAGAAGCAGCGTCCTGCCGAGCCCATCGGCTTCATGCTGGAAGGCGACGCGCGGATGGCCGGCAAGGATCCCGCCAATGCGCTGACGGCCTACCAGGCCGGCCTCAAGATTGTTCCCGCGCCGGAGCTGATGGTGCGCGTGCTGAGCAACCTGCGCAGCACCGGCCGCACCGCCGAGGCCGAGCGCCAGGCCGCCAGCTGGCGCCAGAGCCAGCCCAAGGACATGGTGGTGCCCATGTTCCTGGCCGAGACCGCGATGTCCGAAAACCGGCTGGCCGAGGCCGAGAAGCTGTACCTGGACGTGATCAAGGCGCAGCCCAACAATGCGGTGGCCTACAACAACCTTGCCTGGGTGTCGTCCGAACTCAAGCGCGACAACGCCATGGCCTATGCCGAAAAGGCCAACGAACTGGCGCCCGACCAGCCGGCCTTCATCGACACCCTGGCGATGCTGCTGGCCGAGAAGCAGGACTACAAGAAGGCCATCGAGCTGCAGACCAAGGCGATGGGCCTGCAGGCCAACAACCTGCTGTTCAAGCTCAACATGGCCAAGATCTACGCCAAGGCCGGACAGAAGACCGAAGCGCGCCAGCTGCTGGACGAACTCGCCAAGCAGGGCGACAAGTTCGCCGGCCAGGCCGAAGTCGAGAAGCTGCGCGCCACGCTCTGATGGCCAGCATGCGCCGCCGTTGGCTCGCAGCCTGCGCGGCCGCGGCCTGGTGCCTGGCCGCTGCGCCCGTGCGGGCCCAGTTCGTCGAGTTGATCGAGAAGACCAAGCCCTCGGTCCTGATCGTCGGCACCTACAAGGCCACCAACAGCCCGCGCTTCAACCTGCGCGGAACGGGCTTCGTGGTGGGCGACGGCAACCTGGCGATCACCAACGCCCACGTGCTGCCCACGTCCGGCGAGCCTTCGGACGGCTCCGATCTGGTGGTGCAGGTGCGCCAGGGGAGCGAGCTGCAGATGCGCGCGGTCACCGTGCTGGAGATCGACCGCTTGCGCGACCTGGCCCTGCTGCGCTTCTCGGGCGCGCCGGCGCCGGTACTGGCGCTGGCCGACTCCGACGCCGTGAAGGAGGGCCAGAGCATCGCCTACACGGGCTTTCCGATCGGTGGCGTGCTGGGCTTCTCGCCGGTGACGCACCGCGGCATGGTGTCGTCGATCACGCCCATCGTGCTGCCGGCGTCCAACGACCAGCGCCTGTCGGCACGCTCCATCCGCAGCGTGCGCGAGGGCAGCTTCGACATCTTCCAGATCGACGGCACGGCCTACCCGGGCAACAGCGGCGGGCCGGTGTTCGATCCCGCGACCGGCGCCGTCATCGCCGTGATCAACATGGTCTACGTGCGCGGCACGCGTGAAAGCGCGCTCTCGCAGCCCTCCGGCATCACCTACGCGATCCCGGCCAACTTCATCGTGCCGCTGCTGCAGCGCCACCAGGGCCAGCCGCGCTGACCCTGGGCGGAGCGCCGCTTCAGGCGGCGGCGATGGGGTTGCGCAGGCGGATGTGCAGTTCGCGCAGCTGTTTCTCGTCCACCGGCGCGGGCGCCTGGGTCAGCAGGTCCTGGGCGCGCTGCGTCTTGGGGAAGGCGATCACGTCGCGGATCGACTCCGCACCCGTCATCAGCGTCACGATGCGGTCCAGGCCGAAGGCCAGGCCGCCGTGCGGCGGGGCGCCGTACTGCAGTGCGTCCAGCAGGAAGCCGAACTTCTGCTGGGCTTCCTCGGCGCTGATCTTGAGCGCGTCGAAGACCTTCTGCTGCACGTCGGCGCGGTGGATACGGACCGAGCCGCCACCCATTTCCCAGCCGTTGAGCACCATGTCGTAGCCCTTGGAGATGCACTTCTCGGGCGCGCTGACCATCCAGTCCTCGTGCCCGTCCTTGGGCGCCGTGAACGGGTGGTGCACGGCGGTGTAGCGCTGGGCTTCCTCGTCGAACTCGAACATCGGAAAGTCCACCACCCACAGCGGGGCCCAGCGGTTCTCGAACAGGCCGCTCTTCTTGCCGAATTCGCTGTGGCCGATCTTGATGCGCAGCGCACCGATCGCGTCGTTGACGATCTTTTCCTTGTCGGCGCCGAAGAACAGCAGGTCGCCGTCCTGCGCGCCGGTGCGGGTCAGCACTTCCTGCAAGGCCTTGTCGTGGATGTTCTTCACGATGGGCGACTGCAGGCCGTCACGGCCCTTGGCCAGTTCGTTGACCTTGATGTAGGCCAGGCCCTTGGCGCCGTAGATCTTGACGAACTCGGTGTAGCCGTCGATCTCGCCGCGCGACAGGCCCGTGCCCTCCTTGGCACCGCCCGGCACGCGCAGCGCGACCACGCGGCCGCCCTTGGCATTGGCGGCGGCGGAGAAGACCTTGAAGTCCACGTCGCCCATGACGTCCGTCAGTTCGGTGAACTCCAGCTTGACGCGCAGGTCGGGTTTGTCCGAGCCGAAGCGGCGCGCGGCTTCCTGGTAGCTCATGACCGGGAACTCGCCCAGGTCCACGCCCAGGGTGTTCTTGAACACCGTCACGATCATGTTCTGGAACATGGCGCGGATGTCCTCTTCCGTCAGGAACGAGGTCTCGATGTCGATCTGCGTGAACTCGGGCTGGCGGTCGGCGCGCAGGTCCTCGTCGCGGAAGCACTTGGTGATCTGGTAGTAGCGGTCGTAGCCGGCCACCATCAGCAGCTGCTTGAACAGCTGCGGCGACTGCGGCAGCGCGAAGAAATGGCCGTCGTGCACGCGGCTGGGAACCAGGTAGTCGCGCGCGCCTTCGGGCGTGGACTTGCCCAGCATGGGCGTCTCGATGTCGATGAAGCCCTGGGCGTCCAGGAACTTGCGCACCTCCATGGCCACGCGGTAGCGCAGCATCAGGTTCTTCTGCATGTAGGGGCGGCGCAGGTCCAGCACGCGGTGCGTGAGGCGCGTGGTCTCGCTGAGGTTCTCGTCGTCGAGCTGGAACGGCGGCGTGACCGAGGGGTTCAGCACCGTCAGTTCCTGGCACAGGATCTCGATCTTGCCGCTCTGGATCGTGTCGTTGGTCGTGCCGGCCGGGCGGGCGCGCACCAGGCCCTTGATCTGGATGCAGAACTCGTTGCGCAGGCCTTCGGCGGCCTTGAACATCTCGGGGCGGTCCGGGTCGCAGACCACCTGCACATAGCCTTCGCGGTCGCGCAGGTCCACGAAGATCACGCCGCCATGGTCGCGGCGACGGTTGACCCAGCCGCACAGGGTCACGGTCTGGCCCATCAGCGCTTCGCTGACGAGGCCGCAGTAGGTGGTACGCATTTGAGATTCCATATCCAGCTCGGAGGTCTTGGCGCCTGTGCCGGCGCCGGTGGAGGGCAAGCGCCTGGGCCCGCGGGCTCAGCGCAAGGTCGGATTCGGGTTGGGCGGCGTCACCGGCGCCACCACACCCATCGAAACAATGTATTTGAGCGCCTCATCGACGCTCATGCGCAACTCGACGCAATCGCTGGCCTTGACCAGCACGAAGTAGCCGCCGGTCGGGTTCGGCGTGGTCGGCACGTAGACGCTCAGGTAGTCCTGCGGCGGCAGGTGGTTGGCCGTGTCGCCGCGCGGCGTGCCGGTCACGAAGGCGATGGTCCACATGCCCGGATGCGGCCATTGCACGAGCACCGCGGTGCGGAAGGCGTTGCCGTTCTCGGAGAACACCGTGTCCGACACCTGCTTCACGCCGGAGTAGATCGAGCGCACGATGGGGATGCGGTGCAGCAGGTTGTTCCACCAGTCGACCAGCCTGCGCCCGAGGAAGTTGCTGGCCACGGCGCCGACCGACAGCAGGATGGCCAGCGCCAGCAGCACGCCGAAGCCGGGAACATGGAAGCCCAGCAAACGGTCCGGATGCCATGCGGAAGGCAGGATCAGCAGCGTCTGGTCGAGCGTGCTGATGACCCACTCGAGCACCCATGCGGTGATCACCGCAGGCACCACGACGAGCAGGCCGGTGGCCAGCCATTTGCGCAAGGCGTTCATCGCTGGGCGCTCAGGTGCTGCCGGTCGACGGGGTGGACGGGGCAGGGCTGGCGGCAGGCGCGGCGGCCGGGGCAGGGGCCGGCGCGGGGCTGGCCGCCGCGTCGCTGGCGGGCGCCGGTGCCGGCGCGCTGTCGCCCGGCTTGGCCGCCGGTGCGCTGGCGGGCGCGTTGCCGTTGTTGCGGAAGTCCGTCACGTACCAGCCCGACCCCTTGAGCTGAAAGCCGGCCGCCGTCACCTGCTTGCGGAACGCATCGGCACCGCACTGCGGGCACTGGGTCAGCGGTGCGTCGGAGATCTTCTGCAGAACATCCTTGGCATGGCCGCAGGACTCGCAACGGTAGGCGTAGATAGGCATGGCGTGGGCGGACGGAGGGGCTCAAAAAAACCCTCGATTATAGGCCGCGGCCCCGCCCGCGGCTGCCTTGAGCGCTGTTACGCGCTGCGCACCAGCGGGTGGTGGCTGGCGTGCCGGTTGGCGATCCACTGCGGCGCCAGCGAGCCGACCACCATGCCGGCCATGGACGCCAGCACGCCGGCCAGCTGCGCCGGGAACACCTCGGCCCAGGGCGTGTACATCACGGCCAGCCAGGTGGCGATGCCGGCGATGACGGCCAGGATCGCGCCCTGGGTGCTGGCGCGCTTCCAGTACAGGCCGAACACCAGTGGCACGAAGGCGCCGACCAGCGGCACCTGGTAGGCGCCCGACACGAGCTCGTAGATCGAGGTGCCTTCCATCGCGATGGAATAGGCCAGCACGCAGGCGCTGAACACCAGCACCGTGATGCGCATGGTCCGCAGCTCCTGCTTGTCGCTGGTGCGCGGCACGAACTGGCGCCAGATGTTCTCGGTGAAGGTGACCGAGGGCGCCAGCAGCGTGGCCGAGGCGGTGGACTTGATGGCCGACAGCAGCGCGCCGAAGAACAGCACCTGCATCACGAACGGCATCTTCTCCATGACCAGCGTGGGCAGGATCTTCTGCGGGTCGTCGGCCAGCAGCGCCTGGGTCTGCTCGGGCATGATGATCAGCGCGCTGGCCACGAGGAACATGGGCACGAAGGCGAACAGGATGTACATGGTGCCGCCGATCACGGGGCCCTTGGTCGCGGCCGAGACGCTGTTGGCCGACATGACGCGCTGGAACACGTCCTGCTGCGGGATCGAGCCCAGCATCATGGTGATGGCCGCGGCGAAGAAGAACAGCATGTCGTGCAGGCTGGGCTCGGGCCAGAACTTGAACAGGTCGCGGCTCACGGCCAGGTCGATCACCTTGTCGGCGCCGCCGGCCATCTGCCCCGCGAACACCGCGAGGATGGCCAGGCCGGCGACCAGGATGATCATCTGGATGAAGTCGGTCACGGCCACCGACCACATGCCGCCGAACAGCGTGTAGGCCAGGATGGAGACCACGCCGATCACCATGCCCATGGCCACGCCGATCGCGCCGCCCGACAGCAGGTGGAACACCAGGCCCAGCGCCGTGACCTGGGCCGAGACCCAGCCCAGGTAGCTCAGCATGATGATCAGCGAGCAGCCGACCTCGACCACGCGGCCGTAGCGCTCGCGGTAGTAGTCGCTGATGGTCAGCAGGTCCATCTTGTAGAGCTTGGCGGCGAAGAACACGCCGACCAGGATCAGGCAGAAACCCGCACCGAACGGGTCCTCGACCACGCCGTTCAAGCCGCCCTCGACGAACTTGGCCGGGATGCCCATCACGGTTTCCGAGCCGAACCAGGTCGCGAACGTGGTCGTCACGATCATGATCAGCGGCAGGTTCTTGCCGGCGACCGCGAAGTCGGCCGTGGTTTTCACCCTGCGCGCGGCCCACAGGCCGATGGCGATGGTGGCGAGCAGGTAGACGAACACCAGTGTCAGCAGCACGATCCCAGTTCTCCCATCAAGTCGTTATTCAGAACAGCTGCACGCGCACCCACAGCTGCATGACCAGCAAACCCAAAGCAAAACCGATGCCGCCGTAGATGATGGCCTGCAGCCGTCGGTTGGCGCGGCGCTGCTCGGCCAGCAGCTGGGCCAGCTGCCGGTCCTGCGCCGGCGCATGGCCGCCGCGGCGCAGGTAGTCGACCAGCAGGCGCGGCATCTCGGGCAGCAGCTTGGCGTAGCGCGGCGCCTCGTCGCGCAGCTGGCGCAGCAGGGCCTGCGGGCCGATCTGCTGCATCATCCATTTCTCCAGGAAGGGCTTGGCCGTGGCCCACAGGTCCAGGTCCGGGTCGAGTTCGCGGCCCAGGCCCTCGATGTTGAGCAGCGTCTTTTGCAGCAACACCAGCTGCGGCTGGATCTCCACGTGGAAGCGGCGCGAGGTCTGGAACAGCCGCATCAGCACCATGCCCAGCGAGATCTCCTTGAGCGGGCGGTCGAAGTAGGGCTCGCAGACGGCGCGGATGGCGGCCTCGAGCTCGTCCACGCGCGTGCTGGCCGGCACCCAGCCCGATTCGATGTGCAGTTCGGCCACGCGCTTGTAGTCGCGCCGGAAGAAGGCCGTGAAGTTCTGCGCCAGGTATTCCTTGTCGAACTCCGTCAGCGTGCCGACGATGCCGAAGTCCAGCGAGATGTAGCGCCCGAAGGTGGCCGGCTCCAGGCTGACCTGGATGTTGCCGGGGTGCATGTCGGCGTGGAAGAAACCGTCGCGGAACACCTGCGTGAAGAAGATGGTCACGCCGTCGCGCGCCAGCCGGTGCATGTCGACGCCGGCCTCGCGCAGGCGCGCGGTCTGGCCGATGGGCACGCCGTTCATGCGCTCCATGACGATCACGTCCGGTGCGCAGTAGTCCCAGAACATCTCAGGGATCAGCACCAGGTCCAGGTCGGCCATGTTGCGGCGCAGCTGGGCCGCGCTCGAGGCCTCGCGCAGCAGGTCCAGCTCGTCGTGCAGGTACTTGTCGAACTCGCCCACCACCTCCAGCGGCTTGAGCCGCTTGGCCTCGGCCGAGGCCCGCTGCACCCAGCCGGCCAGCATGCGCATGAGCGCCAGATCGTTCTCGATGGTGGCCAGCATGCCGGGGCGCAGCACCTTGACGGCGACCTCGCGCTGCTCGCCCTTGCGCGTGCGCAGCACGGCGAAGTGCACCTGCGCGATGGAGGCGCTGGCGATCGGCGTGCGGTCGAACTGCACGAAGATCTCGTCGAGCGGCTTGCGGAAGGCGCGCTCGATGGTCTCCACCGCGATCTCGGAGGGGAAGGGCGGCACGCGGTCCTGCAGCCGCGCGAGCTCGTCGGCGATGTCGGGCGGCAGCAGGTCGCGCCGCGTGGACAGCACCTGGCCGAACTTCACGAACAGCGGCCCCAGCCGCTCCAGCGCCTCGCGCAGGCGCTGGCCGCGCGGCGCGCTGAGGTCGCGCCCGACCGAGAGCACGCGCGTGAGCCCGCGCAGCCAGGGCTGGCGGAAGCTGGAGAGCACCAGCTCGTCCAGGCCGTAGCGCAGCGCGATCCAGGAGATGTAGGCGCCGCGGGCGAACTGCCTCACGGTGCGGCCTTCCTGCAGGCCGTCATGTCGGCGCGCACTGGGATGCCTGTGCCTGCGGAGCGAGCGCCTTGGGATGGCCCGGCGGTGCTCATGCCGGGTTCTTGCCGCGCGCGCCGCTGGCCAGTGCCACGAACTTCTTGAGCGCGGACGACGCGGCCCGGCCGACCTGGCCCAGCGTGTGGGCCGGCGCGTCACCGATCAGGCGCGACAGGTCTTCCTCGATGTCCCAGCGCACATGTTCGATGAGCCAGTTCACGTCGGCCGCCAACTGCACGTCGCCCTCGATGCGGATGCCGGGCTTGTCGCCGCGCAGCAGGGTCTGCGCCAGCGCGGCCGGGGATTCCTCGGTCACCGTCAGCGTCAGGTCCGCCGGCACCAGCGGATCGGCCAGGTCCAGCAGGCCGGCCGGCGTGGCCATCAGGTGCAGCGTGAAATGGCGCCACTGGAAGCGCACGGCGCGGCCCTGGTGGCGCGCCAGGCGCTCCATGGCCTGCGCCTCCTGCATCAGCACGTGGTTGAGCAGCAGCACCAGGCGCCGGTGGAACTCCTCCACGGCCCAGGCGGGCGGCTGCAGCGAACTGCCGACGCGGTCGAGCAGGTTGCCCAGAAAAGAAAAAGGGGACGATGTGGCCATGTCCCCGATTATTTCCGCGTTTGCGCCGCATTCCGCGGCGCATCGGCTTTATTGCAGTGCCTGGACACCGGCCACCAGCCAGCCGGCATGGCCGCTCTTGGGCTTGGTCATGTTCCAGACTTCGCGGAACGGGCTCGGGCCGGCCGAGGGTTCCTCGCGGATCATGCCGGAGAACTCCACGCTGGCCATGTAGTCCTCGCCCGTGTCCTCGATGCCCAGCAGCTTGGCGTCCAGCATCACGACTTCGGTGGTGTTGGACTGGCCGCCGGTGTGGGCTTCGCGCTCCTTGAGCTGGGCCTGGATCTCGCCCAGCATGGCGTCGGTCATCATGGCGCGCAGCGAGGAGATGTCGGCACGGTCCCAGGCCGATTGCAGCGTCACGAAGTTGCGCTTGGCGGCGTTCAGGAAACCATCGGTGTCGAAGTCGGCCGGAATGCCCCAGGTCTGCGAGCCCGACAGGCCCGAGCCGATCACCACGCCCGTGCTGCCGACGCCGGCCGTGCCTGCATCGAAGGCGGTCGCGCTGCGCTCCCAGGGGCGTGCCGAGGCGTCGTTGCCGACGTTCTCGGGCCGGTAGCTGCGCGGCGTCAGCGGCTCCTGCGGCGAGGCCGGGCCGGCGCCCTGGAAGGCGAAGGGGCTGCGGTTGGCCTGCTGCGGCTGCGCGCCGCGGCGGCGCATCACGGCCCCGATGACCACCATGGCCACCAGCGCCAGCAGTGCGATCAGCAGGAACTGGCCGAAGGCTTCGCCCAGGCCCAGCGAGGACGCCAGCCAGGCCAGGCCCAGGCCGGCGGCCAGGCCGCCCAGCATCGCGCCCCAGGGGCGCTTGGGTTGCGCGGCTGCGGCATTGGGGGCCGCGGCGGCCTTGTTCGGCACGGCGTTGTTGGCCGACTGCGCCGGTGCGGCCGGGGCCTGCGGCGCGGCTTCGCGCTGCGTCACGTTGCTCGACTGCTTGCCGATGGACTTGCCACCGCCCATGCGGCGCTGTGCGTCGGCGTCGGTACCCAGCGTCAGCAGCAGCGCACCGGCCAGGATCACGGTCAGGAATTTCATCGAGGTCTCCTCGTCGTCTTCAGATCAAAGTAAAGCGGTTCAGCACTTGATGCCCACGTGCAGGGCCACCATGCCACCGGTCATGTTGTGATAGTCCACGTGGCCGAATCCCTGCGCCTGCATGAGGCTTTTGAGGGCCTGCTGGTCGGGGTGCATGCGGATCGATTCGGCCAGGTAGCGGTAGCTGGCGTCGTCGCCGGCCACCACCTTGCCGATCCGCGGCAGCACCTTGAAGGAATACCAGTCGTAGGCTTTCTCCAGCGGCTTGGCGACCTTGGAGAACTCCAGCACCAGCAGCTTGCCGCGCGGCTTGAGCACGCGGCACATCTCGGCCAGGGCCTTGTCCTTGTGCGTCATGTTGCGCAGGCCGAAGGCCACGCTGACGAGGTCGAAGCTCGCGTCGGCGAAGGGCAGGGCCTCGGCATCGCAGACCATGCTCGGCACCACCACGCCCTCGTCGAGCAGGCGGTCGCGGCCGGTGCGCAGCATGGCCTCGTTGATATCGGTATGCACCACCAGCCCGGTGCGGCCCGCGCTCTTGGCGAAGCTGCGCGTGAGGTCGCCGGTCCCGGCGGCGATGTCCAGCACATGCTGGCCCTCGCGCACATTGGCCACCAGCGTGGTGTAGCGCTTCCAGACGCGGTGCAGCCCGGCGGACATGAGGTCGTTCATGAGGTCGTACTTGGGGGCGACCGAATCGAACACCTCCCGCACGCGGCTGGCCTTCTCCGTCTCGTCGACGGACTGGAAACCGAAATGGGTGGATGACATGCAGCGAATCCTAGGACACAAGAGGTGTACAGGGACTCACACCCCTGCACCAGATCGGGGATTGTGTGGCGGTTTGCGCCACACAGGCGGCGCGCAGCGCCGCGTGGGCGTCAGTGGCTGGCGCAGCCGTGGCCTGCCGGCGGCGCCATCGGTGCGTCGCGGTCGACACCGGCCTCGGCCAGGCGGCGCTGGTAGTCGGCCCACAGCTGCTGCTCTTCCCTGCCCAGGAAGTACAGGTACTCCCAGGTGAAGATGCCCGAACTGTGGCCGTCCGAGAACGCGGGCTGCACGGCGTAGTTGCCGACGGGCTCCAGCCCCAGCAGCGTGACCTCGCGCTTGCCGGTCTGCAGCACCTCCTGGCCCGGGCCGTGGCCCTGCACCTCGGCCGAGGGCGAGTACACGCGCATCAGCTCGAACGGGATGCGAAAGCGCGCACCGTCGGAAAACGCGATCTCCAGCACGCGCGACTGGCCATGCACGGTGATGTCTTCGGGCTGCGGGGTGGTGGGGGTCAGGCCGGCCATGACGCGGATTACACCAGCACGCGCTCGATGCCGCCGCGGTTGGCGTCGGCGACGTAGGTCTGCATCCAGTCTTCGCCGAGGATCTTGCGCGCCATCTCGACGACGATGTAGTCGGCTTCGAGCAGGCCGCTCTGCAGGTCGTTCCGGTAGCGCGACAGGCCCTGCAGGCAGCTCGGGCAGCTGGTCAGGATCTTGAGGTCGCCCTGCACGCCCTGGGCGCGCAGCGCGGTCTCGCTCTTGCGCAGTTCCTCCTCCTTGCGGAAGCGGATCTGCGTGGAGATGTCGGGCCGCGTCACGCCCAGCGTGCCGGATTCGCCGCAGCAGCGTTCGCTCTTGCGCACGCCGTCGCCCAGCAGCGCCTTCACCGTCTTCATGGGCTCTTGCTGCTTCATGGGCGTGTGGCAGGGGTCGTGGTACAGGTAGGCCCCGGCCTCGCCCAGTGTCACGCCCTTTTCGAGCAGGAACTCGTGGATGTCCACGATGCGGCAGCCCGGGAAGATCTTGTCGAACTGGTAGCCCTGCAACTGGTCGAAGCAGGTGCCGCAGCTGACCACCACGGTCTTGATGTCCAGGTAGTTCAGCGTGTTGGCCACGCGGTGGAACAGCACCCGGTTGTCGGTGATGATCTTCTCGGCCTTGTCGAACTGGCCCGAGCCGCGCTGCGGGTAGCCGCAGCACAGGTAGCCCGGCGGCAGCACGGTCTGCACGCCGGCATGCCAGAGCATGGCCTGCGTGGCCAGGCCCACCTGGCTGAACAGCCGCTCCGAGCCGCAGCCCGGGAAATAGAACACCGCCTCCGAATCCGTGCTCGTGGCCTGCGGATTGCGGATGATGGGCACGTAGTCCTTGTCCTCGATGTCCAGCAGCGCGCGCGCGCTGCGCTTGGGCAGGCCGCCGGGCATCTTCTTGTTCACGAAGTGGACCACCTGCTCCTTGAGCGGCGCGGCGCCCACGCTGGCCGGCGGCGCGGCGGTCTGCTTCCTGGCCAGGCCGTGCAGCACGTCGCTGGCCAGGCGCTGGGCCTTGAAGCCCACGTCGACCATGGCCGTGCGCATGAACTTGATGGTCTGCGGGTTGGTCGCGTTGAGCATCAGCATCGCGGCGGCGTTGCCGGGGCGGAAGCTCTTCTCGCCCATCTTGCGCAGCAGGTTGCGCATGTTCATGGTCACGTCGCCGAAGTCGATCTTGACCGGGCAGGGCGTCAGGCACTTGTGGCAGACCGTGCAGTGGTCGGCCACGTCCTCGAACTCGGCCCAGTGCTTGATCGACACGCCGCGGCGCGTCTGCTCCTCGTAGAGGAAGGCCTCGATCAGCAGCGAGGTGGCCAGGATTTTGTTGCGCGGGCTGTAGAGCAGGTTGGCGCGCGGCACGTGCGTGGCGCAGACCGGCTTGCACTTGCCGCAGCGCAGGCAGTCCTTGACGCTGTCGGCGATGGCGCCGATGTCGGACTGCTGCAGGATCAGCGACTCGTGGCCCATGAGCCCGAAGCTGGGCGTGTAGGCGTTGGTCAGGTCGGCCGGCAAAGAGGGGTCGCGCAGCAGCTTGCCCTTGTTGAAGCGGCCCTCGGGGTCGACGCGGCGCTTGTAGTCGGCGAACGGCGCGACCTCGTCCTCGGTCAGGAACTCCAGCTTGGTGATGCCGATGCCGTGCTCGCCCGAGATCACGCCGTCGAGCGAGCGGGCCAGCACCATGATGCGGGCCACGGCCTCGTGCGCGGTCTGCAGCATGGCGTAGTTGTCGCTGTTGACCGGGATGTTGGTGTGCACGTTGCCGTCGCCGGCGTGCATGTGCAGCGCGACCCACACGCGGCCCTTGAGCACGCGCTTGTGGATCGCCTCGCACTCCTGCAGCAGCGGGCGGAAGGCTGCGCCCGGGAACAGGGTCTGCAGCGGCGCGCGGATCTGCGTCTTCCAGCTCGCGCGCAGGCTGTGGTCCTGCAGCTGCGGGAACAGGGCATCGACGTCGTGCAGCCAGCCGTGCCACTGCATGCGCACCTCGCGCAGCAGCGCCAGCGCCTGGGCCACGCGGTCTTCCAGCAGCTCGGCCGAGGCGATCTCGTTGGCGTCGTCTTCCTTGCCCAGCGGCAGCTTGCCGGCGCCGAAGAACTCGATCAGCGCATCGACCAGCGCGAGCTTGTTGCGCAGCGACAGCTCGATGTTGATGCGCTCGATGCCGTCGGTGTATTCGGCCATGCGCGGCAGCGGGATCACCACGTCTTCGTTGATCTTGAAGGCGTTGGTGTGGCGGCTGATGGCGGCCGTGCGCTTGCGGTCCAGCCAGAACTTCTTGCGTGCCTCGGGGCTGATGGCGATGAAGCCTTCGCCGCTGCGCGAGTTGGCGATGCGCACCACCTCGGAGGTGGCGCGCGCCACGGCATCGGCGTCGTCGCCCGCAATGTCGCCGAACAGCACCATCTTGGGCAGGCCCGCGCCATGGCTCTTGGACTTGGTCGCGTAGCCCACGGCCTTCAGGTAGCGGTCGTCCAGGTGCTCCAGGCCGGCCAGCAGCACGCCCGAGCGCTTCTGCTCGGCGAACATGAAGTCCTTGATCTCGACGATGCTGGGCACGGCGTCCTTGGCGTTGCCGAAGAACTCCAGGCACACGGTGCGCGTGTGCGCCGGCATGCGGTGCACGATCCAGCGCGCGCTCGTGATCAGGCCGTCGCAGCCTTCCTTCTGGATGCCCGGCAGGCCCGACAGGAACTTGTCGGTCACGTCCTTGCCCAGGCCTTCCTTGCGGAACACGCGGCCGGGGATGTCCAGGCGCTCGCTGCGCACGGGCGTCTTGCCGTCGGCCTCGAAGTAGTCGAGCTGGAAGCTCGCCACCTCCACGTCGTGGATCTTGCCCAGGTTGTGGTTCAGCCGCGTGACCTCCAGCCACTGCGCCTGCGGCGTGACCATGCGCCAGGAGGCCAGGTTGTCCAGCGCCGTGCCCCACAGCACGGCCTTCTTGCCGCCAGCGTTCATGGCCACGTTGCCGCCGATGCAGGAGGCTTCGGCCGAGGTCGGGTCGACCGCGAACACGTAGCCGCCGCGCTCGGCCGCATCGGCCACGCGCTGCGTGACCACGCCGGCGCCGGTCCAGATCGTGGCCACCGGCTGCTCCAGGCCGGGCAGGGCGACCAGCTCGACCTCGGTCATGGCCTCGAGCTTCTCGGTGTTGATGACCGCGCTCTTCCAGGAGAGCGGGATCGCGCCGCCCGTGTAGCCGGTGCCGCCGCCGCGCGGGATGATGGTCAGGCCCAGCGCGATGCAGGCGGCGACCATGCCGGCCATCTCGGCCTCGGTGTCGGGCGTCAGCACCACGAAGGGGTACTCCACGCGCCAGTCGGTCGCGTCGGTCACATGGGCCACCCGGGCCATGCCGTCGAACTTGATGTTGTCCTTGGCCGTGAGCTTTTGCAGCGCGCGGCGCGCGCGCCGGCGCAGCGTGGCGATCTCGGCGAAATCGGCGTCGAAGCGGGCCACGGCCTGGCGCGCGGCCTCCAGCAGTTCACCGACCAGCGCGTCGCGCGCGGGGTCGGCCTGCGGCGTGCGGCGTTCCTCGGCGGCGGCAAGGCGGTGCTGCAGCGCCTGCACCAGCAGGGCGCGGCGCTTGGGGTTGTCCAGCAGGTCGTCCTGCAGGTAAGGGTTGCGCTGCACGACCCAGATGTCGCCCAGCACCTCGTAGAGCATGCGGGCGGAGCGGCCGGTACGGCGCTCGGCGCGCAGGGTCTGCACCAACTCCCAGGCGCGCGCGCCCAGCAGCCGCACGACGATCTCGCGGTCGGAGAACGAGGTGTAGTTGTAGGGGATCTCGCGCAGGCGCTGCTGGTCCTCTGCGGGCGTCAGCAGCTGTGTCAGGGTGTTCGGGGCGTTCATCGGGGGTCGTGCTGGAGCCGCCGGCCCTGTGCAGGCGGGCGTGGATGTTACCGCAGCGCAACAATCGGTGCCCTGATCCGTGCAGCCCATGGAAAGCCCGCATGGGCGCATGACAGTCACTGCGCTTAAATCGTTTTGTCACATGGTGGGGCTAGCCTGCCGCCTTTCCTTTCTTTCGGAGCATTCATGAAGAAGACCTTTGCCCTGGCGGCACTGGCCGCTGCCGCGTTCACGCTGCCGGCCCAGGCCCAGACCGAGATCCAATGGTGGCACGCCATGAGCGGGCCGCTGGGCGAATGGGTCAACGACCTGGCCAAGCAGTTCAACGCCAGCCAGAGCGAATACAAGGTCGTGCCGACCTACAAGGGCCAGTACGACGAGACGCTGACGGCCGGCGTCGCCGCCTTCCGCGCCGGCAATGCGCCGCACATCCTGCAGGTGTTCGAGGTCGGCACCGCGACCATGATGGCTTCCAAGGGCGTGATCAAGCCGGTCGGCGAGATCATGAAGGAGTCGGGCGCCAAGTTCGACCAGAGCGCCTACATCTCCGCCGTGGCCGGCTACTACACGGCGCCCAACGGCCAGATGCTGAGCTTCCCGCTGAACAGCTCCACGACCATCTTCTATTACAACAAGGACGCCTTCAAGGCGGCCGGCCTGGACCCGAACAAGGCGCCGACGACCTGGCCCGAGGTCGTGGCCGCCGCGGCCAAGCTCAAGGCCAGCGGCCACAAGTGCCCGTTCACCACCAGTTGGGTCAGCTGGACGCAGCTGGAGAGCTTCTCGGCCTGGCACAACACGCTGTACGCCACGCTCAACAACGGCTTCGGCGGCACGGCCACGCGCCTGGCCTTCAACTCGCCGCTGCATGTGCGCCACTTCGAGAACCTGGCCAACATGTCGCAGCAGGGCCTGTTCGTCTACAAGGGCCGCAACAACACGCCTGACGCCTCCTTCCCCTCGGGCGAGTGCGCGATGATGACGGGCTCTTCGGGCCTGTATGCGCGCGTCGCCAAGGACGCCAAGTTCGCCTACGGCATCGGCGCGCTGCCCTACTACCCCGACGTGGCCGGCGCACCGCAGAACACCGTGATCGGCGGCGCCAGCCTGTGGGCCATCGGCGGCAAGAAGCCGGCCGAGTACAAGGGCGTGGCCGCGTTCTTCACCTTCCTGTCGGACGCCGAGGTGCAGTCCGCCAGCCACAAGCGCACGGGCTACCTGCCGGTGACGATGGCCGCCTACGAGCTGACCGAGAAGTCGGGCTTCTACAAGCAGAACCCCGGCACCGACGTGGCCGTCACGCAGATGATCCGCAAGACCACCGACAAGTCGCGCGGCATCCGCCTCGGAAACTTCGTGCAGATCCGCACCATCGTGGACGAGGAGGCCGAGCAGATCTGGAGCGGCAAGCAAAGCGCCAAGCAGGCGCTGGACAACGCCGTCAAGCGCGGCAACGAGCAGCTCGAGCGTTTCCAGAAAGCGAACAAGGGCTGACGCCTTGGTCCGCGCGGGCGGCCGTCCGTGAGCAACCCCCGCCTGGCCGTCCCCCGCCGAGCGGGGGAGGGGGCCGCCGCACGATAGACTCGCTGCCCGCCGGCGTCGGCCGACGCGGCAGCTTGACTGGCACACATGGAAAAACGCGTTCTGTTCCGCTCGGCATGGCTGCCCTGGCTGCTGGTCGCCCCGCAGATGGCGGTCGTGCTGGTGTTCTTCTTCTGGCCAGCCAGCCAGGCCATCGTGCAGTCGCTGCAGACGGAGGACGCCTTCGGCACCTCCACGGTCTGGGTCGGGCTCGACAACTTCGTCGCGCTGTTCGAGGACGCGGCCTATCTCGAATCCTTCAAGGTCACGGCGCTGTTCTCGGTGCTCGTGGCGGGCCTGGGCATCGCGGTGTCGCTGGTGCTGGCCGTGTTCGCCGACCGCATCCTGCGCGGCGCCCTGGTCTACAAGACCTTTCTGATCATTCCCTACGCCGTCGCGCCCGCGGTGGCCGGCGTGCTGTGGGTGTTCATGTTCTCGCCCAGCATCGGCATCGTGGCCTACGGGCTGCGCGGCCTGGGCTACGACTGGAACCACCTGCTCAACTCCGGCCATGCGCTCACGCTGATCGTCGTGGCCGCGGTCTGGAAGCAGATCTCCTACAACTTCCTGTTCTTCCTGGCGGGCCTGCAGTCCATCCCCAAGGCGCTGATCGAGGCCGCCGCCATCGACGGCGCGGGCCCGGCGCGCCGCTTCCTGTCCATCCAGCTGCCGCTGCTGTCGCCCACCACGTTCTTCCTCCTGGTCATCAACGTGGTCTATGCCTTCTTCGACACCTTCGCCATCGTGCACGCGACGACCGAGGGCGGGCCCGGCCGCGACACCTCCATCCTGGTCTACAAGGTCTGGCACGACGGCTTCAAGGCGCTGGACCTGGGCGGCTCGGCCGCGCAGTCGGTGGTGCTGATGGCGATCGTCGTGGTGTTGACCGTCATCCAGTTCCGCTACGTCGAGAAGAAGGTCAATTACTGACATGGTCGAGCGCCGCCCCCTCCTGACGCTGCTCTCGCACCTCGTGCTGGTGCTGGGCATCCTGATCGTCGCCTTCCCGATCTACCTGGCCTTCGTGGCCTCCACGCACACGCGCGACGAGATCGTGCAGGTGCCCATGCCGATCACGCCCGGCAGCCACATGGTGGAGAACTACACCGCGGCGCTGACCGGCTCCGGCTCCACCCAGGGCTCGGCCGCGCCGGTCGGCCGCATGATGTGGGTCAGCCTGGTCACGGCGCTGGTCATCAGCCTCGGAAAGATCGCGATCTCGCTGCTGTCGGCCTTCGCCATCGTCTACTTCCGCTTCCCGTTCAAGAAGCTCGTCTTCTGGATGATCTTCATCACGCTGATGCTGCCGGTGGAGGTGCGCATCCTGCCCACCTACAAGGTCCTGTCGGACCTGAACATGCTCAACACCTATGCCGGGCTCACGGTGCCGCTGATCGCCTCGGCCACGGCCACCTTCCTGTTCCGGCAGTTCTTCCTGACCGTGCCCGACGAACTCGTGGAAGCGGCGCGCATCGACGGTGCCGGGCCCATGCGCTTCTTCAAGGACGTGCTGGTGCCGCTGTCGCAGACCTCGATCGCGGCGCTGTTTGTGATCCAGTTCATCTACGGCTGGAACCAGTACCTGTGGCCGCTGCTGGCCACCACCACCGAGGACATGTACCCCATCGTCATCGGCATCAAGCGCATGATCGCCAGCGGCGACGCGGCCACCGACTGGAACATCATCATGGCCACGGCCATCCTGGCCATGCTGCCGCCGGCGCTGGTCGTGGTGCTCATGCAGAAGTGGTTCGTCAAGGGCCTGGTCGATACCGAGAAATAAGCACACATGGCGTCCATTTCCATCCGCAAGCTCATCAAGCGCTATGGCCACGGCGCCAAGGCGCTGCAGGTCATCCACGGCGTCGACGCCGAAATCCACGACGGCGAGTTCGTCGTCATCGTCGGCCCCTCGGGCTGCGGCAAGTCCACGCTGCTGCGCATGGTGGCCGGGCTGGAAGAGGTCAGCGAGGGCGAGATCGCGATCGGCCCGCGCGTGGTGAACGACGTGGAGCCGGCCGAGCGCGACATCGCGATGGTGTTCCAGAACTACGCGCTGTACCCGCACATGACGAACTTCGAGAACATGGCCTACGGCCTGAAGATCGCCAAGGTGCCCAAGGAGGAGATCCGCCAGCGCGTGGACAAGGCCGCCAAGATCCTGGAGCTCACGCACCTGCTGGACCGCAAGCCGCGCCAGCTCTCCGGCGGCCAGCGCCAGCGCGTGGCCATGGGCCGCGCCATCGTGCGCCAGCCGCAGGTCTTCCTGTTCGACGAGCCGCTCTCCAACCTGGACGCCAAGCTGCGCGCCCAGACCCGGCTGGAGATCCAGAAGCTGCACAACGAGCTGGGCATCACCTCGCTGTTCGTCACGCACGACCAGGTGGAGGCCATGACGCTGGCGCAGCGCATGATGGTCATGAACGCCGGCCGCATGGAGCAGTTCGGTACGCCCGAGGAGGTCTACCACCGGCCCGCCACCACCTTCGTGGCCAGCTTCATCGGCTCGCCGCCCATGAACCTCATCGAAGGCCAGGCCGAGGGAACGCGCTTCGTCGTCGGCGAGCAGCGCCTGGCCCTGCCGCAGGCCGCGCCGCGCGACGGCGCGCTGGTGCTGGGCCTGCGCCCCGAACACGCCGAACTGCGCGCCGACGGCGCCTGGCACCTGGTGGTCGAGGCGGTGGAGATGCTGGGCGCCGAACGCCTGGTCTACGGCCGCCTCGGCCAGAGTCTGTTCACCGTGCGCCAGGACGCGATGCTGGAGGCGCCGCGCATCGGCGACACCGTGGCCGTGGGCGTGCCGGCCGCGCAGCTGCACTGGTTCGACGCCGGGACGCGGCAGCGGCTCTGATGGCCACGCCCTGGCCTTACCCCGCCTGGGTGGCGCACCGCGGCGCCGGCAAGCTGGCGCCCGAGAACACGCTGGCCGCGTTCCGCCTGGGTGCCGCGCACGGCTACCGCATGTTCGAGTGCGACGTGAAACTGAGTGCCGACGGCGTGCCCTTCCTGCTGCACGACGCGACGCTGGAGCGCACCACCGACGGCCAGGGCACCGCCGGCGACAAGCCCTGGGGCGAACTCGCGCAGCTGGATGCCGGCGGCTGGCATTCGCGCGCCTACGCGGGCGAACCGCTGGCCACGCTGGCCGGCATCGCACGCTTCTGCCTGGCCAACGGCCTGCTGCTCAACATCGAGATCAAGCCGACCCCGGGGGCCGAGGCCGCCACCGGCGCGGCCGTGGCCGATGCCGCGGCTGCGCTGTGGGCCGGCCAGCCCGTGCAGCCGCTGCTGACCTCGTTCCAGGTGGCGTCGTTGCAGGCGGCCCAGGCGGCCCAGCCGGCGCTGCCGCGCGGGCTGCTGCTCGACGAGCTGACCGATGACTGGGCGCAGACGGCCGCCGGCCTGGGCTGCCAGCTGCTGGTCTGCAGGCACAGCCTCTGGACGGCCGGCCTGGTGCAGCAGGCGCGGGCTGCGGGCCTGCGGATGGCCAGCTACACCGTCAACGACGAGGCCGAGGCGCAACGCTTGCGCGCGCTCGGCGAGCACACCGTCATCACCGACCGCGTCGATCTGTTTGCTCCTGTGCGCTAAAGCGCGCACAGAGGTGTAACGGTGGGAGACTGCGTGATAAATCGCGCACTTTTCATGCCAAAGAACGTTTGAATTTGTTATCGTCATGCGCGGGTGCAGGAGTGTGTACTGGCGCATCGACAGATCGGGATCCATTCCGCTCGCATGCGCTTCGCAGAGGAAAGGGTTCTCGCGCATGATCGCAGCGGAGAAGTTTCAGGCGCGTGCATTGCAGGTGCTGCGGAGCAGCCGGATCTTCGGCCAGCTCGACGAGGAGGTGCTGCACGACCTCGCGCGCTTCCTGGTGCGCCAGGACGTGCCCGGCGGCCACCAGGTGCTGCGCGAGGGCGCCCCTTCGGACAGCATGCTGATCCTGCTGAGCGGGCGGCTGCGGGTCTCGCGCACCAACCCCGACGGGAGCCTGCTGCTCTACAACGAGATCAGCGTCGGCGAAGGCGTGGGCGAGACCGGCATGATCCTGCAGCAGCCGCGCACCGCCGACGTGACGGCGGTGCGCGACTCCACGCTGGCCGTGCTGCACAGCGCCGATTTCGAGGCCTTGCTCCAGTTGCGCCCGCTGGCCGTGAACCGCGTGTTCTCGCAGGCCATCTACAACCACCTGCGCCACGGCGCGCAGGTGACGCAGCGGGCCTTCGCCCAGTCCTTCGTGGTGGTGCCGCTGCACCTCGATGCGCAGGCCGGGGCCGTGGCGCGCGCGTTGACGGCCGCCTTCGCCAAGACCGGGCGCGCGCGGCACCTGCCGCCCCCGACCAGCGGCGCCCAGGGCGAGAGCCAGGGCGACGCGCTGGACGAGCAATTCGACCATCTGGTCTACGAGGCCGAAACCCAGGCCACGGAGTGGACGCGCCGCGCCTTCCGCCAGGCCGACCAGGTCATCTACGTGGCCCGCGCCGATGGCACGCTGGCCGTCAGCGAGCTGGAGCAGCAGCTGGCGCGCGAGCCGGGCTACGCGCTCAAGCGCAAGCACCTGGTGGTCATGCATCCGGCCGATGCCCAGTCGCCGCGCGAGGTGCGGCGCTGGCTCGCCGGCCGCGCCTGCGAGCGCGTCTACCCGCTGCGCGCCGACCATGTCGAGGACTTCGCGCGGCTCGCGCGCTTCCTGACCGGCACCGCCGTCGGCGTGGTGCTGGGCGGCGGCGGCGCCCGCGGCTATGCCCACCTGGGCATCCTGCGCGCGCTGCACGAGGCCGGCATCCCGATCGACATGGTGGGCGGCAACAGCATGGGCGCGCTGGTCGGCGCGCAGTACGCCTGCGACGTGCCGCTGGACGAGATCATGCGCAACACCCAGGCGTTCGCGGCCGGCGGCGAGCGGCTGACGCTGCCGCTGATCTCGCTGGTCTCGGGCTTCAGGGTCGAGCGCGACCTGCGCAGGATGTTCGGCGAGCGCCGCGTCGACAGTCTGTGGCGGCCGTTCTTCGCGGCGGCCTGCAACCTGTCCAAGGGCCACACCACGGTGCAGGACACCGGCCCGCTCTGGAAGGCAGTGCTGGCCAGCAACTCGCCGGCCGGGCTGTTCCCGCCCGTGCTGCACAAGGGCGACCTGCTGGTGGACGGCGCCATCCTGGAGAACGTGCCGGTGAACGCCATGCGCATGCGCCTGGGCACGCCGCTGGAGCGCCGGCGCGGCAACGGCACCATCATCGCGATCGACGTGGACGTGCAGGAAGACCTGGCCGTGGCGCAGGACCTGGCCCGCCTGTCGCGCCGCAGCGCGCTCAAGGGCCTGCTGGCACGCAACCCCACGCAGCCCGGCATCGTCGAGATCCTGTACCGGGCCGGCCACATCGGCGGCCTGCACCAGCGCGCCGCGACCGTGGCGCAGGCCGACCACTACCTGGAGCCGCCCGTGGCCGAGTACTCGATGATGGACCACAAGCGGGCGCCGGAGATCGTCGAGGCCGGTTACCGCTACGCGGTGGAGAGGATTGCGCAATGGACGCGCCTGTAGCCCATGCCGAACCGCGCGCCGGCAGCGCACCGAACGCCGGGCTGGCGCTGTCGCTGAGCCAGCGCGAGGTCTGGCTCGACCAGCGCGCCTGGCCCGGCAGCGCCCACCTGAACATCGGCGGCGGCGCCTTCCTGGTGGGCCTGCTCGATCTGGGCGTGTTCCGCCGCGCGCTCGCCCACCTGGTCGCCGAGAACGAGGCGCTGCGTCTGGCGCCGCTGCCCGACGGCCGCCAGCACCTGCTGGCGCCGACCGAGGAACCGGCGCTGGAGGTGGTGGACCTGGGCGATGCCGAGGACCCCAAGGAGGCCATGCGCCGCTGGTGGCAGCAGCGCATGACCGAGCCCTTCGTGCTGGACGGTCGCTCGCCCTGGCGCTTCGCGCTGCTGCGCGCGTCCGACCAACTGCACGGGCTGACCATCCAGTTCCACCACCTGGTCATGGACGGCTGGGGCACCTCGCAGGTGATGCGGCGCTGGGCCGAGATCCACAACGCGCTGCTGGCCGGCGAGCCGCCGCCGCTGTCGTCGGTGCCGCACTACAGCACCTTCATCGCCGAGTCCAACGCCTACCGCAGTTCCGAAGGCTTTGCGCGCGATGCACGCTACTGGCGCGAGCGCATCCCGGAGCTGCCCACGCCGCTGATCGAGCGGCGCTTCAGCCAGGCCCGGCCCGACACGCTGCCCCCGGCCAGCCTGGCCTTCCACCGCGTGCCGCGGGCCGACTACGAGCGGCTGCGCCGGCACGCGACGGAGCAGGGCCAGACCGTGTTCAACCTGGTGCTGGCCGCCCTGGTGCTGTACTTCGCGCGCATCTGCGAGCGCAGCGACGTGATCGTCGGCGTGCCCAGCCTGAACCGCGGCGGGCGCCGCTACACCGACACGCTGGGCATGTTCGTCGGCGTGGTGCCAATCCGCATCGAAATCACGCCGCAGATGCCGGTGGCCGAACTGATCGCCAACGTCGGCGCCTCCATGCGCGCGGCGCTGCGCCACCCGCGCTACCCGATCAGCGAACTCGGCCGCGAACTGCAGATGATCCGCGCCAACCGCGACGGCCTGTTCGACGTGCTGCTCTCGTTCGAGCGGCAGGACTATGCCGTGGCCTTCGGCGCGGCCCAGCTGGTCGAGTCGCGCCAGCTGTTTTCGGGCGTGGCGCGCTTCCCGCTGGGCGTGACGGTCTGCGAATTCCACCCGACCCAGGACGTGGAGCTGGCGCTGGAGGCCAGCGCCGCCTGCTTCTCGGCCGGCGAGACCGAGCTGCTGGGCCGGCGGCTGTGGCACCTGGTCGAGGCCATCATGGCCACGCCGCCCGGCGACAGCGTCGACAGCATCGAACTGCTGCCGCCCGAGGAGCGCTGGCACGTGGTCTCGGGCCAGCACAAGGACGTGGCATGGCACCAGGTGGTGCTGCCCTTCGTGAACCTGTTCGAGTACCAGGCCGCGCTGCGGCCCGAGGCCATGGCCCTGGTCTGGGACGGCGGCAGCATGGACTACCTGGCGCTGGACCGGCATGCCAACCGCCTGGCGCGCCAACTGGTCGAGCGGGGCGCCGGGCGCGACGTCGTCGTCGCCATGGCGCTGGAGCGGTCGCCGGAACTGGTGGTCACGCTGCTGGCCATCGCCAAGGCCGGCGCGGCCTTCCTGCCGCTGGACGTGGACGCGCCGCTGGCCCGCCTCGCGTCCATCCTGCAGGAGAGCGGGGCGGCGGCCCTGGTGATCCAGCCGCGCCATGTCGACCGCCTGGGCGGCCTGCACGGCAACACGCTGGTGCTGGACCCGCTGGGCGACGAACTGTTCGACGTCAACGCGACCGACCTGCCGCCGCGCCGGCCGGCCGCCGCGGACATGGCCTACGTGCTGTTCACCTCCGGCTCGACCGGGCGGCCCAAGGGCGTGGCCATCGAGCACGGCATGCTGTCGCGCCGGCTCATGTGGCTGTCGCGCGCCTGGGCGGTGGACGCGCGCGACCGCTCCGGCCAGGGCACGCAGGCCACCTTCGATCCTTCGCTGATCGAGCTGCTGCTGCCGCTGATCCACGGCGCCAGCGTGGCGCTGCCGCCGCCGGGCCGGTTGCTGCCCGAGATGCTGGCCGATTTCGCGCTGCGCCACGGCGTGACCTTCATGGCCTTCGTGCCGTCCACGCTGGCGCGCTTCCTCGACGCCGCGGCCGGCCGCCAGGGCCTCAAGCTGCGCGTGGCCTGCTGTGGCGGCGAGGTGCTGCCGCCCGAGCTGGCCAGCCGCTTCATCGGCGTGACGGGCGGGCGCCTGTTCAACGTCTACGGGCCGACCGAGGCCACCATCTTCGCCACGGCCTGGGAGTGCGAGCCCCAGCGCAGCCACGCGGCGCTGCCGATCGGCCGGCCCATCGACGACACCCGCATCTACGTGCTGGACGCCAATCTGCGCCCGCTGCCGCTGGGCGTGGCGGGCGAGATCTTCATCGGCGGCGCGGCCGTGGCGCGCGGCTACCTGCACCGGCCCGAGCTGGACGAGCAGGCCTTCGTGGCCGACCCCTTCCACGCCGGCGAGCGCATGTACCGCACCGGCGACCGCGGCTGGCTGGCCAGCGACGGCCACCTGCACTTCGTCGGCCGGCTGGACCGCCAGGTCAAGCTGCGCGGCTACCGCATCGAGCTGGGCGAGATCGAGTCCGCGCTGCTGGCCATCGACGGCGTGGTGCAGGCCGCCGCCGACCTGCGCGAACTGCGCGGCAAGCCCGCCATCCACGCCTGGGCCCAGGCGCCGGGCCAGAGCGCCGACCGCCTGCACGCGCTGCTGCGCGCGCGCCTGCCCGACTACATGCTGCCGGCCAGCATCACGCTGCTGCCCGAGCTGCCGTCCAGCGGCACCGGCAAGATCGACTACAAGCGGCTGCCGGACCCGGTGGCGCTGCCCAGCGGCGGCGCGCGCGCCCCGGCGAACGACACCGAGCGGGCCCTGCTGGAACTCTGGAAGGACGTGCTCAAGCTGCCGGCCCTCGGTGTGCAGGACAACTTCTTCGACCTGGGCGGCGACTCGCTGGCGGCCGTCAACATGATGAGCGGGCTGGAGAAGCTCGTGGGCCGGCAGGTGCCGCTGTACCTGATCACCGAGCATCCCACGGTGGAGAGCCTGGCGGCCGCGCTGCAGCAGCACAGCGGCACGCCGGGCCTGCTGCTGCCGCTGGGCGGCACCGGCCGCGTGCCGCTGTACCTGGCGGCCTCGGGCCACGGCGACCTGCTGCGGCTGCAGAACCTGGGGCCGGCCATGGGCGAGGCGTGCAGCCTGTACATGCTGCAGCCGCCGCCGAACCAGCCGATCGCGACCATCGCCGAACTCGCCGCCATGTACGCCGACCGCATCCAGGCCCAGGCGCTGGACCAGGGTTTCGACGGCGGCTGGGTGGCCGGTTTTTCTGTGGCCGGCATGGCCGCGCTGGAGACCGCGCGGCTGCTGCGCGAGCGCGGCTGGCCGGTGCGCGGCCTGGTGCTGCTGGACACCACCTACCCGAGTTCCGTGCTGGGCGGCACCCGGGCCTGGCGCGCGGCCGGCTGGGTGGTGCGGCACCTCCACATCCAGGACCTGACCATGAATGGCCGCCGGCTCGACGCCATGTTCAACGACCCCGGCCTCGTGAGCCAGGTCATGGCGCTGCGCGGCTACAAGCCCGAGGCCTACGACGGGCCCACGCTGCTGGTGCGCACCTCGGGCCTGCGCACCTGGGACCGCTGGCTGTTCAAGCCCTGGCGCCGGCTCATGGGCCGGCAGCTGCAGGAGGTGGAGATCGCCGGCATGCATGGCACGATGTTCGACGAGCGGCACGTGGCCGAGCTCGCCGCGGCGCTGCGCGAGCGCATGGAGCAGGGCGCGTGAGCGCGCCCCGCGGCCTGCGCGGCCGGCTCTGGGGCCTGGTGCTGGCCCTGGCCGTGCTGGTCGGCCTGGCCGTGGCCTGGACCTGGTCGCCCATGCGCGAGTGGCTGGACGTGGACCGCATCGTGGACGGCCTGCAGGCGTTGGGCGAATCCTTCGGCCCCGTCGCCGCGGTCGCGGGCCTGAGCCTGGCGCTGGTGCTGGCCGTGCCGCTGACCTTCCTGACGCTGGTCACGCTGGTGGCTTTCGGGCCCTGGACCGGCTTCGTCACCTGCATGGCCGGTGCCCTGGTCGGCGCCGCCGCCAGCCACGGCCTCGGCTCGCTGCTGGGCCGCGAGGCGGTGCAGCGCCTGGGTGGGCCGCGCGTGAACGCCGTGAGCCAGCGCCTGGCCGACCATGGCCTGCTGGCCGTGATCGCGATCCGCATGGTGCCGGTGGCGCCGTTCGCCATCGTCAACATGGTGGCGGGCGCCTCGCACATCAGCCTGCGCCACATGCTGCTGGGCACCTTCCTCGGCATGGCGCCCGGCACGCTGGTGATGGCCTTCTTCGTCGACCAGATCGTGGCGGCCCTGCGCAACCCCGGCCCGCTGACCTATGCCCTGATCGCGGGGACGCTGCTGCTCATCGTCGGCGCCGGTTTCGGCGCCAGGCGCTGGGTGCAGCACGTGGAGGCGCAGCGCGGCGTCAGAGAACCCGGTTGAACCAGGCCAGCGACAGGCCGGCCGAGACGAGCGCCAGCAGCGCGCCGGCCAGCGCCAGCAGCGCCGAGACCTCGGTTTCCTTCTTCTCCACCGTCAGGCGCGAACTGAGCGTCTGGTAGACCTTGCGCAGGTTCTCGGCCGAGCCGGCGTAGAAGTACTCGGCCTGGGTGCGCGTGGCCACGGCCTTGAGCGTCTCTTCGTCCAGGCGCACGCGCATGGACCAGCCCTCGAAGCCGATGGTCTCGCCGTCCACGGTGCCGATGCCCACGGTGTAGACGCGCACGCCGCGGTCGGCCGCCATCTTGGCCGCCTCCAGCGTGTCCACGCCCGTGGTGCGCTGGCCGTCGGTCAGCAGGATGATCGCGGCCGAGTCGTAGGAGCCGGGCGCCACCGGCGTGAACTCCTTGACCTCGCCCTTGGCCGCCAGCTCCTTGTCGAGCTTGTCCAGGGATTGGCCGCGCGGCCGCTCGCGGCCGTAGGTCATGGCGCCCACGTCGATGCCGGCATCGGGGAACAGCTCGGCCAGCGACACCACGATGGCGCTGCCGATGGCGGTGGCGCGCTGCAGCTGGAACTTGTCGATGGCCACGACCAGGTCTTCGCGCGAGAGCGTGGCCGGCTGCACCACCTGGGCCGTGCCGGCGAAGGCCACGATGCCCACGCGCACATGGCGCGGCAGGTCGGCGATGAAGGCCTTGGCCGCGTTCTGCGCCGCCACCAGGCGGTTGGGCTGCACGTCGGTGGCGCGCATGCTGCCCGACACGTCCATGGCCAGGATGATGGTCTGCTGCTGCGAGGGCAGGCTGATCACGGCCATGGGCCGGGCCGCGGCCACGACCAGCGCGCACAGGGCCAGCAGGAACAGCAGCGGCGGCAGGTGGCGCTTGAAGCTCTGGCGCGCGCCCATGGCCTCGCGCACGATGGACAGGCTGGCGTAGCGCAGCGCCGTCTTCTTGCGCCGGCGCAGCAGCCAGACGTAGAGCAGCACCAGGAGCGGCGTGAGCAGCAGCAGCCAGAGGAACTGGGGCCAGAGGAAGTTCATGGGCGTTCTCCTCGTGCTGGGGCGGGTTCAGGCGGCCGCGAGGGGCCGCAGGTGGGTGGGCAGGCCGCCGCCGGCGCCGGACAGCCGGCTGCGCCGGCGGCGCAGTTCGGCGAAGCGCAGGATGGCGGCCGCGATGTCGTCGTCGGTGGACAGCTCCAGCGTGTCCACCCCGGCCTCGCCGAGCGCCTGGCGCAGCTCGGCCTCGCGCTGTGCGGCGATGCGCGCGAAGCGCTTGCGGAAGCCGGCGTCCGAGGTGTCGACCAGCAGTTGCTCGCCGGTCTCGGCGTCGCGGATCGGGATCAGGCCCAGGTCGGGCAGTTCCAGTTCCAGCGGATCGAGCAGGCGCACGGCCAGCACCTCGTGGCGCTGGGTCAGCTGGGCCAGCGGCTTCTCCCAGCCCGGGGCGCTGATGAAGTCGGACACCACGAACACCGTGGCGCGCCGGCGCATGAGGCCGCCGGCCGCCTGCAGCAGCTCGTGCAGGTGCGTCACGCGGCCGGGCTCGACCGGCAGCCTCGGTGCAGGCAGCATGCGGTGCAGCAGGTCCAGCACGTGCAGGCGGCTCGCACGGGGCTGCAGCACCTGGTCCAGCCCGGCGCCGTAGAGCATGGCGCCGACGCGGTTGCCGTGGCGCGTGAGCAGCCGGGCCAGCACGGCCACGAAGGCGGCCGAGACCTCGCGCTTCTTCTGCTCGCCCGAACCGAAGTCGATGGAGGGCGAGAGGTCGAGCAGGAACCAGGCCGCCATCTCGCGGTCCTCGGTGAACACGCGCACATGGGGCTGCTGCAGCCGGGCCGTGACGTTCCAGTCGATATGGCGCACGTCGTCGTGGTGCTGGTATTCGCGCAGGTCCGCCAGGTCCATGCCGGTGCCGCGCATCAGCGTGCGGTAGTCGCCCTGCAGCAGGCCGTCGAGCCGGCGCAGCACCGTCCATTCGAGCCGGCGCAGCAGGTGCTCTGCCTGCGCGGGCGGGTTGGGCCTGGTTTCAGGCGGCGAGCTTTTCATGTTCCAGCGGCTTGGGCGGGGCCGGGATGCGGGCCATGATCCTGCCGATGAGCGTGTCGGCGGTGACGCCCTCCGAAAGCGCCTCGTACGACAGCGCCACGCGGTGGCGCAGCACGTCGGGCACCAGGTCGCTCATGTCCTCGGGCAGCGCGTAGCTGCGCCCGCGCAGCATGGCCAGCGCGCGTGCGCCTTCGGTCAGGTTGATGGTGGCGCGCGGGCTGGCGCCGAAGGTGATGAAGCGCGCCAGCTCCTTGAGGCCATGGGCCTCGGGCTTGCGCGTGGCCGACACCAGCTTGACGGCGTACTGCACGAGCGAGGGATCGACGTAGATGCGCCGGCATTCCTTCTGCAGCGCGGCCAGCTGCTCGACCGTGGCCACGGGCGCCACCTGCACGGCCGGGCCGGTCACGCGCGTGACGATCACGAACTCTTCCTCGTCGGTCGGGTAGTCCACCAGCACCTTCATCATGAAGCGGTCGACCTGGGCCTCGGGCAAGGGATAGGTGCCTTCGGTCTCGATCGGGTTCTGCGTGGCCATCACGAGGAAGGGCTTGGGCACGGGGTGGGTCTCGCCCGCGATCGTGACCTGGCGCTCCTGCATGACCTCGAGCAGCGCGCTCTGCACCTTGGCCGGCGCGCGGTTGATCTCGTCGGCCAGCAGCAAATTGGTGAACACCGGCCCCAGCGCGGTGGCGAAATCGCCGGTCTTCTGGTTGTAGATGCGCGTGCCGACCAGGTCGGCCGGCACCAGGTCGGGCGTGAACTGGATGCGCTTGAACTGGCCCCGGATGGTCTCCGCGAGCGTCTTCACCGTGAGCGTCTTGGCCAGGCCCGGCACGCCCTCGACCAGCAGATGGCCCTGGGCGAGCATGGCCACCATCACGCGCTCGAGGAAGCGGTCCTGCCCGACGACGACGCGCTTGACCTCGTAGAGGATCTGCTCCATCAGCTGGGCGGTGTCTGGGCTCTGGGTGCTGGCGTCGCTCATGGGCAGGATCCTCGGGTTGTCAGAAGGGGTGCAGGCCGACCGCGGAGGCGGCGTTCTCGATCGGCACGGCGAAGCCGATGCCCACGAAGGTGCGCTGCTGCGAGGGGTTCAGGATGGCGGTGACGATGCCGACCACCTGCCCGTCCATGGTCACCAGGGGCCCGCCGGAGTTGCCCGGATTGGCGGCGGCGTCGAACTGGATCAGGTTGGTCAGCACATGCTTGCCTTCGGGCGAGCGGAACGAGCGGCCCAGGCCGGAGACCACGCCGGCCGACGTGGAGGGGCCGATGCCGAACGGAAAGCCCACCGCCACCACCTGGTCGCCCGGCATCAGGTCGGCCGTGGAGCGCATGGTCGCCGCGATCATGTCGTCGGGGATCTTGTGGGCCTGCAGCACCGCCAGGTCGTTCTCGGGCTGCATGCCGGTCACGCTGGCCGTGGTCTCCAGGCCGTCGGAGAAGGTGACCTTGATGGTCTCCGCGCCCGAGACCACGTGCAGGTTGGTCAGGATGATGCCCTTGTCGACGATGACCACGCCGGTGCCCACGCCCTGCTCGACGTCCTGCTTGCCGTCCTTGCCCTTGACGAAGCCCATCACGCGCACCACCGAGGGGATGATGGCGGCATAGGCCTTGGCCGCCTGCGAGGGCAGCACGTTGGTCTCCAGCGTGCGCATGACCGCCGCGTCGATGTCCTTCTGCGTCAGCGCGCGCGCGCCCGGGCGCAGGGCGAGCGTGCCGGCACCCAGCGCCGCCGCGGCCAGCAGCACGATGGTGGCCCACAGCAGGCGCGGATCGCTCCACCAGCGCCTGCGCGCGGCCGGCGGCGCCGCGGGCACGGCTTGCGGAGGAGGGGAGGTGGTGGGAGTCGCTTCGGCATCCGGCGGCGCGGGCCGGGCACGGGATGCACTGCTGTAAAGAGCCGGCCTACGCATGGTGATCACCTGATGGGACGTTGTGCGGATCTACGCAATTACAGTACCACGGTTCATTCCAGGGCGCATCCCCGGCCGGATGGCATCCCCCAGGCGACGTACGGCGATGCCGCGCCGGCGCCGTGGGGCGGGCCGGGGCCGCGCGCTACAGTGGCGCCATGCCCTGGATCGACACCCATTGCCACCTGGATGCGCCCGAGTTCGGCCAGGACCAGCGGCTGGCGCTGGCGGCGCGCGCCCAGGCGGCGCAACGCGGCGTGGCGCTGTGCGTGCTGCCGGCCGTAGCGGTGTTCGATTTCGACACCGTGCGCGCCTTCGCCCACCGCACCGGCGACGCCTATGCGCTGGGCATCCATCCGTTGCTGGTGCCGCGCGCCGACGATGGCGACCTGGCGCGGCTGGACGCGGCCCTGGCGGCGCATGCCGGCGATCCGCGCCTGGTGGCCGTGGGCGAGATCGGCCTGGACTTCTTCGTGCCGGAACTGACCGCGCCGGCCATGCGCACGCGCCAGCTGCACTTCTTTCGCAAGCAGCTCGCAGCTGGCGCGGCGGCACGGCCTGCCCGTCATCGTGCACGCGCGGCGCAGCGTCGACCAGGTCCTGCGCCAGCTGCGCGAGGTCGGCGCGGGCGGCCGCTGGGAGGGCATCGCCCATGCCTTCAACGGCAGCCTGCAGCAGGCCCGGACCGTGCTCGGCCCAGGCCTAAGCTGCGGCTTCGGCGGCGCCATCGACCTTCGACACCGCGCGCCAGCTGCGGCGGCTGGCCACGCGAGCTGCCGCTGGAGTCCATCGTCCTGGAGACCGACGCGCCCGACATCCCGCCGCAATGGCTCTACGTGCGCCAGTCCGAGCGCGCGGCCGGCCGGCCCCAGGGCCTGAACGACGCCGGCCGAGCTGCCGCGCATCGCCGAGACGCTGGTGGCGCTGCGCGGCCTGCCGCTGAGCCGCCATCGAGGCGGCCACCACGGCCAACGCGCTGGTGGCGCTGCCGCGGCTGCGGGCGCTGCTGCAGGAGCAGGCCACAATCGCCGGCGATGACCAAAGCCGCGAATCCACCCTGGCACGCCGCGCCCAGCCCGCGCTGCCCGAGGTGCAGTTCGCCGACGACGGCGTGGTGCGCACGCTGCACCTGGGCACCGAATGGGTGCAGGGCTCGATGCTGATCGACAAGCCCTACGACATCGAGCTCGAGTACGTACAGCGCATGATGGCCTGGCTGCTGTTCGTGCCCGCGGAGGGCATCACCAGGCGCCACGCCATGCAGCTGGGCCTGGGGGCCGGTGCGCTGACCAAGTTCTGCCACAAGAAGCTGCGCATGCGCACCACGGTGATCGAACTCAACCCGCAGGTGATCGCGGCCTGCCGCGGCTGGTTCAAGCTGCCGCCGGACGATGCGCGGCTGCAGGTGCGCCTGGCCGACGCGGGCCTGGCCGTGCTGGACGCCACCTTGCACGGCACGGTCGATGCGCTGCAGGTCGACCTGTACGACCAGGAGGCGGCCTCGCCCGTGCTCGACAGCGCCGACTTCTATGCCGACTGCCGCCGCCTGCTGACCGAGGAGGGCGCCATGACGGTCAACCTGTTCGGCCGCTCGTCGAGCTACGAGGCCAGCCTGGCGCGCATCGCCGAGGCCTTCGGCGAGGCTGCCGTCTGGGCCTTCCGGCCCACGCGCGAGGGCAACACCGTGGTGCTGGCCCAGCGCGAGGCCAGCCGGCCCGAGCGCGCCGACCTGCTGGCCCGCGCGGCCGAGATCGAATCGCGCTGGGGCCTGCCCGCGCGTAAGTGGCTGCGCGTGCTCGGCCCGGTGGCGGCCATGACGGTGCCTTATGCCGCGCCCGGCGGACCTGGCGCCTGCTGGTCGACTGGCTGGCCGCCGACGGCCTGATCACGGCCGAGGAGCAGCGCCGCACCGTGGCGCGCTGCTCCCAGGCCGAGAGCGCGCAGCCGGCCCTGGTGCGGCTGGCCAGCGTGGCCATGGCGCGCGCCGGCGACGGCAAGCCGCTGGACATCGAGATGCTCGCCGAGTGGCTGGCCGGCCGTGCCGGCCTGCCGTACCAGCGCATCGATCCGCTCAAGGTCGACGTGGGCAAGGTGGCCGACACCATGAGCGCCGTCTACGCCGAGCGGCACAAGGTGCTGCCGCTGCAGGTCGGTGCGGGCGAGGTGGTGGTGGCCACGGCCGAGCCCTTCGTCAGCGACTGGGTGGCCGAGGTCGAGCGCCAGTCGCGCCGCAGCGTGCGCCGCGTGGTCGCCAACCCGCTGGACATCCAGCGCTACACGGCCGAGTTCTTCGCGCTGGCCCGGTCGGTGCGCGCGGCGCAGAAGGCCGGCGGCAGCGCGGGGCTGGCCAGCTTCGAGCAGCTCGTCGAGCTCGGCAAGTCGAACAAGCAGCTGGACGCCAACGACCAGGGCGTGGTGCAACTGGTGGACTGGCTCTGGCAATACGCCTTCAACCAGCGCGCCAGCGACATCCACCTGGAGCCGCGGCGCGAGCAGGGCGTGATCCGCTTCCGCATCGACGGCGTGCTGCACCCGGTCTACCAGATGCCGATGGGCGTCATGAACGCGGTGGTCGCGCGCGTCAAGCTGCTGGGCCGCATGGACGTGGTGGAAAAGCGCCGGCCGCAGGACGGCCGCATCAAGACGCGCAACCCCAGGGGCGACGAGATCGAGATGCGCCTGTCCACGTTGCCCACCGCCTTCGGCGAGAAGATGGTGATGCGCATCTTCGACCCCGACACCGCCGTCAAGGACCTGGACGCGCTGGGCTTCTCGCCACACGATGCCCAGCGCTGGGAGGCGCTGGTGCGCCAGCCGCACGGCGTGATCCTGGTCACCGGGCCGACCGGCTCGGGCAAGACCACCACGCTGTACTCCACGCTCAAGCGCGTGGCCACCGAGGCGCTCAACGTCAGCACCATCGAGGACCCGATCGAGATGATCGAGCCGGCCTTCAACCAGACCCAGGTGCAGCCGCAGCTGGACTTCGACTTCGCCGAGGGCCTGCGCGCGCTGATGCGCCAGGACCCGGACGTGATCATGGTCGGCGAGATCCGCGACCTGCAGACCGCCGAGATGGCGGTGCAGGCCGCGCTGACCGGCCACCTGGTGTTCTCCACGCTGCACACCAACGACGCGCCGGCCGCGCTGACGCGGCTCATGGAACTGGGCGTGCCGCCCTACCTGCTCAACGCCACCGTGCTGGGCGTGCTGGCCCAGCGCCTGGTGCGCGTGCTGTGCCGGCACTGCCGCGCGCCCGACGAGGGCACCACGGCCGAGACGCTGAACCGCGTGATCCACCCCTGGCGCATCAGCGGCGCCTGCACGCCCTACAAGCCGGTCGGCTGCCTGGAATGCCGCATGACCGGCTTCATGGGCCGCATGGGCCTGTACGAACTGCTGGCCGTCAGCGAAGCCTTCAAGGACAAGCTTGCCCAGGCCGGCGGCCAGCCGTCCGCGCTGCGCCGCCAGGCGCTGGTCGATGGCATGCGGCCGCTGCGCCTGGCCGGCGCTCTGCGCGTGGCCGAAGGACTGACCACCATGGCCGAGGTGTTGAGCGCCACACCGCCGCTGGAGGCGCCCCCGGCGGCGTGACGCATGCCGCAAAACACCTGCCGCAACGTCCGTTCGTCAGGCACAGGTCAGCAAGCATGTAGGTGGAATCCACATCTTTTGGCCTTTTGAATGCCCCCACAATCGCGCCACCTTTCAGTTCGAGGAGGCATTTTTGTGAACATCAAAAGTCAGAAGGACTTTTTCTCGGGGCTCATGTTCACCGTCGTCGGTGTTGCATTCGCCTGGGGCGCGACAACCTACACGGTGGGCAGCGGCGCCCGCATGGGACCGGGCTACTTCCCGCTCATGCTGGGCATCGTCATGGCCATCATCGGCATGATCATCACCTTCACCGCGCTGGTGACCGAGACGCCGGACGGCGACAGGATCGGCAAGTGGGCCTGGAAGCAGGTGGTCTACATCCTGGGCGCCAACCTGGCGTTCGGCGTGCTGCTCGGCGGCCTGCCGAGCATCGGCATCCCGGCCATGGGCATGATCGCCGCCATCTATGCGCTGGTCATCATCTCCAGCCTGGCCGGCCACGAGTTCAACATCAAGTCGGTGCTGATCCTGGCCACGGTGCTGGCCATCGGCAGCTACTTCGCATTCATCTGGGCCCTGAAGCTCCAGATCCAGGTCTGGCCGACCTTCATCACGGGCTGAGTCACACACCATGGATCTGATTCAAAACCTCTCACTGGGTTTCGGCGTCGCGTTCACGCTGACCAACCTGCTGTACTGCCTGATCGGCTGTATCCTGGGCACGCTGATCGGCGTGCTGCCCGGCATCGGTCCGGTGGCGACCATCGCCATGCTGCTGCCCGCCACCTACGCGCTGCCCCCGGTGTCGGCCCTCATCATGCTGGCCGGCATCTACTACGGCGCGCAGTACGGCGGCTCCACCACCGCCATCCTGGTGAACCTGCCGGGCGAGTCCTCGTCGGTGGTGACCGTGATCGACGGCTACCAGATGGCGCGGCGCGGCCGGGCCGGTCCCGCGCTCGCGGCCGCCGGCCTGGGTTCGTTCTTCGCGGGCTCCGTCGGCACGCTGATCCTGGCCGCGTTCGCGCCGCCGCTGACCGAAGTCGCGTTCAAGTTCGGCCCTGCCGAGTACTTCTCGCTGATGATCCTGGGCCTGATCGGTGCCGTGGTGCTGGCCTCCGGCTCGCTGCTCAAAGCCATCGCCATGATCGTGCTGGGCCTGCTGATGGGCCTGGTCGGTACCGACGTGAACTCGGGCGTCGCGCGTTTCAGCTTCGACATCCCCGAGTTGACCGACGGCATCGGCTTCGTGGCCATCGCCATGGGCGTGTTCGGCTACGGTGAAATCATCACCAACCTGTCCAAGCCTGCGGACGAGCGTGAAGTGTTCACGGGCAAGGTCACGGGCCTGTTCCCGACCAAGGAAGACTTCAAGCGCATGTTCCCGGCCGTGCTGCGTGGTACGGCCCTGGGTTCTGCCCTGGGCATCCTGCCCGGCGGCGGTGCGCTGCTGGCGGCCTTCGCGGCCTACACGCTGGAGAAGAAGACCAAGCTGCATCCGGGCGAAGTGCCGTTCGGCAAGGGCAACATCCGCGGTGTGGCGTCGCCCGAATCGGCCAACAATGCCGGTGCGCAGACTTCCTTCATCCCGCTGCTGACGCTGGGCATTCCGCCCAACGCCGTGATGGCGCTGATGGTCGGTGCCATGACCATCCACAACATCCAGCCGGGCCCGCAGGTCATGACCAGCAACCCCGAGCTGTTCTGGGGCCTGATCGCCTCGATGTGGATCGGCAACGCCATGCTCGTGGTCCTGAACCTGCCGCTGATCGGCATGTGGATCAAGCTCCTGACCGTGCCCTACAAGTACCTGTTCCCGTCCATCGTGCTGTTCTGCGCGATCGGCGTGTACTCGACCAACAACAACACCTTCGACATCTGGATGGTGGGCGCCTTCGGCTTCATCGGCTACCTGTTCGCCAAGCTCGGCTGCGAACCCGCGCCGCTGCTGCTGGGCTTCATCCTGGGGCCGATGATGGAAGAGAACCTGCGCCGTGCGCTGCTGCTGTCGCGTGGCGACTGGAGCGTGTTCGTCACGCGTCCGCTCTCGGCCGGCCTGCTGATCGCCGCCGCCGTCCTCGTGATCATCGTGCTGCTGCCGGCGGTCAAGAACAAGCGCGAAGAGGCCTTCGTCGAAGACTGACGCCGCACGCGGCCTTTCAGCTGAGCGGCGCCTTCGGGCGCCGTTTTTATCATCGGCGCCCGATTCAGGGCAACCAACGGAGAAAGCGATGGATTTGGGTATTGCAGGCAAGTGGGCACTGGTGTGCGGTGCGAGCAAGGGGCTGGGCTTCGGCTGCGCGCAGGCGCTGGTGCGCGAGGGCGTGAACGTGCTGATCGTGGCGCGCGGCGCCGAGGCGCTGCAGGCGGCCGAGCGCACGCTGCTGGACGATCCGCAGCGTCCGGCCGCCGCGGAGGTCCGCCACGTGGCGGCCGACATCACCACGCCTGCCGGCCGCGCCGCCGTGTTCGCCGTGCGGCCCGAGTTCGACATCATCGTGACCAATGCCGGCGGCCCGCCGCCCGGCGACTTCCGCGACTGGGACCGCGAGGACTGGGTCAAGGCGCTGGACGCCAACATGCTGACGCCGATCGAGCTGATCAAGGGCGCGGTCGACGGCATGGCCGCGCGCGGCTTCGGCCGCATCGTCAACATCACTTCGAGCTCGGTCAAGGCGCCGATCGACGTGCTGGGCCTGTCCAACGGCGCGCGCAGCGGCCTGACCGGCTTCGTCGCCGGCGTGGCGCGCACCACCAAGCTGGCCTCGGCCAACGTGACCATCAACAACCTGCTGCCCGGCGTGTTCGACACCGACCGCATCCGCGCCACCGTGGCCGGCCAGGCCGCCAAAACCGGCAAGCCGGTCGAGGACATCGTGGCCGCGCGCAGAAGAACATCCCGGCGCGGCGCCTGGGCACGCCGGCCGAGTTCGGCGCGATCTGCGCCTTCCTGTGCAGCCAGCACGCCGGCTACATCACGGGCCAGAACATCCTGCCGGACGGCGGCGCCTACCCCGGCACGCACTGACTCTCAGCCGGCTGCCTCGCGCCGGCGCGACGAGACGACGATGCCGCCCACGATCAGCGCGAACGCGAGCGCGTGGTACGGCCGCGGCGGCTCGCGCAGCACCAGGCCGGACAGCAGCACCGCGAACAGCGGCGTGAGGTTGGCGAAGAAGCCTGCCGTGCTCGGGCCCACGCGCCGCACGCCCGCGCCCCAGCACAGGTAGGCGGTCAGCGACGGGCCGAGCGCGATGTACAGCAGCGCGCCGGCCAGCGGCCAGCCCCAGGCCGTGGCCACGGGCTCCAGCCACAGCGCCTCGCCCAGCGCGAAGGCGCCGGCCCAGGGCAGGCCGAACACCACCTGCGCCATCAGGAAGCCGGCCCAGTGCGCGCGCAGCGAGGCTGGGTAGCCCGGCCGCGTCAGCAGCCAGCTGTAGCCGGCCCAGGCCAGCGTGGCGGCCAGCATGTACAGGTCGCCCGGCACCAGGCGCAGGTGCAGCAGCTGCTGCGCCTCGCCCCGGGCCAGCACCACGAGCACGCCGGCGATCGACAAGGCCGCGCCGAGCAACTGCCGGTGCGAGACCGCCGCGCCGAACAGCAGGCCGATGGCCAGCATCCAGACCGGCAGGCTGGAGCCCACCAGCGTCACGTTGATGGGCGTGGAGGTCTGCAGCGCCAGGTACTGCAGCGCGTTGTAGCAGCCGACGCTGAGCAGGCCCAGCAGCAGCAGGCCGCGGCGGTGCGCCCACAGGCCCGAGCCGCGCCGCAGCACCGCCCAGGCCAGCGGCAGCAGCAGCGCGAACACCAGCACCCAGCGCAGGAAGTTCAGCAGGACGGGCGGGATCATGCCGGCCACGAGCCGGCCGACGATGGCATTGCTGGCCCACATCAGGGGCGGGAGCGTGAGCAGGGCGACCGTGGACGGCGTCAGGCGTTGCGAAGGCATCGAAGCGACTGTAACAACGCGCCATCGCTGCTAGCATCCGCCGCTTCGACAGAACGTGCAGCGAGGAAGACATGACGACGAGCAAGGCCATCCGCATCGACCGCAACGGCGGCCCCGAGGAAATGCAACTGGTGCAGGTGCAGGTGGGCGAACCCGGCCCGGGCGAGATCCGCATCCGCCACAAGGCCATCGGCCTGAACTTCATCGACGTCTACCAGCGCAGCGGCCTGTACCAGCTGCCCCTGCCGCTGCAGCTGGGCATGGAAGCCTCGGGCATCGTCGAGGCCGTCGGTGCCGGTGTCACGCACCTGGCGGTGGGCGACCGTGCCGCCTATGCCAGCCAGCCTCCCGGCAGCTATTGCGAATTGCGCGTGATGCCCGCGAAGAACGTCTGCAGGCTGCCCGACGCCATCGACTTCGAGACCGGCGCGGCCATGATGCTCAAGGGCCTCACGGCCCAGTACCTGCTCAAGAAAACGCTGCCGCAGGGCGGCCTGCAGCGCGGCGACCATGTGCTGTTCCACGCCGCGGCCGGCGGCGTGGGCCTGATCGCGTGCCAGTGGGCGCGCGCGCTGGGCCTGCAGCTGATCGGCACGGCCGGCTCGCCCGAGAAGTGCCGGCTGGCCCTGGAACACGGCGCGGCCCATGCCATCGACTACAAGCGCGAGGACTTCCTGGCCCGCGTCAAGGAGATCACGGGCGGCAAGGGCGTCAAGGTGGTGTACGACTCCATCGGCAAGGACACCTTCGAGAAGTCGCTGGACTGCCTGCAGCCCTTCGGCCTCATGGCCAGCTTCGGCAATGCCTCGGGCGCGGTGCCGCCGTTCGCGCCGGGCGTGCTGGGCAACAAGGGCTCGCTGTACCTCACGCGCGCCACGCTGTTCACGCACATCGCCACGCGCGAGAGCAACCAGGCCATGGCCGACGACCTGTTCGACGTGGTGCTGCGCGGCGACGTGAAGATCCGCATCGACCAGCGCTACCCGCTGGAGCAGGTGCAGCAGGCGCACCGCGACCTGGAAGCGCGCAAGACCACCGGCTGCACCATCCTAACCTTGTGAACGCGCTGGCGCTCGATCCGGACTGGTGCGCCGCGCTGCTGGCGCGCGCCGACCAGCCGCCGCAGGCGCCGCGCGTGCCACTGCTGTGGCAGGAGCGCGAGATCGGCAGCATCGAGCCGGCGCTGCCGCTCGCGCTGGGCCGCCTGGCCGCTGCCGACGGCACGGCGCTGCTGTGCCGCGAGGGCCTGGCCTACTGCGTACGCGGCGCACTGGGCGACAGCCTGGAGCGGCTGGCCCGCGCGCTGCGCGCCGCCGGCCTGGCCCATGCCTGGCGCGACGAGCAGTTGGCGGTCTGCGATGTGCACGGCGTGCCGCTGGCCAGCGTGGAGCGGGCCGCGGTGCGCGTGCTGGGCATCGCCACGCGCGCCGTGCACCTGGTCGGTTTCGACCCGCGCGGCCATGTCTGGCTGCAGCAGCGTGCCTTCGACAAGCCCAACGACCCGGGCCTGTGGGACACGCTGATGGGCGGCATGGTGGCGGCCGGCGACACGCTGGACACCGCGCTGGAACGCGAGACCTGGGAGGAGGCCGGCCTGCACCTGCAGGCGCTGCAAGACCTCCACCAGGCCGGCTGGGTGCACCAGCGCCGGCCGGCGGGCGACGGCACGCGCCATGGCTACCTGGTCGAGGACATCGCCTGGAGCCGCTGCGTGCTGCCCGACGGCGTGGTGCCCTGCAACCAGGATGGCGAAGTGGAGCGCTTCGAGTGCGTGCCGCCCGACGAGGTGGCGGCGCGGCTGCGGCAGGGCCTGTTCACCGACGAAGCGGCCCTGGTGTTGTTGCAGGCGCTGGCCCTGTAGCGCCAGGGTTGTCTACATCCTGACTGCGCGGGATGCTGTTGCGTCGCTCAAATGCGACGAGACCGCCATGTATGCAGATGAGAGGAATCGAATGCCGGTGGGCGAGCCCGTGCAGCGGATACGATGTTGCGGAGCATCGGTTCCCCCGGCTGATGGGCGATGGTGCATGGGGGGCCTGCACAAAGGGGCACCACATGGATTCGAACGTGCGGCAAACGATCCTGGTCGTGGACGACTCGACACTGAACCGCCAGATGCTGAACGATCTGCTGCGGGCGGACTATGCCGTGATCACTGCGCGCAATGGCGAGGAGGGCCTGGAACTCGCGCGGGAGCACCAGCCCGACCTGATCCTGCTGGATGTGGTGATGCCGGGGCTGGACGGCCACGAGGTGCTGCGCCGGCTCAAGGCCGATGGACGCACCTCGGTGATCGGCGTCATCTTCATCACGGGCCTGGATTCCGCGGCCGAGGAGGAGCGCGGCCTGCGTGCCGGCGCCTCCGACTACGTCGTCAAGCCGTTCCATGCCGCCGTGGTGCGCGCCCGCGTGGCCTTGCACCTGCAGCTGGCGCGCCAGCGCCGCCTGCTGGAACAGCTGGCGCGCGTCGACGGCCTGACCGAGATCCCGAACCGCCGCCATTTCAACGACATGCTGGTGCAGGAGGCGGCGCGGGCCACCCGGGGCGGCGTGGGGCTGGCGCTGGTGCTGCTCGACGTCGATTGCTTCAAGCAATACAACGACCACTACGGCCACGCCAAGGGCGACCGGGCGCTGCAGTCCATCGCCCGCGTGCTGCAGACCGGCATGCGCCGCCCCGCGGACTTGGCCGCGCGCTACGGCGGCGAGGAATTCGTGCTGCTGATGCCCGACACGGACCCGTCCGGCGCGGCGCTGCGCGCCGAGTGCCTGCGCCAGGAGATCGAGCGGCTGGCGCTGCCGCATGCCTGGTCGGAGGCCGCGCCCTGCGTCACCGTCAGCATGGGCGTCGCGCACGCAGCGCGCGCCGATGACCTGTCGGGTGCCGAGTTGCTGCTGCAGGCCGACCGCAGGCTCTACGCCGCCAAGCGCGCCGGCCGCAACCGGGTCGTCTGCGAGGGCTGATCAGCCCAGCTCGTCGAACTTGGACTCGCGGATGCGGCTGGGCGCCAGCGCGCCGGCCGAGTCCAGGATGGGGTAGGCGATCGAGCAGATGTGCGAGTTGATGCGCTTGAGCTCGGACAGCAGGTCGATGTGCAGCGAACTGGTCTCGATGCTGGGCACGGTCTTGTCGGTCAGCCGGGCCAGGTGGGTGCGCGCGTAGGCGCGTTCGAGGTCGCGGAAGCGCGCCTTCTCCTCGAGCAGCTTGCGCGCATCGTGCACGGTGCCGTTCAGGAACACGCTCATGGCCAGCCGCAGGTTGGACAGCAGGCGCTCGTGCAGTTCGCGGATCTCGGCCATGCCGGCCTCGGAGAAGCTGCGGCCCGGGCGGATCTTCTTGTCCTCGATGTCGATCAGCACGCGCTCGATGGTGTCGCCGATGTGCTCCATGTTGATCGTGAAGCTGATGATGTCGGTCCAGCGCCGGCTTTCCTCTTCGCCCAGGGCTTCGCGCGAGATCTTGGTCAGGTAGTACTTGATCGAGGAGTAGAGCTGGTCCACCGTGTCGTCGAGCTTGCGCAGGTCTTCGGCCAGGCGCAGGTCGTTGCGCACGATCACGTCGAGCACGCCGCGCAGCATGGTCTCCACCACGTCGGCCTGGTGCAGCGCCTCGCGCGCCGCGCAGGAGATCGCCAGCGAGGGCGTGGCCAGGGCCGAGGGGTCCAGGTGCTGGGGCCGGTCCAGCGGCCCGCCCTGGCCGCGCGGCCGGCGCGGCAGCCAGCGCTCCACGGCGCGCGCGATCCACTGCGTGAGCCCGATGAAGACGATGGCCACGGCGAAGTTGAAGGCCAGGTGGAACAGCACCACCAGCGTGGCCGTGTCGGCGATGTAGGGGCGCATGACCTGCAGCCACAGCCCGACCCAGGGCGCGGCCAGCGCCACGCCCAGCAGCTTGAACGCGAGGTTGCCGAGCGGCACCTGGCGCACCTCGACGGCCGAGCGCAGCGTGGTCAGCACGGCGGCCACGCCGCTGCCCAGGTTGGCGCCCAGCGCCAGGCCCAGCGCCACCTCGGCCGGCACCACGCCGGAGCCGGCCAGCGTGGCCGTCAGCAGCACGATGGCCAGGCTGGAGTAGCAGATGACGGCCAGCAGCGCGCCGACCGTGATCTCCAGCAGCAGGTCGCTGGACAGCGAGCCCAGCAGCGACTTGACGGCCGGCGCCTGCGTCAGCACGGCGGTGGAGGCCGTGACCAGGCGCAGCGCCAGCAGCATGAGGCCCAGGCCGATCAGCACGCGGCCGAAGCGGCCCACGTTGGTGGATTGGCGCGCCATGAACAGCACCACGCCGACGAAGATCAACAGCGGCGAGAGCCAGGACAGGTCGAACGAGAACACCACGGCCATCAGGCTGGTGCCCACGTCGGCGCCCAGCATCACCGCCAGCGCGGCCGGCAGCGCCACCAGGCCCTGGCCGACGAAAGAGGAGACGATGAGGGCGGTGGCGGTGCTGGACTGCACCAGCGCCGTGACGGCCAGGCCCGAAGCGAAGGCCGAGAAGCGGCTGGACAGGCTCCTGGACAGCGTGCTGCGCAGGTTGGCGCCGAACACGCGCAGGATGCCGGTGCGCACCATGTGCGTACCCCAGACCAGCAGCGCGATGGCCGCCAACAGATTCAGCAAATGCTTCATGGAATGTGCAGACGACTATACGCCTGCACGGCGCTGTGGGTTGGTGGCTGCAGCCGGCGCTTCAGCGGCCGCGCCGCATGCGCCGCAACTCGTCCAGGATCAGCAGCACGGCGCCCACCGTGATGCCGCTGTCGGCGATGTTGAAGGCCGGGAAATGCCAGCCGGCCCAGTGGAAGTCGAGGAAGTCGACCACGTAGCCGTGCTGCAGCCGGTCGACCACGTTGCCGATGGCGCCGCCCAGGATCAGCGCCAGCGCGAACGAGAACAGGCGCTGGCCCGCATGCGCGCGCAGCAGCCAGACGATGAATACCGCCGCGCCCACGCCGATGGCCGTGAAGAACCAGCGCTGCCAGCCCGAGGCGCCGGCCAGGAACGAGAAGGCCGCGCCCGGGTTGTGCGCGCGCACGATGTTGAAGAAGCTGGTGACGACCGTGGCGTCGCCGTGCTGGTAGTGGTCCAGGATCCACTGCTTGGTCCACTGGTCGGCCAGGAAGATGGCGGCCGCCAGCAGCAGCCAGGGCCACCAGCGCGGGCGTGCGCGGGCCATCAGGCGAAGGTCCGGGTTTCGCCGGCGCCGAACAGGTTGCTGGTGCAGCGGCCGCACAGCGTCGGGTGCGCCGGGTCGCTGCCCACGTCGGCGCGGTAGTGCCAGCAGCGCTCGCACTTGGTGTCCGCGGACGGCGTGACCTGCACCGCGAGCTCGGTGCCTTCGCGCAACTCGGCCTTGGACGCGATCAGCACGAAGCGCAGGTCTTCGCCGAGCGCGGCCAGCACGGCATGGTCGTCGGCCGCGGCCGACAGCAGCACGTTGGCCTGCAGCGAGGAGCCCACGGCGCCCGTGGTGCGCACGGCTTCGATCTCCTTGTTGACCACGTCGCGCACGGCGCGGATGCGCGACCACTTGGCCAGCAGCGCCTCGTCGGGCGCGGGCAGGGCGCTGTAGGTCTCCATGAAGATGGAATCCGAGCTGCCGACCAGCTTCCAGGCCTCCTCGGCCGTGAAGGAGAGGAACGGCGCCATCCAGCGCAGCATGGCCTGGGTGATCTGCCACAGCGCCGTCTGCGCGCTGCGGCGCGCCAGCGAGCCGGCGGCCGTGGTGTACAGGCGGTCCTTGAGGATGTCGAGGTAGAACGCGCCCAGGTCCTCCGAGCAGTAGACCTGCAGCTTGGCCACGACCGGGTGGAACTCGTACACCTTGTAGTGCGCCAGGATCTCGGCCTGGAACTGCGCGGCGCGCGCGAGCGCGTAGCGGTCGATCTCCAGCAACTGCCCGGCCGGCACGGCGTCCTTGGCCGGGTCGAAGTCGCTGGTGTTGGCGAGCAGGAAGCGCAGCGTGTTGCGGATGCGGCGGTAGGCGTCGACCACGCGCGCGAGGATCTTGTCGTCGCCCGCGATGTCGCCCGAGTAGTCGCTGGCCGCCACCCACAGGCGGATGATCTCGGCGCCCAGCTTCTTGTTGACCTCCTGTGGGTCGATGCCGTTGCCCAGCGACTTGCTCATCTTGCGGCCCTGGCTGTCCACCGTGAAGCCGTGCGTGAGCAGGCCGCGGTAGGGCGCGCGGCCCTCCAGCGCGCAGGCCAGCAGCAGCGAGCTGTGGAACCAGCCGCGGTGCTGGTCGTGGCCTTCGAGGTACAGGTCGGCCTCGGGGCCTTCGCTGTGGAAGCCCGGCGCGTGCGTGCCGCGCAGCACATGCCAGAAGGTCGAGCCCGAGTCGAACCAGACCTCCAGGATGTCGGTGCTCTTGGTGTAGCGCGCGGCGTCCTCGGCGCCCAGGATGTCCTCGGCCGTCACGCGGCTCCAGGCCTCGATGCCGCCCTTCTCGACGATGTCGGCGGCCTGGTCCAGGATCTCCATGGTGCGCGGGTGCAGTTCGCCCGAGTCCTTGTGCAGGAAGAACGGGATCGGCACGCCCCAGCTGCGCTGGCGCGAGATGCACCAGTCGGGCCGGTTGGCGATCATGTCGTGCAGCCGGGCCTTGCCGTTCTCGGGGTAGAAGCTGGTCTGCTCGATCGCGGCCAGCGCGGTCTGGCGCAGCGTGAGCGGGGCCTTGTCCTTGGTGAACACGCCCTCGCCCTCGTCCATGCGGATGAACCACTGCGCGGCGGCGCGGTAGATCACCGGCGTCTTGTGGCGCCAGCAGTGCGGGTAGCTGTGGCTGATGGTCTCGGTGGCGAGCAGGCGGCCGGCGGCCTTGAGCGCGTCCAGGATCACCGGCACGGCCTTCCAGATGTGCAGGCCGCCGAACAGCGGGAAGTCGTCGGCATAGGCGCCGTTGCCCTGCACCGGGTTCAGGATGTCCTCGTTGCGCAGGCCGTGGGCAGTGCAGGAGTTGTAGTCCTCCAGGCCGTAGGCCGGGGCGGAGTGCACGATGCCGGTGCCGTCGTCGGCCGTGGCGTAGTCGGCCAGGTAGACGGGCGACAGGCGGCTTGTAGCCGGCGTCCACGTCGTAAAGCGGATGCTCGAACTGCAGGCCGCCCAGCTTCTCTCCCTTGGCGGTGGCCAGCACCTGGCCTTGCAGGCCGTAGCGCGCCATGCACTTGTCGACCAGCGAGGCGGCCAGCACCAGCAAACCGCGCTCGGTGTCGACCAGCGCGTACTCGAGCTCGGGGTTCAGGTTCAGCGCCTGGTTGGCCGGGATGGTCCAGGCCGTCGTGGTCCAGATCACCACGAAGGCGTCCTTGGACAGCGCGGGCAGGCCGAAGGCGGCGGCCAGGGCCGCCGGGTCGTGCGCCTTGAAGGCCACGTCCAGCGTGTCGCTCTTCTTGTCGGCGTACTCGATCTCGAACTCGGCCAGCGAGGAGCCGCAGTCGAAGCACCAGTACACGGGCTTCAGGCCCCGGTAGACGAAGCCGCGCTCGATCACGCGCTTGAACGCGCGCAGCTCGCCGGCCTCGTTGGCGAAGTCCATGGTCTTGTAGGGATGGTCCCATTCGCCCAGCACGCCCAGGCGCTGGAAGTCGGCCATCTGCTGGGCGATCTGCTCGGTCGCGAAGGCGCGGCTCTTGGCCTGCATGTCGTCGCGGCTGAGCTTGCGGCCGAACTTCTTCTCGATGGCGTTCTCGATCGGCAGGCCATGGCAGTCCCAGCCCGGCACGTACAGCGCGTCGAAGCCTTCGAGCTGGCGCGCCTTGACGATCATGTCCTTGAGGATCTTGTTGACCGCGTGCCCCATGTGGATCTGGCCGTTGGCGTACGGCGGGCCGTCGTGCAGGATGAACTTCGGCTGGCCGGCGCGCGCGGCGCGCAGCCGCTTGTACAGGCCCTGCGCGTTCCAGTCCTTGACCCAGCCCGGTTCGCGCTTGGGCAGGTCGCCGCGCATGGGGAACGGCGTGTCGGGCAGGTTCAGGGTGCTGCGGTAGTCGGTGGTGTCGGTCATGGTGCGGGCAGGGCGTCGTCGGCGACGGCGCCGTGGAACGTGGGAGAGAGGAAAGCGCGGCCCGTCTGGGCGGTCGGGAGCACGCGCGAGCGCGGGTCAGCCGGGCGGCTGAATTCGGTCGCGCGTGGTCTGCCGGCGCGTCTGCGCATGGCCGGCCGCCAGCCAGGCACGGGCGTCGTCGCAGTCCCTGTCGATGCCGGTCTTCGAGGGCATCCAGGCTGTCGTACGTTCAGCTCGTCGTGCAGTTTGTGCAGCAGTTCCACGCGCACGATCTTACCGTAGCCCCCCTCCGGCCCCAGGCTGGCGGGCCAGTCCAGGCAGTGCGTTTCCAGCAGCACGCGGCCGCCGTTGACATCGTTCGGGTCCAGCGAAGGGCGCACGCCCAGGTTGGCGACGCCGGCCAGCGGCTGCTCGCGCCAGGCCGTGGACCTCGACCACGAAGATGCCCGAGGCGGCCGGCTTCCAGTGCGAAAACCGCATGTTGATGGTGCGAAAGCCCAGCTCGCGGCCGAGCCGGCGGCCGCGCACCACATGGCCGCTGATGCTGTAGGGCCGGCCCAGCAGGCGGGCCGCGTCGTCCATGCGGCCCTGGCCCAGCGCCTCGCGCACGGCCGAGCTCGACGACGCGCACCTCCTTCGGCCGTGGCGTCGGGAGCGAGACCTCGTAGCTGTTCATGCGCGCCACCTCGAAGCCCATGCGCGCTGCCGGCGGCGGCCAGCATGGCGTAGTCGCCCGCGCGCCTGGCGCCGAAGCGGAAGTCGTCGCCCACCAGCACGTAGCGCACGTTCAGGCCGGCGACCAGCACGTCCTGCGATGAACGCCTCGGCGGCTCTGGCTGGCCAGTTCGGCGCGTGAAGGGCAGCACGATGGTCTGGTCCACCCCGCAGTGGGCCAGCTCGGTCAGCTTGTCGCGCAGCGTGCCGATCCGTGCGGGCGCGATTTCGGGCCGGCCCGTGGCCTGGGCGAAGTAGTCGCGCGGATGCGGCTCGAAGCTCATCACGCAGCTTTCCACGCCGCGGTGCTGGCGCCTCGTTGCGCAGCAGCGCCAGCATGGCCTGGTGGCCGCGGTGCACGCCGTCGAAGTTGCCGATGGTCAGCGCGCACGCCGGCGCGATGCCCCGGTAGTGGTAGCCGCGGAAGATCTTCATGGTGTCGTTATCTTTTCCATAGCGCCGAAGGCGTGCCCCGGGCCGCGTGCGTCACATGCAGGCCAGGGGAAACCTGTATATTGTGACGCGGCGCACCATGCGCAAGTGGTGTGCAGCTGCCTGATGTTTGCGATTGCAGTGTCCGTGCGTTCGCGCGTTTGCTGGAGGCGTCATTTGAAGGTCTTGAAGCTGTCGGGGCAGGGTCTGCCCCAATCCTGGATCTCGCTGGAGCAGGCGGTGCTGCACTACGCCGCCGACGAGGTGCGCTGGGAATCCGGCGCCGAGGTCGCGGTGTTCCGCGGCGGCCACAACGCGCTGACCGGGCTGCAATCGAGGATCGCCGTCAGCAGCATCATCGGCACCAAGGGTGTGCCGGGGATCAACCCGTTCCGCGCGCGGCCGGCTCTGACCAACAGCAAGCTGTTCGCGCGCGACCGCAACGTCTGCGCCTACTGTGGCCAGCATTTCCACGAGGACGTGCTGACGCGCGAGCACATCGTGCCCCTGGCGCAAAAGGGCAGCGACCACTGGATGAACGTGGTGACGGCCTGCCGCAGCTGCAACCACCGCAAGAGCGCGCGCACGCCCGAGCAGGCGCGCATGCCGCTGCTGTACGCGCCCTACGTGCCCAGCCTGTGGGAGGACTTCATCCTGCGCAACCGCCGCATCCTGGCGGACCAGATGGAGTTCTTGATGGCGCACGTGCCGCGCTCGTCCCGGCTGCTGGTATAGGAAAGGCCCCGCGCTCCCGCACTTCTCATCCGGGGGCGGCCCGGCGATGAAAAAAGCCCCGCGGATGCGGGGCTCTGATGCGGTGCCGGGCCTGTTCAGGCGAACACGCCGGCCTTGTCCTGCATGCGGGCCGAGACCTCGCCCAGGTGGTGCAGCGTGTCGCCGAACTGCATCTCCATCTGCGTGAGCCGCTTGAAGTAGTGGCTGCCCACGTACTCGTCGGTCACGCCGATGCCGCCGTGCAGCTGCACCGAGTTCTGGCCGACGAAGCGCATGGACTGGCCCAGCTGGTACTTGGCGCGCGCCATGGCGCGGCGGCGCTCGTCCGCCGGGGCGTTGAGCTTGAGCGTGGCGTAGTAGCTCATCGAGCGCGCCAGCTCCTGCTGCATCTTCATGTCGGCCATGCGGTGGCGCAGGGCCTGGAAGCTGGCGATGGTCACGCCGAACTGCTTGCGCGTGTTCATGTACTCGGCCGTGAGCTCCATGGTCTTGTCGATGGTGCCCACGGCTTCGGCGCACAGCGCGGCGATGCCGATGTCCACCGCGTGCTCCAGCGCCGCGAGGCCGTCGGCGGTCACCAGCGTGGCGGGCGCCTGCTGCAGTTCGACCTCGGCGGCGCGCGAGCCGTCCTGCGTGACGTAGCCGCGCGTGGACACGCCGGCCGCCGTGCGTTCGACCAGGAACAGCACGATCTTGCCGTCCACCGTGGCCGGCACCAGCAGCGCATCGGCCTGGTCGCCCGCGGGCACCACGCTCTTGTGGCCGCTGACCGTCCAGCCCGCGCCGGCCCGGGCGGCCGTGGCGGCGCATTGGTCCAGCCGGTAGCGCGCGGCCCGCTCCTGGTAGGCCAGCACCACGAGCGCCTCGCCGGCGGCGATGCGCGGCAGCCATTCACCCTTGAGCGCGTCGTCGGCATGGGCCGACAGCACGCCGCTGGCGATGAGCGTCTGGCCCAGCGGCTCGAGCACGATGCCGCGGCCCAGTTCTTCCAGGGCCACCATGGCGTCGACCGGGCCCATGCCCATGCCGCCGTGCTCCTCGGGAACGTACAGGCCGGTCAGGCCCAGGCCGGCCAGTTCGCCATAGGCCTCGCGCGAGAAGCCGCCGGCCCGGACCAGGCCGCGGCGGTGCTCGAAGCCATAGCCCTTGTCGACCCACTTGCGCACGGCGTCGCGCAACTGTTCCTGGTCGTCGCTGAAGTTGAAGTCCATCGGTGTCTCCTGCTCAACCCAGCACGGTCTGGGCGACGATGTTGCGCTGCACCTCGTTCGATCCGCCGTAGATCGTGGTCTTGCGCATGTTGAAGTAGGTGGCGGCCAGCGGCGCGCAGTGGGCCGCGCCCACGTGGTCGCCCTGCCAGCCGGCTTCCATGGCCTCCTGGATGAAGGGCAGGCTGTAGGGGCCGGCCGCCAGCATCATGAGTTCGGTGTAGCGCTGCTGGATCTCGCTGCCCTTGATCTTGAGCAGGCCGGCCACGTCGAGCGGGTTCTTGCCCGACTTCTCGGCCGACAGCACGCGCAGCACCATCATCTCCAGCGCCACCACGTCCACTTCGAGCTTGGCGATCTCGTCGCGGAAGCGGATGTCGTCGTAGACGCCCTCGGCCTTGGCGATGCGCTTGAGGCGTTCGAGCTCGCGCTTGGCGCGGTTCACGTCGGCGATGTTGGTGCGCTCGTGGCTCAACAGGTGCTTGGCGTAGGTCCAGCCCTTGTTCTCCTCGCCGATCAGGTTCTCCGCAGGCACCTCGACGTTGTCGAAGAACACCTCGTTCACCTCGTGGCCGCCGTCCAGCATGATGATGGGGCGCACCGTGATGCCGGGGGCTCTTCATGTCGATGAGCAGGAAGCTGATGCCGGTCTGCGGCTTGCCCTCCGTGCTCGTGCGCACCAGGCAGAAGATCCACTCGCCGTACTGGCCCAGCGTGGTCCAGGTCTTCTGGCCGTTGACGATGTACTTGTCGCCCTTGCGTTCGGCGCGGGTCTTGACCGAGGCCAGGTCCGAGCCCGAGCCCGGTTCGCTGTAGCCCTGGCTCCACCAGACCTCGCCGCTGGCGATGCCGGGCAAAAAGCGCTTGTGCTGCTCGGGCGTGCCGAAGGCCATGATCACCGGGGCCACCATGACCGGGCCGAACGGCACGATGCGCGGCGCGCCGGCCAGCGCGCATTCCTCTTCGAACAGGTGCTTCTGCACGGCGCTCCAGCCGGGGCCGCCGAACTGCTTGGGCCAGCCGTAGCCCAGCCAGCCCTTGCTGCCCAGGATCTTGGCCCAGCGCTGCATGTCGTCGCGCGTCAGATGCAGCGCGTTGTGCACCTTGTAGGCGATGTCCTCGGGCAGGTTGGCGCGCACCCAGTCGCGCACCTCCTCCCGGAACTGTTGCCTCTTCGGCCGTGAAAGCCAAATCCATGGTGGTCTCCTGTGGTCGTCGCAAGCCGTCCCGCGACGGCCCACGCATTTGTAGCACGCGCGTGCGCCTCCGGCTGTCACCTGCGTCTGGGGATAATCCCGCGCGCTGATGAAGAACCTCGTGATCCTGATTTCCGGTGGCGGCTCCAACATGGAGGCCATCGTGCGCGCAGCGCAGCAGCGCGACTGGCCCGGCCGCCTGCAGGCGCGCGTGGCCGCCGTGCTGAGCAACCGACCCGACTGCGCCGGCCTGGCGCGGGCCCGGGCCCTGGGCGTGCCGACGGCGGCCGTCGACCACCGCGCCTTCGCCCAGGCGGCCGACCCGCGCGCCGCCTTCGATGCGGCCCTGGCCGATGCCATCGATGCCCATGCGCCCGACCTGGTGGTGCTGGCCGGCTTCATGCGCATCCTGACGCCCGGCTTCGTGCGCCGTTACGCCGGCCGGCTGGTCAACATCCATCCCTCGCTGCTGCCGGCCTTCCCGGGCCTGCACACGCACCGGCGCGCCATCGAGGCCGGCTGCCGCGTGGCCGGGGCCACCGTGCACCGCGTGACCGAGGAGCTGGACCACGGCCCCATCCTCGACCAGGCGGTGGTGCCCGTGCTGCCCGGCGACGACGAGGCCGCGCTGTCGGCGCGCGTGCTGGCGCAGGAGCACCGCATGTACCCGCGCGCGATCGAACGCCTGCTGGCGGCCGGCTGAGGACAATCGCCCCATGCATCCCAACGCCGTTCTGGACGCCTGCGCCGACCTCGTGCGTGAGGCGCTGGCCTTCGCCCATCCCGCCGACGCCGTGGCGGCGCGCTTCTTCCGCGCCCACCGCGGCCTGGGTCCGCGCGAGCGCGCCACGCTGTCCGACACCTTGTACGCCGTGCTGCGCCGCAAGCTGCAGTACGAGCATTTCGCGCCGTCGGGCTCGGGCCCGCGCGAACGCCGCCTGGCCATCCTGGGCTTCGGCGGCCCGCGCGACTTCCTGTTCTCCGCGCTTACGCCGCAGGAGAAGGAGTGGGTGCAGCGCTGCGAGGCGGTGGCCCCGGCCGACCTGCTGGACCGGCATCGCCACAACCTGCCCGAATGGCTGGCCCAGCCGCTGCGCGCGCAGCTGGGCGCGGAGTTCTGGCCGCTGGCCGACAGCCTGCTGGGCCCGGCGCCGCTGGACCTGCGCGTGAACCAGCTCGGCGCCAAGCGCGCCGAGGTGCAGCAGGAGCTCAAGGCCGCCGGCATCGAGGCGGCGCCCACGCCGCATTCGCCCTGGGGCCTGCGCGTGCAGGGCAAGCCCGCGCTGAACCGCGTGGACGCCTTCACGCGCGGCGCCGTCGAGGTGCAGGACGAGGGCTCGCAGCTGCTGGCCCTGCTGCTGGACGCACGCCGCGGCGAGATGGTGACGGACTTCTGCGCCGGCGCCGGCGGCAAGACGCTGGCCATCGGCGCGAGCATGCGCAACACCGGCCGGCTCTACGCCTTCGACACCTCGGCCCACCGGCTGGAGGCGCTCAAGCCGCGCCTGGGCCGCAGCGGCCTGTCCAACGTGCACCCGGTCGCCATCGCCCACGAGCGCGACGAGCGCATCAAGCGCCTGGCCGGCAAGATGGACCGGGTGCTCGTCGACGCGCCCTGCAGCGGCACGGGCACGCTGCGCCGCCATCCCGACCTCAAATGGCGCCAGAACCAGGCCGCCGTCGATGGACTGGCCGCGATCCAGCTGGCCGTGCTGCAGAGCGCGGCGCGGCTGCTCAAGCCGGGCGGGCGCCTGGTGTATGCCACCTGCAGCCTGCTCGCGCAGGAGAACGAGGACATCGCCGCGGCCTTCTCGGCGGCGCAGCCGGGCTTCACGCCGCTGCCCGTCGCGGCCGAACTGGCGCGCCTCAAGGTGGACGGCGCGCAGGCGCTGTGCGCGGGCGAGGAGGGCCGTTTCCTGCGCCTGTGGCCGCACCGGCATGCGACGGACGGGTTTTTCGCCGCCGTCTGGCAAAGACAGGGCTGACAAAAGGTTGTTTCCGCGCTATAGGCTAAAACGCGGTCAAGTCCTACAATTGCCCGTTTTCGCTGCTGCACCATCTGTGCTATGCGCGCGTATGCGAAAACGGAGAAGGGGCTGATCTAGATATGTTGCTACCCGATTGGGCTGTGCTGAACGCTGCCGTGGACTGGCTTGCCAATGGTCTGTGGAATCTGTCCTGGTGGCAGATCGTGTTGTATGCACTGTTCACAACGCACATCACGATCGCCAGCGTGACCATCTATCTGCACCGCCATCAGGCGCACCGTGCGATGGACCTGCATTGGCTGCCTTCGCACTTCTTCCGCTTCTGGCTTTGGCTGGCCACGGGCCAGGTCACCAAGGAATGGGTGGCCGTGCACCGCAAGCACCACGCCAAGTGCGAAACCGCCGACGACCCGCACAGCCCGCATGCCCACGGCATCGAGACCGTGTTCTGGAAGGGCGCCGAGCTGTACCGCGCGGAAACCGCCAAGAAGGAAACCATCGACAAGTTCAGCCTGGGCTGCCCCAACGACTGGATCGAGCGCAACCTGTACTCGCGCTACAGCTGGCAGGGCGTGGGCCTCATGCTGATCCTGAACCTGGCGCTGTTCGGTGCGGCCGGCCTGGTGGTCTGGGCCGTGCAGATGGCCTGGATCCCGTTCTGGGCTGCCGGCGTCGTCAACGGCATCGGCCACTACTGGGGCTACCGCAACTTCGAGGCACCGGACGCGAGCACCAACATCTCGCCCTGGGGCATCATCATCGGCGGCGAGGAGTTGCACAACAACCACCACACCTACCCGACCTCGGCCAAGTTCTCGGTCAAGCCCTACGAGTTCGACGTGGGCTGGATGTACATCAGCGTGATGCAGCGCCTGGGCCTGGCCAAGGTCAAGAAGACGCCGCCGCGCCTGCAACTGGGCCAGATCAAGCCCGTGGCCGACGAGAAGACGCTGGAAGCCCTGATCGCCCACCGCTACGAGGTCATGGCCGGCTTTGCGCGCGACCTCAAGCGCACCTGCCAGCAAGAGATCGCCGTGCTCAAGGCCAAGCAGGCCGACGCCTCGGTGCTGGTGGCCGCGCGCCGCTGGCTGCACCGCGACGACGAGCGCGTGCCCGCATCGGCCCAGCCCAAGATCGCCGAGGCGCGTGCCGCGCACCCGGTGCTGGACAAGATGGTCACCATGCGCGAGGAACTCCGCCAGCTGTGGCTGTCGACCTCGCTGTCGCGCGAGCAGCTGACGGCCAACCTGCAGGCCTGGTGCCACCGTGCCGAGAGCAGCGGCATCCAGGCGTTGCAGGACTTCTCGGTCCGCCTGCGCTCGGCCCACGTTTGAGCCGCACCCCCCCTCCAAGACACCCCGCCCTGTGCGGGGTTTCTTGTTTCTGGCGGTAGAGGTTGTCAGCCGCACGGCCGCCCGCGCTGTCGGCGGCGTTCCATTTGTGCAGCCGCACGGCGCTGCGCCGGGAGGCGCGCTCCATACTGCAGGCATCACGACAGCAGCAGGAGCGAGACATGCGTGCACAGGATGTTCGATGGTGCTGCCGCCTGGCACTCTGGGGTGTCATGGCGGTGGCCCTGCCCGCAGGCGCGCAGCCGACGGCTGCCCAGGCGGCCGCCGCGGCCGGTGGCGGCAGCAGCACTTCCGCCAACGGCGGCACCGGTGGCGTGGGCCTGGGCGGAGCCGGCCCCGGCGTGGCGGCGCGCCCCGGCACGGCGGGTGGTGCTGGCAGCCCCGACACGGTCCAGGCGCCGGGCAACGGTGCGCTGGTCGGCCCGCGCGCGCAACGCCAGAGTCGCGAACTGATGGCCGAACATCCGGACCGCGTCGACGGCGCGCCCGGCAACACGGGCCAGCGCGCGCTGATGCTGGACCAGTCGCGCAGGCCGGCAACGGCGGCGTCTGCGGTGAAGAACCGACCCTAGAAGGCGCATGGACGAGGCCCTGCATCTCCATGCCTTCGTCTCGCCGCAGCCCGGCCCGCGGCTGCTCGTGCTCGGCGGCGTACACGGCGACGAGACCTGCGGCACCGTGGCCATCGAACGCGTGCGTGCCGACCTGGCGTCGGGCCGGCTGGCGCTGCAGCGCGGCGAACTGACCCTGGTGCCCGTGGCTAACCCCTTGGCGCGCCGGCTCCAGCGCCGCGAGGGCGAACGCAACCTGAACCGCTCCTTCCAGCCCGATCCACAACCGGCCGACTACGAGGCGCGCATCACGAACCGGCTCTGCCCCGTGCTCGCGCGCCACGACGTGCTGCTGGACCTGCACTCCTTCCACACTGCCGGCGCAGCGTTCGCGATGATCGGCCCGCGCGACAACAGCGGGCCGCTGGAGCCCTTCGGCCGGGCGCGCGAAGAGGGCCTGCTCGCGCTGCACCTGGGCACGGACTGCGTGGTGGAAGCCTGGCTGGAGGTCTACGCCGCCCGGCTGGCCCGGCGCGGCCAGGCCGGCGACGCGCATGCGCTGGCCTTCGGCTGGGGCACCAACGAGTACATGCGCAGCCAGGGCGGCTACGCGGTGACGCTGGAGTGCGGCCAGCACCGGGACCCGCAGGCGCCCGAGGTGGCCTACCGCGCCATCCTCGCCAGCCTCGCGCTGCTGGACATGGCGGGCAACCCCCGCCACCGCCCCGGCCGCCGCGGCTGCTGCGGCTGGTCGACGTGGTCGACCGCGATGCCGAAGGCGACCGCCTGCTGCGCGACTGGGCCAGCTTCGATGCGGTCCGGCGCGGCCAGGGCATCGGCCTGCGCGCCGATCGGCCAGGTGGTCGAGGCGCCCTGCGACGGCGTCATCGTGTTCCCCAATCCGCAGGCCCTGCCGGGCAGCGAGTGGTTCTACCTGGCCGTCGACAGCGAGCGGCCGTTGCGCGCCTAGCGCTTCAGGCCAGCTCCGTCACCACCGAGAACTGCAGCAGCTGGTGCTCGCCGAACACCATGGTGATCGGCACGTCGGCCGCATCGCGGCCGCGCGCCAGCAGCACGCGCCCGATCCGCGGCTGGTTGTGGCGGGCGTCGAAGGTGTGCCATTGCCCGCCCAGGTAGACCTCGAACCAGGCGCTGAAGTCCATCGGGTAGGGCACGGGCGGAATGCCGATGTCGCCCAGGTAGCCGGTGGCGTAGCGCGCCGGGATGTTCATGCTGCGGCATAGCGCGATGGCCAGGTGGGCGAAGTCGCGGCACACGCCCATGCGCTCGCGCCAGGCATCGAGGGCGGTCCGTGTCGGACGCGCGCTGCCGTAGTCGAAGCGCAGGTGCTGGTGCACGTAGTCGCAGATGGCCTGCACGCGGCCCCAGCCCGGTTGCAGGCCGGCGAAACGGCTCCAGGCGAAGGCCAGCAGTTCGCCATCGAAATCGCAGTAGCGGCTGGGCAGCAGGAACTGCAGGGTCTCCACGGGCAGCGTGTCCACGGCATGTTCCCAGGCGTCCCAGTGCACCGGGTCGGGCAGGCCGCTGTCGCGCACCACGGCCTGGTTGCGCAGCCGCACCGTGTCCGTGCCGGCGGCGATGCGCACGCGCGCGCAGGCGTTGCCTAAGGCATCCTCGTAGAAGTCCGTGGGCAGGGGCGGGCTCAGCGTGGTGTCCTCGGGCGCGAGCAGGTCGCCCGCGCGCGAGGGATGCAGCTGGAGCAGGTAGACCAGTGCGGTCGGCGCGCTGACGCGCAGCGCGATGTCATAGCCGATGCGGATCAGCATGGCGGTGTGCGGCGGCGCCGCGTGGTGGTGTGGGCATGCGGGCGATGCTAGGGCAGGGGCCGGCCGGCATCCGCTCGGATTCGCCCCGTCCGCGCGTAGGCGCAGAGCACGCGGCTCAACGCTGCTGCAGGCGCTCGAGCAGGTCTTGCGTGGGAAAGCCGTCGGCGGCCAGGCCCACGCTGCGCTGCCAGCGCCGGATGGCGCCCCGCGTGGCGGGCCCCAGCACGCCGTCGATGCTGCCGGGATCGAAGCCCCTGGACTGCAGCGCCTGCTGCAGTGCCTGCAATGCGTTGCGCGAGAGTGGCTTGAGTTCACGCGGCCAGGCGGCCTGGACCGCGGGGCCGCCCGCGATGCGCTGGGCCAGCAGGCCCACGCCCAGGGCGTAGCTGGTGGCGTTGTTGTAGCGCAGGATGGCGCGAAAGTTCGGCCCGACCAGGAACACCGGTCCCCGCGCGCCGGCCGGCAGCAGCAGGCTCGCGTCGGGCAGCTCCGGCAGGGCCGCGCCATCCATGGCGCGCACGCCTTCGGCGGCCCGCTGGGCGCTGGACTGGCGCTGCGCGTCGTCGGCCCGGCCCAGGTCGAAACCGGGCGGCAACTGCACCTCCAGGCCCCAGGGCTGGCCGCGCTGCCAGCCTTCACGGGCGAGGAAATGCGCGGTCGAGGCGGTCACGTCGGCCATGCTGCCCCAGATGTCGCGCCGGCCATCGCCGTCGGCGTCCACCGCGTAGGCCAGGAAGTTGGAGGGCAGGAACTGGGTCTGGCCCATGGCGCCGGCCCAGGAGCCCAGCATGCGTTCACGCGGGATGTCGCCGTTCTGCAGGATGCGCAGCGCCGCCATCAGCTGGCCGCGCGCCCAGGCCGCACGCCGGCCCTCGAAGCCCAGCGTGGCCAGCGCGTCGATGGTGGGCGTGTCGCCGTAGTTGCTGCCGTAGTTGCTCTCCATGCCCCAGATCGCCACGACGATCTCGGCCGGCACGCCGTAGCGCGCCGCCGCGGCGTCGGCAAGGGGGCGCACCTCGAGCAGCTTGTCCTGGCCGCGTGCCACGCGCGTGGGCGAGACCGCGGTGTCCAGGTAGTCCCAGACGGTGCGCGTGAACTCGGGCTGCGAGCGGTCGAGCGCGATGACCTGGTCCAGATGCCGGACGCCGTCGAAGGCCGCGTGCAGCGTGGCGTCCGTGATGCCGGCGGCGCGGGCCTCGGCGCGGAAGCGGTCCACCCATTGGGCGAAGTCCTGGGCCAGCGGCGGTGTCGGTGCGGGGGCAGGCGCTGCGGCGGCGGGCGGCGCCGGCACCGGCGGCGGCGTGGCCGGCGCGGAGGGCGTGGAGGGCGCGGAGAGGGCAGTCGGTGCGGGGGCGGGCGGTGTCGCGCACCCCGTCATGGCCAGGGCCGCCAACAGCGGTGCGAGTGTGCGGTGGCGGTGCGTCAGGGGCATGGGCGCGGATCGGGTCTGGCGGAAGCGGTGAGATTCGAACTCACGGATGGTTTCCCATCGCCGGTTTTCAAGACCGGTGCAATCGACCACTCTGCCACGCTTCCGAGGCCGCGGATTCTACTCAGGCGGCCTGCAGCATCCCGCGTTGCTCGATGAAGCGCACCACCTCGGCCAGCCCGTCGTTGGTCTTCAGGTTGGTCATCACGAAGGGCTTGAGCTCGCCGCGCGCGTTGGTGCGCATGCGGCGCGTGTCGGCCTCCATCACGGCCAGGTCGGCGCCCACGTGCGGCGCCAGGTCGGTCTTGTTGATCACGAACAGGTCGCTCTTGGTGATGCCGGGGCCGCCCTTGCGCGGGATCTTCTCGCCGGCCGCCACGTCGATCACGTAGATCGTGAGGTCCGACAGCTCGGGGCTGAAGGTGGCGGCCAGGTTGTCGCCGCCGCTTTCCACGAACACCACGTCGGCGTCGGGGAAGTCCTCCAGCATGCGGTCGATGGCCTCGAGGTTGATGGAGGCGTCCTCGCGGATGGCCGTGTGCGGGCAGCCGCCCGTCTCCACGCCCATGATGCGCTCGGCCGGCAGCGCACCGCTGACGGTCAAGAGGCGCTGGTCTTCCTTGGTGTAGATGTCGTTGGTGATCGCAACCAGGTCGTACTGCGCGCGCATCTGCTTGCAGAGCATCTCCAGCAGCGTGGTCTTGCCCGAGCCGACCGGGCCGCCGATGCCCACGCGCAGCGGGGGCAGTTTTCTTGGTGCGGTGGGCGATGTGGTGCAGGGCGGTCATGGTCAGGGGCTTCTCAGGAACGGAACAGTCGGGAGTATTGGGTTTCGTGCTGCGCGGACAGGATGGCCAGCATGGGCGAGAAAGCCTGGCGCGCCTCTTCGGGCGTGGCCAGCGCCTGCTCGACGGCGGCCGGAATCGCCTGCGCGAGCCGCTGCAGCATGCGCTGGCCCGCGCTCTGGCCCAGCGGCACGGCCTTGACGGCCGCAGCCACCATGTTCTCGGCCCAGCCGAAGGCGAAGGCCAGGCAGGCCTCGCGCGGCGCGGCGCCGGCGCGGGCCGCGGCGAACGCGAAGGCGATGGGGTAGCAGGGCGTGAGCCCGGCGAAGGCGGCCGCGGCATCGCCGTGCTGCAGCTTGAGCCATTCCAGCATGGAGCGGCCCATCTGCTCGGTCTGCAGCACGAGCTCGGCCGATTCGCGCGTGCAGCGCAGCCAGGCGTCCAGCGCCTGCACGCGGGCCTGGTCGCCCGCCTGCCAGGCGGCGACGGCCTCGGCCACCACGGCCAGGTCGCTGCGCGCCTGGCTCAGCTGCAGCTGCGCCAGCAGCCAGTCGCCGGCCGGCTGCTCGCCGTTGGCGAGCTGCGCGTCGACCGCGGCTTCCAGGGCCTCGGAGTAGCTGAAACCGCCGACCGGAAGCGCGGGCGAGGCCAGCCAGATCAACCCCAGCAAGGTGGGGGAGGAAATGCTCAGCGTGGTCAGAGTCGGCCCAGCAGTTCGGTTTTCTTGGCCTGGAATTCGGCGTCGTCGAGCACGCCCCTGGCACGCAGCTCGGCCAGCCGCTCGATCATGGCGAAGACGTCCTGGCTGTTGCCGCCGGCAGCCGGGGGCATGGCGGATGCCTGGTACGGCGCGGGAGCCGGCTGGTACGGTGCCGGCGCCACGGGCTCCACGCCGTTGACCGAGACCACCGGCAGGCTGGCCACGTCGATGAGGCCGTACTGGCTGTTGAAGCTCAGCGAACCGCCATAGGACTGCTGCTGCGAGAAGCCGCCGATCTGGTGGTCCAGCGTGTCGTAGATCGTGACCACGCCGTTGGCTTCGATGGCCAGGCGCTGCGCCTGCGCGAAATTGGCGTAGCGCGTGCCGTTCTGCGAACCGGTGCTGTCGGGCCAGCGCAGCGTGGGGCCCCACCAGTCGGGCGGCGGCGGCACGAACAGGCTGGCGCTGTTGCCGTCGCCGCTGGCGTAGCTGTAGCCGCTGCCGCTGAACTGCTCCTGCCCGTTCTGGCTCTGCGACTGGAAGCTGCCGCTCCGCAGCAGGTCGGGCTGGCTGGCGACCAGGTTGGACAGTTCGAAGCACAGCGCGTCCACGCGCGACTTGAGGTGGTTGTTGAACATGTCCGACACCATGGTCATGCCGCCGCGCATCCACTGTCCGGAACCGCCGAATTCCGGATGGCTGAACTGGGCCATGCTGCCGTTGCCGCGGACCACGGCGTCCAGCATGTTCAGCGCGGCATCCGTGCTGATGCCGTGCCGCCTGGCGATGTCGTCGATGGCCTGCTGGCCGGTCGGTGAGAGTTGGCGCATGGGAACCTCGCTCTGGTGTGGATGGCCGGATTCTGGCAATGGTAGAGGTCGGGCCGGTCACGGCGCTTCACTGCTGGTCCTGGCCGTCGTGACGGTGGGCGTGCGCATGGCCGTGGCCGTGCTGGTGGGCGTGGCCATGACCATGGCCGTGGTCGTGGTCGTGGTCGTGGTGCGCGTGTCCGCCATGGTCGTGGTGGTCATGACCATGGCCCTGCGCGCCGTAGGCGCCGCCCTCGGGCTCGAAGGCCTCGGCCACGGGCGTCACGATCAGGTGCATGGCGCGCAGCATGTCGGCCAGCACGTGGTCGGGCTCGATCTTGAGGTGGTCGGGCTTGAGCTCGATCGGCACATGGCGGTTGCCCAGGTGGTAGGCCGCGCGCACGAGGTCGAAGGGCGTGCCATGGGCCGTGCAGTGCGTGATCTTGAGCACGTCCTGCGGTGCGGCCAGCACGCGGATCAGCGAGCCGTCCTCGGCGACCAGCACGTCGCCGCCGCGCACCGCCGTGCCGCGCGGCAGGAACACGCCGAGCTGGCGGCCCTGCGAATCGGTGGCGTCGAAGCGGCTTTTCTGGCGCACGTCCCAGTCGAGTTCGACGGTGGCGGCGCGCTTGAGCAGCACGGGCGCGAGACCGGCGGCCCGGGGCATGAGTTTGCTGGTGGTGAGCATTGGACTTGAGCAGCGAAGATGACAGCGTTAATATAACGCTTGTTATAACTTTTCGTGTGAGGCCGTCATGTCCGCCATCAAGCTCACCCAGGTTGGCAATTCTGTCGGCGTGATCCTGCCCAAGGAATTGTTGGCACGTCTGAAGCTTGAGAAGGGCGATTCCCTGTTCATCACAGAACTCGAGAACGGCTTCGCTCTGCGGCCATATGACCCAGGGTTCGAGGCGCAGATGACTGCCGCACGGACCATCATGAAGCGGCGCCGCAACGTCCTGCGTGAGCTGGCGAAGTGACAGCAGCCAACGATGCCTGGGTCTGGCTGCTGGCCGATGTGGTCACGGCCGTCCACGAGGAGCAGTTGGCCGAACATGGCGGCGGTGCGGGCTTGCGGGACAGGGGTTTGCTGGACTCGGCGCTGGCCCGTCCGCTTCAGCTGGCGCACTATGGGCAGCCCGATGCGGCGGATTTGGCGGCGAGCTACGGCTTCGGTCTGGCACGCAACCATCCGTTCGTCGATGGCAACAAGCGCACGGCTTTCGTAGCCGTCGAACTGTTCCTCGCGCTCAATGGTTTCGCACTGGATGCGGACGATGCCGAGTGTGTGCTGACGATGCTGCGCATGGCCGCAGGCCAGCTCGACGAGCCGGCCTTCGCCCAATGGGTGCGCGAACATCTCCAGTCTTTGGGCTGAGCGCGGCGGCTCAGAACAGGAAATACCGCTGCGCCATCGGCAGCACCCTGGCCGGCTCGCAGGTCAGCAGCTGCCCGTCGGCCCGCACCGCGTAGGTCTGCGGGTCGATCTCCATCTTCGGCAGGTAGCCGTTGTGGACGAGGTGCTGCTTGCGCACCTGGCGGATGTTCTTGACCGCGCTCAGGTTCTTGGCCAGGCCGAAGCGCTCCTTGATCCCGGCCGACAGGCCGGCCTGCGACACGAAGGTCAGCGAGCCCTTGGCGATGGCGCCGCCGTAGGCGCCGAACATCGGCCGGTAGTGCACGGGCTGCGGCGTCGGGATCGACGCATTGGGGTCGCCCATGGCCGCGAACGCGATGGAGCCGCCCTTCAGGATCAGCGCGGGCTTCACGCCGAAGAAGGCCGGCTTCCAGACCACCAGGTCGGCCCATTTGCCGACCTCGATGCTGCCCACCTCGTGGCCGATGCCGTGCGCGATGGCCGGGTTGATCGTGTACTTGGCGATGTAGCGCTTGGCACGGAAGTTGTCGTTGCGCGCGCTGTCCTCGGGCAGCGCGCCGCGCTGCACCTTCATCTTGTGCGCGGTCTGCCAGGTGCGCAGGATGACCTCGCCGACCCGGCCCATGGCCTGGCTGTCCGAACTCATCATGCTGATCGCGCCCAGGTCGTGCAGCACGTCCTCGGCCGCGATGGTCTCCTTGCGGATGCGCGACTCGGCGAAGGCCAGGTCTTCGGCGATGCCCGCGTCCAGGTGGTGGCAGACCATCAGCATGTCCACGTGCTCGTCCAGCGTGTTCACGGTGTACGGCATGGTGGGGTTGGTCGAGGAGGGCAGGACAGTTGTCCTCGCCCACCACGCGCAGGATGTCGGGCGCATGGCCGCCGCCCGCACCCTCGGTGTGGAAGGCGCACAGCGCGCGGCCTTCTCCTTGAGCGTTTTTCGTGGCGGCGATGGTGTTCTCGACGAAGCCCGATTCGTTGAGCGTGTCCGAGTGGATCGCCACCTGCGTGTCGGTGGCGTCGGCCACGTCCAGGCAGTTGCCGATGGCGGCCGGCGTCGTGCCCCAGTCCTCGTGCAGCTTCAGGCCGATCACGCCGGCCTCGATCTGCTCGTGCAGCGCGGCCGGCAGGCTGGCGTTGCCCTTGCCCAGGAAGCCCAGGTTCATCGGGAACGCATCGGCCGCCTGCAGCATGCGCTCGATGTTCCAGGGGCCGGGCGTGCAGGTGGTGGCGAAGGTGCCGGTGGCCGGGCCGGTACCGCCGCCCAGCATGGTGGTGACGCCCGAAGCCAGGGCTTCTTCGATCTGCTGCGGGCAGATGAAGTGGATGTGGCTGTCGATGCCGCCGGCCGTGACGATGTTGCCTTCGGCCGCGATGATCTCGGTGCCGGGGCCGATCACGATGTCCACGCCGCTCTGCACGTCGGGGTTGCCGGCCTTGCCGATGGCCACGATGCGCCCGCCCTTCAGGCCGATGTCGGCCTTGACGATGCCCCAGTGGTCCAGGATCAGCGCGTTGGTCAGCACGCAGTCCACGGCGCCCTCGGCCCGCGTGCGCTGGCCCTGGGCCATGCCGTCGCGGATGGTCTTGCCGCCGCCGAACTTGACCTCTTCGCCGTAGCCGCCCGCGGCCAGCGTGTAGTCGCGTTCGACTTCGATCAGCAGCTCGGTGTCGGCCAGGCGCACGCGGTCGCCGGTCGTGGGGCCGAAGATCTCCGCGTAGGCGCGGCGCGAGATGTTCGCCATGTCAGAGTTTTCCTTGGATCAGGCCGCGAAAGCCGTACACGGTGCGGTCGCCGGCGAAGTCCACCAGTTCCACGGTGCGCTGCTGGCCGGGCTCGAAGCGCACGGCCGTGCCGGACGCGATGTTGAGCCGCATGCCGCGCGCGGCGTCGCGGTCGAAGTCGAGTGCGCCGTTGGTCTCGGCGAAGTGGTAGTGCGAGCCGACCTGGATCGGCCGGTCGGCGCCGTTCTTGACCAGCACGGTCAGCGTGCGGCGTCCGGGATTGAGTTCATGGTCACCCGCGTCGACCAGCAGTTCGCCCGGAATCATCGAGAACCTCCGCGCTGCGCGCTACGGTGCCGAGCACCTTGGGGCGGCCCGGCGGTGATCATGGGATGGGCTGGTGCACGGTGACCAGCTTGGTGCCGTCGGGGAACGAGGCCTCGACCTGGATGTCCGGGATCATCTCGGCAATGCCTTCCATGACGTCGTCGCGCGTGAGCACGTTGCGGCCCTCGCTCATGAGTTCGGCCACGGTCTTGCCGTCGCGGGCGCCTTCCATGACGGCGGCCGAGATCAGGGCCACGGCTTCGGGGTAGTTGAGCTTCAGCCCGCGGGCTTTGCGGCGTTCGGCCAGCAACCCGGCGGTGAAGATCAACAGCTTGTCTTTCTCACGAGGAGTCAGTTCCATTTCGCTCCGCTCAAAAGTCAGCCCGTGCGGCCGCCTGGGGCTGGCCGAACACGGGGTGTGCGTTCCATCGAAAGATTATTCAGCAAGCATCGTGCCGTTGTGTGACCACGTGGCATGAAAGCTGCGCTGTCGGCGCCCCGTGCAAGAGACATCCGCCCCCGTCGAACACAACGCCCCGCAGCGCATCGTCAAGGTCCGGCGCGACTACAACAGCTGGGTCGCGCGCGAGACCATGGAGGACTACGCGCTGCGCTTCACGCCCACGCGCTTTCGCAAGTGGTCGTCCTGGCGCGTGGCCAACACGGCCTTCGGCGCCGCCTCGTTCCTGATCCTGGAGGCCGTGGGCGCCACGCTGCTGGTGCAGTACGGCTTCGTCAACGCGTTCTGGGCCATCCTGGCCACCGGCCTCATCATCTTCCTGGCCGGCCTGCCGATCAGCATCTACGCGGCCCGCTACGGGCTGGACATGGACCTGCTCACGCGCGGCGCGGGCTTCGGCTACATCGGCTCCACGCTGACCTCGCTGATCTACGCGAGCTTCACCTTCATCTTCTTCGCGCTCGAGGCCGCCGTCATGGCCTATGCGCTGGAGCTCGCGCTGGGCATCCCGCCGACTTGGGGCTACCTGGTCTGCGCGCTGGTGGTGATCCCGCTGGTCACGCACGGCGTCTCGGCCATCAGCCGCCTGCAGATGTGGACGCAGCCGCTGTGGCTGGTCATGCTGGTCGTGCCCTTCGTCTATGTGCTGCTGCGCGATCCTGGTGCGTTCTCGGGCGTGACGCACTATGTCGGTGAAAAGTCCTCGCGCGACGGCTTCGAATTGCACCTGTTCGGTGCCGCATTGACGGTGGGCATCGCACTCATCACCCAGATGGGGGAGCAGGCCGACTACCTGCGGTTCATGCCGGTGCGTGAACGCGCCAACCGGGGGCGCTGGTGGCTGGGCGTGCTGGTCGGCGGGCCGGGCTGGGTGGTGCTGGGCGTGGTCAAGATGCTGGGCGGCGCGCTGCTGGCCTACCTGGCCATCAGCCACATGGTGCCCAAGGAGCGCGCCGTCGATCCGAACCAGATGTACCTGGCGGCCTACGAGTACGTGTTCCCCAACCTGGGCTGGGCGGTGGCGGCCACGGCGCTGTTCGTGGTGGTCTCGCAGCTCAAGATCAACGTGACCAATGCCTACGCGGGTTCGCTGGCCTGGTCCAACTTCTTCTCGCGCGTGACGCACAGCCACCCGGGCCGCGTGGTCTGGGTGGTGTTCAACACGCTGATCGCGTTCATGCTCATGGAGATGAACGTGTTCCAGGCCCTGGGCGAGGTGCTGGGCCTGTACTCCAACCTGGCCATCGCCTGGATCATGGCCGTGGTGGCCGACCTCGTCGTCAACAAGCCGCTGGGCCTGTCGCCCAAGGGCATCGAGTTCAAGCGCGCCCACCTGTACGACATCAACCCCGTGGGCGTGGGCGCGATGGCGCTGGCCTCGGCGCTGTCCATCAGCGCCTACATCGGGCTGTTCGGCCCGCTGGCGCAGGCCTTCTCGGCGCTGATCGCGCTGGGCACGGCCTTCGTGGCCTCGCCGCTGCTGGCCTGGCTGACCCGCGGGCGCTACTACATCGCGCGGCAGTCCAGGCCGCAGGCGCACCGCTGCGTGATCTGCGAGCGCACCTACGAGGGCCCGGACATGGCGCACTGCCCGGCCTACCAGGGCCCGATCTGCTCGCTGTGCTGCACGCTGGACGCGCGCTGCGGCGACCTCTGCAAGCCGCGCGCCGCGCTGTCGTGGCAATGGTCGGCGGCGCTGCGCTGGCTGCTGCCGCGCCGCATCTGGCCCTACCTGGAAACGGGCCTGGCGCACTACATCCTGCTCATGCTGGTGCTGGTGCCCCTGCTGGCGGCCGTCTTCGGCCTGCTCTACAGCCAGGAGACGGCCGTCACCGAAGCCGCGGCCGGCGCGCGGCTGGCCGAGGAGGCGCTGCGCTCGGGCTTCACCAAGGCCTACATGGCGCTGCTGCTGGCGGCCGGCATCGTGGCCTGGTGGCTGGTGCTGGCGCACAAGAGCCGGCAGGTCGCGCAGGAGGAGTCCAACCGCCAGACCCGCCTGCTCGTGCGCGAGATCGAACTGCACCGCCAGACCGATGCCGAACTCCAGCGCGCGCGCCAGGTCGCCGAGGAGGCGCGCCGCCAGGCCGACCAGGCCAACCAGGCCAAGAGCCGCTACATCAGCGCCATCAGCCACGAACTGCGCACGCCGCTCAACAGCATCCTGGGCTATGCGCAGCTGATGGGCGAGGACGCGGCGGTGCCGCCGCACCGGCGCCATGCCGTGCAGGTCATCAAGCGCGGCGGCGAGCACCTGCTGCAGCTCGTCGACGGCACGCTGGACATCGCGCGCATCGAGTCGGGCAAGCTCACGCTCAACATCCGGCCCATGGCCTTCGCCGACACCGTGCACGAGGTGGCGGCGATGTTCGAGCTGCAGGCCGCCGGCAAGGGCCTGGCCTTCCACTTCGAGCCCGAGGGCCAGCTGCCCGAGCTCGTGCGCGCCGACGAGCAGCGGCTGCGCCAGATCCTCATCAACCTGCTGGGCAACGCGATCAAGTTCACGGCCGTGGGGCACGTGCGCTTTCGCGTGCGCTACCAGCGCGAGATGGCCACGCTGGAAATCGCCGACAGCGGCCCGGGCATCGCGGCCGACGCGCTGGCGCGCATCTTCGAGCCCTTCGCGCGTGCGCCCGCGCCGGGCCAGAGCGCGCCGGGCGGCGCCGGCCTGGGCCTGACGATCGCCAAGATGCTGACCGACCTCATGGGCGGCGAACTCACGGCCACGAGCGAGCCGGGCGTCGGCTCGCAGTTCAAGGTGCGGCTGTTCCTGCCCGCGCAGCACGGCAGGGCCGGGCGGCAGATGGCGCGGGCCACCGCGCCGCGCCATGGCTATGCCGGCCCGCGCCGCAGCATCCTCGTGGTCGACAACGAGGAGGTCGACCGCCAGCTGCTCGTGCACCTGCTGGAGCCGCTGGGCTTTGCGCTGCGCACCGCCGCCAGCGGCCACGACTGCCTGGACCTGCTGGTCAGCGGCCTGCGGCCCGACGCCATCCTGATGGACCTGGCCATGCCCGGCATCGACGGCTGGGAAACCGTCCGCCGCGTGCGCGCGCTGCTGCCGCGGCCGCCGTGCATCGCCATCGTCTCGGCCAACGCCTTCGACAAGGGCCTGGAGAACGACGTCGGGATCCGGCCCGAGGACTTCCTCGTCAAGCCCGTGCGCTTTGCCGAACTGCTGGACTGGCTGGGCCGCCAGCTGGCGCTGCAATGGCTGGACCAGCCGCCGCCCGCCGCCGCGGCGCCGCCCGCGCCCGCGGCCCCGCTGGCCTACCCCGACGCGGCCAGCCGCGAGGCCTTGCAGCAGGCGGTGGAGGTGGGCTTTCCGCGCGGCATCATGAACGCGCTGGACGCCATCGAGCGCAGCCAGCCCGACTGCGCGGCCTTCGTCCAGCAGATGCGCGCGCTGGCCCGACAATTCCAGTTCGAAGCCATGAGCCGACTGCTGCAACAAGCCGATGCCGCACCCACCCCTTGAGCAGACCCTGGACCGCGCCAACAGCGACGTGGTGCTGATCGTCGACGACGTGCCCGACAACCTCGCCGTGCTGCACGACGCGCTCGACGAATCGGGCTTCACGGTGCTGGTCGCCACGGGCGGCGAGATGGCGCTGCAGCGTGCGGCCCAGGCCGTGCCCGACGTGGTGCTGCTGGACGCCATGATGCCGGGCATGGACGGGTTCGAGGTCGCGCGCCGGCTCAAGGCGCTGCCGGCCACGTCCCACATCCCCATCATCTTCATGACCGGCCTGACCGAGACCGAGCACCTGGTCGCGGCACTGGAGTCGGGCGGCGTGGACTACGTGACCAAGCCGATCAAGCCCAAGGAAGTGCTGGCGCGCATGCAGGTGCACCTGGCCAGCGCGCGCGAGCGGCGCCAGGCGCGCAACGCGCTCGACGCCTTCGGCTACGCCAGCATCACCGTGCGCGTGAGCGACGGCCGGCTCATGTGGCAGACCGTGCTCGCGCGCGAGCTGCTGCAGCGCTATTGCGGCGGACCGAACGCCGGCAGCGTGGCGCCGCAGGTACTGCTGGACTGGCTGCGCCGCCATGCCGCCGATGCCGAGCAGCGCCAGATCGAGCCGCCGCCGCTGCGCGTGGCGCAGGGCGCGCGCGCGCTGAGCTTCCGGCTGCACCAGCAGACCGGCGACGGCGAGGGCGGCGGCGACTGGCTCATCGTCATGCGCGAGGAGTCCGATGCGGCCGTGATCGAGGCGCTGAGCCTGTCCTTGGCGCTGACCGCGCGCGAGGCCGAGGTGCTGTACTGGCTGGTCAAGGGCAAGACCAACCGCGACATCGGCGAGATCCTGGGTGCCAGCCCCGCGACCATCAAGAAGCACCTGGAGCGCGTCTACGTCAAGCTCGGCGTGGAGACGCGCACGGCCGCGGCCACGGTGGCGCTGCAGCGCGTGCGGCAGTTGCAGCCGCAGTTCCAGGGATAGCTCAGGCAGGCGTGGGCGCGTCCGCGAAGCGCTCCCGGATCGCCAGCACCTGCGGCAGGATGCCGACGAAGACCGGCACCAGCGCCGGGTCGAACTGCTTGCCGGCTTCCCGCTCGAGCAGCGCCACCGCGTCTTCCACGCTCCAGGCCGGCTTGTACGGCCGCACGCTGGTCAGCGCGTCGAACACGTCGGCGATGGCGATGATGCGCGCCTCCAGCGGAATGGCCTCGCCGGCCAGTCGGTCGGGGTAGCCGCTGCCGTCCCACTTCTCGTGGTGGCTGCGCGCGATCTTGGCGGCGATGTGCAGCACGCCGCTGTCGTGCTGGCCGATGATGTCGGCGCCGATGTGGGCGTGCGTGCGCATCACGGCCCATTCCTCGGGCGTCAGCTGGCCGGGCTTGCGCAGGATGTGGTCGGGAATGCCGATCTTGCCCACGTCGTGCATGGGCGCGGCGTGCAGCAGGTCCTCGGCGTCGCGCCCGTCGAAGCCCAGCGCCAGTGCCAGCGCCTGGGCGTAGTGGCTCATGCGCAGCACGTGCTGGCCGGTCTCGTTGTCCTTGTACTCCGCGGCGCGGCCCAGGCGCTGCACGATCTCCAGCCGCGAGGCCTTGAGTTCGTCCATGCGCACCAGCGACAGGTGCGTGCGCACGCGGGCCCGCACCACGGGCGGGCTCACGGGCTTGACGATGTAGTCGACCGCGCCGGCGTCGAAGCCCTGCGCCTCGTCGCCCGCGTCGGACAGCGCGGTCACGAACACCACCGGGATGGACTGCGTGGCCGCGTCGGCCTTCAGCGTGCGGCAGACCTCGTGGCCGCTCACGCCCGGCATCATCACGTCCAGCAGCAGCAGGTCGGGCTTTTCCTCGCGCGCCAGCTTGAGCGCCGTGGCGCCGTCGCGCGCGTACAGCAGCCGGTAGTCGGCCTGCAGGATGCCGCGCAGCACCTGCAGGTTGGTGGGCTCGTCGTCCACCAGCAGCAGGCGCGGACGGCGGTCGGTTTCGGTGGTCATGGCAGGCTCTCGGTGGGGGTCTGCAGGTCGGCGCGGAGCCGGTCCACGCAGCGGACGGCGGCGTCGAAGTCGAAGTTGTCGATGGCCTCCATGAGCTGGCGCATCTCCGCTGGCGCCAGCACCTCGGCCAGCGCGTGCAGCGCGCCCTCGTCCAGCTCGTGGCGCTTCAAGGCATGCCGCAGGTCGTCCAGGCCGTTCAGCACGCTGTGCTGCTCCAGCGGGGCCAGCACCGTGGGCGTCTTCGGCGCCGGCGCCGCGGCGGGCGGCGGCAGCATGGCGGCCACGGCCTGGAACTGGGCCAGCAGCGCCGGAACCGCGGCCCGCGCGGGCGCCAGCTGGCCGGCGCGGGCCGCACGTTCCAGCACCTGCGCGGCCAGCCGCAGGGCCGGCAGCGCCAGGTTGCCGGCGGCGCCGGCGATGCGGTGGGCCGCTGCCGCCAGCGCCGCCGAGTCCTGGCGTTCCAGGGCGTCGGCCAGGTCCAGCGGCGTGCCGGCCTGTCCCTGCACGAAGTGGCCGATGGCCGCCTGCAGTCGCTCGCGGCTCTGCCACAGCGCCAGGCCCTGTTTCCAGTCGACCACGGCGCTGCCGTCGGGCAGCTCCTGCGCGCGTGCCGTTGCGGGCGCCGGTTGCAGGCCCAGCACGCGCCCGATCTCGGCGAACAGCTGGTGGATCACCACCGGTTTGGTGGCGAAGCCGTCCATGCCGGCCTGTTGTGCGGCCAGCCGGTCGGCGGCCTGCACGCTGGCCGTGAGCGCGATGACCGGCGTGGGCAACAGGCCGTTCTCGCGTTCGCGGGCGCGCAGCGCGCGGGTGGCGCTGAGCCCATCGGTCTCGGGCATGTGCATGTCCATCAGCACCAGGTCGAACTTTTCCTCGGCCAGCACGGCCAGCGCCTCGCGCCCGTTGCGTGCGCTGCGCACGCTGTGGCCGTCGGCCTGCAGCAGCAGTTCCAGCAGTTCCACGTTCTGGGGCACGTCGTCAGCCACCAGCACCGACAGCGGCGGCAGCTGGCTTGCGGCGGCGGTGGCATCGGCCCGGGGCGGCTGGCCGGGCTGCAGCGGCAGGCGCACCTCGAAGCAGCTGCCCACGCCCAGTTCGCTGCGCACGTCGATGCGGCCGCCCATCAGCTCGGTCAGCTGGCGCGCAATCGTGGTGCCCAGGCCCGTGCCGCCGAACTGGCGCGTGATCGTCGCGTCGGCCTGCGCGAAGGCGTCGAAGATGCGGTCGACCCGGTCGGGCGCAATGCCGATGCCGGTGTCGTGGATGGCGATGACGGTGCTTTCGGCACGCTGGTCGACGCGCACGTCGATGCGGCCCTGGCGCGTGAACTTGATGGCGTTGCCGACCAGGTTGACCAGCACCTGCTGGATGCGCAGGGCGTCGCCGTGGCGGAAATCGGAGAGCGTGGCCGGGTAGTCCAGCGCCAGCACCAGGCCCTTCTTCTCCGCCGTCAGCCGCATCGAGGCCACCACCTGCTCGCACAGCTGGCGCAGCGAGAAATCGCCCAGTTCCAGTTCCACCGCGCCCTTCTCGAGCTTGGCGGTGTCCAGGATGTCGTTGAGCAGCCCCAGCAGCGACTGCCCGGCCTGGCGCACGGTCTCCAGGTGGCGGCGCTGGGTGGGCGCCAGGGCGGTGTTGAGCAGCACGTCGGTGAAACCGAGGATGGCGTTCATGGGCGTGCGGATCTCGTGGCTCATGTTGGCCAGGAAACTGCTGCGCGCCTGGGCCGCCTGCTCGGCGCGCGCGGTGGCCTGTCGCAGCTCGCGCTCCATGGTCTTGCGCAGCGTGACGTCGGTCTTGAAGACCATGGTCTTGACGAGCCGGCCGTCGCCATCGAACACCGGGTTGTAGGTCGCGTGCACCCACAGCTCCCGGCCGTTCTTGCCGATCCGCTCGAACTCGCCGGCCATCGCCTCGCCGCGCCGCAGCGCGTCCACCATGCGCTGCTGGTCGGGCAGGTTGCGCAGGTGCGGCGGCAGCATGTCCAGGTAGGGGCGGCCGACCAGTTCCTCGGCCCGCGCGTAGCCGAGCATGGCGACGTAGTTGCCGTTGCAGTGCAGGATGCGGCCGTCGGGCGCGATCTCCAGCACCGCCATGGCGCGGTCCAGCACCGCGCCGGTGGTCTCGAAGGCCCTGGCGCGGACGCGTTCCTCGGTCACGTCCAGCATCACGCCGTCGATCCACTGTAGCTGCCCGTCGGCATCGCGCACGCCGCCGGCCGATTCGGCGACCCAGCGCTCGGCGCCATCGGCGCGGCGGAGGCGGTACTCCACGGCATAGGGCTGGTCCTGGGCCAGCGCCAGGGCGATGGCGGCGTCGCGGGCCTGGCGGTCGGCCGGCGGGATCAGGGCTTCCAGGCTGCGCAGGCCGCCGACGAACTCGGCCGCAGGCCAGCCCGTCAGGGCCTCGACGCGCTCGGAGACGAACAGCATGCGCGCGTGCGGCCGGGCCTCGCTGCGGAAGGCCACGCCGGGCATGTTGGCGATCAGGGTGCGGTACTGGGCTTCCCGGTTGCTCAGCGCCGTCTCGATGGCCTTGCGCTCGGAGATGTCGGTCACGATGCCGAGGTACAGCGGCTCGCCCTGGCCCTCGGTGCGGCTGATGGCCAGCCGCAGCGCGATCGCCCGGCCGTCGCGGTGCTTGCCGGTCGCTTCGCGGCTGGCGCCGACCAGGCCGGCGAGGCGGCCTTGCAGGTGCTCGGCGCGTGCGGCCGCGTCCAGGTTTTCGGGCAGCGTGCCCATGAGCAGGTCGATGTTGCGGCCCACGATGGTCTGGGCCGGCCAGCCGAAGATGCGCTCGGCCGAGGCGTTGAACGACAGGATGCGGCCGTTGCGATCGGCCGAGATGATGCCGTCCACGGCCGTGTCGAGCACGGCGCGCAGGCGGCCTTCGCTGGCGCGCAGCCGCTGGTTGAGGTGCTGCGAGCGCAGCAGTGCCTGCACCGTGACGGCCAGGGCGCCGATGGTCACGGCGACGAAGGCGATGACCAGCGCCAGCACGTTCTGCGGATCGGCAGAGGGATCGAATGCGGGATCGGTGGCGCCGATGAAGCGTGCCGAGGCCATGCCCAGGTAGTGCATGCCGGCGATGGCCAGGCCCATGACGCCGCCGGCCAGCAGGTCCAGCGCCTGGCCGCCCAGGCGCAGCCGGTTGCGCGAGGCCGAAGCGGATCCACAGCGCCAGCGCCGACAGCACCACGGCCAGCACGATGGACGCGGCGAACCCGAAGGGATCGAAGGCCAGCCGGGCATCCATGCGCATGGCCAGCATGCCGCCATAGTGCATGGCGCCGATGCCGGCCCCGACCAGCACGCCGCCCAGCAGCAGCTGGCGCCCGCTGATCTGCGGGCGTGCCAGCAGGTGCAGCGCGGTGCCCGCGGCCAGCAGGCTGGGCAGCATGGACAGCAGCGTGACGCCGGGGGCGTAGTCCACGTCGGTGCACAGCTGGAACGCCAGCATGCCGATGAAGTGCATGGCCCAGACGCCGGCCCCCAGGGCCAGCGCGCCGGCGCCCAGCGCGGCCCAGCGTGCGACCGGCCGCGTCGCGCGGCGCGCGCCGACGGCCAGCTGCATCGCCGCCCAGGCGGCCGCCACCGCCACCGCCACGGACAGCGCCACCAGCCAGGGGTCGTAGGCGCCGGCGATCTGCAGCGCCGGCGGGATGTCCTCGCGCAGGAACCAGCGGCTCCAGTCGAACGTGGTGAGGGCCATGAGATTTGTTACAGATTTACGCGGATCGAGCTGGCCATATGGTCGACAAAAGCTCGGATCGGCACCCCCAAGGAATGCACGCCGCCGCCGTATTTCGTGCGGCAACCCGGTGCGCCGGGCGCGCGAAGGTCAGTCTTGCAGGCGCAGCGCGGCCTGTTCGGCCGGTTCCGGCTGGCCGTAGAGGTAGCCTTGCGCGCCGTCGCAGCCGCAGGAGGCCAGGAACTCGGCCTGGGCCTGGGTCTCCACGCCCTCGGCCAGCACGCGCAGGTCCAGGCCGCGGGCCAGCGCCACGGTGGCGTGCACGATGGCGGCGTCCTGCTGGTCCTGCGGTAGCGCGCTGACGAAGCTGCGGTCGATCTTGAGTTCGTCCAGCGGAAAGCGCTTGAGGTAGGCCAGCGAGGAATAGCCGGTGCCGAAGTCGTCCAGCGAAAGCCGGATGCCCAGGGCGTGGATGTCCTGCAGCAGCCCGATGATCTGCTCGCCTTCGCCCATGGCCACGGTTTCGGTGATCTCGAGCCGCAGCAGCGCGGGTGGGATGGCGGCTTCGCGCAGCGCCATGCGCACGACCTGCACGATCTCGCCGTTGGTCCACTGGCGCGCCGACACGTTCACCGCCACCGGCACCGGCCGCAGCCCGGCTGCCTGCCAGGCGGCCAGCTGCCGGGCCACCTGGCGCACGGCCCAGGCGCCCATGTCGACGATCAGGCCGGACTCCTCGGCCAGCGGGATGAATTCGGACGGCGGCAGGTTCCGGCCCGGCGCCTGCTGCCAGCGCATCAGGGCTTCCATCCCGATCATGCGGCCGGTGTCGAACGCGAACTGCGGCTGGTAGTGCAGCTGCAGGCGCTCGTGCAGCAGGGCCTGGCGCAGGTCGACCTCGCGCGCCAGGCGGTCGTGCATGCGCGCGTTGATGTCGCTGGCCCAGATGTGGAAGCTGGCCTTGGGCTGGCCCTTGGCGCGGTACATGGCCATGTCGGCCTTGGACAGCAGGTCCTCGATCTGCGTGCCGTCGCGCGGCACCAGCACCACGCCCACGCTGGCCGAGCTGGGCAGCAGGCGGTGGTTGAACTCCGGGCCCAGCGCCACGTCGCGCGAGAGCGCGTCGACGATCTTGCTCGCACCCAGCGCGGCGCCCTCGGGGCCGCCCACGTCTTCCAGGATCAGCACGAACTCGTCGCCGCCCCAGCGTGCCACCGTGTCGGTGTTGCGGCACAGGGCCTGCAGCCGCTGGGCCAGCACGCGCAGCACGGCATCGCCGGTGCGGTGGCCCAGCGTGTCGTTGATGTGCTTGAAGCGGTCCAGGTCGACGAACAGGATGGCGGCCACGCTGTGCTGGCGCTTCACGCGCGACAGCGTGAGCTGCAACTGCTCCTGCAGCAGCACGCGGTTGGGCAGGCCGGTCAGCGCATCGTGGGTGGCGGCATGCTCGCGTTCGCGGGCGGCTTCCAGCGCGCCGGTCATGTCGGTGAACACCAGCACGGCGCCGTCGACCACGCCATCCGTGGCGCGCAGCGGGCTGGCCGTCGCGCGCAGGCTGCGCAGGCCCTCGGACGAGTGCAGGCGCAGCAGTTCGCGCACGCGCACGCTGACGCCCTGGGCGACACAGGCCGTGATGGCCGCACGCAGCGCATCGTGGCTCTGCGCTTCCAGCGGATAGGCGGTGGCCAGCGGGCGCCCGTTCAGCACCCTGGGCGCGGCCTGCTGCACGGCGCTGGGATTGGCGAAGCGCACGGTGTGCTCGGCGCCGTCGACGGTGAGCACCGCATCGTCGATGGCGCGCAGCGCGGCCTGGGCCTGGGCGCGCGTGCGCTGCTGCTGGCGCCGGACCGCGCGCGCCCGCGCGGCCTCACGGAAGCCCAGCGCCACCGCCAGGCCGGCCACCGGCAGGGCCGGGGGCAGCCAGCGCTGCTGCGTCAGCAAGGCCGAGCTGGCGGCCAGCGGCAGGCACAGCAGCGCCAGGGCCAGCAGCACGCGCGCCGGCGCCTTGCGCGGCCGCAAGGCCACTGCGCTGACCAGCAGCAGCGTGAACAGCGCAGCCAGCGTTGCCGGCACCGGTTCGACGGCGGCGGCGTGGGGGAGGGCGGACGCCGCAGCGGCGGGCTGCAGCAGGTGGTAGGCCAGCAGGTCCAGCTGCCGCAGGCCGGCCGGCTGCCACCAGGCGAGCAGCAGCGTGACGGTCGCGCCGGCGAACCACCAGGTGGCCCGCGCCGCCGCCGCTGCGGCGAGATTGCGCCGCCGGGGCCGCACGCTCCCGCGACCGTTCGGATCGGCGGGGCGGGGGAGCGGGGCGGACATGGCGGCTGGATGGGTGGTGTGAAGCGTCCTTGATTGTATGGATTGTCGTAAGGCAATGGTTTTGTATTCAGGTTGGATGGGGTTGCGCCGCGGTTCACGCGGGGCTGGAGCGCAGCCCGTAGGTCTTGCCCCCCACGAACAGGTACTCCACGCGCATGACGGCATCGCCCTGCTCGCCCTTGAACGTGAAGCCGACGGCCGCGACGCGGTCGCCCGCGCGGATCTCCTCGGCCTGCCAGGCGCGCAGGCGCGTGAGCGGCGCCAGTTCCAGCTCCCAGCGCCGGTCCTTGCGCGTCGGCAGCACGGTTTTGGCCAGCAGCGCGGCGCCGTCGACGCCGGCGCTCTGGGCCGGCAGGGCGCGCTGCTTGAGGTCGGCCGGCAGCGCCAGCGCGGCAGGCGTCTCGACCACGAGTTCGGCGTGCGGGTTGCGCCAGCGGCTCTCGACGACCTGGCCTTCCAGGTAGATCGGCCGGTCCTGGTCGAAACTGCTCCAGCCGTGGTGGGCATGGGCGCGCTGCAGCGCCAGCGGCGTGGCCAGGCTGGCCAGCGCAACCAGCCGGCGGCGCGTGAGGTGCAGGGTCATGGCATCGCTCCTTGGTGGTGGTGGGTCATTCGTAGGCGATCCAGCGGCCGCAGGCGATGGCGGCGAGCCACAGCAGGCTGGAGGCCAGCATCTGCAGCCGGGCCAGCCGGTCGAGCCGCGCCAGCGCGCCGCGGCCGTGGAACCAGGCCGCGTTGCAGCCAGCCAGCGCCAGCAGCCCCATCTTGAGCAGGAAGCTGCGGTTGCCCAGCAACTCGCCGGGCTGGCTGGCGAACATCAGCAGGCCGCTGGCGGCGGCCAGCGCGAAACCGGCCAAGGCCAGCGTGAGCGACAGCCGCGCCAGGGCCGGCACCGGCAGCGCGGCGGCGCCGCCGAACACGCGCACCTCCAGCGCCACGAGGTTGCCCAGCAGCAGCGCGATGCCGACGATGTGCACCACTTCCAGGGCCGGATAGGCCCAGGGGTGGGACTGCAAGGCGGCGAGGGCGTCCATGCGGCCATCTTCGCACCGGCTCGCGCGGGGGCCGCGAAAGCCCGCCTCAATCGTCGGGAAGCGCGCCTTCGCGCGTCATGAGCGCGGCGGCCGAGGCGCGCGTCTCCACGCCGAGCTTGGCGTAGGCATGCTCCAGGTGCTTGTTCACGGTGCGCGGCGACAGGCCCAGGATGTCGCCGATGTCGCGGTTGGTCTTGCCCTTGGCCAGCCATGACAGCACCTCCACCTCGCGCGGCGTGAGGTCGGCCTCGCGCAGCCGCGAGGCGGCCTGGGGCCGCACCTGCAGCAAGGCCATGGCCTCGCCCATGCCGCTGGCGCCGATCCACTGCAGCCGCAGCTCCTCGCCGCCCGTGGTGGCCAGCAGGGCCGAGCCGCCGCCGGCCGCGCGCAACGGCGCGAGCGAGGGCGCGAGCCAGCCCGGCCACTGCTCGGCCGGCCGGTCGGAGAAGCGGCGCAGCCACTCGGCCGCGCGCGGCGAGCGCCAGGCCAGCCGGTCCTGGTGGTCCAGCAGCAGCACGCCGAGGCCGCCCAGGTCGACCGCCTCGCGGGCCAGCCGCGAGACCCGCGCGTTGCGCACATGGGTGGCGAGCCGCGCCAGCACCTCGTCGATCTTGACGGGCTTGACCACGTAGTCCACGCCGCCGGCTTCGAAGCCGGCCACGATGTGGGCGGTCTCGGACAGCGCGGTCATGAAGATCACGGGCACGTGGGCGCGCTCGGGCAGGGCCTTGATGCGCCGGCAGGTCTCGAAGCCGTCCAGGCCCGGCATCAGCGCGTCGAGCAGGATGGCGTCGGGGATCACCCATTCCAGGCTCTGCAGCGCGGCCTCGCCGCTGCGCGCCACGAGCACGCCGTAGCCGGCCGCCTCCAGTGCGTCGACGAGGAAGCCGAGCGCGTCCGGCGCGTCGTCCACCACCTGCACGACCAGCTTGTGCGGCGCGGCCGTCATTCCCGTTGCAACCATCGCAGAAGACTTTCCAGATCGACCCGGTCGACCAGCTGGCGCAGGTAGTCGCATTCGCGCTGCGTGGCGGTGTCGGCCGCGGCCATGCGGGCGATGCCGCGCTTGAGGGAGCCCAGGTCGCCGATGCGGGCGAGCCAGATCAGCTCGGCCGTGGCTTCGTTGGACAGGGTATGGGCCAGCGGCGGCGGCTCCGCGCGCGCGGCGGTGGCGAGCGGCGCCTCGTGCAGCCATTCCAGCTGCAGCAGGCGCTCGAGCTGGCCCAGCAGTTCGGACTCGGCCACCGGCTTGGTCACGAAGCCGTTGCAGCCGCTGCCGTCCAGCTGCTCGGGCGCATGGAACACGTTGGCCGAGACCATCACCACGGGCAGCGCCGCATGGCCGGCCTGGCGCAGCGCGCGGCAGGTGGCCCAGCCGTCCATGGCGCCCATGTTCACGTCCAGCAGCACCATGTCGGGCGCATGCGCTGCCACGGCCTGCAGGCATTCCGGGCCGCTGGCGGCCTCCTGCGTGGCAAAGCCCAGCGGGATCAGGATCGCGGCCAGCAGCTGGCGCTGCTCGGGCTGGTCGTCCACGAGCAGCAGCCGGCGCCGCGCGCCGCGGTAGCCGATCACGCGGCGGTGGTTCTCCACCCGGTGCTGGTCGATGGCGGTCAGCTCGCGCATGTACAGCCGCAGCCTGAAGCAGCTGCCGCGGCCCACGCTGCTCTCCACCGAGAGTTCCCCGCCCATGAGGTCGGTCAGCAGCCGCGTGATCGCCAGGCCCAGGCCGGTGCCGGGCTCGTGCGCGATGCGGCCCGAACTGCTGCGCTCGAACGGCAGGAAGATGCGCTCGATGTCGTGCGGCGCGATGCCCAGGCCCGTGTCCTCCACCTCGAAGCGCGCGACCTCCATGCGGTGCGAGACGCGCAGCACCACCTGGCCCGTGGCCGTGAACTTGATCGCGTTGCTGAGCAGGTTCAAAAGGATCTGCCGCAGCCGCTTGGCATCGGCCTGCACGTAGGCGGGCAGCGCCCGGGCCGGCAGTTCGAGCCGGAAGTCCAGCCCCTTGGCATGGGCCTGCGGCTCCACCATGCGCACCAGGTCGTCGAGGAAGTCGCGCAAGGAGATCGCCGCCGTCTCGATGCACATGCGGCCGGCCTCGATGCGGGCCAGGTCCAGCATGCCGTCGATCAGGCTGGACAGGTGCTGCCCGCTGCGCTGGATGGTGGCGACCGGCCCGCGCACGGCCTCGCTCGCGGCGCTGCGCAGCAGCACCTGCGAATAGCCCAGGATGCTGTTGAGCGGCGTGCGGAACTCGTGGCTCATGCCGGTCACGAAGCGCGTCTTGGCCAGGTTGGCGGCCTCGGCCACCTCCTTGGCCTTCTGCAGCGCGGCGTCGGTGCGCTTGTGCGCCTCGATCTCGGCCAGCAGCAGCTGGTTCTGGTGGTTGGATTCGTCCTGCGCGACCTCGCGGCTTTCCACGCCTAGCACGATCCACCAGGCGCCCACGGCCAGCAGCAGCAGCGCCAGCGTGTAGACCTTCTGGAAGCCCGTGCGCATGCTGGCGCGCGCCTGCGCGTCCAGCCCGGCCGCCACCACGTCCTGGTAGTAGACCAGGCCCATCACGGTGGACAGCAGCAGCACCAGCGAGACCAGCACCACGAGGTAGTGCGTGAGCCGGAAGTTCAGGCGCTGGGCCACCGCGCCGGGCAGCAGCGTGCGCAGCAGGTCCTGCGTCTGCTCGGACGCCTTCGAGCGGCTCTTGCAGCGGTCGTGGCAGCGCGACTCCAGCGTGCAGCACAGCGAGCAGATCGCCGCGCCGTAGGCCGGGCAGAACGACATGTCCTCCGACTCGAAGCGGTTCTCGCAGACCGAGCAGGCCACGCTTTCGCCGGGGCGCCACAGCGGCGTGCGCGGCCGCGCGACGTACCAGCGCCCGCGCGTGCCCCAGGCGATCAGCGGCGTGGCCACGAGCGCCGTGCCCAGCGCCAGCAGCGGGGAGAAGGCGCTTGCGGCCGGCCCCAGCACGCCGGCGTAGCTGGCTACGCCCACGCCGCCGGCCAGCAGCGTGGCGCCCACGCCGACCGGGTTGATGTCGTACAGGTGGCCGCGCTGGAACTCGATGCCCCGGGGCGACAGGCCCAGCGGCTTGTTGACGACGAGGTCGGCCACCAGCGCGCCGACCCAGGCGATGGCGATGTTGGCGTACAGGCCCAGCACCTCCTCGAGCGCGCGGAACACCCCCAGCGTGAGCAGCAGGATGGCGATCAGCACGTTGAACACCAGCCAGACCACGCGCCCCGGGTGGCTGTGCGTGAGCCGCGCGAAGAAGTTCGACCAGGCCAGCGAACCGGCATAGGCATTGGTGACGTTGATCTTGATCTGCGAGAGCACCACGAACACCACCGTGACCGCGACCGCCCAGGCCGGGTCGGCGAACAGCAGGCCGAAGGCGGCCAGGTACATCTGCGTCGGGTCCAGCGCCTTGTCCAGCGGCAGCTGGATCTGCAGCACCAGGTAGGCCAGCAGCATGCCGCCCATCATCTTGAGCATGCCGGGCACGATCCAGCCGGGACCGGCCGCCAGCACGGCGGCCCACCAGCGCACGCGGTTGGCCGCGGTCTTCTCGGGCAGGAAGCGCAGGAAGTCCACCTGCTCGCCGACCTGCACCACGAGCGCGAAGGCCATGGTGGCGGCCGCGCCGAACATCGGCCAGGAGAAATCGCTCTCGCCCGAGCTGAAGCCCGACAGGCCCGGCAGCTGCGCGAACACGCCCGGGTTCTTGACCAGGATGGCGATGAAGGGCAGCACCAGCAGCGCCAGCCAGAGCGGCTGCGTCCACGACTGCAGCCGGCTGATGAAGGTGATGCCGTAGGCCACGAGCGGGATCACGACCAGCGAAGACAGCAGGTAGCAGGCCGTGATCGACCAGCCGGTGAAGTACAGCTGCAGCGCCGAGGCCATGATGGCCGCCTCCAGCGCGAAGAAGATGAAGGTGAAGCTCGCGTAGATCAGCGAGGTGATGGTCGAGCCCAGGTAGCCGAAGCCCGCGCCGCGCGTGAGCAGGTCCATGTCGACCGCGTAGCGCGCCGCGTAGTAGCTGATCGGCAGGGCCGTGAGGAAGGTGACGGCACCGACCAGCAGGATCGCCCACAGCGCGTTGGCGAAGCCGTAGTTGAGCGCCATGGCCGCGCCGATGGCCTCCAGCGCGAGGAAGGAGACCGCGCCCAGCGCCGTGTTGGCCACGCGGAATTCCGACCAGTGGCGCCGCGCGCGCGGCGTGAAGCGCAGCGAGAAGTCCTCCATGGTCTCGTCGGCCACCCAGGTGTTGTACTCCCGGCGGATGCGGAAGATCTTCTGGGCGGGCGCGGTGGCGGCGGGGGTGTCGTCCATGGAGCCCCCGGGCCATGCAATAAGCGTACCCCCGGTGTTCAGGCCGCCGGCCAGTGGTCTCCCTGCAGCGGGTAGTCGTGCCAGTTCGGCAGGTTGTAGTGCCACCACTCGTCGGGGTGGTGCACGAAGCCGGCCAGCGCCATGAGGCCGGCCAGCAGTGCGCGGTGGCGCTGCACGGCCGGCGCCAGATCGGTGCAGCCGTGGCCCGAGCGGGCCGTCATGTCGTCGAAGGCCGTGCCCATGTCCAGCGGCTGGCCGTGGCGGTCGGCCAGCGTCAGGTCCACGGCCACGCCGCGGTTGTGGATGGAGCCCTGGCGCGGGTCGGCCACGTAGCGTGGGTCGGGCAGCATCTCCCACAGCCGCCACTGGGCGGCCACGGTGCGGTAGGCGTCGAACACGCGCAGGCGCAGGTCCTGCGCGGCGGCCAGGGCGGCCACGCGGTTCAGCGCCTGCAGCGCATCGGGATGCAGCAGCGCCAGGGCCTGGCGGTAGATGGGCCGGCCGGTGATGTTGTCGGCCGTGGCGTAGCGCAGGTCGATGTCGATGTGGGGATGGGCGATGGTGGCAAGGGTCATGGTGGCTCGGGCGGCCTGCGCCACGGGCGCAGGCGGGCAGGGGGCTGCGCCGCCGCATTCTCGTCGGTGCGGCGCAGGCCGCGCCTCAAGCCGGCAGCGGCAGGCGCGCCAGCGCCTGCGCGAGCGGCACGCGCGGATCGAGCCGGTGCACGCCGGCCGGCCCGAACACGGGCCGCAGCGCGGCCACGGCCTCGGCCGCGAAGGCCAGGCAGCTGGCCCGCGCGCCGGCCCGGCGCCCGGCCTGCACGGCCTGGCGGGCGTCGTGCAGCAGGTGGCCGGGCTCGAACACGTCGATGTCCCAGGGCTGGCCGTCGCTGAGCAGCACGATGCCGCGGCGCGGGCCGGCTTCCCCGGCCAGCAGGGCCTGGGCATGGCGCAGCGCGGCGCCCAGGCGCGTGGAGTGCCGCACCGGCAGCGCGGCCAGCGCCGCGGCGTCGCAGCGCGCACCGAAGTCCACGGCGCGCCAGTAGGCCACCTCGGCACGGCCGTTGGAGGCGAAGCCGTGCACGGCCACGCGCGCGCCCCGGGCCGCGAGCCGGCGCGCCAGCCACAGCGCGGCCTGCTGCTGGGCCGCCTGCACGCTGAGCGGCCCGTCGCCCCAGGGCGCCTGCGTGGACTGCGACAGGTCCAGCAGCAGCAACACGCTCGCGCGCTGCGGCGCCAGCGTGCGGCGGAACAGGCGCGGTTCCCAGCCCTGGCCGCGGCGCCGGTCGGTCCAGGCCGCCACGCTGGCCTGCAGGTCCAGCGTCTCGCCCTCGGCCGCGGGCGGCAGCCGGCGGTGCCGGGGCGCGGGCGCGGGGCCGCGGGGGGCCAGCGCGCGTTCCTGCACGCGGCACCAGCCGGGCCGCCACAGGCCCAGCTTCTCGTGCCATTCGCCGTAGTGCCGCTCGCGCAGCGCGGCGAGGGCCGGCTCCGCGGCCGCCGTGCCCGGCGTGTCCGGCGTGCCCGGGGTAGGAGGGGCGCCGCCGGCCAGCGGCTTGGCCTCGGCCTCGGCCGTGCGGCCGTGGTCCCACAGGTAGCTGTGGTCGTCGCGGTAGGCCGGCGGCCGGTACTGCGCGTCGAAGGGCACGCGCATCTGGCCCAGCATGTTGGCCAGCACCTGCGCGAGCCGGGCGAAGTCGTCCGGCGGCGCGGCGGCCGGCAGCGCCCAGAAGCCCTGCTGCGCGCGCTGCAGCCAGTGGTGGCCGTCGTGGGCCGCCGGGTCGGCCAGCACGCGGTCGAGCCGCGCCATCAGCGCCGCGAAGCCCAGGCCGCCGGCCTCCTCGCGGGGCAGGCCCGCGGCGAACCAGTGGCGCAGGCCCGGCCACTGCGCGGCCAGCAGGCGCTCCACGCGCGCGTCCTCCACGGCCGAGAGCACGGCCAGCGCGAGCGGCTTGCGCCCCTGCGCCGGCTGGCCCGCGCGCGAATGCAGCAGGTGCGCCGCGGCATGGGCCACGGCCGCGCGGCCCGGCGCCGCGGCCGGCAGCAGCAGCTGCGTCGGCGCCAGCACCGGGCGGACCAGACCCTCCCATGGCGTGACCTGCACCGGGCGCCGCGCCAAGGCCTGCAACAGCAGCTGCAGCGCGGTGGGGCTCACGGGTACAGCGCGTCCGCCAGCGCGCGCAGCGCCTGCACGCGCTCGGGCTGGTCGGACCAGGCCTGCACGAGCGCCAGTTCGCAGGCCACGCGCGCCTGCATGCCGCCGGCCATGAGCTGGCCCGCGCGCACCAGCATGCGCATCGAGAGCGCCTCGGCCGCGTCCTCGTCGAGCCCGCGCACGCGCTCGGCCAGGCCCACGAGGCGCATGGCCTGCTCGGGCGCCAAGCCGGTCTCGTGCACGAGGATGGCCACCTGGGCCGCCACGGGCGGCGCATCGAAGGCCATGGCGACGAAGCGCTGGCGCGTGGCCGGCCGCAGTTCGCGCCCGGGCTGCGGGTTGTACGAGACCACGAGCTGGAAGCGCGGGTGCGCGCGCAGCAGTTCGCCGTTGCGTTCCAGCGGCAGCTCGCGCCGCGTGTCGGCCAGCGGGTGCAGCACGGTCAGCGCGTCGGGGCGGGCCTCGACCAGTTCGTCCAGGTAGCACAGCGCGCCGTGGCGCGCGGCCAGCGTGAGCGGGCCGTCCTGCCAGCGCGTGCCCTCGGCGTCGATGAGCCAGCGGCCCAGCAGGTCGCCGGCCGCCATGTCCTCGTGGCAGGCCACGGTCACGAGCGGCAGGCCCAGCGTCCAGGCCATGTGCTCGACGAAGCGCGTCTTGCCGCAGCCGGGCGGACCCTTGAGCAGCAGGGGCAGGCGCAGCGCGTAGGTGTCCCGGAACTGCGCGACCTCGTCGCCGACGGGGCGGTAGTAGGGCTCGCGCGGGACCCGCCAGTCCGCCAGCGGATCGGCTGCGGCCTGGAGGACGGCGCTCACCGATGCTCCGGCAGGCTGTGCGGAATCCCCTCGATCGGGCATTCGGGCGTGCCCGGCGTGCCGCGCGTGATGGCCTCGACCTTCCTGCGCGTGCCTTCGGGGTCCTTGATCCAGTCGGCGTAGAAGCCGTAGGGGCAGGCCGCCACGCCGTGCATGTCCTCGCCCGAATTGATCTTGCCCGTGTAGCCGCGGTGCAGCAGCTTGTAAAGGTGGTTCTGCGACTGGCCGTTGCGGCGCGCGTCGCGGATCAGGTGCATGGACAGCTCGGCGTAGTTGATGCCCATCTCCTCCTCGCCGCACTCGCCCAGCGTGCGGCCGTCGAAGCCGATCAGCGCCGAGTGGCCGAAGTACGCGTACACGCCGTCGAAGCCGGTGGCGTTGGCCACCGCCACGTAGCAGTTGTTCATGAAGGCCATGGCCTTGGCCACCAGCACCTGCTGCTCCTTGGCCGGGTACATGTAGCCCTGGCAGCGCACGATGAGTTCGGCGCCCTTCATCGCGCAGTCGCGCCAGATCTCGGGGTAGTTGCCGTCGTCGCAGATGATGAGGCTGATCTTCAGGCCCTTGGGCCCCTCGCTCACGTAGGTGCAGTCGCCCGGGTACCAGCCTTCCACCGGCACCCAGGGCATGATCTTGCGGTACTTCTGCACGATCTCGCCCGCATCGTTCATGAGGATCAGCGTGTTGTAGGGCGCCTTGTGCGGGTGCTCCTCGTGGCGCTCGCCGGTCAGCGAGAACACGCCCCACACCCTGGCCTTGCGGCAGGCCTCGGCGAAGATGGCCGTCTCCTCGCCGGGCACGGTGGCGGCGGTCTCGTACATCTCCTTGGCGTCGTACATGATCCCGTGCGTGGAGTACTCGGGGAACACCACGAGGTCCATGCCCGGCAGCCCCTGCTTCATGCCGACCACCATGTCGGCGATCCTGCGTGCGTTGGCCAGCACCTCGGCCTTGGTGTGCAGGCGCGGCATCTTGTAGTTGACGACGGCGACGCCCACGCCGTCCTTGCTGCTGGAAATGTCGCCGTGGCGCATTGCATGACTCCTGGTCGTTGAGATCGGGCGGCCAGTGTTGAACCACGTTGCGCGCCGCGCACTACGTTGAATGACGTATTCGGCCTGCGCAGGGTCGCGGATACCTTCTGTTGCACCGCAGCACACCAAGTCCGGTGCCGCGAACGGTTCAACACAAAGGAGTGTCCATGTCCGCTGATTCCCGTCCCGAATCCGTCCTGCGCCGGCGCATGCTGCAGATGGCCGCCATGTCGCCCTTCGCCGGCCTGTCGGCCGCCGCGCTGGCCCAGCAGTTCCCCACCGCCAAGGTCAACACCACGGGCCTGGCCATCACCGACACCGAGGTGACGGTGGGCCAGCTGCACTCGGCCACCGGCACCATGGCCATCTCGGAGACCGGCTCGATCCAGGCCGAGCAGCTGGCGATCGACCAGATCAACGCCATGGGCGGCATCCTGGGCCGCAAGATCAAGGTCATCAAGGAAGACGGCGCCTCCGACTGGCCGACCTTCGCCGAGAAGGCGCGCAAGCTGCTCGTCAACGACAAGACCGCCTGCGTGTTCGGCTGCTGGACCAGCGCCTCGCGCAAGGCCGTGCTGCCGGTGTTCGAGAAGGAGAACGGCCTCTTGTACTACCCCACCTTCTACGAAGGCCTGGAGCAGAGCAAGAACGTGATCTACACCGGCCAGGAGGCCACCCAGCAGATCATCTGGGGCCTGGACTGGGGCGCCAAGGAGAAGAAGGCCAAGACCTTCTTCCTGGTCGGCTCGGACTACATCTGGCCGCGCACCTCGATGAAGATCGCGCGCAAGCACATCGAGACCGTGGGCAAGCTCGGTTCGGTCAAGGGCGAGGAGTACTACCCGCTGGGCCACACCAACTTCAACTCGCTGATCAACAAGATCAAGGTGGCCAAGCCCGACTGCATCTTCGCGGCCGTGGTGGGCGGCTCCAACGTGGCCTTCTACAAGCAGCTCAAGGCCGCGGGCATCACGGGCGACAAGCAGTTCCTGCTCACGCTGTCGGTGACCGAGGACGAGATGACCGGCGTGGGCGGCGACAACTTCGCCGGCTTCTACTCGTCGATGAAGTACTTCCAGTCGCTGGACAACGAGAACAACAGGAAGTTCGTCGAGGCGTTCAAGGCCAAGTACGGCAAGGACGCCGTGATCGGCGACGTGACGCAGGCCGGCTACCTGGGCCCCTGGCTCTGGAAGGCGGCCGTCGAGAAGGCCGGCAGCTTCGACGTGAACAAGGTCGCCGCCGCCTCGCCCGGCATCGAGCTCAAGACCGCGCCCGAGGGCTACGTCAAGGTCGACGCCAACCACCACCTGTGGAGCAAGGCGCGCATCGGCCAGGGCCAGAAGGACGGCACCTTCAAGGTCGTGGCCGAGTCGAGCGACCTGATCGCGCCGGACCCGTTCCCCAAGGGTTACCAGTAATCCCCTGCCGGCCCTCTCCCGGCGGTCGGGGGAGGGCTTCGTCGAACCTTGGAGGGCGAGCGCGCCATGACCTTTTCCGACATGCTCAACATCGGCCTCATGCAGGGCTTCGCGGGCCTGTCCCTGTTCGCGGTGCTGCTGCTGATGGGACTGGGCCTGGCCATCATCTTCGGCCAGATGGGCGTCATCAACATGGCCCATGGCGAGTTCATGGCCATCGGCGCCTACACGGTCTACATGGCCGCCACCTTCACCGAGAGCCATGCGCCCGGCGCCATGGCGGCCTACTTCCCCATCGCCATCGTGCTGGCCTTCGTCGTCGCCTTCCTCTTCGGCTGGCTCATGGAATGGGCGCTGATCCGCCACCTCTACAGCCGGCCGCTGGACACGCTGCTGGCCACCTGGGGCGTGAGCCTGGCGCTGCAGCAGTGCTTCCGCAGCTTCGTCGGCCCCAAGGAAGTGAGCCCCACGCTGCCGGACTGGCTGATGGGTTCCTGGGCACCGGCCGAGGGCCTGGACATCCCGATCAACGGCATGTTCGTGCTGGCGCTCACGCTGGTCGTGACGGCCGGCGTGCTGATCGCGCTGAACAAGAGCCGCTGGGGCCTGCGCGTGCGTGCCACCGTCAGCAACCGCACCATGGCCAACGCCACCGGCATCGACACCAGGAAGACCGACCGCCTGACCTTCGCCATCGGCTGCGGCATCGCCGGCGTGGCCGGCGCGGCTTTCACCACCATCGGCTCCACCGGGCCGACCTCGGGCTCGCTCTACATCGTCGACGCCTTCCTGGTCGTCACCTTCGGCGGCGCCGCCAGCCTGCTCGGCACCGTGGTCTCGGCCTTCGGCATCGCGCAGACCCAGTCCATCACCGAGTTCTTCATGAGCGGCTCGATGGCCAAGGTGCTGACGCTCTCCTTGATCGTGCTGATCCTGATGGTGCGGCCCCAGGGCCTGTTCGCTTCCAAAGTCCGCCGCTAGAGGCCCGTATGAAACAACTGATCCAACGCTACCAGCTGGCCAGCCTGGCGCTGCTGACCCTGCTGCTGGTCGTCGTGCTGCCTTTGTGCCTCGACATCTTCCGCCTGAACCTGGTCGGCAAGTACCTGTGCTATGCCTTCGTCGCCGTGGGCCTGGTCATGGTCTGGGGCTACGGCGGCGTGCTGAGCCTGGGGCAGGGCGTGTTCTTCGGCCTGGGCGGCTACGCCATGGCCATGTTCCTCAAGCTCGAGGCCTCCGACCCGGAGAGCACCAGGATCCAGTCCACCCCGGGCATCCCGGACTTCATGGACTGGAACCAGCTGACCGAGCTGCCGGCCTTCTGGCTGCCGTTCAAGAGCCTGCCGCTGTCGCTGCTGCTCGTGGTGCTGGTGCCCATGGCGCTGGCCTGGCTGATCAGCTTCGCGATGTTCAAGCGCCGCGTGGGCGGCGTGTACTTCGCCATCATCACGCAGGCCGTGGCGCTGATCCTCACGGTGCTCATCATCGGCCAGCAGGGCTACACGGGCGGCGTGAACGGCATGACCGACCTCAAGACCCTGCTGGGCTGGGACATCCGCACCGACAGCGCCAAGACCATCCTGTACTTCGTCTGCGTGGCGCTGCTGATCGCCAGCATCGTGCTGTGCCGCTGGATCCAGACCAGCAAGCTCGGCACGCTGCTCTTGGCCATGCGCGACAAGGAAGACCGCGTGCGCTTCTCGGGCTACGACGTGTCCAACTTCAAGGTGTTCACCTTCTGCCTGGCGGCCGCGCTGTCGGGCATCGGCGGCGCGCTGTTCACGCTGCAGGTGGGCTTCATGTCGCCCACGCTGGTGGGCATCGTGCCCTCCATCGAGATGGTGATCTTCGCGGCCGTGGGCGGGCGCATGAGCCTGGTCGGCGCGGTCTATGGCACGCTGCTGGTCAACGCCGGCAAGACGCTGTTCTCCGAGAGCTTCCCGGACCTCTGGCTGTTCCTGATGGCGGCGCTGTTCATCGGCGTGACCATGGCCTTCCCGATGGGCCTGGCCGGGGTCTGGGAGGAGAAGGTCAAGCCCTGGTGGAAGGGCCGCCGCGCGGCGCACAAGGCCTACGACGAGCAACTGCTGGCGCGCCGGCGGGCCGAAGCGGCCGCCGCGGCCGAGACCCCGCAGCCTGCTGCCGGCACGCAAGGAGCGCATGCATGAGCAACACCGACTTCGCGCTGGCCGTGGAGGACCTCACGGTCGCCTTCGACGGCTTCAAGGCCATCGACAAGCTGACGCTGTACGTGGACAGGAACGAACTGCGCGTGATCATCGGCCCCAACGGCGCGGGCAAGACCACGCTGCTGGACCTGGTCTGCGGCAAGACCAAGGCCAGCGCCGGCTCGATCAAGTTCAAGAACACCGAACTCACGGGCATGGCCGAGCACAAGCGCGTGCGCCTGGGCATCGGCCGCAAGTTCCAGACGCCCTCGATCTACGAGAACCTCTCGGTGTTCCAGAACCTGGAGGTGTCCTACCCCTCGGGCCGCTCGGTGCTGGGCGCGCTGGCGTTCAAGTGCACGGACGAGGTCAAGGCCCGCGTGCAGGTGGTGGCCGAGGACATCGGCCTCGCGGACAGGCTGCAGACCGAGGCCGGCCTGCTCTCGCACGGCCAGAAGCAGTGGCTGGAGATCGGCATGCTGCTGATGCAGGAGCCCGAGCTGTTGATGCTGGACGAGCCCATCGCCGGCATGAGCGCGCGCGAGCGCGAACTGACGGCCGAGCTGCTCAAGCGCATCAGCAAGAACCGCGCGGTCATCGTGATCGAGCACGACATGGACTTCGTCGCGCAGATCGCGCACAAGGTCACGGTCATGCACCAGGGAAAGATCCTGGCCGAAGGCCCGATGGACAAGGTGCAAGCCGATCCCAAAGTCATCGACGTCTACCTGGGGCATTGAATGAAGCACCCCCAGTCTCCGCGCTGCGCGCTTCGCCAACCCCCTTCCAGGGGGCGCCGCCAGCGGCCTGGCAGAGCCAGTTCCGCGGCGGCTGCTGGCATGGCCTGCTCCGCGGCCTTTCGATCAGCGGCTTGCAAGCCTCTTTTGTGTCCTGCAGCTGGCGCGCCGCGCCGCGGAGAACCGACATGAGCAATGTGTTGTTGAACGTCAACGACATCCACACCGCCTACGGCCAGAGCGAGGCGCTGCACGGCATCAGCTTCACCGCGCACGCCAACGAGACCGTGGCCATCATGGGCCGCAACGGCATGGGCAAGACCACGCTGTTCAAGAGCCTCATGGGCATCCTGCCGCTCAAGAGCGGCAGCATCCAGGTGGCGGGGCAGGACGTGTCCAGGGACGAGAGTTTTCGCCGCGTGGCCAAGGGCATCGCCTACGTGCCGCAGGGCCGCATGATCTTCCCCACGCTGACCGTGGAGGAGAACATCCAGACCGGCCTGCAGAGCGGCCCCAGCCTGCGCGTGCCCGAGGAGATCTACGCGCTGTTCCCGGTGCTCTTCGAGATGAAGAAGCGCAAGGGCGGCAACCTGTCGGGCGGTCAGCAGCAGCAGCTGGCCATCGCGCGCGCGCTGGTCACGAATCCCAAGGTGCTGCTGCTGGACGAGCCCACCGAAGGCATCCAGCCTTCCATCATCAAGGACATCGCCAAGGCGCTGAACGAGATCCGGCGCATGAAGGGCATCGCCATCGTGGTGTCCGAGCAGGTGCTGTCCTTCGCCATGGACGTGGCCGACCGCTTGTTCGTGATCGAGGGCGGCCGCCTCGTGCACGAGACCGCGCGCGACAAGACCGACATGGACCACATCAAGCGCTACCTCTCCGTCTAAGTTTTCACACCACCAGGAGCAACTTCATGCCCGAAACCCTGATCAAGGTCGACCTCTCCCAGCCCGCGCCGAGCAACGAGCTCGTGCACAACCGCTGGCACCCCGACATCCCGATGGCCTGCTGGGTCAACCCGGGCGACGACTTCGTGCTGGAGACCTACGACTGGACGGGCGGCTTCATCAAGAACGACGACAGCGCCGACGACGTGCGCGACATCGACCTGACCACCGTGCACTACCTCTCGGGCCCGGTCGGCGTGAAGGGCGCCAAGCCCGGCGACCTGCTGGTCGTGGAACTGCTGGACATCGGCGCCAAGCCCGACAGCCTGTGGGGCTTCAACGGCTTCTTCAGCAAGAAGAACGGCGGCGGCTTCCTGACCGAACACTTTCCGCAGGCGCAGAAGTCGATCTGGGACTTCCACGGCATGTTCACGACCTCGCGCCACGTGCCGGGCGTGAAGTACGCCGGCCTGATCCACCCCGGCCTGATCGGCTGCCTGCCCGACCCCAGGATGCTGGAGACCTGGAACGCGCGCGAGCAGGCGCTGATCGATTCCGACCCCGCCACCAGCGGCCTGGCCAACCCGCCGTTCGCGGGCACGGCGCACATGGGCAAGCTCACGGGCGAAGCCAAGGCCAAGGCCGCCGCCACGGGCGCGCGCACCGTGCCGCCGCGCGAGCACGGCGGCAACTGCGACATCAAGGACCTGTCGCGCGGCTCCAAGGTCTTCTTCCCGGTCTACGTGGACGGCGCGGGCCTGTCGGTGGGCGACCTGCACTTCAGCCAGGGCGACGGCGAGATCACCTTCTGCGGCGCCATCGAGATGGCCGGCTGGGTGCACATGAAGGTCAGCGTCATCAAGGACGGCATGGCCAAGTACGGCATCAAGAACCCGATCTTCAAGCCCAGCCCCATCGTGCCGACCTACAACGACTACGTGATCTTCGAAGGCATCAGCGTGGACGAGGCTGGCCGGCAGTACTACCTGGACGTGAACGTGGCCTACCGCCAGGCCTGCCTGAACGCGATCGAGTACCTCAAGAAGTTCGGCTACTCGGGCGCCCAGGCCTATTCCATCCTGGGCACGGCCCCGGTGCAGGGCCACATCAGCGGCGTGGTGGACGTGCCGAACGCCTGCGCCACGCTGTGGCTGCCGACGCAGATCTTCGACTTCGACATCAACCCAAGCGCGGCCGGGCCGACGAAGTTCCTGGACGGCTCGGTGCAGATGCCGCTGTCGCCGGACCTGGCTTGAGCCTCCCGGGCCGCGGCATGATGCGTCCATGCCGCGGCCGCACCACCATGTCTACGTCGTCCAGCTCGCCGACCAGGTCTGGAACAGTGCGCGCTTCCGCAGCGCCAATCCCGGCTACCAGCTCGGCAAGCCCTTCGTCTATGTCGGCATGACCGGGCTGGACCCGGACATCCGCTTCGACAAGCACAAGGCCGGCATCCAGGCCAACCGCTTCGTGATGCTGTACGGCGAGCGGCTGCTGCCGGCGCTGTACGACCGCTACAACCCCATGCCCTACCAGGCCGCGCGCGAGATGGAAGTCGAGCTCGGCATCCGCCTGCGCGCGCAGGGCTTCGGCGTCTGGCAGGGCTGACCTACGTCATTCGACGTAGTGCCTGGCGTGGCGCCCCTGCGCAGAATGGCCTGAACCTTCCAACCGATCCGGACCCTGGCCATGCCCACCTACGACTACGACTGCCCCGGCTGCGGCGGCTTCGACGCCTTCCGCACGCTGGCCCAGCGCAACGACCCGGCCGCCTGCCCGGACTGCGGCGCATCCTCGCCGCGCGTGTTCGTGAGCGCGCCGCGCCTGGCGCTGATGGACGGCGGCACGCGCGCGGCCATCGGCGTCAACGAGCGCGCGCGGCACGAGCCCAAGAGTTCGCGCGACTACCAGCGCATGCGGCACCCGGCCGGCTGCGGCTGCTGCAGCACGGGCGGCAAGCGCTCGTCCACGGTCACGGCGCCGAACGGGGCCAAGGCCTTCCCGTCCAGGCGGCCCTGGATGATCAGCCACTGAAGCGGCATACGCCACCTGGCGTACAGACCCCTTTCGGGGTTCTCCCTAGGATCGCTCCCAAGGTCAGACCAGCCCAGCAGGCGGTCGGACCGGGCAGATCCAACCACCCAACGGGAGCACTCCGAATGCAACGCAGCTTCACCCTCAAGGCCACCGCCCTGGCCAGCGCGGCCATCGCCCTGGCCGGCCTCGCCGCCGTTCCCGCCCACGCCCAGGACACCATCAAGGTCGGCGTGCTGCACGCCCTGTCCGGCACCATGGCCATCTCCGAGACCGCGCTCAAGGACATGGCGCTGATGACCATCGAGGAGATCAACGCCAAGGGCGGCGTGCTGGGCAAGAAGCTCGAGCCCGTGGTGATCGACACGGCCTCCAACTGGCCGCTGGCGGCCGAGAAGGCCAAGCAGCTCATCACCCAGGACAAGGTGGCCGTGACCTTCGGCTGCTGGACCTCGGTCTGCCGCAAGTCGGTGCTGCCGGTCTACGAGGAGAACAACGCGCTGCTGTACTACCCCGTGCAGTACGAGGGCGAGGAACTGTCCAAGAACGTGTTCTACACGGGCGCCGCGCCGAACCAGCAGGCCATTCCCGCCGTGGAGTACCTGATGGGCAAGGAAGGCGGCTCGGCCAAGCGCTGGGTGCTGCTGGGCACGGACTACGTCTACCCGCGCACGGCCAACAAGATCCTGCGCGCCTTCCTGAAGTCCAAGGGCGTGGCCGACGCCGACATCATGGAAACCTACACGCCGTTCGGCCACAGCGACTACCAGACCATCGTCGCCGACATCAAGAAGTTCAGCACCGGCGGCAAGACGGCCGTGGTCTCCACGATCAACGGCGACTCCAACGTGCCCTTCTACAAGGAACTCGGCAACGCCGGCCTGTCCGCCAAGAACGTGCCCGTGGTGGCCTTCAGCGTGGGCGAGGAGGAACTGCGCGGCCTGGACCCCAAGCCGCTGGCCGGCCACCTGGCGTCGTGGAACTACTTCATGAGCGTGAAGAACCCGACCAACACGGCCTGGATCAAGCAGTGGAGCGACTACGCCAAGGCCAAGAAGCTGCCCGGCCAGTCCACCAAGCCGCTGACCAACGACCCCATGGAAGCCACCTACGTCGGCATGCACATGTGGAAGCAGGCCGTGGAGAAGGCCAAGTCCACCGATCCGGACAAGGTCATCGCCGCCATGGCCGGCCAGACCTTCACGGCGCCCAGCGGCTTCACGCTGACCATGGATGCCAAGAACCACCACCTGCACAAGCCCGTGCTGATCGGCGAGATCCGCCCGGACGGCCAGTTCAACGTGGTCTGGCGCACCAAGGCCCCGGTCAAGGCCCAGCCCTGGAGCCCCTTCATCGAAGGCAACGACAAGAAGAAGGACGAGCCCGAGAAGAAGTGACCGGCTCCACCTGGCGCCACGCATGAGAAGGGGCCGCGCGCCCCTTCTTTCACATCGACACAAGACATCAGGGGGTTGCCTTGCGAACCTGGACAAGGGCTTTGGCCGCGGCATGGACATGGCTGGCCATGGCCGCGCTGCCGGCCCATGCACTCACGAACGAGGCCGCGCTGGCCATGGCCTCGGGCACCTCGTCCGAGCGCATCGAGGCCATCACCGCGGCCGTCATCGACGCGGTCGAGCAGGGCGACGACAAGACCGAGGCGTTCCTGAAGGCCATGGCCGACGACAGCGTGCGCTTCACGGCCGACAAGGTCTTCGTCATGCAGGGCGACAAGGGCCATGACCCCGTGACGGGCGCGCAGGTGGCCGTGCCCGAAGACGCCGAGGACGTGGTCAACAACAACCTGATGCGCGGCGAGCTCGACGTGGCGCTCGCAGCGCTGCAGCTGCGCAGCACCGAGACCGCCGTGCGTGCCGAGGCCGCGCGCGCACTGGCCGGCGCACCGTCCGAGGCGCGCCTGCCGCTGATCCAGAAGGCGCTGGCGGCCGAGAAGGACGCCGGCATCCGCGAGCAACTGGAACTGGCCCAGGCCGGTGCCCTGCTGTCGAGCGAAGACCCGGCCAAGCGCCTGGCCGCCGCGGCGACGCTGGCCGAGAACAAGCGCCCGGCCACCAAGCTGCTGCTCAACGAGCGGCTGGCCGAAGAGCAGGACCCGGCCGTCAAGAAGGCCATCGTGGCCGCCATCGCCAGCATCGACGCCGGCCTGGTCTGGGGCGAGCGCCTGGGCCAGGCCTTCACGGGCGTGAGCCTGGGCTCCATCCTGCTGCTGGTGGCGCTGGGCCTGGCCATCACCTACGGCCTGATGGGCGTGATCAACATGGCGCACGGCGAACTCATGATGATCGGCGCCTACGCCACCTACGTGGTGCAGGGCCTGTTCCAGAAGTACCTGCCGGGCGCCTTCGACGCCTACCTGATCGCGGCCATTCCCGCGGCCTTCCTGGCCTCGGCGCTGGTCGGCGCCATCCTCGAGCGCGGCGTGATCCGCTTCCTGTACGGCCGGCCGCTGGAGACGCTGCTGGCCACCTGGGGCATCAGCCTGGTGCTGATGCAGCTCGTGCGCTCGACCTTCGGCGCGCAGAACGTGGCCGTGGAAAGCCCGGCCTGGATGAGCGGCAGCGTGCAGCTGCTGCCCAACCTCGCGCTGCCCTGGAACCGCGTGCTCATCATCGTCTTCGCGCTGCTGGTGCTGGGCGCCGTGGCCTGGATGATCGGCCGCACGCGGCTGGGCCTGTTCGTGCGCGGCGTGACGCAGAACCGTCCCATCGCCTCGTGCATGGGCGTGAACACCGCGCGCATCGACACCTACGCCTTCGCGCTGGGCTCGGGCATCGCCGGCCTGGCCGGCTGCGCGTTGAGCCAGGTCGGCAACGTCGGCCCGGACCTGGGCCAGAGCTACATCGTCGACTCCTTCATGGTGGTGGTGGTCGGCGGCGTGGGCCAGTTGGCCGGCACGGTCTATGCCGCGCTGGGCCTGGGCATCCTGAACAAGCTGTTCGAGGGCTGGGCCGGCGCGGTGCTGGCCAAGATCGCCGTGCTGGTCCTCATCATCGTCTTCATCCAGAAGCGGCCCCAGGGCATCTTCGCCATGAAAGGCCGCAGCGCGGAGGCATGAATCCCATGAGCAGCACACCCATGTCTTCGATCGAACGCGCGCTGGCCGCCGAGGCCGGCACCCAGGTGCCGCCGCCACCGCCGCCACCGCCTCCACTCGTGCGCCCGGCCGTCACGCTGCCGGGCCGCGCGCCGCTGCTGACGCGGCCCGGCTGGGCCGCCTTCTTCGCCGCGCTGCTGGCCATCTGCGCGCTGGCGCCGGTGCTCAACCTGCTGGTGCCCGAGGGCAGCGCGCTGCACCTGTCGGACTACAGCGTGGCCGTGCTCGGCCGCATCATGTGCTATGCCATCGCGGCGCTGGCCATGGACCTGATCTGGGGCTACACCGGCATCCTCTCGCTGGGCCACGGCCTGTTCTTCGCGCTGGGCGGCTACATGATGGGCATGTACCTCATGCGCCAGATCGGCCTGGACGGCAACTACAAGAGCGCGCTGCCCGATTTCATGGTCTTCCTGGACTGGAAGGAACTGCCCTGGCACTGGACCTTCAGCGGCTCGTTCATCCTGCAGATGCTCCTGGTGGTCGCGGTGCCGGGGCTGCTGGCCTTCGTGTTCGGCTACTTCGCGTTCCGTTCGCGCATCAAGGGCGTGTACTTCTCCATCATCACGCAGGCGCTGACCTTCGCGGCCATGCTGCTGTTCTTCCGCAACGAGACGGGCTTCGGCGGCAACAACGGCTTCACGGACTTCAAGCGCATCCTGGACATCCCGGTCGCCACGCAGCAGATGCGCATGACACTGTTCGTGCTGACCGGCCTCGTGCTGCTGGGCTTCTTCCTGTTCGCGCGCTGGCTGGTGGGCAGCAAGTTCGGCCGCGTGCTGCAGGCCATCCGCGATGCCGAGAGCCGCGTGATGTTCTCGGGCTACAACCCGGTGCGCTACAAGCTCACGGTCTGGACCATCTCGGCCATGATGTGCGGCGTGGCCGGCGCGCTGTACGTGCCGCAGGTCGGCATCATCAACCCGACCGAGATGTCGCCGGCCAACTCCATCGAGATCGCGATCTGGGCCGCGGTGGGCGGCCGGGCCACGCTGATCGGCCCCATCGTCGGCGCCTTCATCGTCAACGGCGCCAAGAGCTGGTTCACGACGGCCTTCCCCGAGTACTGGCTGTACTTCCTGGGCGCCATGTTCATCATCGTCACGCTGTACCTGCCGCACGGCGTCGTGGGCCTGGTGCGCAAGCTGGCCGCACGCGGCAAGGAGGAGCGCGCATGACGCCGGACCTGATGGAAGAGGGCGCGCGGCGCCTGGCGCGCACCGCGCCGCCCGAGCAGGGCAAGACCGAATCGGGCGGCCGCGAGGCCGGCTTCTCGCGCATCGCCACGCCGGGCGAGGTCGACGTGACGCACGGCCGCATCCTGTACCTGGAGGACGTGCACCGCTCGTTCGACGGCTTCAAGGCCATCAACGGCCTGTCGCTGGACATCGCGCCCGGCGAGCTGCGCTGCATCATCGGCCCCAACGGCGCCGGCAAGACCACGATGATGGACATCATCACGGGCAAGACGCGGCCGGACAAGGGCACGGTGTTCTTCGGCAGCACGATCGACCTGCTGCGCCACAACGAGCCCGAGATCGCCCAGCTGGGCATCGGCCGCAAGTTCCAGAAGCCCACGGTGTTCGAGCAGCTCACGGTGTTCGAGAACCTGGAGCTGGCGCTGAAGACCGACAAGAACGTGCTGCCCTCCATGCGGCACCGGCTGGACTCGCGCCAGAGCGACCGGCTGGCCGAGATCCTGCACACCATCCACCTGGCCGACAGCGTGAACCGGCTCTCGGGCAACCTGTCCCACGGCCAGAAGCAGTGGCTGGAGATCGGCATGCTGCTGATGCAGGACCCCAAGCTGCTGCTGCTCGACGAGCCCGTGGCCGGCATGACCGACGAGGAGACCGCGCGCACGGCCGAGCTGTTCCTCACGCTCAAGGGCCAGCATTCGTTGATGGTGGTGGAGCACGACATGGGCTTCATCCGCACGATCTCCGAGATCGTCACCGTGCTGTGCGACGGCGCGGTGCTGGCCCAGGGCACGCTGGACGAGGTGCAGGCCGACGAGCGCGTGATCGAGGTTTACCTGGGACGATGAAATGAGCATCCTGAGCGTCGAAGGCGTCAACCAGTACTACGGCGGCTCGCACATCCTGCGCGATGTGAGCCTGCAGGCGCAGCTGGGCAAGGTCACCGTGCTGCTGGGCCGCAACGGCGTGGGCAAGACCACGCTGCTCAAGTCGCTGATGGGCCTGGTGCCGATCAAGACCGGCACCATCGCGTTCGACGGCAAGCCCATCGAGCGCAGCACGCCCTACGAGCGCGCGCGCGCCGGCATGGGCTTCGTGCCGCAGGGGCGCGAGATCTTCGCGCGGCTCACGGTGGAGGAGAACCTGCGCATGGGCCTGGCCTACAAGAGCGGCAGCACGCCGATCCCGGCCGAGCTGTTCGATCTATTCCCGGTCCTCAAGCAGATGCTGCACCGGCGCGGCGGCGACCTGTCGGGCGGGCAGCAGCAGCAGCTGGCGATCGCGCGCGCCCTGGCGCCCCGCCCCAAGCTGCTGATCCTGGACGAGCCGACCGAAGGCATCCAGCCGTCCATCATCAAGGACATCGGCCGCGTGATCCGCATGCTGGCCGACCGCGGCGACATGGCCATCCTGCTGGTGGAGCAGTACTACGACTTCGCCGAGGAACTGGCGGACGAATACCTGGTCATGGAGCGCGGCGTGTTCATCGCGCGCGGGCCGGGCAGCGAGATGCAGGAGAAGGGGATCCGCCAGCTGGTGGCGATTTGAGAACTCAGGGCGCAACGACCGCGAGCCGCGCGAAGTAGCTGCGGTAGGGCTTGGGGTCGCGCGTCAGCACGCTCAGGTTGGCAACGGCGGCATGCGCGCCGATGAAGAAGTCCGGCAGCGGCTTGTGCCTGGCGCCACCTTGGCGGCGGTACAGGCCGTAGGCTGCGGCTGCCAGGGACGCAGACGTCCAGGGCAGGGGTGTCCGCTGTGTCTCGTACACGTCGAGCAATGCATCGAGGGCGACGACATCCGGGCCGGGAATCAGCAGTTCGGAGTAGATGACGATGTTGATGTGCAGCGGCGACCGTTCGCTGCAGGCCTGCAGTTGCTCGATGGACCAGTCGTGCCATGGGCTGGCCGTGTCGATGCAGTCGATCCAGACGTTGGTGTCGACCAGCGTGCCGGCCGTGCCGTCGTAAGCGGCCAGGTCAGCGGCGGCCACGACGCGCGGCACCCTTGGCGGGCTCGTCGCCACGGATGAAACGCATGATCTCGTCGGCGCCGAGCTGCTGGAATTCGGGCTTCAGGCTGCCGCGCACGCGGGCCGCTGCCGCACGCAGCTTGGCGCGGCGGTCGTCCTTGACGTGGGTACCGACCGGTGTGATGACGATCCTGCTGCCTTCCAGGCTGAACGCGACCTCGCTGCCAGGGGCAACGCCCGCGGCCGTCCGGATGTGCTTGGGGATCGTGACCTGCCCCTTGTCGGTGACCAGCATCTTGGCCTCGCGAAGTAAGAATCGATGGTAGGAATCTTAGCGAAATGCCGGACGCGGTGCCCGTGGACCGGGGTGCTGCCATCGCCGACGGCGGCACCCGGACCCGGACGGCGCCTTACAGCGCGGCGTCCTTGAGCTTCTTGAGCGAACGCACCTTCACGCGCACGGTGGCGGGTTTGGCAGCGAATTCGCGCTCGACCTTGGTGAAGGGGTCGATGCCGCGGCGCTTCTTCTTCGCGGGGACCGCGATCGCGCTGATCTTGAGCAGGCCGGGCAGCGTGAACTCGCCCAGGCCCTTCTTGTTCAGCGAAGCGACCATGGTGGCTTCCAGCGCGCCCAGCACGGCCTTGACGACCTTGGGCTCGGCGCCCGACAGCTCGGCCAGCTGCGCCTGCAGCGTGGTCTTGTTGAAGGCGGTCTTGATGGGCTTGAGCGGGCCCGCTGCAGGCTTCGTGGACACGGCCTTGGCGGGAGCGGCCTTCCGGGCAGGCGCGGCGGCCTTCACGGGGGCCGCCTTCCTGGCGGGTGCAGCCGCCTTGGCGGAAGCGGTCTTCTTGACGGGAGCGGTTTTCTTAGCAGTTGCCATGTTCGGAGTACGTCTTTGGAATCGGAAATGCGCAACGTCGCGCAGCGTGGATTCTAGAAAGGTCGCGCAGCGCACTTTGAACCCGCCGGGCGCACAGGGCTGATGCGCTAGCATCGCGGCGGGTCGGCCCTTCCATGAAATTGGGCCGGCCACGTCGCTCGGACGGTTCCGGGCGCTTACGTGAAAGTCTTCCCATGTCCGCATCTGCTGCAGGCAAGCGCCGTTTCGCGCGCATCGACCGCCTGCCCCCCTACGTGTTCAACATCACGGCCGAGCGCAAGCTCGCCGCGCGCCGCGCCGGCGTGGACGTGATCGACATGAGCATGGGCAACCCCGACGGGGCCACGCCGCCGCACATCGTGGCCAAGCTGGTCGAGGCCGCGCAGCGGCCCGACACGCACGGCTATTCGGCCAGCAAGGGCATCCCGCGGCTGCGCCGCGCGATCTGCCACTGGTACGAGGACCGCTACGGCGTGCAGTTCGACGCCGACACCGAGGCCATCGTGACCATCGGCTCCAAGGAGGGCCTGGCGCACCTGATGCTGGCCACGCTGGACCGCGGCGACACCGTGCTCGTGCCCGACCCGAGCTACCCCATCCACATCTACGGCGCCGTGATCGCGGGCGCCGACATCCGTTCCGTGCCCATGGCGCCGGACGTGGACTTCTTCGGCGAGCTCGAGAAGGCCATCCGCGGCAGCTACCCCAAGCCCAAGATGATCGTGCTGGGCTTTCCTTCCAACCCCACGGCGCAGTGCGTGGAGCTGGACTTCTTCGAGCGCGTGGTGGCGCTCGCGAAGAAACACGACATCTTCGTCGTGCACGACCTGGCCTACGCCGACATCGTGTTCGACGGCTGGAAGGCGCCGTCCATCATGCAGGTGCCGGGCGCGCGCGACATCGCGGTGGAGTTCTTCACGCTGTCCAAGAGCTACAACATGGCGGGCTGGCGCGTGGGCTTCATGGTCGGCAACGCCGACCTCGTGGCGGCGCTGGCGCGCATCAAGAGCTACCACGACTACGGCACCTTCACGCCGCTGCAGGTGGCGGCCATCGCCGCGCTGGAGGGCGATCAGCAGTGCGTGAAGGACATCGCGCTGCAGTACCAGCGCCGGCGCGACGTGCTCCACAAGGGCCTCACCGAGGCGGGTTGGCAGGTCGACTGCCCCAAGGCCTCGATGTACATCTGGGCGCGCATCCCCGAGCCCTACCGCGCCATGGGCTCGCTGGAGTTCAGCAAGCAGCTGCTGGACAAGGCCAGGGTCAGCGTCTCGCCCGGCATCGGCTTCGGCGACCACGGCGACGGGCACGTGCGCTTCGCGCTGATCGAGAACGAGTCGCGCATCCGCCAGGCGGTGCGCGGCATCAAGGCCATGTTCAAGGCCGACGGCCTGGCGTGAGCGCGCGGGGCGGGCGGCTCAGCGCCGGTGGTGCACGGCCTGCAGGCCGTAGACCGGCGTGGCCAGCCCCTCCATGCGCGCCTTGATCTGCAGCGCCAGCGTGCGCGAGTAGAAGCGCGACTGGCTCAGGTTGCCGCCGTGGATCCACAGCGCCTGCTGCTGCGTCGGCTTCCACATGTTGCGCAGTTCGCCCTCCCAGGGGCCGGGGTCGTTGGTCGTGTCCGACCCGACGCCCCAGCACTTGCCGACGCGGTCGGCCACCTCGGGCGAGACCAGGTCGGCCAGCCAGCTGTTCATGGAGCCGTAGCCGGTGGCGTAGACGATGGCGTCGGCCGGCAGCTCGCTGCCGTCGGTCAGCACCACCGCATGCGGCTTGATGCACTCGATGCCGACGCGGCTGCGCAGCCTGATGGCGCCGCTGGCCACCAGTTCGCAGGCGCCCACGTCGATGTAGTAGCCCGAGCCGCGCCGGATGTACTTGGCGTGCAGGCCCGAGCCGTCCTCGCCGAAGTCCAGCATGAAGCCGGCGGCTTCCAGCCGGGCGTAGAAGTCCTTGTCGTGCTCGGCGATGGCGCGGTACTGCGCCACGCCGAAGCGCGGGGAGACGCGGTGCGGCACCGAGGCCTGCAGCAGGTCGGCCCGGTCGGTCGTGATGCCGGCATCGACGGCGTGCTCCGAGTACAGCGGGCCGAACACCTTCTCGACCATGGTCTCCGAGCGCGCGACCAGCGTGGACGAGCGCTGCACCATGGTCACGTCGGCGCCGTGCTCCCACAGGTCGGCGCAGATGTCGTGCGCCGAGTTGTTCGCGCCCAGCACCACCACGCGCTTGCCGCGGTAGGCCGCGCCGCCCGGGTGCTGGCTGGAATGGTGCTGCTCGCCCGCGAAGCTCTCCGCGCCGGGGATGGCGGGCACGTTGGGATAGCCGGCCACGCCCAGCGCGAACACCAGCTGCCTGGGCCGCACGACGACGGTCCGCCCTTCGCGCTCGACCTCGACCTCCCAGGTCTGGCTGGCCTCGTCGAAGCGGGCCTTGCGGCACGGCGCCGAGCCCCAGTAGTCCAGCTCCATGATGCGCACGTAGGATTCCAGCCAGTCGCCCAGCTTGTCCTTGGGCATGAACACCGGCCAGTCGTCCGGGAACGGCAGGTAGGGCAGGTGGTCGTACCAGACCGGGTCGTGCAGGCACAGCGACTTGTAGCGCTTGCGCCAGGTGTCGCCCGCGTTGGGGTGGCGCTCCACCACCAGCGTGGACACGCCCAGGCGCTTGAGCCGCGCCGCGAGCGCGATGCCGCCCTGGCCGCCGCCGACGATCAGGCAGTAGGGCTGCTCGGTGATGCCCAGCGTCTCGGCGGTGTGCTGGCGCCGCTCCAGCCAGGTCACGCGCTGCGGGTTGCTGCCGTGCTCGGCGCCCAGCACGCGCCGGTGGCCGGCCTTCTCCTCGAAGCCCTTGAGCTCCTCCAGCACCGTCAGCAGGGTCCAGCAGCGCCCGTCGCGCAGGCGCAGCACGCCCTGGCCGCGGCCCTGCGCGGTCTCGAAGCGGAACGTCGCGGTGGTCACGCCGTTGCGCGTGTCCGGCTCGCCCACGGGCTGCCAGCCGGTGGGCCGCGCCGCGGCCAGCGTGGCCTGCAGCATGGCGCGGATCTGCTCGCGCCCCTCGCTGGTCACGATGTTCCAGGTGAAGGCCGCGAGGTCGCGCCAGAAGCACTCCTCGCCGTCGAACAGCGCGCAGGCGCCGTCGATGTCGTGCCGGTCCAGCGCCTGCTCCAGCCGGGCCAGCCATTGCGCGGCCGGGTCGGTGGCGGCGGTCGGTGTGGGTGGCGAAATCTCTGCCATGGGTTGCTCCTGTGTCGTCGTCGGTTCGGTCGGGCGCGGCCTCACGGCGCGGGGCGCAGCTGCACGTGGGCCGTGGCATGGGCGCGCACGGTGTCCCAGTGGTAGTGCATGGGCGCGGTCTCGCCGCGGCGCCAGCGCGCGCTCTGGTCGTCGTAGCGCGCATCGCGCGGGTCGCCGCTGGCGCCGTGGAACACGATCCAGCGGCTCGCGTCCCAGTCGCCCACGTCGAACACGTAGCGCGCCAGCGAGGCGTAGACGGTCTGCGTGCCCAGGTGCTGCACGTAGCCGGTGGTGAACACGGTGTCGTTGTCGCCGTCCACGGCGCCGATGTCGCGCGGCGCCAGCAGCGCGGCCTGGGGGAACACGCCGGCCAGCGGATGGCGCAGCGCCACGCGGTGGCGCTCGCCCCAGGGCGCGGCCGGCGCGCTGGCGGCCGCGGCCAGGGCCTCGGCCAGCACCTCGTCCCAGCCGGCGCCGCCGAGCAGCGCGGTGTCGCCCGCGCGCAGCAGGTTGGGCAGGCACCAGCCGATCTGGTACTCGATGCCCAGGCCGGGGGGGATGGTGTGCAGCCGCGCGGGGTCCAGCGCGGCCAGGCCGCTGCGCTGCGCGAGCGCGCGGCACAGCGCCAGGCGCAGCGCGACATAGGCCGCGGCCTCGGCCGAGCCGGCGTCCATGCGCCCGTCCCAGGCCAGCAGCCGTTCGCGCAGCGCCAGCGCGGCGGCGTCGCGCAGCGGCACCTGCGCCAGCCGCGCGCACAGCTCGCGCGCCGGCAGGCTCAAGGTGTCGCGGTGCACGGCCTCCATGTCGGCGATGCGGGCCGGCCCGAGCGCGCGCAGCAGTTCGTGGATGCGGCGCGCGCGGTGGGGTGGATGGGCGTCCGTGCACAGGTAGTCGTCGTGGCGCGCCACGACGCGGTTGTTGGCCGTCACGATCAGGCCGCCGGCCGGGTCGCGCTGGTGCGGCATGTGCTCCCATTCCACCCAGCCCTGCCAGGCATGGGCCGCCAGCCAGCCCGGCACCGGCAGCCAGCCGTTGGCGGCGCTGCGGCGCGGCACGCGGGCGCGCACGCGGTGGGCGATGTGGCCGGCTGTGTCGGCCGCCACCAGGTTGTGGTCGACCATGCCCCAGCCGCGGCAGGCGGCGTAGAGGTCATCGGTGGAGCGGGCCGAGAGCATGGGCCGCAGGCAGTCCACCGAGCGGTCGAGCTCGGCCTCGGCGACGTTGCGCAGCACCAGGGCCTGGCCGCTGCGCGGGTCGCCGGCCACGACGGGGCCACGCGCGGTCGTGACGATCTCGCAGGCCACCGGCGCGGCGCCGCGCACGCGGATGGTCTCGGTGCGGTGCCCGGCATCGGCCCAGCAGGCGGCCGAGCCGTCGGCCTCGGCCGATGCGAGGTAGCGCGTGCCGCCGGCCTCGAAGCGTTCGACGAAGACGTCGGCGGTGTCCACGAAGGCCACGGTCACGCACCAGGCCACGTCGGCGTTGTGGCCGAAGTGCGGGAAGCCCGGCGTGCCGGCCGAGCACAGGCCGACCACGTCGAACTCGTCGCAGGCCACATGGCACTGCAGGTACATGTTGGGCATGTCCAGCAGCCGGTGCGGATCGCCCGCCAGCAGCGGCCGGCCGCTGGCGGTGCGGCTGCCGTGCACGGCCCAGTTGTTGCTGCCGCCGCCGGCGGCCTCGGTGTCGCTGCGCGCCATGAAGGCGGCGATGGCGTCGGCCAGCGCGGCCAGGTCGGGCGCCAGGCGCTGGGCCGCGTCGCCGAGCGGGATGCAGACCTGCTCGGTGCCGCCGTCGTCCATGCGCAGCCGGGCTATGGCCTCGGCGCCGACCACGGGCAGCGCGATCGCGCGCCAGAGCTTGGGGTAGACCGAGTTGAGCAGCAGGCTGTTCTGCCGCAGCACGGCCAGGCAATGCCAGTCCTCCCAGGGCTCGGGCGTCTCGCCCAGCAGCGCGTACTCGGGCGGCAGCGGGCCCGCGCGCATGAAGGCGTTCACGCCGGCCGTGTAGGCGGCCAGCATCTCGCGCGCGCCGGCATCGGCGGCCGCCACGTCGCGCCGGCTGCAGGCGGCCAGGCCGAGCCGGCGCGCCAGCATGTCCATGGGCACGGCGGCCGGGCCCATCCATTCGGCGTAGCGGCCGCAGGCGCGCCGGCGGATGGCGTCCATCTGCCAGAGCCGGTCGCTGGCGTGCACGTGGCCCAGCGCGAAGAAGGCGTCCGCGGCGCCCCGGGCGCGCAGGTGCGGCACGCCGAGTTCGTCGCGCCACAGGTCCACCGGCGCCTGCAGGCCGGCCAGGTCCAGCACTTCGGTCCGCATCAGGCGGCTCCCTGCAGCGCCGGCGGCGTCATCGTCAGCCACGGGCTGAGCTGCTCGTACAGGTGCGTGAGCTGCAGCACCGAGAGGTCGTCGCGCGGCCGGCCGATGATCTGCACGCCCATGGGCGCGCCGCCGGGGCCGAAGCCGACCGGCAGGCTGATGACGGGGCAGCCCGACAGCGTGCCCGGCGTCACCACCTCCATCCAGCGGTGGTAGCTGTCCATGCCGCGGCCGGCGATCTCGCGCGGCCAGTGCTGCCCGACCGGGAACGGGAACACCTGGGCCGTGGGCAGCGCCAGGAAGTCGTGCCGCTCGAACAGGCCGAGCAGGTGGTCGTACCAGGCCGTGCGGTCGGCCAGGGCGCGCTGCACGTCGGCGACCTGCAGCGCGCGGCCCTGCGTGATCTCCCATTGCAGCTCGGGCTTCATCAAGGCCCTGGCCTCGGGCCGGTCGTAGGCCGCGCCCAGGTTGCCCACGATGCCGACCTGGCGCAGCACGACGAAGGCGCGCCAGATGCGGCTCCAGTCGAAGTCGCCGGCCACGGGCGCGACCTGCAGGCCGGCGGTGGCGAAGCCTTGCAGCGCCTGTTCGCACAGGCCGAGGATGCCGTCCTCGAACGGCAGGTGGCCGCCCAGGTCGCCGAGCCAGCCGATGCGCGCGCCCTTGAAATCCCGGTCGAGCCGGCCATGCCAGTCGGGCACGGGGCTGTCGATCGACAGCGGCGCGCGCCGGTCGTAGCCGGCCTGCACCGACAGCAGCAGCGCGAGGTCGTCGGCGCTGCGGCCCATCGGGCCTTCGGTCACCAGCTGGCCCAGGAAGGCGTCGGTGCGCGGCCAGTAGGGCACGCGGCCCTGCGAGGGCCGGAACCCCAGCACGTTGTTGAAGCCGGCCGGGTTGCGCAGCGAGCCGCCCATGTCGCCGCCGTCGGCCACCGGCAGCATGCGCAGCGCCAGCGCCACGGCGGCGCCGCCGCTGGAGCCGCCGGCCGAAAGCTCCGGCACCCAGGCGTTGCGCGTGGCGCCGAAGATCGGGTTGTAGGTGTGCGAGCCCAGGCCGAACTCCGGCACGTTGGTCTTGCCGATGAAGATGGCGCCGGCCGCGCGCATGCGCTCGGCCACGATGGCGTCCACCGCCGGCACGTTGTCGGCGAACAGCGGCGAGCCGAAGGTCGAGCGGATGCCGCGGGCCGCCGCCGTGTCCTTGATGGCCTGCGGCAGGCCGTGCAGCGGGCCGACGGCATCGCCGCGCGCGACCGCGGCGTCGGCCGCGTCGGCCTGCGCCAGCACCTGGTCGCGGTCGACCAGGGAGACGATGGCGTTGAAGCGCGGGTTCAACGCGTCGATCTGCTGCAGGAAGGCGCTGACGACCTCGCGTGAGGACAGCGCGCGGCTGCGCACCAGGGCTGCCAGCCGGCGTGCCGGCAGCGTGCAGATCTCGGGCGTGCGCACGGGGGGATGTTCGGTGGTGGCGTTCATGGCGGAGCTCACTTGATCAGGGCCGGCGAAGGGGCGGCGGGCCGTTCGGCCAGCAGGCAGGCCGACAGGCCGGCCGGGCGCTGCGCCAGCGGCGGCACCTCGTGCGCGCACTGCGGCATGCGGTGCGCGCAGCGCGGGTGGAAGGCGCAGCCGGAGGGCGGGTTCAAGGGGTCGGGGTAGGCCAGGCCCAGGCCGGGGTCGGGGATGCCCAGCCCGGGCTCGGGCGTCAGCACCGACATCAGCAGCGCCTGGGTGTAGGGGTGGGCGGGCGCGCGGAACAGCGTGGCGGCCTCGGCCAGCTCGACCACGCGGCCCAGGTACATCACGGCCACGCGGGTGGCGATGTGCTCGACCACGGCCAGGTTGTGGCTGATGAAGACGTAGGTCAGCCCGAGCTCGCGCCGCAGGTCGACCAGCAGGTTCAGGATGTGCGACTGCACCGAGACGTCCAGCGCCGAGGTCGGCTCGTCGCAGACCAGCACCTCGGGCTTCATGACCAGCGCGCGGGCGATGGCCACGCGCTGGCGCTGGCCGCCCGACAGCTCGCCGGGCTGGCGCTCGGCGAAGCGGGCCGGCAGGCCGACGCGGTCCAGCATCTCCAGCGCGCGGCGGCGCTGCTCGGCGGCGTCGCCGATGCCGTGCACGCGCAGCGGGAAGGTCACGAGCTGCAGCAGCGTCTGGCGCGGGTTCAGCGAGGAATACGGGTCCTGGAACACCGGCTGCACGCGCCGCGCGAGCTGCTTGCGGTCGATGGCCGCGATGTCCTGGCCGTCGAAGCGCACGGCGCCGGCCGTGGCCGGCATCAGGCCCAGCAGCATGCGCGCCAGCGTGGACTTGCCGCAGCCGGACTCGCCGACGATGCCCAGCACCTCGCCGCGCTGGATGTCCAGCGAGACGCCGTTGACGGCATGCAGCGTGCGCCGCGGCTTGAACATGCCGGCGCCGACCGTGAACGAGCGGTGCAGGCCCTGCAGGGACATCAGTGGATGCATGGGAATACCTTGGGACGGCCGGGCGAGGCTCATGCTTCGCTCTCCTCCAGGCGGCAGTGCCAGACGTGGCCGCGCCCGCTGCTGCGCCGCGGCGGCGTGCGCTCGCACGAGGCGTCGGCGGATGCGCAGCGCTCGCGGAAGCTGCAGCCTTCCAGGCTGCCGGTCAGCGCCGGCACCGTGCCCGGGATCACGCCCAGGTGCCCGCCCGGCGGCGTGCGGCCCGGCACCGGGATGCAGCGCAGCAGGCCGCGCGTGTAGGGGTGGCGCGGGTTGGCGAACACCTCGGCGGTGCTGCCTTCCTCGACGATGCGGCCGGCGTACATGACGGCGACCTGGTGCGCCACGCGCGCCACCACGCCCAGGTCGTGGGTGACCAGCACGATGGCGATGCCCAGCTCGCGCTGCAGATCCTGCAGCAGCCGCAGGATCTGCGCCTGGATCGTCACGTCCAGCGCGGTCGTGGGTTCGTCGGCGATCAGGATGGCGGGCTCGCACATCAGCGCCATGGCGATCATCACGCGCTGGCGCAGGCCGCCCGAGAGCTGGTGCGGGAACTGGCCCAGCCGCTGCTCCGCCGACGCGATGCCGACCTTGCCGAGCAGGTGGATGGCGCGCGCGCGTGCCTCGGCCTGGCTGGAGCCGCGGTGGTGGCGGTGCACCTCGGCCATCTGCTCGCCGATGGTCAGCGCCGGGTTCAGCGCGGTCATCGGCTCCTGGAAGACCATGGCGATGCGCTCGCCGCGCAGCGCGTTCATGGCGCGGCGGCCGGCCAGGGCCAGGTTCTCGCCGCCGACCTGGATGGCCTCGGCGTGGCGCCTGGCGGCGGCGGGCAGCAGGTCCATGACGGCCAGCGCGGTCATGGACTTGCCGCAGCCCGATTCGCCGACGATGCACAGCGTCTGGCCGGGATGGACGCGGAAGGACACGTCGCGCACGGCATGCACCGTGCCGTCGCTGCCGGCGATGTCCACGCGCAGGTGGCGGACTTCCAGCGCCGGCGCGGCCGGCGGCTGCGCGGGCAGGGTGCGGGCCGGCGCGGCGGGGGGAGAGGCGAATGCTTGCATGGCGTTCAGTTCCTGCTGCCCGCGGCGAAGAGGTCGCGCAGCCCGTCGCCGACCAGGTTGATGGCCAGCGCGAGCAGGCCCAGCGCGATGCCGGGGATCGCGATCAGCCAGAACGAGAAGAACATGTAGCTGCGCGCCTCGGCGATCATGAGCCCCCAGGACGGGGTCGGCGGCTGCACGCCCAGGCCCAGGAAGGAGAGCGCGGCCTCGACCATCACGGCGCTGGCGGCCTCCAGCGTGGCGACCACGATGACCTGGGGCATGACGTTGGGCAGCACCTCGCCGAAGATGATGCGCCAGCGCGAGGCGCCCACGGCCTGGGCCGAGGCCACGTAGTCCAGCGCGCGGATCTGCTGCGTGGCGGTGCGCGTGACGACCGCGAAGCGGATCCACATCAGCAGGCTCAGCACCAGGATCACCACGGTCAGCGAGCTGCCCACCATCGACACGATGACCAGCGCGACCAGGATGCTGGGCATGGCCAGGAAGGAGGTGATCAGGAAGGTGATGCCCAGGTCGATGCGGCCGGCGAAGTAGCCGGCCACCACGCCCAGCGTGGTGCCGATGGCGCCCGAGATCAGCACCACCGACAGGCTGATCAGCAGCGAGACGCGGCCGCCGTGCAGCAGCCGCGCGAGGTAGTCGCGGCCCAGCGCGTCGGTGCCCAGCACGTGGTCCCAGCTGCCGCGTTCGTACCAGACCGGCGGCACGGCGCGGCGCGCCAGGTCCTGCGCGTACGGGTCGTGCGGGTAGACCAGCGGCACCAGCAGCGACAGCAGCACGATCAGCGCCAGCAGGACGAGGCCGAACACGAACGGGCGGTTGGCCAGGGCGCGGCGCAGCAGCTGGCTGCGCCGGCGGCTGGCGCCGGATGCCGGCGCGGGCGGCGCCGCGGCGGCGGAAGGGGCGAGCGCGTCCATGTCACGAACTCCTCAGGCGGGGGTCGAGCCAGACGTTGGCGATGTCCGACAGCGTCGTCAGCGCCACGTAGAGCAGGGACAGCAGCAGCACGATGGTCTGCAGCACGGGGAAGTCCTTGTAGGAGATGCTGCGGAAGGCCAGGTAGCCCAGCCCGTCCAGCGCGAACACCGATTCGATGACGACCGAGCCGCCGAGCAGGAAGCCCAGCTGCACGGCGGCCAGGCCGACCACCGGCACGATGGCGTTGCGCAGCGCGTGCTTGAAGACCACGGTGCGCGCCGGCAGGCCCTTGGCGCGCGCGGTGCGCACGTAGTCGGCCGACAGCACCTCGGCCATGTTGGAGCGGATCAGCCGCATGAAGGGCGGCATCACGTAGTAGCCCAGCGCGATGGTCGGCATCACGAAGTGCTGCCAGGTGCCGCTGCCCGACACCGGCAGCCAGCGGCCCCAGACCGCCAGCAGCATGATCAGCACCAGCGCGACGAAGAAGGTCGGCAGGGCCTGGGCCACCACCGTGATGGCCATGGCCACGCGGTCGACCAGGCTGTTGCGCCAGATCGCCGCGGCCACGCCCAGCGGCACCGCCAGCAGCAGGCCGAAGGCCAGGGCCGACAGGCCCAGCAGCATGGTGGTGGGCAGCTTCTGCAGCACCAGCTCGGCGACCGGCACCTTGAAGTACAGCGATTCGCCGAAGTCGCCGTGCAGTGTCTGCCACAGCCAGGCCGCGTACTGCACCGGCAGCGGGCGGTCCAGGCCGTAGGTCGTGCGGATCAGCTGCAGGTCTTCGCTGCTCGCGCCTTCGCCGGCGAGCGCGATGGCCACGTCGCCGGAGAGCCGCAGCACCAGAAACGCCAGGGCCGACACCGCCAGCGCCACCAGGAGCGCGAGGGCGATGCGGCCGAACAGGTAGCGCGTCATCGTGGGGGAGCGTCGTGCCGGGCGGAGGGCGTCAGCGCCAGCTCATTTCCCAGACGCGGACGCGGTCGCTGTCCTGCTTGCCGAAGTTCAGGTCCTTGGTCGCGGGGAAGTTGCGGCCGACCGAGTACATCGGGAAGATCAGCGCGCGCTCGCCGATCAGCTGCAGCGCCTGGGCGTAGTCCTTGGCGCGGCGTGCGCTGTCCATGCTGACGCCGGCATCGGCGATGGGCTTGGCGATCTCCTTGTCGCGCGCGGTGTCGTCGCCCTCCATGCCGAAGTAGACCGGCAGGATGGCCGAGACGTCGTTGATGGAGTAGGAGCCCCAGCTCGCGAAGGTGATGCCGGAGGTGCCCTTGCGCTGCTTCTCGCGCACGGCCGGGTACTGCTCGTAGACCAGCGTGGTGCGGATGCCGGCCTTGTTCAGGTAGCCCTGGATCATCTCGGACGCTTCGCGCGAGTGGAAGGCGTTCAGCGTGACCTCCACGGAGGACAGGCCGGCTTCCTTGAGCAACTCGCGCGCCTTCTTGGGGTCGTAGGCGTAGCTGGGAACGCCCTTGTCGGTGCAGCCGAACTGGTCGCGGTAGCAGAACGCGCCGAGCAGGGTGTAGCCCTTGCCCATGGTGGCCTTGGCGATGGCTTCGCGGTCGATGGCGTGCATGATGGCCTTGCGCACGCGCAGGTCCTTCAGAGCCGGGTTGGCCGTGGTGTCGAGCACGTTGAACTGCAGGAAGTTCACGCGCATGGTGGGGATGGTGAACACCTGCAGCGCCGGGTTCATCGCGATGTTGTCGGCCATGTCGCGGCCGACCGTGGTGGTCAGCAGGTCGGCGTTGCCGGTCATCAGGTTGGCGATCTGCGTCTGCACGTCCGGGATGAAGCTGATCTCGATCTTGCCGATCTTCGCGCCGGACTTGGGGCTGCCGGCGTAGTAGTCCGGGTTGCGCTCCATCACGATGATCTTGCCCGGCTCGTAGCGCGTGATCCGGTAGGGGCCCGAGCCCACCGGCTTGCTGTTCTGGCCCTTGCGGCCTTCCTTGGCGTAGTACTGGTGCGGGTGGATCACGATGGGGATCGCCAGGTACTCGAGGTAGGGCGGGAAGGGCGCCTTGAACGTCAGCCGCACCTTGAAGTCGTCGATCTTCTGCGCGCCCTTGAGCCAGTTGACGTTGCGCTGGTTGGTGACGCCGGAGGCCGGGTTGGCGATGAAGTTGATGGTGTAGACCACGTCGTCGGCCGTGAACGGCTGGCCGTTGTGGAATTTGACGCCGCGGCGCAGGTCGAACTCGACCGTGGTGTCGTCGATCACGCGCCAGGCCGTGGCGAGCTGGCCCTTGAACTCGCCGGTGGCGGGGTCGCGCGTGACCAGCGTGTCCCAGACATGCTGGCCCACGATGGAGCCCAGCAGTTCGTTGTTGAAGTAAGGGTCGATGTCGGGCAGCACTTGGTCGGCGGGCAGGCGCAGCGTGTCGTCGGCCTTGCCGGCCTGGGCGGCGGGCAAGAGGCCGGTGGCGAGCACGAGGGCGCACAGGGCGGGCAGCAGGCGTCGGGGAATCATCGGTCGGGCTCCTTGGAACGTTGCGGTGCGGGATCGGGGTTCAGGCATGGGCCAGGGCGTCGAGCACGCCCTTGATCTGCGGTGCGGGCTGCAGCGCGTCGCGGTTGCGGCGCACCGCCTCGAAGGCGCGGTCGCTGGCCTGCAGCGCGCGTTCGATGTCGGCCGGCGTGTGCGCGGCCGACAGGAACATGTTGTGGTAGGGGTGGAAGTAGGCGCCGTGCTTGAGGCACTCGGCGGTCCAGGCGTAGCCGAGCCGGAAGTCCGGGTCGTCGTGGAAGAAGATCTGCGGCATCTGCACCGGCCCGGTCTGGCGCAGCGCGAAGCCGTGCGCCGCGGCCTGCGCGTCCAGGCCCTCGCGCAGCAGCGCGCCGGCGGTCTTCATGCGTTCCAGGTAGTCGGTGTCGCGGATCTGGCGCAGCGTGGCGATGCCGGCGGCCATCGGCACGGCCGAGAACCAGAACGAGCCGGTCACGAAGATGCTGCCGGCCGCGGCGCGCACGTGCTCGGCGCCGAGCAGGGCGGAGATCGGGTGGCCGTTGGCGAAGCACTTGCCCCAGCAGCTGAGGTCGGGCTGGATGCCCAGCAGCGACCAGCTGCAGTCGCGCGCCAGGCGGAAGCCGGCGCGGATGTCGTCCACCACCAGCAGCGCGCCGGTCTCGTCGCAGAGCTTGCGCGCCATGGCCGCGTACTCGGGGTCGGGGGCTTCCTGGTCGCGGAACACGTCGTGGCGGAACGGCACGGCGAACACGGCGGCGACGTCGCCCGCGTGGGCCTTGAAGGCGTCGGCCAGGCTCTGCGCGTCGTTGTAGTCGTAATAGGCGATGGCGGCGCGGTCTTCCGGCAGCGTGCCGGCGCTGCGCGCCAGCGGCACGCACCAGGGATCGGCGCCGTGGTAGGCGTCCCGGGCGGCCAGGATGGTGCGCCGGCCGGTGTGGGCGCGCGCCGTGACCATGGCCATGGTGGTGGCGTCGGTGCCGTTCTTGCAGAACATGGCCCAGTCGGCGTGCGACACCATGGAGACGAAGGTCTCGGCCAGTTCGACCATGGCCTCGCCGGGGCCGTTGAGCGCGTCGCCCAGCCGCTGCTGGGCCTCGGCCGCGGCGGTCACGGCCGGGTCGCGGTAGCCCAGCAGGTTGGGGCCGTAGGCGCACATGAAGTCCACGTATTCGTTGCCGTCCACGTCCCAGATGCGGCAACCCTCGCCGCGCGCGAAGTACTGGGGGAAGTCGGCCGGCAGCAGGCCGGTGGACATGTGCCCGTACATGCCGTTGGGGATCACGCGCCGCGCGCGCTCCTGCAAGGCCCGGTTGCGCTGGTTGCTCCAAGTCATGGTCATCCCTCGTCGATGGTGGTGGGTCTGAAACACGATATTTATCGTGTTTTAATCGCGATCGTAACGAGCAAACAACATGCCAGCATTAGGGAAACCGATTGGTATCGACTTTTGAGCGACAGCGCATGCGACGCACCCACAATGCGCATTCCTGACGACGCCATGCACCAACCGAAGACGCCGCACGCTCCTTTTCCGCGCAGCGCGGGCTGGGCGGCCCGATGAAGCCGGCCGCTGCGGCCGAGCGCGCGCCTGCCGGCGAAGGCGCGGCGCCGCCGGTGCGCAAGCGCGCGCTGCAGGAGCGCGGCCTGGTCCGCTACAACCGCCTGCTCGATGCCGCCCATGCCCTGCTGGTGGACCACGAGATCGAGGAGGTCGGCCTGTACCAGATCGCCAAGAAGGCCGAGGTGCCGCCGGCTTCGGCCTACCACTTCTTCCCGACGCCCGGCGCCGTGCTGCTGGCCCTGGCCGAGCGCTACCACCGCCAGTTCGACGCGATCGGCGCCAGCGTGGATGCCAACAAGGCCACGAGCTGGCAGGCGCTGCTGCGGTTGCGGCTGGCCGAGGCCGTGCGCATCTACAACGCCAGCCTGCCGATCTGCAAGCTGTTCCTGGGCAGCCACACGACGCGCGAGCTGGTGCAGTCCGAGGCCGGCTTCAACGAGGCGATCGCCCGGCGCATGCTGGCGTTCTACGAGCGCTTTTTCCACATGCCCCGCATCCGCGACGCCGAGCGCAAGTTCCTGGTCATGCTGACCCTGGTGGACGCGGTGTGGAGCCTGTCCTTCACGAAGCACCGCAGCATCACCCCGGCCTTCGAGGAAGAGGCCCTGGCCGTGGCCGTGGCCTATTGCCGCACCTTCCTGCCCGAGGTGATCGAGATGCGCTAGCGCCATGCCGATAGTGAGCATGCGTTATCATTAGCGCTTCGCGAGGGCAGCCGCCCTCGCTTTGCTTTTTGTGAAGAATCGCGCATCGCCATGGATCTGCTCGGCATCCTGATCGCCACCCTGGTCGCCGGCGTCGGCAGCGTCTGGCTTGCGGCGCTGCTGCTGCGGCTGGCCGCACGCCAGCGCCGGCTCATCGCCGACCGCCGCTACCTGCTGAGCTTCGCCGCCGGCGCCCTGCTGGCCACGGCCTTCGTGCACCTGCTGCCCGAGGCCTTCGAGAGCGGCATGAACCCCGCGCTGCTGTTCGGCGTGCTGCTGGCCGGGCTGGTGGTGTTCTTCCTGCTCGACAAGGTGGAGCTGTGGCACCACGGGCACGAGCATGCGGACCACGGCCATGACCACGGCCACGGTCACCACCATCACCATCACCACGGCGGCAAGGGCGGCAACTGGGCCGTGCTGGCCGGCGACAGCGTGCACTGCTTCGGCGACGGCATCGTGATCGCCTCGGCCTTCACGGTCAGCCCGGCCCTGGGCGCGGTGGCGGCGCTGGCCGTGCTCGCGCACGAGGTGCCGCACCACATCGGCGACCTCGTGGTGCTGGACGGCGGCGCCGGCACGCCGCGCGCGGCCGTGCTCAAGCTCACGCTGGCCGGCATGGTCACGGCCCTGGGCGGCCTGGTCGGCTGGTGGCTGCTGGAGCGGCTGCAGGCCTGGCTGCCGTATTTCCTCGTGGTGGCCAGCAGCAGCTTCGTCTACGTCGCGCTGGCCGACCTGATCCCGCAGCTGCAGACGCGGCTGAACAAGCGCCAGACCGTGGCCCAGGTCAGCTGGCTGGTGGCCGGCATCGCGCTCGTGGCGGTGGTGGGCACCCTGGCGCACCATGGCCACGACCATGGCCATGGCGACCACGACAGCCACGGCCACGGCCACGACGGTGTCACGCATTCGCGCGACCATGCGGGCGAGCACGCGCACGACCATGCGCCTGCGACGCCGGCGGCCTTCAAGTAGGGAACTTCCGGGCCGCCGCGGCGGTCCGCACGGTGACAACAGCACAACGCAGCATGCCCATCTTCTTCACCCCTGACCCGCCGCCTGCTGACGGCCTGCGGCCTGGCGCTGGCCCTGGCCGCGCCGGCCTTTGCACAGCACGACCACAAGGCCCACGCCCATGGCCGCATCGAACTCGACGTGGCGGTGGACGCCCAGCGCATCAGTGTGCGCATGGAGTCGCCGCTGCACGATCTCCTGGGCTTCGAGCGCGCCCCGCGTTCGGTGGCCGAACGCGGCCGCGTGACGGCGCTGGCCGAGCGGCTGCGCGCGGCCGACAAGCTGTTCGTGCTCGACCCCGCGGGCGAGTGCCAGCTGGCCGATGCCGTGGTCGAGGCGCCCGTGCTGGGCCTGGGCGCGGCCGCGCCGGCGGCTTCCGCGGCGTCCACGCCCGACGCCGAGGCCCATGCCGACCTGGTGCTGACGGCCAGCTTCGATTGCCGCCAGGCCGCGGCCGCGCAGCACGTCGACGTGCGCCTGTTCGACGCCTTCCCGGGCGTGCGCACCGTGGCCGCCCAGGTGGCCGGGCCCAAGGGCCAGAGCCTGACGCTGCTGCGCAAGGCCGCGGCCCGCTTGCCGCTCGCAGGCAAGTGAGCCGGCCCGTCCTGCAGATCGAGGGGCTGCGCTTCGCCTGGCCCGGCAGCGCGGCCGACTGCCTGGACATCCCGGCCTTCACGGTCGCCGCCGGCGACACCGTCTTCGTGCACGGCCCCAGCGGTTGCGGCAAGAGCAGCCTGCTGGCGCTGGCCGCCGGCGTGCTGCTGCCCCAGCATGGCCGCGTGCAGCTGGCCGGCCGCGACTGGCAGGGCCTGGGCCGCGCCGCGCGCGACCGCTGGCGCGTGGACCACGTGGGCATCGTGTTCCAGCAGTTCAACCTGCTGCCCTACCTGAGCGTGCTCGACAACGTGTTGCTGCCCTGCCGCTTTTCGACGCAGCGCCAGCGCGCGGCCGCGCAGCAGGGCGGCTCGGCCCGCGCGCAGGCCGGCCACTGGCTCGCGGCCATGGGCCTGGACGAGGCGCTGTGGTCGCGCCAGCCCGGCCAGCTCTCGGTGGGCCAGCAGCAGCGCGTGGCGGCGGCGCGCGCGCTGGTCGGTATGCCGGCCCTGGTGATCGCCGACGAGCCGACCTCGGCGCTGGACGAAGACCGGCGCGACGCCTTCGTCGACCTGCTGCTGGCGGCCTGCGCGGGCGCCGGCAGCGCGCTGCTGTTCGTGAGCCACGACCGGCGGCTCGCGCCGCGCTTTGGCCGCCAGGTGGCGCTGCCCGAACTCAACCGCGCGGCAGCGGGGAGGGCCGTGGCATGAAGCCCTTCCTGGCCTTGCTGGCGCTGCGCAGCGCCTGGAACCGGCGCTTCACGCTGGCGCTGACGATCGCCTCGATCGCGCTGTCCACCTTCATGCTGCTGGGCGTGGAGCGCATCCGCAGCGACCTGCGCGAGAGCTTTGCCTCGGCCGTCTCGGGCACCGACCTCATCGTCGGCCCGCGCACGGGCTCGGTGCAGCTGCTGCTGTACGCGGTGTTCCATGTGGGCGGCGCGCGCAACAACATCGGCTGGAACACGGTGCAGGCGCTCAAGAACCAGCCGGCCGTGGACTGGGTCGTGCCGCTGTCGCTGGGCGACGCGCACCGCGGCTTTCCGGTCATGGGGACCAGCGTGGACATCTTCGAGCGCTTCCGCCATGGCGAAAGCCAGCCGCTGCGCCTGGCGCAGGGCCAGCCCTTCGCGCAGCTGTTCGACGCCGTGATCGGCGCCGAGGTGGCCGAGCGCCTGGGCTACGGCCTGGGCCAGCGCATCACCCTGGCCCATGGCGGCGGCGAACTGGAGCAGGACAGCCATGCCGACAAGCCCTTCGGCGTGGTCGGCGTGCTGGCGCGCACGGGCACGCCGATCGACCGCAGCGTGCTGGTCAGCCTCGAGGCCATGGAGGCGCTGCACGCCGACTGGATCGGCGGCATGCGGCTGCCGGGCCGGGCGCCGGCGGCGCTGCCGGCCGAGCTCACGCCCAAGTCGGTCACGGCCGCGCTGGTCGGCCTCAAGAGCCGGGCGCAGGTGTTCTCGGTGCAGCGCTGGGTCAACAACTACGGCGGCGAGCCGGTCATGGGCATCCTGCCCGGCGTGGCCATGGACGAGCTCTGGGACGTGATCGGCCCCGGCGAGCAGGCCTTGCTGGCCATGTCGGGCCTGGTTGCGCTGGTCAGCATGGCGGGCCTGGTGGCCGTGGTGCTGGCCGGCCTCAACGAACGCCGGCGCGAGCTGGCCGTGCTGCGCGCCGTGGGGGCCGGCCCGGTGCAGGTCATGGGCCTGCTGGCGCTGGAAGGCCTGTGGGTCACGCTGGCCGGCCTGCTGCTGGGCCTGGCCGCGCAATGGGCCGTGATCGCCGCCACCGGGCCCTGGCTGCAAGCGCAGTTCGGCCTCGGTTTGCAACTGGCTTTGCCGAGCGCAGCACAATGGGCCCTGTTGGCCGGGTTGCTGGCGGCAGGATTGCTGGCCAGCCTGGTGCCGGGCTGGCGTGCCTACCGCCTGTCGCTGGCCGACGGCCTGACTCCGAGGATTTGACATGTTCCAAGACCGTGACCGCATGCCGACGCGCCGGGTAGCCCTGGCCGCCTGCGCCGCCGCCGCCCTCGCGCCGCTGGCCGCCCGGGCCGCCCAGTTCCGCGAGCTCACCTGGGCCGAACTGGTGCCCGCCGGCTGGGATCCGGCGAAGGACCTGCAGGGCCTGAGCGCCGGCACCGGCAGCCTGCAGGACACCGACCCGCGCGCCAAGGAGCTCATGGACAAGCTGCGCGAGATCTGGGACAACGCGCCCACCGTCGCCGCCATGAACGGCATCGACGCCAAGCTGCCCGGCTACCTGGTGCCGCTGGAGGAGGGCAAGCAGGGCATCCGCGAGTTCCTGCTCGTGCCGTACTTCGGCGCCTGCATCCACACGCCGCCGCCGCCGTCCAACCAGATCCTGCTGGGCCGTGCCGACAAGCCCTTCACGGGCCTGCGCACGATGGACGCGATCTGGGTCTACGGCCGTCTGGAGATCGAGCGCGCGCCCTCGTCGATGGGCGTGGCCGGCTACACCATGCGCGTGGCCAAGGTCGAAAAATACCGCGAGAAATGAGACCACCCCGTTTTCGTCCGCTGGCATGGCCTGCTCCGCGGCCTGCGGAGCGGCTGTTTGCGCGCCGATGCTGCATCCAGCGCATGGCGCGTTGTGCTGCGAGGCGTTGAGATGGAGCGTTCGACCCGCCAGCGCGACGCGATCCGCCAGGCCCTGGTGCAGGCCGGCCGGCCGCTGCTGCCCCCCGAGATCCTGGCCGCGGCCCAGGCCGAGGTGCCGGCGCTGGGCATCGCCACCGTCTACCGCAACCTCAAGCAACTGGTCGAGGCCGGCGAGGTGCAGAGCGTGGAACTGCCGGGCGAGGCGCCGCGCTTCGAGCCGGGCGGGCACCACCACCACCACTTCAGCTGCACCGTCTGCCACCGCGTGTTCGACGTGCACGCCTGCCCCGGCGACATGCAGAAACTGGCACCGCCCGGCTTCGCGGTGGAGCGCCACGAACTCACGCTGTACGGCCGCTGCGACGAGTGCGCGGCACCCAAGGCCGGCCGGCGTCGCGTGGCCCTACGGCGAAGCTGAGAAAAGCGCCCGCCGACGGCCTTTTGTCCCACAATGGTCCGGCGGGCCGATGGCGAGAATGCGCTCGTCGGGCGCGCTGGTCCGCCCAAGGAGGACGTATGGACAGCTTGCGAACGCGTGCGGCTCTGGCCGTCGGTCTGCTGGCTTGCGCCGGCGCTTTCGCGCAGGGCAGCAGCACCTCTTCCTCCCCTGCGTCCGGCGCGAACTACGAGCTGCGCCGCAGCAGCTGGCTGCCCGGCGGCTACGCGGGGCTGAGCCTGGGCCGTCCGAGCTACCGCCTGGACTGCGGCATCGGCGGCTGCGACCAGCCCAACCTGTCCGGCAATGCCTACGTGGGCGGCATGTTCAGCCCCAACTTCGGCGCCGAGCTCGGCCTGCTGAGCATGGGAGACCTCGATCGCGCAGGCGGCGAGACGCGCGCCGAGGGCGTCAACTTCAGCCTGGTCGGCCGCGCCCAGGTGGGCGCCGGCTTCGGCGTGTTCGGCCGCGTCGGCACGACCTGGGGCCGCACCCGCATCGACGCCGCGCCCGGTGCCGGCATCGCCACCGGCCGCGCGAGCGGCTGGGGGCCGGCCTACGGCCTCGGGGTGGATTGGGCCTTCAGCAGCAACTGGTCGGCCGTGCTGGATTGGCAGCGCCACCGTTTCGATTTCGCCGGCGACGACAATGGCTGGGTCCGGTCCACCAGCATCGGGCTCAAGTACCGCTTCTAGACCTGCCCCCCATGCCCCAGACCCGCATCCTGTACGTCGAAGACAACGAAGACCTGCGCGATTCCATTGCCATGCTGCTGGAGGAGGAGCCCGGCTACGCCGTGACGGTCTGCGGTACCGGCGAGGAGGCGCTGGCGCTGCTCGCGCAGGACGATTGCGACATCCTGATCACCGACGTGGGGCTGCCGGGGCTGTCGGGCGTGGAACTGGCGCAGCAGATGCTGGCCCGCAAGCCGGGGCAGCACGTGCTGCTGTGCTCGGGCTACGACATGGGCAGCGAACTGGCGGCCATGGGCCCGCACGTGCGGGCGCTGACCAAGCCCTTCGAAGTGGACGAACTGGAGCGGCTGCTGCAGAAGATGGCCGCTCGCGCTGCGCAGCGCGGCCTGAAGGCGGCGCCGCGCGCGCCGGTTCAGTCCCGGCGCTCCATCCAGCCCACGGCCTGGTCGCGCAACTGCACGATGCGCGACCAGCTCATGCACATGCGCGCGTAGGCGCGCAGGACGTCGGTGCTGACGGGGGCGTCCATGCCGTCCAGCGCGGCGGGTTCCAGCCGGTCGCGTGCCACCGTCTCGAATTCGCTGCTCGCCTGCAGCCATTGGTCGGCCAGGTCGCCGTAGCCGGAGTCGTGCAAGGCCATGCACGCATCGTCCCGCCGGTTCTCCTCGATCAGAGCCAAGGCCTGTGCCTGCCGAAAGTCCATGTCGCTTTCCCCTGTTGCTGCGCTGCAGCGCCGCTGTTGCATCCGGTTTCAAGGGAATGGTGCGTGGCGGCCGGCGCGCCGTTTGTAGGCGGTGGGCGCATCAGCGCGTGCGCCTTGTCCGTGCCCGGCCTACAAGGCGAAGAATGCGAGGAATGGCGCACGTGCCGCGGTGGCGCCCGCCTACAGGCCACGCCATGGGTGCGCCCGATCATGCGGGCGCACGGCTTTGCGTGCGTTCCGGATGGAGGATCCGATGAAGAAATTGTTGTTGGCGACCGTTGCGGCGCTGAGCCTGGCCACCGCTTCCGCACAGGTCGGCAAGGCCGCCTCGGAGGCGACCGATGCCGCCAAGCACAAGATCGACCAGAAGCGCGCCGAGAGCGAGGCCGAAAAGAGCGGCCCGGTCGGCAAGGCGGTCAACAACGTGAAGTCCGGCTACCACAAGAAGCAGTCCCAGCGCTCGGCCGCGAAGGCCAAGAAGGCGCTCAAGGACGCCGGCTAAGCCGGCGCGGCCTTCAGGCCGTTTCAGCCCAGGCCAGCGCCTGCAGGTGCGCCATGTTGACCTGCCGGCTCGACAGGGCCAGCGCATTGGCGACGCGCGCGAACACCACGTCGTCGCCGCGCTCGCAGGCCTCCGTCAGTTCGAGGAAGGGCGCGTACAGGCCACGGCGGTGCAGCAGCGCATCGAGCACCGGCTGGGGCAGGGCCACCGACTCCAGCGCCTTGGCCATGGGCACGCCCAGCATGCCGTCCAGCAACGAGAACACGCCCACCGTGAAGGCGTTGTCGCATTCCTCCGGTGACAGCAGCTCGGCCGTCAGCAGTTCCATGAGGCGGCCGCGCACCACGGCGGTCTGGCCGATGGCGGGCGGCGGGCCGCCGCTGCGCGAGGTGCTCATGAGCAGCCCGGCCCAGCGGAACAGCTTGTGCATGCCGAGGATCATGAGCGCGTGGCGGAACGAGGTAATCTCGCAGTTCAGCCCGAAGCCCGAGGCGTTGATGAAGCGCAGCAGGTTGAACGACAGCGTGGGGTCGCGCTTGAGCAGCTCTTCCAGTTCGGTGGCGCCGGCCTGGCTGCGCACCAGGTTGATGAGCCGGATGATGGTCGCCTGCGAGGGCCGGATGGTCAGGGCTTTGACCATGGTCGGCTTGGCGAACCAGTAGCCCTGGAACAGCTTGACGCCGTAGCCGGCCAGCAGCTTGTGCTGCTCCCCCGTTTCCACCTTCTCGGCCACCAGCTGGGCTTTGGTGTGGGCGCGGGCGAACTGCACGAAGGATTCGACCTTGTCGCTGGACAGCACCATCAGGTCCAGCTTGATGTAGGCGGCCAGCGGGCGCCAGGGCGCGTAGCCGCGCGTGAGCACGGTGTGGTTGAAGGCGAAGCGAAAGCCTTCCTTGTGCAGCTTGTGCATGACCTCGGCCATCTTCGCGATGAGGGCGGGGTCGTGCCCGGCGATCGGCGGCACCTCCAGCACCACCTTGTCCGGGTGGATCAGCTCCAGGTGGCCGCCGGCCAGGCTTTCGTGCGTGCAGTTGATGAACACCAGCTTGTTGCCGACCAGGGTCTCGGTGTCGGCGAACGACAGCGCGTTGAACAGCAGCGCGGCGTCGCTGTCGGCCGTGTGGCGGCTGGGCGAGGTGGAGCGGTCGAACAGCTCGTAGCCGAGCACCGTGCGGGTGTCGTCCACGATGGCCTGCCGTGCGATCACGACCTGGTTGTCGGCATCGCCCGCGGGCGGCTTCATCGGTGTCAGCGCGTCGGAGATGGTGGACATGGTGCAGGCTCCGTGCGGGCAAGCGGTTCTGGACGGCGGGTGGAATGCGTTGGCCGGTGCGGGCGAGGGGGGCTCACTCGGCCAGGGCGTCGGCCCAGGCCAGCGCATCGAGGTGCGCCAGGCTGACCTGGCGCTCGGTCAGGTGCAGCGCGGCCGTGGCACGGCGGAATGCCTCGGCATCGCCCGTCTCGCAGGCCTGCGCCAATGCCAGCAGGTCGGCATACGGGCCGTTGCCGTGCAGCAGCGCGTCGACGATCGGCGGCTGCAGCGTCAGCAGGCCCACGGCCTGCTCCATGGGCATGCCCAGCATGGTGTCCAGCAGCGAGAACACGCCCACCACGAAGGCGGCGTCGCATTCCTCGGGCGACATGGATTCGGCCGCCAGCAGCTCCATGAGCCGGCCGCGCACCACCGCCGTGCTGCCCACCACCGGCGAGGCGCCGCCGCCCGCCGCCGTGGTCAGCAGCAGCGCGGCCCAGCGGAACAGCTTCTTCAGGCCCAGCAGCATCACGGCCTGGCGGAACGAGGTGATCTCGCGTGTGAGCCCGAAGCCCGAGGAGTTGATCAGGCGCATCAGGTTGAAGCCCAGCATCGCGTCCTTCTTGAGCACCTGCTCGATCTCGTCGGTGCTGGCCTGGTTGCGCACCAGGTTGATGAGCTGGATCACGTTGGCCTGGGAGGGCGCCAGCAGGCGCGTCTTGATCAGGTCGGGCTTGGCGAACCAGTAGCCCTGGAACAGCTCCACGCCGTAGCCGGCCAGTTGCTCGTACTGGGCGGCGGTCTCGGTCTTCTCGGCGATCAGCCGCGCGCCGGTGCGCGTCTGCGCGGCCTGGATCAGCTTGGGCAGCTGCATCGGGTCGATGTCCGCGAGGTCCAGCTTGATGAAGTCGGCCAGCGGCTGCCAGCTGGCATAGGCCGGATCGAGCACCTGCTGGCTGAAGGCCAGGCGGAAGCCGCGCTTGCGCAGCCCCTGCAGGGCGTGCGAATGCGCTTCGATCTCGGCCGGCGCATCGCCCGCGATGCCTTCGATCTCCAGCACCAGCCGTTCGGGCTGCACCAGGTCCAGGTGGCCGCCGGCCAGGCTGTTGTGCGTGCTGTTGACGAAGATCGCGAACTGGCCGACCAGGGCCTCGCTGCCGGTGTGGGTCAGTGCGCTGAACACCAGGGCCACGTCGTGCGCCGGCGCATGCGCGGGGGCGAGATGGGTGCGGTCGAACAACTCGTAGCCGAACACCGCCCGGCGTTTGTCCACGATGGGCTGGCGGGCGATCAGCATGGACGCGGTATCGGCAACAGTCATGGGGGCGTGGCGGTTCAACCAGAATGGAGTCTTGGTGAATTCTAGGGCGCTATGTTTTATTCGCACGCCATCTCACTCCAATGGGCTTCGACACTTGACCCAATCCCCGAACATTGAAGCCGGCCTGCGCCCCGCCGCGCTGGCCGCGCTGTGCGAAAGCGCGCCCGCGCGCAAGGCCGCGCTGGCGCGTGCGCTGGCCGACGGCCTGCCGCTGGACGTGCAGCAGCGGCTGCAGCCGCCGGCCCCGGTGCCGGGCCGGCCGGCGCAGCCCGTGCTGGTGCCGCACCAGCAGCTCAAGCCGCGGCCGGTGCATACGCCCGCGGGCCGTGCCGTGCTGCTGCACGCGCTGGCGCACATCGAGTTCAACGCGATCAACCTGGCCTGCGACATCCTGTGGCGTTTTCCCGGCCTGCCCGAGGCCTTCTACCGCGACTGGGCCCGCGTGGCGCGCGAGGAGGCCTTGCACTTCCAGCTGCTGGCCGCACATCTGGCGGAGTCGGGCCATGCCTATGGCGATTTCCCGGCCCACAACGGCCTGTGGGACATGGCCGAGAAGACGCAGGACGACCTGCTCGCCCGGCTGGCCCTGGTGCCGCGCACGCTGGAGGCGCGCGGCCTGGACGCGGCACCCCCGATCCGCGCCAAACTGGTGGCCGCGGGCGACCTGCGCGCCGGCGAGATCCTGGACCTGATCCTGGCCGACGAGGTGGGCCACGTGGCCATCGGCAACCACTGGTACGGCTGGCTGTGCCGGGCGCGCGGGCTGGAGCCGGTGGCCAGCTACGCCGAACTGGCGCGGCGCTACGGCGCGCCGCGGCTGCGGGGCCCGTTCAACCTGGACGCGCGGCGCGCGGCCGGCTTCAGCGAGGCCGAAATCGCGGCCCTGCAGCAGCCGGACGCCTCCCTACAATGACCGCAGACACCACCACGAGGACGCAAGATGGCTTTGTACGCATTGGATGAACGCACGCCCCAGGTGGCCGAGACGGCCTGGGTGGCCGAGAGCGCCCAGGTCATCGGCGGCGTGGCCCTGGGCCCGGACAGCAGCGTCTGGCCCGGCGTGGTGATCCGCGGCGACAGCGGGCCGATCTCCGTGGGCGAGGGCAGCAACATCCAGGACAACAGCGTGCTGCACGCCGACGAAGGCGTGCCGCTCACCATCGGCAGGCATGTCACCGTGGGCCACCAGGTCATGCTGCATGGCTGCACGGTGGGCGACGAGTCGCTGATCGGCATCGGCGCCATCGTGCTCAACAACGCCAGGATCGGCCGCAACTGTCTGGTCGGCGCGGGCGCGCTCGTGACCGAGGGCAAGCAATTCCCGGACGGCTCGATGATCGTCGGCAGCCCCGCCAGGGTGGTGCGCCAGCTGACGCCCGAGCAGATCGAGGGCCTGCGCCGCAGCGCGCGGCACTACATGGACAACGCCCGGCGCTTTCGCGCGGGCTTGAAGAAGATCGGTTGATGTCCGAATTACGCAAGTTCCTGTTCGACGGCCTGCCCGTGCGGGGCGCCATCGTGCGCCTGACCGATGCCTGGCAGGAGGTGCTGCGCCGGCGCGCGTCCAACGCCGCGGCCGGCCCCTACCCGGTGCCCGTGCAGTCCCTGCTGGGCGAGATGACGGCGGCCGCCGTGCTGATGCAGTCCGGCATCCAGTTCGACGGCGCGCTGGTGCTGCAGGTGTTCGGCGACGGCCCGCTCAAGCTGGCGGTCGTGGAAGTGCAGTCCGACCTGCGCGTGCGTGCCACGGCCTCGCTGAACGGCGCGGTCGAGAACGGCGCCACCCTGGCCGAGCTCATCAACCAGAGCGGCCAGGGCCGCTGCGCGATCACGCTCGACCCGGCGCGCAAGCAGCCGGGCCAGCAGCCCTACCAGGGCGTGGTGGCCTTGAGCGATGGCGAGGGCCAGAGCTTCGGCCGCATGGCCGAGGTGCTGCAGCACTACATGCGGCACAGCGAGCAGCTGGACACCGTGCTGGTGCTGGCGGCCGATGCCCAGGTGGCGGCCGGGCTGCTGATCCAGCGCCTGCCGGTCAAGGGCGAGGCCAACCTGGCCGGCCAGGCCAGCGAGGGCGAAGCCACGGCGCAGGCCGACACGCAAGGCCAGAACGAGGACTTCAACCGCATCGCCCACCTGGCCGGCACGCTCAAGCGCGAGGAGTTGCTGACGCTGGACATCGACACCGTGCTGCGCCGGCTGTTCTGGGAAGAACGCGTGCTGACCTTCGCGCCGCTGACGGGCGAGGGCGGCCCGCGCTTCGCCTGCACCTGCAGCCGCGAGCGCGTGGCGCAGATGATCCGCGGCCTGGGCCAGGCCGAGGCCGAATCCATCCTGGCCGAGCGCGGCGACATCGAGGTGGGCTGCGAGTTCTGCGGCCAGCAGTACCGCTTCGACGCGGTCGACGCCGCGCAGATCTTCGCGCCGCCGGGCTCGCTGCCGCCGGGCAGCCAGTCGGTTCAGTAGTCCCGCAGCCGGCGGAACAGCCGGTGCTCGCAGGCCGCGTCGCCGTCGCAGGCGCAGGCCCAGCGGGCGGCGGCCGGCGTGTCGGGCAGCGCGCCCAGCCGGTCGGCGAGCGCGGGCAGGGCGCGCAGCGCGCGTTCGGCGCGGGCCAGCCGCGCGGGGCCGCGGCCGTAGACCACCTGGAACGGCAGGCCGGCGCGCTCCAGCGCGGCGCGCACCAGCGCGTCCACCGGCGCCTGCACCTGCGGGCCGTCGCGCAGGATGCCGTCGGCCACCCAGGGCAGGTCCAGGCCCATGACAAGCGTCAGCGCATAGCTGCGCTGGTGTTCGAGCGCAAAGGGGTAGAGCGTGCGGTCGCCGAACAGCAGGTCGCTGTAGACGGCGACCATGAGCGGCGTGGTGTCGGCGATGAGCACGTCGGGCGCCCTGGCTTCGGCTGCGGCGATCGCCTCGGCGTGCTCGCGCGCGATGCCGTCCTGCTCGTCCGCGCGCGGCGTGCGGCCGGCGTCCAGGCACCACTGGCGCAGCAGCTCGGGCACCAGTTCCACGGTGAGGCCGTGCCCGGCGAGCGCCTTGGCCAGCGCCCGGGACAGCGCGGTCTTGCCGCTGCTCTCGGCGCCGAGCAGCGCGATGCGGGTGCTCACCGGAGGCTCACGGGGTGCTCGGGACGGGCGCGGCGAGCCGGCGCTTCCAGGCCTGCCAGCCCAGCCAGCTCAGGCCGATGAAGAGGGCGTAGAGCAGCGTGGTGAGCCACAGGCCCTTGTAGGCGAACAGGCCCACGCTGACGGTGTTGACGACCAGCCAGACCAGCCAGTTCTCGATGTACTTGCGGCCCAGCAGGTATTGGCCGACCAGGCTCACGGCCGTGGGGAAGGCGTCCCACCAGGGCACGTCGGTGTCGGTGAAGCGCATCAGGAACAGCGCCACCAGGGGCCACAGCACGGCGCAGGCCGCCACCACGGCCCAGCAGCCGACCGCCGACAGGCGCGCCACGCGCAGCGCCGATCCGTCCGGCCGGTGGCCGCGCAGCCAGTTGAACCAGCCCCACAGGGCCACGCTGGCGAAGAAGATCTGCAGCGCCGCATCGCCATAGAGCTTGCTGCGCGAGAAGAGTCCGAAGTAGAGCAGCGAACTCACGGCGGCCAATGGCCAGCCCCAGTGCCGCTCACGGATGTTGAAGCCGACCATGGCCAGTGCCAGCAGCACGGCCAGGATCTCGAGCCAGCTGCTGGCCACGCCCCACAGCGTGAAGGCAGGCTGCAGCAGCCACAGCCAGGCGGCGATCAGCGGCTCGGGCATTCAGCGCGTGAGCTGCACGAAGACTTCGTTGGGCTTGACCATGCCCAGTTCGCCACGGGCCTTCTCCTCCACCATCTCCAGGCCGTCCTTGAGGTCGGCGACCTCGGCCGTGAGCCGGTCGTTGACGGCCTGGGCCTTGGCATTGGCGGCCTGCTGGTCGATCAGCCGCTCCTGCAGCTCGGCCACGTTGGAGATGCTGCCGCGGCCGAACCACAGCTGGGCGTGCACGACGGCCAGCAGCACCAGCAGCACGGCCGGAACGAAGCGCGAGCCCATGGGAACGGCGACGGTGGTGGGTGCTGGACGCTCAGCGCAGCACGTTGAACGCGCGGCGGCCCGGGTAGCGTGCGACGTCGCCGAGGTCTTCCTCGATGCGCAGCAGCTGGTTGTACTTGGCCATGCGGTCCGAGCGCGACAGCGAGCCGGTCTTGATCTGGCCGGCGTTGGTGCCCACCGCGATGTCGGCGATGGTGGAGTCTTCCGTCTCGCCAGAGCGGTGGCTGATGACCGAGGTGTAGCCCGAGGTCTTGGCCAGCTCGATCGCGGCGAAGGTTTCCGACAGCGTGCCGATCTGGTTGATCTTGATCAGGATGGAGTTGGCGATGCCGCGCTCGATGCCCTGCTGCAGGATCTTGGTGTTGGTCACGAACAGGTCGTCGCCGACCAGCTGCACGCGCTTGCCCAGCACCTCGGTCTGGTGCTTCCAGCCATCCCAGTCGCCTTCGGCCATGCCGTCCTCGATGCTGATGATGGGGTACTTGTCGCACCAGCCCGAGAGCATGGCGGTCCAGTCCTCGCTGGACAGCGACAGGCCTTCGCCCTCCAGCACGTACTTGCCGTCCTTGTAGAACTCCGAGGCGGCGCAGTCCAGGCCCAGGGCGATCTGCTCGCCGGGCTTGTAGCCGGCCTGCTCGATGGCCTGCAGGATCATCTGGATCGCGGCCTCGTGGCTGGCCACGCTGGGGGCGAAGCCGCCTTCGTCGCCGACGGCCGTGCTGATGCCCTGGTCGTTCAGGATCTTCTTGAGCGCGTGGAAGGTCTCGGTGCCGTAGCGCAGGGCTTCGCGGAAGCTCGGCGCGCCGACCGGGATGATCATGAACTCCTGCAGGTCCAGCGAGTTGTTGGCGTGGGCGCCGCCGTTGATGACGTTCATCATCGGCACCGGCAGCGAGACGCCGCCCATGCCGCCGAAGTAGCGGTACAGCGGCAGGCCCGATTCCTCGGCGGCGGCGCGGGCCACGGCCATGGACACGGCCAGCATGGCGTTGGCACCCAGGCGCGACTTGTTCTCGGTGCCGTCCAGGTCGATCAGGGTCTTGTCCAGGAAGGCCTGCTCGGAAGCGTCCAGGCCCAGCACGGCTTCGCTGATCTCGGTGTTGACGTGCTCGACGGCCTTGAGCACGCCCTTGCCCAGGTAGCGGCTCTTGTCGCCGTCACGCAGTTCGATGGCTTCACGCGAGCCGGTGGAGGCGCCCGAGGGCACGGCCGCGCGGCCCATGGTGCCCGATTCCAGCAACACGTCGCACTCGACGGTGGGGTTGCCGCGGCTGTCCAGGATCTCGCGACCCACGATGTCTACGATGGCACTCATTGCTACTTCTTTCTAAGAGCTGGGGAATCCTTGGGGGAGCGGTCAGACGCCTTCGACCACCACCATGCGCATGATGGCCGCGCCCTGTCGCGCCGCGCGCGCCTTGCCGTACTCGGGCGAGGCGTCGAAGGCCCTGGCGGCCTCGACGCTGGGGAACTTGAGCATCACCAGTCGGCTCGGCGACCAGTCGCCTTCCAGCACCTCGACCTTGCCGCCGCGCACGCAGACCTCGGCGCCATGCGCCTGCATCGCCGCCGTGGACCACTTCTTGTAGTCCTCGTACTGCGCGGGGTCGGTGACGGTCACGTCGGCGAGGATGTAGGCGCTGGGCATGCGGTCGGGTCTCCGTGGGTGGGCAATCAGGCCGTGGCGGCCGGTTCGGCCGTCTGGTCGGCCGGGGGCAGCTGCGCCTGCTGCTGGTCGAGCGCGGCCTTGACGAAGGCGTTGAACAGCGGGTGGCCGTCCCAGGGCGTGGACTTGAACTCGGGGTGGAACTGCACGCCCATGAACCAGGGGTGCTGGCTCTGCGGCAGCTCGACGATCTCGGTCAGCTGCTCGCGCTGCGTCAGCGCGGAGATCACGAGGCCGGCCGCGCGCAGCTTGTCCAGGTACTTGACGTTGGCTTCGTAGCGGTGGCGGTGGCGCTCGGTCACCACGTCGCCGTAAATCTTGTGCGCCAGCGTGCCCTTGGCCACGTCCGAACTCTGCGCGCCCAGGCGCATGGTGCCGCCCAGGTCGGAGTTCTCGTCGCGCGTCTTGATGCTGCCGTCGGCGTCCTTCCACTCGGTGATCAGCGCGATCACGGGGTGCGGCGCGGTCGGCTCGAACTCGGTGCTGTTGGCATGGGCCAGGCCCGCCACGTGGCGCGCGAACTCGATGGTGGCGACCTGCATGCCGAGGCAGATGCCCAGGTAGGGCACGCGGTGCTCACGCGCATACCGCGCCGCGCAGATCTTGCCCTCGATGCCGCGCTTGCCGAAGCCGCCGGGCACCAGGATGGCGTCGTACTGCGCCAGCTGCGCGACGTTGCCCGGGGTGATGGTCTCGGAGTCCAGGTAGCTGATCTTCACGCGCGCATGGTTGCGCATGCCGGCGTGGCGCAGCGCCTCGTTGAGCGACTTGTAGCTGTCCGACAGGTCGACGTACTTGCCGACCATGGCGATGTTGACCTCGTGCTGCGGGTGCTCGGTCTCGTAGACCAGGTCGTCCCAGCGCTTGAGCTTGGCCGGCGGCGTGTTCAGGCGCAGCTTGTCGCAGATCAGGCCGTCCAGGCCCTGCTCGTGCAGCATGCGCGGCACCTTGTAGATGGTGTCCACGTCCCACATGGAGATCACGCCCCAGCGCGGCACGTTGGTGAAGAGGGAGATCTTCTCGGCTTCCTCGTCGGGGATGCGGCGGTCGGCGCGGCACAGCAGCGCGTCGGCCTGGATGCCGATCTCGCGCAGCTTCTGCACCGTGTGCTGGGTCGGCTTGGTCTTGAGCTCGCCGGCCGCGGCGATCCAGGGCAGGTAGGTCAGGTGCACGAAGGCGGCCTGGTTCGGGCCCATGCGCAGGCTCATCTGGCGCACGGCCTCCAGGAAGGGCAGCGACTCGATGTCGCCCACGGTGCCGCCGATCTCGACGATGGCCACGTCCACCGCGTCCGGCGTGCCGACGCCGGCGCCGCGCTTGACGTATTCCTGGATCTCGTTGGTCACGTGCGGGATCACCTGGACCGTCTTGCCCAGGTAGTCGCCACGGCGTTCCTTCTCCAGCACGGACTGGTAGATCCGGCCCGTGGTGAAGTTGTTGGCGCGCCGCATGCGGGTGTTGATGAAGCGTTCGTAGTGGCCCAGGTCCAGGTCGGTCTCGGCGCCGTCGTCGGTGACGAACACTTCGCCATGCTGGAACGGCGACATCGTGCCGGGATCGACGTTGATGTACGGATCGAGCTTGATCAGGGTGACCTTCAGGCCACGCGATTCCAGGATCGCAGCAAGGGAGGCTGAGGCGATTCCCTTGCCGAGGGAGGACACCACACCGCCGGTGACGAAGACGAATTTGGTCATGTCAGGGTCGGGAAAAGCGTTCCCGGGGAGGTGGTAAAGCGAGATTATAGGAGGGCGCCCGGCCCCATTGCGGTGCGGCCGCGGGTGGCCTTGCCTTGTCTGCTAAATTGCGCCCCCACGTTCAACGAGGGAGCCCCAATGGACAACTCCGCCCAGCCAGGGCCGGGCGCGGCAGGCGATCTGGCCGGCCGCCACATCGTGCTGGGCCTGACCGGCGGCATCGCCTGCTTCAAGTCGGCCGAGCTGTGCCGGCTGCTCGTCAAGCAGGGCGCGACCGTGCAGGTGGTCATGACCGAGGCGGCCGAGCGGTTCATCACGCCCGTGACCATGCAGGCGCTGTCGAACCGGCCCGTCTACGGCTCGCAGTGGGATGCGCGCGAGCCCAACAACATGCCGCACATCAACCTCTCGCGCGAGGCCGATGCGATCGTGCTGGCGCCGTGCAGCGCCGATTTCATCGCGCGGCTGGTGCAGGGCCGCGCCGACGAGTTGCTGAGCCTGCTGTGCCTGGCGCGGCCGGCGCACCGCGTGCCGCTGCTGGTGGCGCCCGCCATGAACCGCGAGATGTGGCTGCACCCGGCGACCCAGCGCAACATGGCGCAGCTGGCCTCGGACGGCGCCGTGCTGCTGGGCGTGGGCAACGGCCCGCAGGCCTGCGGCGAGAGCGGCGACGGCCGCATGCTGGAAGCGGCCGAGATCGTCGAGGACCTGATCGCCCACCTGGCGCCCAAGCCGCTCGCGGGCCAGCATGTGCTGGTCACGGCCGGGCCGACCTTCGAGGCCATCGACCCGGTACGCGGCATCACCAACCTGTCCAGCGGCAAGATGGGCTTTGCGATCGCGCGCGCCGCGCGCGAGGCCGGCGCGCGCGTGACGCTGGTCGCGGGGCCCGTGCACCTCGCGACGCCGCGCGGCGTCGCGCGCGTGGACGTGCGCTCGGCGCAGGACCTCCTGCGCGCGGTGGAGCAGCAGGTGGAAGCGGCCACCGTGTTCGTCGCCACGGCGGCCGTGGCAGACTGGCGGCCGGCCCGGGCGGCCGAGCAGAAGATCAAGAAGGACGGATCGGGCCAGGTGCCGGCGCTGGCCTTCGTCGAGAACCCCGACGTGCTGGCGCGCGTGGCGCAGTCCGCCCGGGCGCAGAGCGGCAAGCTCTACTGCGTGGGCTTCGCCGCCGAGAGCGAGGCCCTGCTGCAGAACGCCCAGGCCAAGCGTGCGCGCAAGGGCGTGCCGCTGCTGGTGGGCAACATCGGCCCGGCCACCTTCGGCCAGGACCACAACGCCTTGCTGCTGGTCGACGAGGCCGGCGCGCGCGAGTTGCCGCACGCGCCCAAGCTGGCGCTGGCACGCCAGCTCGTGGCCGAGATCGCCACCCGCCTGCGTTGAAATGAAACCACCCCGTTTGGACTTCTCACTGCGTGTAGAAGTCCCATCCCCCTCAAGGGGCGCACCCGGCGGCCTGGCAGAGCCAGTTCCGCGGCTGCGCTGGCATGGCCTGCTCCGCGGCCTCTCGAGCAGCGGCTTGCGACCCGGTTTCGTGCTCTGCGGGTGGCGCGCCAGCGCCGTGGAAAACTGAGATGGCCTCGCCCTACGACACGCCGCCCGATGGCGACTTCGCGCGCTACATCGAGCAGCTGAGCCGGCGCCCGCCGCCGCAGGCCGGCGTGCCGCCCGGGCCGGTGCCGAAGCGGCCGCCGCGTACACCCCTGCCCAGGACCGGCCCCGCGCCCGCCAGGGCCTTCGCGCCGCTGCGCCAGGTCGCGCAGGGGGCGCTGTTTCTGTACGTGGCCTGGCTCATGCTCTCCGCGGCCTGGCCGCTGCTCGTGCCCTGGGGCGGGCTCGTCGGCCTGGCCTACCTCGTCTTCGCCTTCCTGCGCCTGCGCAAGCTGCCATGGCGCGATCTGCTCCAGCAAAAACGATGAACATCGACGTCAAGATCCTCGACCCGCGCATGGCCGAACAGCTGCCGGCCTACGCCACGCCGGGCAGTGCCGGCCTGGACCTGCGCGCCTGCCTGGACGCGCCGCTGCTGCTGGCGCCCGGCGCCTGGGAGCTGGTGCCCACGGGCATCGCCATCCACCTGGCCGATCCGGGCCATGCCGCGCTGATCCTGCCGCGCTCTGGCCTGGGCCACAAGCACGGCATCGTGCTGGGCAACCTCGTGGGCCTGATCGACAGCGACTACCAGGGGCAACTCATGGTCAGCGCCTGGAACCGCAGCGGCACGGCCTACACCGTGCAGCCCATGGAGCGCATCGCGCAACTCGTGGTGGTGCCCGTGGTGCAGGCCAGCTTCAACATCGTGCAGGACTTCGAAGCCTCCGCCCGCGGCGCGGGCGGCTACGGCTCGACCGGGACCGCCTGAAGTCCCCGCCGCAGGGCGTCAGTGCAGGGTGTCGTTGCCGGCCACCGGCAGCTGCACCTTGAAGAAGCCCGTGCCGGCAGTGCCGCGGCCGATCTCGTCCTCGGTGGCTTCGCGCACGGCGTTGACCGTCAGCGACAGGCGCAGCGCGATGCCGGCCAGCGGGTGGTTGCCGTCCAGCACCACATGCTCGGGATAGATCTCGGTCACGGTGTACATGCGGTCGCGCGGAATGCCCGCCGACAGGCCCTGGGGCAGGGCCGTGCCCTCGAAGCTCATGCCTTCCTCGAGCGCATCGGGGAACAGCGCGCGCGGCTCCAGGAAGATCAGTTCTTCGTTGAAGTCGCCGAAGGCGTCCTCGGGCTCCAGGTGCAGGTGCAACTGGTCGCCGGCCACATGGCCCTGCAGGGCCTCCTCGACCTTGGCCAGCAGGTCGTCGCCACCGACCAGGAATTCCACGGGGTCGCTCAGCACGTCCAGGTCTTCGCCCAGCGTGTCTTTGAGGGTCCAGGTCAGCGCCACGACGCATTGAGGGATGATTTCCATGGAAGAATTGTCGCAGCTTCGCCCCGCCGGCCCCGCGCGGGGCGATCGCGTTTCTGCACAGGACCCGATGGACACCACCCGACCCCTGCCGCTGCTGGGCGGCCTCACGCCCGAACGCTTCATGCGCAAGCACTGGCAGAAGAAGCCCCTGCTGGTGCGCGGCGCCATCCCCGATTTCAAGGCGGTGCTGGAGCGCAACGCGCTGTTCGCGCTGGCCGGGCAGGAGGGCGTGGAGTCGCGCCTGGTGCAGCAGGGCGCCAAGGGCTGGACGCTCAGGCACGGCCCGTTCGCGCGGCGCGCGCTGCCGCCGCTGGGCCGGCGCCAATGGTCGCTGCTGGTGCAGGGCGTGGACCTGCACAGCGACGCCATCCACGCGCTGCTGCAGGCCTTCCGCTTCGTGCCCGACGCGCGGCTGGACGACCTCATGGTCAGCTACGCCACGGACGGCGGCGGTGTCGGCCCGCACTTCGACAGCTACGACGTGTTCCTGCTGCAGGCCCACGGCCAGCGCCGCTGGCGCATCGGCCGCCAGCGCGACTTCCAGCTGCAGCAGGGCGTGCCGCTCAAGATCCTGGCCGCGTTCGAGCCCGAGGAGGAGTATGTGCTGGAGCCCGGCGACATGCTGTACCTGCCGCCGCGCTACGCGCACGACGGCGTGGCCATCGGCGAGTGCATGACCTACTCCATCGGCTTCAGGGCGCCCAGCCGCGGCGGCATCGCGCGCGAACTGCTGCAGCGCCTGGCCGACACGGCCGAGGACGGCCTGGGCGCCGCGCTGTACCGCGACCCCGGGCAGCCCGCCACGGCGCAGCCGGCCGCCGTGCCGGCCGACGTGCGCGCCTTCGCGGCCGATGCCCTGCGTGCACTGCTGGACGCGCCCGCTGCGCTGGACTGCGCGCTCGGCGAGATCCTCAGCGAGCCCAAGGCCCAGGTCTGGTTCGGCGAGGGCACGGACCTGCCCGACGGCTGCGGCGTGGCGCTGGACCGGCGCAGCCGCATGCTCTACGACGCCGGCCATGTCTATCTGAACGGCGAGAGCTGGCGCGCCGGTGGCCGCGATGCGCGCCTCATGCAGCGCCTGGCGGACCTGCGCCGCCTGTCGGCGCGCGAGGTCGCCGGCGCCAGCGAAGGTGCGCGCGAGCTGCTGGCGCAGTGGTGCGAGGACGGCTGGCTGCAGCCGCAGCCGCATGGCTGACGACGCCGCCCCGGCGCTGCCGCAGGGCCGCTTCGCAGGCCGCGCGCAGTTCCACCAGTGGCTGTGCGCCGGCCTGCAGGCGGCCGCGCGCGCCGGCTGGACCGAACTGACCCTGGCCGATGCCGACTTCGCCGACTGGCCGCTCGGCGAGCGCGCCGTGGTCGCCGAGCTGCAGGCCTGGGCGCGGCCGGGCCGCCGCTTCACGATGCTGGCGGCCGGCTACGAGGAGGTGCGGCGGCGCCATGCCCGCTTCGTGCAGTGGCGCACGCAATGGGACCACCTGGTCAGCTGCCGCGCCTGCAGCGCCATGGACCGGCAGGATTTCCCGAGCGCGCTGTGGAGCCCGCACTGGAGCCTGCGCCGGCTCGACGCCGTGCACTGCACGGGCTGGGCCGGCCCCGAGGCCGCGCGCCGCGTGCAGACGCAGGAACTGCTGGCCGAGGCGCTGCGGCGCAGCACGCCGGCCTTCGCTGCCTCCGTGCTGGGTCTGTAACCAGGGTTTACACGGGGTTTACAGCATCTCACTGCCTATAATCGCGGGCTGAGCTGAAGGCGACCTTGTGCTTTCAACTCGGTCGTTGCAGTTCTTCGTTCTTCTGGCGGGACTGCAGCTCTTCAGGACTGTTTTCCAGAAAACACAAAGGATTCATGCAATGCACAAGAAGCTCGTTCTGGCCGCTCTGATGGCCGCTGCTGCCCTGGCCGCCTGCGGCAAGAAGGAAGAGCCGGCGCCCGCGCCCGCTCCCGCCGTCGAAGCACCGGCTCCCGCACCCGCTGCCGCTCCGGCCGAAGCTGCTGCTTCCGCCGCTGCCGATGCCGCCAGCGCCGCCTCCGCAGCGGCCGACTCCGCTGCTTCGGCCGTGGGCTCCGCCACCGAAGCCGCCAAGGATGCTGCTGCCGCTGCCGTCGGCAACGCGACCGAAGCCGCCAAGGACGCCGCCGCTGCCGCTTCCGACGCTGCCAAGGCCGCTGCCGAAGCCGCCAAGGGCGCCGTCAAGCAATAAGCTGCCCCGCAGCCTGCAGGAGAGCCACCGCAAGGTGGCTTTTTTGTTGGTAGGCGGCGGCTAGACCTGGATCCAGTCCGTGCCCGTGACCGGATCGGCCACGCCCAGCGCCAGGCTGCCGCAGCCTGCGGCGCCGGCCAGCGCGGCCAGTGCCAGCTCGGGCCGGTTGTTCTGCCGGCTCAGGTGGGCGGCGACGATCTGCTGCAGGCCCTGCGCGGCCAGCGCCGTGGCGATGCCGGCCGCCAGCGGGTTGGCCAGGTGGCCATGCGTGCCGCCGACGCGCCGCTTGAGGAAGTAGGGGTAGGAGGAGGCGGCCAGCAGCTCCGGGTCGTGGTTGCACTCCAGCAGCATGGCGCGGCAGCCGGCCAGCTGCGCCAGCACGTGCTCCGTGGCGTGGCCCAGGTCGGTCAGCACGCCCAGGCAGGCGGCGCCGTCGGACAGTCGCAGCTGCAAGGGCTCGCGTGCATCGTGCGGCACCGTGAAGGGGCGCAACTGCAGCGCCCCCAGGGCGACCGCGTCCCCATCGCGCGCGATGTGCAGCAGCCCGTCCAGGTCGGGCGCGCCGATGGCCTGGTGCGTGCCGTGGCTCATCCACAGCGGGATGCGGTGGCGCAGCGCGATCTTGCAGGCGCTGCCGATGTGGTCGCTGTGCTCGTGCGTGACGAAGATCGCGTCGATGTCGGCCATGTCCAGGCCGGCGATGCCGAGCCGCGTGGCCAGCGTGCGCGGGCCCAGGCCGCAATCGATCAGGAGGCGGTTGGGCCGGCCGCCGTCACGGGCCTCCACGACGGTGGCATTGCCCGTGCTGCCGCTGCCCAGGTTCTTGAAGCGCAGCATCTGTGCGCCGGCCCCTCAGCGCAGGTCGTCGGCGATGACCTTGACGATGTTCTGGGCGTCGGCCTGCTTGGCCGGGCCGCCGTCGGCGCCCAGCACGGCCACCGTGCTGGTCTCGCCCTGGCTGCGCACCGTGATGCGGTACTTGAGCGGCGCCTCGGCCTTGGAGCCGCCGCCGAACAGCTTGCCGAAGAAGCCGGGCTCGGCCTTGTTCGGGTCCGGCGCCACGTAGCGCACGAAGTAGGTGCCCTGGCTGCGGTCGCGGTCTTCCACGGTGAAGCCGGTGCGGTCCAGCGCCAGGCCGACCCGGCGCCAGGCGCGGTCGAAGCCGTCGTCCATCTGCACCACGGGCTGGTTGCCGACGGTGGCGATGCGCGTGGTCGAGCGCACCATGGTTTCCGACACGGCGGCCGCCTTGATCTGCTCGTCGCGCGTGCCCAGCTTGACCATCAGGCGGCGCAGGAACTCGGCCTCGAGCTCGGGGTCGACGGCGCGCGGCTGCCAGACGGTGCGGTCGCGTGCATTGGTGTCGGGGTAGACCTCGATCATGCCGCGGTGGCTGATGAAGACCTCGGCGCCCGTGGCCGTGCGCTCGATGCGCGTGCGGAAGCGGTCGCGCTCGCCCGTGGAGTAGACCGAGTCCAGCACCTTGCCCAGCGTGCTGCGGATGAAGTCCTGCGGCAGCTTGGCGCGGTTCTCGGCCCAGTCGGTTTCCATGATGCCCAGGTTGCGCTGGTCGATCGTGAGCAGGAAGCCGTTCTCCTGCCAGAAATCGCGCACCTGCTCCCAGAGCTTCTCGTCGGGCGCGCGGTTCAGCACCAGCCAGCGCGTGTTGCCGTCGCGCTCGATGCGCACGTCGCCGATCTGGCTGGCCGCGATGGGGTCGCCGGCCTGCTGCTGCGGCTGGGTGGTCTGGTAGGCATTGGCCGAGACGGTGCTGCCGGGCACCACGTAGCGGCTGTCGCGGCTCAGCTGCGTGAGATCGGGCGGCACCTCCAGCGTGGGCGCCTTGCCGGCGCTCTTGTAGTCGATCTTGCTGCCTTCGAGCACCGAGCAGGCGCCAAGCGCCAGGGACAGCGCGAGCAGCGCCAGTCGAGCGGGAAATTTCACGGACGGGATTCCTGTAGAAAGACCGGGGCGCGGGCGGCTCAGAGCAGGCCGCTGGCGCGCAATGCCGCTTCGACGACGGCTTCGTTGTTCTGGGACAGTGGGGTCATGGGCAGGCGCATGGTGCCGCCGCACAGGCCCATGCGGGCCATGGCCCACTTGAGCGGGATGGGGTTGGCTTCGACGAACAGGTGCTTGTGCACCGGCAGCAGCTTGCGCTGGATCTCCATGGCGCCGCGCGCATCGCCGGCGATGGCCGCCACGCACAGTTCGTGCATGAGGCGCGGCGCGATGTTGGCCGTCACGCTCACGTTGCCCTGGCCGCCGCACAGCATCAGCGCCACGGCGGTCGGGTCGTCGCCCGAGTACACGGCGAAGCCCTTGGGCACGTCGCGGATCAGCCATTGGGCGCGTTCGATGTTGCCCGTGGCTTCCTTGATGCCGACGATGCCGGGCACCTGGGCCAGGCGCAGCACGGTCTCGTGCGCCATGTCGGCCACGGTGCGGCCGGGCACGTTGTACAGCACGGTGGGCAGGTCGCCGACGGCTTCGGCGATGGCCTTGAAGTGCTGGTACTGGCCTTCCTGCGTGGGCTTGTTGTAGTAGGGCACGACCTGCAGCTGGCAGTCGGCGCCGACCTTCCTGGCGAAGCGGGCCAGTTCGATGGCTTCCGCGGTGGAGTTGGCGCCGCAGCCGGCCATGATGGGCACGCGCCCCTTGGCCTGCTCCACCGAGACGCGGATGATCTCGCAGTGCTCCTCGACGTTCACGGTGGGCGATTCGCCCGTCGTGCCGACCACGCCGATGCAGTCCGTGCCTTCGGCGATGTGCCAGTCGATCAGCTTGCGCAGCGCCGGGTAGTCGACGCTGCCGTCCTCGTGCATGGGGGTGACGAGGGCGACGATGCTGCCCGTGATGCTGGCGGTGGAAGAAGTCATGTCCGCGGTCTGGAACGGAAAAACGCGCATTCTACCCAGCCGGTATGGGCTGGAAGGGGCTCAGAGCCGGTAGCGCGGCGGGAGTTCCGTCGGGCTTTCCCGTACGGCGGCGATGCGCTGCACGAAGCGCGGATGCTCCTCGAGGAAGCCGTCCTCGTAGGCGACCACGCGCAGGCCCGCGGCGGCCTGCAGCAGTTCGCCCGGCCGCAGCAGGAATTCGGGCCGCGCCGGCCGGCCGACGGTCTCGTTGCCCAGCGCGAAGGTCTCGTAGACCAGCACGCCGCCGGGGCCGACCGCGGCCACCGCCTCGGCCAGGCGCGGGCGCCAGAGGTAGTTGGTGACGACCACCGCGTCGAACCGGCGGCCCGCCAGCGGCCAGGGGCCGTCTTCGAGTTCGGCCTGCAGCACCTCGGCACCGGCGGCGGCCAGCGGCGCCAGGCTGGCCAGGGCCTCGGGCGAGCGGTCGACCGCGGTCACGGCGAAGCCCTGGGCGTGCAGCCAGTAGGCATGGCGGCCCGGGCCGCAGGCCAGGTCGAGTACCCGGCCGCCCGAGGCGATGAGATGCGCCCATCGCTGCACCCAGGCCGACGGCGGGTGGAGCGGAGCCGGGGGCGTGGCGGCGCTCAAAAGCAGGCCCAGACCTGGTTGGCGAGGCCCACCATGAACTCCGGCTGCAGGTACATCATGAACACGCCGGCCAGGGCGACCAGCGCGGCGGACCAGGCAGCGAGGCGCGCCATGCTCATGTCACCTTCAGTGTCGTACCGCGCCGGATCGCGGCTTCCTTGACGGGCAGGTTCACGAGCCCGGCGAACACGCCGAGCGCGATCGTGATCATCCAGACCACGTCGTAGCTGCCGGTGCGGTCGTACAGGTAGCCGCCCAGCCAGACGCCCAGGAAGGAGCCGATCTGGTGCGAGAAGAACACGAAGCCGCCCAGCATGGACAGGTGCTGGATGCCGAAGATCGAGGCCACGGCGGCCGTGGTCGGCGGCACCGTGGACAGCCACAGCAGGCCCATGGTGGCGGCGAACAGGTACACGCTCATGGGCGACAGCGGCGCCAGGATGAAGACCGTGATCACCACGGCGCGCGCGAAATAGATGAAGGACAGGATGTTCTTCTTGGCCATGCGCTGGCCCAGCGTGCCCGCGATGTAGGTACCGAACACGTTGAACAGGCCCACCAGCGCCAGCGCGTAGCTGGCCACCTGGGGCGACAGGCCATGGTCCTTGAGGTAGCTGGGCAGGTGCACGCCGATGAAGACGACCTGGAAGCCGCAGACGAAGTAGCCGGCCATGAGCAGCTGGAAGCTCGGGTACTTGAAGGCCTCGGCCAGCGCCTCGCCGATGGTCTGGTCGCGCTTGACGGGGGCGGTGCCCGCGAAGCCCGGCTCGCGCAGCGCGAAGGCCAGTGGCACGATCAGCAGCGCGGCGGCGCCCAGGATGACCAGCGCCTCCTGCCAGCCGAAGCGCGCGATCAGGAAGCCCTCCACCGGCACCATCAGGAACTGCCCGAACGAGCCGGCCGCAGCCGCGATGCCCATGGCCCAGGAGCGGCGCTCGGCCGAAACGTTGCGCCCGATCACGCCGAAGATCACGGCATAGGTGGTGCCGGCCTGGGCCATGCCCAGCAGCACGCCGGTGGACAGCGAGAACATCAGCGGCGTGGTGGCATGGGCCATGCCGAACAGGCCCAGCGCATAGAGCGCCGCGCAGACCAGCAGCACGCGGAAGGCGCCGAAGCGGTCGGCCGCCATGCCGGCGAAGATGCCCGCGATGCCCCAGGAGATGTTCTGGATCGCGATGGCCAGCGCGAAAGCCTCGCGCGTCCAGCCATTGGCCTGCGTGATGGGCTGCAGCCACAGGCCGAAACCGTGGCGGATGCCCATGGACAGCGTCACGATCAGGCCGCCGCAGACCAGGATGCGGGCCAGTGGAAGGCTCGTCTTCGTTGTACTTGTTGTACTTGTCATGGGGGCGCACTGTAGTGAATTTGCTTGACCCTTGCCGTCGCCCAGGTGCCGGGTCTGTATTTGCATCCAGTGACGCTCCGAGGCGACCCTACAATCCCGCGCCATGGCAACCCAATCCTCCCCGAAGGCGCAGCCGCAGTACGGCGAAGCCTCCATCCGAGTTCTGAAAGGCCTGGAGCCCGTCAAGCAGCGGCCCGGCATGTACACGCGCACCGACAACCCGCTGCACGTGGTCCAGGAAGTGCTGGACAACGCGGCCGACGAGGCGCTGGCCGGCCACGGCAAGCGCATCCGCGTGACGCTGTTCGCCGACGGCTCCGTCGGCATCGACGACGACGGCCGCGGCATCCCGTTCGGCATGCACCCCGAAGAGAACGCGCCCGTCATCGAGCTGGTCTTCACGCGGCTGCACGCGGGCGGCAAGTTCGACAAGGGCAAGGGCGGCGCCTACAGCTTCTCCGGCGGCCTGCACGGGGTCGGCGTGTCGGTCACCAACGCGCTGGCCCGGCGGCTGGAGGTCACGAGCCACCGCGAGGGCCAGGTGGCCCGCCTGGTGTTCGCCGATGGCGACGTGGCCGAGCCGCTCGCCGTGCGCAAGGCCGGCGAGGGCGACCGCCGCAGCGGCACCTCGGTGCGCGTGTGGCCCGACGCCAGGTACTTCGACAGCGAAGCCCTGCCCATGCAGGAGCTGGCGCATCTGTTGCGCAGCAAGGCCGTGCTGATGCCCGGCGTCACGGTCTCGCTGACCGTGGAGAAGACCCGGGACAGCCAGACCTGGCAGTACAAGGGCGGCCTCACCGACTACCTCTCGCAGACGCTCACGGCCGATCCCGTGATCCCGCTGTTCGAGGGCGAGGGCTATGCCGACAGCAACGAGACCTTCGCCGAGGGCGAGGGCGCGCAGTGGTCGGTGGCCTTCACCGAGGACGGCCACGTGGTGCGCGAGAGCTACGTCAACCTGATCCCGACCAGCGCCGGCGGCACGCACGAGGCCGGCCTGCGCGAAGGCCTGTTCACGGCCGTCAAGAGCTTCATCGAGCTGCATTCGCTGTTGCCCAAGGGCGTCAAGCTGCTGCCCGAGGATGTGTTCGCGCGCGCCAGCTACGTGCTGTCGGCCAAGGTGCTGGACCCGCAGTTCCAGGGCCAGATCAAGGAGCGGCTGAACTCGCGCGACGCCGTGCGCCTGGTGGCCAGCTTCGTGCGCCCGGCGCTCGAGTTGTGGCTGAACCAGCACGTGGACTACGGCAGGAAGCTGGCCGAGCTGGCCATCCGCGCCGCGCAGACGCGCCAGCGCGCGGGCCAGAAGGTCGAGAAGCGCAAGGGCTCGGGCGTGGCCGTGCTGCCCGGCAAGCTGACCGACTGCGAAAGCCGCGACACCTCGCACAACGAGGTCTTCCTGGTCGAGGGCGACTCGGCCGGCGGCAGCGCCAAGATGGGCCGCGACAAGGAATGCCAGGCCGTGCTGCCGCTGCGCGGCAAGGTGCTCAACACCTGGGAGGTCGAGCGCGACCGGCTGTTCGCCAACACCGAGATCCACGACATCTCGGTCGCGGTCGGCGTGGACCCGCACGGCCCGAACGACAGCCCCGACCTGTCGGGCCTGCGCTACGGCAAGATCTGCATCCTGGCCGACGCCGACGTGGACGGCTCGCACATCCAGGTGCTGCTGCTCACGCTGTTCTTCCGCCACTTCCCCAAGCTCATCGAGGCCGGCCACGTGTTCGTGGCGCGCCCGCCGCTGTTCCGCGTGGACGCGCCCGCGCGCGGCAAGAAGCCAGCCTCCAAGACCTATGCGCTGGACGCTGGCGAACTGACCGCCATCCTCGATAAACTGCGCAAGGAAGGCGTACGCGAGGGCAGCTGGACCATCAGCCGGTTCAAGGGCCTGGGCGAGATGAGTGCGGAGCAGCTGTGGGACACCACGCTGAACCCGGACACGCGGCGCCTGCTGCCGGTGCAGCTCGGGGCCGTGGACTTCACGGGCACCGAGCAGCTGATCACCAAGCTCATGGGCAAGGGCGAAGCCGCATCCCGTCGTGAACTGATGGAATTGCACGGCGACGCAGTCGAGGTGGACATCTGATGACACGCGCACGATGGAACGGGAAGGCACTGCTGGCGCCGCTGACGCTGGCGGCCCTGCTCTGGCCGGTGGCCTCGCGCGCGGATGTCTGGGGTTTCATCGATGCGCGCGGCGTGGCCCATTTCGCCAGCACCCAGGTCGACGAGCGCTATGCGCTGTTCTACAAGGGCGACGACAGCTTCGACACCCGAAGCGGCATCGGCGCCTTCAACCCGCCGGCCGAGGAGCGGCCCGCGATCCCGCTCAAGCTGCAGAACTTCTTCGAGGTCTCGCCGACCTACAAGCAGGTCCTGCCGCACCTGCGCGCGGCCGCGGCCAGGCACGGCATCGAGATCGAGCTGCTGCAGGCGCTGATCGTGGCCGAATCGGGTTTCGACCGCACGGCCGTCTCGCCCAAGGGCGCGGTCGGCCTCATGCAGATCATGCCGGCCACCGCCGAGCGCTACGGCCTGGTGGGCGATGCCAAGGCGCCGATCGAGGCCAAGCTCACCGACCCCAAGACCAACATCGGCATCGGCACGCGCTACCTGCGCTTCCTGCTCGACCTGTTCCCGGGCCAGCTCGAGCTGGCGCTGGCGTCCTACAACGCCGGCGAAGGCGCCGTGCAGAAGGCCGGCAACCGGATCCCGAACTACAAGGAAACGCAGGACTACGTGCGCACCGTCACGCGGCTCTACCAAGGGCTCAAGCCCGCGCCGGAAACACGCCGGCTGCAGCTGCCCCAGCAGCGCGTGCGCGTGGAACTGCGCGGCCGTGTGCCCGCGGGCGACGCCGCCACGCAGCTCGCACAACAGCCTTGATTCTCTGAGCCGGCCAGCACCGGCCACCACTGCGGCGGCCTGCCTGCCGCATGTCCCCCTCGTTTCGCAACATGACTGATTCTTCGATCCTGGACGATTCCCACCTGCCCCCGCAGGGCCCCGGCACGGGCGGCCCCGGCGACGGCGAGAGCGACGACGCGCTCGACCTGGGCCGCTACGCCCAGCGCGCCTACCTCGAATACGCGATGAGCGTGGTCAAGGGCCGCGCGCTGCCCGACGTCTGCGACGGCCAGAAGCCCGTGCAGCGCCGCATCCTGTACTCCATGGGCCGCATGGGCCTGGGCTTCGGCGGCGCCAACGGCACGGTCGGCGCCAAGCCCGTCAAGAGCGCGCGCGTGGTCGGCGACGTGCTGGGCCGCTTCCACCCGCACGGCGACCAGGCCGCCTACGACGCGCTGGTGCGCATGGCGCAGGACTTCAGCCAGCGCTACCCGCTCATCGACGGCCAGGGCAACTTCGGCAGCCGCGACGGCGACGGCGCGGCGGCCATGCGCTACACCGAGGCGCGGCTGGCGCGCATCACGCGGCTGCTGCTCGACGAGATCGACGAGGGCACGGTCGACTTCGTGCCCAACTACGACGGCTCGACCGAGGAGCCGCGCCAGCTGCCCGCGCGGCTGCCGTTCACGCTGCTCAACGGCGCCAGCGGCATCGCCGTGGGCCTGGCCACCGAGATCCCGAGCCACAACCTGCGCGAGGTGGCCGACGCCTGCGTGGCGCTGATCAAGACGCCCAGGCTGTCCGACGAGGAGCTGCTGCAGATCCTGCCCGGCCCCGACTACGCGGGCGGCGGCCAGATCATCAGCGCGGCCAGCGACATCGCCGAGGCCTACCGCACCGGTCGCGGCTCGCTCAAGGTGCGCGCGCGCTGGAAGATCGAGGAACTCGCGCGCGGCCAGTGGCAGATGGTGGTCAACGAACTGCCGCCCGGCGTGAGCAGCCAGCGCGTGCTCGAGGAGATCGAGGCGCTGACCAACCCACAGGTCAAGGCCGGCAAGAAGACGTTGAGCCAGGAGCAGCAGCAGCTCAAGGCCAGCATGCTGGCCGTGCTCGACGTGGTGCGCGACGAGTCCAGCAAGGACGCGCCCGTGCGCCTGGTGTTCGAGCCCAAGACCAGCCGCATCGCCCAGCCCGAACTCATCGGCGCGCTGCTGGCCCACACGAGCCTGGAGACCAGCGCGCCGATCAACCTGACCGGCGTGGGCCTGGACGGCCGGCCCGTGCAGAAGTCGCTGCGCCAGTTGCTGGAGGAGTGGATCGCCTTCCGCCAGACCACGGTGCAGCGGCGCTCGCGCTTCCGGCTCGACAAGGTGCTGGACCGCATCCACATCCTCGAAGGCCGGCAGCTGGTGCTGCTCAACATCGACGAGGTCATCGCCATCATCCGCCAGTCGGACGAGCCCAAGGCGGCGCTGATCGCGCGCTTCAACCTGTCCGACCGGCAGGCCGAGGACATCCTCGAGATCCGGCTGCGCCAGCTGGCGCGGCTGGAAGCCATCAAGATCGAGCAGGAGCTCAAGGAGCTGCGCGAGGAGCAGGGCCGGCTGGAAGACATCCTGGCCAACCCGGCCTCGCTGCGCCGCCTCATGGTCAAGGAGATCGAGGCCGACGCCAAGACCTTCGCCGACGCGCGCCGCACGCTGATCCAGGCCGAGAAGCGCGCCGTGGCCGAGGTGCGCGTGGTCGACGAGCCCGTCACCGTGGTCGTCTCGCAGAAGGGCTGGGTGCGCGCGCAGAAGGGCTGGGCCAAGGACCGCGGCGCGCCGGCCGAGTACAGCTTCAAGTCCGGCGACACCTTGTACGGCGCGTTCGAGTGCCGCAGCGTGGACCACCTGCTGGTGTTCGGCAGCAACGGCCGCGTCTACAGCGTGGCGGTGGCGGCGCTGCCGGGCGCGCGCGGCGACGGCACGCCCGTGAGCTCGCTGATCGAGCTGGAGAGCGGTACGCAGATCGCGCATTTCTTCGCCGGCCCGGCCGGCGCGCAGCTGCTGCTGTCCAGTTCGGGCGGCTACGGCTTCCTGGCCAGCGTGGAGAACATGCTGTCGCGCCAGCGCGGCGGCAAGAGCTTCGTCAGCGTGGGCGAGGGCGAGGCGCTGTGCCGGCCCTCGCATGCCGTGGGCGTGGCCCAAGGCCTCGCGCTGGCACCGGCCACGCACGTGGCCTGCGCCTCGACCGGCGGCCGCATCCTGACCTTCGAGATCGCCGAGCTCAAGGCCATGGAGAAGGGCGGCCGCGGCCTCATGCTGATGGACCTGGAGCCCAAGGACGCATTGGCCGGCGCGGCCGCCTACACCCGCAGCATCCGCATCGAAGGCATCGGCCGCGGCGGCAAGGCGCGCGAGGAGCAGCTGGAGATCCGCTCGCTCAACAACGCGCGCGGCGCGCGCGGGCGCAAGGGCAAGAGCACGGACCTGGGGTTCAAGCCCGTGACGGTCCTGCGCGTCGAGTAAGGCAACGCGGCCGGCGCTGCCGGCCGCGGTCCTTCCAGTCGGGCGCTCAGGCCCCGACCACGCCCCCGTCCACACGGCGGATCACGATGGTCGCCGAGCGCGGCCGGTTGGCGCCCTTGTCGGGCCAGTTGGAAAAGCGCGTGGGCTGGGCCGGGTCGCTGCGCTCGCTCGGGCTCTCGCCGGGGTGCTGGATGTTGATGAACATCGTGCGGCCGTCCGGCGTGCCGGTGGCGCCGGTGATCTCGCAGCCGGCAGGGCCCGTCAGGAAGCGGCGGATCTCGCCCGTGGCCGGGTCGGCCGCGAGCATCATGTTGTGCGCCAGGCCCGCCAGTTCGCCCTTGCCCATGGCCGAGGTCGACATGTCGGTCTGGATCCACAGCACGCCGCGCGCATCCACCCACAGGCCGTCGGGGCAGGCGAAGGCGTCGCCCTTCACGTTGCCCTTGGCCTCGGCGCGTTCGTTGAACGGGTCGCCGGCCAGCACGAAGTGGTTCCACTGGAACGCCAGGCCGTCGTGGTCGCCGTCTTCCTTCCAGCGGATGATGTGTCCCATGCCGTTGTTGGCGCGCGGGTTGGCCGCGTCCACGCCGGGCTGCTCCTTGCCGCCGCGGTTGCTGTTGTTGGTCAGCGTGCAGTAGACCCAGCCCTGCCTGTCCACGGCGATCCACTCGGGCCGGTCCATCTTGGTGGCGCCCAGGCGGTCGCTGGCCTGGCGGCTCTTGACGAGCACCTCGCCCTGGTCGGCGAAGCCGTTGGCCGCGGTCAACGCGCCTTCGCCATGCGTCAGCGCGATCCAGCGGCCGCGGCCGTCGGCATCGAAGCGGGCCACGTAGAGCGTGCCGGTGTCCAGCAGCGTGGCATTGGCCGCCGCGCCGCCGGCCTGGATGCGGCCGGCGCTCACGAACTTGTAGATGTACTCGAAGCGCGAGTCCTCGCCCATGTAGACCACGGCGCGGCCCTCGCGCGTGACGGCCACGGTGGCGCCCTCGTGCGCGGCGCGGCCCAGCGCGGTGCGCTTGACCGGCGTGCTGCTCGGGTTGTGGGGGTCGATCTCCACCACCCAGCCGTGGCGGTTCGGCTCGTTCGGGTGCCTGCCGGCGTCGAAGCGTTCGTCGTGCTCGTGCCAGCGGTAGCCGGCCGGGTCGCCCTTGCGCAGGCCCCAGCGCGCCTGGTGCGCATCCGGCTGGTCCGGGCCCTTGAAGTAGTTGATGAAGTTCTCCTCGCAGGTCAGGTAGGTGCCCCAGGGCGTGATGCCGCTGCCGCAGTTGTTGAAGGTGCCCAGCACGCGCCGCCCGCTGGGGTCGGCGGCGGTCTTGAGCAGCGCATGGCCGGCGGCCGGGCCGGCCACGGCCATGGGCGTGCGCGCGGTGATGCGGCGGGCCCAGGGCGAGGGCCGCACCACCTCCCAGCGGCCGCCCTGGAGCGCGATTTCGCAGATGCTGACGCCGTGCGCGGCCTGGGCCTTGCGCACCTTCTCGGCCGTCCAGTCGGCCATGCCGCCGGCGTGCAGCAGGCCGTCGTCGGTGTACTCGTGGTTCATGACGAGCAGGCCCGAGCTGGCGCTCTGCGCGTAGAAGTGGATGCCGTCGTGGTGCATGCCGAACTGGGCCTCCTGCTCGGCCGCGCTGTTCGTGGCGTCGGCCTTGTAGGCCGGGTTCTCGCCCGACAGGCCGACCGGGTCGCCCCAGGGCGCCATGACCTGGGCGGTGTAGCCCTCGGGCACGGTGACGGTGTCGGCGTTGGAGATCGGCACGGCCTTGAAGCCCAGGGCCGTGCCCGTGGCGCCGCCGCCGGTGGTGGCGCAGCCCGGCAGGCCCAGGCCGGCCAGCGGCGCGAGGAAGGCCGAGGCCGCCGCGCCGCGCAGCAGGGTGCGGCGCGAGGGCTGGCTGATGTCGTGGATGCTGGGGTTGGGACAGCGGTTGCTGTCCTCCATCGTGGCGAAATCCTTGGGCATGGTGTTCTCGGGGTTCGTGGGAAACCCCGGAACACTGCCCGGTCACGGTGACGTTCTCGTGACGGTCACACGGCGCGCGTGATGCCGCCGTCGATGCGGATGTTCTGGCCCGTGATGTAGCCCGACTTGTCTCCCGCGAGGAAGGCGATCAGTTCGCCGACTTCCTCGGAGGTGCCGTACCGGCCCATCGGGATGCGCGTGCGCCGCTCTTCCTTCTCGGGCAGGCTGTCGATGTAGCCCGGCAGCACGTTGTTCATGCGGATGTTGTCGGCGGCATAGCGGTCGGCGTAGAGCTTGGCGAAGCTGGCCAGGCCGGCGCGGAACACGCCCGAGGTCGGGAACGCGGCCTCGGGCTCGAAGGTCGCGTAGGTCGAGATGTTGACGATGGAGCCGCTCTTTTGCCGCTGCATCTGCGGCGTGACCAGGCGCGCGATGCGCACCACGTTCATGAGGTAGAACTCCATGCCCAGGTGCCAGTCGGCGTCGGAGATCGCCAGCAGCTCGCCCTTGGGGCCATGGCCGGCGCTGTTGACCACGGCGTCGATGCGGCCCCAGCGGGCCAGCGTCGCATCGACCAGACGGGCGAGGTCGGCGTCGGACTGGTTCGAGCCCGTCACGCCGATGCCGCCGAGTTCGGCGGCCAGCGCCTCGCCCTTGCCGGACGAGGACAGGATGGCGACGCCGTAGCCGGCCGCCGCGAGGGCGCGCGCGGCCGCGGCCCCCATGCCGCTGCCGCCGGCCGTGATGATCGCTGTGCGAACCGTCATTCGATCTCGGCGATCAGCTCGATCTCGACGCAGGCGCCCATCGGCACCTGCGCCACGCCGAAGGCGCTGCGCGCATGCGCGCCGGCCGGGCCGAACAGTTCGCCCAGCAGTTCGCTGGCGCCGTTGGTGACCAGGTGCTGCTCGGTGAAGTCGGGCGTGGAGTTCACGAGGCTCATGAGCTTGACGATGCGCTTGACCTTGGCCAGGTCGCCCGTGGCGGCCTGCAGCGTGCCCAGCAGGTCGACGGCGACGGCGCGCGCGGCGGCCTTGCCTTCCTCGGTCGTCACGTTCTTGCCGAGCTGGCCGACCCAGACCTTGCCGTCCTTCTTGGCGAGGTGGCCGGACAGGAACACCAGCTTGCCGGTCTGCACGAAGGGCACGTAGGCCGCGGCCGGCGTGGCCACCGGCGGCAGCGTGATGTTCAGGGCCTTGAGTTTGTCGTGGATGCTCATGCTGGGATCTCCTCGGGTTGCGCGGCGTCGGCCGCCAGCGGCTGCACCGTCACACCGACGTGCAGGCTGTGGCGTGCGCCGCCATGGATGACGCCGCGCATCGGCGAGACGTCGGAAAAATCGCGGCCCACGGCCAGCGTCACATAGTCCTCGCCGGGCGCGCGGTCGTTGGTCGGATCGAAGTCGTACCAGCCGTCGTGTTCCGGCACGTCGGGCAGGTACAGCGAGACCCAGGCATGCGAGGCGTCGGCCCCGATCAGGCGCGGCTGGCCCGGCGGCGGCTGCGTGAGCAGGTAGCCCGACACGTAGCGCGCCGGCAGGCCCAGCATGCGCAGGCAGGCCACCATGATGTGGGCGAAGTCCTGGCACACGCCCTTGCGCTGGGCCAGCGCGTCGACGGCCGGGGTGTTGATCTCGGTGCTGTCGGAGGCGTATTCGAAGTCGCGGTGGATGCGCCGCATCAGGTCGTCGGCGGCCTCCAGCAACGGCCGGCCGGCGCTGAAGCTGGGCCGCACGTAGTCCATGAAATCGGCATGGCGCGGCACGTAGGGCGAGGGGAACAGGTACTCGGACGCGGCGTCGTAGCCGCCGCCGGCGTGGTAGCGGAAGCGGTCGCGCACCTGCTCCCAGGCCAGCGGGCTGGCCGGGCGCAGCGGCAGCCGCGTCTCGACCACGCTGTCGGCCACCACGCACAGTTCCTCGTGGCCGCTCTGCAGCGCGAAGAAGCTGCGCGTGTTGCCGAACACGTCGCGGCCCGTGCGCAGCTCGTCGGGCTCGGGCGTCACCACCAGCCGGTGCCGCAACAGCCGCTGGCTCGGCGTGTCGCGCGGCTGCAGGTGCGCCACGTGCTGCGCGGTTTCCACGGCCGGCGTGTAGTCGTAGCGCGTTTCATGGGTGACTTGCAGTCGCATGCGTGTCCCCTAGGCGCCCACGCTGGTCTTGGCGTCGCGCGAGTGCGTGAAGTAGATGGCGCCGATGGCGTCGGAGATGTCGTAGGCCGACTGCACGCAGGCTTCCAGTCGCTTGAGCAGATCGGCATGCCGGCCCTGCGCGTCGACGGCGCAGAGCTCCTCGAGCGACCAGCGGGCCGGCTGCAGCACGTCGCGCGCCAGCGGCGTGTCCTGCACCTTGGCGTCGCCCGCCAGCCGGGCCAGCCGGCCGGCCAGCGTGTGGGCGACCCAGCCGAGCGAGCGCGGGTTGTCGCGGTCCAGCACCAGCAGGTCGAGCAGGGGCGGCAGTTCGCGGCCCTGCTGGTACTGGGAGTGGAAGGTGATGCTGCTGTCGAACAGCGAGAGCACGGCCTCGAAGCCGCCCGTGGTGGCCACCGCGCCGCTGGACACCGCGCGCGCCAGCGCGGCGGACAGGAAGCCCAGCCGCTCCACATGCCGGCCGATGGACAGCAGCCGCCAGCCGTCGTCGCGCGTCATGCGGTCGGTCTGCGCGCCGGTCATGGCGGCGGTGACGTTGCTGGTGGTCTCCAGCAGGCGCATCGCCTCCAGCGCCGAGAAGTCGCCGCTGCGCGTGGCTTCGGCGCAGCGCGCCAGCAGGTCTTCCTCGGCCTGCACGATCACGTTCCAGTGCTCCTGCGAGAGCCGCTCGCGCACGGCCGAGGCGGCAAAGCGCGTCGCGCGCAGGTTGTAGCCCACGCTCTGCACCTGCTCGGTGTCGCCCAGTCCGGCGATCAGCGAGCGCTCGAACACGCGGCGCGCCTGGGCCGGCGAGGGCACGGCCGGCAGCACCAGCGCGAAGGTCTTGCACATGTCGTGCAGCCAGGCCAGCAGCGGCGCCAGCGACTGGTCCTCGCCGTTCAGCGCCGACAGCGTCACGCGCGCCAGCCGCAGCGTGTTCTCCGAACGCTCGGCATAGCGGCCGAGCCAGAACAGGTTTTCCGCGGCCCGGCTGGTGACCAGGCGCCGGCGGCGCACCACGGCCGCGGGCGACTGGTGCTGGTGCAGCAGCGTGGTGCGGTCGACCTCGCCCTCGGTGCGCACCCAGACATCGGCGCTGCTGCCGCCGCGCTGCATCGAGGCGATGCTGTGGTGCGCGCTGACCATGCGCGCCAGCCCGCCCGGCAGCACGCGCCAGGAGCGCGGGCCGTCGGACACGGCGAACACGCGCAGCATGACCGAGCGCGGCGCGATGCGCGGCGGGTAGCCCGTGCCGCTGCTCCAGGTCGGCATCTGCGACAGCGGCATGTAGGTCTGCACGGTGTGCTCGTCGCCCTGGCGCATGATGCGGCCGGCCCATTCGTCGAGCTGGCGGCGCGACAGCGCGTTGCCCAGCACGGCCTCGAAGGGGGCCTGGCCGCCGCTGTCGCCGTAGGTGGGCTTGATCACGCAGCGGGCCAGGTCGGGCAGGGCCGCCTCCATGGCGGCGCGCTCGCCGCACCACCAGGTCGGCACGGCGGGCAGCTGCAGTTCCTCGCCGAGCAGGTGCCGCGCCAGCGCGGGCAGGAAGCCCAGCAGCGCGGGCGATTCGAGGAAGGCCGAGCCCGGCGCGTTGGCCACCAGCACGTTGCCGGCGCGGATCGCCTGCAGCAGCCCGGGCACGCCCAGGCGCGAATCGGGGCGCAGTTCCAGCGGGTCCAGGTACTGGTCGTCCAGCCGCTTGATGAGGCCGTGCACGGGCTCCAGGCCCTTGAGCGTCTTGAGGTACAGGCGCTGGTCGCGCACGGTCAGATCGCTGCCCTCGACCAGGGTGATGCCCAGGTAGCGCGCGAGGTAGGCCTGCTCGAAGTAGGTTTCGTTGTAGGGGCCGGGCGTCAGCAGCGCGATGTGGGCGTCCGCGCCGGCCGGGCTCATGCGCCGGATGCCCTCGACCATGGCGCTGTAGGTGGCGGCCAGGCGCTGCACGTGCAGCGTGTCGAAGGCCTGCGGAAACAGCCGCGAGACGGCCAGCCGGTTCTCCAGCAGGTAGCCCAGGCCCGAGGGCGCCTGGGTGCGCTGCGAGACCACCCACCAGTTGCCGTCGGCGCCGTGGGCCAGGTCGTAGGCCGTGATGTGCAGGTGCGTGCCGGCCAGCGGCTCGACGCCGTGCATGGCGCGCAGGTAGCCCGGGTGGCCCTGCACCAGGGCCGGCGGCAGCAGGCCCCTGGCCAGCAGGCGCTGCGGGCCGTAGACGTCGGCCATCACGCTGTCCAGCACGCGCACGCGCTGCAGCACGCCGGCCTCGATCTGGCGCCAGCTGTCCGGGGTGACGATCAGCGGGAACAGGTCGAGCGACCAGGGGCGCTGCGGGTTGGCGGCGTCGGCGTAGACGTTGTAGGTGACCCCGTTGTCGCGCAGCTGGCGGCGCATGAGGGCCGTGCGCCGGTCCAGGTCGGCGAAGCCGTCGCGGCCCAGCAGCTCGAAGAAGGCGGCCCAGTCGGCCGTCAGCGGCGGCCGCGCCGCGTTGTCGCGCCCGGGGCTGTCCGCGGCGGGGCGGGCCCGGCCGCGCAGCTCGTCGTAGTGGCCGGGCATGGCCAGCCGGGCCAGCGAACTTGCCAGCCCGGCCGGGCTTTCCTGGCCTTGCCCGTCGAAAAGGTTGTTGTTGGCTTGATCCACGTCAGGGGCATTGTCACATCCCGGTCATCGCCGGGATGCTGCATGCACGCCACAGTCGCGGCCTGTCTCGCCTTCAGCGCCGCAGATCCAGGGTGAACGGGAACTCGCGGCTGCCCGGCACGTTGATCGTGGCCGGCGGCACCACCATCGTGCCCGGCGTGTGGCCGATGCGGAAGAAGCGCGCCAGGCGCCGGCTCTCGGCCTCGTACGAGTTGACCGGGAAGGTGTCGTAGTTGCGCCCGCCCGGGTGCGCCACGTGGTACTGGCAGCCGCCCAGCGAGCGCCGCATCCAGGTGTCGACGATGTCGAACACCAGCGGCGTGTGCACGCCGATGGTGGGATGCAGCGCCGAGGGCGGCGCCCAGGCGCGGTAGCGGATGCCGGCCACGTACTCGCCCTTGGTGCCGGTGGGCTGCATGGCCAGCGCGCGGCCGTTGCAGGTGACCACGTAGCGGCTCTCGTTGAGGCCGGTCACGCGCACCTCGATGCGCTCCAGCGAGGAGTCCACGTAGCGCACGGTGCCGCCGATGGCGCCTTCCTCGCCCATCACGTGCCAGGGCTCCAGCGCGTTGCGCAGCGTCAGTTCGACGCTGGCGTTCTGCAGCTGGCCGACCAGCGGGAAGCGGAACTCGAAGTGCGGCGCGAACCAGGACGGATCGAACGCGAAGCCGGCCTCGCGCATCTCGCGGATCACGTCGTCGAAGTCCATCTTCACGAAGCTCGGCAGCAGGAAGCGGTCGTGCAGCTCGGTGCCCCAGCGCGTGGCCGGCGCCTGGTAGGGCGCGTGCCAGAAGCGCGCGATCAGCGCGCGCAGCAGCAACTGCTGCACGATGCTCATGCGCGCATGCGGCGGCATCTCGAAGGCGCGCAGCTCCAGCAGGCCCAGGCGGCCGGTGCTGCTGTCGGGCGAGTACATCTTGTCGATGCAGAACTCGCTGCGGTGGGTGTTGCCCGTCACGTCGATCAGCACGTTGCGCAGCGTGCGGTCCACCAGCCAGGGCGGCATGTCCTGGCCGTAGACCTCGCGGTTGCGGCGGATCTCGCGCAGCGCGATCTCCAGCTCGTAGAGCTGGTCGTTGCGCGCCTCGTCCACGCGCGGCGCCTGGCTGGTCGGGCCGATGAACATGCCCGAGAACAGGTAGGACAGCGAGGGGTGGTTGTGCCAGTACAGGATCAGGCTGGCCAGCAGCTCGGGGCGGCGCAGGAAGGGGCTGTCGGCCGGCGTGGCGCCGCCCAGCACGAAGTGGTTGCCGCCGCCGGTGCCGGTGTGGCGGCCGTCGGTCATGAACTTCTCGGCCGACAGGCGCGTCTCGAACGCGGCCTGGTACAGGAACTCGGTGTGCTGCACCAGCTCGCCCCAGTTGTGGGCCGGGTGGATGTTGACCTCGATCACGCCGGGGTCGGGCGTGACCTGCAGCAGCTTGAGGCGTGCATCGCGCGGCGGCGGGTAGCCTTCCAGCACGATCTTGACGCCGAGCTCCTCGGCCGTGGCCTCGACCGCGGCCAGCAGGTCCAGGTAGTCCTCCAGCCGCGCCAGCGGCGGCATGAACACGTAGAGGTGGCCCGACTTGGTGCCGATCTGCTCGGCCTTGGGGCCGTTGGCGCGGCGCGGGTCGCGCGCCTCCACGCACAGCGCGGTGCGCGTGATCCAGTGAGCGGATTCGAAGCGGTTCGGGCTGCGCAGGAAGTCGGCCGGTTCGGCCTGCCGCGGATCGGGCGTGGGCGCGTCGCCCAGGCGGCGGTCCTGCCAGCGGCGTGCAGCCTCGCCGGGGTGGTCGGCGGCGCTCACGAAGCGCGTGGGGTCCTGGTCGGCCGGCAGCGGCGCGGCGCTGCCGGCGGCCTGGCCGTAACCGCCCGTGGCGCTGGCCGCGGCGTAGCGCGCGCGCAGGCCGTCGGCGGCCGGCAGGGCCGAACGCGGGTCCATCGGGTCGCGCTCGTGGAAGTAGGGGTAGTCGCCCTTGCTGACCCAGGGCAGCGAATCGAGCGGCAGCCGGTAGCCCATGGGCGAATCGCCGGGTACGAGGTACATGCGCTCGTCGCGGAAGAACCAGGGGCCGGTGGTCCAGCGGTTGCCGGCCAGGCCGGGGCCCTCGCCGACCTGCAGCGGCAGCACGTAGCCGATCACGGCGTCGAGCTTCTGCTCGAACACGCGGCGCAGGCGCGCGCGCTCGAGTTCGTCGTCCAGCCGCGTGTCGAACGGGTCGACGTTGACGGGCAGGCGGCGCTCGCGCCACAGGTAGTACCAGACGTCCTCGTAGCCGGGCTCGATGAAGCTGTCGGTCAGGTTCAGCTTGCTGGCCAGCAGCGCGGTGAAGCGGCGCGCGTCCTCGCTGGTGTAGTCGGCCGGATGGCGCTCGTCGGCGAACAGGGCGGGGTTGTTCCAGCTCGGCTGGCCGTCGGCGCGCCAGAAGATCGACAGCGCCCAGCGCGGCAGCTGCTCGCCGGGGTACCACTTGCCCTGGCCGAAATGCAGGAAGCCGCCCTGGCCGTACTCGGCGCGCAGCTTGTGCACGAGCTCGGTGGCATAGCCGCGCTTGGTCGGGCCCAAGGCGTCGGTGTTCCACTCGGCGGCGTCGCGGTCGCTGGTGGCGACGAAGGTCGGCTCGCCGCCCATGGTCAGGCGCACGTCGCCGGCCACGAGCTGGGCATCGACCTGCTCGCCCAGGGCCAGCACCTCGGCCCATTGGTCCTCGGTGTAGGGCTTGGTCACGCGCGGCGATTCGAAGATGCGCGTGACGGCCATGTGGTGCTCGAAGGTGACCTCGGCCTCGTCGACCAGGCCCTCGATGGGCGCGGCGCCCGAGGGCTGCGGCGTGCAGGCCAGCGGGATGTGGCCTTCGCCGGCCAGCAGGCCCGAGGTGGCGTCCAGGCCGATCCAGCCGGCGCCGGGCAGGTAGACCTCGCACCAGGCGTGCAGGTCGGTGAAGTCGTGGTCGGTGCCGCTGGGGCCGTCCAGGGCCTTCACGTCGGGCGTGAGCTGGATCAGGTAGCCCGAGACGAAGCGCGCGGCCAGGCCGCAGCGGCGCAGCAGCTGCACCAGCAGCCAGCCCGAGTCGCGGCAGGAGCCGCTGGCCAGCGCCAGCGTTTCCTCGGGCGTCTGCACGCCGGGCTCCATGCGGATCAGGTAGCGGATGTCGCCGGCCACCTGCTGGTTGAGCTTGACCAGGAAGTCGATGGTGCGCTGCTCGCTGCGGTCGATCCTGGTCAGGTACTCGGCCACCAGCGGCGTGTCCGGCTCCACGGCGAGGTAGGGCGCCAGCTCCTCCTTGACCTCCGGGCTGTAGGTGAACGGGAAGTTCTCGGCCGCCGGCTCCAGGAAGAAGTCGAAGGGGTTGTAGACCGCCATCTCGACGACCAGGTCCACCGTGACCTTGAACTCGGTCGTCTTTTCCGGAAACACCAGGCGCGCCTGGTAGTTGGCGAACGGGTCCTGCTGCCAGTTCACGAAGTGGTTGGCAGGTTCGACCTTGAGCGAATACGAAATGATGTTGCTGCGGCAATGCGGTGCAGGCCGCAGACGGATCACCTGAGGCCCCAGCTGCACGGGGCGGTCGTAGTGGTAATGGGAGATGTGGTTCAGCGCTGCGTGTGTGGACATCTGCGTCTCTTGCTCTGGGTGTAATAACCATGGCCCTCGCCACCGGTGCCGGATACTAGCAAGAGGCGAGCCAGTGGCATGCAGCTGGCAGTGTAGTGAGGGCTTATGACCGAAGAAGCGCAGGAGGCGTCGCGGACCGGCCCATGGCTGATCTGCTGCATCGGCTTCGTGCTCGGCACGGCCGCGCAGCTGCAGCAGCCCGCGCTCTGGGCGGTCTGGCCTTATGTGGGGCTGGGCCTGCTCGGGTGCGCGCTGGCCTGGTTCGGCTGGCGCCGTCGTCGGCCGGCCGCGCGGCTGCTGGCCGCGCTGGGCGTGGCGGCACTGGCCTTCGGCTCGGTGGGCCTGCGCGCGCTGGCCTTCGAGGCGCAGGCCCTGGCGCCTGCGCTGGAAGGGCGTGACCTCCTGCTCACGGGCCGCGTGGCCGCCATGCCGCAGCCCGGCGACCTGGGCCTGCGGCTGTTGCTGGACGTGGAGGCCGCGCAGCTGGACGGCGCGGCCGTGCGCGTGCCGCCGCGCGTGGAGCTTTCCTGGTACCGCGGCAGCCTGGACGGCGTGCCGCAGCAGACCCCGGAGCTGCTGGCCGGCGACCGCTGGTCGCTGCAGGCGCGGCTGCGCGCGCCGCATGGCCAGCGCAATCCGCATGGCTTCGACTACGAGCTCTGGCAATGGGAGCGCGGCGTGCAGGCCACCGGCTACGTGCGCGCGGGGCCGAAGGACGCGGTGCCGCAGCTGCACGAGCGCGGCTGGCGGCATCCCGTGGAGCGGGCGCGCCAGGCCGTGCGCAGCGCCATCTTCGCGCGCATCGCCGCGCCGGCGCGCGCCGGCGTGGTCGCCGCGCTCGCCATGGGCGACCAGGGCGCGGTGGAGCGGGCCGACTGGGACCTGTTCCGCGCCACGGGCGTCAGCCATCTCCTGAGCGTGTCAGGGCTGCACGTGACCATGTTCGCCTGGCTCGCCACCGCGCTGGTCGGCTGGAGCTGGCGGCGGCTGGACCGGCTGGGCTGGTCGGCCAGCCTGTGGTGTCCGGCGCCGCATGCGGGCCTGGTCGGCGGCGTGGCGCTGGCCGCGGCCTATGCCTTGTTCAGCGGCTGGGGCGTGCCGGCGCAGCGCACGCTCGTGATGCTGGCCGTGGTCGCGCTGCTGCGCCTGGCGGGGCGGCAGTGGCCCTGGCCGTTGGTCTGGGCGGTGGCCGGGCTCGCGGTGCTGGCGCTCGATCCCTGGGCGCTGCTGCAGGCCGGCTTCTGGCTGAGCTTCGTCGCGGTGGGCGTGCTGTTCGCCAGCGATGCGGGGCCGCTGGCACCGGGCGCCTGGGCGCGCGTGCGGCGCCTGCTGCGCGAGCAGGCCATCGTGACGGTGGCGCTGGTGCCGCTGTCGCTGATGCTGTTCCAGCAGGTTTCGCTCGTGGGGCTGGTGGCCAACCTGCTGGCCATTCCCTGGGTCACGCTGGTGCTGACGCCGCTCGCGTTGCTGGGCGTGGTCTTCGCGCCTTTGTGGGACCTGGCGGCCCTGGCCGCCAGCGCGATGCTGGCCGTGCTGGGCTGGCTCGCGCAATGGCCGCTGGCCGAACTCGCGCACGCGGCCGTGCCCCTGCCCCTGGGCGCCGCGGCCTTGCTCGGCGCGGTGCTGCTGGTGCTGCGGCTGCCGCTGGGCGTCCGCCTGCTGGGCCTGCCGCTGCTGCTGCCGGCCCTGTTCTGGCAGCCGGCGCGGCCGGCGCCGGGCCAGTTCGACCTGCTGGCCGCCGACATCGGGCAGGGCAATGCCGTGCTGCTGCGCACGGCCAGCCACAGCCTGCTCTACGACACCGGCCCGCGCCATGGGCAGGACAGCGATGCCGGCCACCGCGTGCTGGTGCCGCTGCTGCGCGCGCTGGGCGAGCGGCTCGACACCGTGGTCGTGAGCCATGCCGACAGCGACCACAGCGGCGGTGCCGCGTCCGTGCTGGCGGCCCAGCCGCAGGCCGCGCTGCGGGCTTCCCTGCCCGAAGGCCATGCGCTCGCGGCCCGCCATGCCGTGACACCTTGCGTGGCCGGGCAGCAGTGGGAATGGGACGGCGTGCGCTTCTCGGTGCTGCACCCGCCCGCGGACGCGGCGCGCGATGCCAGGCCCAACACGGTCAGCTGCGTGCTGCGCGTGGCGGCGCAGGGCCGTGCCGTGCTGCTGGCCGGCGACATCGAGCGGGCGCAGGAGCAGTGGCTCGTGGCCAGCGGCGCGGCGCTGCAGGCTGACCTGCTGCTGGTGCCGCACCATGGCAGCAAGACCTCGTCGAGCACCGCGTTGCTGCGCGCGGTGGCGCCGCGCTTCGCTTTGGTGCAGGCGGGCTACCGCAACCGTTTCGGCCATCCCGCGCCCGAGGTCGTGCAGCGTTTGCAGGGGCATGGCGCCAGCGTCGTGGCCTCGCCCGCGTGCGGCGCGGCACTGTGGCGCAGCGACCAGCCCGAGCGCGTCGATTGCACACGCGCGCAGCAGCCGCGCTACTGGCGCCACCGGCTTTGAGGCACATTTATTTTGCAAGCCGCGGCCGGTGCCGTCCGTCTCTGGCTTGCAACTTGCTATTCTCCGTACAGGAGATTGGTCCATGCTGAAATTTGACGAGATGTATACCAGGCTCCCCTACGAGTTCTTCTCGAAGGGCGAGCAGATCCGGGATCACTACAAGATCTACGACGCCTGGCTGGCGCGCCAACCCGGCGACATGATGGCCAAACGCCGGTCCGAGGCCGAGATGATCTTCCGGCGCGTCGGCATCACCTTCGCGGTGTACGGCGCCAAGGACGAGGACGGCTCGGGCACCGAGCGCCTGATCCCCTTCGACCTGATCCCGCGCATCATCCCGGCCGCCGAATGGGCGGCGATGGAGAAGGGCCTGGCGCAGCGCGTCACGGCGCTGAACCGCTTCATCCACGACGTCTACCACGACCAGGACATCATCAAAGCCGGCCTGATCCCCCGGGAGCAGATCGTCAACAACGCGCAGTTCCGCCCCGAGATGGTCGGCGTGGAGGTGCCCAACAACGTCTACTCGCACATCGCCGGCGTGGACATCGTGCGCGCCCCCGATGCCCAGGGCAAGGGCGAGTACTACGTGCTCGAGGACAACCTGCGCGTGCCCAGCGGCGTCAGCTACATGCTGGAAAACCGCAAGATGATGATGCGGCTGTTCCCCGACCTGTTCAGCAGCCACCACGTGGCGCCGGTCGCGCACTACCCCGACCTGCTGCTGGAGACGCTGCGCGCCTCGGCGCCGCCGGCCACGGCCGAGCCCACCGTGGTGGTGCTCACGCCCGGCATGTACAACAGCGCCTACTTCGAGCACGCCTTCCTGGCCCAGCAGATGGGCGTGGAACTCGTCGAAGGCCAGGACCTGCTGGTCAAGGACAACTTCGTCTACATGCGCACCACGCGCGGCCCCAAGCGCGTGGACGTGATCTACCGCCGCGTGGACGACGACTTCCTCGACCCCAAGGTGTTCCGCCCCACCTCCACGCTGGGCTGCGCCGGGCTCATGGAAGCCTACAAGGCCGGCAACGTGGTGATCTGCAACGCCGTGGGCACGGGCGTGGCCGACGACAAGTCGATCTACCCCTACGTGCCCAAGATGGTCGAGTTCTACCTGGGCGAGAAGCCCATCCTGAACAACGTGCCGACCTACATGTGCCGCCAGGCCGACGACCTGAAGTACGTGCTCGACAACCTCAAGGACCTGGTCGTCAAGGAGGTGCACGGCGCCGGCGGCTACGGCATGCTGGTCGGCCCGGCCGCCACCAAGGCCGAGATCGAGGACTTCCGCAAGGCCGTGCAGGCCAACCCCAGCGGCTACATCGCCCAGCCCACGCTGTCGCTGTCGAGCTGCCCGACCTTCGTGGAGAGCGGCATCGCGCCGCGCCACATCGACCTGCGGCCCTTCGTGCTGTCGGGCAAGGAGGTGCAGATGGTGCCGGGCGGGCTGACCCGCGTGGCGCTCAAGGAGGGCTCGCTGGTCGTCAATTCCTCGCAGGGCGGCGGCACCAAGGACACCTGGATCCTGGAGGACGCGGACATCCCGTTCGCCGCCTCGGCGCCCAGCCAACAACAAGCACAGACCTCGGGGGAATGATCCAATGCTGAGCCGCACCGCCGACCATCTCTTCTGGATGTCGCGCTACACCGAGCGCGCGGAGAACACCGCCCGCATGCTGGACGTGAACTACCAGTCCTCGCTGCTGCCGCAGTCCGCCGCCGTGGCCCAGCTGGGCTGGCAGGGCCTGCTGTCGATCAGCGAGCTCGGAGGCCTGTACAGCAGCAAGCACGACAAGATCAGCTCCCGCGATGTCATGGAGTTCATGGTCAAGGACGAGAGCAATCCCTCGTCCATCGTCTCCTGCCTGCGCGCCGCGCGCGAGAACGCACGCGCGGTGCGCGGCAGCCTGACCACCGAGGTCTGGGAGACGGCCAACAGCACCTGGCTGGACCTCAACCGCATGCTCAAGTCGGGCGAGTTCGAGGCCGACCCGGGCCAGTTCTTCGAGTGGGTCAAGTTCCGCTCGCACCTGTCGCGCGGCGTCACGCTGGGCACCATGCTGCAGGACGAAGCCTTCTACTTCCTGCGCCTGGGAACCTTCCTCGAGCGCGCCGACAACACGGCGCGCCTGGTGGACGTGAAGTTCCATGCGGTGGAGAGCGACTTCTACGGCGCCGCCAGCGAGAAGGACCAGGAGTACGACTTCTACCACTGGAGCGCGATCCTGCGTTCGGTCTCGGCCTTCGAGGTCTACCGCAAGGTCTACCGCGACGTGATCAAGCCCGAGCGCGTGGCCGAACTGCTGATCCTGCGCGCCGACATGCCGCGCTCGCTGCACGCCAGCCTCAACGAGGTGCTGACCAACCTCGAGATGGTGGCCGGCGACCCGGCCAGCGAGACGCTGCGCCGCGCCGGCAAGCTGCGCGCCGACCTCAAGTTCGGCCGCATCGACGAGATCCTCGCGACCGGCCTGCACGCCTTCCTCACGCAGTTCCTGGACCGTGTGAACGAGCTGGGCAGCCACGTCAGCCGCGAGTTCCTGGTGCCCGTGCAGAACTGAACACCACGCCGCAGCGACAAGGCCCCGCACCCGGTCAGCCGGGGCGGGGCCTTGTGTCTTGGTGCGGGTTCAGTCGGGATCGATCACGGCGCCCGCGGCATCGCCGTACTTCTCGACGAACCAGGCATGGCTGGCCTGGGTGCCGGGCTCGTAGGGGCAGGCGTCCTGCAGGATCTTGCGCACCTCCTGCGCGGCACGCCACCGCGCCAGGACCTGCACGTTGCCCGCGTCGGCACCGACGGGGCGGCTGGCCAGGATGAATTGCGCCAGGCGACGATCGACTTCGAGGATGACGGTGGGCTCGGCTCGCATACAACTGCAATAGCAATTCCTGGGCCGCGCGGGCTGTATCAGGACTCCGGATGATCCCGGACATCGTCCGCGGGCGGATGCTGCAGGAAGGCCTGGATGACCTGCTTGGCCTCGTCCAGCCGCGCCGGCTGCGGCTCGGTCAGCGTCTGGTGCAGCAGATTGGTGAATGCCTCCAGCACCATCTGCGTGCGCTCGCTCATGCCGTGCTGTTGCGTGGCCTGGCGCACGCCGGGCGCGGCGCGTGCCAGGGCCTCGTGCAGCACGGCGCGCTGCGGGTGGGTCGCGGCCAGCGCCGTGGTCACCGCGGTCAATGCCGTGACCAGGCCCAGCAGGTCCTCGTTGCTGCGTTCGAGCTGTTCCAGCCGTTCTTCGATGTAGCGGGGCCCGGGGCGGGCGTTGTCAGACATGCGGTGTGCGATTCAGGGGGCAGCGCGTTCGATCAGCGCCGTGATGGCGGTGAGCACACCGACCATCGCCACCGCATGCAGCACGAACGCCACGCGGGCGCTGCGCCATGGCGAGGGCAGGTCCGGTGTGGTGGCAGGGAAGGGCGTGGTTTTCACCAGCGGCTTGTCGTGGGGGAAATCGGGGGCGCTGCGCATGGCTCGCGTTCTGATGGAAGCGGGCGAGCATGAAGGATGCCAGAACCATTTGTCATCCGCCGAACGGGGGACGTAACAGCGGGCAAGAGTGTACCTGCCTGTGGTAAGAGGTTCCAGGCGCGGACCGATCGTGGCATAGCATGCGGCCCATGAACACAGGCAAGAAGCAATGGTGGGCCGCCGCGGCCGCGCTGGCGTTGGCGGGGTGTGCGGGCCTGGGCGGGCCGTCCGGCGGGCCCGGGGCATCGGCTCCGCCCGCGACCTGCGATGCCGCGGCCGCGCAGTTCGCCATCGGCCAGTCGTTCGGCCCGGCGCTGGAGCGCGACGTGCGGGCGCGCTCGGGCGCCAGCATCGTGCGCTGGCTCAGCCCGGGGCAGGCCGTGACCATGGAATTCAATCCGGCCCGGATCAACCTGACATTGGACGGCCGCAGCCGCATCACCCGGGTCGCCTGCGGCTGAATTCAGACGCCGCCGAGCGCCTTGGGCGTGGGCACCTTGGTCGGGTCCTGTGGCACCTTGGTGTCGGGGCAGGCCGTCAACAGCGCCAGGGCGGCGCAGGCGGCGATGAGGACACGGCACATGGGCTCTCCTTGGGTCAGCCATCGACCGAGGCGCTCCAACGCTCGCCCCAGCCATCCGTGGCCTGGTCGAGCACGCGGCGCTCGCGCTTGGTGGGCCGGCCGTGTTCCTGGGCCAGCGCCGGCTCGGGCGCCAGCCGGCGCTGCTCGGCCTGTTGGGCGCGCGCCTGCAGGCTCTCGGGCGTCTCTTCGTAGAGCGCCTGCGCCACCGGCGCCGGGCCGCGCTGGCCGCTCACGCCGAGCACCACAACGGTGCGCAGCACCGGCCCCTGGCGCACCGAAACGGTGTCCCCGGCTTTGACCTCGCGCGCGGGCTTCACCTCGTGGCCATTGATCTGCACGCGGCCGCGCTCCACCTCGTCCGCCGAGAGCGTGCGCGTCTTGTAGAAGCGTGCCGCCCACAGCCATTTGTCGATGCGAATTCTGTCCATCGCCGCCGATTGTGCGCTCGCCGCGTGTCCGGTTTTGTAGGCCGACAGCGCACCGTCGCAGCGCGCCGGGCCGCCGGCCCTGCACCGTTACCATGCCCCGATGCCCGCCACCGAATCCGCATTGCCGCCCGACGCCAGCAGCATGCTGGCGCTGGCCGCGCGCTCCATGTTCCACCTGTTCTCCAGCATGAGCCAGGGCATGTTCCTGGTCGACAAGGCCGGCACCATCGTCTGGGTCAACGAGGGTTACCGGCGCTTCCTGCCGGCGCTGGGTTTTTCCAGCATCGACGAATTCCAGGGCCATCGGGTCGAGGAGGTGATTCCCAACACCCTGATGCGCCGCGTGCTGGAGACCGGCGAGCCCATCCTGGTGGACCTGTTGACCAACAAGGCCGGCACCTTCGTGGTCAGCCGCATCCCGCTGCGCGAGGAGGACGGCCGGACCATCGGCGCCATCGGCATCGTGCTGTTCGACCAGCCCGAGACCACGCTCAAGCCGCTGATCGAGAAGTTCGCGCTGCTGCAGCGCGACCTGGACGACGCCCGCCGCGAACTGGCCAGCCAGCGCAGCCGCGCGCTGCTGCAGGGCGAGGGCGGCGCCGGCCAGCGCCGTGCCAAGTACACCTTCGCGAGCTTCATCGGCACCAGTGCGGCCGCCTTGGAGGTCAAGCGCCACGCCCGGCGCGCGGCCCAGTCGTCCAGCCCGGTGCTGCTGCTGGGCGAGACCGGTACCGGCAAGGAACTGCTGGCCCATGCCATCCACCTGGCCTCGGCGCGTGCGCGCGGGCCCTTCGTGAGCCTGAACATCGCGGCCGTTCCCGACACCTTGCTGGAGGCCGAGTTCTTCGGCGTCGCGCCCGGCGCCTTCACCGGCGCCGACCGGCGCGGCCGCGAGGGCAAGTTCAAGCTCGCCGATGGCGGCACCCTGTTCCTGGACGAGATCGGCGACATGCCGGCCGCGCTGCAGGCCAAGCTGCTGCGCGCGCTGCAGGAGGGCGAGATCGAGCCGCTGGGCTCGAACCGGCTGGTGCCCTTCGACGCGCGCGTGATCGCCGCCACCTCGCGCGACCTGCCGGCCCTGGTACGCCAGGGGCGCTTCCGCGAAGACCTGTACTACCGGCTCAACGTGCTGCCGCTCAAGCTGCCGCCGCTGCGCGAACGCCGCGGCGACATCCCTGCCCTGGTGGAGGTGCTCAGCGAAGACCTGGCCCAGCGCAGCGGCGAGGCCCCGCCCGAACTGATGCCCGACGCGCTGGACCTGCTGGCCGGCCAGCACTGGCGCGGCAACATCCGCGAACTGCGCAACGTGCTCGAGCAACTGGCCATGCGCAGCGACAGCCAGCGCGTGGACGCGGCCGAGGTGCGCCGCGTGCTGGCCGAGACCGGCGTGGAGGCCATCGCCGCCGCGGCGCCGCCGCCCGCGCCCGAGGGCCAGGGGCAGGGCCATGCCGCGCTGCTGCGGCCCCTGGCCACGCAGGTGGCCGAACTGGAAGGGCTGGCCATCGCCGCGGCCATGGCCGAAACCGGCGGCAACAAGCTGGCGGCGGCGCGGCTGCTGGGCATCTCGCGCGCCACCCTGTACGGCCGCCTGCAGGGCGACACGTAAGTCCCGCTTTCATCACATCTGCGGACCTGCGATCGCTTGCGGTGTCCTGGCCCTGATAAGTTCAGCCCTCCGGCCCGACAGGGCCCGCACTTCAGGGATAGAACTTATGCGCAACCACGTGCGCGGCAGCGGACTTGCTGGCATCACCAACCTCGCCTTGCAGGCCCGCGTCCGCGAGGGCCTGGCCCCGGGATTCGAACCCATCAGCTACCTGGAGCGGCTGCGCCGCCTGCTGGACGCGATGCATTCCTCGCGCCGCAACGCGCGCGAGTCCGAGCTGCGCGACTCGGCCTTCCCCGACCCGATCGGCCGCTTCAACATGATCAGCGGCTTCCGCTATGCGCTGGTGCCGCCTTCGCTGGTCGGCTCCTCCTCCTGGCACCTGTCGCTGAACGTGAGCTTCGACGGCGGCTGGGAGCCCTACATGCGGGTCATCTACCGCGACATCGGCCCGCTGCTGGACGCGCTGCTGTGCCACTGCGACGGCTACCCCGGCTCGCGCACCAGCGATTTCGACACCTACTGCCGCTGGGTGCGCAGCGCCGAGCAGGACGCCGGCATCTTCTACACCGACGGCCCCGCCACGCTGGCCGACCAGCGCTACCTGGCCGCCGTGGAGCGCCTGCAGCGCGAGAGCGCCGACCCGGCGGAAGCCGACCGGGCCATCGCCGTGCACGCCGAGCCCGACGCGCTGAGCGCCACGCGCCAGGGTCTGGAGCGCATGCTGGGCGACCTGGAAGGGCTGCTGCCGCTGCAGCTGCGCACGCTCAAGGGCCTGTACCGCCTGACCGGCTGGTGGGCCGGCGCCGACGGCGACATCCTGCTGCGCTTCGCCCAGCTGGCGCTCAAGGGCCTGCAGTCCACGCTGGCGACGGACGCCTTCAACCAGCACCCGCAGGTGCCGTTGCTCAGGAAGCTGTTTGCCGACGAGCTGGCCTGGCTGGCCCGGCCGCTGCCCGAGCCGGTGCCGGCGGACCGGCTGGCCTGGAACCCGGACGCGCTGCAGGCCGCCGTGCTGGGCGACGGCCCGCGCGCCACCCACGGCGCGCTGGTGCTGCTGCGCGTGACCGATCCGCAGCGGGCGGCCGAGCACCTGGCCACACTGGCGCCGCGCTGCGCCGCGCCGGCGGCGGCCGAGGGCGAGGTGCGGCTGCACATCGGCTTCACGATGGCCGGCCTGCGCGCGCTGCGCATCGACCCCGAGCGGCTGGACCGCCTGCCGGCCGAATTCGCCGAAGGCATGGAGCCGCGCGCCGGCCTGCTGGGCGACCTGCGCGGCAACCATCCCGACCACTGGCACCGCCCGCTGCGCCACGGCGTGGACCCGGCGCGCGAGGACCGCATCGAGCTCGGCGTGGTGCACGTGGCGGTCATGATGCGCACCATCGACGCCGCGGACGAAGGCCATGGCCTGCACCCCCTGATCCAGGGCGCGGTGCGCGTGCTGGGCCAGGGTACGGGCCTGTCGGTGCTGTCCGTGGAGCCCACGCGCAGCCGCACCACCGCGCCGAACGGCCGCGAGCATTTCGGCTTCGTCGACGGCATCAGCCAGCCCATGGTGGCGCCCGAGCTCGCGCCCGATCCGGCGCCCGACAGCTCGCCCTATCCGCGCCAGCACCAGGTGCGCCCCGGCGAACTGGTGCTGGGCTTCGCCAACGACCGCGGCGACGGCCCGTACCCGGCCGAGGCCGACGGCCTGCTGGACCGCGGCAGCTTCCTCGTGGTGCGCAAGCTGCGCCAGCGGCTGGACCACCTCTACGAGGCGCTGGAACACTACGCCGAGGGCGACGCGCAGCGCCGCACCGATCTGCTGGAGCGCATGATGGGCCGGCGCCAGGACGGCAAGCCCTTGGTGGCCAGCGGCCCGGGCGGCGACAACGACTTCCGCTACCGCGGCGCCGACCAGGCGCAATGCCCGTTCTCCTCGCACGTGCGGCGCGCCAACCCGCGCGACGGCCAGAGCGGCCTGCCGCGCATCCTGCGCCGCGGCATGGGCTACGGCCCGGCCTCGCTGGAGGCACCGCCCGAGGCCGACCGCGGCATCCTCTTCATGGCCTACTGCGCCAGCATCGCCGAGCAGTACGAGACCGTGCAGCGCTGGCTGGCCGGCGGCAACAGCAGCGGCGTGGGCTCGGCCCAGTCCGACCCGCTGCTGGGCGTGCCGCGCGCGGGCCAGCCGCGCGTGTTCCGCTGGGTCGATGCCTGCGGCACGCCGCAGCGGGCCGATCTGGGCGACAAGGCCTTCGTCGAACTGCAATGGGGCCTGTACCTGTTCGTGCCCGCGCTGGCAGCCTTGGCCCGGCTGTCGGACTTTCGCAGCGCACCCGAGCCCGTGCTGGCGCCCGCGCCCGTGCCGCCCAGCGCGCTCGACACGTGGCGCGCCCGGCTCGAGGACCGCGACAACGGCCGCGCCACCTGGCGCGCCGTGCGCGAGCAGCATGGCGGCGAGCAGCAGGCCGCGCCCTACGGCCGCCTGCTCGGCACGGCCGACAAGGTCTTCCCGGCGCTGGCCGACGCGCCGTGCAAGCACTTCTCGGTGCAGGGCTTCGGCGAACGCATGCAGGCTTCGCTGGGCGTGAACCACCTGGGCATGGACCCGGCCGATGGCCACACGGAGGTCGGCCCGGTGGTCAACGCGGCGGTGGCCAGCGTCGGCGAGGCCCAGGCCTTCGCCGCTGCCAGCGCGGTGGCGCAGGCCGTGCTGGCCGAGACCGTGCGCGCCTCCAGCGGCGCGTTCGCGCTGCGCCACCCGGACGGGCGCGTGCGCGTGGCGATCGACCTGATGGGCTTTTCCGAGCAGGTGGTCGGCGCGCTGTCCAGGCTCTGGTTCGGCCTGCCCGACGGGCAAAGCATGGTCATCGGCGGGCGCAGCCCCACGCCGGACCCGCAGGGCAAGCCGCGCTGCCCCGGCCACATCATCGGCCCCTCGCGCATGGTGTTCGGCGCCCATCCGCAGATGCATGTCACGGCCGAGGGCGAACTGCACGGGCCCATGGTGCTGCAGGCGGTCAAGGACCAACTGGCCGACGGCGCCTCGCCCGGGCTGGTGGCGGCCCTGCGCCCGGCGTTGGCCGCGCTGGGCGAAGCCCATGGCCCGGACCTGCTGGAGCGCGAGATCACTGGCCTGCTGCTGGGCTTCGCGCCCACGGTGCACGGCAACTTCCTGACGGTCATGAAGAACTGGATCGAGGACGGCCGGCTGTGGTCGCTGCAGCAGGACCTGGCCGAGCGCGTGCTGGCCGGGGACGCGCCGCTGGACACGGCGCGCGCGGCGCTGTGGCGGCCCATGCTGGACACCATGCAGGCCGAGCCCGTGCCGCCCATGGTCTGGCGCCGTCCCGTGGTGGACGGCCAGCCCGACCCGGATGCCACAGTGGTGCTGGGCCTGGCCTCGGCCATCGAGAGCCTGCCGCCCGAGGAACAGGCGCGGCGCGATGCGCTGCTGTTCGGTGGCGACTACTTCGCGCCCGGCACCGACCGCTGGGGCCTGCACGCCTGCCCGGGTTCGCGCATGGGCGTGGCCGTGATGCTGGCCATGGCCGCGGCGCTGCTGGAGGCCGGCACGCTGCGGCCGACGGGGTCGCCGGTGCTGTTGATCCTCACGCCCAAGGCTGCGGTGCCGGTGACAGCCTGAACAGGCCGCGGGCGGTTCAGAGCTGCGCGCGCAGCCGCTGCGCCCGCTCCAGGTGCCAGGCCATGTCCATGGTGGCGAAGGCCGCCTCGGCCTGGGCCAGCAGCGCGCGTGCGCGGGTGCCGTCGCCGTCGGCGGCGGCCAGTTCGGCCTCGGCCAGCTGCGTCACGGCGCGCTCGTGCACCGAGCCGCGCGCCTGCGCCACGCGGTAGGCGAAGGCCAGCTGGCGCTGCACGGCGGCGTGCCGGCCATCCGCATGGGCCGCGCGCGCCATCGCGCGCGCCGCCATGGCCAGGCCGATGCGGTCTTCGCGGCGGCCGCGCTGCAGGGCCAGCAGCGCGTGCCGGCGTGCTTCGTCCGGCCGGCCCAGCTGCTGCAGGCCCTCGGCCAGCCAGCCGTGGTTGAGCGAGCGGAACAGGCCGCTGTCGCGCGGCAGCACCCAGTCGGTGACGGCCACCAGGCCGTCGATGGCGGCCGGGTCGCGCCGCAGCATCCAGTCCGCGTAGCCGCCGATGGCGCGCGCCACCGACAGCTGCCACAGCGAGCGCGTGGCCTCGGCGATGCGGGCGGAGGCAGCGGCGGCCTGGTGCGCGGCCTCCCAGCGGCCCTGCCACAGCAGCACGGCCGCGCGCCAGCCTTCGATGCTGGTGCCGATCTGGTGCGTGAGCCCGACGATGCACTCCTGCGCCTGGTCGAAGCAGTCGGCCGCCATGGCGAAGTGCCCCTGGTCGCCCAGCACCACGCCGCGGCAGACCAGCGAGTAGGCCAGGCCCACGTTGGTCCGCCGGCCGCTGCGGTGGCTGCGCTTGACCTCGATGGCGCGGTCCAGCAGCCGGGCGGCGCGCTGGTAGCGCCCGGCCGCGGTGTGGGCCTCGCCGAGCGAGGCCACGACCTGCGTGGCCAGCGGCGCTTCGCCGGCGGCCTCGGCTTCGCGCAGGGCCTGCTCGCCGTGGCGGATGGCCAGGCGCGGCTCGCCCAGCGCGTAGTGCACGCAGCCCAGCCAGTGGCGGGCGCGCGCCACGCGCCCGAGGTCGCCATGGCGCTGGGCCAGCAGCACGGCGCGTTCGGCCAGCGCGATCTGGCCGCGCTCGGGTTCGAACATGCAGACCATGGCCAGCCGCTCGACGATGCCGACCCAGCGCAGCGCGCGCTCGCCCGCCAGCTCGCCGCGCTCCAGCGCCGCCAGCGCGGCATGGAAGTGCGCGCGCGCGCGGTCCAGCGCCGAGACGGCCAGCGCGCGGTCGCCGGCCAGCTCGGCATAGTGCGCTTCCAGCGCCGGGTCGCCACCGGCGCCGAAGTGCAGGGCCAGGGCCTCGGCATCCTCCTGGCCGCCGGCCTGGGCCTGCTGCATGAGCGCCACGGCGATGCGCAGGTGCAGCCACTGGCGCTGCATCAGGCCGACCGAGGCGTACACCACGTCGCGCGTGACGCCGTGCTTGAAGCGCAGCGTGCCGGCGTGTTCGCCCGGGAACAGGAAGTCCTGCTCGGCCAGCTCGCGCAGCAGCGGACCGTCGGTCGCATGGCCGGTGATGCGCGCCAGCAGCCAGGCCGGCACGGTGTTGCCGATCACGGCTGCGGTGCGCAGCATGTCCACCAGCGGCGCGGCCAGGCCGTGCACGCGCGATTCGATGAGCTGGTTGATCCAGCCGGCCGGGCTGGGCGGCGGTGCCAGCCTGCCGCTGTCGCCATGCGCGGCGGAATGGCACAGCTCCTCGATGAACAGCGGGTTGCCGCCGGCGCGGGCACAGATCTGCGCCACCACGAAGGGGTCGGCGCCGGGCAGGTAGGCGGCCACGGCCTCGGCGGCCGTGGCCTGGCCCAGCGGCGCCAGCGTGACGGCGTCGAAGCCGGGCGCGGCCGGCGCGGCCGGGCTGCCGACCACGCGCCGCGTCAGCACCACCAGCAGGCGCAGCCCGGCCTGGCGCTGGATGCCGGCCAGCACCTGGTGCGAGGCGTCGTCGGCCCATTGCCAGTCGTCGATGAACAGCACCAGCGGCTGCTCGGCCGCCAGCCGCTCGAAGGCGGCCGCGAAGGCATGCGGCCGCGCCGGCAACTCGGCCGTGCCGAGCGACTGCATCATCTGGCGGAACGGTTGCAGCGGCGCGGCGCCCAGGCCGCTGTCGCAGCTGCCGCGCAGCACGCGGCAGTCGCGCTGGTGGGCGTGGTGCAGGAATTCCTCGACCAGCCGCGTCTTGCCGATGCCCGGCGGGCCGGCCACCTCGACGCCGGCCGGGGCGCCCGCGCAGGCCGCGTCCAGCCCGCGCGCCAGCCGCTCGAACTCGGCCTGCCGGCCCACCAGCGGCGCCTGCTTGCGGCTGCGCGCTTGCACGCCGGCCAGGGTCTCGGCCTGGGTGCCGATGCGGTAGACCAGGATGGGCGCGTCGCGGCCCTTGACCGTGAGCATGCTGGGCGCGCCGGCACCGAAGAAGCGGCGCGCCGGGCCCAGTGTCTCGTCGCTGACCACGATCTCGTGCGGGCCGGCGGCGTCCGACAGCCGGGCCGCGATGTTGGGCACCGTGCCCATGAGCTCGAAGCGGCCGCGCTCGATGTCGCCGTCGCCGATCAGCACCAGCCCGGCGTGGATGCCGGTGTGCAGTTGCAGCGCGAAGCCCGCCGGCAGCTGCGGCGCCAGCCGGCCGACCGCCCGGTGCAGCGCCAGCGCGGCCTCGACCGCGCGGCGCCCGGCCTCCTCGTGCGGCACCGGGTGGCCGAACATGGCCAGCAGGCCGTCGCCCTGCACGCGCACGATGGTGCCGCCCCAGCGCGGCACGGTTTCCTGGTAGGCGATGCGCAGCATGGACAGCAGCGCAGCGTACTGCTCGGCCTCCATGGCGCCGGCCAGTTCGGTCGAGCGCGACAGGTCGGAGAACAGCAGCGTGACGTAGTGGCGGCGCTGCACCACGGCCGGGTCCGTGGGCGGGGCGGGGGCGGGCGGCAGCGTTTCGATCATGGGGCGGCGCCGCGGCGGTGCAGCGCATCAGGCATGTCGGCGAAGTGTTGTCGTTGGGCCACGCGGGATGTTACAGGGCGGCGCGGCCCTGTGCTGCCCCGTGTTGGCGGGGCGCATGCCTGCGACGGTTGCGTGGCGATCGCGCTGCCGGAGATTCTGCGGCCGCCGTGCCAGCACGGGCACAATGCAGCCCCTGCGCAGACCTGACCGCCCATGCACATCCTGCTCGTTGAAGACGACGAAGCCCTGGCCGCCTCGGTCGCCGGCGCGCTGCAGGCGCAGGGCTGGCGCGTGGACGTGAGCGCGCGGGGCGAGCCCGTGCCGCGCTCGCTGCGGCAGGACGCCTACGACCTGCTGGTGCTGGACCTGGGCCTGCCCGGCATCGACGGGCTGGAAACGCTGCGCCGCGTGCGCGAGAGCGGCTGGCTGCAGCCGGTGCTGGTGCTGACCGCCCGCGACAGCGTGGAGGACCGCGTGGCCGGCCTGGAGGCGGGCGCCGACGACTACATGTGCAAGCCCTTCGCGCCGGCCGAGCTCGTGGCCCGGCTGCGCGCGCTGGTGCGCCGGCACGAGAACCGGCGCGAAGGCCGGCTGGCGCTGGCGGCGCTGCGCTTCGATCCGCAGGGCATGCGCGCGGCCATCGGCGGGCAGCCGCTGGCGCTCAGCGCGCGCGAATCCACGCTGCTGCAGTACCTGATGACGCGGGCCGGCCAGATCGTCGCGCGCGAGCAGCTCATGGCCCTGGTGCCGGGCTGGGCCGCGGCCACGACCGACAACGCGCTGGAACTGCAGGTGTCGCGGCTGCGCGCCAAGATCGAGCCGGGCGGCGTGCGGCTGCGCACCGTGCGCGGCCTGGGCTACCTGCTCGAAGCCGCGGACCCCGATGGCGTCTGAAGCGCCCAGCCTGCGGCGCACGCTGCTGGTCTGGCTGCTGGCGCCGCTCGTGGTGCTGGTGCCGCTGGCCACGGCCTTGCTGTACCTGCTGGCCGTGCAGCCGGCCATGGACAGTCTGGACCGCGCGCTGACCGACACCGCGGTGGCGCTCGCGCAGATCATCGAGGAGCGCGATGGCCGGGCCGCACTGCCGCTCAGCGCACAGACCGCGCATGCATTGCGCGCCGACCTCGTCGACGAGGTGGTGTTCGCGGTGGGCGATGCGCAGGGCCGCCTGCTGGGCGGCGAGAGCGCGCTGCTGGCGCAGGACCCGCTTCTCGCGCGCGGCGACTGGCGCTTCTTCGACGGCCGGCTGCACGGCCAGGCCATGCGCATGGTCGCCCATGGCGCGGCCTGCGGCGCGCAGACCTGCCCCATCCTCGTGGCCGAATCGCTGGGCAAGCGCGATGCCGCGGCGCGTGCCGTGGTGCTGGCCGCAGCCGGCGTGAGCCTGCTGCTGGCGCTGTGCCTGGCGGTGCTGGCCTGGCTTGCCGTGGGGCGTGGGCTGCGGCCGCTGCAGCAGGCCTCGCAGGAGCTGCAGCGGCGCTCGCTGCAGCAGCTGGACCCGCTGCCGCTGCAGCAGCTGCCGCGCGAGGTGGCCTTCTTCGGCACCGCGCTCAACGAACTGTTCGGGCGGCTGCGCCAGGCGGTGGGGGCGCAGCGCAGCTTCCTGGACGATGCCTCGCACCAGCTGCGCACGCCGCTGGCGGTGCTGCTGTCCGAGTCGGCGCAGGCGCTGGAGCAGCCCCATCCGCCCGCGCTGCACGCGCGGCTGCAGCGCCTGCACGCCGCGGCCGAACGCAGCGCCCATCTGTCGCACCAGCTGCTGACGCTGGCGCGCGCCGAGGGCGCGGCGCTGGAGCGGCGCGGCCAGGCCGCGCGCATCGACCTGGCCCGGCTCGTGACCGAGGCCGCGGCCGAATGGGTGCGGCCGGCCCTGGCCGTGGGGCAGGACCTGGGCTTCGACCTGCAGCCGGCCATGGTGCAGGGCGAGGCCTGGCTGCTGCGCGAGCTGCTGGCCAACCTCGTGCACAACGCCCAGCAGCACGCGGGCCGCGGCGCGCAGGTGACGGTGCGCACGCGCACCGAGGGTGGCGACGCCTGGCTGGAGGTGGAGGACGACGGCCCCGGCATGGACGCGGCCGACCAGGCCCGCGCCTGGGACCGCTTCCACCGCGGCCGCGGCGCCAGCGGCCCCGGCACCGGCCTGGGCCTGCCCATCGTGCAGCACATCGCGCAGCTGCACGATGGGGCCGCCGAACTGCAGGCCGGCGCGGCCGGGCGCGGGCTGCGCGTGCGCGTGCGCCTGCCGCGCGCGGAACGTTGAGCGCGTGAGAGGCAAGCGCTCGAGCGCAGGCAAGACCCCGTCGGCCGCTGCTCCCTGCGCCAGGCGGAGCCTTCGGGCGCCGCGTCGTGGGCCCGATCGATGGCCCCTCACGCTCTGACACCGCCCGCGCGCGAAGCTGTCACGAAGCTGTCGTAAGTGGTACCCGATGGCTGCGGGACCGGGTGCGCGGCCAAGAATTCCGGCCACGGCCAGCAGGTTCCGACCTGCGTGGCCCACAGGCGTCCGCGCAGCCATCCCGGCCGCGCGGGCGTGGAGACAAACCCAACGGAAGTTCATGATGATCGACCGCAATCTCGCGAGGGGCCTGTTCCTGGCCCTGATCGCACTGGTGTTCGGCGGCTACTCGCTGCAATACCAGGCCGGCTCCCTCGGCCGGGCCGGCCCCGGCCTGTTCCCCCTCATCGTCAGCGGCGCGCTGCTGACCATCTCCCTGATGATCATCGTGCGCTCGCGCTTCCAGGCGCGCGAACCGCTGGACCTCAACATCAAGAACATCGGCCTGCTGCTGGTCTCGCTGTGCGTGTTCGCGTTCCTCTCGCTGTACGTGAACATGCTGGTGGCGATCGTGGCCATGGTGTTCATCTCGGGCAAGGCCGCGACGACCTACTCGGTCGCGCGCAACGTCAAGATCAGCATCGGCCTGATCATCGTGGCCTTCGCGTTCCAGAAGCTGCTGGGCCTGTCCCTGCCGCTGATCTGAGGTTGCCGCCATGGAAGTGATCCACAACCTCATGTTCGGCTTCGGCCACGCGCTGACGCTGAACAACCTGATGTACTGCGCCCTCGGCTGCACCGTGGGCACCATGGTCGGCCTGCTGCCGGGCCTGGGCCCGCTGGCCACCATCAGCCTGCTGCTGCCGCTGACCTACTCGATGCCGCTGGACGGCTCGCTGATCATGCTGGCCGGCATCTACTACGGCGCGCAGTACGGCGACAGCGTCAGCGCGATCACGATGAAGATCCCGCACGCGAGCTCCATCGTGGCCTGCATCGACGGCTACGCCATGACGCTCAAGGGCAAGACCGGGCTGGCGCTGTTCACGGCGGGCTTTTCCAGCTTCATCGGCGGCACCATCGCCATCGTGGTGCTGGCCTTCCTGGCGCCCACGCTGAGCCAGGTGGCCTTCCTGTTCGGTCCGGCCGACTACTGCGCGCTGATGCTGGTGGGCTTCGTCTGCGTGAGCTTCGTGACCACGGGCAGCCTGATCAACGGCCTGGCCATGTGCATGGTCGGCGTGCTGCTGGGTGCGATTGGCACCGACGTGAACAGCGGCGTGGCCCGCTTCACGCTGGACATGCCCTTCCTGGCCGACGGCATCGGCCTGGTCAGCATCGCGCTGGGCTGCTTCGGCATCGCCGAGATCACCAAGAACCTGGACGCCAAGGAGGAGCGCACGCCCTTCAACGGCGCCATCAAGCTGATCCCGACCTGGGCCGAGTTCAAGCGCATCATCCCGAGCGCGCTGCGCGGCAGCGCGCTGGGCTCCTTCCTGGGCATCCTGCCCGGCGGCGGCCCGGTGATCGCCCAGTTCGCGGCCTACGCCGTGGACAAGAAGGTCAGCAAGTACCGGCACGAGATCGGCGACGGCGCCATCGAAGGCGTGGCCGGCCAGGCCGCTGCCGACGAATCGGCCGCGCGCACCAGCTTCATCCCGCTCATGAGCATCGGCATCCCCGAGAACGCCGTCATGGCGCTCATGATGGGCGCCTTCATGATCAAGGGCGTCACGCCCGGCCCGAACCTGATCCCCGAGCACCCGGACCTGTTCTGGGGCCTGGTGGCCAGCATGTGGGTGGGCAACTGCTTCCTGCTGATCCTGAACGTGCCGCTGGTACGCTGGTGGCTCACGCTGTTCAAGATCCCGTACAGCGTGCTGTTCCCGGCGATCCTGTTCTTCTGCTGCATCGGCTCGTTCAGCGTGAACAACAACGTCGACGACATCTTCGTCACGGCCGCCTTCGGCGCCATGGGCTACATGTTCATGCGCCTGGGCCTGGACGCCGCGCCGCTGATGCTGGGCTTCATCCTGGGCCCGATGCTGGAGGAGAACTTCCGCCGCGCCATGCTGCTCACGCGCGGCAGCTTCCTGGAGATGGCGCACCGGCCGATCGCCGGCACGCTGTTCAGCCTGGTGGCCGCGTTCATCGTGTGGCAGATGGGGCTGGCGGTCTGGAAGCTGCGCAAGGGGGGCGGGCAGGTGGCGCCTGCCGTCGCGACGCACTGAACGCCGGGGAATGGCGGCAAGGCCCGCACGCGCGCGCGTGCGGGCCTTGCCGTTTCGATCAGATGCCCAGGCCGGCGCAGGCCTGGGCCGGCGTCACGATGGCGATGCCTTCCACGGCCCCCAGGTCCAGCAGGTCGAGGTCGCCGCTGACCAGCAGGTCGGCCTGGCCCGCCAGCGCGAGATGCAGGAACTTGTCGTCGTCCACGTCGCGGCTGAAGGTTCTGGCGGCGACGGCAGCAGGCACATCGACCCAGACCCCTGCGGCGCCGAAGTCGTGCAGCAGCTGCTTGCGGTCTTCGATGCGCAGGTAGCGGTCGAACTTCGGACGCCACAGCCGTGTGTGCAGTTCGGCAAAGCTCGCATCGGAGAACAGCAGGCGTCCATGCTGCAGCACATGCCGGACCAGGCGGGCCGGTGGTCCGCCGGCCGACAAGGCCGCGCTGATCAGCACGTTGGTGTCGACGACGGCACGCTCAGCTTTCATCGGCCAGCAGGGCTTGCAGTTGCTCCGGCGTCAAACCGGCCTGCTGCGCCTGCGCTGCGGTGCGGTCCAGGGTGCGCGCCAACCGGTCGGCATAGAAGGCGCGCATGGCCTCGTAATCCGCGGGAGACACCATGACGCCCACCACGCGGTCATGCCGCAGCACGCGCACGGGCTCCTTTTGCGCCATGTCGATGAAGGCGCCGAACTGGGTCTTGGCCTGGTTGGCCGTCATGGTTTGCATGGCTGGCTCTCCTGAAGAGGAGCGTTCATTTTAATCAAATCGTTCGATTTGACTGGATTGAACCTGGATTCGGCAGTTGACCGCTTGCAGCCTTCGGGAAAGCCGCATGGCGACTGGACTTGGCGCCTTCGATGTCCCTCACCACCTCGGTGCGGGCGCTATGCACCCGCCGGCACCGCGCTCGCCGCGCCATGCTGCGTTGCTCCTCCTCGCGCACAGGAGTGCGCCGCGTCGTCGCGCCTTGCCTGGCACACCGATCACGGCACCATCGGGCACATCCAACTGCCGAATCCAGGTTGAACGAACGCGGTTCAGCGCCCCAGCGCACGCAGCCCCGCCAGCACCACCGTCGCCAGGCCGAGCACCACCGTGCAGACTTGCCAGAACAGCACCGGATGGCGCTCCACCAGCGGCATCGCGCGCGTGCGCAGCAGCGCGGCGCCGGGCCGGTGCAGGTCGTGCACGAACTCCGACACGGCCTCCTGCCGGCGTGCCGGGTCGGGCTGCAGGGCCTTGTGCAGCACCGCGTCCAGCCAGGCCGGCAGCTCGGGCCGGTGGTGGCGCAGCGGCACGTAGCGCAGGCGCTTCAGGTCCGCGGGCGCGCGCAGCCGCGTGACCTCCAGGCCATACGGCAGCTGGCCGCACAGCATCTGGTAGCACAGCACGGCCAGCGCGAACAGGTCGGCGACGGCCGTGGGCTGGCCGCCGACGAAGTACTCGGGCGCGGTGTACTGCAGGGAGCCCGCGATGCGCGCGTCCCGCAGCGCCGGCGCGGCCTCGGCCAGGCCGGCCACGTGGGCCGAGGCGAGATCGATGATCTTCACGGTGCCGCTGCGGTCGACCATCACGTTCTCGGGCCGCAGGTCCTGGTGCAGCATCTCCCTGCCGTGCAGCGCCTGCAGGCCCTTGGCCAGCTGCGCGACCAGGCCGCGCACGCTGTCCAGGCCGGGCCGCGGGTGGTCGGTCATCCATTGCGCGAGCGTCTGGCCCTCGACGTATTCCATGGCGACGCAGAGGTGCTCGCGCGCACGCTCGCCCGCCCAGGCCTGCAGCACGTGCGGACTGCGCACCCGCCGGGCCACCCATTCCTCGAGCAGGAAGCGGTCCAGCGCCTCGGCATCCTCGCGCAGCGCGACGGCCGGCACCTTGATGGCCAACTGCCGGCCGGTCTGCGGGTCCAGCGCCAGGAACACCTGGCTGCGCGCACTCGCATGGAGTTCGCGCACCAGCGTGCAGCCTTCGAAGACCATGCGCGGCGCCAGCGGCGGCGGCAGCCGCAGCTGCGCGCGCCGGGCCTGCCAGGGCTGGGCCTCGTGCGGTGGCAGCGCGTCGATGCGCAGCAGCTGCACGGTGGCGTCGTCGGTGCTGCCGCGCTCGCGCGCCGCCTGCACGAGCATGCGTGCCGCCGCGTCGAAGTCCTCGGGCCAGCAGGCCAGCGCGTTGTGCACGCTGGCCGCGTCCAGCCGTTCGTAGGCGCCGTCGCTGGCCAGCAGGTACAGCGCGCCCGCTTCGGCGTCCAGGCTGAGGTGGTCGATCTCGACATGCGGCGTGGCTCCCAGCGCGCGGCCCAAGTAGGACTGCCCCGCGCCCAGGTGCACGCGGTGGTCCTCCGTCAGCTGTTCGAGCGCCTGCGCGTGCACGCGGTAGATGCGCGTGTCGCCCACGTGCAGCACATGCAGTTCGCGGCCCTTGAGCACGAGCGCGCTGAAGGTGCAGCAGTGGCCGCGGTCCTTGTCGAAGCGGGCGTCGCCGCGCTGGTTCTGCGCATGCAGCCAGGCGTTGGTGGCGCCCAGCACGCGCTGCGCGGCGCGGCGCACGGACCAGGCCTCGGAGGTGGCGTAGTAGTCGTCCAGGAAGCCGCGCACGGCCGCGGCGCTGGCGACCTGGCTCACGGGGCTCGAGCCGATGCCGTCGGCCAGCGCGACGGCGATGCCCTTCAAGTACAGCGCCGAGCCCGTGGGAACCACGGCGCCGTGGAAGTCCTGGTTGACGCCCTTGTCGCCGGCCAGCGAGTGCTGGCCCAGCGTGACTTCAAGCCGCACGGCGCTTGGCCGCCGTCTTGTAGTGCGTGGAGTACAGCGTGGCGCCCACGAAGGTCAGGCCGCCCACGAGGTTGCCCAGCACGGTGGGGATCTCGTTCCAGACGATGTAGTCCATCAGCGTGAAGTTGCCGCCGAGCATCAGGCCCGTGGGGAACAGGAACATGTTGACGATGCTGTGCTCGAAGCCCATGTAGAAGAACACCGTGATGGGCATCCACATGCCGATGGCCTTGCCCGAGACGCTGGTGGACATCATGGCCGCCACCACGCCGGTGGACACCATCCAGTTGCACATCACGGCGCGCACGAACAGCGTGAGCATGCCGGCCGCGCCATGCGCCGAGTAGCCGACCGTGCGGCCTTCGCCGATGTGGCCCAGCTTCTCGCCGATGGCGTTGGGCGCCTCGCTGAAACCGAAGGTGAAGATGATGGCCATGAACACGGCCACCGTCAGCGCGCCGGCGAAGTTGCCGCAGAACACCAGGCCCCAGTTGCGCAGCACGCCGCGCCAATTGGCGCCGGGGCGCTTGTCGAGCACCGCGAGCGGCGTCAGCGTGAACACGCCGGTCAACAGGTCGAAGCCCAGCAGGTACAGCATGATGAAGCCGACCGGGAACAGCACGGCGCCCAGCAGCGGGTTGCCGGTGTTGACGGTGACGCTGACCGCGAAGGCCGCCGCCAGCGACAGGATGGCGCCGGCCATGTAGGAGCGGATCAGCGTGTCGCGGGTGGACATCAGCAGCTTGGATTCGCCGGCGTCGACCATCTTGGTCACGAATTCGGTAGGAGCGAGGTAGGCCATGGGGGTCTGTGTGGGAAGGGGGAAAAAAGTCAGTTCAAGGCGACGAGCACCTTGCCGTCTTCGACGCGCACGGCGTGCACGGACACGGAGTGCTCGGGCGCTTCCAGGCATTCGCCGGTGACGAGGTCGAAGTGGTTCTTGTAGAGCGGCGAGGCGACGACGACGCGATCGCCCAGGCTGCCGACCAGCCCGCGCGACAGCACGCTGGCGCCGGACTTGGGGTCGATGTTGTCGATGGCATGGAAGCGGTCGTCGCCAAGGCGGAACACGGCCACGTGGCGGCCCTCGACGAGGGCGCAGACGCCGGTGTGGGGCACGATGGCGTCCGCCGTGCAGACGAGGGTCCAGGTGTGGGTCTTGGCCAGCATGGTGCGGTTCCTCAAACGGTGGCGGGGGCTTCGCGCTCGTCGAAGCGGGCAGGGCGGATCTGGCCGCGCTCCTTGACGAAGACGATGCGCTGGTCGGGCTGGTCGCTGTTGACGAAGCTCTTGAAGCGCTGGCGCACGGCCGGGTCGGTCACGGCGCTCTTCCATTCGCACTGGTAGGTGTCGACCACGTGCTGCATCTGGGCCTCGAGTTCGGCGCCGATGCCCAGCGCGTCCTCGATCAGCACCTGCTTGAGGTAGTCCAGCCCGCCCTCCAGGCTCTCGCGCCAGGTGCTGGTGCGCTGCAGCCGGTCGGCCGTGCGCACGTAGAACATCAGGAAGCGGTCGATCAGGGCGATCAGCGCCTCCTTGGAGAGGTCGCTGGCGATCAGTTCGGCATGGCGCGGCTTCATGCCGCCGTTGCCGCAGACGTAGAGGTTCCAGCCCTTGTCGGTGGCGATCACGCCCACGTCCTTGCCCTGCGCTTCGGCGCATTCGCGCGTGCAGCCCGAGACGCCGAACTTGATCTTGTGCGGCGCGCGCAGGCCCTTGTAGCGGTTCTCCAGCAGCACCGCCAGGCCCACGGAGTCGTCCACGCCGTAGCGGCACCAGGTGCTGCCGACGCAACTCTTCACGGTGCGCAGCGACTTGCCGTAGGCGTGGCCGCTTTCGAAGCCGGCGGCGATCAGTTCTTCCCAGATCAGCGGCAGCTGTTCCAGCCGCGCGCCGAACATGTCGACGCGCGCGCCGCCCGTGACCTTGGTGTACAGGCCGTACTTCTTGGCCACCTGGCCCACGGCGATCAGGCCGTCGGGCGTGACCTCGCCGCCCGGCATGCGCGGCACGACGGAGTAGGTGCCGTCCTTCTGGATGTTGCCCAGGAAGTAGTCGTTGCTGTCCTGCAGCTTGGCCAGTTGCGGCTTGAGCACGAACTCGTTCCAGCACGAGGCCAGCACGCTGGCGGCCACGGGCTTGCAGACGTCGCAGCCCAGGCCCTTGCCGTGTTTGGCCAGCAGTTCGTCGAAGGTTCTGATCTGGCCCACGCGCACCAGGTGGTAGATCTCCTGGCGCGAATGGGCGAAGTGCTCGCAGACATGGTTGTTGACGGCCATGCCGCGGCGCGCCATTTCGAACTTCATGACCTGGGTGACCAGCGGCACGCAGCCGCCGCAGGTGGCGCCGGCCTTGGTGCAGGCCTTGACGTCGCCGATGGTGCAGGCGCCTTCGCCGACGGCCGCGCAGATCTGGCCCTTGCTGACGCTGTTGCACGAGCAGATCTGCGCCGTGTCGGGCAGGGCTTCCACGCCCAGGCCGGGCCTGGCCTTGCCGTCGGACGAGGGCAGGATCATGAACTCGGGATCGTCCGGCAGCGCGATGCCGTTGAGCGCGGTCTGCAGCAGCGTGCCGTACTCGTCGGCGTTGCCGACCAGCACCGCGCCCAGCAGCTTCCTGCCGTCTTCGCTGACCACGATCTTCTTGTAGACCTGCTTGCGCTCGTCCACGTACTGGTAGTTGCGGCAGCCGGGCGTCCTGCCCTGGGCGTCGCCGATGCTGGCCACGTCCACGCCCATGAGCTTGAGCTTGGTGCTCATGTCGGCGCCGGTGAATTCGGCGGCCGCATCGCCCAGGATGTGGCGTGCCGCCACGCGCGCCATGTCGTAGCCCGGCGCCACGAGGCCGAACACCTGCTCGTTCCACGACGCGCATTCGCCGATGGCGTAGATGGCGGGGTCGCTGGTGCGGCAGTGGTTGTCGATGACCACGCCGCCGCGCGGGCCGATGGCCAGCACGCACTGGCGCGCCAGGTCGTCGCGCGGGCGGATGCCGGCGGAGAACACGATCATGTCGGTCTCCAGGTGCGTGCCGTCGGCGAACACCATGCGGTGGCGCGCGGTGGCGCCGTCGGTGATCTCGGTGGTGTTGCGGCCCGTGTGCACCTGCACGCCGAGCGCCTCGATCTTGGTGCGCAGCAGGCGGCCGCCGCCCTCGTCCACCTGCACGGTCATCAGCCGGGGCGCGAACTCGACCACGTGCGTCGCCAGGCCCATGTCGCGCAGCGCCTTGGCGCATTCCAGGCCCAGCAGGCCGCCGCCGATGACGACGCCGCTGGTCGACCTGGCGCCCGAGGCCTGCATGGCCTCCAGATCCTCGATGGTGCGGTAGACGTGGCAATGGGCGCGGTCGCGGCCTGGCACGCCGGGCACGAAGGGGTTGGAGCCGGTGGCCAGCACCAGCTTGTCGTAGGCGATGACTTCGCCGTCGGCCGTGGTCACGGTCTTGTCGCGGCGCTCCACGGCGGCGGCGCGGGCGGCCAGGCGCAGCTTGAAGCCGCTGTTCTCGAAGAAGCCGGGTTCGACCAGGGACAGGTCGTCGGCCGTCTTGCCGCTGAAGAATTCGGACAGGTGCACGCGGTCGTAGGCCGCGCGCGGCTCTTCGCAGAGCACGGTGACGTCCAGGCCGCGCACGCCGGATTCGGCCAGGCTTTCGAGGAACTTGTGGCCCACCATGCCGTGGCCGACGAGGATGATCTTCATGTTGGATCCTGCTGCTGTGTCGCCGGAGCGGCCGTGAACACGTGCAGGACATGCGCCTCGGCCGACCCTGGCGGCGGCGCTTGCGCACCCTCCGCCCGACGGGGTTGATGAACGTGGAACCGCAGCCGCGCACCCCTTCGGGGTCTTTGCCTGCGTGGGTTCCGCCATCGTTAGCGGAGGGGACGGACGGCGTGGGAGCCGTCCGGACCGCGACGGCGTCGCCGCGGTGTACAGGTGTCAAAGCAAACCCTGTGCCATGCGATTCAGGCCGAAATGCGGGGATTCGGCGGGCCTGGCAAGCTCGTTTGCGCCAATCTGGTGCGTCGGCGGCCCCTGCTTGGGGCGCAAGCGACAACGGCGGCCCGGGGGCCGCCGTCTCGTGGGGCAGGGCCGCCGCTGCAAAGCAAACCGACAGCACAACGACTCACGCATATCTCACATCAACGATTATCCAATATCCAATCCATTCAGACATTCAGTCAAATACTCACTGCTCAACATATTCTCGCATCAATTACTCTCTTTTTTATTCAGCTGCCAACGTTTTCTCAAGGATTATTTCTGGCATAGACCCTGCATGGTTATGAAGCTGGCCAAGGCCAGTTTTGGATCGTCTTTCACCAATTACGGAGACCGGAACAATGAAGAAATGGATGGCAATTGCTGGTGCTGCTTTGGCGGTAGGGAGCGCGCAGGCAGCGACGGTGTCGTATTCGTTCGCAAATACGCTCGAGAACACGGAGATCAGCCAGACCGGGTCGCTCGGCCTGTTCGATACCAATCTCGGCACGCTCACCGGGGCCAGCCTGAGCTTCGGTGCGGAACTTGCCGGCACCATCATGCTGACGCTGGGAGATGCCCAAGCGACCACCAGCGTGCGTGGCACGACGACATCCGACATTGGCATCAACAGTTCGCTGGCCGCCCTCGATGCGCTGTTCAGCGGTGTGTCAGACCTCTCCCTGAGCTATACCACCGGGTTCGTGGCACTGGCGCCGAACTCCAACTACACCAGCGACCTGCTGAACGACAGCGATTCGCTGCTGGTGGATCTGGGTTCGATCCTCTCCTCGCTCGGTGCAGCTGGTGGCGGAAGCTTCGACCTCAGCTGCGAATCGCTGTCCGGCCTGGGGATCACCGGCGGTGCCGGATTCTCCGGCGGATCACAGACCACGCAGGGCGCCTGCAACGCGAGCATCGTCTACACGTACGACTCCGCGCCTCCTCCGACGAACACGGTGCCCGAGCCTGCGGCGCTGTCGTTCTTCGGCCTCGCGGCACTGGGTTTTGCCGCAGCCAATCGCCGCCGCAAGATCCGGTAATCCATCGTGAATTCATCCGACGTACGCACGCGTGAGGAGCGGTCGCGCGCAAGATTGCGCGTTGCGGCGTCTGGCCCACCATGAAGCAAATGCGCATTGCCAGCACCGAATCTCTTGCAACGGGAAATGGTGCGCGGTTCACTTCCGAATGGATGCACACGTCATTGATGAATCAATGGCTGTTGAAAGTCCGCCTGAAGGAGGCACGCGATACGTACGGCCTGGAATCGCATTGGGTGGAGATGCGGGACAAGCCGGCCGAACGCGAGCCGCCTGCGGGCATTTGGACGCGCTGCGTCGCACAGGCCATGCCCGAGGGTTCCGATGTCCCCCGTCCCGATGGTGCCTCTGCAATGCCTGGCCATACGCCTTGGGAGGGGCGTTGAGCTGGATGGCGTGGCAGGTCGAGACTGCATCCCTAGCCAGAAGACATTGACCGCACGTCCTGACGAGGCGAAGCGGGGGGCTCGGGAACGTCCGGTCGCAACGGCAGCGTCAACGTGAAGCATGTCCCGCCGCGGGCCGATGTGCCTACCCGCACGTCGCCGCCATGCAGTCGGGCGACGCGCCGCGCCACCCACAGGCCCAGGCCGAAGCCGCGCGCCTGGTCCAGGCGCTCGCCGCGTTCGTAGCGCTCGAAGATGTGCTTCGCCATCTCCAGCGGCAGGCCCGGTCCCTGGTCGCTGACCGACAACTCCAGGCTGCCTTGCGCATCCAGCCGGGCCGCCACGGCGATTTCGCCTTCCCTGGCGTATTTGACGGCGTTGTCCACCAGATTGGACAGGGCGATCCGCACAAGGGTCGGATCGCAGTTCCAGTCGACCAGTCGGGGTGCGATATCGAGAGCCAAATGGTGCCGGCGCGACCATTGCACGAGTTGGACCGCATCGCTCACCAGCTCGTGCACCGGTGTCCAGTCCAGCTGGAGCCTGAAGGCCGCGTTGTCCAGCCGATCGTTGGTCAGGCAGTTGTCCGCCAGTGCCGACAGTCGCCGGCAGGCTCGGCGGATCTGTTCGGCGCGCTCCTGCTGTACGGCCAGATCGGCGGATGGAAAGGCCTGCTGCTCGGCGGCAGCGCTGTCCACCACGGCCAGCGGCGTGCGGAACTCATGGTTGACCATGTTGAAGAACTGGCGCTGCTCCAGCCGCATTTCCCGTTCGCTGTGCAGGGCCGCCTGCAAGGCGTTCTGGACATGCAACAGTTCGTCCGTGCGCTGGCGCACACGCTCCTCCAAGGTCTGCTCGGACTTCTCCAGTGAGCGCACGAGTTGCATCTGGCGCCGCCGGGAGTCTCGGAATCGCTGGACCAGGCTTGCGCCTACGGCCACGGCCACCAGGATGTTCAGGAGCAAGGCTTCGAGCTGCCAGAACAGGCCTGGATCTGCCGGCAGCGTCACCAGGCCGGAAAACGCCGCGGCGATATGGAGCCCCAGCAGCATATGCAGGCTGTACGGCGTGGCCATCAGAATCCCCACCAGGGTCGGCCCCTGCCGGCGCAGTTGCGTCCAGGTCACGATGACGCTCAGCGTGCTGACCAGCCAAGGCACGGTCACCGCTACCGGGCCCCGCCAGGGCACATCCACGCCCAGCGGCAACCATGGAGCGATGCGGCCCAGCCAACTGCACGACAAGGCGAGCAGCGGCGCTGCCACCAGGACGAGGAAGCATGCATCGATGCGCCGCCAGAGGGTTCCACGCGTCAGCAGTTCGCGCGCCTGCCATGCGAACGTTGCCGGCAGCACGAAGGTGCCCACGGAAGTCGCCGCATCGTTCCAGCGGGCCCAGGACGGCGGCAGCCATACCTGCAGATAGCCGCGCGCATTCGTGGTGTGCAGCAAGATGACGATCGACAGCACCGCCAAAGCCGTCAGGCTGCGCATGCGCAGCGCCATCGCGGCTCCGAGGATCAGCAGCGCCAGTACCAGACTGATGCCCAGATGCACGCCGGATGCCCACTCGTTGCTGGACAGGTAAGCCATCAACTCCGAACTGCGCCATACCGTGCCGTACACCTGCATGGAACTGAGGCTCTGCACGCGCAGCACCAGTGGAGTGCCGGCGCGCAGCGGAAAGACCAGCTGGCGCACATGCACACGCTGGCTCATCGCAACGGTGTCGCCGCTGCTTTGTGCCTGCCATCGACCGTCGGCGGGCTGGTAGAGCGTGACCAGATCCAGCGAGGTGGGCAACACCTCCAGCCACGGCGGATCGGAGGTGCCGGCACCGCCCACCGACCCTTCCGGCGGCGCGGCGGCCTTGATCCAGTACACGGTGCTCGTAAAGCCCCGGTTGAAGGTGGTGTCCTGCAGCGAGAAGGCCGCGTCCGGTAGTGCCGCCACCTGGTCGATGGTGAGCTCGCCCCGCGGATCCGCGAGCACCCGGATCGGCAGATCGGGTCCTAGCTGCAGGCCATGGGCCGGCCGCGAGAACAGCTGGGGACTCAGGATGAAGAAGGCGATCAGACCCAACAGCACAACGGTCCATGCGAGAGTTCCAGCAATCGCAATGAACCTCGGTCTATCGAACCTGACAAGCATGTGCGTCCTGGTGTGCATGATTCCGTTCACGTGCGCCGGCATGGATGCCGCCGAAGCCTGGCCTCCTCGCGTGGCAGTCGCCTGCGGGGGCGTGCAATCTGGAACTTCGACCGGCCGGCAGGTTCTTCCTGAATCGGCTCGCCGTCGGCACCCATGTCGGTCAGGCCATCCTTGCGCCGGGGGCCATCAAGCCCGCGGTCATCAGGCGACGAACACCAGGCCCCGCCCGAACACGGCACGCACGGGCAAGGTCAGCCCCGTCGCCAGCATCGTCTTGCGGCGCAGGCGCGTCAGCAGCGTTTCCACGCGATGGAACCCGTCCTCCACTGCCCCATAGCCCATGGCATCCACCACGGCCTGCTTGGTCACCAGTGTTCCATGGGCCTGCAGCAGACAGCGCACCAGATCGAACTCGCGGCTGGTGAGTCCCAGGCTCTGCTGGTTCGGTGCCACCAGCGTCGCACCCGAGACATCGAGCCGCCAGGTGGCGGGCTTCGAGTCGGTTGCCGCGCGCGAAGACGTTTGGCGCAAAAGCGAGCGGATGCCGGCGACCAACTCGTGCATGTCCGTCGGCTTCACGAAGTACTGCAAGGCGCCCGCCTCCAGTCCCGCGATGCGGCTGTCGAGCTCCCCCCGTGCGGTCACCACCACCACCGGCACATCCCGTGCCGACAATCGTTCGACCAGGCTCAGCCCGCTTTCGCCCGGAAGCCCCAGGTCAACCACCACGAGATCTGCCCGGTCGCGCAAGAGACCCACATAGAAGTCTTCCGCAGATGCGGCGCCCCAGGCCTGCAGCCCCGACTTCTCCAGGAAGCGGCACACGTTGCCACGGATGTCTTCATCGTCCTCCACCACGGCGACCCTGGGACAGGGAGCGGGTTCTGCGTGCGCTTGTTGCATCATCGATCGTCCCATTGTCTCGCGGACGTGAAACTGCAACCACGCACAAACACCCACAATTACACACAAGCCGGCCACGCGCCGCCGGGATTCGCCCTCCACTGGATGCGCTCCACGGTTTGCGGGTTTGCAATATCCAGGCGCAAAGTCCGTGGGCGATGACGCGTCGGGGATGACGACCGGTTTCTTATTCGAAGTGAATCGAAGTTCATTGAAGATGACGCGGCCAATATCTCCCCGATGAGCGCGCGTATGCCGGGGATATGGCCGTGCTGGAAAGGGCATCGCATCGACTGGGCGCTGCAGATTCCCGGACGCCGCTGGAAAACATACCGCTCGGATATACCACCCAGCAGACGATCATCTCGGCCGACGGATTCATGAGGGGCCGGGCCGCCAGGCCCGATCCCCTCGGCCTCGACGGCTGCGAGAGGTCGACCGGCGGCCCCAGCGTCAGGGCGTGACCGGGCTGATCTTGGCGCCCTGCAGCGCGACGCCAGCCTCCAGGCCCGCGTTGGTCAGCACGTAGCCGACCACGGGCTGGCGGATGGTGTTGCTGTCGATCTGGCCGTTGGCGCCCACGGTGGCCAGGGCCACGGTGGCGTCGGCGCCCACGGTCCAGCCGTTGCTGGCGCGGAACTTCTCGAGCGCATCGCGCGTGCTGAACACGTAGATCACGGCGCGCGACTGGGCGCCGGCCTGCCAGCCGACCGAGCCGGCGGTGGTGCTGTAGTAGCCCACCGTGCGGTTGCCTTCGCGCAGCGCGCCGCGGCCGTACTCGGCACCCAGGCCCAGGCTGGCGCTGATCACGGACGGGAACACCAGCGTGCCGGCCGAGCGCGCCACGAGTTCGCGCGAGCCCGGCACGGTGTTGTAGAGCTTGGACAGCGCCGCATCCACATCGGCGTCGATGGCATGGCGGGCCGAGGCCGGGGCGCTGGCCGTGCCCGGCTTGGTGGTCGTGCAGCCGACGAAGGCGAGGCTGCAGGCGCCCAGCAGGGCCGTGGCGGCGAGGGTGCGAAAACGGTTGTTGTGCATGTTGTGCATGGCGGTTCCTTGGGTACTCCATCAAGCCCGACAGGGCGAGGGAAATGCTAGGCCGGCCGCCGCACACAAGGGCTTTGGTCGCGGCACCGGCCTACAGCCCGCCGGGATGCGCATCCTTCAGGAAAACCCTGTAGAAATGCCGTGCATTTGTCTGAAATAAAGACATTTCCGGTGTCTGGGTCGTGGCCGTAGACCATCGAAAATCAACCATAAGTCATTGAAAAACAAGGAATCGTGCCGATGGCACGGAGTGTGCAATTTCCAGCCACCACACATTTGGAGACTACGCCATGAACCGTCGCCGTCTGGCACGCCTGTCAGCCGTTGCCGCACTCGCGCTGTGCGCCACCGCGGGCTTTGCCCAACCCAAGGAAATCCGCATTGCCCACGTGTACGGCAAGACCGGCGCGCTGGAGGCCTACGGCAAGCAGACGCAGACCGGCTTCATGATGGGCCTGGACTACGCCACCGGCGGCACCATGGCCGTCAACGGCAAGAAGCTCGTGGTCATCGAGAAGGACGACCAGGGTAAGCCCGACCTGGGCAAGTCGCTGCTGGCCACCGCTTACGCCGACGACAAGGCCGACCTGGCCGTGGGCACCACGGGCTCGGGCGTGGCGCTGGCCATGCTGCCGGTGGCCGAGGAGTACAAGAAGATCCTCGTGGTCGAGCCCGCCGTGGCCGACTCGATCACGGGCGACAAGTGGAACAAGTACGTCTTCCGCACCGCCCGCAACTCCAGCCAGGACGCCATCAGCAACGCCGTGGCACTGGACAAGGAGGGCACGACCATCGTCACGCTGGCGCAGGACTGGGCCTTCGGCCGCGACGGCGTGAAGGCCTTCAAGGACGCGGTCAAGAAGGCGAAGATCGGCCACGAGGAATACCTGCCGCCGACCACCACCGACTTCACGGCCGGCATCCAGCGCATCGTCGACCAGCTCAAGGACAAGCCGGGCCGCAAGGTGGTCTGGGTCGTTTGGGCCGGCGCCACCACGCCCTTCAACGCGCTGGCCGATGCCGACCTGCACAAGCGCTTCGGCATCGAGGTCAGCACGGGCGGCAACATCCTGCCGGCCATGACGGCCTACAAGCGCTTCCCGGGCATGGAAGGCGCCACCTACTACTACTTCGGCCTGCCCAAGAACCCGGTCAACGAGGCCCTGGTCGCGGCCCACTACAAGGAGTTCAAGACACCGCCCGACTTCTTCACGGCCGGCGGCTTCTCGGCCGCGATGGCGGTGGTCACCGCGCTCAAGAAGACCGGTGGCGAGACCATTACCAACAAGCTCATCACGGCCATGGAGGGCATGAGCTTCGAGACGCCCAAGGGCACCATGACCTTCCGCAAGGAAGACCACCAGGCCATGCAGAGCATGTACCACTTCCGCATCAAGCAGGACCCGGCCTTCGCCTGGGGCGTGCCGGAACTCGTGCGCGAGATCAAGCCTGAAGAAATGCAGGTTCCGATCCGCAACAAGCGCTGACCGCTGGCGTGCTGGAAACCCGAGACCTGACGATCCGCTTCGGCGGACACGTCGCAGTGAACGCCGTCAGCTGCCGCTTCGCGCCGGGCACGCTGACGGCCATCGTCGGCCCCAACGGCGCGGGCAAGACCACCTACTTCAACCTGGTCTCGGGCCAGCTCAAGGCCACGGCCGGCACGGTGTCGCTGAACGGCCGCGACCTTTCCGGCCTGCCGCCCTCGGCGCGCACGCGCGCCGGCCTGGGCCGGGCCTTCCAGCTCACCAACCTGTTTCCCAACCTCACGGTGCTGGAGAACGTGCGCCTGGCGGTGCAGGCCACGCAGGAGGGGCCGCACCGGCGCGGCCTGAACCTGTGGAGCATCTGGAGCGACCACCGCGACCTGACGGCACGGGCCGACGCCATCCTCGCCGAGGTGGCCCTCAAGGCGCGCGCGCACGACACCGTGGCCAGCCTGCCGCACGGCGACCAGCGCAAGCTCGAGGTGGCGCTGCTGATGGCGCTGGAGCCCCAGGTCTTCATGTTCGACGAGCCCACGGCCGGCATGAACGCGGCCGAGGCGCCCGTGATCCTGGACCTGATCCGCAAGCTCAAGCAGGACAAGCGCAAGACCATCCTGCTCGTGGAGCACAAGATGGACGTGGTGCGCGAACTGGCCGACCGCATCATCGTGCTGCACAACGGCCAGCTCGTGGCCGACGGCGACCCGGCCGAGGTGATCGCCTCGCCCATCGTGCAGGAAGCGTATCTGGGAGTGGCCAAGGCATGAATCTCCTGGAGTTGAAGGGCGTCCACACCCACATCGGGGCGTACCACATCCTGCACGGCGTGGACCTCGCGGTGCCGCAAGGCCAGGTCACCATGCTGCTGGGCCGCAACGGCGCCGGCAAATCCACCACGCTGCGCACCGTCATGGGCCTGTGGCATGCCTCGCAGGGCAGGGTGGTGCTGGCGGGGCAGGACATCACGGCCGTCGCCACGCCGCAGATCGCCACGCTGGGCGTGGCCTACGTGCCCGAGAACATGGGCATCTTCGCCGACCTCACGGTGAAGGAGAACATGCTGCTGGCCGCGCGCGCGGCCAGGCGCGCCGAGCAGATGGACGCAACGCGCCTGCAATGGATCTTCAAGATGTTCCCGGCCGTCGAGAAGTTCTGGAACCACCCGGCCGGCAAGCTCTCGGGCGGCCAGAAGCAGATGCTGGCCGTGGCCCGCGCCATCGTCGAGCCGCGCCAGCTGCTGATCGTGGACGAGCCCAGCAAGGGCCTGGCGCCGGCCATCATCGACAACATGATCGACGCCTTCGCCGAGCTCAAGGCCCAGGGCGTGACCATCCTGCTCGTCGAGCAGAACCTCCACTTCGCGCGCCGCCTGGGCGACAGCGTGGCCGTGATGGACAACGGCCGCGTCGTGCACGCCGGCGGCATGGCCGCGTTCTCGGCCGACGCGGCATTGCAGCAGTCCTTGCTGGGGCTGGCCCTATGAAGAACAACTTCGACTGGAAGCCGCTGGCCCTGGTGCCGGTGCTCGCGCTGCTGGCGCTGCCGCTGGTGGGCTCGCCCTCGACCTGGCTCACGCTCACGGTGGCGGGCCTGGCCATGGGCATGATCGTCTTCATCATCGCCTCGGGCCTCACGCTGGTGTTCGGCCTCATGGACGTGCTGAACTTCGGCCATGGCCTGTTCATCGCGCTGGGCGCCTTCGTCGCCAGCAGCGTGCTGGGCCTCATGGCCGACTGGACCGGCTCGCAGGAGCTGTGGCGCAACCTCGTCGCCGTGTTCCCGGCCATGCTGGCGGCCATGGCCGTGGCGGCGGCGGTGGGCCTGGCCTTCGAGCGCTTCATCGTGCGGCCGGTCTATGGCCAGCACTTGAAGCAGATCCTCATCACCATGGGCGGCATGATCATCGGCGAGGAGTTCATCAAGATGGTCTGGGGCCCGGCGCAGCTGCCGCTGCCGCTGCCCGAGGCGCTGCGCGGCTCGCTGTTCATCGGCGAGGCGGCCATCAGCCGCTACCGGCTGCTGGCCGTGGCCGTGGGGCTGGTGGTGTTCGTGGTGCTGGCCTGGCTGCTGTCGCGCACCAAGATCGGCCTGCTGATCCGCGCCGGCGTGCAGGACCGCGAGATGGTCGAGTCGCTGGGCTACCGCATCGGCCGGCTGTTCGTCGGCGTGTTCGTGGCCGGCAGCGCGCTGGCGGGCCTGGGCGGCGTGATGTGGGGCCTGTTCCAGCAGAACCTGATCCCGCAGATGGGCGCGCAGGTCAACGTGCTGATCTTCATCGTCATCATCATCGGCGGCCTGGGCTCCACGCTGGGCGCGTTGATCGGTGCGCTGCTGGTGGGGCTGATGGTCAACTACGTGGGCTTCGTGCTGCCGGTGGCCACGCAGTTCGCGTCGATCGCCTTGATGGTGGCAGTGCTGATGTGGCGGCCGCAGGGTGTCTATCCGGTGGTGAAGGTATGAGCAGAATCCTGTCCCACGACCTGCCGCGCAGCCGCGTGCTGGCCGTCATTCTCATCGCGCTCACGCTGGGCCTGGCCTTCGCGCCCTTCCTGTTCCCGGGCGTCAAGGCGCTCAACGTCGCGGCCAAGGTGCTGGTCTTCGTGGTGCTGGTGGCGAGCTTCGACCTGCTGCTGGGCTACACCGGCATCGTGAGCTTCGCGCACACCATGTTCTTCGGCATCGGCGCCTACGGCGTGGCGATCGCGTCCTCGCGCATGGGGGCGGGCTGGGACGCGCTCGCGGTGGGCGTGGCCGCGGCGCTGGCGCTGTCGTTCGTGCTGTCGCTGGCCATCGGCCTGTTCTCGCTGCGCGTGCGCGCGATCTTCTTCGCGATGATCACGCTGGCCGTGGCCTCGGCCTTCCAGACGCTGGCCTCGCAGCTGTCGAGCTTCACGGGCGGCGAGGACGGGCTGACCTTCAAGATGCCCGAACTCATCTCGCCGAGCTTCGAGTTCGCCGAGGAACCGTTCCTGGGCGCCTCGCTCGATGGCCGGCTGCTCTGCTACTACCTGCTGTTCGTGCTGGCCGTGGGCCTCGTGCTGGCGCTGCTGCGCATCGTCAACTCGCCGTTCGGCCGCGTGCTGCAGGCCATCCGCGAGAACGAGTTCCGCGCCGAGGCCATCGGTTACCGCGTGGTGGTCTACCGCACCACGGCGGCCGTGCTGTCGGCGCTGTTCGCCACGCTGGCCGGCGCCATGCTGGCGATCTGGCTGCGCTACAACGGGCCGGACACCTCGCTGTCGTTCGAGATCATGGTCGACATCCTGCTCATCGTCGTGATCGGCGGCATGGGCACGCTGTACGGCGCGGCCATCGGCGCCACGCTGTTCGTGGTCGCGCAAAGCTATCTGCAGGACCTGCTGCGCCTGGCCGGCGAGGCCGTGGCCGGCGTGCCCTGGCTGGCGGCGGTGTTCACGCCCGACCGCTGGCTGCTCTGGCTGGGCCTGTTGTTCGTGCTCTCGGTCTACCACTTTCCCACCGGCATCGTCGGGCGCCTACGGGCGCGCGCGTTGGCGCGGCGCTGAATTCTTTCAACCAGAGGAGACAGACCATGCGATGCGAGAAACTGCGGCGGATGCCGCTCTGTGCGGTGGCCCTGGCAGCCGCCACGCTGGCGGCGGGCTGCGGCGGCGACGGCCCCAAGGCCAACACCAAGCCCGATTTCGTCGGCACGGTGACCATGCTCGAGTACGACGGCGGCCAGGACGACCTGTTGACCGCCGGCCTGGGCAGTACCGGCCTGGCGGGCGCCGAGCCCGTCTATGCCGACGCCACCGCGCCCCGGGCGGACGAACTGCGCCGCAACGCCATCTACAACAACTACCGCGCGCTGCTGGACATGACGGCCGCGGGCGGCTACGGCGTGCTCTACGGCCCCGGCGTGGCGCTGGACGGCACGGCCTCGCTGGGCGAGGGCAAGGTGGCCGGCGGCGAGTACATCGCCTACAGCGACGACGGCACGGGCCGGCGCAACGTGACGCTGATGGTGCAGGTGCCCAACAGCTTCGATGCGAAGCAGCCCTGCATCGTGACCGCCACCTCCTCGGGCTCGCGCGGCGTCTATGGCGCGATCTCGGCCGGCGAATGGGCGCTCAAGCGCGGCTGCGCCGTGGCCTACACCGACAAGGGGACGGGCGCGGCGCCGCACGACCTGCAGAACGACACGGTGCCCCTGATCGACGGGACGCGCGCAGCGGCTGGCGCGGCCGGCCAGGCGGCGGCCTTCCGCGCCGCGCTGACGGACAGCGAGCGCGCGGCCTTCAACACGGCCACGCCCAACCGCTTCGCGTTCAAGCACGCGCACTCGCAGCAGAACCCCGAGAAGGACTGGGGCCGCTTCACACTGCAGGCCGTGCAGTTCGCGTTCTACGTGCTCAACGAGCGGCTGGGCGAGCGCGCGGCCGACGGCACGCGGCTGCAGAGCTTCGTGCGCGACAACACGCTGGTGATCGCGTCCAGCATCTCCAACGGAGGAGGGGCGGCGCTGGCGGCGGCCGAGCTGGACGACGGCGGCTGGATCGATGCCGTGGCCGTGTCCGAGCCGGCCGTCGAGTTGCCGGCCGACCCGGGGGTGAGCATCCAGCGCGGGGCCAATGCCGTGCCCGTCAGCGCGAAGACGCTGGTGGATTTCACGACCTATGCCCATGTGTTCCAGTCCTGCGCGGCGCTGGCGCCCAGCCTCAGCGCGGCACCTTTCCAGTCGAACTACGTGACGCTGGTCGGTGCCGTCGCCACGCAGCGCTGCGCCTCGCTCAAGGCCAAGGGCCTGTTGACCGGCGCCGACACCACGGCCCAGGCCGAGGAGGCGCTGGCCAAGCTGCGCGCCTACGGTTGGGAGGCCGAGGCCCAGGTGCTGCATCCCTCGCTGGCCGCGTTCGAGGTGGCGCCCGCCGTGGCCGTGACCTTCGCCAACGGGCTGGCGCGCGCGGGGGTGCAGGATCGCCTGTGCGGCTACGGCTACGGTGCCACGAGCGCACTGGGTGTGCCGCAGGCGCTGGACGCGGCCTTGCTCGCCAGCATGTTCGCCACCGGCAACGGCGTGCCGCCGGCCAGCGGCGTGCAGCTCCTCAACGAGAACAACCCGGGCGGCGCCGCGCGCGACCTGCTGTCGCGCTCGCCCTCGACCAACGCCTTCGACATGAACCTGGACGGCGCCCTGTGCCTGCGCAACCTGGTCGAGGGCAACGACGCCTGGGCGCAGCGCCTGAAGGCCGGCGTGGACGAGACGCGCCGCAACGGCAACCTGCGCGGCAAGCCGGCCGTGATCGTGCACGGCCGCGACGATGCGCTGCTGCCGGTGTCGCACACCTCGCGGCCGTACGTGGCACTGAACCGCAAGGTCGAGGGCGCGGCCAGCAGGCTCAGCTACATCGAGGTCACCAACGCCCAGCACTTCGACAGCTTCATCGGCCTGCCCAGCGTGCTGCCCGGCTACGACAGCCGCTACATCCCGCTGCACGTCTACCTGAACCATGCGCTGGACGCGGTCTGGGCGAACCTGCGCAACGGCACCGCGCTGCCGCCCAGCCAGGTGGTGCGCACCGTGCCGCGCGGCGGCACGGCGGGCGCCGCGCCGGCCATCACCGCGGCCAACGTGCCGGCCATCGCCGCCACGCCGGCTGCCGCCGACCGCATCGACTACGCCGCCGGCGTGCTCACCATCCCCGATTGAGCCTTCCATGACCCCCAGTTCGCACTACGTCGTCTGCGCCGGCCGCGAGATCCACTACACCGCCTGGGGCGCTGCCGACGCCCCGGTGGTGATCGCCTGGCACGGCCTGGCGCGCACCGGCCGCGACATGGACGAGCTGGCCATGCACCTGGCCGACCGCTACCGCGTGGTCTGCCCCGACACCATCGGCCGCGGCCTGAGCCAATGGAGCCCGGCGCCGCGCGAGGAGTACTGCATCGCGTTCTACGTGCGGCTGGCCGAGGCGCTGCTCGATGCGCTGGGCATCGCCAGCGCGCACTGGGTCGGCACCTCCATGGGCGGTGCCATCGGCATGGCCTGCGCCGGCGGGCTGCTGGCGCCGGGCATGCGCACGCGCATCCGCAGCCTGGTGCTCAACGACAACGCGCCGCAGCTGGCCGATGCCGCCATCGCGCGCATCCGCGCCTATGCGGGGCAGCCGCCGGCGTTCGCCACCGTGACGGAGCTCGAGGCCTTTTTCCGCCAGGCCTATGCGCCCTACGGCTGGCTCGGCGATGCGCAGTGGCGCCGGCTGACCGAGACCTCCACGCGGCGCCTGCCCGACGGCCGCGTGACGCCGCACTACGACCCGGCCATGGTCGGGCAGTTCGTGGACCATCCTGACGACTACCTGCTGTGGGATGCCTACGACGCCATCGCGGCGCCCGTGCTGTGCCTGCGCGGCGCGCAGTCGGACCTCGTGCTGCCCGAGACGGTGCAGGCCATGCGCGGCCGCGGCCCGGGCGCGGCAGGGCGCCTGCAGGTGATCGAGATGCCGGATTGCGGGCATGCGCCGGCGCTCAACGTGGCGTCGCAACTGGACCCGGTGCGCGCCTTCATCGACGCGGCGCAGGCCGCCGCCTGAATCGCCTCCGGGCGCTTCGCCCGGTCCGGCCATGGCCGTCCTTCGCGCTGCGCCGCCGAGCGCCGGTGGGGCAGGGATACTTGTCCCTGCGCGCCGTGGGCAAGGCTGTGGACAACCCACTGGGGAACTCCCGCAAGCCTTGTCCGGCGCGGCTTGCGACGCAGTGCCTGCGAAACAGGCAGCACGCGCAGGGCCGGGCGGCAGCGGCCTCGGACGCCCCAGAAAAACCCCGCCATCTTGCGATGACGGGGTTTTCGGTCTGGTGCCGGAGAAAGGAATCGAACCCTCGACCTTCTCATTACGAATGAGCTGCTCTACCGACTGAGCTACACCGGCGTAGCCCGCGATTATAGCGTCATTTTTCCGCGTGGTAGCTGGTCACGCGCTCAACTTCGTTTTTCGACCCCAGGATCACGCTCACGCGCTGGTGCAGCTTGGTCGGCTCGATGTCCAGGATGCGCTCCTTGCCGTTGGTGGCGGCGCCGCCGGCCTGCTCGACCAGCCAGCCCATGGGATTGGCCTCGTACATCAGGCGCAGCTTGCCCGGCTTCTCGGGCTCGCGCTTGTCCCAGGGGTACATGAAGATGCCGCCGCGCATCAGGATGCGGTGCACGTCGGCCACCATGCTGGCGATCCAGCGCATGTTGAAGTCCTTGCCGCGCGGCCCTTCCTTGCCGGCCAGGCATTCGTCGATGTAGCGCTTCACCGGGGCGTCCCAGTGGCGCATGTTGCTCATGTTGATCGCGAACTCCTTGGTGTCCTCGGGGATGCGCAGCTTCTCCTGCGTCAGCACGAAGGAGCCTTGCTCGCGGTCCAGCGTGAACATGGCCACGCCGTCGCCCACGGTCAGCACCAGCGTGGTCTGCGGGCCGTAGATGCAGTAGCCCGCCGCGACCTGCCTGGCGCCGGCCTGCAGGAAGTCGCCTTCGTGCACGCCGGGGTGGTCATCGGGCTTCTTGAGCACGCTGAAGATGGTGCCGATGCTGACGTTCACGTCGATGTTGGACGAGCCGTCCAGCGGATCGAACAGCAGCAGGTATTCGCCCTGCGGATAGCGGTTGGGCACGACGTAGATGCTGTCCATCTCTTCGGACGCCATGGCCGCCAGGTGGCCGCCCCATTCGTTGGCCTCGATCAGCACCTCGTTGGCGATGATGTCGAGCTTCTTCTGCATCTCGCCCTGCACGTTCTGCGTCTCGGCGGCGCCCATCACGTCGCCGAGTTCGCCCTTGTTGACGGCGAAGCTGATGCGCTTGCAGGCGCGGGCGACCACTTCCAGCAGCAGGCGCAGCTGGGCGGGGATCAGCCCGTCGACGCGCTGCTGCTCGACGAGGTAGCGGGTCAGGGAGATTCTCTGGGTCATGGGATTCCTTCGAAGTGGGTGATCAGTCGAGTGCGCGGGTCACGACCTCGCGCACGTCGTTGGACAGGTCGGCCTTGGCGGCCACGCGGGCCAGGGCCTCGTGCGCAGCCGTGCGGTAGGGCTCGGCCAGTTTCTTCCAGCGGTCCAGCGCGCGCGCGAGGCGGGCGGCGACCTGCGGGTTGATGGCGTCGAGCTCGATCACGCGGTCGGCCCAGAACACGTAGCCGGCGGCGTCCGTGCGGTGGAAACCGCCCGGGTTGGCATTGCAGTAGCTGAAGATCACGCTGCGCGCGCGGTTCGGGTTGCGCAGGTTGAAGTCGGCATGCTTCATGAGCTGCTTGACGGCCGGCAGCACGTTGCCGTTGCGGTCGGGGCTGCCGGCCTGCAGCGCGAACCACTTGTCCAGCACCAGGGCTTCGTCCTTGAACAGCGCATGGAAGCGCTGCAGGGCCGGGGCCGCGAGTTCGTGGGCGCTGGCCACCAGGGCCGACAGCGCATTGAAGCGGTCGGTCATGTTGCCGGCGTCCTTGAAGCGCTGGTAGGCCTTGCCGGGCCAGACCTGGTCGCCGCTCCTGCGCGCGGCCAGGCACAGCTGGGCCAGTGCCAGGCCGGCCAGCGCGCGCCGGCCCGCTGAGCGCGGGTCGGGCTGGTAGGCGCCGTTGTCGCGGTGTTCCTCGTAGGCCCACTGCCAGTCCTCGAACAGCGCCTCGGCCAGCTGCGCGCGCATGGCTTCGCGCACGGCGTGGATGCGCTGCGGATCGACCACCTCGAGCTGCTCGGCCAGGTAGGTCTCCGACGGCAGCGTCAGCACCAGCTCCTTGAAGGCCGCATCGAGCTGCGGGTGGCGCAGGACTTCGCGCATGGCGTCGACGAAGGCGGCGTCCAGCACGGGCTGGCCGTCGGCGAAGGCGTCGTCGCCGATGGCCTTGAGCGCGCGGCGCAGCGCCAGGCGCTGGCCGGCTTCCCAGCGGTTGAACGGATCGCTGTCGTGCGCGAGCAGGGCCAGCAGCTGGGCGTCGCTGTAGTCGATGTCCAGGAT